>NZ_CP073343.1:2913926-4370890 GCF_024397855.1 Marinomonas rhizomae
GCTAACACTTTACACCAAGATCAAGACAACCCCATCCTAGCCTTCCCCTTGAAGATAAGGGGAAGGAATAAAAAAGCTCTAAGCTCCTCCCCCTGCTAAGGGGGGAGGCTGGGAGGGGGTCAAAAAATTAATAACCCCATCCTAGCCTTCCCCTTGAAGATAAGGGGAAGGAATAAAAAGCTCTAAGCTCCTCCCCCTGCCAAGGGGGGAGGTTGGGAGGGGGTCAAAAAATTGACAACCCCTTCCTAGCCTTCCCCTTGAAGATAAGGGGAAGGAATAAAAAAGCTCTAAGCCCCTCCCCCTGCCAAGGGGGAGGTTGGGAGGGGGTCAAAAAATAAATAAAGGCTATTTACTGTGAACAAAGACAAGCGCTACGAGATTTTTTCTCGCTTACGAGCTGAAAACCCAAATCCCGTAACTGAGCTGGAATACAACTCGCCTTTTGAGCTTTTGATTGCGGTTTTATTCTCAGCCCAAGCCACTGATGTTAGCGTCAACAAAGCCACACGCAAGCTTTTCCCTGTGGCCAACACGCCAGAAACCATGCTCGCCCTTGGCGTAGATGGCTTAAAAAGCTATATCAAAACCATTGGCTTATTTAACGCCAAAGCCGAAAATGCCATTAAAACTTGCCAGATTCTGATCGAAAAACACAACAGTGTTGTACCTGAAACGCGCGAAGAGCTTGAAGCCTTACCTGGCGTTGGCCGCAAAACCGCCAACGTGGTTTTAAACACGGCATTTCGACAAGTGGCCATGGCGGTGGATACGCATATCTTTCGTTTTGGTAATCGCACAAAAGTCGCACCGGGAAAGAACGTCTTAGAAGTAGAAATGAAGCTACTGAAATTTGTGCCAAAGGAATTTCTCTTGGACGCTCACCACTGGATGATTTTGCATGGCCGCTACATCTGTGTAGCTCGTAAACCTAAATGCGATGCCTGTATTATTGAAGACCTCTGTGAGTACAAAGACAAGACGTCTACCTAATTAAGTTATAGACCTTTAGTTAAGACTCTTTAGTTAACTAAAGACTAACCTAAATTTAAATAACATCGCATTTATTAAACCTTTCCAGCTCGGCATTCTTACTCTATTAGATTTCACTTTTTTAGAGGGAGAATGCCATGAGTCATCGTTTAACCCAAGCCCAGCTTGATGCCCATTGGATGGCCTACACAGGCAATCGTCAATTCAAAAAAGATCCTCGCATAATCACTTCTGCTGCTGGCAACTATTACACCGACAGTGATGGCAGAACGATTTTTGATGGTCTGTCTGGCTTATGGACTTGTGGTTTGGGACATAGCAACCCAGCCATTAACGAAGCGGTAGCTCAGCAAGTTAAAACCCTTGATTACTCCCCTGCTTTTCAATTCGGTCACGAGAAATCTTTCTTGTTAGCGGAACAGATTACCGAGTTTATGCCTGCGGGATTAAATCGTATTTTCTTCACAGGCTCTGGTTCTGAATCTGTCGATACGGCACTAAAAGTGGCCCGGGCTTACTGGCGTAAAAAAGGCATGGGTACGAAGACCAAATTCATCGGTCGTGCCAAAGGTTATCATGGCGCGGGGATTTCAGGTTTCAGCGTCGGTGGTATTCCTGCAAACCGTACGCTTTACGGCCAAGGTTTAGAATCCTACCACCTTCCTCATACGCAAGTTCCAGGCAGCGAGTTTTCCAAAGGCATGGCCGAGCAAGGCAAAGAGCGCGCGGATGACCTGCTAAATCTAATCATGATGCACGATGCGTCTAACATTGCCGCGGTGATCGTTGAGCCTATGTCAGGTTCTGCTGGTGTGATTGTGCCACCGAAAGGCTATTTACAACGTTTGCGCGAAATCTGTGATCAGCACAATATCTTGTTAATTTTTGATGAAGTCATTACGGCTTTTGGCCGCATGGGCGCAAAAACTGGCGCAGAAGCCTTTGGCGTGACGCCTGACGTGATTACCATGGCAAAACAAGTAACTAATGGTGTTATCCCAATGGGCGCTGTGGCCTTCAAACAAGAGATCTACGATACCTTCATGGATAACGGCGGCCCTGACTACATGCTGGAAATCCCTCATGGTTACACCTATTCGGCTCACCCTATTGCTTGTGCCGCGGCGCTAGCATCACTTGATGAAATCAAGAAGCAAGGCTTGATTGAACGTGTTAACAGCATGAGTTCAAGCTGGGAAAACAGCGTCCACCAGCTGAAAGATGCCAGCCCTATGATCACAGACATTCGTAACTATGGATTTGCCGCAGGTATTACTATTGCGCCAATCGATGGCGAGCCAGCGAAACGTCCGTTCCAAATCGCTATGGCCATGTGGGACAAAGGGTATTATGTACGTTATGGCGCTGATACTATTCAATTAGCCCCGCCATTTACAACAGAGCAATCCGAAATCGACAGCCTGATCAATGCTCTGGGCGAGACAATTAAGCAACAAAACTAACAGACGCTACCAGCCTTAGTAATACACTCTAATCAAGGTGTTGCCGATAAGTTCCCAGCAACACCTTGATTCATATCAGTTTTATCTAGCTATCACTTGTCTAGCATCTTGCACTATAATGGCTGTCCTAGAAGAGTCATCAACGACCTTGGATCTTCACCCAGTAAAGGATAAACCAATGTCTATTTCACATTCGCCTTACGTTCGCTGCTTTTGGACAGGCACATTGTATTTAACCAATGGCAAAACCATGCCTATTCATTGCACACACATATCAACACAAATGATAGAAGTGGAAGCACCTGAAGGTATACAAGGGTCTAAAATGGTGAAGCTAGAGTTGAAGGCAATTCATGAGGGAAAAATAGCCACGCTAAAAGTATTATGCGATCCGCAACTGGATGTTTTTAACGAGCATAATAAACACTATATAAAACTTAGCTATCACACCATTTCAGATAAAGACGTGAACTTTATCAAAGAATTCGCCGACGCTCATTCCTAGCCCATAACAAAGATAAGCTAGGATAGCGTAGCGGATCACTAGGTGTGAATTTTACTCTGCGTCATCGCCGTCCGCTTTTTTCGCTGTCTCTTCCGCTTTCTTCACGCGGATTTTAGAACCATCAACATCCATACCGTTTAGGGTTTTGATTGCCACTTTTGCTTCGCCCACTTTTGGCATTTCAACAAAGGCAAAGCCTTTAGATTCGCCCGTTTCTTTGTCCATCACAATCGTGCAAGACTGTAAAGTACCATGAACGGCAAACAAACTTCTCAACTCTTCTTCGGTGGTGTTGCGGGCTAGATTTCTTACTAATAATTTCATATTTTTCTCTTCATAAATAAAAAAGGCATGGACGTTATGCTCCATGCCTTCAAGTTTGATTACGCCATTCTAACGGTTTAAGACAAGGTTGTCTCAAACAAGGCCAACAATTTTTCACTGTCCACTTCCATGCAAACCTGTGTCATTGGAACATCGTTCCAATGTGGTTCAGGGAAAGTCATGCCTTGTGGTGCAAAAATCGTTTGCCCAATACCAATGCCTTCGCAAGCCACACGCACCGCGCCAAGCTCTACCCCAAAAATACTCGGGTCCATTACATAGGCAATCGTCGATGCATCATGGAAGTAACAACCATCCATATCAAAGCGGCTGCTGTAAAAATTAATGTAATGCTGAGCGCAATCATACAAGAAACCACCTTCAGTAGGATTCGCTTCTCTAATACGTTCTAGAATCGGGTTATCCAGCAACACTTGATGAGTGACGTCCAAACCAATCATGATCACTTGCCAAGGCGCGGTGAAAACCAAATCAGCAGCATGAGGGTCGTTCATGATGTTGGCTTCTGCTACTGGCGATACGTTACCGTATTCAATTGCTGTACCGCCCATTAGAACCACTTCATCAACCAAGTTGGCCACTTCTGGATCAATCTCCAACGCTTTTGCCAAGTTACCTAGCGGACCAAGAGCGATAATAGTCACTTCACCTGGAAACTCACGGACAGTATCAACAATAAATTGCGCGGCACTTTTATCGATGGCTTTACCTTTTGGTGCTGGCCAATCAATATTACCGAAGCCATCTGCACCGTGAACAAAATCTGGATGTGGGCGTGGGGCAATCTTACTTGGTACGGCAACGCCTTTTGCAACAGGCACGTTTACTTTCGCAATCTCAGTCAAGGTGATGGCGTTTTGTGTTGCCAAATCTACAGACACATTACCAAAGGTTGTCGTTAAACCTAGTACATCAAGCTGTGGTGCCTGAAAGGCGAAGAAGATCGCCATTGCATCGTCTATACCTGGATCTGTATCAATTATAATTTTACGAGCCATGTTTCAATTCCTCTTTTCACTATTCGTTGTTGGCAATGTATTTTGGCTAACGGTTGTGCTTAGCAAGAAAGGCCGTCACTTCATCTTGCGTTGGAATTGCTGATGCGGCACCTAAGCGAGTAACGCAAATAGCCGATGCGGCACAGGCACGAGTAATGGCCTGCGTCATATCTTCATCATTCATTAGAGAAGACAAGCAAAAACCAATAAAGGTATCGCCAGCTGCTGTGGTATCAACCGCTTCTACAGAAAAGGCTTTTACCGATAACTTCTCATTACCGTTAAAGTAACAAACACCCGCTTTGCCAAGCGTCATCAATACAGCAAGCTCAGGATAAGCCTTTGGAAACGCTTCAATCGTGCTATCTATGTCTGCCGTGCCAATCAAATCCATGGCTTCGACTTCGTTAACTATTAACAAATCAACAAAACCAAGCACTTTCTTAGTGAGCTCCGCGTCCATAGGCGCTGGATTAAATGCGACCTTAACTTTGTTCTCTTGCGCTTTGCGCATGATGTATTCAATCAGGTTAGTTTCGTTTTGTAGTAACACCCAATCACCAGCGTTTGCTTGCGACAATACTTGGTCAACCTGTTCTTCCGTTAGCGCATGATTCGCGCCTTGGTACAAAATAATCGAGTTTTCCGCTTCTTTGGTTAGCTGAATAATCGCATGACCGGTTGGTACATCAATTCGGTTTATCAAGCCGGTATCAACACCAAGGGATTCTAGCTGATCAATCACAGCTTGATCACTGTGATGAATCGCACCAACGTGTTTTACGTCAGCGCCAGCTTTAGCAAGAGCTACGGATTGGTTTGCCCCTTTACCACCCAATAAACACTGATAGTTATTGGATGCCATGGTCTCGCCTGGCCGAACAAAATGATCTAGCTGATAAAGGTGGTCGAGGTTAATCGAACCAAAGTTATAAATTGTCATAATTCTCTTCCTTCAAGATCAGCGTGCTTATTTTATCGGCACATTTTATTCCACTGCTCATTTTTCAAAGCATGCATGCTATGTCAATTTACCAGCGAATACTGACCAAGTGTACAAAAATAAAAAACGCTCCAATTCTGCAAGAATGGAGCGTTTTTTGAAAGCTTATTTTCTATATCAACAAGTAATTACTTATCGTTATCTAGAAAACCACGACCTTTTTGAGCGGCAATACGCATACGAAGCGCATTCAACTTGATAAAGCCTGCAGCATCTTTCTGATCGTAAGCACCAGCATCGTCTTCGAATGTTGCGATAGAGCTATCGAACAAGCTGTTTTCAGATTGACGACCAACAACCGTTACGTTGCCTTTGTACAATTTAAGACGAACCGTACCGTTAACATATTTCTGAGACGTGTCGATCATCGCTTGCATCATGCGACGCTCTTCAGACCACCAGAAACCGTTGTAAATAATTTTCGCGTAACGAGGCATCATTTCGTCTTTCAAGTGCATCGCTTCGCGGTCTAGCGTAATAGACTCAATCGCACGGTGCGCACGCATCATGATGGTGCCACCAGGTGTTTCATAACAACCACGTGCTTTCATACCAACAAAACGGTTTTCAACTATGTCTACACGGCCAATACCGTTCGCGCCACCAACCTTGTTTAATGTTTCCAAGATGGTTGCAGGAGACATAGCTTCACCATTGATAGAAACTGGGTCGCCTTTTTCGTAACCGATTTCGATGTAAGTTGCTTCATTTGGCGCATCTTCAGGAGATACAGACCAACGCCACATATCGTCTTCTGGCTCTGTCCATGGATCTTCCAACTGGTCACCTTCAAAAGAGATGTGCAGTAGGTTAGCGTCCATAGAGTAAGGTGATTTTTTCTTCTTAGTAGAAAAATCCACTGGGATATTGTGCTTTTCGCAGTACGCCATTAGGGTTTCGCGAGACGTTAGGTCCCACTCACGCCAAGGAGCAATCACTTTAACGCCAGGTTTCAACGCGTAAGCGCCAAGCTCAAAACGTACTTGGTCGTTACCTTTACCTGTTGCGCCGTGAGAAATGGCATCTGCGCCAGTTTCATTGGCAATCTCGATCAAGCGTTTAGCGATCAAAGGACGCGCAATGGACGTACCTAATAGGTATTCGCCTTCGTAAATAGTGTTAGCACGGAACATTGGGAAAACGAAGTCGCGAACAAACTCTTCGCGCAAATCTTCAATGTAGATTTCCTTAATACCCAACGCTTGAGCTTTAGCACGAGCTGGTTCAACTTCCTCACCCTGACCCAAATCAGCGGTAAAGGTAACCACTTCACAGTTATACTCTTCTTGAAGCCACTTCACGATTACGGAAGTATCCAGGCCGCCAGAATAGGCAAGCACTACCTTCTTCACGTCAGACATTATCTCTATTCTCCTCAACGAGCTCGCGCTCCCACGCCAATGCTTTAAAACCAGTACATGGCGGCGCAAATAATTTAAAAAAAGGGGCTGTAAGTGTAAGATCTCGATTCTTGCTTAGCAAGCAAAAAGCCCTGCTCTACTAAGATAATTCAGTAAAACAGGGCCCTTTTAGTAAATTATAGAGAATCAAATAATACATAAATCAACTAGCATCGGCTTTTTCCAAGCGAATCGTCACTCGTCGGTTACGTTCTCGTCCTTGGCTCGTATTATTCGTCATAGCAGGATAGCGCTCACCGTGATAACGAGAAATAATTTTCCCTGCGGGCACGCCTTTTTCCAATAAATACGAGGTAACTTTTTCTGCTCGTACTTTTGACAGTTCGCGGTTATCTCGGCGAGAGCCAATAATATCCGTATGACCATCGATATATATGTACTCGACACTTGGGTCAGACGACACGTATAAGGCAACCAGATCCAAACGCGCCTTAATTCGATCAGTAAGGTTCACGCCATTGGTTGGAAACAGAGCCGCCGTTCTGGCGATTTGATCGTAGTTCACCGGTAACAAACTAGCCAAACAGCGTCTAAACTCATTGTACGCTGGGGCAAAGTTAATATTCGACAAGCCGACTTCCACAGTCTCGCGATTGTTTTCCCAGGCCGTTCCTGCGACAACAGGATGACGCCCACGATCCAAACTTGTGAGCATTCGTTCCGCGACTTTGCCGCCCACTTCCACCGTTAACCCGTAACCCGGATAAGGCAGAATATCTAAGGTTTCTGGCCTTAATCCCGGCGACCAATCTGGTGCTTGGGAAATAATATACACCTGACCGGGACCAAGTTTTTCATTCTGCGGCTGCAAAATAAACTTCATTGGTTCGCCCGCTTCTTTTATAAAGTGGCCTTCGCCATAGTTCGGCACGGGGTGCGTTAAACTGCACGAAAAAATGTCGCCCGAAAGTAGCCACTCAGAATCCGAAATACCGGATTGATAGTGAGTTATGGCCTGGGCTTGCATAAATGGCATGGCAGCAGCCAATAAAAATGTTGTGCGAATTAGAAGTTGTTGGGGAATTCCCATTTAGACATCTCGTTCAAGCATTATCAAATGTGTTATGATCCGATCCTATTGTATACCGTTACTGTTGATCAAGCGGCAGAATTAAGGACCTTCTTTTGTCAAACCATGAAATCAAAGATAGATTCCGCGGCTTCCTACCTGTTGTTATCGACGTAGAAACCGCAGGCTTTAATCAAAAAACCGATGCTTTATTAGAAATGGCAGCCAGCATCCTTCGAATGGATGAAAATGGCGACTTATATATCCATGAAACATTAGAGTTTTTGATTAAGCCATTTGAAGGTGCAAACCTTGAAAAAGCAGCGCTGGACTTTACAGGCATAGACCCTTTTGCTCCCGATAGACAAGACATACCAGAAAGCGAAGCACTTGGCCAAATGTTTAGCAAAGTTCGAAAAGAACTAAAGTCTGTTGGCTGTAAACGTGCCATTCTTGTTGGCCACAATGCTGCATTTGACCACGGATTTTTAAACGCAGCTATTGAGCGAGTGGATATTAAGCGCAACCCATTTCACCCTTTCTCTAGCTTCGATACCGCAAGTCTAGCAGGTTTGGTATTTGGACAAACAGTATTAGCAAAAGCCTGTGAAGCGGCGTCTATTCCATTCAGTAACTCCGAAGCACATTCGGCAAAGTACGATACGGAAAAAACCGCAGAACTATTTTGTGAAATGGTGAATCGCTTAAAACGACTTGGTGGCTGGCCACTGGTTGAAAACGAAGCAGAAGATAGCATGGCCGCTATTTTTAATTCAGGAAAATAGCTCAATTGGAAAAACGCGTTTTTACGTTGATAACGCGTTTTTTTATTTACCCTTTAGAGAGTGCATTCATATGCAAGGAAAGCGAATCTTATATTTGATGCTGGGCTGGTTCTCTCTGATCACAGGCATCATTGGCATTTTCCTTCCCTTACTTCCCACAACACCGCTGGTGTTACTCGCTGCTTGGTGTTTCTCTCGTTCCTCTGTACGATTCCACACATGGTTGATTGAACATAAATTCTTTGGCCCTATTGTGCGTGATTGGCAATCTTCAGATGGCATCCCTCGCAAAGCAAGAAACCGTGCCATTATTTTTATGTGGGCCGGTATGGCCATTTCGATCTTTATTGTTTCTCGCTTTTGGGCAACGATAGGATTAATTACCATAGGCCTCTGCGTCAGCACTTATTTATTACGCATGCCGATTCGTTCTGAGGGCGTATCAACCGCAGACAGTACGAACATCAATGAGCCTGACAATGAATCGTCAGACACATTAAAAAAGCCAGAAGAAAAAGACGGAACCAACTAACCAATAGCCACTTATTTTTACATACACAGCAGAAAGGCACTTTATGATGACACGCCGACATTTTCGACTCTTTGTCTTTTACCCATTTGCAGCTCTGACTGGTGTAACGACGGCTACTTGGCTGGCTGCGCCATTTGTCGCTGAACACTATCTAACCACTTATTTTCAAGAACAAGGCGAAGATGTAACTGTTGGCAAGCTGTCTATTGATTTCTTCCCACCTAAAGTTGATTTGAAAAACATTGTTATTAATGACAAATCGCAAGACACCTTGACGCTTGAACGCGCTGTTTTCGAAGTTGAAATTTGGCCACTCTTGACTAAAACAGTTCATATCTCAGAAGCCAAAATTGAAGGTTTAAACTTAGTCGTCTCTCAAAAAGAGAAAGATTGGATTGTTGCCGGTATTAATACGTCCCAATTCATTACACCGGAAGACCAACAAGAACCTGAGCCAGAAGCTGAATCGGAAGAAAATACGAGCGCACCTTGGACCATCAAACTGCCTTCGTTTTCCTTTACAAACAGCCAAGTTGATTTATCTCGCCAGCCAGACCTAAACGTCCCAGCTGAATCCGATAAATTCGTCTTAACAAATTTGTCTATTGAAGACCTATCCGGCCAAGAACTCACTTGGCAAGGTGAAATAGCGCTATCCGCCCTCGTCAACGAAACAACACTGTCTTTAAATAGCCAATTTGACTACTCACCAGAACAAGCCAATGCTGACGTCGATATTAAAAACACACGATTGCTAATAGAAAGTTTTCGTCACTTCTTACCTTCTCCATATAACGAAGGCAAAGGCCAACTGGATCTCGCAGCAAATTTTCAATTTACTCAGCAGCAAGTTAATGGTGCACCTACTTTTGACATCAAAAACCTAACCCTAAACACGCAAATTGAAAACCTAGATTTACCGTTAGGAGAGCAAGACAAAGCCTCTACTAAATCTACAACACTGGCACTTTCAAAAGCCAATATAAACTTTGTTTCAGCCGATCAGCTAGCGGCGGCGGGAACGCTTAACTTACAATCTACACAATCATTCTTTGCGCAGGCCGATATAGCCGCACAATTTGATCAGCTAACTCTAAACACGCCGTTCGATGTAAAACGTGATAAACAGGGATTAGCAGCAAACGGCAATCTTGATTTACAGCTAGAGCAGCCTCTATTTACTCAAGCTGAACAAAAAGCACAGCTCGATACACTTACGCTTAAAACACCCTTCGATATCAAGCAGAATGAGCTTGGATTAGCCGCCAGCGGTGACCTTGACTTACAGTTAGGAAAATCCCTATTTGCACAAGCGGAACAACGCGTACAGTTCGATAATTTGACGTTGAACACACCTTTCGATGTCAAACAAGATAAGCAGTCGGGGCTGACCGCCAACGTGGCCTCTACAACACTGGACATGAATGCACTTTCTCTATCATCAGAAAGCCTTGCCGTGCAAAACAAGCAGCTACACATTGCATTAAACGATGTCGCTTTTACTATGGATAACAATGAATCTCTTACTGCTTCATTGCTCGCCGATATCCAAAGCAAAAACCTATCAGTACAGCAAGCTGGTAACACTGCAAACTACGAAGAATTCAATTTATCTAACACGCTTTCCCTACAAAAAAACAGCGATACGCTTTCGGCTAAAAACAGCAAACTGTCCATCGATATTAAAGAGTTGAAAGGGACACAAAGTGACGAAAAGCAATTTTCATTAGGTGTCGCAAAACTGACAGCGGACCAATTGAATGTAGAACAAGCGAATCAGCAGCCTCCTGCAATAAAGGGTACTAACCTAAACTTCACCAGTGAATCGCTGGACAGCATGTTGACGAATCAGAAGCGCATTGCTTCTTGGAAAAATGCCGACATTAGCGGTCTTTCATTCACTCAGCAAGATAAAGACTTTGATGCTTCATTAGAGCAATTAAGCATCAAGGATTTAACCGTTTCCGAACAGCTTGCAAAAGAAGGTAGCAAACAAACACTTCCACCACTGGCTCATGTTGGCAGCATTCAAGTAGAGCAATTGAGCGCAAATCAAGATGGCGCGAAAATCAAGCAGATTACGACAGACTCAGCCAAGGCCAGTCTCATTTTGGATACACAGAAACGTATAGAAAATCTCGTTTTTGTCGATGTAGAACAGCAAAAAGCACCTGAGCCAGTGCTCAAAAATCCAAACGTTCCAAGGGAAAAAGACGCCAACAATGCCATTAGCAGCACTCAGGACGGAGAACAGAATCCGGCATTTAAAGCACCTTACTACGTTGTTTTAGACGCTTACGATACTACGGGGAAATCCAGTATCTATATAAAAGACAATAGCATTTCACCAGCACTGCAACGTTCTTTAGACATAGATACATTGTCATTGCGTAACCTAAACACGCAGAAAAAAGATCAAGCCACCGTGTTGGCTTTAAAAGCACGCAATGGCAAATACGCTACGTTAACAAGCGATATCACCATTTGGCCTTTGGCAGACAAACTCACCTTAAAAAGCGACGTCGTTATTCGTGAAGCGGAATTGCCACCCTACTCCTCTTATATTGCCAGCGTTTTAGGCTACCAAATTGACTCAGGACAACTGGATCTAGACTTAAAGCTTAATGCAGATAATGGCGTGTTAAATGGCAACTCGCATATCGTATTAAGGGAGTTTGATCTGGGTGGACGCAAAGAAAGCAGTTCCGCTATCAAAGCGGGCGCTGTTCCACTTAACATCGCCGTCGGCATTCTTAAAGACAGAGACAACAACATTGATCTCGATATCCCCTTGTCTGGTGATATTGAAAAACCAGAATTTGGCTGGCAGGACTTCTTGCTTCTACCGGTCCGGAAAGCATTGTACAGCGCATCAAGCACCTACTTAATGCAGACGTTTATTCCTTATGCCAATGTCATTAGCATTGCGCAATTTGCCGGTGATCAACTACTCAAAATTCGCGTAGAGCCTTTGATATTTGACGCAGAAGACGACGAATTAAACGACTCGCAAGACGCCTTTTTAAAACAACTTGTCGCCCTAATGAAAGACAAAAAAGACAGTCAGCTAAAAGCCTGTGGTGTAGCAAGCTATCTCGATCTAGGGCTTGAGAAACCACCAGTATCGATTGATAGTGATACACGGGAAGCCGCCAGCAACCTAGCACAGAAGCGCGCCGATCACTTAAAAGACTATTTGGTAAAAGAAGGCATCTCGTCATCACGAGTTTTCCTTTGCACTCCTGAAGTGGACCTATCTAAAAGCAGTAAACCAAGAGTAGAATTAAACTTCTAAGACCTCTTATTAACCGCTTTTAAAGTACATCAGACTTACCCCAAAAGCCGTGATAGAAAACCACTCTATCACGGCTTTTTAATGTCAAAAATACGCAAAGAAACCTGCGAATCAGTGCAACCTAATCTAGACTTAAACACCCTCCATTGAAAAGCAAAATAAACAGACCATAACTATATTAGAGCGTTTGAAATCCCTATCTGGGACATTTGGTAAACAGCCGACATCCCTTTGTAGCAAAGCAATTGGTCGATGTTTTAAAGACTCACTAAAACATGATCAACATCAAGAGAAGGCTACCCTAACTAGGTTAGTCTTTAACAAAAGCTAGCAAGTATAGGAGGCAATTATGCCGATTGAAGACCACAATTTAATAAACGAATTTCCTGAATATAAAGATGACATCCACCAGCTAAAAATGGACGATGCGCACTTTAAAAGACTCTATGATGAATATAATCACTTAACAAAAGAAGTGGAAAAAATGGAGCAAGAACTTACCCCAGCTCCAACCATGGAAGAAGAAAAATTAAAGAAGCAACGTCTACAGCTGAAAGACACTATACAAGGCTACATTAAGGCATCGAAACTCGCTGCTGAAAAAGCGTAGCAGTGTTATGTATATACTTAATAGAAAGCAGTTTTAATCCCTACAAATGAAGCTTTTTGGGAGAGTGAACAGGAACTCAAAGTAGGAGACGAAAGGTTAAACTTATCCTCTCCTCTTTGATCCGCTTCCTTACCGGTAAAGAATGCTGCCACAACACTTGTGTTGAAGCCGACATCACTAGCCAACTTCCATTTTCTAATTCAACGCTGTGCTTAATTTGATGATTCACTTTTAAGCGAAATAAAAAGGGTCGACTCACGCCAAGACTCAACATAGCAACAACGGGAGCCGGACCTAATATTTTCTCGTCGTCCGCATGCCAGCCCATATATTCATCACCATCTTGATACCAGTTCAATAACACCGCATTGAAAGATTGACATGCATGTTGTTCAGCCTCTTTCTTAATAGGCAACAGCCAATCAGGCCAACCAAAACCATGATGATCTTTAGCGGAATAACGATAACAAACACCGTGATCCGCTATAAATGCGACTTGGCGTGGCACCAAAACATCACGTCCAAACATAGTCAGGCTTTCCCGCTCCCACAGCACATCCGATTTAAGCTGAGACATCAACGACGGCAAGCTTGAGCTAGAAAATGAGTATCGGTATGATGGCCGAGCTTCCATTTAATTATTCACCTTGGACTTCAATGCAAACCTCTTCCGTTTTCGAGCCAACCAAACGCAGCGCATTTTTAGACGTATATCGCGGATCTGCTGTTCTACTAATGATGATCTTTCACTTCTGCTGGGACCTACGGAATTTTGGGTTTATGGAGTTTTCCATTTATGACCCTTTTTGGGTGTATTTTCGCAGCGTTATTTTAACACTTTTTCTTACGGCCATCGGTTGGTCCACTTACCTCACGCTAACCAAAGCCAAACACCCTTCATTCTGGAAACGCGATACCAAACTGTTTATTTCCGCGGCTGCAATTTCACTCGCCACATATCTTGCCGCACCTAACCAATGGATATACTTTGGCATATTACACTTTATCTTTATAGCCTCTTTGATCACCAGACCATTTGCCAAATGGCCAATTAGTTCAGCGCTGGCTGGCGCAGTCATCACAATTATCTACCATTCCACAAATTGGCTACATTTCCCAAACGCATTTTCAGTCATTACTTCTTATGTAGAGCTGCCGCAAAGAACCTTAGATATTGTATTTCCATTTCCATGGATAGGCGTTGTTTTAATTGGTCCTCTTCTTGGCTACTTGAACTCGCACAAGTGTCCAACACCAAACGCGCTAATAATAGACATTCTGGCCTTTATGGGACGCTACGCTCTGCCTATATACCTTATCCATCAAGTCATTTTATTTATACTAGTGGCAGCGTTCAAAATGGTGCTCGATTTCATTTCTTGATCACTTTTCGTGCATTCAGTGAGGTGAGTTTTTTTCATCAAAAAATAGATAAAAATAGCCCTAACGGTATTGCCAATTGCTAACTTTACGCTTCTTCAGGCAAGTAAAGTAAGTAAGCACTTAGCTATTATTTAATTATCATTTTAGAGTTTTTTTCAAGCCTTGATTTTCACTTGAATGAGCACTATTGTTCACCACAGATTATTAACAAAACACTATATGTAGTATGTTAACCAAAACAAACACACTACATAGAGTAAACCACCTCTTTTTATATCGCACTAATGGGAAGTCAATGCATGAGTACTCTCACAGTTACTAAACGTAACGGGACGACGGAAAACATCAACCTAGACAAGATTCATAAAGTCATCGCATGGGCGGCTGAAGGTCTAGACAATGTTTCCGTTTCCCAAGTAGAGCTAAAAGCACGAATTCAGTTCTTTGAGGGCATTCGAACTACAGACATTCACGAAACTCTAATCAAGTCTGCTGCAGACTTGATTTCTGAACATACGCCTGATTACCAATATCTGGCTGCTCGCTTAGCTATCTTTCACTTACGTAAAAAAGCTTTTGGTGATTTTGAGCCTCCACACCTTTATGCGCATGTAAAAAACCTAGTTCAACAAAAGCGATATGACGCTCAATTGCTAGACAAGTATTCTGAAGAAGATTTCAATCAGCTGAATGAATTCATTGACCATTCTCGTGACATGAATTTCTCCTACGCGGCCGTCAAACAGCTTGAAGGTAAATATCTAGTACAAAACCGTGTAAGCGGCGATATTTACGAAAGCCCTCAGTTTATCTACATCCTAGTTGCTGCTTGCTTGTTTGCTGAGTACGACTCAAAAGATCGCTTGAATCTTATTCGCCGTTTCTACGATGCCGTTTCTAAATTTAAGATTTCATTACCAACACCTATCATGTCTGGCATCCGTACGCCGACACGCCAGTTTAGTAGCTGTGTCCTAATTGAGTGTGGTGATTCCTTAGACTCCATCAATGCAACATCCAGCGCTATCGTCAAATACGTCAGTCAACGTGCCGGTATTGGTGTAAATGCAGGGGCTATTCGTGCATTGGGTAGCGCTATTCGTGGTGGCGAAGCCTTCCATACTGGCTGCATCCCATTCTACAAACATTTCCAAACCGCCGTAAAAAGCTGTTCTCAAGGTGGTGTTCGTGGTGGTGCAGCGACTGTTTTCTATCCAATCTGGCACCTTGAAGTCGAAAGCCTACTAGTATTAAAAAACAACCGTGGTGTAGAAGAAAACCGCGTTCGCCACTTAGACTATGGCGTTCAGTTCAACCGTTTAATGTACCAACGTTTGATTAAAGGCGGTAACATAACGCTATTTAGCCCCTCTGACGTCCCAGGTCTATACGACGCCTTCTTTGCCGATCAAGAAGAATTCGATCGCCTATACACCATGTATGAGCAAGATCCTTCTATCCGCAAGCAAACCGTTAAAGCAACAGAGTTGTTTACTTTGTTTGCTTCTGAGCGTGCAAGCACTGGCCGTATATACCTACAGAACGTGGATCATTGTAATACTCACAGCCCATTCGATCCCAAAGTTGCACCAGTCAAACAAAGTAACTTGTGTTTGGAGATCGCGCTTCCAACCAAACCACTAAATCGCATTGATGACCCAGAAGGCGAGATTGCACTTTGTACATTATCTGCGTTTAACCTAGGTGCCCTAGAGAACCTAGACGAGCTTGAAGAATTGTCTGAGCTGATCGTCCGTGCACTAGATGCACTGTTGGATTACCAAAACTACCCAATTCCAGCAGCACAACGTGCAACTGAACTACGCCGCACATTAGGTGTAGGTGTTATTAACTACGCTTACTACTTGGCGAAAAACGGTGTTAAATACTCTGACGGCAGCGCAAACGAGCTCACTCATAAAACGTTTGAAGCAATTCAGTACTTCTTATTGAAAGCCTCTAACAAGCTAGCGAAAGAGTTTGGTCCATGCTTGGCTTTTAACGAAACAACATACTCTAAAGGCATCTTGCCAATCGACTCTTACAAAAAAGAAATCGATAACATTGTTTCTAACGAATTGATCTATGATTGGGAAACGTTACGTTCTGAGATCGTTGCTCACGGTCTACGTAACTCAACACTGACAGCATTGATGCCATCAGAAACGTCTTCTCAGATCAGCAACGCAACTAACGGTATCGAGCCTCCTCGTGGTTTCGTGTCTGTTAAAGCAAGTAAAGACGGTATTTTAAAGCAAGTAGTTCCTGAATTTGAACGTCTAAAGGACAACTATGAGCTGTTGTGGACTATCCCATCAAACGATGGCTATCTACAATTAGTTGGTATCATGCAAAAATTTGTCGATCAAGCGATCTCTGCTAACACCAACTATGATCCTCAAAAATTTGAGTCACAAAAGGTACCAATGAAGGTCATTTTGAAAGACCTACTAACCGCTTACAAACTTGGTGTAAAAACCCTTTACTACCATAACACTCGCGATGGTGCTGATGATAAACAAGAAGACATGGACGATTGTGCTGGCGGTGCTTGCAAAATCTAATCGGTCAGCCATCGCACACAGATCTGTTGCATGATCTGACAAGCAGAGCCTCATATGGATGAGGCTTTGCTACGTTTACTGCTTTAATGAAACCTAAAATCTATTAATAACTAGGGCATTTTCTTATTGAACATGCCCTACGCTTTTGAGGAATACCCTGAAACATGAGTTACTCGACTTTCAACCGCAAGCACTTCGATAGCACAAAAGAACCTATGTTCTTTGGTGAAAATGTCAACGTTGCTCGCTATGATCAGCAAAAGCATCCTATTTTTGAAAAGCTAATCGAAAAGCAATTGTCTTTCTTTTGGCGCCCTGAAGAAGTCGATCTATCTACTGATCGCAAAGACTTTCAACGTTTAGAAGAGCACGAACAACACATCTTCTTAAGTAACCTTAAGTACCAAACTCTGCTAGACAGCGTGCAAGGTCGCTCGCCAAACGTTGCTTTATTACCGATTGTCTCTTTGCCTGAATTAGAAACGTGGATCGAGACGTGGTCTTTCAGTGAAACGATTCACAGCCGTTCCTACACACACATCATTCGTAACATCGTTAACGATCCCACCAAGATTTTTGATGATATTGTGACAAATGAAGAAATAACCAAACGTGCTGATAGTGTTTCTATCTACTATGACCGTCTAATTGAAATGGTCAATTTGTACAACACCATGGGCATGGGAACCTTTGATATTCCAGGTAAAGGCGAAATTGAAATTTCTATGCCTAAACTTAAAAAGGCCCTTTACCTGACAATTGCTTCCGTCAATGTGTTAGAAGCGATTCGCTTCTATGTAAGCTTTGCTTGTAGCTTCGCCTTTGCTGAACGCACTCTAATGGAAGGCAACGCTAAGATTATCAAGCTGATCGCTCGTGATGAAGCCTTGCATTTAACAGGCACTCAGCACATGTTGAACCTAATGGCTTCCGGTAGAGATGACCCAGAGATGGCGGTGATTGCTGAAGAATGCCAAAACGAGGTTCGCCAAATCTTCATCGAAGCGGCGGAACAAGAAAAAGAATGGGCAAAATACCTATTCAAAGACGGCTCAATGATCGGTCTTAACTCTCAAATTTTAGGCCAATATGTTGAATACATTACTAACGTACGTATGCAAGCGGTTGGACTTGAAACTTGTTTCGACACCAAACACAACCCAATCCCTTGGATAAACGCTTGGTTGGTGAGTGATAATGTTCAAGTTGCCCCACAAGAAGCAGAAATCAGCTCTTACCTAGTAGGACAAACGGACAATAGCTTAGACGATTCAGACTTTGATGACTTCGACCTCTGATCCCAAAGCCCCAGAAAAAAAAGACCAAGTACATCGCGTACTCTTAGGGAAAAAACAAATTCTTGTCACAGAGGATGAGCCCTTACTGGTACAACTTGAACGAGCTGGTATTCACGTTGAATACCAGTGTCGTGAGGGATATTGCTCTTCGTGCTCAATCAAGCTCTTATGGGGAAATGTTATGTACCCATTTGAGCCTCTAGCGTGGGTGCAAAGCGGTTATTTGTTAGCTTGCTGTGCTATTGTCAAAAGTGACATTGAAATCGCTTTTTTCGATTAAAGCTTGCACTGAGAGTTTAAGATAATGTTCGGTAACCTGCATAAATTCGGGTTGCCGTCGTTATCCAACACATCAAACCGAAAACATACGCCATGACAGCAAAGTAACTTGGGAACAAACAAATCAATATTAGCAACGCTATGGTTTCTGTCCCTTCCGCTAGACCACCTAAAAAATACAGCGATTTACGACCATAGTCTAAGCGCTCTATTTTTTGCTTCTCTGCCATGATAGCAAACGCTAAAAAACTACTCCCCGTTCCCATAAAAGAAAAAATCAAAAAGCTCGCGGCTAGCGCGTTCTCCAACGGATTCATCAAAGCAAAACCAAAAATCACCGCTGAATAAAAAATAAAATCCAAAGTGATGTCTAAATATCCGCCTAAATCGGTGGGCCCCTGCACTCTTGCCACAGCACCATCTAAACCATCCATCACTCTATTAATGATCACGCACAGCAACGCCAATGACGTATTTCCAAAATACAAAGCAGGCAACACCATCATGCCAAAAGCAAAGCCAAACAAAGTAATCCAATTGGCTTTAATGCCCAATTTATCGATCACCACTGCTGTAATCCGCAAAGGATGTTTCAAGCTCTTTATAAAAAACGTGTCTAACATTCAAACAACTACCTTGATTCTATAGGGACGAAACTTTCCAAGACTTGATACAATGTATCTATATTCACTTCCACACAAGGCTCCTATGATACACGCAAAGCAATATGGCTCATCTGGCCCAAATCTTATTGTCATACATGGTTTATTTGGTAATGCTGACAACTGGCACTCCATTGCACAAAGCTTGGCTGAACATTTCACAGTGCACTGTATCGATCTTCCTAACCATGGTAAATCAGACAGTATGTCTGATGCCAGCTATCCAAAAATGGCAGAAGCGATATTCGACTGGGCTGAGCTCAATAAAATAAACACTTTTTACCTTCTCGGCCACTCAATGGGTGGAAAAGTCGCTATGCAGATGGCTGCAAACGCACCTGTGGGAAAAATTGAAAAACTCATCGTGGTTGATATCTCTCCAGTTGATTACCAACCAAGTCATACCCGTATCTTAGAAGGATTAAAGGCTATTGAGAAATCACAGCCAGCCTCAAGAAAAGAAGCCGATGCCCTGCTAAGCTCATACGAATCAAATTTAGCAGTCAGACAGTTCTTACTGAAAAACCTAGTGAGAAGTGAGCAAGGCTTTACTCTGGAGCTCTCTGTCAACAACATAGCAGATAGTTATTCTACCATCCTAGAAAAGCCAGTTATGGAAAATGTAGTAGACATACCAACGCTATTTATCAAAGGCGAGAACTCAGATTATATCGTGGCACAACACCAAGAAGCGATCATGGCTCTTTTCCCTAATGCCAGCTTTAAAATCATCACAGACGCTGGTCATTGGCTACATGCAGAAAAGCCACTCCCCTTTACCAGCCTGGTAAAACGTTTTTTACAGTAAGCACTAACATGCCGTTTCCGAACAAAGACCATATTTATCTTTCAAATAAGAAGGGGACGGCAATACGACACCGTGAGATTTGATGAGATAAGGATTAAAACTCACCCGCAACTTGTCAGGGTATACAGCAGGCAAAAGAATCTCTCTTGTCTGCCATACGCCAATTTGATTGGCCAATATGCCTAGCTTGGTGCCTGTATCAGAATAAACAGCAAATAAAGAACCCGCTCGAACAAAAGCGAAAGACGGGCCAATCATGACACGTTGCTTATGAAACAGTAACTTTAATACATCCTGAGCTATACGATTCTTATAAAGCTCCGTATCAACCAATGAAAACACCATGATTGAATCTTCTAAAACAAAATTGATGGCCTTCAAAACAGAGAGTCGGTCGCTTTCTGTTTTCATAAACTGGAACTCAAAACCATATTGAGCAGCCTGATCTTGCATTTCTTGCTCATCAACCAAGAGATTATCACTGTAGAGCATAGCCAGTGGTTTACGGTCAAACCAAACCGCTTTTAGCAATGCTAATCGTTTATCCAAAGGCGCTCCGGAAAATACCGCTGTATTCGGTATTGAACATTGCGCTTGGGCTTTAAGGTATTCCTCTTTACCGATGAAAATAGCCATAACCGCCCCTTCAGATACTGATGAGCAAACTTGACTAAAGCTATCCACTCCAATTGCCACCATAACGTCTTCTTCTTTCAGAGAAGACACATTTTGCAGAAATAAAGAACGACGCACTGGGATCAGCTGACTGTCTTCAGGCAGTAATTTAGAAAGTTGGAATGATAGAGAACGTACTGAACTTTCTTCAATATCATGGACTATATAAATCGCTGCAGACACGTGCATGGATGTCAGCAGCAAAAAAATAATAGAAAAAATCCTTTTCACTTTTCTATTTATCCAAGCTAGAAAGTGATATTCGTGTAAACATAAGCAAACGTATCTTCCGTTATATTATTGTGCTTAGAAACCAGTGCGTTATTATCCAAACGCGTTTCTGCCCCAAAACCCATGGTTGCTTTTGAGTATCCTCCTAAAGACAATCGATAAGACAACCAAGTATTGAGAAGCTCGTAATCTTTTCCACCTAACTCTTTTCCATACCAGTAATAGCTTTGAATAGCCCAACGCTCCGCTAGTGGCAGACTTCCGAAAAAAGACAACATCACAGGCGTTGTGGCCTTCAAAAGACTGGCGTTGTCTGTTTGAGTATCTTGATATGCGTAGGTGAAACGAGTAATAGCACCAGATCGAAAGCGCCAATCCAGCTCAAGCTCAAGCCCATTGATATTAACATCTTCGACCACACCCTCTTCGATAGGCGCATCAGCATTAAGAGCGGTAAATAATTTCTTACTTAATACCATGTCCTCAATTTCATCATGATATAGCTTCACATCAAGAGAAACACCATGACTCGCCCAGTATTGATAATAACCGAGCTCATAAGAGGTAATTTTTTCCTCTTCCTCACCATTCACTGCGTAGTTTGTGAACGATTCTTTGCCATTCGACAAAACATAATGCCATTTGAAGTATTGATCTGACAAATCTGGCGTTCTCACCGCTTTGGAAACATTAAATCTAACTGACTCCTGTTCAGATAGTTTATACGTCATACCAAGCTTAGGAGATAAAAATTCACCTCCCATTTCACTACGCTCGAACATTGCTCCCGCATTGACGATCCAAAGATCGCTCGCTCGATACTCCATATTCGAGGAAAGACGAAACACTTCATCACTCGCTGTTCCAGATAAGAAACTCTCGGATTCTGCTTCGTCCCAACGATAGCCTATCGCAGAAATTAACCTAAGTTTTTTAGATGCCTCCCACGTGCTCTGAAGTTCAATATCATGACGCGTTTCTAACAGGTCAATCAAGTATGAAACGTCTACATCATCAGCGCTTGAAGCACTGAAGGCCGCATTATAAAAATCTTTATTTAATCGAGCTTCATGATATTCGCCTAAATCAGATTGATCATAGTAATACTGAACTTTAAGCTCATGCGTTGGTGAAACTTGCTTACTATAACTGAACTTAATGTGCTCACGATCGACCAAGCGCATAGGGTTATTGGTATCCCTTCCTCCAGATATAGAGCCTATGTCATATCGCATAGGATCCACTTTGTCTTTTAAAGAGCTCGCACCAATATCTAAATCAAAAAAACTGTTTGACGTTTCTTTTTGAATGAAAACATTTCCCATCGTTGAACGATGGCCATCGTGCCTGTCTTCACCGTAGTAATCTTTATCAAAACCATGCACAGCATTTGTTGAAGCAGATGCACGATAACTCCAATCTCCATTTAAGCCACTATGCTGCCCATATAAACGATAATCTCCACGAGACCCAGAATACGCAGTAATACTGTCACCCAGAGTCTCTAAAGGAGATCGGGTGATAATATTCACTACAGCAAAATACGAGTTAATACCGTAACTGGCAGCATTTGGTCCGCGGTTAACCTCCACACGAGCAACATCTTCAATACTAAGCGGCAAAGTCGCCCATTCAACACGTGCTAGCCCTACGCTATAAACAGAGCGCCCATTAACCAAGACTTGAATTCGGCGATATTGGTCTAACTGAGTACCGTGGTATGAGGCTTCTTTTTGGCTGGATGATTTATAAGGTGCAACAGAAAAACCGGGGACAAACTGCAAGAGGTCCTCCACGTATTGAATATTAATACGTCGAATGAACTCACCATCCAATACCGATAAAGTAGAAGACACATCCACTCTAGGTTGAGACATTTTAGACGGAGTTACCACCACAGGAATATGATCAAAAAAACCATCATATGCACTCATATCGGAAAAGCTGCCACCAGCAGTGTTTTCATACAAGGCATCACCTCTGAAAGAGGAATCATCCATTTCTGCCCAAGTACTCATACTAAAAGGCAGACATAAACTAACACATAACCAACGAGTCATCATTGTCACTTCAACCTATAATCATCCGCCAAATAGGTTCCTAATATCCGCACTTCTTCAGAGAAGAAACGCAACTCTTCAAGTGCCGCTTGCATAGAAGATGATTGAAAGTGCGCCTCAACGTCTACATAGAACTGAGTCGCGGTGAAATTACCATTCACCATATAACTTTCTAACTTCAGCATATTAATACCTTGTGTCGCAAAACCGCCCATCGCTTTATACAGTGCAGCAGGGATATTTCGCACGCGAAACATAAAAGAAGTGATATAGGTTTTACCGTCTTCATAAACGGGCATTTTTTGCTGGCGGGAGAAGACCAAAAACCGTGTTGTATTGCCTACCGTATCATTGAAAAAAGTTTGTAATACATTTAGACCATACAATTCTGCCGCCAACTCAGACGAAATAACCGCCAAGCCGGGTTCATCGAACTCAGCAATATGCTTAGCCGCGCCAGCCGTGTCATACATAGCCTGACTCTTCGCCCCTAACGCCTTGATATTGGCATCACATTGCGCCAATGCCTGAGGGTGACTACCAATTCGTGTAATTTGATCCAATGTCATCGAGTGACGAGCAATCAGACAATGATTGACAGGCTCAAAATGCTCTTTCACCACATACAGCTGGGTACGCTTTAGTTCTCGATATATTTCTTCCACTCGACCAGCGGTGGAATTTTCTACTGGAATCATTGCGTAGTAAGCATCGCCTCGCTCCACCATCTGCAAAGCATCAACAAAGCTCGCACAGTGAATACTGGTCCAATCTGGGAAGGTATGTTTGCAAGCAAGATGAGAGTAAGCCCCAGGCTCGCCTTGATAAGCAACAACCTGCATTGCATCAAGAGTAAGATGTTGATCTGGCATAGTAGAATCGATTCTGTGATATATTTCCGCTACAGTAACAAATAGACGCTACCATTTACACAAAAATGACACACTTCCCACCATCAAACACTTCACTAAAGTAAGCGGCTCATGAAAAGATTCTTCATATTATTAGTAAAAGGCTATCAGTTTTTAATCAGTCCATTATTGGGGAATAACTGCCGCTTTTATCCTAGCTGTTCACAGTATATGATCCAAGCCATTGAACGCTTTGGAATTTTTAAGGGAGTGTGGCTTGGCTTGAGAAGATTGTCTAAATGTCATCCATGGCACGAAGGTGGCATGGATCCAGTTCCAGACTCATGCCACTGCAAAAGCGAGAAAACAGAAAAAGACAAGAATTAGCTTTGTGTCGCGCTCATTTGCAACTTCAAATCACTCGCAACTAAGACCGCCTGAGTTCTATTATTAATCTCCAATTTACGGAAAATCGCTGTAATATGAGCCTTTACCGTTGCTTCAGAAATAGACAATTCATAAGCAATTTGTTTATTCAACAGACCTTCATGCAGATAGCACAAGACCTTATATTGCTGGGGCGTTAACTCAGTGACTTTATGCTGCATTGATAAATCAGGCTTAGGTTGCTTGGCAACCTCTTCCCTAAGTCCATCAGGTAGCCAAATACCACCAGCCAAAATCGCATGAATGGCTTGCACATAAGTAGCGGGCTCACTCGTTTTAGGAATAAACCCCAAAGCGCCAGCATCAATCACCTTTGCAACCATGGTGGTGTCTTCGCTACCAGAAATAACGGCTACGGGCACATCAGGAAAGTCTTTACGAATTCGTATGAGCCCATATAAATCACCGCTTCCCGGCATATTCAAGTCCAGCAGCAGCAAATCAAGATCATTTAGACTATCCAAACACTGTAACGTCGAATCCAAATCATGGGATTCGACTATGGTAATGCCCTCAATTTCTGACCGTAGTGCGCCACATAGCGCACTACGGAACAAGGGATGATCATCCGCGATAACAAGTGAAATCACTGTGTATCCTTTTAAATGTGTAAACCGTCACACATTTAAACGGTTTTCAATTAAATCATCAACCACACTTGGATCAGCTAATGTACTTGTATCACCTAATTGATCATGTTCATTCGCAGCAATTTTTCTCAAAATTCGGCGCATGATCTTACCAGATCTAGTTTTCGGTAGCCCTTTGCTAGCCCACTGAATAAGGTCTGGTGTCGCAATGGGCCCAATCTCTTGTCGAACAAACTGCTTCAATGACTTAGTCAGCTCTTCATCTGGCGTCACACCAGCGACAGCACTAACATAAACATAAATGCCTTGCCCTTTAATATCATGAGGGTAGCCAACAATAGCGGCCTCAGCGACGGAAGGATGAGCAACTAACGCACTTTCAATTTCAGCGGTCCCTAGACGATGCCCTGATACGTTCAATACATCGTCCATACGGCCAGTGATCCAATAATGACCATCTTCATCGCGAGAAGCACCGTCACCAGTGAAATACATACCCTCGAAAGTACTGAAGTAAGTTTGCTCGAAACGCTCATGGTCGCCATACACGGTACGCGCCTGACCAGGCCAAGAATCGGTAATAACCAAACCACCTTCAACCAACACACCTTGCTCTTCTTGCAAGACACCTTGCGCATCAACCAAGGCAGGCTGCACACCGAACAAAGGACCAGTACATGACCCAGGCTTAACATCACCTTGAACAATACGAGGTGACATCATCATGCCGCCAGTTTCTGTTTGCCACCAAGTGTCAACAATAGGACAAGAGGCATTACCAATTTCGTTGTAATACCAAGACCACGCTTCAGGGTTAATTGGTTCACCGACACTACCCAACACTCGTAAAGAATCACGTTTGCTGGAGCGAGTCGCTTCATCACCTTTCGCCATCAAAGCACGAATTGCCGTTGGTGCAGTATATAAAAGAGTCACGCCAAATTTGTCTACCACGCGACCGATACGACCAGAATCTGGATAGGTTGGAACACCCTCAAATAAGATGCTGGTTGCGCCATTGGCAAGTGGCCCATAAACCATATAACTGTGACCTGTGATCCACCCTACATCGGCAGCACACCAATAAATATCGTCTGGCTTAAGGTCAAATACCAACTCATGAGTTAACGAGGCATAGACTAAATAACCGCCTGTTGTGTGGACAACGCCTTTTGGCTTACCCGTTGAACCTGAAGTATAGAGAATAAACAGCGGGTCTTCGGCATTCATGGGCTCAGCTGGACATTCAGTGCTTTCGTTTTCTACTTCAGCCGCCCAATCCAAATCACGACCCTCAAACCAAGGTACATCTTTTTGGGTATAGCGATAAACCACAACACCTTCAACCGACGGACAAGCATTCTTGTCTAGGGCCATGTCGACATTATGTTTAAGGGGAATAGTATTACCTGCGCGACGGCCTTCGTCTGCGGTAATAACGAGCTTCACTCCACAATCATTTAATCGATCAGCGATCGCGTTGGCAGAAAAACCACCAAAAATAACAGAGTGAATAGCACCGATTCGAGCACACGCCAACATGGCATAGGCTGCTTGGGGGATCATTGGCATATATATAGCGACACGATCGCCTTTACTAACGCCTTGGCGCTTCAATAGATTGGCTAAACGCCCGACTTCATCATGCAATGTCTGATAGGTAATTGCGGTTTTTTCATCACTTTCTTGGTCGCCTTCACAGTAGTAAGCGACTTTATTTGCGGCGTGGGCTAAATGGCGGTCAATGCAGTTGTAAGCTACATTCAGCTCACCGTCTTCAAACCACTTAATGTCAACTTCACCGCGTTTGAAAGAGGTATTTTTAACCTTTGTATATGGTGTAAACCAATCTAAACGCTGACCTTCTTTGCCCCAAAATTCGTCTGGGTTTTCAATCGATTCTTGATAGCGTTTTTCAAATTCTGCTTGACTCACATTGGCATTTTTTGCCGCCTCATTTGAGGTTGCGCTATATAATGACTTCATAACCCGCTCCATTGTTAAATTTTTTATTCGGATGCTGAACTACTATAACCTGCCAGAGGTTCCAATCTATTCCACTTTAGTCTTATTGCAAAAGCAGACCTAAGCGAAACGCCCCGCCTTAACAAAGAATGGCAAGCGTATTTCTTGTTTCTTTGTTGGCTCAGACCAAGCGTCACGAATAATAGGTGAAGCATTTACTAAAAAGTCATCACCTTCTTCCTGAATGCGCAATTGAGACGCAGACCAAGTCCGAATAAAGTCCAGCGTTTGCGTAACAGACCAGTGACAGTTCAGCTCAAAAGCTGGAACCTCTATTAATTCAAAGGGAAATTTAATATCACGATATTGATTCCACAACAAACGGCTTTCAGCAGGCCAATAGGTTTCAAGGTGCGGCAAGACATTCTCTGCAATCGCCTTATCTTCTGCTTCACCAACCTGCAGCCAGTTGTAACCCCAGCAAACAAACATTCCGCCGGGTTTTAATACGCGCTTGAGCTCAGCCCAAAACGCATCTAAATCAAACCAATGTAGTGCATGGGCAACACACACCACATCGAAATAATCATCGGGATAAAGCGTCTTCTCAGCGGGAAAAACCTGATAATTCACCTTGCGGTGCGGTGTCGCTGCGGTGACCTGAGACTCACTAATATCAGACGCCTCTACGCGATCAAAATACGCAGCAAGATCTACCGACGCTTGGCCTGTGCCACATGCACAATCCCATACAGTACTTGATGCTGGTACTTGCTGTGATAACCAATAATAAAGCTCAGCCGGATACATGGGCCGAGTCCGCGAATAACTTGTAGAAGATTGCCCATCAAAAGTACGCATAGAAACCTCTAGACCAAATAGCATTTACACCTCTACAGCTTAATTTAAGGCTTCAAGCAATTCTATTGCCGCTTATCTCAAGCAATAATCTCGCCGGACAACACCCCATGTTGATGAAGCACTAGACGCGCCTCCTTTATTCCTTTAACCCGAAACGCTTTCATACCTAATGCATTCGCTGTATCAATGTTTATCTGATTATCATCAATGAAAAGTATCTGCTCAGGCGCCACTTGTAAATGTCGTATCACATACTGATAAATCGCCTCATCCGGCTTTACAAACCCCACCATATGAGAAGCATAATAACTGTGAAATTTACCAGCCAGTCCCATTTCACCCATTAAGCGCGGCCAATGCGCCGCATTAGTATTGGATAAAATAGCACGATGATATTGAGGTTTCACAGCGTCAACTAATTCAAGCGCGCCGTCAAATAATCCTCTTGGCCATGCTTTAAAAGACGCTTTAAATATTTCCTTATCAATACTACTGCCAACCTCTTTTAATAAGCTATCAGCAAATTGGTCAAAAGTGATTTTACCTGAATCAAAGGCAGCGACGGTTGGAGATCTTAACCACTTCAACCAAACCTCAGATTCCTCACCTTGCGTATTCAACATAGCATGCATTTCAGAAACATCACCTAAGTCGACTAAGACATTTCCCAAATCAAACAATACAACCCGAATATTATGATCTTGTTTCATTATTCTCTCGCTCTAAGTCCATCGGCAATATTTTGCTCATGATATCAAACGCCATGACACAAAATAGCATGTTTGTAAGGGGTTTTGCTCGCTTACATCGTAAGCAATTTATTGCCGACAGTGAAACGTCAACCATAAGCAATAAATAGCGCATATGTGTATATTAAAACAAAGGAAATACTAAGGATAAAATAAAACACCTATAAATCAATAAGATATATATTTGGCATGATAATCGCTATAGAGTATGTCAACACCCCATCAATAGGAGAAAAATAATATGAAATTGGGCTTTGTTACTAAAACGATTCTTACCAGCGCAACAGCGGCTGCTATTGCGTTATCTGCATCTGGTGTATCCGCTGCAGACAACCGCAACTATATCTTAGCGACAGCATCGACAGGGGGAACTTATTACCCAGTGGGTGTCGCTATCGCCACCTTAAGTAAAGTAAAACTAGAGCCTAAATTTGGCTTATCAGTTTCTGCCATTAGTTCAGCAGGTTCCGGCGAGAACATCAAACTTCTACGTGAAAACCAAGCACAATTTGCCATCTTACAAGGTCTTTATGGTGCTTGGGCTTGGGACGGTGAAGGCCCATTTGAAAGCTCAGGCAAACAGACTGAATTACGTTCAGTTTCCATGCTTTGGCAAAACGTAGAGCATTTTGTGCTAAAAACTGACCTAACCAAAACCGGCACTATGTCAGATTTAAAAGCTCTTGAAGGAACCAATAATAAGTTTTCCATTGGTACTAAAAATTCTGGAACGGAAGGCTCTGGTCGTCAGCAGCTTAAAGGTCTGAATATTGACCCAGATAAGTTCGCTCTTGCTTACATGGGCTACGGTGCAAGTGCTGATGCAATGCAAAACGGTAATATCGATGGCATGAACACACCTGCAGGTGTTCCAGTCAGTGCTGTAACGAGACTGTATGCCTCCATGGGCGACAAGGTCAAAGTATTAGATTTCACGGACGAGCAAATCAAAGAAGCAAACGGTAACTACGAATTGTGGACTCGCTATGTCATTCCGGCCAATACCTACCCAGGTCAAACGAAAGACATCAATACGGTTGCTCAACCAAATTTCTTGGCAACTCGCGCCGACTTATCAGATGACGATGTCTACGAACTCACCAAGTCACTTTATGAGAACTTAGGGTATTTAAGCGCTATTCATAAAGCGACATCCGTTATGTCAATTGAGAAAGCCATCGCTGGCCTTCCAGTGCCATTGCATCCTGGTGCGGCTCGTTATTATCGTGAACGCGGTATTAACATCCCAGCTCGTCTAATCACTCAATAACAAGGTTCCATCTCGTTCTAGCGCCGTACCTAAGTACGGCGCGCTTTTTACCTCTTTGCACGACCCGCTTTTTGCACACACAAAGGTAGCCTGTCTATGACTGCTTCATCGCAACCAACAGAACCTCAAGACGTCAATCTTGAAGATTTCGAAACCAAACACCGCTCTGGCCCTTGGCTAAACCGTTTTGTATTCACACTGTCAGTTTTCTTAGCTGTTGCCCATATTTACATCAACACCATCGCCACGCTGCCAGAACTCTGGGTCTCTGCTTTTCATTTTGCAGGCTTCGGTACCCTATGTGCCTTACTGATTCCAGCGCACCCTAAATGGCAAGACAGCAAGGTAGCCCTATTTTTTGATGGCGCTATTGTGCTCGCGCTCATAGGAATGGTGCTTTACATTGTATTTTTTGAAGACGCCCTTTACGCCCGAGGCGTCACCTTCAATACCTCAGATTGGATTGTCTCAAGTGTCGCGGTTTTACTGTCCCTCGAACTTATTCGTCGCACCAGCGGCTGGTTTATCCCTTTTTTGATCATCGTCGCACTAACTTATGTGGTGCTATGGGGAAGTTGGCTGGGAGGAATGTTTAACTTTCCTGGACTCAGTTTAGAAACCTTGTTGTATCGTAGCTTTTTTAGCACCGACGGTATGTTCGGTTCCATCTCCCGTATTTCATGGAGCTTTGTCTTCATGTTCATTTTATTTGGTGCATTTCTAGTCAAGTCCGGTGCGGGCGACTTTATCATTGACCTATCTCGATCTCTTGCTAGCAAAATGATCGGTGGCCCTGGTTTTGTCGCGGTACTAGGCTCTGGTTTGATGGGCTCTGTTTCTGGCTCATCGGTGGCGAATACGGTATCCACTGGTGTCATCACTATTCCATTGATGCGCAGAGCTGGCTTTCCAGCACGATTTGCCGCAGGTGTAGAAGCCGCCGCGTCTACCGGTGGGCAATTGATGCCACCAGTAATGGGTGCTGGGGCGTTCATTATGGCTTCTTATACGCAAGTGTCGTACGTCACTATTATCAGTGTTGCCGCGATTCCAGCGCTATTGTATTTCCTTTCTGTTGGATTCTTCGTGCGTGTCGAAGCAAAACGAAGCAAAGTCATCGCCACAGAAAGCGATGATGCCGTCAAAATTTCACAAGTACTTAAAGATGGCTGGCATCATATTGTGCCACTTGGCGTTTTAGTTACCTTGTTAGTACAGGGTTTTACACCGACCTACGCCGCTGGCATCAGTATTTTGGCCGTTATTGCCGCCTCTTTCCTGTCTAGTAAGCATAGAATGGGGCCTGCTGCCGTGATCGATGCCATGGCTCAAGGCGCGAAAAACATGTCTACTACCGCCGTTCTACTGGTTGGTATCGGCTTGGTAGTTAACGTAATTAGTACCACAGGCGTTGGGAATACTTTCTCTTTATTAATTACCAATTGGGCTGGTGGCAGCCTGTTCTTCACCATTATTTTAGTCGCCATCGCGTCTTTGATTTTGGGTATGGGCTTACCTGTAACCGCGTCTTACATTGTATTAGGGACATTATCTGCACCAGCCCTATTTAACCTTATCGCTGAAAGCCAACTATTAGACATGATGTCTGCTGGCAATTTACCTGAAGCCGCCAGCGCTGTCTTCATGCTGGTTGACCCTTCCGCTATTGCAGCATTAGCGCAAGGCATGCCAATGGAGCAAGCTCAAGCTCTATTAGCGCAAGTTCCTAACGACTTCAAAAGCATGTTAATGGATCAAGCATTGGGGGCTCAAAGTGTGGCGATGATTCTCGTCACAGCCCACATGATTATCTTTTGGCTTTCCCAAGACAGTAACGTCACGCCTCCGGTTTGCTTAACCGCGTTCGCAGCTGCTGCCATAGCCAAAACGCCGCCAATGCGAACAGGTCTAACGGCGTGGAAACTGGCTAAAGGCCTTTATATTGTTCCTCTGTTAATGGCTTATACGCCATTAATTGGCGGTGATACAGAAACACTTCTGCGATTGACTGTCTTTGCTATATTTGGCATGTACGCTCTCGTTGGGGCAATGGAAGGTTACCTAGAAGATAAACTATCGATCTTTGCTCGAGTGATTGCCTTAGTTGCTTCTGTAATGATGCTGTGGCCACATCTAGCGCTTTGGATTAATTGTCTTGGCTTAGCCATTTTTTTGGTGCTTTTCGTGATCGGTAACAAATCGTACAAGAAAAACATGTAAGCACTGTATTCACACAACATTAAAGTATCTAAAGATAAAAAATAGCCAACAAAAAAGGCGTCTCTTCTTCAGAAAAGACGCCTTTTTCTATTGCGTTATGCAGCTTAAAATCAAAGTTTAATTTGCAACAGCATCTAATGTAGACTGCGAATCGACCATAGAATCAGGCTGTGCATCCGTGACATCTGGGTCTCCTGCCTGATTGCCCATCATCATATTTAACAAACGCTCAACATTGTTAGAGTATTCTTTTTTATCACTCTTGGGGATGGACTGAGTCGTCGGAATTTCTGCGGTCATTGGATTCACGGGACGACCTCTTATATGTAGCTCATAGTGCAAATGAGCACCCGTTGTACGTCCAGTATTACCAGACAACGCAATAACTTGACCACGCTTAACCTTCTGGCCTTTTTTCACCAATATCTTACTTAAATGTAAAAAGCGTGAACCATATGGGCCAGTGTAATCAATTACAACATACTTGCCTGCATATTTATGCGAAGCAACACGAGTCACCACACCATCACCGGTTGCCAGCACTTCCGTTCCCGAAGGCGTCGCCAAATCAACACCATTATGTGGCGCCGGGTGACCTGTAATAGGATGTAGACGATTCGCATTAAAGGGTGAGCTAATTCTATATTTCTTATGTGTTGGCCAGCGCAATAAAGCTGGCGTTAAACTATTTCCATCTTGGTCATAAAAACGACCATCTGAATGTAGAAATGCACGATAGGTTTCACCTTTTACTGTGATTTCTAAGGCTTCTAACTGGCTGTCGCCTACTTTTACACCATCAATGCTGCCACTCTTAATGACGAAGTCAAACGCATCATTGGCACGCAGGTCTTTACGAAAATTCACCCGACCTTTCAGCAAATCATTAATAATTAAAATTTGCGTATCAGATAAGCCAGCTTTTTTTGCTGAAAGATAAAAGTTTCCAACGATTTTACTGTGTACTGCTTTCTGCGTGTAAGTAATGGGTTTGATGCTCTCTTTGTAGCTAAAACCACCGCCATCATGCTGAACATAAGACACACTTTTACTGATATCTATGCGTCGGGTAATTTCGAGTAAGTCACCGTCTTCATCCAATTTAAAGGTGAACTTATCATCTGGCAGCAATGGCTCAAGTACCAAGTATTCCTGATCGGCTTCCAATACTGAGTATAAGGCCTCTCTGGATAATCCTAAACGAGCAAAAATACGTGCCAGTGTATCGCCGGGTTTAATAACATATTCTATCGAGGGGATAACAGGCGGTACTTTCTCCACATTTTGCAGAGCGTCCATCGTAACCAGAGAATCATAATTATTGTCTTCATCTGTGTTCGAACTGATTTGGGGGAAAATGACATTGTCATTATTGCTGATCTTAGGCGTGTATCCCTTACCCGTTATGACATCGGTAACACTTGGAAGTGTATATTCATTAAGGTCATTAGCTGGAGACACAAGAGACTTATAAACGAAAGAAAGTACAATAAATACTATAAAAATAATGGATAACCAAGCTCGCGGGCCAGAAAGAGCCCAACGCGAGAGGTGTTTGATAAACTGCATAAATAAAAAACTCATTAAACAAAAGTGGCTCACGGAGAACCTGACTATGTACTGATCTTTTGACCGTACACGTTCTCAATATATGACAAAAACAGAACCACACTTTGTAGCATGCACTTTTTCCTTGCCACTGTTGGAGTGCAAATAATCACAGTCCATACCCTTTTACCCCATAGTTTTACAAAACCCAGACGGATAAAAGTATTCGAAGCTTAAATTTTCGGGGTAGGATACGGTATTTTAACGGCTAAAGAAATACTTCCCGCCTTTGAAAACCTGCCGTATATTGCTGCTTTATTAAACAAACAATATTTATTCAATATTCATGTCGTTTTCATCCTCTTTCTTAGCGCAAAAGCATTGGACGCTCTTGGCCACTGTCCGTACTATGAGTACATCTTTTTAATTAACCGATCTCAACATCATGCAGCATTCGCCGATTTCTTTTACTAGCCACAGGCGCCAAAAATTTGGCCGTTGCGATACGTTACAGATAGACTCGACGCAACAACAGGCATCATTCGAATCAGCAGAACTTGTTGAAGAAGTTCCGTTAGCACTTAGTATCAACGACATTTCTTATGCCGTCATGATGGTAACACCTGTCAATTTAGAGGCCTTTGTCGTCGGCTTTGCTCGCAGTGAGGGGATTATTGAACATATTAATGATATCCGAGACATTGATGTCCAGCTTTCTCAAACGCACCCAGACATCGAAAGTGTTGCAATCAATTTAGAGCTAAGCCCACGTCGATTTTCACAATTCAAACAAAGAAGACAAACACATCTTGGCGCAACAGGGTGTGGTTTGTGTGGTATAGAATCATTAACCCAAGCCATTCCAGTACTACCAAGGCTTCAAGCAAGCCAAGCGATAAAAGAAACAGACTTGCTGACATTAAGAAGCCGTTTATCTGAATTCCAAGCATTGGGCAATAAAACAGGGGCGGTTCATGCCGCTTTATTGATTTCACCGCAAGGCGAACCCATTGTTTGCATGGAAGACATAGGTCGGCATAATGCCCTAGATAAAATAATCGGCTATGCACTACAGCAAGATATAAACTTACATAACTACAGTGTTTTGATGTCAAGCCGATGCAGTACGGAACTGGTCCAGAAAGCGGTGCGGGTTGGGCTGTCTAGATTAATTCATTTGGCATCACCAAGTACTCTAGCCGTCAAGCTCGCTCAGCATTATGGGCTTACATTAATTCATTTACCCAAGCACGATACACCGCGAGTGTTCGCCTTTTCGAGCAAATAATGGCATAAGAGCAATATGTTTAATGACGCCACATCACGGGTAAGAAAAGCACTAGCACAGTAAAGTACTCCAATCGCCCCAAGATCATCGCAAAGCTCATCAGCCAAGTCCCTGTATCACTTAGCGGGGAAAAGTTATTCCCAAGTTCCGCAAAGCCTGGTCCAAGCACATTCAAGCAAGCTGCGGTGGCACTCAGAGAAGCCATAAAACTCATCCCCGTCATCATCAATAAGGCAGTAAATAAAACCGTAACCATAGCGGCAAGACACATAAAACCCATCACAGAATGGCGGACATCGGCACTGATAGTTCGTCCCTGAAACTTCATCGCAAAAACACCATTTGGGTGTACTAAACGTTTCAATTCCAACGAAATAGATTTTAAAGAAATAACATTCCGAATGACTTTATTACCACCCGCTGTCGACCCTGCGCAACCGCCAATATAACCAACAAAAATCAATACAATTGATGTTACTGCAGGCCAAGCACCAAAGTCTGTTGCTGCGAATCCCGTACTGGTAATAAAAGAAATAACATGGAAAAAAGACTGTGTGATAGAAACCCAAAGTCCATCTTCTGAACCCGTTTGGAAAAGAAACAAAGCCAATAATAAAGCCACAAAAGCAATGATTTTCAAAAAACCTCGTGTCTCTTCATCTTGCCAATACAACTTAATACTACGGGCAATATAAATACGGTAATGCAACGCGAAATTCACCGCCCCCAATACCATAAAAAGATTACAAATCCACAAAATCAACGGGCTGTTAAAGTACCCCATACTGGCATCATGGGTTGAAAACCCACCAGTCGATACCGTGGTAAAACTGTGACCTATGGCATCAAACGCTGACATACCTGCAAGGTAATAACTCAGCGCACACAAACCGGTAATAGCCAAATACACCATCCATAGATAATGAGTTGTACTGGATACTCGTGGAGAAAGTTTATCGTCTTTAATCGGTCCTGGTGTTTCTGCTTTTAATAAGCGCATGCCACCAATGTTCAACATTGGAAGAATGGCTACCACAAAGATCACAACACCAAGCCCCCCCATCCATTGCAAAAACTGACGGTACATCAAAAAAGTAGGTGGCATGTCATCTAGGCCTGATAACACAGTTGCACCTGTGGTAGTCAACGCACTAATGGATTCGAACACCCCATCAGTGAAAGAAATATGCGTTATCGAAATAATAGGAATCGCACCAAGCACACCAACAGCCAACCACGTTAAAGTAGCAAACAACATGGCTTCACGAGAATTCACTGAAGGTAAAGGGTACTTTTTAAAACCCAGTAAAATAACTAAGGCGATGCTAAACGTAATCAAGGCAGGCAGTGCAAAAGCACGCCCAACATCATCCTTAAAAAACATAAAGGACAATTCACCAAACACAAACTGCACGACGCTCATCCATAAACACGGCATAGTCAGCAATCGCATAATCAACAATGGGCGAATCATGAGTCTTCACGACTCCTATAAACAATCTGCACAGTATAAAGCATCTTTAATATAGAGGGAGTATTTCAAAAGAACCATAGGATCGAGGTATACAGTAAATCCCGACGCACACTATAAGCCAATAAGGCAAAATTCAAAACTTTTCATTGTCGCAAATAAATGCTTTTCAAACGGCCTATTTCGCAAACAGTATGGACGAATTGTGAATCTTGTGCTTTTATTAAACAAAATAACAATGATAAAAATTCACAAAAGGAATCATCTATGGAAAACATGCTACTTGTTGATTTTTTTCACCTTACCGCTTTAGCAACGACGGTTTGCTGTTTCTTGGTTATCAGTGGAAAACGCGTTATTGAGCTTTGCTCTCAATCTAATTCAAGCAAATAAATAAACCGAGCCGAGGCTCGGTTAACGTCATCAAATTCACAACAGGCAGTCTAACTTGATGTTAGACAGTCTATTTATTATGGAAATGTATCCCTATAGCTTACTTGTCATTTCTGGAAGCACAGCAAAAAGATCACCTACCAAGCCATAATCCGCCACTTGAAAGATAGGTGCGTCTTCGTCTTTGTTTACCGCCACAATCACTTTGGAGTCTTTCATACCTGCTAAATGCTGAATAGCACCAGAGATCCCAAAAGCCATGTACAAATCGGGCGCGACGATTTTACCCGTCTGGCCAACTTGTAAATCATTCGATACAAAACCCGCATCCACTGCCGCACGAGAGGCACCGACCGCTGCCCCTAGTTTGTCGGCCAACGCCTCAACCAACGCAAAATTCTCGCCACTGCCAACTCCACGACCACCTGACACAATGCGGCTCGCACTGGAAAGATCTGGTCTTGTTGACTCAGTAATATCATCAGATTGCCAACTAGACAAAACACTCTCAGCCACAAAATCGATCGTTTCAACAGGACACTTCTGATCATTCTGTTTAATGTTTTTATCAAAAGAAGACGCCCGTACTGTAATGACTTTTGTGGCATCCAAAGCCGTTACCGTCGCAATCGCATTACCAGCATAAATCGGGCGTTTAAATTGCTCAGCACTCAACACAGCGCAAATATCAGACACCTGCCCAACATCCAATAGAGCCGATACTCTAGGCATGAAGTCTTTTGACTCTGAATTGGACGGCGCAATAATGTGCGAATAGTTTGCCGCTAAATGCACGACCAAATCCCCCATTGGCTCAGCCAAGGCGTATTCATAAACATCCGCATTGGCACACAACACCTTAGCAACACCAGCAAGGCTCGCCGCCTCATCGGCAACGGACTCAACATTTTTACCTACCACCAGCACATGGATGTCATTGCCAATGGCTTGAGCGGCCGTCAAGCCGCATAAAGTAGCAGACGAAAGCGTACTCGAATTATGTTCTGCAATTAATAAAGTCGTCATTAGATCACCTTCGCTTCATCTTTCAATTTACTGATCAATTCATCCACCGACGCCACTTTAATGCCCGCACTACGAGTTGAAGGCGCTTCCACTTTATCTAATCGGTAATGAGCCTTTGGCGTTACGCCCAAGTCTGCCAAGGATAAGGTATCGAGTGGTTTACGTTTAGCCTTCATAATATCGGGTAATTTGGCATAGCGAGGTTCATTAAGACGTAGATCCGTCGTTACAATCGCAGGCAATGTCAGGACAACAGTACGTAGCCCGCCATCGATTTCACGAGTAACAAGCGCTTTATCGCCGTCGATAACAAGCCTAGAAGCAAAGGTTCCCTGTGGACATTTAATCAAGGCAGCTAACATCTGTCCCATTTGATTGTTATCAGAATCAATCGACTGCTTGCCAAGAATCACCAATCCAGGTTGCTCTTTTTCAACGACTGCGGCAAAGGCTTTGGCGACATTTAAAGGCTCAATGTCGCTTTCAGCTTCAACCCAAATGGCACGGTCAGCGCCTAACGCCAGGGCATTACGAAGTTGCTCTTGGCTTTGCGTCGTTCCAACGCTCATAACGATCACTTCAGATGCCACGCCAGCTTCTTTCAGGCGAACCGCTTCTTCAACAGCGATTTCGCAAAATGGATTCATTGCCATTTTGACATTGGTTAAATCCACATTGCTTTGATCTGCTTTAACACGAACCTTAACGTTGTAATCAATGACGCGTTTAACACCTACTAAAATTTTCATTCTTTCACTGACCTTTCTGTTTAACCATGACTCAACATTTTTGCTCGAATGTCATCTGGAATTGTCTTAGCTTTAAGATCACCTTCTGCATTTAGACAGGCCCAGACACGTTTTTCCGTGCATTCGACCGCTAAGTCACCATCATTAAAAAGCTGATGACGAATCCCAAAGCTGGCACGACCAACCTCAGTAAACTCACTTTTAATAGTAACCTTGTCACCATACTTAGAAGGTTTAAAAAATTGAGAGCGCGTATCAACCATTGGAAAACCAACGGTCTTTAATACATCGCGAATATATCTAAGCGAAACGCCCATTGCCTCAAATAAAGCCCCCGTTGACGCGTCAAAATAGGCAAAATAACGCGGGTAAAAAACAATATCGGCGGGATCGCAGTCACCCCACTCAATTTGTACTTGGCGTTCATTGTTAAACATGACGCTCTTCCTTATAAACTGATAACCAAATCAGAAAGAGGCTCTTGATACAAAAGCTCAATTTGGTCTTCTCGATGAGCTTGCACCGCACGCTGATTCAACGAACCTTTATCAGTAATTTCATTTGCATCAATACTCGGTGGCACAGCTTGCAACAAAATACGTTGAACCACAGTCGAACTACCGGTGCTGTTTTTAGCAAAATCTCTTAACTTCTGCTGAAAAGCATCACGTACTGCTGAGTGTGCAATAACTTGCTCGTTCGTCTCCACCAAATCATGAGGAAGAATCGCCTGACAATGAGCCCAATCAGGAAAGATCAATGCACTGATATAGCCACGGTTCGTACCACATAACACAACATCTTGTACAAATGGCGCAAAGGCACTGATAAATTTAGCACGCAATGTACCTGCACTGACCCAAGTACCACTATCGAGTTTAAAGTCTTCCGATACACGCCCGTCAAAACGGAAGCCTCGCTGCGGTTCATTTTCATCAAGATATGCTATCGCATCGCCTAAGCAATAATAGCCTTCTTCATCAAACGCTTTTGCGGTCAATTCTGGTTGACGCCAGTAACCCGGCATCACAGTTTCAGCTTTCACACGCGCTTCTAACTTACCTTCGTTTGGAACAAGCTTGATAGACACACCTGGCGCAGGAACACCAATAACACCAGAAGTTGATTCTTCAACAGAAGCAAACGTCGCTGACGGCGCTGTTTCGGTACAGCCTAGCCCAGTGACCATAGGGATTTTCTTGCCAGTATATTGAATCGCCAGCGCATCCAAATCATCCCAAATATGCTGAGCCAAACCTGCAGCGGCAAAGAAGGTAAACTGTAAGCGCGCAAAAAACTTCTCAGCTAACTCACTGTCCGCTTTCAAATTTTTCACTAATAACTCAAAACCTTTTGGCACATTGAAATACACGGTTGGAGATATCTCCGCCAAATTCTGCAATGTCTTAGCGAACAGTTTTTCAGTTGGCTTGCCATCATCAAGATACAAACTACCGCCGTTATACAAAGCGATACCAATATTATGGTTACCGCCAAAAGTATGGTTCCAAGGTAGCCAATCAACCATAATAGGCGGCTGATCTTGCAAGAACTGCATTACTTGATGAATCATCACCTGATTGGCGCAAATCATACGCTGAGTATTGATAACGCCTTTTGGCATACCTGTGGTACCAGAGGTGAAAAGCACTTTGGCAATCGTATCGCCATTCACTTGCTCGTTCATTTCATCAATCAAAGCCGACTCAGGAAAGTCCCAAAAGGATTGAAAAGCCACAATTGGATTGTCAATTTGTTGTGCCTTGGTATCCCCTTTGATCACCACTACGGGAATTTCCGTATCTTGGCAAACCGCTTTAATTGCCTTTTCATAAGGTGCCAACTCATCCACCACAATCATGCCGGGTGTCAAAATATCCACAATACCTTGCAGCTTAGAATAATCCGTCGCGATAAGAGAATAAGCAGGCGACAAAGGAGAATGAGCCACACCCACATACATACCAGCCAAAGCAAGCATCAAATGCTCAACGCTGTTGCCACATAAAAAAACGATGGGACGCTCAGCAGAAACTGGCTGAGTGATTAACCAAGATGCTATTTTTCGTACTCGGGCTACCGCTTGTGAGTAGGTAACTTCCTGCCAGTCACCTTGCTCATCACGCTGCGCAACAAATATTCGATCGGGGGTTTTATCAGCCCAGTATTCAAGCTGATCTGTCCAGCAACGAGCATACTCATCGAGCGCTTTTTGGCTATTGATGATTTGCACTCCGCCGTCGCGATTTTCAATGTCGATAGGATGCGCTACAACTTTTATTGGATGAAATTCACCGTTCATTTTTTTGCTCCCACTCTCATCTTTTGCCCTTAAGGGCTCTATGATTATTTTTATGGCTAGAGTTTTAGGGAGTGGTTTATTAACCACTGCCGAATTGTTATTTTTATCTCGACTTCAGACCTAAATGGCCTGCTTCAAAATTTATATTTGCCAAGACCTAACCCAGCGTTTTCAACGACCTTCAATGCCGCCATGGCAGACGGCAAACGATAAGCACCGTAAAATACGGATAGCGCCTTAATATTCTGCACGTAAGACTCATCCGTATTTTCTTGCGCTTGCTGATAAGCCAACACATTCAATAACTGCCATGTGCAACATAAGATCCCCATGGCTTCCAAGAAGGGCACAGACACAGCCAGTAAATCTTCATGGTCCATATCAGGATTCAGCAAATGTGAATGCAGTAACGACGTCATCTTATTAATCACTTGCTGAGAGTCTTGCGCCATAGAGGCAAATACCTCGTCGGACTCAAAAGACTGAGCCAACTGAGTTACTTCTGCTAATAACTCAGTTAAGGCTTTACCCTGATCGCCGCGCACTTTTCTAAACATCAAGTCACGGGCTTGAATACCAGTGGTGCCTTCATAAATCGTCGTCACTCGAGCATCACGCATAATTTGCGCCACACCAGTTTCTTCTACAAAGCCCATACCACCAAATACCTGAACCACTTGACCCGCCATGACATTCGCACGTTCGGTTGCAAAGGCTTTAAAGATCGGCGTTAGCAAAGCCACTCGGTCTTTTTTCAGCGGATCATCTGTCACTTCAGTCGCATCAATTTGCGCCGCAATCTGATAACCCACGGCACGCAGCGCAAAGGTTTCCGAACGTATTTCTAACAACATCCGTTTTACATCAGCATGTTCAACAATGGCCACTTTTTCACCTTGGCTATTGGCACCCTGAGTTCTTTCTTGGGCATATTCCAATGCACGCTGGTATCCTAATTCACCTAACGCCACACCTTGCAGGCCACAACTTAATCGAGCCTCGTTCATCAAGACGAACATCGCCATTAGGCCTTGATTCAACTCACCGACTAATTCACCAATACAGTCATCTTGATCACCGTAACTAATAGAGCACGTTGGGCTACCATGAAGTCCCATTTTGTGTTCAATACCGGTACAGCGAACATCGTTAAACTCTCCTAATGCACCATCATCAGCAACACGATGTTTAGGTACGATAAATAGCGAAATACCGCGACTGCCTGCTGGTGCATCTGGTGTTCTAGCCAAAACCAAATGGGCAATATTGTCGGTAAGATCATGATCACCGTAAGTAATGTAGATTTTCTGGCCTTTAATTTTATAAGTGCCGTCAGCTTGTTGAATCGCCTTAGTATTCAGTGCGCCTAAATCCGATCCTGCATTAGGCTCAGTTAGCGCCATCGCCACGGTCCATTCACCGCTAACAATCTTTGGTAAATAACGATTTTGAATCGATTCATTGGCAAAATTTAAAAGAATTTCTGAACCACCTTGCGCCAAAGCTTGAAACATCACAAAGGCCAAATTCGCTGACAGCCACATTTCGTTTACAGGCTGGGCAATGTATTTTGGCAGACCTTGACCACCAAACTCCTCAGGCAATGCCAAACCAATCCAGCCAGATTCGGCAAATTGCTGATACGCCTCTTTCCAGCCATCAGCTGTAATCACTTTCCCGTCTCGAAAGCGACAACCTTGCACATCACCAACTTGGTTCAGTGGAGCAAGCACACCAGTAGCGAACTTAGCCGCTTCTTCCATTACCGCATTGGCCAATTCAGGGTCGAAACCGTCTAACGATTCAACGCCAGCCAGACCTTGCTGTTGATAGGCTTGTGCCACCAGCAACTGCATATCTTTGTAAGGAGCTTGATAGTTCATCATCAACTCCGTATTACTTCGCAGCCATACGAATCGCACCGTCAAGACGAATCACTTCGCCATTCAGCATGCCATTTTCGATGATGTGTTGTGCCAAAGACGCGTATTCATCAGGCTCACCAAGACGCGGTGGAAATGGCACAGATTCACCCAAAGATTTTTGCACTTCTTCCGGCAAAACATCCATCATTGGCGTTTTAAATAATCCCGGAGCAATGGTCATCACTCGAATACCAAAGCGTGCTAATTCACGAGCAATTGGCAAAGTCATGGCGCACACACCACCTTTGGAAGCGGCATAACCTGCTTGCCCGATCTGACCATCAAACGCCGCTACAGACGCTGTATTAATAATTACGCCGCGCTCTAAATTGGCTTCTTGCTCGTTATGCTGCATTTTGTCAGCAACCAAACGAATCATATTAAAAGTACCAATTAAGTTAACCGATACCGCACGTTGAAATGATGCCAAGCGATGTGGCCCTTCACGACCGACAATACGCTCTGCGCCTGGAATACCTGCGCAGTTCACTAAACCACTAATAGGACCAAAGGCTTCAACGGCTTGATTAATCGCACTTTGTACCGAATTCTCATCAACGATGTCTGTCACGCAACCTTGTACGCGCTCACCTAAATCAGATTTAACGCGTGCTAAACCTTCTTCATTCACATCGGCTAGGGTCACTTTTGCTCCTAAACCATGTAGACGACGGGCAACCGCCTCGCCAATCCCCGAAGCTGAACCTGTCACCACAAAATGTTTATCTTGAATTTGCATCTTAATACTCCTTACCTTGCTGTTATTTTTATGACAAAGGGCAAAACTTCTTAGCTTTTTTTACGATTCAAAAACGCATCAATACGTGCTTTTACTTCATCGCTGGTTTGCGTAATGCCACAAATCAATGATTCAGTGTACAGACCATCTTGTGCCGACATATTGCTAATACGGCTCAGACCTGTGGTCATGGCCCAGTTGGAGTATTTCGAGTTTTTGCCGATGCCTTCTGCGATTTCAAAGGCTTTTGCCAAGGCTTCACCATTGCCAACAACATAATGTGCCAAGCCAATACGCAAACCTTCTTCGGCTCTTACATCACGCCCCGTCAGCATCATTTCTGTCATGCGGCTGGCACCAATCACATTGGATACATTTACCGATGCGCCACCGCCAACAAAGATGCCATGTTTGCCCTCAGGCAGACGGTAAAAGGTATTTTCTTCACTGACGCGAACATGGGCACAAATAGCCAATTCCAAACCACCGCCAATCACCGCGCCATGCATAGCAGCCACGACAGGAATGCCTGAATCACTAATATGACCAAACACGCGATGCCACATATTAGAGTGCTTCACCACTTCAAATGGCTCACGGGCTTTGTGCTCTTGCAAATCCAGACCAGAGCAAAACTCCGGGCCGCTACCTGAAAACACAATGACATTAACGTCATCGGTTAAATTCAAAAACACGTGTTCAATCTCAAGACATAAGCTGTCATTGATGGCATTTTTCTTTTCTGGGCGATTAAGCTGCAAATGCGCCACGCCATTTTCTACGGAATAGTTAATAAATTGATAAGTCATCTCGGATTACCTTTAAAATTCTTTATGGAACGCCTCAAACTCTTATTGGCGAGCGCAGTAGTCATGCCGTTTTTATCGGTCAGAAACCTTAATCACCACGGCCATGCCAGTGTCTCCAGCAGCACAACCCGTGAATAAACCGTAACCGCCGCCGTTGATGACCAATTCTTCAATAAGCTCAATAATGGCGCGCATGCCAGTTGGCCCTTGAGGGTGTCCCCAAATCAATGAGCAGCCGTAGTTATTCATCGTCATCACATCAACATCCATGGCTTTGGCAAAAGCCACATCGTTCACAGCAAATGGATTGTGTGTTTTGATCGCTTTGACTTGTTTAATATCGACTCCCGCTACAGCTAGAGCGCGTTTTGCCGCTTCTATTGGCGCCGCTGGCATGTAAGCAAGATCATCTCGGGCTTGGCCAAAACCTAGCACTTCTACTTTAATTTCAGGGCGAGAAGTGAGTGAAGCAACCTCTTCAGAACGACAAAGAATCGCAGAGGCATTACCATCAGCAGGATGCGTTTGGTTACCAAAGGTAATCACGCCACCTTCTTGAATGGGTTTTAGTTTTTGCAAGCCCTCCAGCGTCGTTGGGAAAACCCCTTCATCGCCAGTAATTACCGTGTCTTCTTTTTTGAAGTTAGCCGTTGGCACAGACAAAGGCAGCGTCATATAACGCTTTTGAAAAGCTTGATCGTCTTTCAAAGCATCTTGATATTGTTCATAACGTCTATAAGTTACTAAATCCAATTCTTCACGAGTAATATCAAAACGTTTGGCAACGTTTTCACCCGTTTGCATCATCGAATGGCCGCCAACACAATCGTTCATCATGTTATAAGTTACTTGGTCTTCAGATGCTCCAGCTGGACCTTTCGCATTTGGGTAATAAATATGCGGGCCATTTGAACAGCGATCTGCCGTCATCAAGAGAGAGATATTCGCCATGCCACAGACGATTTCTGATGCTGCTGCAAACAAACCACGGGCACTGGTCGCGCACACTTGGTTAACCGCATGACCTGCTGTATTTACCGCACCAATATCATACAAAGGCCAAGGTGCGCCGTTAAAAGATTGATACTGATTAACCGTCATGCCCAATACGCCTGAATCGAACACCTTTGGATCAATGTTGCGTTTTGCCAATTCAGCTTTCGCTACGTGCGCAGCGAATTTCATCGAGTGCAGATGCTGAAGTGAACCTTGCCATTTGGTAAACGGTGTACTCCAGTAAGCGCCGTAAGGAATTTCTACATTCTTGATAGACATAAAGTGTCCTCGCTTATTTATTCTTGTTATTTTACTGTTGGCTAGCTGCTGCCATGATGTCGCCCAAACCGCCCCACTGCTCAGCAAAGATTTCTGCTGGCATATTTTTAAGGTCATCAGCGATGATTGGACGGAACGCCATCACACTTAACACGTCTTTTTCTAGATCTAGTCCCGGTGCAATTTCGGTTAGAACCATGCCTTCTTGGCGCAGCTCCAACACACAACGTTCAGTGACAAACACGACAGGTTGATGATTTTCTCTCGCAACAGACCCACTGAAAGTAATGTGATCAACGGCTTCAACAAACTTCTGCACCTTACCTTCTTCCAACACTTTCATCTTGCCATTTTCGAAACCAAGTTTGGCACCGTTGACTAATGTGCCGCAGAACACCACTTTCTTAGCGCTCTGGGAAATATTAATAAAACCACCAGGCCCAACCACTTTAGGGCCAAATTTACTGACGTTTAAATTGCCATTTTTATCCGCTTGAGCCAGTCCTAAGAAAGCAATATCCAAACCGCCGCCGTCATAAAAATCGAACTGAGCTTCATGCTCAATAATCGCATCCGCATTCCACGCCGCACCAAAATCACCGCCAGACGCGGGAATACCTCCGTAAGTGCCGAGCTCGGTTGTTAGAGTAAATAAATGGGAGACTTTTTCTTCTGCGGCAATTGCGGCGACACCGTCTGGCATACCGATACCAAGGTTCACCATGACATTCGCTTTCAATTCCATCGCAGCACGGCGAGCAATCACTTTTCGGTCGCTGAATGCCATAGGTGGTAAAGCGTTTAACGGTACACGTGAGTTACCGGCTAAACCTGGGTTGTAGGTTGTGGTGATGGTTTGTTTGTGATCTTCGGCCGGCGCGACGGTAACGTAATCCACTAAAACGCCTGGCACTTTGACTTCTTTAGGATGTATTGAATGACGTTCAGCAATGTATTTCACTTGCGCAATAACGATACCACCGCTGTTTTTCGCTGCCTGCGCCATAGGCAAAATTTCCGCCAACATGGCTTCTTCTTCTACAGACAAGTTGCCATTTTCATCAGCCGTAGTGGCACGGATAACCACCACATCTAACGGGAATTTTTTATAAAGCAGCCACTCTTCGTCTTCAATATCGATGCGTTTCACTAGATCTTCAGTGGTTATAGATGTCACTTTACCACCACTAATCAAAGGATCAACGTAGGTTCCCATGCCAACTTTGGTAATCACACCAGGCTTGTTTCCTGCGATTTGACGCCACATGGTGGTTAATACACCTTGAGGAAGAAGATAAGCCTCAATCACATTATCTGTGATCATTTGCGCCATCTTTGGAGCTTGACCTGTGTGACCAGAAATCAAACGCTTCACCAAATTTGGATGCGCCATATGTGACATGCCTGCATCTCTACCATCACCACAACCACAGTCATGAATAAGCGTTAATTGCTGTGGATGACCTGTTTTTTCAAAACGCTGCTCAACAGCTTTGGCGATCGCTTCTGCAAAATAAGACATTCCTACGGTAGACCAAGCGACGTTGGCACCATCTGGAATTAAGTCAGCAGCTTGCGCTAGGGAAATAACCTTGCTCATTTTCTACCCTCACATGTCTTTTATAATTGTTTAGTAAGTTGGGCTTTAGTTTGCTGACGTTACTTTGCCAGACATAATTATGTTGTACACCACAACTATTTTTTTTACAAACATTTTATGTTGGCGTTACTTTTTTTGAATAGCCAGTGTAAAAATCCAATAAGTGTAAATGTTGAAAGAAACAACAATTTATGTGAAAAACAAACTATGATCTAGAAAGTAATAGTTTGATGGCAGTCGACTCGATATTGCGTAAACGCTCTTGGTAGCGTCATAAAAAAGCTATGTAACGTAGTCACCACACTGTTGCTAGGTCTCGATTAATAAAAATAAAACAAAGGTGAATAGAATGAAAAAAATCCCTCTAGCAGGCTTGGCCTTATTAGCTGGCTCAATGATGTCTATGACTGCTTTCGCAGCAGAGCCTGAATATAAGCTCAAACTACACCACATGCTGCCACCAGCATCTAATGCCCATAGCAACTTTCTAGAACCTTGGGCAAAAAAAGTGGAAGCAGAATCGAATGGGCGTATTCACATTGATATTTATCCGGCTATGCAATTAGGCGGCAAGCCGGCTCAACTTTTCGACCAAACTCGCAAAGGTATTGTCGATATTTCTTGGACTGTCGCAGGCTATACTCCTGGACGTTTCCCTAAAATGACCTCTTTTGAACTGCCCTTTATCCCAGGCTCGGCTCAAGCAACCAGTATGGCTTTACAGGAATATGCCGAAACAGAAATGCAAGATGAACTAAAAGATGTTCATCTACTGGCGGTTCATACTCACACACCGGGCTCTCTTCACTCACGTGATAAAAGAATTAAAACGCTTGAAGACCTAGAAGGATTAAAAGTACGTGCGCCAAATAAAGCCATGTCTGAAGCCTTCGATCTTGTGGGCGCCAATACGGTATTTTTACCCGTAACAGAAATGCCCAGCGCTCTTTCTAAAGGTGTAATAGACGTAGCTGTATTGCCATATGAAGTGGTTCTACCAATGAAAATCCATGAACTTGTTGGGCACCATACTGAGTTTAAAGGCACCGGCTTATACACAAATACCTTTATTTTTTCGATGAATAAAAAAGTATATGACAGCATGCCTCTCGACTTACAAAAAGTGATCGACAATAACTCAGGCATTACGTTAGCGGGCCACATTGGCAAGCTTTTCGATGACTACGAATTATTTGCACGTAAATTCGCTGTGGATCGTGGTAATACTTTTGATTATATCGAAGGAGCAGAACATCAACATTGGGAAAAAGCCATGTCCCCAATCGCAGAAAAATGGGTGAAAGACATGAATGAGGATGGCTATGATGGCCAGCGCTTACTTGATAAAACGAAATCCTTGATTCAAAAATATAATGACCTCTAAGAAGCATCATTGTTAACCTGAAAACAGCGCTCTTCCCTTAGAGCGCTGCTCTTATAGGGATATCTCACAAAACACTGTTATAACGAAGGATTAGGAATAATCTAAATAGGTCACTTTCACCCTTTTTTAAGCAACCATACCTATTTTGAATACCTTGGGTAAAAAATCTATCTTCCAGATTGTTGAAATGCACAACAATCTATGTCAAAAAGGAGTGAGTTTTAGGCAATAATAAGGAAATGACGCCTGCATAACTTTGTCATCTAAAGTGATGACATACCTAAAATGTCATTAACGACTCCAAAAGCAAGACTCGTATAACAAAAAAAATAAAGGTGATCACAATGAGAAAATTCAAACTACAAAGCTTGGCATTAATTGCTGGCTCTATCATGTCCATCAATGCCCTAGCGGCAGAGGCGGAATACACCTTCAAGCTTCATCACATGCTTCCACCAGTCTCTAATGCACACACAAACTTTCTACAACCTTGGGCAGATAAGGTAGAAGAAGAATCTAACGGCCGCATCCATATTGATATCTATCCAGCCATGCAATTGGGTGGAAAACCACCACAACTTTTCGATCAGACTCGTAAAGGGGTTGTTGATATTACTTGGACGGTTGGCGGCTATACTCCCGGACGCTTCCCGAAGGCCACTGTATTTGAACTGCCGTTTATGCCTCTAAACGCTCGTACCACAAGCATGGCTTTACAAGAATATGCAGAAAAAGAAATGCAGGATGAACTAAAAGACGTTCACTTACTTGCCATGCACACCCACTTCCCAGGCTCCCTCCATTCCCGTGATAAAGACATCAAATCTCTTGAAGACCTTGATGGACTAAAAGTACGTGCGCCAAACAAAATGATGGCTGATGCTTTCGGTATTTTGGGTGGCAATACGGTTTTCATGCCGGTTCCTAGCATGCCAAGCGCCCTATCAAAAGGCGTTATCGATGTAGCTGCGCTACCATTTGAAGTCGTTAAACCATTAAAAATTGATGAATTAGCACCACACCATACTGAGTTCAAAGGTGATCGTGGCCTCTACACTCAATTTTTCATTTTCGCGATGAATAATGATTCTTACGCAAAACTTCCAGCGGACCTGAAAGCCGTCATAGACCGAAATTCTGGCGTGAATCTAGCAGGCTTTATTGGTGACGCATTCGATGCGTATGAAGTAGGCGCTCGTGGTGATGCAGTAAAACGCGGTAATACTTTCAGTACCATTGAAGGTGCCGAATACGATCGCTGGAAAACAAAACTTGCGCCTGTCACTGAGCAATGGCTAGAAGAAATGAATGATGAAGGTTATGACGCACAACGTCTTCTAGACGAAGCCAAAGACCTCATTAAGAAATACGAAAACTTTTAAGCCATACCGTTACCGTACGTAGGATGATTTAACATGATACGTTTTACTACCGACTTACAGCGCTCTTTCCTAGGGCGCGCCTCTGACATATTAGCACTGACAGGTGGGTTTATCATGTTAGTGGTAGCGGCGGTTACCGTCGCTAGCATTATTGGACGAACCACGATTGGTCAATCAATAGAGGGAGATTATGAGATAACAGAAATGGGGCTAGCCATGGCCATCTTTCTCTTTCTCCCTACTTGTTATATCCGTAAAGGCCACGTCATTGTTGACTTGTTTACGGCTAACTGCAAACCAAACACCTTGCTCACTTTAGGAATAATTAGTGACCTTGTGTTTACCCTTGTTTCGTTTACTTTTGCGTATCGAATGACCCTAAGTGGCTTTGAAGCAAAAGAATATTTAGAGCAAAGTATGCTACTTGAACTTCCCACTTGGTGGACTTTTATTGTTGGTGTCATTGCTATGACACTTTGTGGTCTGTGCGGCCTATATCGCTTGTCCGCAACACTTCGTGGAGGTAATCATGAGTAATATCGAACTGGCCTTTTTAATGATGGCTGTGCTGATGGTCTTAATGAGCATCCGCATTCCGATTGCATTGTCCATGTTAGTGTGTGGCGCATTTGGTTACGCCATGATCGGTGGCTTCCCTGCTCTATTGGAATATTTAGGCACCGCGCCCGTTTCAAAGTTCTCTAGTTATGATTTATCGGTTGTACCGCTTTTCCTACTAATGGGAGAGTTAGCCACACGCTCTGGTATTACAGCAGAACTTTTTAGAACCTGTAATACATGGATAGGCCGTCAACGTGGTGGTATTGCCATGGCGGCTATTGCAGGTTGCGCTGCATTTGGCGCTATTTGTGGATCTTCGTTAGCAACAGCGTCCACTATGGGGAAAGTAGCGCTTCCTGAAATGAAGCGTCTTAATTATTCTGGCAGTCTTGCTGCTGGCGCACTAGCGGCAGGCGGTACATTAGGGATTTTGATTCCGCCATCAATGGTACTCATCATCTTTGCGGTACTGACTGAGCAAAACATCTCTAAGATGTTTATTGCAGCCTTTGTTCCAGGCTTTTTAGCAGCTGGCGGTTATATTCTTGCCATTGCTATTTATGTGCGTTTGTACCCAGATGCTGGTCCACGCGGTGAAAAAACGACCTTTGCCCAAAAAATCAAATCCACCAAGGATGTTTGGCACATCACGGGGATTTTCTTAATTGTTTTGGGTGGGATTTATTTAGGTGTTTTCACACCCACTGAAGCCGCGTCTGTTGGGGTTATCCTGACAGCAATCCTAGCATTCACTCACGGTAAAATGCGTCTTGATGGCTTGTTAGTCTGCTTAATGAAAACGGCTGTTTCTTCTGCAATGATCTTTTTCATAGTCTTGGGGGCAGATTTATTTAGTGTCTTTATTGCGCTATCAAGATTACCAGACTTAGGGGTAGAGCTGATTCAAAACTCAGGTTTGTCGCCATACACTATATTGGTTTGCATGCTGCTTACCTATTTGGTCATGGGCTGCTTCTTAGACAGTTTGGCGATGATTTTGCTAACCATTCCAATCTATTTCCCAATGGTTATGGCAATGGACTTTGGTATTCCACAAGCAGATTTAGGTATTTGGTTCGGCATACTCGCTTTGATCGTTGTCGAAGTGGGATTAATAACGCCCCCTGTTGGTATGAACGTTTTTATTATCAAATCGTTTGATGATTCGTTGAAACTAAAAGAGTGTTTTAAAGGTGTGATTCCATTCCTCCTCTCTGACTTTGTTAGGGTGGCTTTGTTAATACTTTTCCCAAGTATTACCCTCGGCTTGGTTCACCTAATTGGCTAATGAAAACCAACAAGAGCCGGGAATTATGCCGGCTCTTGTTGCATAGAGAAGACTCTAAACTGTTTAGCATTACACCAGATTAGTTTTTTTATATTACAATACGGGTTCATCTGATTAAAAATGAGACTTAAATGGCTGACGACACAAAAAAAACAGACCAACCAGTGGACTTTGGGATACTCAATAGCTTAGTTGGTTATCGCCTACGTCGCGCTCAAATGAATTTCTTTAGCAAGTTTTCTGAAGTGTGTTCTGATCTTGGCATTAGTCCTGGTTTATTTGCCATTATTGCCATCGTGGAACGTAACCCTGGCTTAACTCAAACGGCTGTCGCTCAAGCCCTCGGTAATGACAGATCGGCCATGGTGGCCGCGGTCGATAAGCTAGAGCAAATGGACATTATTGAACGTCGACCAGCCATTAATGATCGCCGTTCTTATGCTTTATTTATGACTAAAAAAGGTGAAAAGTTTTTCTTAACGTTAAGCGATCGCGTCATGGAACATGAACAAATCATGGCTGCACGCTTAGAAGGTGAAAATGAATTGGAGTGGCTTTTGAAAACGCTAGACACCTTGTCTCATGGCTAGACAAAGTAGCGCAAAATCTGACTCTCTTATCTTGTCATAAAAAATAACCCAACCATCAAAAATGGTTGGGTTATTTTTTTGTAATATACTCGCTACCGTTCTAATTACGGTAATGCTGCGAAAATGATAGCGAGCTCTTCTTCTAGCTCAACATTCAACTCGGTCGTATTAATAGACGCCATGCAGGCTTCTATTTCAGCTATGTCTTCTGACACTTTTAACACACTTTCATAGGCAAACACTCTATTGGAAAATTTCAACAATCCCATCGTCAGTGCTGCACCTTTTAGAGTGTGAAGGTTCTCACGCGTTGTCACCTGATCCTTCTTATCGGCCGCTTCTTTTATCTTGTCTAATAAATCTTTTGCCTCAAGAGTAAAGCCTTCGACAACGCTTCGGTAAAGATCCACACTGTCACCAAATCGGTTCAAGATGGATTCTATGTCTTCGTATTCATCACCATTGTTGTCACTGGCATTGTTTTCACTAGCATTGTTTTCACTAGCATTGTTTTCACTAGCATTGTTTTCACTAGCATTGCTTTCAGGTGTTATGACTGCTGGCTCAATACACTCAGGTGATTCGCTCTCTTCTTCATGAATCACAACCGCTGAGTTACTTTGATTCGCCGGTTTAGCCGTCGTGTGTTTAAGAATACAGCCAACCATCTGATCTATATCTAAAGGTTTACCAATATGATCGTTCATGCCAGCGTCAAGGCAAGACTGACGGTCTGTTTCTGACACATTTGCGGTCATGGCGATAATAGGAAGTGGAGCAAATTTCGACACTTTACGAATTTGCCTAGTCGCTTCTAAACCGTCCATTTCTGGCATCTGCATGTCCATTAAAACCAAGTCAAAGCTGACTTCATCATGGTTTAATACTGTTGCGACACCCTCTATGCCATTTTCAGCAACGGAAACGATAGCCCCTTCCGCCCTCAATAACTCCGTGGCGACTTGTCTATTAAAAGCGTTATCTTCCACCAGTAGTAGTTTTAGTCCCATTAGACTTTCTTCTTGCTGATTATCCTGAGACCTTTCTATATCGGTAGTCGTACCTGAAAGAGATTGGTATACAGATTCTGATAATTTGCTCAAAGTAACAGGTTTCAATAAGTAGCTGGAGACTGCTTTAAGCTCATTGCCTGATTGATTACTCTGCATGCTGGACAGCATTATTATTTTGGGTGCTATTTTAAAGTCACCGGTACTAGACAGCAGATCTTCAATGCTGTTCTGATCGATGAAGTCCACAGTCTTTGTATCCAACAAAATCACATCATAAAAATCATCCTGTTTGGCAGCTAAATGAATACATTGCACAGCTTCTTCAATAGACTCCGCTTTTTCGCAATACCAGCCGAGAGTCGATGCCATACGAGTCAAAATAACTTGTGTCGCCACATTGGTATCGACAATTAAAATACGCAGTGTTTTTGAGGGTAATGAATGTGGTCTTGTTTCAAGCGGACTATCAGCAGTTGGCAAATCAACAGTAAAATGAAAACGACTGCCTTCCCCCAATACACTATCTACGTTCAACTCCCCGCCCATCAGCTCAACAAATCGGCGGCAAATGACCAAACCTAGACCCGACCCTCCAAAACGCCTTGCAGTAGAGGATTCAGCTTGCGAGAACACATCAAAAATAGCGTCTATTTGATCTTTCGCAATACCAATACCCGTATCATTAACAGAAACACTTAAACGTGATACGCCCTCAACAGCCTGCGACTTGATTTGCACAACAACACTGCCTTCTAGGGTGAATTTGACAGCATTGCTGACTAAGTTAATCAGTATCTGCAATAGGCGTAATTTATCTCCGATGAGATATTCTGGTATATCTTTATCAACGTCAAAAATCAGCTCAACGTCTTTTCCTAACGAACTTCCAGACAAAACAGTAGACAGTTCGCATAATAATTCTTCGACTTCAAACGGCGCTTTCTCTAAAACCAGCTTTCCAGCATCGACTTTAGAAAAATCCAAAATATCATTAATTAAACTCAATAATGATTTCGCTGATATTTGCGCTTTTGATACATAATCATTTTGTTGATGAGTTAACGTCGTACGTTTGACTAAATGCAGCATCCCCAGAATGGCATTCATGGGCGTACGAATTTCATGACTCATATTGGCAAGAAAGTTTGATTTCGCCGCACTAGCCGCATCCGCTTCCTCTTTGGCTTTTCGCAGCCAACTCTCTAATTCATATTCTTTGGTAATATCGCGGTTTATTCCCATTAATTTTGTCATTTTGCCATTTGAATTTTTTTGTAAAATGGCACGCCCCAAAATATAACGAATACTGCCATCGGATACGATGATTCTAATAATGACTTCTTCGTGTTCTTGCCCTGCAATGGCAGCATTGAATGAAGCTTCAGCAGACGCTAAATCTTCAGGATGAATAAATTCCCGCCATTTTTCGAGTGACAGTCCTTTATTCGTTATGGAACGAGGTAGCTGATAGATGTCGAACATCAAATCGCTCCATTCCGACACTCCAGTTTCTATGTCTAAATGCCAAACGCCTAACTGAGCGACCTCTGCCGCCATAAGCATTTGATCTCGCGCATAAATCAACTCTCGCTGAGCTCTTTTTTGTTCCGAAATGTCGATGGCCATCCCAAGAAAACCAATCAACTCACCATCGCTATTTTTCATTGGTGTAACCAATATAGAAACAGGGAGATGATTCCCCTGTTTATCAATATAGGTCCATTCTTGGCTATCGTAACCATCACGTAACGCGAAATAAACGAACGCTTCACGTTCATCAACTTGCACTCCGGTCGTTTCAAATATTGTCACACACTTCTGGTCCATCTCCGATTGAAGATGGAATACAGCTGGCGTCAACTTACCAACCACTTCCTCTGCGGTATAACCCAACATTTTCTCTGCGCCATAGTTAAAGAGTGTAATAAAACCACTCATATCCGTTGCGATCATTGAAACCTCAGATGACGCATTTAGCACATCATTTAATAATACATTAAGTTCACGTAACTCAGCTGTTTGCTCCTTAACCTGATGTTCTAAATTGGTATTCAATTCTTGTATTCTAGCCTCTGCTTTTTTACGCTCAGAGATATCTCGCACACTTTTAGACACACCAATGATGATATTTTTAGCATCTAAAATGGGGGACAACGTCAGTGAAACGGGGACTTCCGTACCGAATTTAGTCTTTCTACGAGTCTCAATGGAGTGCGCTTCTTTATTCGCTATTAGATTAGAAACCGTATCAAAATTTTCCTCTTTAAGGTCTCCTGGCACCAGTAGATCATAAATAGATTGTCCTATGGCCTCTTCATGGGTGAAACCCAAAATACGCTCGGCGCTCTTATTCCAACTGACAATCAGCCCATCTAAACTATGACTAACAATACCATCAGCAGAGCTTTCTACTAACGCGGTGATTCTGGATTGATGAGCCATCACTTCACGCTGACGTACGGTGTTTACTCGAACCACCACCACAAAACCAGCACCCAGTAAGCTGATAAAAAAGCCCACTACTAAAAAAAACAAAGGATCTGGAAGGTGTAGATCTGCAATAAAGGCAGGAGAGACATTTAATTTACTCTTCCAATTCCGACCATAAACAACTGTCGTTTGAACTTGCTCATAACCTCTATGTTTCAGTTCACCTGTGTTATAAAAAAGCACTTGATCATCTAAATCTGTAATGTCATAAAGTTGGTAATGAACTTTATTAGGATCATAACTTAGGCTGTCGAGAACCTCTTCCGTTATCAACGCCGCATAACTCCAACCGAAACCTTTGTTTATTCGCTCTGATTGAGTATTTGGCGTACTACCTCCACGGTAAATTGGCATAAGAATTAAAAAAGATTGCTGAGGTTTTCCCGTGGCTTGCACTAAAGTAATTGGACCGCTTAAACGCACTTCGCCAGTGTATTGCGACGATGTAGCAGCCTCTCTGCGGTTTCTTTCTGATGCTATATCCAACCCAACCGCCTGACGATTACGCTCTACCGGTTCAATATACTGAATAACATAATGCTCGTTAAAGTTGGGGTTAAGCATTTTTATGGAAAATTCTGGCCAGCCATCTTGACGAGCCAACGATGTAAAACTCGCTATGTCTGATTGTGGTACTCGTCGGATAAAACCAAAACCGTGAGCCCCTGGAAACTCGTCGTCAATATCTCTCGATAGACTATATCGCTTAAAAATATCGCGTGTAATCGTGTTTTCACCTGCTGTAAGCACAGCTCCGCGAGCACCGCGCAATCCATACTGGTATAGCTCTATTCTAGACGTCACTTCTTGCTTTAAAGTAACCGATGTATCGTAAGCCGCCTGATTAATTCTTTTCTCATTTGAGTAATAAACGTCATAAGCCACAGCACAAGTGATTAACGTCCCGACAAGCAAAGTGATCATCACCCAGCGATTGAATATGTTTTCAGATGACAACCAATTCACATTTGCCTCCTAGCAAAATTATCTACCGATAAGTGTAGATTAACTAATGGTTTTTAGAAGCAACTGAGTCATAAAAAACAAAGAAATTACATAACGTTACGTATGGTAAAATCACTCTCGACGTTTCACCTGAACACTACTATTTAACATTCCATAACCTTGTCCTGTATCAACAGAACAGTCACAACCTGAGCGTTTATCTTCTTTTTAGGCTATAAATACATTATTTTCCGATCAAAACGACAGGATCACGTTTTATGAAAGTCGCTGTTTTCTCATGCAAACCTTACGACAAAAGAACACTAGCCACCTTCGCCAATGAGAAAGCATTATCAATGAGCTACTTTGAAAGTCGGCTTAGCATGGAAACCATTAGCTTAGTACAAGGATTTGATGCCGTCTCATGCTTCGTTAACGATGATGTTAATGCCGAGGTCATTCATCTTTTAAAGCAACAAGGTGTAAAAACCATCGCCCTGCGGTGTGCTGGCTTCAATAACGTCGATCTAGACGCTGCAAAAAAAGAAGGCATAAAAGTATTTCACGTTCCCGACTACAGCCCGACTTCGGTTGCCGAACACGCTGTTGCTCTCATCATGACATTAAACCGCAAAACTCATCGAGCTTATCATCGCGTCAAAGAAGGCAACTTTGCACTTGAAGGATTGATGGGCTTTAACCTAGAGGGAAAAACCGTTGGCTGCATTGGCACAGGGCGAATTGGCGCGGCGTTTTGTCGCATCATGAAAGGCTTCGGCTGCAAGGTGTTATGTTATGACCTATATCCGTCACAAGCGCTCATCGACCAAGGTTGCCAATACCTCACACTCGATGAAATCTACCAACAAAGCGATATTATTAGCCTGCACTGCCCTTTAAACGAATCGACTCATCACCTAATCAACAAGCACAGCCTAGAAAAAATGAAAGACGGCGTGATGATCATCAACACCAGTCGCGGCGCACTCGTCCACGCCCAAGAAGCCATCGACGCCCTTTACAGCGGTAAAATTGGTTATCTGGGTTTGGATGTGTATGAGCAAGAAAACAAAATTTTCTTCGAAGATATGTCATCTCATATCATCCAAGACAGCGTCTTCCAGCTCATGCTTACTTTCCCGAACGTCGTCGTAACAGGACACCAAGGCTACTTCACTATCGAAGCGCTGAACCACATAGCCGAAACAACCATCGACAACTTACTGCATCATCAAAGCGACAGCAGTGGAACAAGGCAATTGGCATAGTGTTAAGTAGTAACAAAAACATCACAGAATAATCAAAATTCACTAAACCATTCGTCACTCTGATCACGTATAATTTGTGAACCTTGGAAAGCACAAAAGGAGTGACGAAAAATGAACCTCGATAAACCAACTCAAGCAAGACTAATAAACATTGTCCGTAGAGCAGGCCAAGAGATCGTCATGCCAAACTTTCGTCAGCTTAGTGCCGCAGACGTAGAAACCAAAAGTAGCCTTACCGATCTTGTTACCATTGCCGATAAAGCCAGTGAAGCCTTTATCACTGAGGAAATTCAGGCTGCCTTTCCGGATTGGGAAATCGTCGGAGAAGAAGCCGTCGCGGAAGATCCATCCACCACAGATAAAATTGGCACCTCAGACACTTGCGTAATAATCGATCCTATTGACGGCACCTGGAACTACGCCCACGGATTATCAGAATTTGGCATCATACTCGCCGTGGTAGTAAAAGGCGTCACGCGTTTTGGCTTACTTTATGACCCAGTAAATGATGACTGGATATACGCCAACCTAGGTGAAGGTACTTTTTTCCAACGCACCGCAATGAATGAAAAAGGCAAACATCAAACGCCTAAACAAACGCCATTGGCACTCAGCTTCACCGCTGAACCAGACCTAGATAAGCTCATTGGCATCATGTCGGTTAACTCGTATACCGGCCAGAAAAAACAAGATTTTGCTCTTAAAGCGAGCCGCTTTGTTCGCATTAACAACTTACCTTCCTGCCCTGCTTATAGACAAATAGCCCAAGGCCACTTTCACTTCAGCTTAACCTACAAAATGCTGCCATGGGATCACGCCGCGGGCGTACTGGTTCACACCGAAGCTGGCGGCATCTGCCGTACACTCGACGGCCAAGAATACAGCCCAACCATGCTAGACGGCGAAATGCTCGCCGCTCAATCAGAACAGCAATGGAAAGATTTAGCTGAGTGGTTTAGGAGATAAGTTTAAGTTTCCAATTTTACCTCTTATCATCACCAAGGATGCTCGGCAAAGTAGCGTTCTAAATGATCGATCAAAGCACGAACATTGGGTGATAAATGTTTTCGAGACGAATAAAGCGCGCAGATAATCAGGTCTTTGGGTTTCCAGTCAGGCAAGACATGGCACAAGCTACCATCGTTAATGTAGCGATTCGCTAAATAAGTAGGCTGAAGACAAACCCCCATGCCATTCAATGTAGCATGCAAAAGTGCTGTGGCTTCATTGATGCTTAAACGACAATCCAAAGAGACAGATTCAAATTGGTCATGCTGGGATAGGTGCCAAATATGGCGTGCTAGATTTTTGTAGCCCAAGCAATCGTGATGAATTAGGTCTTGCGGATGCTGGATCTCGCCTATCGTATGTCGTACTTTTTCAAGATACGCAGGAGACGCTACCAACACGGATTCACACACGGCAATGGGTTTGCCGATTAACGATGGATCCGGATTCGAAGCAATGCGTATAGCAAGGTCGATGCTTTTCTCTGTTAAGTCGGCCGTACTGTCTTCTAGATCGATATCAATATGAACTTTGGGATGTTTCTGCATGAAGTCTTGAATGGCTGGCATCAGTTGAGAAAAACCAAACGACATGCTGGATGTGATTCGCACCAAACCTGACAACTCATCACTGGTATTCACCAAGGAAAGAATATTATCAGCTTGCTCCAACCACTGTTCCACGTCTTTTAAACAGGCTTCACCTGCGCTAGTAAGTGATATTTTCCGTGTCGTTCGATGCAACAAACGAATCTTTAACCAATCTTCCATGGCTTCTATATAACGCGTCACCATGGGGCGCGACATATTTAAACGCTCTGCCGTGCGGGAAAAACTCCGCGATTGGGCAACATCGATAAAAACTTTCGCTGCTATCACTCTATCCATAACCTACCTTTCACTTGCACGATAAAAGAAACAATCATGTTCATTTTTGTGTATTTTTCCGAGCACGTCAATTCTCTATGATGGCCACATGAATTACACAATCACTCTTTGGAGATAAAGATGAAAAAACTGATTACCTTCGTTGCTTCTGCACTTATCGCTCATTCTGCAGTTGCAGCAGACACAAAACCGTTAATGTTAGATGTATATAATGCAGATGCTAATAGCTTTAATGTGACCTCTACTTTGGTATATGGTGAAACGGAAGCTATGCTTATCGATACTGGTTTTACCAAAGCTGATGCATTGCGTATTGCGGCCAAAGTGCTCGATTCCAATAAAGAGCTAAAAACTATTTTCATTAGCCAAGCAGACCCTGATTATTACTTTGGTGCCGAGACACTGCACACCATTTTCCCAAAAGCCGACATTATCACGACTCCTGCAGTTAAAAAGGTCATTGAAGAAAAGCTGGCGGGGAAATTAGCTTTTTGGGGACCAAAAATGGGCAACAACGCACCAGTCAATCCAGTTATTCCAACGGCTTACGATAAACCTACTTTGATGGTAGACGGCCATACTATTGATATTCGTGGCACTGAAGGTGCATTTGCACATCGCCCTTACCTTTGGATTCCAGAGAATAAAGCTATTTTAGGCAACGTAGCGGTATACGGAAACATGCATCTATGGATGGCAGATGCGCAATCTGATGCCGCTCAAGCCGCCTGGACTGCCCAATTAGAAGAAATGTTGGCATTAAAACCAAAGGTTGTTATTCCTGGTCACATGGCACTAGGTACAGAACTTGATTCAAGCACTATTTCAAGCTCGCTGAATTACATCACAGTCTTTCAGAAAGCGAAGAAAGAGAGCAAAAACAGTGCTGAACTTATTAAAGCCATGACAGCAAAATATCCAGATGCTAAAGGTGCTTTAAGCTTAGATATCGCAGCTAAAGTCCATAAAGGTGAAATGTCATGGTAAAAGTTCATTACTTCTTCGACCCTATGTGTGGCTGGTGTTACGGGGCATCATCATTGGTAAGTGTATTGGCTGACATGCCGGAATTGGAAATCATTTATCACCCTGGAGGCATGATTCCGAAACGGGCAATTGACCCTTCGTTTAGACAACATATTTTGCAAGCTGATGGTCAAATAGCCAACATGACAAAAGTACACTTTGGCGATGCATATAAAGCAAGAGTGGCGGGTGCAGGCGATTTTATCGTGGATTCTTACTCGACAACTCGTGCCTTTCTTGTTGGTCAAGAAATGGGGATTGAAGCACATTTCATGCTCGCCGCCATTCAAAAAGCACACTATCAAGATGGTAAGCATCTCGATGAGTTAGATGCCTTAGCAGAACTGGCTGTATCTATGGGATTAGATAAAGCTACTTGGAACGAAAAAATGGCCGACTCTGAAGCGAGCATGCTGAATCAAGTGGAGGAAAGTCATCGCTTGATGGGTAAATTGAGAATCAGTGGATATCCAACCATGATTATTGAAAGAAATGACCAGTTAACCTGGTTAGAACACAGCAAGTACTATGGCAGAACGGCTGAGTGGGAACGCTATTTAGCTGAATTAGTTTAAACCTATAAAGCCTTCTCTGAATCAATAGAGAAGGCTCTTTTTATAATCAATCAACAAATCGCTACTCTTTAAATCTGCCAAGCAAAAGTCATTGTTCCGTAGCGAGTAAAACGATCAATTTTTCTATCGTGTTTGTCGCCATTAATAGTGAATGGTGAGTTAATGGCAAAGGCAATGGCAATGTCATCCCATGCATAGCTCACACCAGTGGAGAATACGCTTGTATTATGGTCATAATCGATCGACCGGCTATCTCTGAAGGTATTACCGTCTGTAAAAATTTGGTTAAAAGTATAGCCCACCTTAACGCCCGCATATACAAACCAACCATTGTCTATAGCCATGGGGTTGGACATGCGATTCTCGGCTAATAACGTAGTGGCGTATGAACTTTCTAGGTTACGACCGTAGCGAAACATAACCCCCGTGTTCGTCGAACTTTTCAGGGTCCCTACACTCACATCAAAACCGGTTAACACGTCCATGGTGTCCGCTTCTGAAATCCATGAACGCCATATACGGCTTCTGGATAATTCAAACACCAACTCATTATGAAGCTGAGTATTCCAGCCTTTGGGGTCTTGGGCACTTATTACTTTATGGATAGTTTTCTGGGTTTCTTTACCCAACGCCCATGGCCCGACAATGCCAATAGTCGTACTGACAAGATCCGCATGATCATCACGTGTCGTGATGTAAGTATTATTGATACTCACCAATGCAGAATATGGAAATGAGCCTTGGGGGGGATTGGTTAGCGTCAGATCTTCAGCTGTGTTCAAGGTTTGACCAACGCTGTAGACATTTGCTGACGTCTTAACTGGTGCATCTGACATAGTCCACATTAGTGGCTTAACCCAGAAATCCGGCCAGTGTGAATCATTACCAGATTCATTGACGTCATAGATAGTTACATACAGACCGTTAGTGTAGCCATTATCTTCATTGACAAAAAAGTCATTATCTAAAGTTGCAGACATCCAACTTTGGTTCGCATATGCAGACATTCCAAACAAGAGAGACAAACCAATTAAAGAGTATTTCACTAGATTTAAACTGCTTTCAACGATTGCATCTTTGTTTCTAACCACTCCTTTTTGATCGTCTCTGTCTATTCCCTGCCGCATAAGAACTCCCCCGCCCTACGTACGCACATTGCGTATTCAAATTATTAAGATTGTAAACATTATAAAGAGAAATCATGCTGGAGAGGACGACTAAGAGTTATAACTTTAAGGAAATAAGCAGTGGTATTATATATAATTTTCAAGAATATTTCAATATGTGCACTAAATAGGAAAAACAGAGCGAACTTGGCTAAAACCTCTAAGCCATGACCGCCCTGTTTGGTGTTTTAGATTAGAAAATCAAAAAGCCTAAAGAAATAATCACACCAGAACCGATCAATGCCATCAAGCAATAGCCCATCACGTCTTTTGCACCAAGCCCTGCAATGGCCAGTGCTGGTAATGCCCAGAATGGTTGAATCATATTTGTCCAAGCATCCCCCCAAGCAATCGCCATGGCTGTTTTCGCGGCATCAACACCCAGTGCTGCACCTGCTGGCATCATGATTGGCGCTTGTACTGCCCACTGACCACCACCAGAAGGCACAAAGAAGTTAACGATACCGGCACTCAAGAAAGTAAACAGCGGAAAAGTCGTTTCATTGGAAATAGACACAAATGCCTGAGAAATCACCCCTGCCAATGACGCACCAGAGTCACCCGTTGCAGTCATCATGCCCATGATCCCTGCGTAGAATGGGAATTGCAGCAAAATACCAGAACAGTTACGTGCTCCCTGAGAGACCGAATTCAACAAACTTTTTGGTGTTCCATGAAGCAAAACCGCCGAAAACAAGAAGGTAAAATTCACTATATTCAGGTTCAGTGCGAAACCGTTATTCACAAAATAGTAAATCACGTAAGCAAAGCCCATCACACCTAACAGCATGGATAAAACACGACTGTTTTCAAGGCGCTCAGCTGTTGTCATGTCTGCTTTATTTGGCATTTCGACGACTTGCTCTTTTAACAATTCTGCATCAATCGCAACCGTGTCCTGTGGTGCGGGATGCATCAAACGATTTAATAACGGGATAGTGACAAACATCACAGCCAAAATGGTTAAGTTCATCGCAGAGAAAATTGTCTCTGACGTTGGAATCGCAGCCGTCACTGCGCCATTCGTGACCTTTTCTATATTCGCACCGCCTGCAATAGACAGAGGAATAGAGCCAGACAGTCCAGCGTGCCAGAACAAAAACCCACTGTAAGCAGAAGCGATTAATAAACGGTAATCTACGCCTTTAACACGAGCAGCAATTTCTTTGGCAAAAATAGCACCGACGACCAAGCCAAACCCCCAGTTAACCCAGCACGCCATCGCACTAATAGCCGTTACTAAGATAATCGCTTGCCCAGGTGTTTTCGCGACACCCGCCAACATAGCCAACTTACGTTTGAACGCCGGAGCGCTTGCCATGGCATGGCCCGTAACAACTACCATCGCCATCTGCATAGAGAAGCTAAGTAAATTCCAAAAGCCACCCGCCCAAGCATTAACTACTTGCATTGGCCCTTGCCCAGTACTCGGCATCACCAATAAAAATACAGCAAATGTTAAGACTATGGCGAAAATAAAAGGATCAGGAAGGTAACGCTGTAACAAGGTAACGAAGAATTGGCTTACTTTTTGTAAACCTGTTTGTTTTTGTTCGAGAGTATTCATCAGTTTTATCCTGTTTTTTTATATTTTTTATATTTTTTATTGGACGACAAAAGCAAAAACAGAAAAGAATAGATCCTTTTCTGCTAACTCACTTTATTACGTTTATTTATTCGTTCTTTTTAATATGACTTATTAGCGAGACACCAACATAGCAACGCCCATGCCGCCACCAATACACAAGGTCGCTAAGCCTTTTTTAAGATCTTGCCGTTGCATTTCATGAAGCAATGTCACCAAAATTCGGCAACCAGACGCACCAATCGGATGACCTAACGCCACGGCACCACCGTTTACGTTAACTTTTGATGCATCTAAACCAAGCTCCTTGTTGACGCACAACGCCTGCACAGCAAAGGCTTCGTTCGCTTCGATAAGATCCAGATCAGCTACTTGCCACTTAGCTTTGTTAAGTACTTTTTGTGTCGCAGCAATCGGTCCAGTCCCCATAATTTCAGGATCAACACCGGCACCGCTTGCCGCTTCAATGACGGCTAAAATCGGCAAGCCCAAACGTTTGGCTTCCACATCCGATGTGACAACCACCATGGCAGCACCATCATTCAAGGTAGATGCATTACCTGCAGTGACAGTGCCCTCTTTTGCAAAGGCAGGACGTAACTTGGTTAGGGACTCTGCGGTGGTATCCGGACGAATTTGCTCATCGGCATCGACGATAATAGGATCACCTTTACGCTGAGGAATGGAGATCGGCAAAATTTCTTCAACAAAACGCCCTGCAGCTTGCGCCTGCGTGGCTTTTTGTTGAGAGAGTGCAGCAAATGCATCTTGCTCTGCACGGCTAATATCCCAACGATTGGCAATATTTTCGGCGGTTTTCCCCATGTGGTAATCATTAAACGCATCCCATAGACCATCGGTGACCATGGAGTCCAATAATTCCCAGTTGCCCATTTTTTTACCAGAGCGGCTGTTTGGTAAAACATGCGCCGCTTGGCTCATACTTTCTTGCCCACCTGCAACAACCATATTCGCATCGCCATTCAGTACGGCTTGAGCTGCCAGTTGCACAGCTTTCAAGCCAGAGCCGCAGACTTTATTAATAGTCATGGCAGAAACATGCTTTGGTAATCCTGCATGAACAGCTGTTTGGCGAGCTGGGTTTTGACCGCAGCCAGCAGCCAGAACTTGACCTAAAATCACTTCTTCAATGTGATCTTTCAAAATAGGTTGTTTGGCTAGCATGCCAGACAACAATTGAGTACCTAATTGCACAGCACTTAAAGAAGATAAAGCACCATTAAAGGCACCAATCGGTGTTCTTGCAGCAGCAACAATAACGGCTTTCATAGTAACGCTCCTGTTGTGATTATTATTTTGAGAAGACCATTTCAGGGACATGATCAGGGACAATCAACTTACCTTGAGTTTTACTTTGAATTTCTTCTACAGAAACACCTGGCGCCCGTTCTTTTAACACAAACGCGCCATTTTCAATTTCTAGCCAAGCTAAATCTGTCAGGACTTTTTTGATACAACCTTTGCCAGTTAGTGGAAGGGAACAATTAGACAAGAGTTTAGATTCGCCATCTTTGGAAGCGTGCGTCATGGTGACGATAATATTCTCGGCACCTGCCACTAAATCCATCGCACCACCCATGCCTTTAATCAGCTTATTGGGGATCATCCAAGATGCAATGTTGCCGTTCACGTCTACTTCAAATGCACCTAATACCGTTAAATCCACATGACCACCACGGATCATCGCAAAGGATTCAGCCGAGGAAAAAATCGATGCTCCTTTAACTGTCGTGACGGTTTGCTTGCCTGCGTTAATCATGTCGGCATCAATGGTTTCTTCCGAAGGAAACTCCCCCATGCCCAGCAAGCCATTTTCTGACTGAAGCATGACTTCCATGCCTTTTGGGATGTAATTGGCGACTAAGGTAGGAATACCAATGCCAAGGTTGACGTAAAAACCGTCTTGTAGCTCTTGAGCAACACGTTGTGCCATTTGCTCTCTAGTAAGTGACATATAAAACCTCTTTTTCTTATTCTGTTGGCTTGACTGTTCTTTTTTCGATGCGTTTTTCGAATGTTCCAAGAACAACTCGATTAACATAAATGCCTGGGGTATGAATTTGTGCGGGGTCAAGCTCGCCGACTTCAACGATCTCTTCTACTTCTACAACGGTAATTTTGCCGGCAGTTGCGGCCAAAGGATTGAAATTCTGCGCGGTATGACGATAAATAACGTTGCCGTAACGGTCTGCTTTCCAGCCTTTAACAATAGCGAAGTCACCAACGATGGCTTCTTCGAGCAAGTATTCGCGGCCATTAAACTCTTTGGTTTCTTTACCTTCGGCGACAGGCGTACCGACACCAGTAGCCGTGTAAAAAGCGGGGATTCCCGCACCACCAGCGCGCATTTTTTCAGCCAAGGTACCTTGTGGTGTTAACTCAACCTCAAGCTCACCATTCAACAACTGCTTTTCGAACAAGGCGTTTTCGCCAACATAAGACGACACCATTTTGCGCACCTGCTTGTCTTCCAGCAAAATGCCCAAGCCAAAACCGTCCACACCACAGTTATTCGACACAACAGTTAAACCTTTTGTGCCTTTGCGTTTAATTTCAGCAATCAAGTTTTCTGGGATACCACACAGACCAAAACCACCTGCAAGCACCGTCATATTATCTTCTAGCCCGATCATGGCTTCTTCATAAGAAGCGACGACTTTGTCAAAACCGGCCATTTTATTCTCCTGTTTTTTTATTCTTAATTTCCCTTCAGTTTGACCCAAGCAGATAAATTAATTAAATTTGTTTTTTCTATTTATTAATAAGTTTTTCAAAATAATAATCATAAGAGAAGTATTCTTAAATGAACGTCAAACAAGTAAAAGCCTTCCTCGCAGTCGCCGAGTCCATGAGTTTTGCCAGTGCGGCCACACAATTACACTTGTCACAACCTGCGCTGAGCCTGTCAATTAAAAGCCTAGAGGATAATTTGGGTGGGAAATTATTCACTCGTACGACACGTCATATCGCCTTAACTCCAGAAGGAGAAGCTCTAGTGCCTATAGCGAGACGATTGTTGGCCCAATGGGAAAATGCCGAAGACGAGATGAAGCAACGCTTTGCTTTGCAGCTTGGCAAAATTACCATTGCCTCCATGCCTTCTTTTGCTGCGTCATTGCTGCCAAAAGCGATTCGTAATTATCATTCATCGTACCCCAATATTCAGGTCGCCATAGATGATGTCTTATCGGATGTGGTGGTGGAAATGGTGCGTAACAACCAAGTGGAATTAGGCATCTCCTTCGAACCCAGTAATCTTGTGGATTTGTATTTCTATCCCCTTTATGAAGACAGGTTCATCGCGATTTTACCGAAGAATCACCCTTTAGAAGAACAAGACACAATTTCTTGGCAAGCACTTCTGGAATACGATTTCATCACCTTGCAGCGCCCTTCCAGTGTTCGAACCATGATTGAAAGTACACTCCATAAGGCAGGCATAGAACTCAATGTCGCGTTTGATGCTCACCAACTTGCCACTGTGGGGCGCATGGTTAGCGAGGGCATGGGCGTTGCCGTTGTCCCTGCATTGTGCCGACAACAAGCGATTGAACAAGGCGCCACCTGCCGACCAGTCATAGAACCGGAAATTCGCCGACGCGTCGGCGTCATCTGCCAACCCAGATCTAATCTCTCCATCGCGGCAGCGGCCATGCTGGATGTGCTGATGAATACTTATCACTCAAGAAAAAAGTCAAGTTGATTTTATCAACATATTGAGTGGTTATTATCAACTTAACCCAGCAAACACTTTTTACTATGATCGAAGGAGACTAGAACAATAAACAATGCCGCATCTTAAGTGCTAATTAGCCTAGTGATGGCATTGGGATAATTAAGAGGATACATAGCGATGAAGCCATCAAGCACACGACGTATTATCGACCTATCAGTCACACTAGATAATAACCCCTATACCGACCCACCACCGCTTCTGCCCAAGATTGATTACTCCAACCATCAAGAAGGTTGGCCAGAAATGGCAGGCATGTTCCCAGGTTTACAAAAAGAAGACATGCCAGGTAACGAGGGATGGGCATTTGAAAAGTTACAAATGAGCGCTCATAACGGTACTCACATGGATGCACCTTGGCATTATGCGTCTACCACTGACGGTGGCAAACTCGCTTATGGCATTGACAAATTACCGTTAGATTGGTGCTTACAACCGGGAGTGAAACTGGATTTCCGCAACTTTCCTGATGGCCATATCATTACCGCCGCTGAAGTCGAAGCTGAGTTAAAACGCATCAATCACGACCTTCAACCCCTTGATATTATACTGATCAATACCCGTGCAGGAGCCATATACGGCGAAGCCGGTTATCTGGAAGCAGGGGTCGGTATGGGACGAGAAGCCACTATGTATTTATTAGAACGTGGTGTTCGAGTCGTGGGGACGGATGCTTGGAGCTGGGATGCACCATTCAAATACACTCGTGAGAAATTCGCAGAGTCAGGCGATGCATCCATCATCTGGGAAGGACATAAAGTAGGCCGCGACATTGGATATGGGCAAATGGAAAAACTATCTAATTTAGAAAGCTTACCCGCCAATGGTTTTATGGTGTCTTGTTTCCCTTACAAGATCAAAAACGGCTCCGCAGGCTTTGTCCGCGCTGTCGCTATTTTTGATGAATAACCTTTTTCGATGACACACAGAATAGAATGCTCACTTAGGAGCATTCTATTTCTTCTTAACGTCAACAGTTATTAGCAACAATTTTTTGTTCGATCACACCAAATGGGCCATCGCGGCCATCATCGAATCTTGCTTGCATACGCACCCTGTCACCAAAACGCATAAACTGGGTTTTGATCTCACCAAGGTCGATTTTTTCGATTACTCGGCGCTCAGAAATACACGCCGAACCCGCTTCGCGCGCAGCATTAGACACGGTTCCAGAACCTAAAATACAACCCGCACTCAAGCGACGGCTATGCGCTGCATGGGCGATTAATTGTGGAAATGAAAAGCCCATTTCACGGCCATGGGGCTCACCAAAGCGCTGACCATTCCAGGCTACATGCAAACTCATATTGACTCGGCCATTGGCCCAGCTTTCCCCCAATTCATCTGGTGTCACCGCAACAGGGGCGAAGCTTGAAGAAGGCTTGGCTTGTAAAAAGCCAAAACCCGAATGCATTTCACGTGCACCTAGGGCACGTAAACTCCAATCGTTAATCTGCACGATAAGACGAATCGCCTGTTCCGCTTCTTCCACAGAAGCCGACATAGGTACTTCTGCCATCACTACCCCGAACTCCCCTTCAAAGTCGATACCATCGGTTTCATTGGGCATCACCACATCCGCATTGGGGCCGATGAAGTCATCACTTGCTCCCTGATACATCAATGGAATCGTGTCGAAATCCGCAATGGGATCCACATTAAAAGCTTGTTCCATTAATTTACCGTGATTCAAAAATGCCGAAGCATCCAACCACTGAGGGCTTCTAGGCAAGGGTGCGAGGCACACCGTCGGGTCAAAAGCAAAGGCAAAATCGACTTGACCTTCATTTAGCAAGTTATACAAAGCTTGTAGATCTGCTACTTTTTCCTGCCAATTTTGCACAGCTGATAATAAGTTAGGCGCAATAACAGTGGCATCGACAGCCTTGGTTAAATCTTTTGATACGATAACCAAACGTCCATCTAACGTGTCGTTGGGCAGTGTTGCGAATTTCATTTCCTCATCCCCTAAATTGATTAATTTGTTTACAAAAAAATGGCAGCGATCGGTCAATAGAGACCTCACGCTGCCCAATAAGGTGAAGGTTAAATCGGCTGAGCAAGTGCTATATTTGATTCCATCATAATCTTTGAATGCTCAGCTTTATCGCCGTCATTGATTTCGATGTGGCACAAGCGTGCGGAATTCTCCACCACCATACGACAGCGCTCCCAACGACGCTCGTGGAATTTGTCCAATGCAACTGCAAGGTCATCATTACCCGCCAGCTCATCCGCTAAGACAATACCGCTTTCAATGCCAATACCAGCACCAGATGCCAGATGTGGTGTGGTCGCCGCGACGGTATCACCAATCATGAGCAAACGACCTCGATTCCAAGGCATTTTAACTAACAAATTGGCTAATGGACGATAATCAATATTGGCCTCTTCAGCCAACGCATGGGGGATCAGTGATTGTACAATCGGGTTGGGGAAATTTTTCATCAGGCCAGCCAATACCTGTGGCCAAGTCGCTTTGTCGATGTGTTCTTTGACCGGACGGTCTTCCGTGATAAACATGTACATGAGCGTATCGGATACTGGATTCAACCCCAGTTTTAAATGATGTCCTATCCACATAGTAAGGCGATTGATTTCGGCGTGGCGAGGCATAATAGCGCGCCAAACACCTTGGCCAATGTATTCAGGTTCAGGTATTTCCGGGAAAAATTCTTTTCTTAGCTGAGAGTGCACACCATCAGCGCCAATAACCAAATCGTATGAACGAGTAGAACCGTCAGTAAATGTGACCACGGCACCGTCATCTGTCATATCAATAGTTGTATAGGAACAACCAAGACGCACATCCACACCCGCCTCAAGGGTAGCCGCCGACATAATACGTGCTAGCGTCGGACGAAAAATACCACCACTGCCCCCTACGTTTGAACCGACTGGGCTAGGTGTGGGAATTTCCACCAACAAAGGGCCATGGGGCAAATGCATGGCAACACCATCGGTAACACTGCCTTTTTCAACCACTTGCTCATACAAGCCAAGGTCTTCTAATGCACGCATTGAAGCCCCATGGATGGTAATCCCTGCTCCCAGCTCACACCATTCTGGGTCGATTTCAACGAGGTCTACTTCAATACCGTGACGACGCAGCTTGATCGCTGCCGCCATACCGGAGAAACCACCACCAATGACTAAAACCTTTTTAACTGCGGCCATTTACTCTACTCCTCAATTCTTATTTTTAACTATTGTTTGTTAGAGACCTTTGCGCGACTACCGCGCTTTGTTTTATTTATAACGCTGCCTCTTTTTCTACCTCTAACTCCTCAGTTACCTTTTCAGATATGAACTTTGGCTTAAGCAGAAAATGCGCTAGCGCTGGCAAGAGAACCAAGGCACCAAGCATGTTCCAAATGAACATGAAGGCCAGCAACAACCCCATATCCGCCTGAAACTTAATAGGACTAGCGACCCAAGTGATCACCCCCACAGACAAGGTAACTCCGGTTAACATCACCACCTTGCCAGTGAAATTCAATGCTCTTAAATAAGATTGGGAAAGTGTGTTGCCGAGGCGTAGGCCGACTAACGTAATCGACAAAATATACAGGGCGTAATCAATGCCAATGCCCACCCCCAACGCGATCACAGGTAAGGTCGCGACCTTAACCCCCATGCCGAGCACTACCATCAATGCTTCCGCCATCACGGAAGTCAGCATCAGCGGCACAATGGCAACAATGACAGCCTTAATGGACCTAAAGGTAATCAGAGATAACAAGGCAACCGCCCCGTACACAAGGAACAACATCTGATACCAAGCTTCTTTCACAGAAATATTGGTGGCTGCTTGAATACCTGCAGATCCAGCCGCCAATAAGAATTGCACTTGATCATCATTGTTTGCTTGAGCAAACGCGGCTACATGATCCACCACGCCTGTCAAGGTGTCCGCTTTATGATCTTTTAGATAGACATAGACAGTGAGTAAATTACAGCTGTTGTTATAAAGACCGCGAGGCGCGCCCGCTGTGATGTAATTCAACATGCTTTGATTAGGCAAAAACTCGTACCACTTGGGGTTACCCTCATTTAAACCAGAGAGCACACGGCGGGATAACAAGGCTAGAGAATCCGTGGTTTCAACCCCTGGCAATTGACGTAACTGCCACTCCAGAGCATCGACTTTATTCAACGTAGAATACTGTGAACATTCTCCATCTGGGGTTTTCACCATGATGGCCAATACATCACTGGACGCTCCGTAATGATCATTCATAAAGGCAACATCGAGATTATAACGGCTGTCTTGGCGTAATTCTGGTGCCCCCGGATCCAAGTCACCAATTTTCAAATGACTACTGATAATAAGCGCACCAACCGCCAAAACCACACCAGCTGCAAGCGATACGATGGCCCACTTACGTTGGGTAAATTGATCTAAGACCCCCCATATCAGCGGAATCCTTTTGCTTTCAGTTGGCGTTATGTCGTTCACTACACTGCGTTTAGCCGCGCGTGCGCTAACCCCAATATATGACAACATAATGGGTAACAGAATTAGGTTGGTAAAAATCAACACAGCTACACCAATAGACGCGGCGATGGCTAATTCTTGAATCACTTGAATATCGATGACCAGCAGTACTGCAAAGCCAACCGCATCAGCGAGAAGTGCTGTTAAACCTGCTAAAAAGAGACGCCGGAAGGTAAATCGAGCGGCTACTAATTTATCAAAGCCACGACCAACATCCTGCATAATACCGTTCATTTTTTGTGCGCCATGGCTCATACCAATGGCAAACACCAAAAACGGTACCAAAATGGAATATGGGTCCAGTACATAGCCCAGAATTGACAATAACCCTAGTTGCCACACCACGGCCAACAACGAGGCAAACACCACTAATGATGTAGACCGAGTACAGCGCGTGTACCAAAAAACCATAATCGTCGCGATCACAACCGCTATGGCAAAAAAGGACAGTACCGACTCAACCCCTTCGATCAAGTCCCCCATAATCTTGGTAAAGCCTGTAATGTGAATTTCCACCCCTTTGGATTCGTACTTCGTTCGTAGCGCTTCCAAAAGGGCGGAATATTGCGCGTAATCTAGCGTTTTACCGGTCGCATCCTGCCCTAACAAAGGCATATACACGATAGACGACTGACCATCTGCAGCGACCAGTTGGCCAATTTGACCAGATCGCACCACATTGGTTTTGAGCTTTTGCAAACTCTCAGGTGAGCCATCGAAGTTTTCTGGGATGACAGGGCCACCATCTAGGCCTTCTTCGGTCACCCCAATCCAGCGAGTGGAAGGCGTCCATAGGGATTTCATTTGCACACGGTCAACCCCCGGCATCAGAAACACCTCATCACTCAATTGACGCAATGTTTCCATATACTCAGCGGTATAAATGCTCCCTTTCGGATTAACCACCGCAATCCTAAGGGCATTACCCAGTCCGGTTAGCTCATCTTCGTAGGTCAAATAGTTTTGTATGTACGCCTGATGGGTTGGCAGTGTTTTTTCAAAGCTGGCATTGATGGTTAGCTTGGTAGCTTGCCACCCCAATACAAGGGTTATCAATGTGCAGATGACAATAACGACCATACGATAGTTAAATAGCACACGTTCAATTAAGGAGCCAGATTTGGGATCGAATCGATCCTCAGGTGAAACGGTATTAGGTGATGAATGCTTCATTTAGAATTCCCTCTATCAACAGCCCCATAAACAGCACTATCAGCAGTCCTCGCAACAGCAGGAAGGTCAACAGTAAAGGGGCCAGACATACTCAGCGCCAGCAATTTATCCCCAGCTATTTCTAAGATCTCCGTTAACGGTGGCAACGGAGGAATAGGTAACGGCGCTAGATGATCCGATGACGCTTCCATGATGAAGCCCGCTTGATTGACCATCACCAGTTGACCATTGGCAAGCAGAGTTGAGGCGGTAATATTGGCTGAGATAGGGTTACTTAGTTGCACCCAAGATTCGCCATCATCCTGGCTCAAAAAGCTATTGCCTCTTAGGCCTGCCAAAAAAATCTGTCCATCAGCTAAAAATTGTGCGGTGAAAAAACTCCCCTCATAAGGGGTTTCAATTAGATCAAAAGAAAGTCCTTTATCATGGGACAGAGCAACAAAACCCCTCTCGCCAGCAATAAGGATCTGATCGCCCTGTTTTTGAATACTATACAAGTGCGAACCAAAATCATTCGGTAGGCGCGACATCCAAGGCAACCAAGTTGCACCACCATCCACACTTTCAAGTGCTAACCCATAGGCCCCTACGACGACTAGATGCTCTGCGTCCATCACCAACAGATCTAAAAAAGGCTTATCTGGGCCGTCCTCCAGCAAATATTGCGCCCTGCGCAGTGCTTCCTCATCCTGATCCTGTTTGGCTTGGCGTAATAAAATCCCCCCTAACATGCGACCATTTAAACGAAGTTCCCAGTCCTGACCGCCATTCACAGTGCGCAACACAGTTCCACCATGACCGATAATATAACCAACCTGCTCATCAAAAAATTGCACGCCAGTGAAAGTGACGCTCACAGGCGATTTGATTTGTTGCCACGAGTGAGCGCCGTCATTAGAGCGTAAAATGAATCCCCGCTCCCCCACGGCGATGATATCTTGTCCTACTAGGTCAGCATCCAGTAGTGCAGAGTGAGCACCTAATACAGATCTGGTTGCTGGGCGGTCTATCGCGTCATCAACGGTCGCGGCAACCCCCTTTATAGCGAATAAAGACGACACCAAGACAACGCAGATCAGACGTTTAATCACCGCAGCCTTAACTGAGTTTCTTAAACTTTTATTCGACATGTTTTCTATCCACTGTATTTATTGTTATGTAGTGGTTGCCCGATGCCCTGCTTCTCTCTAAAAGAGCGCTTCTCTCTAAGAGAGTGCATCGGGCTTTCTACCTACTAAATCTCAAATAGGACTATTTGTTGAGATATATTTCTATACGGTTATTCGTATGCGCCCTTGGCCGTTGTTCCTTTGCCCGGCGCCCATTTATCGCGGTAACGCATTAAAAACGCTTGGGACGTGTCCGCTCCCATTTGAGCGACACGAGGGGAGCTGTTTTCGTCGAGCAGATCCATATCCGCATCCATTTCAATCAAGCATGAAAATGGGCTGTTGAAATACCAGAACCAATTTGAGCCAAAAATGTGACGCCCTGGCCCCCAAAAGGGTTGATGCCCTTTTTCGACGAAACGTGCGCCATTTTGCATCACCTCTGTTGGCCCCCCAAAATGGAAGGTAAAATGATCTACACCATGCATAAATGGCGGCGCACCAATTAAAAAATGTGTGTGGTGATCAAGTGTGCCACCAGGTTGTAGGAACGGCCCTGCTCCTTCAAAACGGTCAGTGCAACGAAAACCTAAACGCTCCACATAAAACGCTTCGGCCTTAACCGGATCTGGGACAAAATAAACGATATGAGACAAGGTGCGAGGACGAATTTGCTCTTTATCTACCTGTATCGCTCTGTGATTAACAGGGCGTTGGAGAGGAGAGCCGGGAACATTGGAGATTTCACCGGCTAAATCCAGCGTTTTGCGTGCCGTGACTTTAAAACCGATCCCGAAACCTGAATCATCGGTAGATTCAATAGAACCATCCGCCAGTGTAAGTACCTCCCGATCTTTACCAAGCTCTTCTTTAATGGCTTCAACCGTCGCCTGATCGGCCACGCCCATAACGGTTTTGCGCATCATGCAGCCATTACCAATGCTGGCGGGAAGGCTTTCATCTGAGGCATGCGCTAAAACCACCGCCGTACCATCTAATGCCTCAAAACGGCCACCTGTTTCTGTTACATCAACAGGCAATAAACCATAATCCGTTAAAAATGCAGCACACGACGCCACATCCTCAACACCAAAAACAATCGTCTCTAAACCTAGTATCTTCATTATGTGTTCCTCTCTACGAAATTAAGCGGTGTGAGCGTTTAGCGTTTCTGCGACCCAGTCAGCAATGTAAGCGCCCGCATTGGTGGAGTTATCACAGCTTGAGTGCTGTACCCCACCTTCTCGTTCAGTAAAGACCTTCAGCTCACGTTTAGGGCTATTCACCAATTCTTCATAGGTGCGATGCGCCCACTTCAATGGAATTTGTGAATCTTGTTCACCATGGGTCACCAAGAATGGAACTTTGACACGATCTAGCACGCCATCTAGATGGACCTGTTCCGCAATCTCCATAAACTCATCAATATCCTTAGCTCCCCACACCCAACACACGTGCTTCCAATAATGAGGAACAGGAAAGTTGCCTTCTTTTTCTAGGCGGCGTTTTTGAACATCTCGCCAATCATGGTTTGCGCCCCAAACCACGCCACAAGCGAGTCTTGGCTCGAATGCCACTGCTCTTGGCGCAAAGTATCCCCCTAGGGATATGCCTTCCATACCAATTCGCTTGGCATCAATTTCTTCACGTGTTTCTAACCAATCCACCACACGACTCGCCCAATGCTCCGCATCAAAGCGAGCAGTCAGTCCGTGCAAACGAATCGCTTCACCCGTGCCTGGCTGATCGACAATCAACGACGAGACACCACGTTTCGCCAACAACTCAGGCAAGCCACCGCGATATATCATTTCTTTTGTGGAATCCAAGCCATTCACCATAACTAAAACCGGCGCTTTACCTTCAACGTCTTCTGCACGTACGCCCTCTGCTCGCACATACAAAGCAGACAAATGCTTGCCTTCATAAGGAATTTCCACACGCTCACAGTTTGCTTTTGCTAACTGCAAACTGCGGGCAAAAATCGTCAAAAAGTGCTGGTATAATTCCATTCGCCCCGGCGCACCATGCCCTTGTAAACGTTCTGCGGTACAGTAGTAAGTCGATGCTCGAGCGTATTTATCCCCCGCAGAAAGCAAACGGCCATTGCCTTCATCTTCTTTCGCCAGTTCACATAATTTATCTGCCATGAGCTCCCAGCTTTTACGAAAAGCTTCCGACGCTTCGGCGTCCTTGGTTTTGGCCGCTTCTTTTAGGGGCGCGCACATTTCGTCGATTTCTCCCATACAAGCCCCCATGTCCAAGGCGATATTAATGGCAAGATCCCAAGGGTAATTCGTGGGAAAGTAACTAAACATAAGTTCTCCAAAATCCAATATTTAAGACTCAACAAACTGAGCATCTGGTTAACAAACACCTTTATGATGCAAAAAAACCTGCATCGAAAAACAAACTCACCCAAGGGGAAGGGCTCACCTGCTCTCGATGCAATTAACAACAGAATAAAATGCTATCGAACTCCCTGACGTGATAATCCTTGCCCAGTGAAGATACTGGTCGGGAAGCGCTCAACTGGACGGTTATGGAACGCTTTATCATTCATTACAGCCCCCACAAATCCTTCACCAGATAACAGATTGTAAAAGCCAAATGTTTGAGGAATCGTGCCGGGGAATTCAGGCATCACATAGTTGAACTGAAATAAGGTCTTCCAGAGGTTACCCTTAGAATCCCAGCGATCCCCTAAAGCCGCCTGCCAAGTATCTTCGTCTATGTAATATTTACTGCGCACAGCTTGATGACGTTTACCCTCTGCTAATGTCGCTTCCACTTCCCATACGCGGTGCAACTCCCAGCGCACGGTATCTGGATTTAAGTGATTTCCGGTGATGATTTGATCGTCACTATATTGAAGGAAGCGATTTTCGTTGTACGGAATCAACATTTCCTTTTTGCCAATAAGCTTCCAATCGAACATTTCCGTGGTAAGAGAAAAGACCCTTAGCTCATCGAACGACATCAAACCCGCTGTGGCTGGGGCAGGTGTATCACAACACGCATTTGGCAAACGTCGCACACGACGCTGGCCAGTCAGATAGACATAAGCTCGGCTAGCATCACCGTCTAAGTTAGAGCGGCCAACAAGACGCTCTCCGGCACGAATTGGCGGGCCATAGTTTTCAAGGTTCACATCCCAAAAATAACCATCAAAGTCTTCCGCAGATCCCTCGGTAAAGTAGTAAGGAGATTGCTCTTTCAGCAAGCCATCGGTGGTTAATACCACGTTACCACTGGCAGTAATCTGGTATTGGTTAATGGCTGTTTCCCAACTTACTCCGCGCCAAGAAAGACGATGGTTGTCAATCACTTCTAAGCCGGTTTTAGGAATGGGGAAAGGAATGCCTCCGTAAGCGCCTTTAATATCGTGGCCGTCTAAAGTTGCTTTCAAAGCATTTTGCTGTGTGAAGTTGTACACCCAATCTGGTGCAGTCGCGGTACGGTGAGTTGGATACACATCAAGATGATAGGTATCGGGGTATTTTTGCAACATGGCTTTTACGCCGTCAGATAACTTATCAGCGTATTGATCCATATTGGCGGCGGTAACCGTATACAAAGGCTTTTCGTCGGCAAATGGATCAAGCCGTTTCCCCCCCAATACTTCCCCCGGAATAGGATCGTTGTAACCACCAGTCCACGCCGGGATAGAACCGTCCGCATTACCTGCTTTTTCAGCGCCCAAAGGCGTTAAATCTGCGCCCAATCGAGCCGCTTCTTCAAGACTAACCGCAGCATAGCCATTCACACTAGCTAGGCTCACCAGAGCTGTTACTATCCCAATACTTAAAGTGTGTTTTTTATTCTTATACATCGCAATTCTCCCAAAAGTTAAAAGGTGGTGCTAATTGAAGCGGAGATGAAATCCCGATCTTTTAGCGATTGCTTGTAAGTTGCATTATTTCCATTATTGCTATCGCTTTCATTGAGTATCCCTTCATCTCCTAAATATTTGATATAGTTCAAAGATCCATTCCAACGATTCAAATACACAGCATTTATACCAATGTTGATATCACCACCATCGTCCACACCAAACGAAGACCCTAATGCAGAAGATTTCCCCCATGTATGACCAATACCAATCGAAGGACTGAGATCCACACCATCAAACACCTGACGATAAGTTGGGCTGTAAACCATTTTCAAACCAATAGCAGATTTGTCTGCATTGGGATTGAGCATACTTTCATTTTCGGTGGTTTTAACACGAGTATTCCAAGCAATCTCACCAACAAAAGTGGACTCTTCAGATAGGAAATTGGGACCTAAAAGTGCCAACCAAGAAATTTGAGCATGAGCGGTTTCACCAATCGCGTAGCCAGGATTGTCATCGTTATCATATTGCACGCCTACCCTTGTTATCGTTTGGGTAGTACTGTCTAAAGGGGCATTTTTGCGATATGAGACTTCACCAGCTAAACTCCAGATCCCAATCGTTTTTGCCACACTGGCACCATAGGCTTCGATACCTTTGGCATAAGCCCATTTGTATTGGCTAGGCTGAAAAGTAGAATCAAGAATGGTGTAAAGGTTACTTGGCGAACTAGAGTCAAAACGAATCGCATACAAACCAAAATCCGCATCAAGATCGTAATCACTCCATTTTAATTGCAGACCGTATTGACCAGAATCAGAGCCTTCCTCGTCAGTCGTGTGAGTAAAGCTTGCTGGACCAGAAAGAATTTGCTCCCCTTCTAAGGTATCCCCTGTAGAAAGATAAGAACCTGCGGGTAGAAAACGAGATTTTTCCCACTCATACCCCATATAAGCCCCGAAAGAAGCTATTTCAGAAATGGGTATATCAAACGATACTTTGCCTGTTGGGCGCATTGTTTCTTTAAAGGTAGAATTAGGAACAGATGACAACTTCACTACATCAACAGGGCCTTGGCCTCCAGCAATACCATTCGCGCCGAAGAATAAGCTCTCGCCCCATAACAAACTATGACGCCCTATACGAACAGTCCCTTCCATGCCATCCATCACAGGAAATCTGCCGTAAACAAAGGCATCAAGAATTTCAGCATCTCCCCCCATGATTTCTTTGGTGGCATCTGAAAACTCATTAGCAGGGCTATGGTTTGAAGTGATGCTAGTATTGTCCGTATCATGGTGGTACACATCGTCATGCCACGCTGCACCACTAATACGAATCCCATAATCTTTATAAGACAAGTCAAATTCAGAAAAGAGATCTAGACGGTTCGATACCAGCCCTTTACCAAAGTTGTTATCGCCATCGTTAAAGTTATCCGCTTCACTTCCTTCTGTTAAACCTGAGGAAGCCTCTTGTGTACGAAAAGCAGTACTGTATTTAACCGTGTTGTCCAGACTTGCTCTCAAGTCAGAATGACCAGTTTCAATATTAAATGCATATGCGGAGCTTGCGCCTGAGGCAATTGCTAAGACAATTACCTTCAGCCGAAATGGCGTCGAGTTTATTGTTTTCACTTGTTCTTCCTCTCAAATATTATTTTTATATTTCCAGAACAAGCTCAATATAAATGACGATAACCTTTCAGGAAAAACCTTTAAACCGAATCAACCTTTCGATACTATCGAATGATAAAAAATAAAAATTCTGGAGATGCGCAATGCGTTTTAAGAAACTTGACCTAAATTTGCTCGTCGCTTTGGACACTCTGTTGGCGGAAAAAAGCATTACTAAAGGGGCTCAGCAGCTAAACATGAGCCCATCGGCTCTCAGCAACTCGTTATCAAGATTAAGAGAGTATTTTAATGATGACTTGCTAACGCAAATCGGTCGTCGAATGGTGATCACGCCGTTGGGCGAAAGTTTACAAGTTTCTGTGCGAAACGCGCTCTACAACATCGAAAGTACCATTTTGATGCAGCCTAGCTTTGATCCTCAATCCACAGAGCGAATTTTCAGCTTTTTTTGCTCCGATTACACACAAACGGTGCTCGCTCCCCACGTACTAGAATTGATTGGCAAACATAAAAGCACGGCACGTTTCCAGTTTTTAGGTCAGTTAAACCCACCGCCATATGAACAACTGGAACAAGGTCTAGTCGACTTAATCATCATCCCCGAGGAATTCACCTCTGACGATCACCCCAGTGAAGTGCTCTACGAAGAAGAGTTTGTTTGCGTTGTTTGGGATGGCAGTGAGCTGGCTAGGTCAGAACTTACGCAAGAGAAATACGTGGAAGCAGGCCATGTTTTAATGCGTCCGACGGGGGCAGATAGAGGAGATTTTTTCGAAACGACCTTTACGTCCAAGTACAATATAAAAAGGCGATCCATCGCCACCACCTTTAGCTTCACATCCTTACCAGCATTGGTGATTGGTTCGGAAAACATTGCCACCATTCATGCTAGATTGGCAGCCAAAATGACCAAAGTCTGGCCGTTAAAAATCATGCCTTTACCCTTCGACATCCCCCCAATGAAGGAGTGTCTACAATGGCATCAATATCGCAACAATGACGAAGGTCTTATCTGGCTTCGTAACACAATAAAGCAAGCTGTGATTAATATGGATTCAAAGCCAACTTAAAGTACCTCAGCACTACTCGACGCTGTCATGCGTAGAGTTTACGATAGGTGGTCGGGGAGCAACCCATCTGCTGATTGAATACCCTACGGAACGCACGGTCAGATTGATAACCCACTTGCTGTGCAATAAGAGTAATGGAAGTTCGGGTTTCGGTGAGTAAATCAGCCGCCAGCTGCATACGCCAGCGATTCACATAGTCCATTGGTGTCTGACCAACCAGATGATGGAAACGCACGGCAAAAGAGGATCGTGATAGGTTCGCTTCCTGTGCCAAAGCAATCACAGACCAAGCACACTGCGGCTGTGCATGAATAGCCGCCAGAGCACGACTAATATGACGATCCTGTAGACTCTTTATCCAATGGTTAGACGGCACTGTATCAGACAGCACAGCGGAGCGAATCAAGCTGATGATAATTAATTCGGCCAACTGATCGGCCACGGCAATGTAACCGGGCTTATCATCATCGACCAGACATTCGATGGCCGAATGGGTCAATGGCAATAACTCGGTATCATCACGCCGCAATACAATAAACTGAGGCAATGCTTGCAGTAGAAAATCACCGCGCCCTCGACGAAAAGTAAACGCCAAGCCCAACATGCTACAAAGTTCGCCTCCACCGCCCCACGTCAATTTTTGGGTTGAAGTAGGACGATGCCGTGCATCCATCCCTTGGATATCTTCCCCCTGCCACGGCAGGTCATTCATTATTGAGGCTGCAGTCCCCAACTCAGATAACAACTGACAATCCCCTCCTTTGAGTGCCAGCAACGTATCACCGGGTTGCAACTGAACAGCCTCCATTCCAGCCCATGTCACCCAACATTGCCCAGTAACAATACTCAGGCAATATCCGGGTAAAAAGTCCTGCACATTAACCCCCCAAGGGGCCGACATGCGCCAACGGGAAATACTCGTGGACTCGATCCTTAAGGCCAATAAGACACTGCTTAATAAGTCCATCATGCTTCATCACTATAGGATTATTTGTCCGAAAGTATGGATCAATGCGCATAGTTTGTTCAAGTCGCAACTCGTATTGTTTAGATTCCAAACAAAATAACAAAAAATCGAGAGGTACACACATGACATCAACAACAGCATTACCATGGCGCAAAGGCAAACGAGTAGCGATTATCGGTGCAGGCCCTGGGGGCGTATCAGCCGCATTAGCATTACATCATCAAGGATATGATGTGCGCCTCTACGACAAAAGCCCAAAGCCCAAACCTTTAGGTGGTGGTGTGCTACTGAGCGTTCCAGTACTGGCGATACTGCGTAAATACGGTGTTGATCTGAATAATTTCGGCTCTTATACCTACACTGAATTTCGCAACCATCGTGGCCGAGTACGAACCAGTGTTCCCTCCAATGCAAAAGTTGAAGAGTCATTCGGCCTCAAAGGTTGGCACTATGGCATGCTACGCGCTAATGCCTTTGCACGGATGATGGAGTGCCTGTCAGAGGGTATTTTGATCGCCAATCATAACTTTCAATCCTACCGTGAAGACAGCGATCACATCGAGATCACATTCACCAATGGCAGCACTGTCGAAGCAGATATCCTAGTTGGTGCCGATGGCATACGTTCTGGAGTCTCCCGTCAGGCCTTTGGTGAGCCAGATCTATTTCATGTTGGCTTGCGAGTTTGGCTGGCATGGTGTGATGCAGGCGGCATTGAAGGCATCCTTCCCCATACCGCGGCGGTTACCCACTCGAATAAATATCAGGCTAGCTTTTTCCCAATGCTACACGATGGCAAGCCGGGCTATGAATGGTGGGTGGTTGAGCCAGTAAAAGAAAATGCACCGGAGCCAAAAGACGTCAAAGCACATATCCAAGGCATACTCAAAAACTGGTCGGATCCGCTACCCCAGTTCCCGAATGTGACGGACTTCAACAAACAGATTTTTTGCTGGGATATTTATAATCGCCCATCGCTTAAGCAATGGAGTCGCGGCCGAGTGGTTTGCCTAGGTGATGCGGTGCATCCTGTTTCCCCTTATGCAGCTTACGGTATGGGAATGGCGATTGAAGATGGGTATTTTCTGGGTAAGGCTATGAATCAACTGGATTTAAGCGATATGAACTCCGTCATACGAGGCTTTTCTCAGTTCGAAGCGGATCGGGTCGATTATGTGAATCACCATGTGGAGTTTGCTCGTAAACTGGGTAACCTATTCCACTATTTACCTTCGCCCTTAGCCAAAGTCCGAGACTTTGTGTTTGACCACACAAGTTTTCTGGAAAAAATGATCACACGGGACTACCTCAAAGATCAGGAAGCCATGAGTCTGTCCCTACATGAGCTGCATATCTCCTAGCTTACTTTACAGCTAAGAAGTAGCTTGATGTTGCTTCTTAGCTGTGTCATATAGTAATGATGGGCATTTTGAATCTGTTTTAACAAGGTATTAACGAATGCAATCGTCACGCAGTGGTCGCTATTATATTTTCGTCGTTTTTAGCATGTTTTTATGTCGCTCTAAGGGCTACTCTTTATTTTCACTGGTGACAGAATAGCCAGTCGTGCGCACAACAAAAACAACAGTAAAAAGGATGTCGATATGAGTAATCATGCAAACCGCGGTGTTATTTATCAAGGTAACGGCACTGTCAAAGTAGAATCAATCCCCTTTCCAGAACTTTCTATTGGCAAGCGCCGATGTGATCATGGCGTTATTCTAAAAGTTGTTACTACTAACATTTGTGGTAGTGACCAACACATGGTTCGTGGTCGAACAACTGCTGAGAAAGGCCTAGTTCTTGGCCATGAAATCACTGGTGAAGTTATCGAATGTGGTCGCGATGTCGAATTCATTAAAGTCGGCGACTTAGTATCGGTTCCTTTCAACATTGCTTGTGGCCGTTGCCGCAACTGTAAAGAAGGTAAAACAGGCATTTGTTTGAACGTAAACCCAGCTCGCCCAGGTGCAGCATACGGTTACGTTGACATGGGCGGCTGGGTTGGCGGACAAGCTGACTACGTTATGGTTCCATACGCTGACTTTAACCTACTAAAATTTCCTGATAGAGACCAAGCACTGGAAAAAATCCAAGGCCTAACTTTGCTGTCTGACATCCTTCCTACTGGTTACCATGGCTGTATTACGGCTGGTGTAGGTCCAGGCTCTACTGTTTATATTGCTGGCGCAGGTCCTGTTGGTCTAGCTGCTGCGGCATCCGCTCACCTACTTGGTGCAGCCTGTGTCATCGTTGGTGACATGGTGGAAGATCGTCTTAACCAAGCACGTTCTTTCGGCTGTGAAACAATCGACCTTACTCAAGAAGGCGACATCCAAGATAAAATCGAAGCGATTCTTGGTGATCGTGAAGTCGATGCGTTTGTGGATTGTGTAGGCTTTGAAGCACACGCTTGTGGTTGTAACCACAAACAAGAATCTCCAGCAGTCGTTTTGAACTCTGCAATGCAAATGACACGTGCTGGTGGACAGATTGGTATTCCTGGTTTGTACGTAACAGAAGATCCAGGTGCCACTGACGAAGCGGCAAAACTAGGCAGCCTAAGCATGCGCTTCGGTCTAGGTTGGGCGAAATCTCACTCATTCCATACTGGCCAGTGCCCTGTTATGAAGTACCACCGCCAACTAATGCAAGCCATCTTGTTTGATAAGATCGACATTGCTAAAGCGGTTAACGTACAAATGATTTCACTTGACCAAGCACCACAAGGTTATGCTGATTTCGATGGCGGCGCAGCGAAGAAATTCGTTATCGACCCTCACAAAATGGTAAGCTAATTCAGCTACCAATCTAGAACGCTAGATTAAAAAAGGCCTTGTTCCGCAAACGTTTACATAACGAGAGTTGAACAAGGTCTTTTTTGTTTTATCTAAATAATCCTATTTAATCGCTGAAGTATTGTCTCTTAAAAGCAGATAACACTTTCGGAAGATGATCTGGTAAGTCTTCTGCAATCAAGCCAATTCCCACCTCATTACCTACTTCACCATGTAACCAAACCGCAGTCGCTGCGGCATCAAATGGCAGCATGCCTTGAGCAAGTAATCCGACAATAAAGCCCGCCAACACATCCCCAGAGCCACCGGTTGCCAGATCCGCAGGCGCGTTTGAGTTGATAATCGCTCGGCCATCAGGCGACGCAATGACGGTGTCCGCTCCTTTCAATACCACCACTGCACCACTTAATTTGGCGGCAAGTCGAGTTCGCGTTAATTTGTCAGCCACGCATTGTTCATTAATGTCAGGGCTTTTATTAATATCAGTGCTTTCATTAAAAGTAGGAAACAGACGTGCAAACTCCCCTTCATGAGGTGTCATCACACAAGGTCCATTAATCGCATCAAAAAGTATTTTCGGATCATCTGCAAAAGCACTGAGTGCATCAGCATCCAACACGGTAGGACGATTAGTCGCCAGCGCAGCCAGAACAATTTTGCGTGTCCGTATTCTTTCAAACCCAGCCAAGCCAGCACCTGGCCCGACTGCAATAGCGTTGTGACGGGGATCGAGCAATAACTCTTCAAAATCTTCTGCTTCTTGGCTCTGCTCTAACTTCGCCACCATCACGCTAGTCATCGCCGTAGCATATATTGCCCACACTTTAATTGGCACGGCCAGCGACACCAAGCCCGCGCCAATTCGCATAGCGCCACGAGCGGTCAAACGGCTTGCGCCAGTGATATTTTCTCCGCCATACACCACAGCGTGTCCACGATGAAACTTGTGTTCCTCTGAACGAGGCCAAGGGTAATCTCGACACCAAAGCTCAGGGCTATTTTCCCAAGTCTGGAGGTTCAACTCGTCTAAAACAGGATCGGGAATGCCAATATCAGCAACAACAAGCTTGCCGCACAAACCACGACCTGGAAATAATAAATGGCCAGGCTTTTTACGAAAGAAAGTCACCGTTAATTCAGCAGGGGCAACATTGCCAAGCGCAGCGCCGGTTGTACCATCCACACCACTAGGAACATCAATCGCACACACAGAAATTTTACGCTCGATGATTCCATCTACCATGTCACGAGCCTTGCCTTCTAAGGCATGTGTCAAACCCGCACCAAACATAGCGTCGATAACCAAATCAGTTTGCTCTAATAAATCAACAGAATACGCTTCAACCTCGCCTTGCCAAGCATAGTAAAAATGCGCAGCTTCTGGCGATAATTTTTCAACAGAACCCCAAAAAGCCAGACGCACCGGCCAACCAGCAGATAGCAAAAGTTGAGCGACAACAAAACCATCCCCGCCATTATTACCCGGCCCACAAAGCACCAAGACAGAACACCTAGACCAGCGACCGAGCACAGCATCAGCAACAGCCTTCCCTGCCGCCGCCATAAGTTCCATAGCTGGCACACCGGCCACAACGGCAGCGCTATCAGCCTTTCCCATTTCGTTTGCGGTTAGAAGAAGTTTGGGGGATTGCTTATGTATGTGCTCCATTACCTTCCACCTATTAATATCTGAGTCCTGATAGCATCCAATGATGGCTGCTATGCTTTAAAAACTAGTTTACTTTAAATGCATTCGTGAAAACCATTAGGGTTGAACGTTTATAGGTATTTCTACAACGACTGAGATTAGGCTTTACTATATTGTATTGGCTGTCACAGGTATGATGGCGCTTTCTAATGCCTTTTAAATTATTCGACATACTACCGGACACTCTTATGAACGACGAGATCAACTACGAAAACAATCCACTACACGGCCTAGGGTTACAAGAACTGCTCACCCAGCTAGTTGATCACTACGGTTTTGAGATCCTATACGCTTACCTGAACATCAACTGCTTCAAAACTAACCCGAGTATTGAGTCCAGTGTAAAATTTCTCAAAAAAACCGAATGGGCACGAGAAAAAGTAGAAGTTTTCTATCTGTATAAATTTAAAAACTTACCCAGAGTATCCTCTGAGCAATTCGAACTGCCACCGCGAAAGCGCATTATTCCAGAAGGCCAAACACCCCGCGCACCAGCAGAATTGAGTTTTGAAGATGCGGAGCGAGTACGAGAAAAGCAGGCAAAGAAAGCCGCTGAGCATGGCAAAACGAAAAGATATGGAAACCGAAAATTCAATAACCTCTAAGACAGATAGACAACGGGGGGAGCATCCCCCTGTTATTTAATAACGACTAATATTAAGTATAATCCTCCTCTGTTTACCATAACCGAAAAACCAACATTTAATTAAACCTTTAATATTTATACAAAAACCTCACCTTAAAAAAACACCCCAGAATTAAATTAAACCGCTAGCATTCAAAAAAACACCATACAAGATAAATCACATAACAACCCTTACGGTTCACTAGGTGAAACACACCATTTTCACTCTCCTCACACCTGTTAATATATTTATTTGTAAAAATAATTATTAAAAAGGCACATATTATGAATAAAAAAACTAAAATTTCATTATCAGTTTCGATACCATTATTACTTAGTCAAATCACAGTAGCGGCTGAATCTCCAGATACCATCATAAATAAGCCAAAATTCACTTTACTCGCTAGTTTTGGTGTTCTGAATGTCGAAGAGAAAGATTTTGACCCTGAAGCATTTAAAACAGAAATTGGGGTTAGCGGTATAGTTACATCAGATGGTTTGAAAATCATTTATAATGTTAAGGCAGATCTTTCAGATGCAATAAATAGTAGAGATACTGGCGGAACAGACGGTGAAGCGGATATTCATGTTAAAGAGGCAAACATGATTTTCCCCACTTCATACGGCAATTTTGTATTATCACCAAGATCAACAAGCGGTCAATATAGAGATTTATACGCTAACGTAAATTATTTTGAATACAATGCCGCGCATTCTGGAATGTCATCTCCATCAGGAAACACTTTATTTGGTCAAGCGTCTGAAGGAAGCGATGTTGTTGCTTGGTCATCCCCTAAGTTTTATGGAATAAAATTTGTCGCTGCTATGCTGTCTGTTAAAGAAGATAATGAAAATGATTTTGACGTAAAGTCGTTCCGTGCAATTTATAATCAAGGTGAATTTAATTTTGGCGTTGGCCATGTTATTGCTAGCAAAACATTAACATCTGCCTCAGAAGATTATAAGCGATCTGCAATTACTGCTGGTTACAAATTTGAAAAATTAGACTTGGGCACCACGTACGAAATAAACACAGATACATTTGGGTCATCTGGTGACTACAATACTCTTGGCGTTGCTGCTCGTTACTATATAAATAACAGCTACTCTGTAGCTGCTGCTCTCTACCAAAAAGACTCTGATATAGATAACAATGATGATGAAGGAACAGTTTTTCAGGTCAAAAAACAACTTGGAAAGAACCTTTCTTTTTGGGCTGAAGCCGCCAACTATGACATAGCAGCGGATAACGTAGCACTAGGCATTAACTTAAGTTACTAATCTTCCAGACTTTTTAGCTTTATAAAAATGCTCAGGTATTACTCCCTTTTTTACTTGGGCATTTTTATATCAAAAAACACTACAACATCCTTTTTTTTGAATACCCATTCTCCCGATAAAAACACTATCATTAGATATAAAATATAAAACCCTTTCATTTAAGACTTTATTTTTAAAATAAAAGCCATGCTTTAAAAGGTTAATCTTATGGTTAAATCAATTAATTCTGTAACCCGAGCAATGCATGTCTTAGATATATTAAAAAAAACACCAAAACCACTTACACTTTCTGAACTTCAGCGATGCACAAATATAAACAAATCGACTTTACTAAGAATACTAAAAACATTAAGTATTAATGGCTGGGTAATCAGGTCTCTTTGCGAAAGTAAGTACAGTATATCTTCCTCTATACTAGAGGAAATCCTACCTAAATCTCCAGAAGCTCGTTTAGCAGAAGCAGCAGCACCAATATTAGATAGCCTTTATTACAAATTAAATTGGCCATCTGATATTAGTGTCCGAGATAACGATAGAATGAAATTATTAGAAACAACACGCGACAGACACTCTTTTCTTACCACCAAAATATCTCAATGCCGGCCTGAGTTTTTATATTCTGGAGTAGGACGTTGTTATTTAGCATTTTGTAAAGAAGAAGAAAGATTAGAAATACTATCTAAACTGAGACAATCAAAAAATAAAGAAGGTAAACTAGCTCAAGATACTGAATATTTAAACCAAATAATTAATCAAACTAGAATACTAGGTTATGGTGTTAGACAATCGTCATACTATAATCATCGCAACCAAAATGGCATGCTTATTGAAGCTATTGCAGTTCCTATAAAAACACGCCATGAAAAATTGATTGGATGCCTTTCTTTAGCTTGGTCACCAGGCTGTATAAAAAATCACGACTTAGAGAAAGAAGTCGTTTTGCGCCTCCAACAAGCAGCAATCGAAATAGCAAATCGTATGCCATGATAAAACCAGCCCTTTAAAAAGGGCTGGTTTTATAAGACCACTACCTTTGCGGCATATCCGCAACACTGTAACCTAAACTCACCACGGCATCTTCTGGTATCGCTGGCATAGTAGCGTTCCAATCGAGCCATTGTTGCCTCATACTAACGAGTTTTTCAGGATAGCGTTTTCCTAGATTTGCTCGCTCACGAGCATCATTCGTCACATTAAATAGATACTCATGCTCATCAACTTTTAAGTATTTCCAGTCGTCTAGTCGAAGCGCTCGCTGACCACGATGTTTCATACGCCAATATAAAGGTCGTTCAAAACGCCCTGTTTCACCTTTCAGTACTGGCATAAGAGACACACCATCAACAGGATAATTCGGATCAAATTGACCGTTACCAGCTTCAAGCAAGGTACGTGACCAGTCCATTGTCATACAGTGCTGCATGCTAACGCTGCCTTTTTCCACGACTCCAGGCCAACGAACTACCCAAGGCACGCGAATCCCACCCTCGGTTAGGTCCATTTTCCCCCCAACCAAAGGCCAGTTATCAGAAAAACGCTCGCCACCATTATCACTGGTAAAGACAATTAAGGTGTCATTCGCTATACCATGCTTCTCTAACGCTTCCATAATACGTCCAATGCCTTCATCCATATGATGAATCATTTTTCTATACGTATGGATGTTGCCACCTTCAAGATGGAACAAGGTAGAAAGATTATCCGCAAGATGCGCATCATCTCGTGTTTCCCAAGGCCAATGTGGGGCTGTATAATGAATACTCAAGAAAAATGGCTGTTCAGGACTTTCTTCTGCTCTACGATTAATAAAATCCAAAGAATGCTCTGATATAAGATCCGTCAAATAGCCGATCTCTTTATGCTCTTCTTCATTAATCCATAAGTCATGATCACCATGACCGCTTTTATGTGAGAAATAGTCCACACCGCCTGCCATGATGCCGAAAAACTCATCGTAGCCAGAAGATCGAGGTCCAAAATGAGGAGGATAGCCAAGGTGCCATTTCCCCATTAACCCCGTATAGTAACCCGATTTTTTAAGCTGAGATGGTAACGTAGGTATGTGCGGAGGCAAGCCTAAAGTAGAGCTACCAATACTCTTACTATTGATTGGCTCTTCCAGAGCGCCACGAAGGCGATACTGATAAGCCATAGTCATTAACGCAAAACGGGTAGGTGAGCAAACAGGAGAGTTTGCATACCCCTCCAGAAATATCATGCCTTCTTCTGCCAACTTATCTATATTCGGTGATACCTGACCAAATTGAGCTTCACGCCCACCGTAGCACCCTAAATCTGCGTACCCAAGATCATCAGCGACAATGTATATAATATTGGTCATTATTTTGCTCCCTTAAAACGCTGCAATATTGTTAAATCATGACGTAAATGCCAAACCCATAAAAAGATAGCCATTGAAATGCCAATCTGATCCCACAGAAGACCTGGCGCAAATAATAAAACGGCTGCGACTAAACGCGTCGCGACTTCATAAAAGCGTAACTTATGCATATGAAAGCCAGTCAAAGCAGTTGCCATTAATAAAATCCCAATAACTAATTTTGTTAATAACCAAAGCCAAGGAATCAGCTCAAAATCAACGCCAGAATCAGATGTAGTGAGCAGTAGAGGATTAAAGGCAAACGTAAATGGAATGATGAATATCATTATCCCCACTTTAGAAGCCTGTACAGAGGTACCAATAGGGCCACCCTTCGCGATACTGGCCGCAGCGAAAGCGGCGATAGCAACAGGTGGCGTAATTGCCGACCCTACCGCGATAAAAAACACAAACATATGCGCGGTAAGTGGCGCTAACCCAAGCTGCTCCATAGCAGGAATTGCTATCGTTGCGACAGTGACATAAGCAGGTAAAGTTGGCATTCCCATTCCAAGTACAATGCAGCATAGTGCGGCAATCAGTAATGAAACCAACAAAGAGTTTGAAACAATACTAGACAGCAAAACACTAAACTTGACCGGAACACCTGTCGCCGATAAGGCTGAAATAACAATACTCACTGCAGCAATGGCCATGAGCAAGCCAGCAAAGGTTCTGCCACCTACAGAAAGGCTATGTATCAATTTTACGGGCTTTGCCCTGATATCCGGGTTGATAAGACTTAACGGAAATAAACAAGCCAACGCAGCAATTGAAGCGCCAGATGGCGATAGCCCATATAATAGTAATGACACAATAATAATGAGAGGGATAAAAATCAGTAAAAGATTTAAGTAGTCTTGCTTATTTGGCTTATCAACGCCTTCAAACTCATCCTCCGCTTTTATATCAAGGCGACGGGATTCGAAAACAATCATCGCAAACAGGCTGGCATAATACGCAATGGATGGCACTAACACGGCAATAATGACAGTCATGTAGTTCACACCAACAAAATCCGCCATCACTAGAGCAGCCGCCCCCATAATAGGTGGCATTATTTGCCCACCAGTTGATGCAGATGCCTCTACTGCACCCGCAAAATTAGGAGAAAAACCTCGGCGCTTGATCATAGGAATGGTAATAACACCTGTTCCTACAACGTTACCTACAGCACTACCAGAAACGGTACCAAACAAGGCTGAGGACAACACAGCCGCATGAGCAGGGCCACCCGCTGTTTTACGCATCCAATGAAACGCAATGCGGATCATAGAGTCGCCTGCTCCCACGCCTTCTAGTAACGCTCCTAGTATAATAAATGGAAATACAGTAGTAATTACGATGGCAAAAGTACTGCCTAAAATACCGGTATCAAGACTGTATAAAAGGTTTTGGGCCAATGTTTCATTAACATCATGACTCACGGTTTGCAGTGGTCCCGGCCAATACTGACCTGTCGCCATATACAAAATCCCGATCACACCAAGTAAAGCGACTGGAACGCCCCAAATACGCCAACAAAAAAACAATGCACCAGCTGACGCTAAGACCGCAATCCACATTTCGCTGGAACCAAACAAGAACATGCCGTCATCAAGTGCAATACTCACTTGATAGAATGACCAACAACACCACAGCAAGCCAAACATAAATACCGTGCTAATAGCCGCCACTAATATATTGTTTTTTCCATGCAGATAACTTTCCATCATAGAAAAAGCAATGGTGACAACACACAAAGCAAAAAACGTCGCTCTAAAAAACACCAGTGGAAATGGCCCTATACGCAGATCACCAATGGCAGGCATCACATTCGCTAAGCCATATAAACATATCATTAAACTCAATATGACAATGACCGCCGAAACAAGTCTCAGTAAAAGACGAGAAGAAAAAAACATAAGAAGCTCCTTAGACAAAGAGCAAGCTCTTTGTCTAATGAAAATTACATAAAAAATACCGAAGAGCGATTACGACTGTGAAGGCAATAACTCTTTTGGAATAGCAATTCCTGCTTCTCGATAATAACGTACAGCCCCTGGGTGAAGAGGTGCATTAACGCCGACAAAATAATCAGTCGTTAGCAGATCATTAAAAAGGGGATTTGATTTTGCCAATGCTAAACGGTTCTCAACAAACTCCTTTGTTAACGTGTAAGCAATATCATCAGAAAGGTCTTTTTTCACAGCCATCATCATTATAGTCTGCCAAGTCAAAACGGATTGTTCATTCACCTGACCTGGGTAAGTATTCGCTGGAATCTCAGCTGCCTGCATCCCTAGACCTTTAGGCGGAATCATTTTCGCTCCTGGAACGCCGAGCAGTCGAATATCATTCGAGAGACTGAGCTCCGCTAGTGATTGAGAACCTAAACTAAAAGTCCCGACAAACACATCAAATTGTCCATCCTGATAACTTTGTGCAGCCGCTCCCCAAGGCGCTTTAATGGCTTCATATTCACCTTCAGCAAGCCCACCTGCCGCAGCAAGACTCATAATTTGCGAGTTAGCGGCACCTGCTGGCGGCCCAATAAAAACTCGCTTGCCTCTTGCATCAGCCCAAGTATTAATACCCGAGTCAGCTCGAGTAATGGCATGATAATAACTACCTGGTAAAGTAAATAATCCTCGTACATTCTTAGACAAAGCCTTCGCTTTATCTGCCATCCTTGCATATGGTCCTACACCCTTTTGCATAGCTGTGAAGGCTAATGGAGGAATAACGGCCGAGTCCAAACTCCCCTGTCCAATTTTCAAAAGTGATTTGGTTAATGTCTGATTAAGAGATAATTGAATATCAACACCTTGCTTAGACCAATAAGGCGCCATGGCTTGAGGAAACATACCAAGGATACTGTTAGGCGTAGCCGATTCCATACCAATTTGCTCTGCATGAGCGGTCGAAGCAATAAAAGAGCTCGCGAATACGACACTAACAGCACACAATCCATTTTTTAGAAGTTTTCTAGGGTTATACATTTTGTTCTCCGGCTCGATGTTATTTTTTTTGTCTAGCTATCTCATCAATCTACCTTCTATTTTTATATCCGTAAAATACCATTTTAAGAGATTAATCAATCATTAATGAATACTAAATTTCAGCATGATATCCATTAATGATTGATTGGATATCTGATTTATCATTTTAATAATAAAACTTTATGTTTTATCATCTATAAAAAAAGCATTTATTACAGACTCAAAGAACCCAGATCAACCCTTTTCTACCTAATGGAATCATCATGCTTCAAGCCATCTTGTCGGTCTTATTTCCTTTCTTTTCTTGGGCTCAACAACAAACACCCGCTACATTTAAAAAAGATCTGATGGCCGGCATCACAGGGGCTGTATTAGTCCTCCCCCAAGGTATTGCTTACGCATACATAGCGGGGTTACCTCCTGAAATTGGGCTATATACAGCCATTGTTTCGGCGTCTGTTGCAGCCCTCTTTGGCAGCTCCTTTCATATGATTTCAGGTCCCACAGCGGCTTTATCCATTGTTGTCGCCTCTGTTGTACAACAAATAGGCTATTCCTCCGTCGCAGAACAAATGACCATAGTCGTGACTCTTTCATTTCTTACAGGCCTGATGCAGTTTTCTTTAGGTGCTCTTCGACTAGGAGCCTTGGTCAATTTTATTTCTCATACCGTAATTATTGGCTTTACTACTGGCGCAGCCATACTCATTGCCACCAGCCAAATAAAGCACTTTTTAGGGATCAAATTGGCATCAAACCTATCATTCATCGAGGAAGTAGCGGCTCTCGTTGAACACTTTAGTGAACTGAATGTCTACGCTTTGATAATAGGTATCGCTACTTTAATCACGTCATTGCTGATCAAACTTATCAACAAAAAACTCCCCAATTTATTAATAGGCATGGTGTTTGGTAGCATCATCTGCTTATTGCTAGATGGCCAAGCTCATGGGGTTGCCATGGTACAAAGTATGCTGGGGACCTTACCCCAGTTATCTTTACCTGATTTTTCATCTTCACGTATTCATAACCTATTTCCAGGCGCTTTTGCAGTGGCATTACTTGGGCTAATTGAAGCCGTATCGATAGCTCGTGCTATTTCAGTCCGATCGAAACAGATAATTGATGGCAATCAAGAATTTGTTGGGCAAGGAATGTCGAATTTAGTCGGTGGTTTTTTCTCCTGTTATCCAAGCTCTGGCTCTTTCACACGATCTGGTGCCAATTACGACGCCGGAGCAGTTAGCCCTCTTTCTGCGGTGTATGCCGCCATTATTGTGGCTATCGTGATTGCGTTCATCCCAACGGCCACCTCCTATTTATCACTTCCTGCAATGGCTGGCAGCGTACTATTAATTGCTTGGAATTTAATTAATAGAAAAGAAATCATCGAGACTCTAAAACTCAGCCACGCAGAAGCCATCATTCTATCAGGCACTTTTCTGTCAACACTTTTTATACAATTAGAGCTTGCTATCTATGTAGGTATTATTTTGTCCATTGTTTTTTACCTGCGCAGAACCTCAAGACCTAGACTCATCGAGGTTGCTCCGATACAAGACGCAGAACACAGAATCATCCGAAATATTCATCGCTACTCTCTGGCCGTTTGTCCACAAGTAAAAATCATCCGCATTGATGGGTCCTTGTATTTTGGCTCTGTGGATTATGTACAAAAAGAAATCAGCAAATTCAGTAAGGATGGGACAAAGCATCTCATCATTGTTGCCAAAGGCATCAATTTTATGGATGCTTCAGGTGTCCATTTACTCGAGTCCGAAATAGCACGAATTGAAAAGTTAGGTGGCTGTGTCAGGATTTGCTCCCTAAAAGGCACCGTCTTAGATGAGATTAGGTCCATGCCAGTATTCAAATCTTTTCTATCAGCTTATCTAACCAATAATACAAAAGACGCCATCACAGGGATTTTAGAACATATCAATAAAGAAAAGTGTCGTCATTGTAGTGCGCGTATTTTCAATGAATGTGCTAGCTTTCCAGCTGATCAAATAAAATAACAATTTAAAAAAGTCTTTATAGGTCCCAACTAATGGAATCAAAACATCTTATTTATTTATCTGTCATTCTAGAAAAGGGGTCTATTACCGCAGCTTCAGAACATCTAAATATTGCACAACCCACTTTAACAAGAGCAATGGCTACCCTTGAAATGCAGGCTGGTGCACAGCTATTTACCAGAAGTCGTTTTGGTGTTTCAAGCACGCCTATTGGTGAATCTTTAGCCAGAGAAGGCCGAGCTATTACCCGCAGACTTAGCTCAGCAAAAGAACAAATCTCTCGCTACAAATTAGGTATCAAGCACAATTTACGAATAGCCACAGGATCATTACTTGCGATGGAGATATTACCGGCCATTATTGAAAGAATGCTGGCTGAACAACCAGATATTGCAATGACAGTTACTTGCCTAAACCCTTCAATCGCCTTAGAAGGCTTAATGGATGATCAATTCGATATTATTATTGCACCGCAGCCTGCGGATAAAATAACTAAAAACTTACATCGTGAACTCATTATTGAGGATAGAATCGGCATTTTTTGTGGAGAAAGTCATCCACTCGCAAACAAGAAAAACCTTCAAATTGAAGATTTTTACGAGCTTGATTGGCTTAGTCTAGGCATTGCCTCGTATTTCGAGAAACAAACAACTGAGATGCTCACATCCTATGGTATCCACAGCACAAGAACAAAAGTGATCTTTAGGAATGATGCAATCATGATCATGAAAATGCTGTCTACCGGTCGATACTTAGCCGCTCTACCCCATTTCCCTGTTTCTGTGATTAAAGACGGTTATTCAGTGAAGGAAATCAATTTAGAAGATGTTATTCCGATAGAACGAAATATCTACATTATGTGTGCTGATTCTTTAAAAGAACAATTCGCCTTTGAATCTTTCAAAACAATCACTCAGCAAGTCTTTTCTGAATTAACAAACAAAGAATAAAATGCCTTTTAATAATTTCATAAGGCTGACAGCCCTTGTAAAATGCTCTGAAATACAAAAATACCATTCTGTCAGTGGTGATTGTGAGATCATCACCAGATAATCTAGATAGTTATGATGAGCTTTTGAGTAAACAACCCAAAATAACGAGGGAATTCCCGTTAAATGGATTCCCTCCATACAATTACCCGTAACATAAAAAAACGACGCAAAGAAAATACTCTCTTTACGCCGAATTCGAAATTTAAGCTTAGTCAGCCTAAGCCAATACAAACTCTTCTGTCTGTTCGCTTAGCTGCTTATCTTCTGGCAAATATTTTTCCATTGCCGCCATCAGCTCTCGGTGTTGCAAGATAGCAAGACACTCTTTCTCATTAAGATGATCTAGCAAGCTTTGAATGTTGTCGCTGTTGATGATCTGCCATTCGGCACATATCCATGCGCGGCAAAATTCTTTGTTTGGTTCATCTTCTGGCATTTGAGCTAAATGCCAGTAAAACAACGCCGAATCAGATGACAATCGCTTTAGAGAAGATGCAGCGCTATCAAAGCTTAATTCACTTTGTGAGGCATCATAGCGACTTTGCATATCAATAATTGGGTGAGGACGTTTCTCTTCCGGTGCACGCATCAAGCCTAGGTGATGAATCACATTACCGCGTTTTGCACCACCACTTAACCATGACAAAGGAATAGACAAGATTAAGCCAAAACTAATTGGCAAGGACCAGTAAAAAAGCTCCTTACTTAAGAATAAAGCACCACCAGCAAGCCCAATACCCAGCAAAGTATGGCTGCAGTGCGCTCGAGCAGCGACTTTCCAAGACGTTGCGCCATCATCACGAGATTGAGGTTTCCAGCCACTGTCGCGACCTTTAAAAACATCGTAAACCACTTGAAATTGAGACAACATCAGAATAGGCGCATACAACGCCGACAACACGGTTTCTATCAAAGTACTGAAAGTCAGTAATATGGGCCCGCCAAATTGCATGCAACGACGAAAGTTCAACATAGCCGCCAACCAACCATACACTTTAGGGGCTAGCACCAAGGCCATAGACAAAACAAACAAAGACCGCGCTTTTTCAAAATCAAATACCGGCCAAGTTGGAAACAAGGATGGATTAGCAAAATACTCAGGGCGAACAAAATAGGCCTGAACCGCCAAGGCAAAACCAACCACTATCAACATCAGCCAAAAAACGGCGCTTAGGTAAGACATGATGCCAGACATCAAATGCAAGCGAGTTGCAAAGTGGAAGCCTCTCGCGAATACAAAGGCTTTGTGCTGCAAGTTACCCTGACACCAGCGACGATCACGCACTATCACATCCACCAGCGATGGTGGCGCTTCTTCATAAGACGCTTTTAAGTCGGTATCAAAACGCACGCCCCAACCCGCACGACGCAATAATGCCGCCTCCATAAAGTCATGACTCATTACATGACCACCGAAAGGCGCTTTGCCTTCTAAAACAGGCAAACCACACGCATCGGCAAAGGCTTTGGTGCGAATAATGGCGTTATGTCCCCAGAAGTTAGAAGAGTAACCATGCCAAGCCGCTAAACCAGAGGCATAAATAGGACCAAAGCAATGGTTAGCAAACTGCTGAATACGACTATATAATGTGTTGGCACGAATGATGGTTGGTAAAGTTTGAATTAAACCCAAACCTGGTTCTGCCGCCATCCGACGGGTCAGTGAGATCAAGCAATCCGCGCCCATCAAACTATCCGCGTCCAGCACTATCATGCATTCATAATCACCGCCGTAACCGGTCACCCATTCTGCAATGTTACCTGCCTTACGTTCAGCATTGTTATAACGACGACGATAATAAATAGGACAAGCCGCCGCATCATCATTAAGCAAAGGACGAAACGCTTGCTCCTCCGCAATCCAAGCATCCGCTCTGTTAGTATCACTTAAAATAAAGAATGCAAATTTGCCCGGAGCCTGTTTCATCAGGTCTTCGTGCATGGCTTGGATATTGGCACGAATGCGCAAAGGATCTTCGTTATAGACAGGCAATAAAATAGCCGTAACGCCTTCTACCTCTTGCTCTTTTCGAGTGTGTGAAAAGGGCCATAGCTGAAAAAGCAACCCCAGTGTCGCTTGGGAAAACGCAAAGGAAATCCACGTAAAGTTGATACAAAATAATACCAAGAACGCCCACTGTAGACCCGCAATCGCATTGGTATTCAGCACACTGTACATTTCAGTGGCGCCATACCAAGACAATCCAGCAGTAATCACTAAAACAAACAAGCGCGAAAGCAGCGTTGTTATTGCAAACCCTTGCAGCCTTTTTTTACGAACTTGAGGGGCTTCATCAACAGTATGACGAGGCATATCCAACGGTGAAGTTTGCGGCAATGCCAATTTTGTAGCGCTATCCTTTAATAACATGATTATTCCTTCATCCAACGATACAGCCAAGTCGGTGCAACGGCGGTATCTCCCTGTTTAAGTTGAACTCTTAACTCAGCCAAATCCGTATCTTGAGGATCAAAAGAGACGTAAACACGGACACCTTTTTTATGAGGATTTTTGACAGCTATCGCTTCGAGAATTTTTCCTTTGCTAATACTGGCATCAATTGTCAGATCATCGACATTAACATCCGGCATTTTATTGAAATCAATCACCACCTCTGGGTTTGTCTTGAACAACTTCACCCCTTTGGCGCTACGGACCACACGAGGGTAATCCAATGACACAGGCGTATCGTTAGACCAAGTCATCAAATATTTATAAGTGTATGATTCGCCCTTCTTAAGCCCCTCTTTAGGCTGCCAATAAGCAACAATATTGTCATTGGTCTCGGCGTTAGACGGAATTTCCACCAGTTCTACATGCCCAGCGCCCCAGTCATTCATTGGTTTAATCCAAGCAGAAGGACGAGTGTGGTAGCTGGCTTCTAGATCTTGATAATCCTCGAACTTACGATGACGCTGAATCAGCCCAAAACCTTTTGGAGAGGTATCGCTAAAAGCGCTTATTTGTAACGATTTTGGGTTATTCAGAGGACGCCAAAGCATCTCATCTTTGCCTGTTAAAATCTGTAATCCATCCGAATCATGAACCGCAGTACGGTAATCAGGTATATCGGAAGCATCCAACGAACTGTCGTACATGAACATAGACGTTAGAGGAGCAATACCAGCATTTTTTAAATCTACTCGCGGAAACAAGGTGGCTTTTACATCGATATGAGTCGGCTTCCCTGGATAAATACCGAAACGATAAGCCCCCGTAACGCTTTTACTGTCTAGCAGAGCATGAACCACAATGGCATCTTGGCTTGAAGATGGACGTTCAATCCAAAACTGTTTGAACATTGGGAACTCTTCACCTTTAGGTTGGGCAACATCTACCGCCAAACCGCGGGCCGACAAACCATAAGACTGACCTTTGGAAATCGCACGGAAATAGCTCGCCCCTTGAAAAACAACAAATTCATCATTGGTATCTGCGTTATTAATCGGGTAGTGCAAACGTAAACCTGCGTATTTACCAACCTGAGATATCAACTTACTAATCTCGGCATTAGGAGTAGTAAAGGAATCCGACGACACATTCAAAGGAAAAGCACGGCCGTTTTCCACCACATCGATAGAGACCAAATCTTTAAAGATAAAACCGGGAGCGAACAGTTGGACGGAAAATTTTGTTGGCGTATTTCCCCACACAGCTTGGTTTTGCTGGAAATTAATTTGTCGATAAGTGGGATAATCCATATCGGTCAACGCTGGCGGCGCTTTCTCGGCAGGCTTCATTGGGGATTGGGCCAATTTTTTCGCCAGCTCAATAACCGTCTGATTTGAAAAAGCATACCCTTTTGACTCTTGCTCTAATTGAACGTTTTCAGCCACAGGAACAGAATCGACCTTAACATCCGACTCTTCCGCTTGTGCATGCCCTATTAAGTTAATTAATAGAGACGCAAATAAAGATTGTTTTATCAGCCAAAAGGAATTGGCACGCACATGAGATAAAGAAGTAAAAAATAGTTTCAAAAGAAGCTCTCTCGTTGCTTAATTGGATTCAACCAATCCTCAACATAAGGATGACGTCATAAATTTGACACTAATAATATAAGTAAACTCACGAGAGATTAAGCCTACAAAGTCGGAGGAATTCATAAGAATTAAGGAGAGATTGTGCTTAGGGAAGTTTAATGTGACTCATTACCATTAAAGATAGCCTTTTACCCAATTATAGAGCAATAAAAGTACACTTCATTGAATTCGAAAGTCCTGACTGTTATTGAACAACGTACTATCAATATGTTCGAATTCAATAGCGAGAGATGGCTATTCAAAATTCGGTGAATGTGAGGAAAAAGCAGGTAAATCAAAGCCAAAGTTCGAGACAGGCTCATTCAGTGTCTACATAAAGCGCTGAATTAACTCATGCACTTTCATACATCAATCCACCTTTACCAGCGTCAAAAGCCACTATAGCTTAAAAAATCACAAGAAAATCTACAGCGCTATTTTTGATTAACTAGAAGTTAGATTAGATCATAAAAAAATGGAATGCTCAGTATAGAGCATTCCATTTTTTATAATGACAATTTATAAAAGAGACGGACGCTGAACGTATTCTGTCTAAAGTCGATCAAACCGATAAGGGCTTGGATCGATAATAGGTTCTACGCCTGACATTAAATCGGCCGCTAATTGTCCAGCCGCTGGCCCAGTGCCAAATCCATGCCCTGAAAAGCCCGTTGCGACGGTTAAGCCAGGAATAGATTTAACCTGATCAATCACCGGATTAGAATCTGGTGTGACATCAATAATTCCAGCCCATGCTTCGGCAATTTCTGCTTTTTCAAAAATGGGCCAAGCCTGTCTAAGATTATTTAAAGCTTGCTGATTCAAGTCCGCATTAAATTCTGGGTCATTGGTTCTGACTTTTTCGAAAGGTGTGCGATTTTTTGCATTCCAACGACGAGATAAGCCCAAGTCTTTAAAGAAATAACTTCCCATAGAAATATTTAAAAAACTACGTTGAGTACGAAGTTGATCAAGATATTTATGACCAATTAACAGATGATCAAGTGTCACCGGAGCATCAAGTTTGCCTCGCTGCGTAATGATATAGCCGCCATCTTGGTGTTTTCGGAAAGAAAAATCTGGCCCGCCCACCGCAATATCCGTTGGCCCGTCCATAGGTTTCGTTCGTAACACAGAACAAATTAAAGGCAGTGTCGGAAATGAAATACCAAGATTACCTAAGAAGCGTCGAGACCAAGCGCCGCCAGCTAGAAGCACTTGCTCGCAGCGAACCGCCCCTTTCTCTGTCACTACGCCCGTCACTTTTCCACCATCAGTCGACAAGGTTCGTACCGCGCATTGCTGAACGATTATCGCCCCTTTTTTAATCGCGGCTTTAGCGATAGCCGAAGCGGCAATAGAAGGTTCTGCATAACCATCCGAAGGAGTATAAACTCCACCAAGCCAATCCCCTTTACCACCGGGAGCCAGTTCTGTTATTTCTTCAGGAGTGACCATTCTTGAGTCTAACGAAAGTGACTCCACCGATTTTAACCAGCCTTGGTGCATAGCAAGTTGTGCTTCAGTTTTAGCCAGAAACATAATGCCAGCTTTTTTGTAGCCGACATCCTGCCCTACTCGGCTTGGCATCTCTGCCCAAAGTCGATCAGCGGCTTGCGCTAATGGAACATCATGTAAATGACGATTGGTTTTACGAATCCAGCCTAAATTCCGTGAAGATTGTTCACCAGCCACATGACCTTTTTCCAATAATACAACAGGAATATTGCGCTCAGCCAAAGCCAAAGCAGCGGTCAGACCAACAATGCCACCTCCGATAATGACAACGCTGGTTGAGTCCGGTAGCTGATCTTGAGTCTCAACTCTTTCGAGTGTTTTTGTCATGATTTTTTCCTGAAGATTTAGGGAAGATAGATATTTTTTCTATTCATCCCTAGTGCACATTTATTAACCGATAGTAATGTTTTCAACATTGGCAGTGGATGCACCGCGATAAGCGGTAACTTCTAGTTCCACTTTATAAACCGTTGATCCCAGAGGAGGACAGGTTACAGTCGATGCAGGATTCACCCCTTTGAATTTTTGCCCTATGGCATCCATAACCTTCGGCGTGTCTGCTGGGTCTTGGATAAAAACACGAGAAACAACGATGTCCTCAAGACAAGAGTCAACGGCTTTCAAGGCTAATTCGATATTGCTAAAAACCTGATCTAACTGATCAAGCACATCTTCGGGAATTTCTTTTGTCTGAGGGTTTCGACCAGCGCTATTCGACACATATATCCAATTATCCACCGACACAACACGAGAATAACTCGCTTTTTCTTCGAATATGGAGTCTGTCTTTGCTTTAATAATTTTAACCATTTTGTCTTACCTAATATTTAAACTGAGAATAAAATATTTCCGATTAACGTAATGCTGGAACATCCCAAAGGTTCAGTGAAACCCCAATGCCTTTTTCGATAGCATTACGATAAACCACGGTTGCCCAAGCCACGTCTTCTACCGGCATACCGCCAACAGATAAAACAATGATCTCTTCATCATTCTGACGAGCTGGAGAGTCGCCATATACAATTTTGCCAAGGTCTTCAATATCATCATGCGTCAGCTTGCCTTCAGCAATCATGTCCATACAGCGCACGCCAACAAGCGGAATAACATGATGAGCCGGTTTCGGAACTTCTTCGTACCACGCCTCATACAAGCCGGTGTTATCAAGGACTTTACGAACATCTTTTTGCTCCATGCCATCATCTAAACTACAGCTCGCTGGCATCGCTAAAAAAGCCCCTGGTTTAACCCATTCACGCTTAACAATTGGGTACGTTGACGGATCACCCACTTCGCCAGAATTACAGTAAGTAACCAAGTCTGAATCACGAACCACCGCTTCAACACTGTCCACTACTTGAATCGTTGTGACCTGAGGGAAGGTGTCTTTGACCCAATTAATAAAGCTATCTAGATTTTTCTGCCCACGACCTTTCACTTTAATCGTATCAACTTGAGGACACGCGGCGATAAAAGCCGCCACTGTGGTCTTACCCATAACACCAGGACCCAGTAAGCCAATGACTTTTGAATCTTTACGAGCAAGATAACGCGCACCCACACCAGGAATAGCCCCCGTTCGGTAAGCAGACAGCAAGTTAGCGGACATGTAAGCCAAAGGCGCCCCAGTATCGATATCATTCAAAATCATCATCAAGATAGAACGAGGTAAACCTTTCTCTCGATTGGCGATGTTTGATCCATACCACTTAACACCAGAGGTCTGAAAATTTCCGCCAAGATAAGCAGGCATCGCCATCAAACGACGATCAGCCGTTGGTTTTGGCATAGTAGGAAAAGGGGATTCATCAGGAAACGTAATCATCGCACCATGCGAATCATTATTGGGGCCTGCCATACGGTAATCGCCCGTATACAAAAGTCCAAACATCTCCTCCATGGTATCCACGCAACTCGGCATATCCGTTACGCCAGCTTTAATCATGTCTGGTTCAGAAAGATAAATAAAATCGATTTTAGTATTCTCGCTCATAGTGCTGCCTACTCTAAAAATGGTTTATATTTTTTATATTAATAATGACGTCTTCGAAGAATAAATAGATCGAGTGATTAAACTAAATAAATGCGTCCACTTATCACCACAATATTAAGATTACATCGCACGACAGAATTTATTATTAATATGGCGTCAACTCCCTTTTAAATAAACACCAAACCTTACCTAGCATTATCTATCTTGGGTTATTTAAACGCCTTCTCCTGAAAGAAGATAAAACGAAACATTTTTATCGTATCTACAAAAAAACACTGTTTATATATCCCCTTAGGGACATTTGAGTCGATTTCACGAATACCACGATGCTCTTTAGAATAACGATACGCTCCACAGCAAAAAAATGGCTGATCGACACTTCGATTCAGCCATTTAAAGCGGATTTTTCTTACAGACGGCTAGCGCCATAAACAAAAGTACCATTTTCCACAGAAGCTTGAGGTTTTGGGACTGCATCGCCAGTTTGCGGAGACACAGGGAAAATAGCGTTAATTTGTCCCGTGCCAGAGCTACCAAAGTAAGGCGTGATAACCTCCACTTTTTGATCGTAATCCGACCAACCGAGCGCCCCTAGCAACATAGCCGTATCATGCATGAATCCTTCTCCATGGCCTTTTGCCGCGTATTCAGGAAGCATCTCACAGAATGTTTTCCACTCTGCGTTTTCCCACATTTCAACGACTCGGTGATCTAGGCTCTCAAGAAATGGGCTCCATACTTTGGTAGAGAAACCTGGCGCTTGACCGTTTTGAGCAAAACGATGGGATAACGAGCCACTGGCCAAAATAGCGACAGTACCGTCGTAGTGTTTTTCAATCGCCTCACGGATAGCCCATCCCAAACGCGCCGAATCATTTAAGTAATGAACCGTTAATAACGCCGAGACGGATATACACTTGAAATGCTGGTCTGGATTCATATAACGCATTGGCACTAGCGCGCCGTATTCAGGCGCTAATGTCGTCGCATCGTGCGCCATGGTTTCAACACCCTGTTCATTACACACCTTAGCAATGATACGACCTAACTCTGGGTTACCATCGAGGCTGTATGGCATATTATTAATAAAGTGTGGCAGTTCATTACTGGTATAAACCCCTTCCCAGTGTGGCGCACAGTTAATGTGATAGTTCGCATTAACCAACCAATGTGTATCAAATACAACAATGGTATCCACTCCAAGTTCACGACAGCGCTTTGAAATTTCAAGGTGACCGTCTATAGCGGCCTGACGAAAGCCTTTTTGAGGGCCATCAAGCTCCGAAAGATACATAGATGGCACATGTGTTATTTTTGCAGCAAGAGCTAACTTACCCATAGTAAATCTCCAAAATAGTGTTTATCTATATAACAGTTCTGGTAGGAAAAGAGCGACAGATGAAAAGACCACAATTAAGCCAAGTCGGACCATATCGGCACACCAAAATGGCGTAATGCCTTTAAAGATCGTTCCGGCTTTTACATCTTTTAATACAGCGCTCAACACAAATACATTCATCCCTACTGGCGGCGTAATAAGACTGATTTCTGTCACCACAACCACCACGATGCCAAACCAGACCAAATCAAAACCTAGGCTTTGTACCAAAGGGTAAAAAATAGGAACCGTCAAAAGAATCATTGATAAACTTTCAAATACCATTCCTAGCACTAAATAAATAGCGATAATAATTAAAATGACACCAAATGCAGAAAGATTAAAACTTTGTACAAAGGCCAGTAATTCTGCGGGTAAACCGGCAATGGTAATAAAATCAGAAAAGATTAAGGCGCCGATTAATACCGAAAACAACATGGCTGTGGTTCTACCTGTATCAATTAATGCATGAAAAATCGCTTCTACAGTCAGTGATTTACGCATTAAAGCAATTAAAAAAGCCCCTCCTGCACCGACACCAGCCGCTTCTGAAGGAGTGAAGATACCAAGATAAATCCCCCCCATCACAACCATGAATAAGACTAAAACACCCCAGACATTTTTCAACGCCTGTAGCCGTTCAGCAAGACCGGTGCGCTCAGCACTCGGCCCTTTTTCTGGGTGACGCCAAACCACATACCTTACCGCAACCAAATACAACAAAATCCCAAGTATTCCTGGTAAAAAACCAGCGGCAAATAGCTCTCGAATACTGGTCTCGGTTAACAACCCATACATCAACAAAATAACACTAGGCGGAATCAAAATACCGAGTGTAGAACCCGCTGCAATAGAAGCGCTGGCTAAGCCGTCACTGTAGCCATATTTTCTCATCGGCGGCATAGCGACTTTTGCCATAGTTGCTGATGTTGCTAAACTCGAACCACAAATCGCCGAAAAACCACCGCAAGCCACAATCGTTGCCATTGCTAGACCACCCTTACGATGCCCCAAAAACGCATTGGACGCTTTATATAATTCACCCGATAAGTTTGCTTTCGTCACAAAGTTGCCCATCAAGATGAACAGCGGTATGACAGACAACCCATATTCTTGTGAAGTATCGATAATACGGTTTGTCGCAAGGGCTAAAGCTCCGGTCCAACGAAAATCAAACAGATTATCGAAACTCAAACCTTGCAAATAACCAAACCCAACAATGCCAACCGTTCCCATAGCAAAGGCGATAGGCATTCTAAAAATGAGAATGAGCACAAGCAGAATGGCAAAACCAAAAGCAGAAATAATCACTCAGACACCTCCACTTTTGAAAACACAGTATAAAAAGCTTTCAGCATAAGAATCACGGCAGTCACAAACATCATGATAGAAATAAACTGGATAAAATACGCCACAGGGATATGCAAAAATTCCGTCATCACACCGCGACGTAATGACCTAGCAGCTTGAAACCAGACACGCTCTGCCACAAAGAAAAAACCTGCTGCAATCGCTAAATTAATAGCTAAACCGCTTACTCTCATAAATATTGCCGGTAATATACGATCCAGAATATCCACCACCACATGAGCACTAGTAAGCGTTACGATAGGCAGCTGACAAAACACAATAATACAAAGAGCCAACTCAGTTAGCTCTGTTGTACCATTTATAGAGTTGTTAAATACGTAACGTCCAATCACGTCGGAACAAGTCAATAACATCAAAGCTAGTAATACCAATGACGACACCACTTCAAGAGCAAAGGCCAGCCATTTAACCAGCCCGAATTCTCTATGGTGTTTATTAACCATCGCAGATAACCACATGGCTATTCTCCATGCTTAGCTGCATACTGATGAGCCGTATCACGAAGGTATTTCAACGCGTTACTGCCGTCATAACCCTTGTCATCGGCGGTTTTTATCCAGCTAGCGCTGGCATCAGACAAAGTGGCTTGAACATCTTTCACAAGCTTATCATTTGGAGACAAAATAGTGACTGTGACGCCATTTTCACGCGCCGACTCTACCCCTGCCGCATCACTTGCATCCCACGCTTTACCCGCTAGCACAGATAAGACTTCACCAGAGGCATCATTAATTGCTTTTTGATCTTCTTTATCTAAATCTTCAAACACATAAGGATTCATGAACATAGAAAAACTGCCCATGTAGAGACCATCGGGGAAAATGGTCAAATACTTAGTCACTTCGGATAGACGCAGCACTTTTTGCTCTACAGCAGGTAAAAATGCACCATCAATGACGCCCTGCTGCATCATCTCGTAAACTTTTGGTGCAGGCGCACCGACTGGCGTTACATGAAATTTTTCAGCAATAATACTTTGCACACCGCCGCCAATGCGGATCTTTTTATCTTTAAGATCATCAATGGCATTGACCGGAAAATTTGAGTGAATTTGACCTGGGCCATGAGTAAACAAAGCCAGTAGTTTTAGACCATCGAATTCGTGTGAGTTAGAAAAAAGCTTTTCATAAGTCGTCCATAAGGCATAAGAAGCCGCCTCTGCATTCGTCCCTAGCCCTGGTTGTTCTACAACTTGTGGTAATTCAAAACGCCCTGGAACGTATCCATGGTAGCTATAACTCGCATCCACTATTCCATCTTCAACCAAATTCCACATTGTTTTAGGATGGCCCAGACCATAGACGATTTCGACATTAATACGTCCGTCAGTGGCATCAGAAATGGCTTTCCCCCAAGCAGGAATAACCACTTGGTTCATTGGATTCGTCGGCGGAAGCCAACTAGCAACACGGATCGTTTCCGCAAACGTCATACTGGACAAAGTGGCCGCTACAGCAATAGAAAAAATCTTTTTAAGGTTCATCACGATTACCCTCTATTTATAATTATTTGAAATCGTTATTTAATCAATCACGCTCTATTTAAAGAGACCGTGAATATTGTTCTTATTAAATTTAAGAACAGGATCCAGCTCCGTCAGTTCAAAAGAGATCTGGCAATAACTGTTATCCGTGATCGGTTTCATCCATTCACAGAAAATAGCAAAGACCTTTTCCGCCACTTCTTGGCGTATTTCCATGCTACGTCCATGACCTATTTTTAAATTTAAATTAATCAAGGCGAAGTCATCTCGGCCATCCGCTACGCGAAAATGATCACAACATATCGCTCGACTACGCACACCACCAAGAGGAAAGTGTCCGGTAGAAACTATGTATTCATGCAGCGCTTTAAACACTGGCTGAAAATCTAAACGACCTTCAAGATTGGCAGAATATTCAAAAACAAAATGTGGCATAAGAATGCTCCGACAAGCGCGAGGACATAACGCCCTCGCCAATGTTTAAACTAAACGCCCCATTTAGGGATATGATGAGAACCCATGCTGATACAAACATTCTTCGGTTCACAGAAAACTTCAAAGCTGTAATCACCACCTTCACGGCCTGTACCTGACGCTTTTTTACCGCCAAATGGGGTGCGAAGATCACGTACGTTTTGCGAGTTTACAAACATCATACCTGCGTCTACTTTTTGCGCGATACGGTGAACCTTGCCAACATCTTGCGTCCATAGATAAGACGCTAGGCCATATTCATTGTCATTCGCCATGGCGACCACATCGGCTTCATCTTCAAACGGAATCAACACAGCAACCGGCCCAAAAATTTCTTCTCGTGCAATACGCATGTCATTAGTAACATCACGAAATACGGTTGGACGGACAAAATGACCGCCTTTCAGATGATCTGGTAACTCATCCACAGGCTTATCTGGACCACCCGCGATCAATGTCGCACCCTCTTCCATACCGATACGAATGTAGCCTGTCACCTTGTCGAAGTGTTGTTGACTAATCAGAGAGCCAACTTGCGTATTCAGGTCTGTCGGATCGCCGACTCTGATTTTGCTAGCTCGCTCAGCAAATTCCGTCGCGAACTTATCGTAAATGCCTTTTTGTACGAAAATACGAGAACCTGCTGTGCAACGCTCGCCATTGATCGAGAAAATACCAAATACCGCAGCGTCCATAGCACGTTCGTAGTCACAATCTTCAAAGATCATCACCGGAGATTTGCCACCCAACTCCATAGAGAATTTCTTTAGGCCAGCATTAGCAATAATGTGTTTGCCTGTTGACGTTCCACCAGTGAAAGAAATCGCATCCACATCGTCGTTGGTGATGATGGCATTACCTGTTGTTGCCCCCATACCATGCACAATATTGAAAACACCTGGTGGCACGCCTGCTTCGATGGACAAACGACCTAGGAAGTCTGTTGTCAACGGAGATAATTCAGACTGCTTCATCACCACTGTGTTACCTAACGCTAGGGCAGGCGCTGTTTTCCATGTTCCCGTCATGAAAGGTACGTTCCATGGCGAAATCAACGCACACACACCAGTTGGTTGATATAAGGTGTAGTTCAACATTTGGTCATCAACTGGATACGTATGACCATTCATCTGCTTGGCTTTATCAGCGAAAAAATAGAAGTTATTCGATGAACGTGGAATCAATGCATTTAGCGTCTGGTATAGAGGTAAGCCAGTGTCTGCTGTTTCGAGTCGAGCGATTTCTTCTACGTTTTCAGCAATAAGGTCGCCTAACTTTTCAATGATTTTTGAGCGCTTTGCAATGGGCATAGCCGCCCAAGCTGGAAAGGCGTCTTTGGCTGCTTGAACCGCTTCAGCCACCTGCTCATCGGATGCGTGAGCTACTTCAGCCAATACTTCACCTGTAGCTGGATTAAAAGTCTGAAAAGTTTCTTTACTCTCAACCCATTTGCCGTTTATCAAGTTCTTAATCATTTTTTTCTCTCTTCTGATAAGGAACCGAACGAGAATGTCTCGACATCGATTTAGTTAACATGTTAAATAAATTAAACTTAACATGTATAGTATGTCAAGCACACTTACCAACAATGAAAGGCATTTAATTAAAAAAGACAGGGATAGGTAGATATGGAATATCTTTTGCATCGATTGACTTTTAGTGCAGATGTGAAATTATCCATCTGTGCCCTATCAAATAACTGACAATAAACGGGAGCGCATAACATGCTAAATTCAAGCCTTTATGACACTTTGCCTGCTCTTATCAATGGCATTGGTCAGCACCACTTCTATGATCAAGTCGCCTATTCAATCAAAGAGCTAGACCCCATTTCTAACATCAGAATTGTTAGCTATTCGAAAACACATCATCCTGTTTTTTTAGGTGGCTATCCAATGTCAGAAATTGATGAAGTGTATTGTCAATCAGCGTACTTACTAGACCCTGTCTATGACATGATCTGCGGTGATAAAGATCCAACCGAACTCTTTACGTTAGACAGTCTTGTTAACGATGATTTTCGTGACTCCATTTACTACGATACGTTTTATCAACGATTAGACTGGTGCAATGAAACAAACATTGTGATCGGCACAAACGATGACACAAAAATCTGCATCGTCTATTCAACAAAAGACAACGGCTCTTCCATTGAAGCGGTCAACCGAGAGCTAATCCCTTGCATTAACTCTATTAAAGCGGCTATTTTGACCCATGAGCGTGTTGGGAGACAGTTACAACAAAACCAAGCGATTGAACATGAAAACCTAGATGCTCGCCGCTCTATGTTTGAATATCATAACCTCACCAAACGAGAAAAAGAGATCGTTGAGCTTATTTTAACCGGACTATCTTCGGCTTCTATTGCGGACAAATGCTTTGTTTCGGAAGGAACGGTTAAGAACCATCGCAAGAACATCTATCGTAAACTCAAAATCAAATCTCAAGCCGAGCTATTCCGAAAATTCATCCAATAAAATCGACAGTGTATTGACAAGGAATGTTTTTTACGAAACTATAGTTAACATGTTAACTACATTTGGTAAGAAAAAAATGTTTCATTACAGACAAAAAGAATCAAATGAAGTGGTATCCAAAACAGCGAATGCCAGCTTTGAAATTAGATTAGATGACACCATACTCCCACCAACATCTGGCAGTGTAATAGGCGTCGCTCTAAACAATAAAGCGCTAGCCAAGTCTTTGGAGCAAGCGTTCAACGAAAAGCCACATATTCACCCTCCTAAAACGCCTGTTTTACACATTAAAACCGATAATACTCATATCGGATATGCGAGCAGCATCAAGGTTCCTACTGACAAAGGCGCTATCTATGCTGGCCCTTCGTTAGGTATCGTCATTGGCAAGTCAGCAACTCGCGTCAATGCCAGTGACTCTCTAGATTTTGTTCAAGGTTTTACCGTAGTTAACGAAGTGAGCTTGGCTGAAACCTCCTTCTATCGCCCCGCGGTAAAAGCAAAATGCCGCGATACTTTCTGCCCTATGGGTCCATGGACAATAGACAAAACAGCGGTCAGTCATCCTAATAATTTGAGTATCAAGACCTTTGTGAATGACGCGTTAGTGCACGAGACAAATACCGATCAATTGATCCATTCGGTTGAAGAGATAGTGAGCTATATCAGCAGTTTTATGACGCTGGAAGCGGGAGATATCATCATCGCGGGTACGCCCGAGCGCACACCGGAATTAGAAATCAAGCCCGGTGACAGTGTCATGATAGATATCGAAGGCGTCGGCCGTCTAGCCAATCCAGTGGAACAAGAATAGGAAGCAGTCATGAAAAGCGCGCGTATACTTTTTAACAATAAAACATTAGATGTCACCATCAACGAACAAGATCAAGTCGTTACTCAACAAGGTGACGTTTTGGCAGATGGTTCATTTACATGGTTACCACCTTGCGAAGGTAAAATGTTCGTTTTGGCCATCAACTATGCCGACCATGCTGCTGAACTCTCCTTCAAAGCACCAGAAGAACCTTTAGTCTTTTTGAAAAATAAAAACTCGCTAATTGGCCACGATCAAAACACCTACCGTCCTGATAACGTCGATTACATGCACTATGAATGTGAATTGGTTGTCGTCATCGGCAAAGAAGCCAAAAACGTCTCCAAAGAAGACGCCATGGACTACGTTGGCGGTTACACAGTAGGTAACGACTACGCTATTCGCGACTATTTAGAAAATTACTACCGCCCTAACCTGCGCGTAAAAAGTCGTGACACTTGCACACCAATTGGGCCATATCTCGTTGATGCCAAAGACATTAAAGACCCTCATAACTTGATGCTGCGCACTTATATTAATGGTGAGCTGAAGCAAGAAGGGAACACCAAGGATTTAGTATTTAATATTCCTCATCTGATTGCTTACTTAAGCGACATTATGACATTAACCCCAGGCGATATGATCTTCACAGGGACACCGGAAGGTCTAGCCGATGTAAAGCCTGGTGACGTTGTAACCACAGAAGTAGAAGGCGTTGGTGTTCTAAAAAACACCATTATTTCTGAGTCAGAATACCTAAAAACAATTTAAATAAGGGTGTAGCATGCTTTCAAACGATATTATTACGGCTTGTGCTAACAAGCTTAATCAGGCTGAAAAAGAACGCGTTCAAATTCGTCAAATATCACTAGATTATCCAGATATAACATTTGATGATGCGTACGCCATTCAACGCGAATGGGTACAAATGAAATTAAATGAAGGTCGCAAGATAATTGGTCATAAGATTGGCTTAACATCTCGTGCGATGCAAATGAGCTCACAAATTGATGAGCCAGATTACGGCACCTTGCTTGATGACATGCTGTATTACGATGGCTGTGAAATTGAAACGGACAAGTTTATTGTACCGCGTATTGAAGTCGAATTAGCCTTCGTTTTAAAAAAGCCTTTGAAAGGACCAAACTGCACGATTTTCGATGTTTATAACGCAACAGATTATGTTATTCCTGCACTTGAGCTGATTGATGCACGTAGTCAATCTATCGACCCAGAAAGCAAACGCCCACGCAAAGTCTTCGACACCATTGCCGATAATGCCGCCAACGCTGCGATTATCTTAGGTGGACGACCGATCAAAATAGATGAAATGGATTTACGTTGGGCGTCAGCCATTATGCAACGTAACGGCATTATTGAAGAAACAGGTGTGGCTGCAGGTGTACTCAATCACCCAGCTAATGGCGTCGCATGGTTAGCCAATAAACTCGCGCCGTTTGATGTTGAACTTGAGCCAGGACAAATCATCCTTGGCGGCTCTTTTACTCGCCCGATTGCAGCACGTAAAGGCGATACATTTAACGTGGATTATGGCCCACTTGGTTCAGTGTCTTGTCATTTTGCTTAGGAGATAGACATGTCTGCCCCTAAAAACACTTTTAAAGCGGCCCTCAAAAGCCAACAGCCACAGATTGGTCTATGGCTTGGCTTAGCCAACAACTACACCGCAGAACTTATTGCGAGCGCAGGATTTGATTGGCTATTGATCGACGGAGAGCACGCACCAAACACCTTGCAAACTATGGTTGGGCAACTGCAAGCCATAGCGCCATTTGCCAGCCACCCAATTGTTCGTCCTGCATGGGCGGATCATGTCGCGCTTAAGCAAATACTTGATCTTGGTGTGCAAACTGTCCTAGCACCTATGGTAGATAATGCTGAGCAAGCGCTGGAGATAGTCAAAGCTACACGCTATCCACCCGCCGGTATTCGTGGTGTTGGCAGTGCATTAGCACGTGCCTCGCAGTTCAATAGAACGCCCGACTATTTGACGACAGCGAACGATGAAATTTGCGTACTGGTTCAAATCGAGTCACTTCGAGCTATCGAAGAACTGGATAATATTCTAGCTGTAGATGGGGTAGACGGTGTCTTTATTGGACCTGCCGACCTTAGTGCATCGCTTGGCTATATTGGTCAGCCTAACCACCCTGAAGTGGTTAAAGTGATCGAGCAGAGCATTGCAAAAATCATTGCGGCAGGAAAAGCCCCAGGCATTTTAATGGCGGACAAACAACAAGCGAAACGTTATCTATCGCTTGGTGCTTTATTTGTCGCCGTTGGCAGTGATACTGGTTTATTAATGAACAGTACTAAAGCTTTGGTGAATGAGTTCAAACCTGAACAACATTCCCATGAAGAAACAACAGCATCCGTCTATTAAATGCTGCTTGTAATCTAAACTAGTGCTTTTATGCCTGTTAGTTTAGACGTTTTATCTTTGGTCACCCTAACTTTGCCCGGCATGATGTCTACTCACATGTCGGGCTTTTTTTATCGTGACATCGCATAACGCTCTCTTTTAATATTTCAATGTATGCTTTAAAACATTAACAGCTGAAGAAACTCCAATCGCTCACAAACAACAAAGAACCTAACTCAATGAAAGAAGAGTGGATCCCCAATATCACGATTGGCCAAGACTATGATGTCGCCTACAAGGACGCCACTATCCATTTTGATGTTCTTGGCAAAATGGCTGACTTTTTTGGGCGCGATATGCCCATGCATCTGCACGCAGAATATTGCCAAATACACCTAATTCGCTCCGGCAATACTTTGTTTAATATTGATCAAAATGTTTATGAGACAAAAGGCTGCGCCGCCTTCTATACGCCTCCAGCAACACCGCATGCGTTTCTAACAGAGCCAACAGCTCCTGGCTATGTCATCACGATTCACAATACCCACCTACAAAAAATCATGGCTGAACTCAACGCATACAGTAATCACAACTCACTACTGATGCCCTTTCATATCGATCAGCAAAAAGACATTAAACCCGAGCTGCAACATTGGGAACAATTGTTAAACCTGTTTGAAATACTGAAGTTAGAATGGAGTCGATCTGCGCTATATCAACGGGACAGTATTGAAGCCATTGTTAAGCTAATTCTGATCTGTATGCTAAGACTTTCTGGTACTGAGCAACCGCAAAAGCAACACAACCAATCTGAAATACTCTGTTTTCGAGAGTTCAGCACATTACTCGAACACCATTTTTTAACGGAAAAAAACATTCAGTTCTATTGCCAATCCTTACAAATCAATGAAAGTAGGCTGAATTACTTGTGTAACAAAATAACCAAACTAAGCCCCAAAAAAATGATCAACGGCCGCGTATTGCTAGAAGCCAAACGTTTATTGACTCACACGAATAAAAACCTCACTGAAATAGCATACACTTTAGGTTATATCGATCCTTCCTATTTCTCTCGATTCTTTTTAAAAAATACTGGTCTGAGCCCTTCGGATTTTCGAAAGCAATACAGAAAAGCAACCTAGCCTCATTTACCCAAGTAACAACAAGCCATATATAAAAATCATTAGTGTGATATTTATAAAAAACACCTAGAAACATTCAACAAAAATACTTAACATGTTAATAATTAATCTTATTCCTATGCTTAGCAACAAGGCTGCTATAAGTCATATTTTCTACTAGGTAGGCAGATGATCATGAACACTATTACAAAACAGGATTTAACCACTCTCGCAGCACTGCAGCTTTGTCGTGCTGCCATCTATCATGCGGAGCAAATTGATATCCATATTTGCATCACTGTTGTCGACACTTCAGGTCGTAGCCTAGCGAGCGTCGCAATGAACAAAGCACCGCTTTTATCGCAAGCCATTTCCCATAAAAAAGCCATCACTTCTGTATCATTTGGCATACCAAGCAAAGAGTGGCAAACCCGACTCGCACAAAGAAATAACACCTTACTAGCCTTACAAAGCGAGCCAGATTTCACCTTTTTAGGTGGCGGATTGCCTATTTTACTTGATGCTTGCCTGGTTGGTGCAATTGGTATTTCTGGTGGTAGTGAACAGCAAGATATTGACTGTGCGAACGCGGCAATCACCAACCTAAACTAATCAGCTTATTTAAATAGGAGCTTCCATGACCTCAGCTTTGAGTAAATTAACCATCCCATTACTTGGCTATTTGGTCGCGTTTGGGCCGCTTTCTATTGATATGTATTTGCCAAGTTTACCGACTATCGCCAATAACTTAGGCACCACGGACCAACTAATACAAACAACGATTACGGTATTTTTGCTTGGAATGGCAATCGGCATGCTCATTTTTGGCCCTTTATCCGATATGTTAGGCCGAAAACGCTTACTGTTAATTGGGATAGGGTTTTATTTTTTGAGTAGTATTGGTTGCGCCATGGCGTCGACAGGCGAGAGCCTTATTCTATTTCGTTTCCTACAATCATTAGGAGGCGCTGCAGCGGCCGTTCTGGGTAGAGCGTTAGTGAGAGACTTGTATGAATTAAAGCGAGCAGCCAATATCCTTTCACACATGCATATCATTTCAATGATGGTCATGCTGGTATCACCCATACTCGGAGCTTACATTGTTAGCTATTTTGAATGGCGTTGGATCTTTTATTTCTTAGCCTTGTTCTCAATGATCGCCTTTATTGGAAGCGCGTTGTTATTACCAGAAACAAAGTCCAGCTCAACGATAAAGCCAAGCTTGCGTCATTATTGTAACAACTACATTGACTGCCTGCACGCACCATTGTTGGTCCAATATGTACTGACCAACGCTTTTTCATTCGCGGGAATGTTTGCCTTCATTGCAACATCCGCTTTTGTGTATATCGAGTACTTTCACCTTTCAGAAACCCATTATGCGATGTTATTTTCCGCCAATATTGTCGCTATCATTATCGCCACTTTACTCAACTCATATCTCAGTAAACGTTATAGTGTCAGCGTCGCATTAAACGTAGCGGTTGCTATCTCTTTTATGGCGACACTGATCATCTGGGGAATGTATGGCTTTAATGGGACACCCATTCTCTTATTTGTCATCGCTACCATGCTTTACATCAGTGTCACTGGCGCGATTGGTGCAAACAGCTTAGCCACCTTATTTGAATTATTACCAGAAAAGGCAGGTACGGTGTCTGGGCTATTAGTAGCCGCTCAATTTGCGATGGGGAGCTTCATTAGTTATGTGGCGAGCTTATTGTTCGATGGCACACCAGGAAGCCTTTCAATCATCATGGCCAGCTGCGGCACCCTGTGTGCAGCGTTTTATTTAAGTACACGCATAGGTAAATAAAACCACCTAGCTTTCAAAACGCTTGTTATAGACCTCTAACGTAAGACTCAAAATTTGGCGTCTTACGCAATAGTGCTGGCGCAATTTGCAACTGATCAATTCAAGCTTTCTCTTACACTTGTTCGATATTAACGACAACGACAGAGGAATCAACATGATACTTAAAACAGCACTTATTACAGGTGGAGCTACATTGATAAATTCCACTGGTTGCTCAGAAAAACTCTGTTAACAGGATAACTCGAATCAAAAGCTACTATCCAAAACCAAATGTCGTGATGCAATATAAAATCAAAGCGAATATGATGAAAAAGAGAAAAATATGAATGTGCTAATTTTTGGTGCTAGCGGCATGGTGGGACAAGGTGTCATGCATGAATCACTTCTTGCATCTGATGTAGATAACATCTTTGTGGTCGGAAGACGTTTATTACCTGAAAATAATAAACGGGTCACACAGATTATCAGTGAAGATTTTAAAAACCTACCTCACACCCTAGATGGATTAGCAAAGATAGATGCCTGTTTTTTTTGTCTAGGCCAATCTTCATCAGGTATGATGGAGAAACAATATCGAGCCATCACCTTTGATTTGACGATGTCGGCGGCTAAAGCTTTACAACCAAACAATCCAGATATGACCTTTGCTTATGTCTCTGGTGCAGGGACTGACAGTACTGAAAATGGTAAAAGTATGTGGGCTAGGGTGAAAGGTAAAACGGAGAACGCCTTGTTAAAAAGCAACTTCGCCAACGTCTATCTGTTTCGCCCAGCCATTATCCAACCGCTAAACGGTATTCGTTCTAAAACAATGAGTTATCGGATAATCCATCAACTGATGACGCCACTATTTCCATTATTAAAACACTACTTTCCTAACCACATTTTAACCACCCGCGATATTGGTGTGGCAATGTTAAATACAGTACGACTGGGCTATAAAAGCCAAATATTAGAAGTTAAAGATATTGCAAACCTAGCAAGACAATAACTTCCTTCAAAGCTCGACACATACTCTTCGCCAGTAAACATGTATCAGCACTAATTGAATACCATGCAGACAGGGCTTCCTGTAATAAAACACTGACTGGTTTCCTGCAACAAGCCAGTTTCTGGCATAACAGCAAAAGTAATAATATTGTCGCTGTCTTCATTAAGTGCATATAACCACTTGCCATCGGGACTAAGCGTAATAAAACGTGGGGTTTTGCCTTGGCCACTGATTGTTTGAATGAGCGTTAAACTGCCCGTCTCGGAATCAATTTTCATAACTGCTATAGCATCAGCACCTCGATGGCTTGAATAAAGCGTTTTGCCCATCATATCAAGAGTAATACCTGACGCTCGACTGTTTCCAGTGAAACGATCTGAGAGCCCACTGAGAATTTGAAACGGAACCAACGCTCCAGTTTTGTTGTCAAATTCGTATGCTGTTATGGTTGAATCAAGCTCATTAACAACATAAGCCCATGGTTTAGTTGTATGGAAAACAAGATTCCTCGGGCCGGACGTTTCTCGGCAATCTACCTCGGTCAAGTGAGTAGAATCAAGCTGACCATTCTTAAATTCGTATAAGAAAATCTTATCCAAACCTTTATCCGGAACGACAACAAATCTACCACTTGGGTCAAATGGATTGAAATGAGGTTTTGAAAACGGCTGCTCTTTTCGATGGGGCCCTGGCTCACCAGCAAGCTGAATCAAGTGTGACCTTTCTAGCAATCCACCTTCTGCATTTATTGGTAGGACCGCCAAACTACTTGTTATGTGGTTCGATACAACAAGGTGCTTTTCATTTTGCGATAGTGCCAAATGGACAGGATTTAGCCCACCTGTATCTTGTGTATTTAAATGAGTTAGTTTTCGGCTATTGGCATCGAATTTAAATACGCTAACCTCAGAACCGTCACCATGAACAATGTATAAGCGATCACCTGCTTTATTAATGACTAAGTAAGAAGGATTCGTTAACCCTTTTTCAAGGTGAACTAACTTTAGAGAACCGTCTATTTCGTTATAGGATACGAGGCTAATACCTTCACCTCTAGCATTTCGCTCCTTCGTTGTGCGACAGCCAATAAATGCCAGCATTCCCTACTCCTCCACTTGAGGTGCAACAGACGCACCTTTTATACCATTGCGAATCAAAGCCTCGGCAACAAATCCTGTTCGTTTAACATCTTCAACGAAATCAGCAAGGTATTGAGCAGCTAAATCACCACGACTTACTGGTACGCCCATAGCCTGTTGAATCAACATAAAATTACCAGATAAAAGCCGATGATTAGGGAAACGCTGAAGATCAGATTCCAGTTGTTGTGTAACACCTGCAGCAACTTCACATTGATTCTGAACAAAAAACTCGACGACCTTGGGCGATGTAGGTGCACGAACAATACTCGCGCTTTTTAGGTTACGAGTCAGATAAAGATCATAAGCACTTCCTTTCCCCACAACAATGCGATTTCCTGATTGGTCTACCTCTTCAATTGTCTGTAATTCAGACGCTTCTGGCACAAGATAACTGCCTGTAATATGAACATACGCTGCACTAAAATTAACTCCCACACCACGAAGCGGATCTATTGCAAAAAAGCCAATATCTGCGTCTTCAGATGTCACAGCCTCTACCGACTCTCCCGCTGAGTTGAAAACAACCCATTCAATCTCAAGCCCTAGTCGCCTAGCAAACTCTTTAGCTAGGTCTACCGACACTCCAGATGGAGGTTGATTACCCACTTCCGCTTTAGCAAGAATAGGGTTACCTAAATTAATCGACACTCTCAAATGTCCTGTAGGAGCGAACCTGTCTTTTATTTCTTGTAAATTATCCATGTACTGTCCCTTGGAAGCGTGTATTGCAGTGATTCATTAAAAGCCAGCCCCATTCGCTAGAGTAAGAAAATGAACTGGCTTGCCACTTAATTATTTTCGATGGTTCGCTTTAAAATCAAAGGAAGCACTCCACCTACCCTTAACAATTCCAACTCAAGTTGTGTTTCAATGGCAGCCGTAGCCACGATTAACTCATCAGCCGCGTTTGCTCGGATGATTTTTACCTCCACAGCACCACGACAAGATAGCATTTTATGATCAGCATTCACTTGAATTTGATCACCCGGCTGGATAGATAAACTTGCAGAACTGACTCCAACAGGAAAACAAAGCGGTAAAATTCCCATCCCGATTAGATTAGATCGATGAATGCGTTCAAAGCTCACGGCAATCACAGCCCTCACACCCAGTAAACGTTGCCCCTTCGCAGCCCAGTCACGTGAGGATCCCATGCCATAACGTTCACCGGCCAAAATAACCACCGAGTCACCCGCCGCTCGATATTGATCTGCAACGTCGGAAATAGGTGCTACTGTATTGCTTGGTACGTGTAATGTATGAGCAACAGGCACATCTGGAACGAGAAGATTCACCAGCGTCTTACTATGAAAAGCGGCCCGCATCATAACCTCCCAATTCCCTCGGCGCGATGCAAATACATTCAGATCATTGCGATCATCTCCACGCTCAACCAAGAAGTCGGCCACCAAGCTATCTTTCGGAATCGCACTGGCCGGAGAAATATGGTCGGTAGTAACATCATCACCAACTACCAGCAATGGGTAAGCGGTAAAGTCACCTAAAAGAGTGCCTTCATCACAAGAGGCAAATGGCGGCCGACGCAAAATCGTAGACTCTTCTGCCCAAGGGAAACAATCTGATTCAGGTGCAACCAAAGACATCCACAGTGGATTTTTAGAAGCAATGTCAAAGTCATTTTTGAAATCAATGGTCTGCAAGCCTTTGGCTAGAGCAGCATTGACTTCATCATGCGATGGCCATAAGTCTTTTAGATAAACAGCCTCTCCCGTTTTTGAATACTGCAGCGGGGAATTCGCCAAATCAATTTCAGCATTTCCAGCTAATGCGGCTGCGATAACCATTGGCGGCGACATAATAAAACCTAAATCGACATCTGGGTGAATTCTTCCCGGAAAGTTTCGGTTACCTGAGAGAAAGGCCACTGGCCGAATTTCCTCCCTCTCCAACGCGGTTGAAATTTTGCTTGTCAAGGGACCAGAGTTACCGATGCAGGTTGTACAACCAAAGCCAACAACCCCAAAACCCAATATTTCTAGCGCTTCAAGCAGACCGGCTCGCTTTAGGTACGAAACCGCCGCTGGAGATCCAGGAGCCAGAGACGTTTTGATCCAGTCAGGTATCGATAGTCCAAGTAAAACTGCTTTTTTAGCAAGTAATCCTGCTGCAACCAGAAGCGCTGGCGATGACGTATTTGTACAACTCGTAATAGCAGCAACCGCAACAGGAAAGACTGGTAACTCACCACTTGTTCCTTTAGGGGATGGCTCTATATTACGCAATGCTGATGGAATCTGATCAAGAGTTAAAATATCTTGGGGCCTTCTAGGACCAGCGGCATGCAAACCAATTTGACTCAAGTTAATTTCAAGCAATCGACTGTATTCAGGGTTAGCATTCTCATCGAACCACAAGCCAACCTCTTTCATATAACTTTCAATAAGAGCCAGCTGTTCGTCACTGCGACCTGTATTTTTCAAATAAGTCAGGGTATTTTCATCAACAGGAAAGTAACCAGTAGTTGCTCCATACTCAGGAGCCATATTGGCAACCACCGCCCTAGAATCAGCACTTAATGTTTTAACACCAGGGCCAAAAAACTCGACGAACTCGCCGGTAACACCAATCGCTCTTAATCGATTTGTGACAGTTAAAGCAAGGTCAGATGCTTGAATTCCAGGTGCTAACTCTCCAGTTAATTTGACGCCAACGACATCAGGAATTCTAAGCATAGTCGGCATGCCAAACATCACGGTTTGAGCTTCAAGTCCGCCAACCCCCCAACCCAGAACGCCAATTCCATTAATCATTGGGGTATGACTGTCTGTGCCAAGCATCATATCTGGAACAAGAAAATCTCGACCATCTATCTCCTCTTCATAAACAACTGTCGCAAGCTGCTCTAAGTTGATAGTGTGCATAATGCCAGTCCCTGGCGGATGAATAGTCACATTCCCCAATGCCTTTGCTGCCCAACGAAGAAATCTATATCTTTCACTATTCCTTCTAATCTCATGAGCCATATTTGTATTGGCGGCATCTTGCTCAGCAAACGCTTCAACAGCGAGTGAGTGATCAATAGACACATCCACATGCAACAGTGGCGTGAGTGAAGTCGGGGGTACTCCTTTCTCTCGCAATGTGTCACGCATCGCAGCTATATCAACCAATGCAGGTGTGCTGGTTGTATCATGCATTAAAACTCGGCCTGGCTGGAAAGGGATTTCCGCATGGCTTGTATGCTTTTCAAGCCAGCCAATAATTGCGCAAGCCCCTTCTTTCAACTCATCTTCAGATGCATTACGACAGAGGTTTTCAAGCAGCAAACGCAAAACGACAGGCAATCTATCAACAACGTCGCCAAAAGCTGCTCGAGGATTTACTACGGAGTACTTTTTGTTTGCTACAGTAATATTTGTAATTAGCTTATCGCTAACACTAACAGCTAAATCACTCATGATTTTTTCTTCCTGGTAATCTGAGATTTAATGGACCACAAAATCAACAAAACACATACGGCAAGAGCCGTAGCTGTAATTGGTCTTGTCACAAAGACAGAGAAATCTCCTCTGAAAATAAGCATTGTCCTACGGAAGTTTTCTTCAAGCGGTTGACCTAATACCATCCCTAAAATTAGGGGAACGACATCCAGCTTTAATAACCAAGCGATATAGCCAATTGCGCCAAAAATAAGCAGTAGATATATGTCAAATACATTGTAATGAGTACTAAAAACCCCAATACAAGTGAACAGCAAGATTCCCGGAAATAACCATTGATACGGAATACTAAGGAGACGAACCCAAAAGCCAATTAAAGGAATATTCAAAACAAGCAACATTAAATTACCAATAAAAAAGCTCACAATTAATCCCCAAAATAATTCAGGGTTAGTACTCATTACCATTGGTCCTGGCTGAATACCTTGAACTACCAATCCAGCTAAAAGCAGCGCCATAATGGCATCACCAGGAATACCTAAAGTGAGTGTTGGGATAAACGCAGTACCTACACCGGCATTATTACAAGCTTCTGGCGCTGCCAAACCTTCAATCGCGCCCTTACCAAATTTTTCAGGATGTTTCGAAACTCTTTTTTCGACTGCGTAAGCAATAAAAGTCGCCATGCCTCCACCAGTTCCGGGTAAAGAGCCAAAAAACGCCCCAATTCCTGATCCACGCAGCATCGCACCCGATGACTGCTTCATATCTTCTTTTGTTGGTATCTGATCACGCATTCCAAACTTTTGTTTCACTGGACTTACCGCAATAGTTCCAGCACTTCTCATCACTTCAGCAATAGCAAAAACCCCCATTGCTACAACAATTAAACCAATACCTTCTGACAAATCTGGATAGCCAAACGTAAAACGTTCAATACCACTATTTACATCAGTTCCCACACAGGAAATGATCAGACCAATAACCATCATTGCGAGACCCTTAACAGCAGACCCCTCACCTACAGTCGAAGCAGAAACAAGCCCCAACAGCATCAAGCCAAAATACTCTGGAGGTCCAAAGCTAAATGCAGCTGCAGCCAGCAGAGGAGCAAACAACATCAAAAGTAAAATCCCAACCGTAGAACCCCAAAAGGAAGCGATACACTTAATGAATAATGCCACGCCACCGCGCCCTTGTTTTGCCATAGGATAGCCATCCAAAACATCTACTGCCGCTGCAGGATGGCCAGGAACGCCTAAAAGTATTGAACATGTCCCTCCACCATAATCCGCTCCAAAGTAGACACCGGCGAGCATAATCAAGGCACCAGTTGGGTCTAAGTGATACGTTAGTGGTAAAAGAAGGGAGATTGTAATAAGTGACCCCAAACCTGGAATAACACCAACTAAGGTCCCCAAAAACACACCGACAAAACAATACCAGAGGTTAGCAAGCGTAAATGCTTCATTAACACCTATAGAAAGGTGGCTTACAAAATTCGATAAAATATCCATAAATCACCAAAAGGCAGGCATGTTCATCTGAAGGAAGTATGAAAATACAACCCATGAAATAAAGCAGAAGCTAATGATCAGGTATAAAGTGAGCTTTAAATTAAAACGCTTATCCGCTAATGAAGCGATAAACACTAACAACGTGGTTGCCACAATTAAACCGAGTTTGGTTATAGTCAATGCGAACGCCAAAACAGCTAAAGCAACGGGAATCACTTTTCTCCAGCTTATCTTTCGCTCTGGCTCTTCAGAAGATACTCCAAACTGAGAAGAGACTGCGGTTACACCACCTAGAATGATCAGAATAATAGACAATACAAAAGGCATATAACCAGGCCCCATACTTTGAATTGTCCCCATTCGATATTGATTATGTGAATAAAGAGCAACGACTGTTCCAATAATCAACAGAACAAGTCCTGCCCATAGATCTCGTGATAATTTCATATTTTTATCCCGACAAGGTCAGTCCATACTAAATGAACTGACCTACTAAATTACTGAATAGTGATGTTTGCTTGATCAACGATATCGGCGAAAACAGCTCGTTCAACTTTTAGAAAGTCAGAAAATTGATCTATGCTTAATGGTGCAGGCTTACCACCTATATTATTTAACTTCTCCGATAGTTCAGGATTTTTTAAAGCGGCAACAACGGCCGAGTTAATTTTTTCAAGAACCTCTCTAGGCGTTCCTGCTGGCGCAAACATACCAAACCAATTTTCTAGGCTATATTGAGCAAGGGGGGGATATTCATTCACAGCAGGGATTGATTTATCAAAATCCGCTCTAAGCTCTGATGTCACAGCAAGTGCCTTGACTTTACCATTTTGCATAAAACTGCGTGCCGCGGTGTAACTTACAAATGTTGCGTCCACCATTCCTGAAGAAACATCAACAAGCTGTTTAGAGGCGCCTTTATATGGGATTTGAGTCATATCAATCCCTGCCATCATTTTCAATAACTCACCGTCTAAATGTTGAACATTACCTGTTCCACTAGTCGCATAAGTTAGCGTATTGGGGTGTGCTTTTGCGTAAGCAACAAACTCTTCAACATTATTTACAGGCAACCTTGGGCTAACAACAAATACATTTGGGATCTTTGTAACAAGCGTAATTGGAGCCAAGTCTTGCGCTGGCGAATACTGCATTTTAGATTTATAAACAAACTCGTTTATCGCAGTTTCTCCGGCAGATCCCAACAAAAGGGTATAGCCATCTGGCTCCGCTTTAGCCACCGCATTCGCACCAATCATGCCACTTCCACCTGGTTTATTATCCACAATGACATCCTGCCCAAGACTTTCTCTTAAGCTAACAGCGATAATTCGAGCAACAGTATCAACACCACCCCCTGGGTTGAACGGAACCACTATATTGATAGATTTACTTGGGTAAGTATCGGCAAACGTCATCAGCGACACTGTAGACATAGCAACACACACACCCATTTTCACGAGATTTTGTACTTTTTTTATCATTATCAAATCCTCTGCATCAGCTCATATAGGAATCACAATATTGCACATTAAAACACAAAAATGCAATAATACATCTATAAATTTCTTACGCAATCATTGCCAACCTAAAGATAAAAATGAGCTAAACATAATAATTTAAAGACATAAAACAACTTATAAACCTAATAATGAACTCCCCCCACACTAGAAAAATGTTTTTATAATCATATAAATACAACTTTTGTCGCTTTTTAATCACCACAAGAATCACTTTCTGAAATAATACCTGTTAAACTTTCGCCCAATGGGCCAGAATTTTGTAATTTGGAGATAGCAATGAGCACCAGAGACAGTGGAGTTCGCAAGAAACTCTCTATAATGATTCTGCAAGATATTCTTTCTGGAAAACGAGAGTTAGGCGGACATCTAAACGCTAAGACAATTGCAGAAGACTACAATGTGTCACGAACACCAGTACGCGATGCACTTATGGAACTTGAAGAGCACAAAGTTGTTAGCAGAGCCCCCAATAAAGGTTTTTTTGTTGCAGATAACTTACCAGACTCAGTCCATAATTGGGTTAAGTCAAAACTCGAAAATGAAACCGACGATTACCAACAGTTAGCGGATGATTGGTTAACAGATTCAATTCCAGACACTCTGACGGAACAGTATGTAAGAGACAGATATAATTGGACAAAGTCAAAAGCACTATCCATATTAAATCGCGCAACAAAAGAAGGCTGGGCTGAGCGCAACCCTGGTTACGGCTGGAAACTATTACCTGTTGCTAAAACAACCGAATCTTTTAGCGAACTTTACCGTTTTAGAGCGGCTATTGAACCAGCCGCATTACTTGAACCCACTTTCAGACTTGACAGACAAGTAACACAAAAGCTCCGAGATGTTCAAAACAGGATACTTGACTCTACAGTAGGAGAAATTTCTGACAGTTTAATCCTGGAATATGGCGCTAATTTTCACGAAGAACTGATTAAACTTTCAGGTAATCCTTACTTCTTAATGGCGCTTCAAAGAGTCAATAAAATGAGAAAATTAATGGAGTATAAAGCCCAAATAAATAGAGAGCGGCTCGTTACAAATTGTTCCGAACACTTGGAAATTTTAGATATGCTTGAGCAAGGTGGCACATTAGAGGCTTCTTACCAATTAAAGCAACACTTAAGCAAAGCATTAGATAGAAAAGCAAGCAAAACTCGCTCTTGGGGCTAATTATCGGAAACTTTAATGGGACAAAGAGGCATAGCTATTATTTACAGCTTCAAAATCCAAATGGTGAAGTCACTAAGAAAACTACGAACGAGTCCTCTTGCTTCAGCATGTGAATAAAAGCCTGTTATTAGAGGTGAGTACCGACTGTGAATAGTAGTTCTATTGTCGAGGTGCTCAATAATAAAATACTGACTTTTAGATCATGCCCTCGGCAATCGCCCTAATTACCTACATCCATATAAACATACGGGTCTTTCAGGTGTAGTGGCATAGGATCTTCTAGAATAATTAGATCATTACAAACTTTGTCACTTAAGAGTTGAGTACAACGCATGGAATAATTGATTTTGATATTGAATGGCTCGATTTTCTGAATAGTGATCAATCGCCAATTGAGCTATGGACAGAAGTATTAGTCCTATAGAAATACCTCTCACAGTCGAATGCTTAGAGAAAAAAACAGCAAATAAAGATGAAACAATAATGCCAGCAGAAACACACTGATAAATCCGATATTTTCCGACTACCGTGTTAATACGTTGAAGTTCTGTTGTGAGAAGCTCAGTGGTATGACTGGCAGATAACCCAGATAGTAAAGTATTTCTTAGCTCAGCATCTCTGAACAGCAAAGAGATTGCCGTTGCAGAAAGCAGTAATCCAGAAGCGCTCACCGACCAACTTATTGATTTGATTAGATTACGTTGATATTTACGATTTAATAGAATAATACATGTAGATACCATGACCGATCCCACGATAATCGAAATCATTTCGTTTCGTTCGCCAAGGAAGTAGGCATTAATGGCGGATTGAATATTTTCCATATCTTTTCTCTATGGGGCTGTGTTGGCTATAAAAGTAGGGAGACCAAGTAGCTCTTTTATTTTGGGAATTGCTTTTTTTGTGGCTGCGTAACCAGCATTAATCGAATCAAGTTTTGCTTGATAATCGAAAAAACCTGAGGTTTTAGGCTCAAAATTAGGTTGAATCAATACGTCTGCGCTTTGAATTTCATTTTTAGATAGCTTACAAGCCATTATTCTAAAACTGTAAAAAGTAATTTCATCTCCTCCCATCGCTTGAGTAGGTTTTGGGGTATTGCCGCAGTAAATATCAACAGCAATGACTATATTAGCTCCCATTTCACGGGCCGAATTAATGGGAACTACGCTGACCAAACCACCATCGACCAGCACAGACTCATTACTAATAACGGGAATAAAAACTCCTGGAATTGATGAAGAGGCTTGAACGGCGTGTCCCACATTACCTTTACGGATCACAATGGGTTCTAGAGTATTTAAATTAGTCGCTGTAATTCCAACTGGAATAGGCATTGAGTCAAGTTCAGTTTGATTAACATGCTGGTTAACCCAGTCAGACAACTTCTGTCCGTTGATTAGTCCTTTAGATGAAATGACGACATCGGCTAAGTCGGATGAACTCACGTTGAGCAGAATATTCTCCATGTCGGTGTAGTTCATACCCGATGCAAACATAACGGCGGCTATCGAGCCAGCTGAGGTACCAGTCACTAAGTCGGGAGTAATATCTTCTTCCATCAATGCTTTGATAACACCAAGATGCATAATGCCTCTAACACCACCACCTCCAAATGCGACTCCAAGTATTTGTGGTTTCAACGTCTTTTTCTGTATTGGTGGGGGAGATGTTGATAAGTCGTCATAGAGGTTTTCTGTGGCACAAGCGCTCAGTAAAAATGTGGAAAGTATAATGAATAAACGGGACATGTTGACGATACTCAGTAATTTAAGACGCTGCTTTCATTAAAAGTTGAGCATCCTTTTCGTGATGCTCAACTTTGTTGGAGTGGCTGGAATTCTAAAAAGTGAATGAACTGATTAGCTCACAGATTTGATTTCCAAGTACGAACGAATACCGAACGCCCCATTTTCTCTGCCGATACCAGATTGTTTAAACCCACCAAATGGTGCTGCAGGGTTATGATTAAAAGAGTTAACAGAAACCACACCCGCATCAATTTGATTTGCTATGACTTTAGCGTGGTCGATATTGGTACCACTTACGTAACCAGCCAGACCATATTGGGTGTCATTCGCAATTTCAATGGCTTCTTCCTCAGTTTTATAGGTCAGTACACACAAAACTGGGCCAAAGATTTCTTCACGTGCGATAGTCATGTCGTTGGTGACATTGACGAAAATAGTAGGTTTCACGAAGTTACCATTTTCCAGTCCTTCAGGATGACCCTCTCCTCCAACCAAAACCTCAGCCCCTTCTTCAATGCCTTTAGTGATATAGCTTTGCACTCGTTGATACTGAGTTTTTGATACCATTGGTCCAATTGCGGTATCACCGTCTTCCGGACGTCCTACTTTTAGATACTGAGCTACAGACTGTTTCAATGCTGCTTTAATTTCTTCTGCGCGGCTTTCTGGGATTAACAAGCGAGTTCCTGCAATACAAGCCTGACCGCTATTCATGAAACTAGTCATCAGAATAAACGGGATTACCTGCTCTAGGCTAGCATCTTCCAAGACGATATGTGGGGACTTACCACCCAGCTCTAAAGTGACACGTTTAAGTGTTGCAGCACCATCGCGAGCAATGATTTTTCCTACCGCTGTAGAGCCTGTAAAAGATATTTTTGCCACATCAGGGTTGCGGGTTATCTCGGCACCGACCACATCTCCACGACCGTTGACAATATTAATCAAGCCAGCGGGTAACTTTGCTGCATGAACACACTCCATAATGACTTGTGTTTGTAGAGCACTCATTTCACTTGGTTTTGTCACCACAGGACACCCCGCAGCTAACGCAGAGACTGTTTTGTTACAAAAATAAATTATGTTCGCATTCCATGGCGTAATGTGGCCGGCAACACCGACAGGGTGAAGAGATACCTCTGTGTCACCTACCATTTCCTTAAAGGCCATGCTCTGTAAGGCTTCTTTGGCACTTAAGATTACGCCAGCTGCACCTTGAACAAGATATTGCGCAATTTGGGTTGGGGCACCGTACTCTTTCACTAATGCCTCAATGTGGTCATCTAAGCGGTCAACGATAGCATCATGAAGTCTTTGTAAATACTCTGCTCTTTGTTCTGGAGTTGACTGTGCATAGCTTTTGAAAGCCTGTTTTGCCGCTGTGATCGCTCGTTGTGTATCCTCTTCATCGCCGAGTACAACTTGACCAATGATTTCTTGAGTCGATGGATTGATAAGATCGGCAACATCATTACCGTGGGATACCACGAAGTCGCCATTGATATAATGTTTATTAATGATTTGCATAAAGCACTCCTAAATTGGTGAGTTTTAACGTCAGTTGCCAGTATTAATGTTGCCCTCTATACATCTCTGAGAAGGGGCGCTCCCTTACTTAACTGATACTGAGTGTATCTCACCTAATTCGATATAAAATTGCAGATGACGCCAAGCTTATTGCGAATTACGCCAATCGTTTCATTGCAAAGTGGTCAAACCTGAAGGGAATGGAAGAAGGTGATAAGAAGACTCTTGTTCGCAAAGAGCCGGAATTAGACGTTATTGTTTTATCAATATTGCCATGTCTTTGACTTCGAATATGAGACTTGAGTCCCCATAATTGGCACAGTCATTGGGCGAATCGTCGGTTCCATCGCTGAAGGCATGGGTGGCTCTTTGGGCCAATGGCTCGGCGGCAAAATAGGTGGCTGGTAGACTATTAAAAAAAAACAAACGCTGTACTTAGATCAGTAAATAACACTGTCTAATTCTGCAGGTGATTAATGAATACAACTTAACAGATAGATCACCTTTTAAAACAACCCTATAACCCTTCTTTTTAGGGCGGTAACCAAGCTTAAGAAGATAAGCTTGGTTACGACTCTTTCCATGGTGCTCAAAGAGCACTTTATTTGTATTTATACCTCTACAAGTATCAAATAATGGGGGGCACATTCAGTTATCTGTGACTGCCATCGCTATAAAAACCACTTAGCTTGGTAAAAATTCATTACTCCAGCCAGTTGCAGCAACGCCCTTTTCTAGCATCAAACATATATCGTCATCAGTGTAACCCAAGCTTCTCAAAACTTCGGTCGTTGAATGGCCAAATTTTTCTGCGGGTGTTACCGCTCTAATCTTGGCCTCTAACGGACGAATTGAGTATGGATCCACCTGAGTAATACAATGTCCACTAGGATGATTGGGGAAAATTGAGAAAGCATAACTTCCTCGATCAGTTCCCGCTTTCTGATCCGCCTGCCGGCTATTTTTCTCACGTAAAAGCTCAATAGACAAGGGTTCAGCACAAGCGATATCAGCTAAAGAAAACGCGTTCAGCCAGTAGTCTGAGGACTCTTTCACGAGGTTTTCACGTAAAAATTGACTAATATCTTGGCTCTGTTGAATGCCGCCTAAGCCTTTAATAGCATCCAGTTTCGCCAACTCATCTTGGTGTGAATCTACAAATATCCAGCCATTAAGAGTTTGATAAAAATGTGATAAAGCGTGATTGCCCTTCGCCTCTCGACCAGACGCCTCGTTAAAAGGCCCACGCCCTTCATAATCAAAGGCAAACGGAAGCTGTGCAATATTGGTCACCGCAGACAATGATGTCCTCGCACGGCTCACTTTACCCGTTTTACGTTTTTGATATAGACCAACCACCATACCTAACGCACCAGCAAAACCACAATTCACATCGAGCGTACCCAAATGCGCATGTTCTTCAGGTGTTTCTGGCTTACCAAATCGGCTCATAATTCCACTATTTGCCTGAATAATATCGTCATAACCAATGTAATTTGTCTTACTACCTGCACGAGGCCCACCAAAACAGTCAAGGCGACAGAAGAGCACATCTGGGTTGATTGCACTCAAACTATCTTGATCCAAGCCCAACGGCCTCATTTGGCGATCCGGAGCGTTAATAACCACCATATCCACGCTTTTGACTAAGCGTTCAAACACTTCACGGCCTTCTTTGGTCATGATATTAACCAACGCGCTTTGCTTACCGACACCCGTTTGAAACGTAAATAGAATACCTATCAGTGGATCGTACAGAGGCGTCACTGGGTCTAACTTAGTAATTTCAGCACCAAAGCGTGCCAAAAATGCGGTAGAGTGAGGTCCAGCTATCACGTTGGTTAAATCTAAAATTTTCACCCCTTCCAACCAGCCTTTACCACTTGCTGGCTGAATGTCTTTTCCTGTTGGACGGGTGGTATTTTCTATTTTTGCAACATCTTGCAAACGTGCTAAGGCCTCTTCGAAGCTTACATTTTCTTGTGCATTTGGCTTCAGCATCGCTTCTGCTTCATTTTCGAACCAAACAATGGGTCCTGGCTGCTTCATCGTACCAAACTCTGTCCCTTCAACTTCAACGATTAATCCAGACTCCTTGCTATATTCACTGTTTACCCACTCTTGGGTTGTACGGTGAGGAGCTCCAGGTATTTGGCCTTCGCCAAAAATACCCCCCCACTCATCTGAGGTTTTTTGTAGGAAGGCTTTTTTCATCTTCTCTGAAATAATATCGGCCCATTTTTTCGGTAGCGGGTAAACACCGATAGAGGTTTCACCTTCCCACTCACTAATTGGAGCATGCAGGTCCTTCACATCTGGCAAGCCAGCCTCCACTAATTCGTCATAAATACCCAATACCTTCAATGCCCTTTTGGCATGATTTCGATGAGAAGGGCAAACACAATAAAACAGGCGACCATCGGCACATAAATAGGTTCGATAAAATGGGTCTAAGTACTCTTGTAATTGTTCATAACTAAGATCCATTTTTATGCCATTGGACTTACGATGTTCTATTTCTAATTCTCGCATGGTCTTATAACGCTCGGGCAGCTGCTCAACCAAATAAGAGTTATATGAAAGCCCTTCCATTAACGCAGCGGCAATAGGTACCTCAATATTATCCCCTCGACCTGTTTTTTCTCTTTCAAACAGCGCCAAAACAGCAGAGCTCGCAGCCAGAGAAATGGCATAAGATGAGCCCAATGGTAATGGTGAAAAGCTAGGGTTAAGTCCCATTAAAACTCGGTTAAAGCCCATATCAGTAAAAGAACCCGACGTCGCAGCAACTACTGCTTCCGTTGCCTTCCAGTCACGACGGAGTTCATCATTACTTGCAAAGCCAGGAATAGATAATGTAATTAATTCAGGGCGCGTCTCACGCAATTTTGCGAAATCAACCCCCAGCCTTTTCATCACACCGGGACGAAAACTTTCAATAACAATATCAACATTAGCGATTAACTCTAAGGCTTGGTCTAAACCTGACTGGCTCTTTAGATCTAAACGAAGAGAGGATTTATTACGGTTCAATACAGCGTTAGCAGGGTGCTGCCAACTAGGTCCATTTGGTGGATCTATATGTACGACCGTTGCACCTAAATCGGCCAACACCATAGCCACAGCGGGACCCGCAATTTGCTGTCCAAAATCAGCAACGCGGACACCTACTAACGGTAGTTGATTCTGTTTATTCATATTCGCTTCATCCTAATTCACCTGATCCACCCCCGTTTATAAAAACGGTTCATGTAGACCGGCGTTATTTATTTTTATACCGGAGTCCCGGCTGCCTTTAGGTTTAGACGACATAATTGTCAACTAAAAACATCATCCAATAGACGTCGAAAGCAGAATACTAGGAGTGAATTAAACAGCGAACCAGCAAAATAAAATTAGTCTGAGATATCATTTTTTTTATATCTAAAAAATAAAATTGAGTCATAAATTTTTTGAGGGCTTAGGTAGATTTTTTATTGCTTCTCAGTTTCAAAAAGATTCATAACAATGTTTTTTCGAGTAAATGAGTATAAAAACACCTTAACAATAAAATAAAAATAAAAGTGAGAATGGCAATATGAATAATATAACGTCCCCTAGTCTCATCGGTTTAGATCACCAAACTAAAACGTTAATAAGTTTAGTGATTTCGAAAAGCTTTAGCGCGATGGCGAGGCCTACACGATGAACAACAAAGCTTATGCTCTCCCTAAAATAAGGATCCCTCTGCGGCACCTAACCAATTTTAGCTGTCGGCTCAGTCCTGCTAGTGATCGCAATTGCATTATTCACAGCAATCGAACCAAGCCTTGCAAAAGCACTTTACAGTAAAACGGTTTAAAAAAAACAAGCAGTTTCAAACTGTTTTAAACCTAATAATGGACCCAATCAATTTTCTTAAAACACTTATATAGTAGGGAACCATATGTCTACTCAAATTATTCTTCCACGAATGCTACAAGTCGGCAAAGATGCCAGTCGTGCCACGCCATCGATTCTTGAGAGTCTAGGTTGCCGCCGCCCACTAATCATCACAGATAAAATGATGGTGCAGTTAGGCTATGCGGAAAAAATCCAAGCAGTTCTAGCAGAGCAAAACATGTCGGCTGATATCTTTGATGACACCGTACCAGAACCCACTGTTGCATCAATTCAATCAGGCGTTAACAAAGTAAAAAAAGGTAATTACGACAGCATTATTGCCCTAGGTGGTGGAAGCCCAATCGACAGTGCTAAAGCCATCAGCATACTAGGTAAATTTGGTGGCGAAATGCGCGATTATAAATTTCCGCGGGTCATTACTGAATCAGGTTTACCTATTATAGCCATCCCAACAACGGCAGGAACAGGTTCAGAAGTCACTAAAGTAACCATCATTACCGACGAAACCACAGACGAAAAAATGCTCTGTATGGGCGTCGGTTTTATGCCTATAGCAGCTTTAGTCGATTACAATTTAACGCTATCTTTACCCGCACGTACAACAGCTGATACCGGAATAGATGCGTTAACCCATGCAATGGAAGCGTATGTAAGTAAAAAAGCGAGCCTTTATAGTGACACGCAAGCACTAGAAGCTATGCGTCTTATTGCTCCGAATCTACGTCGTGTGTATCACGACGGTTCAGACGAAACAGCACGTGAAGCAATGATGTTAGGCTCTACCCTAGCGGGAGTGGCCTTCTCCAACGCTTCTGTTGCCTTAGTTCATGGGATGAGTCGACCTATAGGTGCAGCTTTTCATGTGCCACATGGTTTATCCAACGCTATGTTGCTTCCAACTATCACCGAGTATTCTATTCCTGCTGCCATCAAACGTTATGCCAATTGTGCTCGGGCAATGGGAGTAGCTTCTGAGCAGGATAGCGATAACAGTGCGAATATCAAACTGATTGAAGAATTAAAAGCCCTCAATAAAGAGTTGCAAGTACCAACACTGGAAGAGTTTGGTATTAACAAAGAACACTTCATGGGACTTTTAAACACAATGGCAGAGCAAGCATTAGCATCAGGCTCTCCAAATAACAACCCAAAAGTTCCCAGTGCATCAGAAGTTATTGAATTGTATAAAAAACTTTGGTTGTAAAGATTTTAAATTAAATTTGAATGCATATAGAAAACCAATATTTGGAACGTTAATTATAGGAAAATAATAATGAACACAGTTGGGCAACTAATTAATGGTGAAATCGTTATCGAAGGAACTCGCCAACAGGAGATATACAACCCATCCACTGGAGAGGTAAGCAAACAAGTCGATTTGGCTTCTAAAAAGACAGTAGAAGAAGCGATCGCTATTGCGCAGGCAGCTTATCCAGCTTGGCGCAATACGCCAGCGATCAAACGCGCTCGAGTTATGTTCAACTTCAAAAATCTACTAGAAAAAAATGCCGATATCATTTGTAAAATGATTGGTGAAGAGCACGGTAAAATCAGTCATGATGCTGCAGGTGAACTTCAACGCGGCATTGAAAACGTCGAGTATGCATGTGGTGCACCAGAACTTCTAAAAGGTGAACACAGTAAAAATGTCGGTCCGAATATCGACTCTTGGAGTGAATTCCAGCCTCTGGGCGTTGTCGCAGGTATCACCCCCTTTAACTTCCCTGCTATGGTGCCTTTGTGGATGTTCCCAATGGCCTTGGTATGTGGTAATTGCTTTATTCTTAAACCTTCTGAGCGTGACCCAAGCTCAACATTGTTTATAGCCCAACTACTAAAAGAAGCAGGACTTCCTGACGGTGTAATGAATGTTATTAACGGTGATAAAGAAGCCGTTGATACTCTATTGAATGATGACCGAATTAAGGCCGTTAGCTTTGTGGGTTCCACTCCAATTGCAGAATACATTTACACCACAGCGAACGCCAATGGTAAGCGTTGCCAAGCCCTAGGCGGAGCAAAAAACCACGCAATAGTGATGCCTGATGCGGATATGGACAATGCAGTCAATCAATTAGTTGGCGCGGCATTTGGTTCCTCTGGCGAACGCTGCATGGCACTTTCTGTAGCAGTGACAGTTGGCGATGCCGCTGGAGACGCACTTGCCGAGAAGATGCAAGCCGCTATGCAAACGCTAAATGTGGGTCCTTACTCTGATGCGAGCAATGACTTTGGTCCTGTTATCACCAAAACACATCAAGAAAAAGTTATTGGCTATATCAATAGCGCGGAACAACAAGGCTCAAAAATCGTTGTTGATGGACGTAACGTTAAAATAAAAGGCTATGAAAATGGCTTCTATGTGGGTGCGACATTAATCGACAATGTTAGCCCTGAGATGATTAGTTACAAAGATGAGATTTTTGGCCCTGTCCTGCAAATCGTTCGAGTGAACACAATGCAAGAGGCCATGGATCTGATTGATGCTCACGAGTACGGTAACGGTACTTGTATCTTCACTCGTGATGGCGAAGCAGCGCGTTACTTCTCTGATAACATTCAAGTAGGCATGGTCGGCATTAACGTCCCATTGCCAGTTCCTGTCGCTTATCACAGCTTTGGCGGTTGGAAACGTTCACTCTTTGGTGACCTTCATGCTTATGGTCCTGATGCCGTTCGTTTTTACACCAAACGCAAAACTGTCACTCAACGCTGGCCTTCTGCTGGCGTCCGCGAAGGTATTGAGTTTTCTATGCCAACAATGAAATAACTATTAAATTTACCAAAGGGAAGATAACGCGAGTTATCTTCCCTTTTTTAGTTATAGCATTAAAAAAATAATTATTTTGATACCAAATAAAGATAAAATTGCACTACCAGAAAAATTATTAACTCAGGGCAATATTTCAAATATTTGGAGACATGATTTATAGCCGACGTAGGAACTTATGTTGAGATAACAAGCATGAAAAAAAGATTACCACCGCTCAATTGGCTTCGTTCCTTTGAAGCTTCAGCCCGTCACTTAAATTTCACCCAAGCTGCGAATGAACTAAACCTCACTCAAGCGGCTATTAGCCAACAAGTAAAAAGCCTAGAGTCTCAGTTAGGCACCTTACTCTTTAAACGCTTACCAAGAGGTTTAGCACTAACAGATGCAGGGTTAGCCTATGTGCCGGCCATTCATGAATCCATTAATCGCTTAACCGCTGTGACAGATGAGTTATTTGGTCAGGGACAAAGCAAACAGGTAACTATCAGAGTCAGCTTGGTCTTTTTTACCACCTGGCTTGCCCCAAAATTGCCGTTTTTTTATGAAAAACATCCAGACATTCGTATACGCTTTACCAGCAACATTTGGCAAGAAGGAACAGAAAAAGAGCGAGAGAAAGAACGAGAAACCGACTTAAATATTCGCTATGGTAGAGGTATTTGGTCTGATGTAAAAGCAGAAAGGCTCACTTGGGATGAACTATTTCCTGTATGCAGCCCCGATCTAATAAGAGATCATTCACTACCATTACAAACAGACATATTGTCAGAACACAGACTATTGCATGTATTAGGTTATGAAGAGGGCTGGGGTTATTGGCTAAATCAAACCAATATGGATTATTCTGACAATGGCTTAGGCATCCAATTTGACACTCTAATTTCCGCGCTAGAAATGGCTAAACTTGGACAAGGCTTTGCAATAGGTCGAACGTCCCTGGTAGCAGAAATGTTGAAGGAAGGTAGCCTTATCGCGCCTTTCGAACAAAAATTAGAAACATCGGAAGCGTTTTTCTTAACTCATACTGCCCAAAAATTCCTGCACCCAAATGCCGAAACATTTAAACAATGGGTACTGGAAACTGCGCAAAAACAGCGCAATTAATACAAGTGATCCTCCCTCTCGACTGAGTAAAACATAACCTGAAGTCAATAGTAAAAAAACTTTCAGAATACCAAGAACGGTAAGGTTCGAGAGTACACTGAAAGCTTTTACTTACTGAAAACATCTATTTACTGAAAACTGCGTTTTACTTATTTCGCTCACCTCTGAGAGCTATGACAATGCAGTAGCACATCAGTAGCATTAAAATAGAGAACGGAATAGCTGTTGCTGTTACCCCCGCTTGAAGCGCAGATAAGCCACCACCGATTAATAATACGATAGCAATTAAGCCTTCAACTACAGCCCAAAATATACGCTGTGGGCGCGGTGCATCAACTTTACCACCAGCCGTAATAGTATCGATAACCAGTGAGCCAGAATCTGAGGAGGTTACAAAGAACACCAATGCCAAAATGATACCAACAATTGATGTAAAACCCGATAGTGGCAACTCATTTAGCATACCGAAAAGTGATAGTTCAGGCCGATAGCTGTCTATCACATATTCCTTGACCAAGCTGTTGTTTGGGTCAGCATATAACTGATCCAGTGCAATACCACCAAACACCCCCATCCAGATAAAAATGAACAGACTTGGAACGATAAGTACACAAATCACAAATTCTCGAACAGTACGACCACGTGAGACGCGCGCAATGAACATGCCGACAAATGGCGCCCAACTAATCCACCAAGCCCAGTAGAATACAGTCCATCCTTGGCGATAAGCGTCATCATCACGGCCAAATGGAGCAGATAATGGAATAAATTCCGTAACGTATTTAGTTAACCCCGTCCAGAAGCCGTTTAAACCTACCAAAGTTGGGCCAGCAAACAATACAAATAGGAAGAAAAGTACAGCCATGACCATATTTATTTCAGAAAGCTTTTTCACCCCTCCCTCTAGTCCACGCCATACTGACACTAATGCAACGGCCGTCACTAATGTGATTACAATCACTTGAGTTGTTGTATTGACTTCCATACCAAATATGAAATTCATTCCAGCATTTGCCTGTTTTGCACCAAGTCCTAGTGACGTAGCCAAGCCAAAGAGAGTAGAAAACACGGCCAGTACATCAATCATGTCGCCCGTCCATCCCCAAACGCGATCACCAAATATTGGAAAGAAAACTGAACGAATTGAAAATGGTAAACCTTTGTTATAGGTAAATATACCTAGACCTAGAGCCATGATAACGTAAACTGCCCAACCATGAATCCCCCAGTGAAGGAAGGTTCCGGCAAGCCCCATAGCGGTCGCTTCTTCTACTGCGCTTGGTATAAGTTCTCCATTGGCGGCAAAAGGAGATGTGATACCTAAAGGTAAAGATACGTTACCGTGATATACAGGCTCTAACACACTGAAGAATAACAGCCCGATTCCTATACCTGCAGTAAATAGTAAAGCAAACCAAGATAAGTAGCTGTGATCTGGTTTGGCATTTTCCCCTCCTAGACGGACTGAACCGTAGGGGGAAATAGCAAGAAATACACAAAACAATATGAAAAAATCAACAAGACCTAAGAAATACCAATCCAGTGTTTTGGTTGAGAAAGACACTATGGATTGAAAGATGTTACCTGCTTCCGCTGGAAAAGCCAGAGTAAGTAAAATGAAAATGATGGATGTAAGAGAGGATATTATGAATACTCGGTTGTGGATATCAAAGCCTAATGGTCCAAATGTACCTACAATATTGTCTTGCCCGACAACATAAGCTGTTTGCATATCACCTTTATTATTGGTGGGGTTAGATTTTTTATCGGTCATATCCCGCCCCTTCACATTGCAATTTACATTTTAGGTAAAACGTTTTTCGTGTCATATGTGATCCTTATTTAAACCTGTTGATTTAATTTTTTATTTTATTTATTGAGTTATTATATCCTTTTCATCTCTCTAAAATTATCTTTCCACTTTTTCGTATCTATACCCAAAATATTGACAAAACTAATTAATAAGTTAGTTGTTTATTATTAACGTTATAACTAGATTCATCTGTTATTTGAAATACGTTAATCGATAATGAGCAACATTTAGAAGCTTGTAAACTAGGTATAAACTAATGGATAACATAAGGTTTTCTTATGCAAAGGAATTTCCCCTAGATTGTTGTTGGTTTTTTGGCTTTAACAAAATCCAGACTCCGTTCAGGGCCAAACTAATCATTCTCCAATACATGGCACAAATATTGGCGCCTTACGCAACATCATTGGCGCGATTTGCAACTAATTCACTCATAATTTCTCTTACAATTGATCGACATTAATGACAGCGATATAGGCATCAACATGACAATTAAAACAGCACTTATTACAGGTGGAGCAACAGGAATTGGTAAGGCCACCGCTAAAAAGCTGGCTAGCCAAGGCATGAATGTGGTTATTTCAGGACGCCGAGAGGAATTGGCTAACGACGCAATTACTGAAATTGAGTCCGTTTCTATTAAGGGAGCTAAAGTTAAGTTTATTCGCAACGATGTGACGGACGAAACAGCTATCCAGCAAATGATTGCTCAGGTAGTCTCTGAATTTGGGCGCCTAGATATGGCAGTTAACAATGCAGGTGTCTATAACGAAGCCGCAACGCTTGATCAATCTGATACGAAAAAGTTTAATGAAATGATTGATGTGAATGTGATGGGCGTCTATTACTGCATGAAAAATGAAATTGCTCAGATGCTTAAGCAAGGTGGTGGCGCGATTGTAAACTTAGCGTCTATTGCTGGATTAAACGGTGTACCAATGACGGGGACTTATGTGGCTACCAAACATGCTGTAGTCGGGCTTACAAAGTCTGCGGCAATAGACCATGCAGTTCAAGGTATTCGTATTAATGCGGTTGCACCGGGGGCTATCAGAACAGACATTATCGCAGAGCATATTGCCGCCAATGAAGAAGGGCTTGCAGCCATGCACCCAATTAATCGTTTGGGCTATCCAGAAGAAATAGCTAATGGAATTGCATGGCTACTTTCCGATGAAGCAAGTTTTGTCATTGGTCATACCTTAAATATTGATGGTGGTTATCAAGCCAAATGAGCACTCCGGATCGAAACACACTTCCAACAGTATTTTGGTTAGCAATTGATAAGTTAGATATCAGCCGCTCTCAATTAATTCGGTTGGCGGGTTTACCTTTATCAATTGGCCATACCCAAAGTAAAGTATCCACAGCGCAATTTTTTGCGCTTTGGAACGCATTGGAACAGCTTAAGGGTGCTGATGTTGGCATTGAACTGATGACATTACTGGATAGCAGCACATTGCCGCCGTCATTTTTAGTGGCTTATCATGCCAGAACATTTCGTGATGCCTTACAACGCGTAGTCCGTTTTAAAGCACTGTGCGCGCCAGAAGAACTGAAACTCGAAATTGCCGGTCCGTATGTAAAAATTATTACACATTGGATTTATGCAGAAGACCCTCCCCCACATTCTCTAACAGATGCAACCTTTAGCTCCATTATCGCACTTGGACGCCATGGCACCGAAACACCATTAAAGCAAATCAAACTGGAACTACGGCGGTCTAAATCAGAAGCAGTCATGGACTATTTTCAATGCCCTATCAAATGGAATGCAGAACAAGATGCCCTTTATTTGAACACACAGGAATTGGAGCTACCTTTTATCAAGTTCAATGAAGAACTCACCTCCATGCTTGATAAAGCTTTGAATGAGCAATTAGATCAATATCAAGCCAATTCATCTTACACCAATAAAGTTCGCTGGTTGCTCAGAAAAACATTGACCGCTGGGCGTCCCGAGCTGAAAGCAATTGCCCGCGAACTAGCAATTAGTGAACGTTCATTACAACGCCAACTTAGTAGTGAAGGAGGAAGTTTTCAGGCAATTCTGTCTGATACTAGGCATGAACTGGCATTGGATTATTTACGTAATGCCAGTTACGAATTAAGTGAAATTGCCTATATGTTGGGCTATGAGGATCAGGCTTCTTTCTTCCGAGCGTTTCAAAACTGGCAGCATATTTCCCCTGCCAAATGGCGTGATGCCGTATTAAACCAAGGCTAATCCGAAGAAAAGAAAGACCAAAGCCATTTTAATTAAGTGTTTAAGCAAGTCTGCGGCGTTGCGCTATCAAGTTATCGACTTTAATTAATCGCTATTTATTTACTTCATTAATAAACCAATCGATAACCAATCCGATTGCGGCAGTGGATTTATAATCAGAGCAAATATGGTATCCACGCCGTGGAGATTTAAGGATGGGGTTGAATGCAATTAACTTGCCTTCTTCAATCTGTTTATCTAACAAACCTTTCCACCCCAGACAAAGACCTTGACCGGCAATGGCAGCCTCAACAACAAGCGGGTAATTTTGATAACAAAATATAATAGGCTGATCCGAAATATTGACCCCCAATGTAGATGCCCAGTTGTACCAATTTATCCACCTAGGGTCATTCTGATCTTTATGTAAAAGTGGAAGTGATCTCAAATCCCCCAAGGTTTTACCTGGTGATAGATTTAATTTTTTTGCCAATTCGGGAGAACATACTGGAAAAACTTCTTCCTCGATAAGTAGTTTTTCAAACTGATATTGGCCTAATTCATTACAGAAATGAAACGAGATATCGGAATTTAATGAAAGCATATCCTGCTTACTATTCGTTGGACGGATTTCAAATAGGTAATCTGGGAACTGGCGTTGTAATTCTGTCAACTTGGGCATCAGCCAATAAAAGGCAAAGCCAAAATAGGCGCTAATAGACACCTTTACTTTTGTTGCAGTCAAGTTAGATTTGACTTTTTCTAACGAAGATAAAAGGGGACCTAAGCCATTTTTCATGTCTTTGTAAAATTTTTGTCCTGCATCGGTTGTTACAATCGGCTTTTTAGACCTGTCAAGTAAGATACCTCCTACATATTCCTCTAACGCTCGAATGCGTTGAGAGACTAATGGCTGAGTGATACCTAATTCTCTGGCTGCAGCGGTCATAGAGCCTTTTTTTACAGTCATTTCAAAAGCAATAAGTGCCGAGATAGATGGAAAGTCAGTTTCTTTTATCATTAGATTTCTGCATGTAACACATTAGAATTTAAGTCTGCCTTGTGGAAAGAATATAACAGATACTGATACCAATATATGGGAGAGACAAATATGAAACAAGTAACATTTTCAGTCAATAAAGAGAATAATGCTTTGCTAGGCCAGTTTGAAGGGGAGAGCATTGAGCTACCTGCTCTATGGCTTCGAGAGCGCTGTCAAGACGAACTGCACTTAGACAGAGTAACCAAGCAACGCCTTTTCGATCCACATCAACTTCCAGAAGACCTTCGCGTTAAGAAAATAGAGTCTCTATCTGCAGATAAACTACAAATCTCATTCAGCGATGGTTATGAAGGAACTTATAACATAAATGAATTTGATGCTGATTTTGACATTTGGGATGGGGCACCAGAACCAAAGCCATGGTTAAGCGATGTCGATAAATCTAATTTCTATGTGGAATATGAAGACCTAAGATCAGAAAAAGGTCTTTTTAATGCACTAAAAACCTTTATAACATACGGCCTTATTATCGTTAACGGCGTACCTGAGCGCTCGGACACTGTCCTAGAGGTCGCCGAATTTTTCGGACATGTCCGTCAAACTAACTTCGGTAAATATTTTGAAGTTTATACCCGACCAGACTCTAACGATTTAGCCTATCGTTCCGTATCTCTTGGACCACATACTGATAACCCTTATCGAGACCCAATGCCTGGCATACAGCTACTGCATTGTATTAAAAATGAAACTACAGGTGGACTATCAACACTTGTTGATAGTCTTTCTGTTATAGAGCAGCTACGTAAAGAAGACCCGCATGGCGTAAAACTACTAAGCACAATACCTGTTCGCTACCGTCACTTTGATCAAGATGTCGACCTCATTGAGCGCCGCACCATGATTCAGCTGGACTCGGCTGGACGAGTCGAAGGCGTCGCCTACAGTCCCAGATTGGATTTCTTACCATTATTGCAACCAGAAGAACTAAAAGTATTTCATAGAGCACGCAAGAGATTGGGTCTGTTATTCTCCGATGCACGCTTTGAATGGCGCTTCAAACTGGAACCAGGTCAGCTTCAAATGTTCCATAATACTCGAGTCTTACATGGTCGAACCTCTTTTGACCCGAATGAAGGACTTCGTCATTTACAGGGAGCCTATATCGATCTTGATGAGCCTAAAGGCCGTTATTTAGCTCTCAAAAGAAGGCTCTTAGCGTAAACCTAAAACCAGCAGGAGAAAGAAATGGAAAAAGTACAGTTTCGCCAAATGAAAGATGGCACAAAAGAAGAATACGATTTTTTAGAAAAGCATGAAAGTGACTACGCAGCGGGCTTGCCTGATAGAATTCTTAGCGCTCTTAGAAACCTTGAAAACAGCTTGTCAGGTTATCAAGTGACAAGGTTAGAACATTCTTTACAAACAGCAACTCGAGCAGAAGCTGATGGCGCAGACGAAGAGATGGTCCTTGCTGCGCTTATACATGACATAGGAGATGATCTTTCACCATACAATCATTCGCAACTTGCCGCTTCAATTATACGTCCATACGTGAGGCCTGAGGTTACATGGATTATTAATCAACATGGCTTATTCCAAAATTATTACTATATTCACTTTTATGGCGGCAACCCTAATGAACGTGACTACCTCAAAGACCACCCTTGGTATCAAAAGTGCGTCGATTTCTGCGAGAAATGGGATCAAGCATCATTCGACCCAGATTACCCTACCAAACCTTTAGAATATTTTGAGCCATTAGTCCGAAAAATTTTCACAAGGCCAGCTTTTTCCGAACAATACGTAGGCTCACAAACAATGGGCAAAAGCTCAGTTGATATAGCTATGTCGGGAGTAGCTATATGAATAAAAATGTCCTAACGTGCAACAACATGCTTGAAGCAATCGGTAACACGCCTGTTGTTAAGCTTAATAACATCCTCCCCGCTGGTTGTGCTGATGTTTATGTAAAGCTGGAATATTTCAATCCTACTGGCTCTTATAAAGATCGAATGGCAAAGACAATGGTCGAAGAAGCTGAAAAACGGGGAGAATTAAAAGCAGGCATGACGGTCGTGGAAGCAAGCGGAGGCAGCACTGGCTCCTCACTCGCATTCGTTTGTGCTGTAAAAGGTTATAAATTTAAAATCATATCGTCGAATGCTTTTGCCTCAGAAAAATTAAAAACTATGGATGCATTTGGTGCAGATGTAGAAATCATACACAGTGAATCAGGAAAAATTAGTGCTGACCTGATTCCCAAGATGATTAGCCAATCTGTTGAGTATGGCAAACTTGCGAATTTTTATCCCACCGACCAATTTTCAAACCGCGATGCATTAATTGGTTACGAGGTGATCGGCCAGGAAATTGCAAAACAGTTTCCACAAGGTGTGGATGCATTTTGTGGGGCGGCAGGTGTTGCTGGAATGATAATGGGCGTTGCTACAGTATTGAAGCAAATTAACCCTGAAACGAAGATTTACGTGCTTGAGCCTGACACTTCTCCGATGATATCGAAAGGGTATGCTGGTGAGCACCATGTAGAAGGTATCGGTATTGGCTTTATTCCGCCCTTTCTAGACGAAAAGCTCTACGATGAAGCATGGGGAATATGTGAACTTGAAGGCCGTAAAATGTGTCGAGAGCTAGCCGAAAAGGAGGGTATTCTTGCAGGCACATCTACCGGACTTAATGTCGTGGCCGCCATCAAACTTGCCAAAACATTAGGGCCAGGTAAAACCGTTGTTACAGTGGCATGCGATACAGGGATTAAATACATGGCTGGTGGACTATTCAACAAACAAACGGAGCAATAATAATGAATCAAAACTGCACTCCTTGGAGACAGTAGAATACCAGTAGCACTAACTGATGGTGAGCCTACTATGTCTTTCACTTTATAGAAAGTCTGATAAAAGAAATGCGACACAAGCAAACGCATTCAATGAATGTTGAATGCTTTTTCTGTGTACCGAAATAAAAAATGATTCCCCAGAAGGTCGTTCAAGCATTTTCGGATGGCCTGCTGTGGCACCCTTTGCACACTACTGTATTTGAGCACAAAAATAAGCCGCTAATACTGTGCTATGCATCCAATAGATTTTCGATGCAGCTTAAGAGATGACGCTGAACCTTTACTAAGCCCACTTCAATTTCTTGAATGGCGCTATTTATCTCATCAATAAGCGGTTCTGCAGCCTCATAGTCTTGTCTCGAGGTGTTCTTCAGTAAGTTTTCACCAAGTTCAAATAGGCGAAATAACGGAGCTTCAATGGCTTTAAAGGCGTCATGACTTCGATAATTAAAATCATCATCGTCGCCATGTATATACCACTCAGCGAAGACGGTTTTATTTATATCAAGTACATCACTATTAACTTGCAGCCCATTTAACCACGATGAAATCCAAGCATCTTTTAAATTTACTAATTCAAACAATGAAGTCGATCCATGCCCGTACAGCATCGCTTTGTAAGCCGCCGAAATAATGAGCTCAGAAGTAGTATTGGTTTTGGCCATGCTTGACTGGATATTAACGGAATGCTCATGGTGTAAATTAATGCCTTCATTTAACACCTGAATTCGTCGATCGACTTCTGCGGTTGTGGTTTGAATACGCTGCACCAGTGTCGAAATTTCATCGCTGGACTCTCTTGCACGACTCGCCAATCCTCTCACTTCATCAGCTACGACGGCAAAGCCGCGACCATATTCACCAGCGCGAGCCGCTTCAATAGCCGCATTCAGTGCTAACAAGTTAGTCTGTTGAGATATTTTATTAATCACCTCTGCAAAACTATCGATCTCAGTCGCTAAACTTCGCAAGGTTAGCACTTCGACTAAGCTTTTTTCTGCGTCTTCAGACATAAGCTTGGTTGCTTCACAAAGTTTATTCAGCTCTAAATTACTCTTTTGATTTTCACTTTTGACTTCTTCAACTTTACTCATTGGCTCAAACAGCTCTTCAGATACCTGATTCACTATTTGCGTAATAGGCACTAAAAGCCCACTCATTCCACTTAATAAATTTGTAGTAAAGTCTAAGCCATTCCCTGTATTTCCTTGAGAAGATAACTGTTCTTCCAATAACGTTATTTTAGCGTCCTGCTGATCCATTAGTGACTGAAGTTGCTGGTTTTTATTTTCTAATGAGAAAATGATGTTCTTTTGTTCTGTTATTATTTTCGAATTTTTAAAAGCAAACATAACCACTTCCATAAAAAAGGGCCTCAACCTAAATTGAAACCCTATGAATATTAATGATCAAGCTACACGACGCTTTTCTCTAATTTTGCTATAAGTAAATACAAAAATAGATAAAAGAGTCACACTAAATAAAGTCAATGCAATTGGACGATCTAAAAAGACATCAAAACTGCCATTAGATACACCTAAAGCCTGACGCATGCGATTTAAGAACACTGGCCCCAACACCAAACCTAAAATAATAGGCACAGCGGGGATATTATTTCTTTTCATAATATAACCAATCACTGAGAACCCGAGTGCAATAAAGGCATCTGTAAACTGATAATTCTGACTGTAAGCCCCTAGGAAACCGAGAACAAAAATCAGTGCACCAATAAAACGGCCACGAATCCGAGTAATATTTACGATAAACCTCGAAGCAAAAGTTAAGTAGATGAAGATAAAAATATTCATCACGAACAAAGCCACATACAGACCGGAAATAAATTCAGGGTGTTCAGTAAATAATCTTGGACCTGGCGTATAGTTATGAACCATAAATACCGACAGTAGCATCGCCATTAAAGCATCAGCAGGAATACCAAATGCTAACAAAGGCACCAAGACAGACGCTGTTACCGCATTATTTGACGTTTCTGAAGCGACGATGCCTGCCTCAGCGCCTTTACCGAATTCATCAGGATTCTTCGAAAACTTCTGTGCCAAAGTATAGGAAAAGAACTGGGATCCAAATTCGCCAACGCCTGGCAATAGCCCCATCACGACCCCTAAAATTGCCGAACGTATTGCCGTCACTTTATTGCGCATCAAAACAAAAAAGCCTTCAAAACGCCCAGATCCCTCTAACTTCGTTTTAAAAGAGTCATTACCTTTTGCAGAAATCAGTACATACGCTTGCGACATAGCAAAAAGGCCAATCACTGCGGGGACTAATGGCACCCCAGCTAACAGCCAAGGTTGGTCAAAAGTGTAAACTTGAGTATTAAAAGATCGGTCAATACCGACCGAACCTAAAAACATACCAAGACCAATCATAGCAGCAGCTTCAAGGGCATATTTATTGTGCGCTAGCACGACAAACACCATCCCAAGTAATGCCAGCATGGCAAATTCTGCGCTACCAAATAGCGTCGCGACCTGAGACAAAGTCGGTGCAAAAAACACTAACGATAGAACACTGACGATTCCACCAAAAAATGAAGACGTATAGGCAATCGATAACGCCTTTTTGCCTTCCCCACGTTTGGCCATGGGATAACCATCATAAGTGGTAAGAACAGCCACCGGCGTTCCTGGTGTATTCATTAATATGGCAGGGATAGCGCCGCCATACCAAGCACCACCATAAACCCCTAACAATAATGTCACACCAAACAATGGTTCCATTGTAAAAGTTAAAGGCAACAATATCGCCATTACACCAGCGGGTTCTAGCCCGGGAATGGAGCCGATAGTGACACCAATAAGGGCACCGATAATAACAGCCCATATGACGCCGTTACCAAATACTTCATTGATACCTAATGCTATTAAATCCATAAAAATCTCTAAAAGTATTTATTCATAAACCAAAGGGTTTCACCGCTGAATAGCGTTTCATACAAAAGCACGTCTGGAATCCAGATATTTACCCCAACTCTAAAGATTAGGACAATTAATGCGACAGCAATAAAGGTGTTCAGCACCCAAATTCGCGACATTAGACGACTAAGCCAAACAATAGACAAAACAAACAACAGAGTTGATAGAGTAAAGCCAAGGATCGTAATAGCGTTGACATAGACAAAGAAAAGAATGCCAGTAATAACAACCATACGGTAATAGCTTAGGCTTTCTACAAAGCTTTCCAGCAAGCTTTTTTCTCCCTCTATCGGCCTAATCACCAACATGAGTTTGATAAAAGAAAAAAATGCTAATATGCCCAAGCCAAATAAAGGTGCGACATACGGCTGGGTATACCAACCATGATCACGTTTAATTTCGAGAGTGTGGCTTTGATAAGTAAAAATTAAATAGACACTAACGATGGTTATGACCAGAAAAAACAGCTTGGATTTACGGTGCTCATATTCCATTTTTACCCCCCTCTTTTTTACTAACAACAGTATTAGAGATAGGCACAATCAAAACAGGCACGGTCGTATTATGAATAACTTTCTGTGCCGTTGAACCTAGGAACATACGAGACAAAGCATTGACACGACGATCCCCCATTACAACCATGCTCGCCTCAACATCTTTTATCGTGTCGACAATTTTTTTAGCTGGGTCGCCAAAACGAACCACAACGTCAATGCTGTCTTCACTGAACTCAATATCACTCAACTCTTCAGCAACGAAATTATGGATTCGCAGCTTCATATAAGTTCGTATCTCGTCTTTCAACGATTCCAAATGCGCATCATGCGCTTTCTTTAATTTGAACCCCACAAAAGAGTCATCATTACCACGGTGAAACTGATCAGAAACATGCAGGAAAAAGATCTTGCCGTTAGAGCAAGCAGCCTGTTCTAACGCTGCGCGCAGTACGACTCGACTCCCTTGTTCTAAATCAGATGCATATAAAATATTTCGCATTTATGGACTCCAAGAGGCCTTTCACAATGTCACGAGCATAACCAAGAAAAGATAAAACAGACGAAAAAGCAGATAACTACATGAATATAGTTATTAAGGCGACGCAGATAGCCGAGGCCGAGTTCATGATTTATCAATACACATCTAAAGTCTGTTTTTAACAAAGTATTGGTGAGCGCTGTAGTCATGCAAAGGTCTTCCGAAATATAGCCATCTAAACCATGGCTATACTTCAGCGTAAGAACTTACTTCGCTCGGTTAACAACCTTACGAACCGTGTTCTCTAACAACCCCTCCATACCAAACTCGACGCCCAATCCAGATGATTTATTACCACCAAAAGGGACGTGAGGTAGCACTTCTGCATGGTTATTTACCCATACCGTCCCTGAATCAAGCTGATCAACAACCCAATCTAGTTCAGCGCAAGGCTCACCCCACACAGAGCCACCTAAAGCAAACTCTTCGTGAATAGCTTTTGACATAACCTCGTTAAGATCATCGTAAGGAATAACAGGAAGCACCGGACCAAATTGTTCATGACAAACCACATCAATACTGTGCTGTGGGTCTTTAATAATGGTAGGCGCAATAAAATACCCATCTAAGCCAGACGGTAAATCTGCGGCAATAACCTCAGCCCCAGATTCACGTGCATCAGCAATCATAGCTTTCACCTTTTCATACTGATTTACGTTTTGCACAGGCCCAAAAGTCACGCCTTCTTGCGTACCATCACCAACAACTTGCGCCGCGGCTATTTTTACTAAAGCATCGCATAAAGCTTCATATTTAGAACGGTGGACATAGAGGCGTTTTAAACAAGCGCATGTTTGCCCCATATTGACAAAAGAAGTCATGAAAATCTTTTCGGCAATCTTCTCAACATTGGCATTTTCTAAAACAATCCCAGCATCATTACCACCCAGTTCCAGTGTTACCTTTTTCAGGTCACCGGCAACCAAAGAAGCAATACGCTTACCTACCGGTGTTGAACCAGTAAAGACCACTTTTTTAACATCAGGATGCGATACCAAAGGTTCGCCAACTTCTCTTTCACCGATAACACACTGTACTAAGTTTGGTATTGTGTGCTCATTAATAATATCGACTAAACGAAGTGTATTAATGGGCGTCAAAGAAGAAGGCTTAATCACCACGCTATTGCCCGCACGAAGGGCTGGCATGATATGCCAAATGGCAATCATTAAAGGCCAGTTCCAAGGCGTGATGGAGGCAACGACACCAACGGGCATACGATGCACCTCAACACGACGCTCTTCACTGTCTTCCAGCACTTCTGGTTCGAGTGTTAAATCTGCGTTGTAGTGAGTCCATCCCACAGCACCGCCCACTTCAAACTGAGCAAGAAACAATGGCTTTCCTTGCTCTGCTGTAATGATTGCAGCCAGCTCAGGCGCTGCCGCCTCAATGGCATTAGCAACATTATGTAAGGCTGCTGTACGCTCTTCGTGAGATTTCGCACTCCACTGCTTAAAAGCAATCTTAGCGTTTTCAACAGCACTGTTTACGTCGTCTACTGTTGAAGTCTGAATCGACTTATAGGTTTGCTTAGTCGCAGGATTAATAATATCTAAAGCCATGTTTCCACCATTCTTTTTATTTTGAGCAATACGATGTGCAAAAAATGAATAACTATTTATTCTCAGCTACTAATTTTTTTGCATTTTCGAAGTCAAGTTCGATCAACTTTTGTGCGTTTTTCGAGTTTGTCCAGTACACACTCGCACCTGTATTCTCTTGCAATTTCAACACGTCAGGTGACTGAAGGGCCGTCTCGGCAATAGCCGCAATTTTGTCGATAATAGGTTGCGGAGTGCCTTTTTTCACAAACAAACCATTCCATAGGGTTTGAGAAATACCCGCTACTTCATTCAAAGTTGGTACATCTGGTAAAATAGACAGACGCTGGAATGTGAAAGAAGTTAAAACCTTCACATCTTTTGAATCCAAGCAAGGAAGAATTTGTTGTGTCGTTGTATTGATAACATCAGCATCGCCATTGGCTAATGCAGAACAATCTAATGCATCAAAGGCTGAATCGGAGGCAAATTTAAACCCTAATTTTTTCGCGGCTTGAAAAGTAACAGCCGTTGGCGTCGCTTCATAACCAAAGTGACCTAAAGACACATCGTGTGTTTTTGCATACTCAGCCAACTCCGGCAATGTGCTGTATGGCGCATCCGATTTAACGGCAAGAACAAATGGATAATCTAGAAAAATCCCAACTGGAACAAACGCATCAGCAGGGTACGGAGCATTCCCGCCTACGACTTGGCTTGTTACTAGATCCACCACAAAAGAACCAATCACACTACCATCAGGACGAGATTGCGCCACTGTCGTTGCACCAAGTACACCACCGCCACCAGGCTTGTTAACCACAGTCGCTGGTACGCCAGTTTCTTTCGACATTTCTTCAGCAATAACGCGTGTCAAAACATCTTCCAAATCACCAGGAGGAAATGGAACGATGAATTTAACCGGTCGATTCGGGTAGTCTGCCGCGAATGTCACCGTACTTGCCAATGAAGAAATAACTAAGGTTGAAGCGACCAGCGCTTTTAGAGCAAAAGATATTTGTTTTTTCATTTTTATCGTTCCTTTTTAGTAATACAGATCAAACCTACACCCTCAAGCAAGCGCCTTCTATGTCCCGATAGGGATATTTTTATCCCTATCGTTTAACAATTTAAGCTGGTCTTACATTGAAACGAGAACAACTCAGCCTAGTCGTATATTCATTATTTTGTGACCTTGTTCTACCCCTAAATTAGTTAACATGTTCACTAATTTCAAGTGTTTTTTAATTATTTATTGCACTTTTTATGAATCACTATAAAAGCCCTTTTTTCTTTTTTTCTAGAAAAGTCCTAAGTTTTGCCTGAAAAACACATTCCTTAAAAAACATCAAATATCAATACTGTAAAAACTCGATACAAAAAAAATAAGAGGACACATCACATGAAACGTCAAAATCCATTATTGGAAGAGCTAAAAAAAGCACTTCCTGAAATCGCTAGCAATGCAGACAAAGCGGAAGATCTTAGAAAAGTACCTACTGAAAATATTGAACTGCTCAAAAAAGTAGGATTACACAAAGCCTTTCTGCCTAAAGTCTATGGTGGTTATGAGAACTCCTTACCAGAGTTTGGCGACTGTATTGCGGCACTTGCTGGGGCGTGCGCGAGTACGGCTTGGGCGTTTAGCTTACTTTGCACTCACAGCCATCAAATTGCCTTGTTTCCTAAACAGGCACAAGACGATGTTTGGCAAGACAATCCCGATATGTTGGCCAGTAGCAGCATTGCCCCTTTTGGCAAATATCAAGAAACCGATGGCGGTGTTATTTTTACGGGGGATATGCGCTGGAGCAGCGGCTGTGAACATGCCCAATGGGCGCTTTGCGGTTTTCTAAGAGAAAACAAAGAAGGTACAAAGGACCACTGCTTTGCACTGATTCCTGCGACTGACTACAGTATCGACGATGATTGGTATGCTGCCGCGATGAAAGGCAGCGGCACTAAAACACTGGTCATACGTGACAAATTTGTACCAGAACACAGAATCCAAAAAGCCAAAGATATGATGGAAGGAAAGTCTGGCGGCTTTGGTTTATACCCAGATAGTAAGATTTTTTACGCCCCTTACCGACCTTACTTTGCATCTGGCTTCTCTGCGATCAGCTTAGGCATAGCAGAGCGCATGCTAGAAGCATTTAAAGAAGCAACTCAAGGTCGAATTCGTGCCTATACAGGCGCCAAAGTGGGTACTGCCACACCTGCGCTATTACGAATTGCTGAGTCCACCCATCAAGTCATGGCAGCTCGAGCTTTTTTGGAAAAAACATGGGATGAACACGCCGAATACGCTGAAGCTCATCAATATCCTGATCGAGCAAAATTAGCAGAATGGCGAACCAACCAAGCTTATGTGGTGAAAATGTGTATTGATGCTGTAGATCGTTTATTCAGCAGCATGGGCGCAAGTCATTGGTATCTGGATAAAGAAGCACAACGCTTATTCCGTGATAGCCATATCACTGGCGCCCACGCTTACACAGATTACGACGTTTGCGCGCAAATATTTGGGCGTGAATTGATGGGCCTAGAACCCGATCCATCCCTACTTTAAGCCCTCATAAATCACCTTAAAGGGGGCAGATACCTTAAACACCAGACTGATGTTGAACTGATACTGGCATTATTTAAAAGGGATCTGCCCCCTTTAAAAACGAAATAAATACATAAGAATAAGAGAGAATATTATGAGCTTCGACCCTAAAGAATTCCGCCGATGCCTTGGCAATTTTGCGACAGGCGTAACCGTTATTACCGCAAAATCCTCTGATGGAACGCAAGTTGGTGTAACGGCTAACAGTTTTAATTCTGTCTCCCTTGATCCGCCTCTTGTGCTATGGAGCATTGTTAAAACATCAAGCAGTTATGCTATTTTTGAAAATGCAGACCATTTTTCTGTCAATATTTTAGCGGCAGATCAAATTGATTTATCCAATAATTTCGCGAAACCAAGCGATGATAAATTTGCCAATATTAAGACACTAAATGGTGTCGGTGGTGCACCTCTATTGACAAACACAGCCGCTAATTTTCAATGCGAAAAATACCAAGTTGTCGACGGTGGTGATCATTGGATCATGATAGGCAAAGTCGTTGCGTTTGAAAACTTTGGCCGCGCGCCGTTACTTTACGTACAAGGCAGTTATGCTGGTGCGATTCCTTTTACAGGAGCTAAAACACCGGCTCAAAATGTCGCATCAGATAAAACACTGGCACGTTTGCATGACAGTGCTATTTATCTGATGCACAAAGTGCTGCAAAAAGTCCAAGAGAACTACCTGCCAAAGCAGTCTGCAACAGGACTAAGCACCAGTGAAGCTCGATTGCTACTTGTCTTAAGTGACACGGCTGGAATCACCATTGATGATTTAACTAACTTGGTAACTATTCCATCGGTTGATGTCATCGACGGTGTTGAAAGCCTAAAAGGCTTTGAGCTGATTAACAGCGACCTTGAACTTACTAAAAAAGGCCAAGAGATGGCTGAGCGCTTGTGGGCGATATCAGACCAACAACAAGCCGATATCTTTGCCAACCTGAAAGAAGACGAATTAAACAGTTTTAAACTTCAGTTACATCAATTACTAAAACAGCTATCTTAATTAACAAGGGCTCATTGACCTTTAAGATAAAAGCAAAAAAATCCCCTCGTGGGATTTTTTTATGTATGTATAATATCTTCCTAATTAACAAGTTAAGTTATTGATTGCAGCAATGATCCCCACCCCACATGATTGCCTTTGCTATCTTAGTCGGTACACTTTTAGCAACCGTTACCCATAACAATAATAGAACCATGAAATAGCCACGGACCCATGCGCTAGCATTCTATTTAGAAAGCGCATTTGATACTTTAAGACAATATTTTTAGGAATGAATGAGATTACATGAAAAGATTAGAAGACTCCCTGACACTGCAATTATTAAGAGCACGTGAATCATCCATGACTTTTTTTAGGCCTGTGCTCCAAAAAGCAGGCTTTACTGAGCAACAATGGCGAGTCTTACGTGTTTTAAATGATCATGAAGAATTAGAAGCAAAACAACTGGCGCATTTGTGCTGTATTCTTAGCCCTAGTTTGACGCGCATTATTACGCGCTTTGAAGATGATGGTTTTATAAAACGCAAAAAATCCCCTACTGATCAGCGCATATCCTTGCTTTCGCTCACCTCTAAAGCCAACAAAGTTGTCAAAGAATTCCGCCCTGAAGTGGATGCGGCTTACCAACGGCTCAAAGACAAACTGGGAGAAGATAAGCTTAAAGAACTCAGTCGGTTATTGAGCGATATTATTGCTTTAGAGAGTTAATATTTTTTATTCAGCATACGCTTATGGTGACATAGATCTTCAATCGCAATGAAATAGGCAATCTCTCAGCCTATTTCATTTGCACTGCCTTTTGAGTGTTAAAGCTTACAAATTCTTCGATAATAATCGGTAACTATCTAAACGATCCGCTTGACTATGTGTCACGGTAACAAGAGAAATTTCATCAGTGTTAAATGTCTCAGCCAGAGATTCCATTTCGGCCCAACACTGCTCTGATGTGCCTATCGTATAACTGGCCTCAATACGGTCAAACATAGCTTGATGAGAAACGGGCATGGCGTGATACCTATCTCGCACTTGAGCTGGTGTTAAAAAGTCTTCCCGCTCGCCGATTTGAGTAGCAAATTTACGATACACGGCGGTACCTGCCCGCAATTTTGCTTCCTCTTCTGTTTCTGCGCAAATACAAGCAATAGCCAACATCCTTTGTAATGCTCGCTCATGCCCTGCCTGTTGCCATGCTTTCTGATGAGCGTCAAAAATACGTGGATGACAGTTTTCAGAATCAATAAATCGTGCCAAAGCCAAATGATAGCCTAATTGCCCAGCCAACTCAGCACTGCCGCCACTTGATCCTAGCATCCATAAATCTGGTACATCTTGCACTTCGGGAATTACATGTATCGTGCTAAAAGGATGCCCCTCCTTAAAAGAACCATGAATAAAACTTTCTAGTAAATCCGCTTGTTCTGCATAAAACTGACCATTAGAGGCTTTATTAGGAAAAGCTAAAGCGGCCGATGTTATAGCGGAACCACCAGGAGCACGCCCAACACCAAGATCTATACGACCAGGAAAAAGTGATGCCAGCATAGAAAAGCACTCAGCCACTTTTAACGGACTGTAATTAGACAGCATCACGCCACCGCTACCTATCTTCATTCGCTGCGTGATACTGGCCAAATGCGCGACTAAAATTTCAGGGCAAGGATTTGCAAAGTGCACACTGTCATGATGTTCTGCTACCCAGTAACGGTGATAATTCAACTCATCACATAATTTTGCCAACTCGACCGTTAGTAAAGGGGCGTCACTTTTGCTATGGGAACCGTGGACTGGCGTTTGGTCCACAACCGATAATTTTATCTTCATAGGTCGCTCTCATCATTAAGAATATAATTAACATGTTAACTTATTTATTCTGATTGATGAAGTTTCACTAAGCCCCCATTTTTAGATGACATGTCCCATTAGCTAATCCACGTACTCTTTACCTCATCAGTAAACGAACCAGCCAACTAATAAGAAAAAAGGATTATATGATGCAATATCACCTAAATGGTTTTAAGCCCGGTAACTATCAAGTTCCAGATTCCGTACGACTACCTGCTGCTCCACCAGCTATTGTTGACTTGCCCAAAAAAGTCGATGTGTTAATTGTGGGCTGTGGCCCAGCAGGACTAGCCTTGGCAAGGCAACTGTCGGAGTTTTCTGATATTACAACTTGCATCGTTGAACTTAAGTCCGGCCCCTTATTATTTGGTCAGGCAGATGGTATATCTTGTCGCACAATGGAAATCATGGAAGCATTTAATTGTAGCGAAATGCTAGTTAAGGAAACCTACCAGCTTAATAGAAATGCTTTCTGGGAGCCGGACGATAAGCAACCAGAGAACATAAAACGTACTCACAAAGTTCCTGACGCAAGAATTGGGCTCTCCGAATTTTCCCATGGGGTTGTAAATCAAGCTCGTCTACAAGATTTATTACTTGAAGGCATGGAAAATTCAATCACGAAACTTGTTCCCCATTACAATCGTCGGCTACTTGAGCTGCATGTTGACCCTAATCTTACTCAAGATTTGAATGCCCACCCTATTACGGCAAAATTCGCACGCAACGACATGTCACAATCAAGCAATGTCGAGACTATCCAAGCGCGATATGTCGTAGGTTGTGATGGTGCTAGAAGTGCTGTCCGTAAAAATCTATCAATAATGCTAGAAGGCGACTCAGCCAACAAAGCATGGGGAGTCATGGATGTTTTATTAGTGACAGACTTTCCCGATATCAGAGTGAAGTGCTTTATCCAATCAAAAGAAAACGGCGCCGTAATGCTTGTTCCCCGTGAAGGTGGTTATCTAGTCAGACTATATGTAGAACTCGGCCTGTTGGAGAAAGATCAAAGAGCATCTCATCTTAACCTTACCATTGAAGATATTATTGAAAAAGCACAACTCATTATGACGCCTTATCAAATGGATGTTAAAGAGGTTGCTTGGTGGTCTATCTATGAGGTTGGTCAACGAGTAGCAGATCGCTTTGATGATACACCTGCTGATAATTCAGAAAGTTTGATCCCTCGTGCATTTGTTGCAGGTGACGCCTGCCATACACACAGTCCAAAAGGTGGATGGGGGCTAAATACCTCACTACCAGATACGTTCAATTTGGGGTGGAAGCTAGCAGCTGTTTTATTGGGTAAAAGTCTGCCTAAATTGCTACAAACATACTCTTCGGAAAGACAAAAAGTGGCGCAACAACTCATTAATGCAGATAAAAAAATGTCCAGTCTGGTGGCAACTCGACCTACTGCTAAGTCCGGTGTTATACAAGCCAAAACCAATACAGCTGATATTGAAAAATTCATTGCCAGACAAAACGGTTTTATTGCCGGAACCTCCATTCAATATGATGCTTCATTTATCTGTACAGGGCACACGCATCAAGACTTGGCGACCGGATTTATCATAGGCCAACGTTTCCACTCAGCAACCGCCATTCGAGTTGCAGATGGTAGACGACAACATTTAGGACATCTGAATAAAGCAGATGGTCGCTGGCGTATTTTCATTTTTGGAAATCAACAAAATCCAATGGATACCACTTCAGATTCGTACAAGCTTATAGATTTTCTAGATCGCTCTGAATCTTCTCCTGTCCGAAAATACACCTCAAGCAGTAGCGACATTGACTCTGTCATTGATGTCTATGCTGTCTTTCAGCAACAAGATTTATCCATAGAAAATATGCCTAATTTCTTATGGCCAGCAAAAGGAAAATACGGGCTAAGGGATTACGAAAAGGTGTTCCATACAGAAGAAGGTAACGATATATTTGAACAACGCGGTATCAATCGCTCAAAAGGCTGTATGATTGTAGTACGTCCAGACCAGCATATTGCGAATATATTACCTCTCAATGCGTTTGATGGATTAAGGGATTTCTTTGATGGTTTCATGATCCCAACACAGGTATAAATACTCAAAAAGCGCCTCTTCAATAATAAATTGATAGAGGTGCATGCTTAACGAACAATGATGAAATGGCTACATGAGGCACGTCCAACGAGTATATGCATAACTCTCAAGATATCTGGCCAGATATATCCCAACAGATTGCTGGCTGCATAGACAAGCTCGGTAGCGGTGAATTTTACCCTAGATTTTTTCAGATGATGAAACACCTTGTTCACGTCGATCAGTACATGGTGTTTGAGTTTTCCCCCAATGGCGATTATGCAACCTGCCGCCTAGCACATAATGTAGAACATCCTGACCTAGGGGTAGAGCTGGCTTCACTATATTTGGACGGTGCCTATTTAGATGACATTATGCTAAAAGAATTAAAAGAGTCACTTCTTTCCCAAATGGACGTGGCATCGTGCCGTCTACTCGAAAAAAGAAAGCTTCCTCCCGTTTATCGGCAGCGATTTTTTAATGTTCCTAACTTCGATACTAAGTTTTCATTTGTGGTGATGGACCGAAAAAGCCAACATATTTTTTACATCAACTTTTACAGCAAAATAGAACATAGTTTTGCAGAAGAACAACTTGACTCGCTGAAGTCGATATCCTCCCTAATAGGTTCATTGTTGTTAAAACATTTTCGAGATGAACGTAAACAACGCGGAACGATGAAATCCCTACTGGCATCCGGCCTTTCTGAACGCGAATCTCAGATCTGCAATATGATACTTCAAGGTCATACAGCAAAATCAATCGGTAATCATCTTGAGTTGTCCGAATCGACAGTCATCACTTATAAAAAAAGAGCATTCAAAAAGCTAAGAATCAATCGAAAGTCTGAGTTAGTTCGGTTTATCTGACCAAAGACGAACAACCCTCAATTCCCGCCAAGTAGACACATCAATTGAATAGATTGCAACTGGATAGCCGCTGGCAGAGTAAAGCGCAAACTGAAAGGTGTCTACCGATTGGCATACAGGTGGTTATACTCTCGAACATAACCTTCCTGCATACCATTTAAACCTATTTTGCAGGTTATAGTTCGTTCTGAACTTTATCTAGAATAGACCAAATTAGATCTAACCAATCCTCATGCTCAGGTTTCATCAAAGAGGAACGTAGACAAGTCGTATATTCACTATCAACAACCACATCTGGGTATGCTTTTTTTATCAAATAAGATGGAAAACTAAAGGTAGCCAAATACAAATGCTGCTCTTCTGCTGCATGAAATGTCGCTTCAGATAACCTTGAGATTTCACTCGTGGTCGCTGCTTTTGGTGCCCACATCACAATATCCATATCTGGAACCAGTGGCGTAATAAAGCGATCATCCTTTTCTAAGCGAGAAAAAAGCGCTTCCGCCGCGCGACGACAGCTCGCTAAATCATTAGCAAACTCACCACCAACGTCCAACGGGAACATTTGCATCGTAGTCCACAATGCTACAGCCGACGCTCCGGCACGAGAACATTCGAGACTGATTTCACCTAAATGAAGTTCGTCTGAACTAAAGTAAGTATAAGGTGAATCGTGTTTATAAAAACGTCCCACCTCTGGGTCTTTGAATATGACACAACCACACCCATAAGGCTGAAGTCCATGTTTATGAGGATCAATCACAATAGAATCAACACAATGAGTGAGTGCAAACGCATCACACACATTAGACGGCAAGATATCCACTAACTTGTAATAACCACCGTAAGCCGAATCAATATGAACTCTAAAGTCATACTTATCTTGCAGTGCAATAATTTCAGGTAATGGATCAACGGAACCTACTGCAGTTGTTCCGAGAGTCACTACAACCGTACCAATATCGCCCTGCTTTAGCTTTTCCTCTAAGGCGGTGATATCCATACGAGCGTTGTCATCTACTGCGACCGCTTCGAAAGGAATCTGTAATACGCCACAAATACGATTATGGGTATAGTGAGCCTGTTGTGAGGCGACAATTTTCTTACTCGGATGCACCTGATTTGCAATCCATAAGGCTTCTAAGTTAGCAAGTGTGCCACCACCAGTAAGGTGTCCAAGATGATCTTGCCAGCCAAACATTTTTGCAATTCCAGCAACGGCTTCTTTTTCCATAGCCGAACTGGCCTTACCTCCATCCAAAGCATGATTATTAGGGTTAATCCACATGGCCATCATATAAGCCATACGCGCAATAGGATGAGGCGGTTTAAGCATTTGTCCTGCGTACAATGGATGTGGATAAGGATAGTTATCCCACATTTTTTCCGCTGCCTGCAGCAAGACTTCTTCGGCACGTTGTTGATCGTATTCTGTCTGAAACTCAGGCAGATCTGTGTAACCCTCGGCTAATTTATGCACCGCTCTTTCTAAAATTCCGATACTTTGCATTTCTATAGTCATGTTGTTTCCTATAATGTTGTTGCAATGCAGGCGTAGTTACTGTCATATCAAAAGTCAGACACTCATACCTGATGAGGAAGAATAGTAAGAGTAGGACTGTGGTGGCATTCTGAGAAATGATTAATGCTCACAAGTTCTGTGCAGAAAATTCATATGCACAGCCGTCTTAAAATTGTTTAAACTTCAAGCTATTAGTCAGCCTCGCTATTGTGATTTTTTTCATTTCAATAACTTAATCTCCGAGCTCAGGATTGCCGAGACCAGATAAAGGCTTAGCGTAATGAAGAGGCAAGAGCAATAATTCGCTCTGTGTGAATGAAGATAGAATGACTTATTAAGAAATCAATAAGATGGAATTATGTCATGCCTCTAGGCGAGTAAATAGAACGACACATTTGATCAGCGATAATTTCCCGAAGCCACCTATGAGCACTGTCATGTTGGTGAATACTGTGCCATAGCACATAGTAATTATGCTCAGGGATATTATCCATAGGCAAACTTAAATGGGTTAAGTCATAAATTTCACCAGCCCTTAGCGCTATGTGCTTAGGTGCGACCAACAACATATCCGTACTTGCAATCACCTTAAAAGCGGACGTATAAAAAGGCACTTCAAACGCAATGCGCCTTTGTTTATGCAAACGGCTCAACTCTATATCAAAGAAACTATCCTTATCGCCACCAATGGTAATACTAACAAACGGATACGCTAGCAGCTGTTCTAGACTAAGATCACTTTTTTGTAATAATGGGTGATCTTTGCGCAGCAACAAAGCAGGTTCGTCTCGGCCTAAATGAATACCATAAAGATTATCCGGTACTTGATTAATCATGGTAGCGACAAAATCAATTGGTTTTGATCCTAGACTGTCTAACCAATCGGATTGCCACGTTTTAAAGGTTAAATCGATTTGATTAGGTTGTTGATGCAAAGAAGACAAGATGTCGGGAAAAATGAAATTAGCCACATAATCTGTACAAGCAAACGTAAAACGTCGCTGGCACAAAGAAGGGTCAAAAGCCTCCTGTTGACGCAAGTTATCGATCTGATTAAGCAAGTCCTGCAATCTGGGCTTTAGCTGTTGGGCCATCGCCGTCAGTAAATAATCATTACCTTCTCTTACCAGAAGTTGGTCGCCAAAATACTCCCTCAACTGTGCCAACTGTCGGCTAATAGCAGATTGCGTCAAATGCAAAATTTTCGCGGCACTTGTCACATTACGCTGCTCAAGCAGTACCGCTAAAGCTCGCAACAAGTTGAGGTTTAAGCGCTCCATAAAACTCTCTTTCCGAAAAAGAAATAAGGTTTAACAATATCACTTTGCCTATAGCGAAACCACTTGATACCAAAACACATTAAAAACGCCTTTTACACTGATAGAAAATACCCTGAACTTCAATTCCGATTAAACTCAATTTTAGCTTTTATTGTCTTCTTATTGCTTCCCACTCTTAACTGAGGATCTAATTCCTAACCAGTAAATTGAAAAAACTGACATAAGCAACAAGGCAGCAGCAATCGGATGATTAATGAGATTCGTGATATCCCCACGAAGAATAGTCGCAGTTTGGCCTAAGGCAAGTTCAAACCGCGGTCCGAGAAAATAGGCAATGACAAAAATGACGATCGGATAGTTCAATGCGTTCATTATCATACCTATTGCGGCAAACATCAGCATGACATAGACACCGAACATACCACCAGTAGACAGATAAACCCCAACCATGCATAGCACAAGCCCACTTGAAAACACTATCGACTCAGGGGCCGTAATCAATTTTGCCCATAAGCGCAGTCCAAATAATCCAAAAATAAGGTTACAAACGTTAGCTATCATCATGGCGCCAAATAATCCGTAGACGAGTTGCCCCTGCTCTTCGAACAATAACGGCCCAGGCTGTAATCCTTGAATCATAAAGGCACCAATAAGCAAAGCAGCCGAGACGCTCCCCGGTATACCCAGCGTTAGTAATGGGATCAAACTGGCGCCACCAACAGCCGAATTGGCCGACTCTGTCGCTGCAATACCGCGAAGATCCCCTTTACCAAAGCTTTCAGGATCTTTAGCCGCTTGTTTCGTCGAGGCATAGCTCATAAAAGCGGCCGCGGTCGACCCAATCCCCGGTACAATGCCGATACAGATTCCTATCAGTGCGCCACGCAACAACACAAAACGACAAGATAAATATTCAGCCAAACTCACCCGTTTTTGATCATCGGTCTGATTTCGGGGAATATGCAATGCGGGCCGCATACCACCTGTCATTCCAGCAAGGCGAGCGATAATGACAGATACCGCCAACGACCCAATCGCAACCGATGAAATAGGAAAACCGCCATACAAATCAGTAAACCCAAACAAAAATCGAGGTGTCGAGTGCTCTGGGTCAAGACCGACCGTCGAGACAAGCAACCCCAAAGCGGTCGCGATGATGCCTTTTGTCACCGATGCACCAATCAGTCCAGAGATCAACGCAAAAGCCATAATAATCAACGCAAATATCTCAACTGGCCCCATCTTTAATGCGACAACCGCCAACGGCGCTGCCACGGTAATCAAAACCAGATCGCTCAGCGTATCACCGCTAACCGAGGAATAGAGCGACATTTTTAACGCTTTAAGTGGCTTCCCCTTTTTCGTCATCGGATAGCCGTCAAACGCCGTCGCACTGGCGTCTGGTGTACCAGGCATATTGATCAAAATTGCCGGAATAGCTCCCCCCACCAGCCCACCTTTATTAACTCCAATCAGGAAACCAATGGCGGATAAAGGCGCAAATACCAAGGTAAAAGGAATAGCGATCGCGATAGTCATTTCTTGACTACTCCCGGGCATAGCGCCGACGAACTGTCCAAGAACCACACCGGACAAAACGAAAAGGATAGTGGTCAGAGTAAACGCATCACCCAAACCGGCAAGTATTGTATTGAAATCAACCATAATGGTTCCTTTATGACAAAGCTCTACCGAGGACCTGCTCTACAAGCAACCAGACCCCCAATGGAATCAAAATACCGCCGAGCAACAACCAGTACCAACGCCTCTCACCGATGAAAAGCATAATCAGAAGCGCAAAAATAGGAGCAACATATTCAAATGCAAAGAGTTTCATCAACCAAGCAGTCGCTACCATCAATGCTAAAAGAACGACTGTGCGTAAAACAACACGACCATTAAAGCCAACATTATCTTTCAGCGTTATCAATTGTATCGACGATGCTCCGACGATAATCCACAACAATATTGTAGGAAGAGTGGCAGGAACAATACGACCGTAAGATACCGTTTCCACCTGTTGAGGCATCACTTGAAACAGAAAAGTGAGGCCAAAGACCAAAATGCCCCCTGTCACGATACGTTCTAAAGACATGTTCCCCCCTTAAAAAGCCGCCGGGCTTTATCAAGCACCAGCGGTCATATTTCTTAGTTTTCTGACTTAAATACCGACGCTTTGAGCAATGCTGTAATATCAGTAAGGCCATTTACCAGCTTGTCTTCTGTGCCCTGTGGCCCTAGATTAGTTGGCGTTGTCTGCATAACGTTGCTAATGAGCTTGGTTAAAGCATCTGAGTTGATTGCTTCATCAAGCGCTTTGGCTAAGGCATCCTTAGCCTCTGGCTCTAGCCCTTTAGGCGCGGCCAAGTAGAAGTAAGGTTCAGCGGAATAAGGATAGCCCTGTTCGATGAATGACTTGGTTTCAGGTGAGTAGCCCTGATGAGTCTTCGTCCCAACAGCAAGCATTTTTAGATCACCCGATTCAACGTATTGGATATGCGCACCCGCGCCCCAACCTGCCTGCAATTGACCGCCCAGCAAACCTTGAATAATTTCTGCGCCACTTTTATAACTAACCAGCTCAAAATCGGCATCTTCGGTATTATTGATGGCCTGCATCATCAAACGCATCTCTCCACCATCAAAGCCAACCAGTGCGCCATCATGTGTTTTCGAATACTTAATAAGTTCGCCAATCGTATTATATGGGGCATCGGCTGGTGCCACGACGGCAAGTGGCGCAACCACAACAGTCGCTAAGTAGTCAAAACTGTCTGTCGAGAAAGGAAGCGTATCGCCACGCTCCGCCAGATTAATCAGTGTCGGAATTGTGACCCCCATACCGATTGTGCGGCCATCCGCTTTTTGATAAACCAGAGATGAAAACATGGCAATACCGCCACCGCCTGGCTTATTTTTTACTATGATATTCCAGCCAGTATTTTCTTCCATTTGAGTAGCGATTGCGCGAGCTAGCGTGTCAGTACTACCGCCAGCACCAAAGCCAACTTCTAATGTCACAGGACCATTCGGCGTCCAATCGGCTAAAGCAATTCCTGGTATTGTCATTACCGCAGCGCACGTAGCTACTTTCAAAATATGAGTGAGTTTCATTTTTCTGACCTCTTTAGGTTTTAACGTGAGAGAAACAAGGTTTGAGTGGTTTTGCTTAACATGTAACAGTCACTCCTCAAAAAGATCTTCAGACAATTTTGAGTACTCGTAGCCACTCATGAAAAGCTGTCTTGTGTTGCCACTATTAGGGAAACTTACATTGGAACTCGTTACGGTTTCTTTATTCACTTAGAACCTCCAAGGTATTATTTTTATAATGAAATATAAGGAAGAATCTTAAGAGTAAAACTCTGCTAACCAGCTGAGAAATGAGTCGTACTCACTGGGCATATGCATAAAACTCATAAGCAGCCAGTGGCTTTATGAGTTAGTAAGAAAGGTCAAGATCATGGCTTCTGTGGCCATACAAAACGTTCTATTTAATCAAAACAAAATAGTTAACATGTTAATCTATTTACTTTAATCCTTTAAGATTTAATAATAGAGACGAGATTAATAAAAAATAACTCACTTTGAGACCTTTACACGACGTCGCGAGCGAAGGTCTCACTTTATTTATTGACCAACACATAGGTGATACTCATGTTAAAGGATATGTCCCTTCTTAAATCTCGCTGCTTAGTTAATGGTGAGTGGGTTGAAGCTGAAGCGAAAACCACACACCCAGTCACCAATCCAGCAACGGGCGAAACCATTGTTGAGATTCCTCACCTTTCTCCTGAAGAAATCCCTGCAGTGATTGAAGCTTCCAAAGTTGCCCAAAAGAAATGGGCCGCTTTACCTGCTAAAGAACGCTCTGCTGTTTTGCGTCGTTGGTTTGAGCTAATGATTGAGAATACAGATGATTTGGCCTTACTAATGACATCGGAACAAGGCAAACCGCTTGCAGAAGCAAAAGGCGAAATTGCTTATGCCGCCTCGTTTATTGAATGGTTCGCTGAAGAAGCCAAACGCATTTATGGCGATACGATTCCAGCGCCACGAGCAGACCAAAGGTTAACCGTTATTCGTCAACCTATCGGTGTTACCGCAGCAATTACGCCTTGGAACTTCCCTGCTGCCATGATCACGCGAAAAGCCGCTCCGGCTTTGGCAGCGGGTTGCTCGATGATTGTTCGTCCTGCAGATCTAACCCCTCTTACGGCGTTAGCATTGGCGGAATTAGCCCAACGTGCCGGTATCCCAGCGGGAGTTTTTCAAGTTGTAACCGGTTCGGCTAGTAAGATTGGCAAAGTTCTGACTGATAGTCATGTAGTGAGCAAGCTGTCTTTCACAGGCTCCACAGAAGTAGGCCGTTTATTAATGGCGCAATGCGCTGACACCATCAAAAAAGTATCTTTGGAACTTGGCGGCAATGCCCCTTTCATCGTCTTTGACGACGCAGATCTTGATAAAGCGGTTGAAGGCGCAATGGCCTCTAAATACCGTAATGCGGGACAAACCTGCGTTTGTGCCAATCGTATTTTGGTTCAACGTGGCGTTTACGACGAGTTTGCTGCCAAACTCACAGAGAAAGTTAAAGCATTAAAAGTGGGTAATGGTGCAGAGGCAGGCACAGACATTGGCCCTATGATCGAAGAAAAAGCCATTTTGAAAGTGGAAGAACACATTAAGGATGCCGTTAGCAAAGGCGCGACCTTAGTGCATGGTGGTGATCGTTTAGGTGGACTATTTATCACACCAGCCATTCTAACGGGCGTAACACCTGAAATGAACGTTGCTCAAGAAGAGACTTTTGGCCCTCTGGCACCACTTTTCCCATTCGATACGGAAGAGGAAGCTATTGCGATGGCGAATGACACTATTTTTGGCCTAGCCGCGTACTTCTTTACCCGTGACCATGCTCGCATGATTCGCGTATCAGAATCGCTAGAATACGGCATGGTTGGTCATAACACCGGCTTAATTTCAAATGAAGTAGCCCCTTTCGGCGGTGTGAAGCAATCAGGACTTGGCCGTGAAGGCTCTAAGTACGGAATCGAAGATTATTTAGAAATGAAATATATCTGTAGTTCCATTGCTTAGTTGTTAAAACATAGCAGCATTAGACCTCAGGCCTTCTCATCGAAGTGCCTGAGGTATCTATAGCGTTATTTTATGATGATATTTGTTAATCAACAGGATGGATTAAATAAAACAATTATACTGATTAAAAGACCCAAATAGTCTTTTATCAAAAGATCTTAGAAACTGAGTATCCGTTTTTAGCAAAAATGCTTTAACCCGATTTTTAAAAGGTACATGCTTTGCATTACCCCATTAAAAAATTCAAATAAAAATTATTCAGGGTGAAAATTATGCTCCAAAATAGTGCTTTTGAAATTCAATCTCAATCTCCTCTTTCATTTAAAGAGACCATTGATATTGAAGAACATGCAGGAAACATGTCGGGATGGAAGGTCCGCTATGACCAAATATCCGCAGGACAATTTGCAGGAAGCATTACAGAGCTCAACTTAGCTGGCATGCAGCTAATCAGAGACAAGTCTAACCAGGCGATAATTAAAAGTGGTGAGTCAGTACCTGACACCATCATGTTTACCCTACCTTTGACCCCCGTCGTTGAAAATCTATACTGCGAGGGACATATCTTCAATCCATCGAATTTACTGGTATCTAACTGGCAAAACCTTCCAGAAATTAAGACGCCAGCAAACCTAGATGTAATTTGCATTAATGCCGAAAAAGATCTTTTACAAAACGCACTTGATCGACAAAATATTATCCTTGATATATCGGATACAGCGCATTGTTATGGGCTAGACAAAATAAGCAATCAGGATGAATTACTGAACCTACTGAAAACAGTGATGACACCAAATAACACTCAGGCGCTGTTAGAACACGAAGCAATTCGAAAAGGAATAAGAGACACCTTACTGCAGAACTTGCTCGAGCTAGTTAATGAAGAGGAAGTCCAATATTTAACCTCTTTAGCACGAAAGCGTATTGTCGATAAAGCAAGAGACTATGTTCTAGCCAATATCAACGACGCCCCTTCGATTGTTGACTTGTGCAATAACGTGGGAGCCAGCCGCAGAAAGCTGCAATATTGTTTTCAGGAAACGCTAGGAATCAATCCCGTCACTTACCTAAGAACCATTCGACTCAATTCCGTGCATCGTGAATTATTAATGCAAGATGGCACCAAACAAGTGCAAAATATTGCGGCAAAATGGGGCTTTTTGCACTTAAGCCGCTTTGCAAATGACTACAAACAACTATTTGGAGAGCTTCCGTCGGACACCCTTAAACGAAATCAATAGTAAGTTTGCCAATTTCGGCTAACACATTTTTTGCACCGCTATGTAGTCTGAAGAGACAAAATAATTACATATAGGGAACAAAAAATGAAAACTCTTAAAAACAAACTACTATTAGCAACCATGGGTGGCGCCACCTTATTCGCAGTACCAAATTTGGCATTAGCAACTGAAAACGGTGCGCCAACTACAGCGATGGGTGTTTATGACTTCGGGGCAGGGTTTATGCCACCAGCAACGGATGTTGGCGCCTTTGGTTTACGTACTGCCTACTATAGCTCTGATTCGAGCAGAAATGCCGCTGGTAATGACAACGGCACTGACTTTTCGCTAGACGTACTCAGCCTTGGTTTAGCTTATATAAAAATGACCAATCACGAAATTTTCGGTGCTAAGTATGGCTTTAGTACAGTTGTACCTTTCTTCAGTATGGACGCATCTCTAAAAGTACCCGTCGCTTCGATCGACCGAAGTGCAGATATTACAAAACAAGCAGACATACAGGTCACACCATTGATCCTACAGTGGAACTTGTCTCCAAACTTAGCTATGAACGCACAATTCCAGATTCAGGCCCCAACAGGTGATTATGATAAAGATCGTCTGGTTTCTCCTGGCTTAAATCATTGGGCTTTCTCGCCTATTTATAATGTCAGCTACATTTCTGACACAGGTTTTGAAGTGTCTTCCAGCTTTGAGCTCGACATCAATACGAAAAACTCAGACACAGACTATAAAAACGGTATCGAATATCGTCACGAATTTGCTGTTGGACAACACGTCAATGAGTGGACTTTGGGGTTGGGCGGTTACTACTACCGTCAGTTAACGGATGACAAAACTTACTCTGGCTATACTGGTCAAGCAATCGTAGATGGCAATCGTGCAGAAACCTTAGCTGCTGGACCGGCGATAACCTACTTTAAACCTGGATCACCTATGGTTTCTTTCCATGCCTACAAAGAATTTAAAACGTCTAACCGAGCACAAGGTTACAACCTAGCTTTACGTGTTTCACAATCATTCTAAGAGGTAATTGTTATGTCTATTGATCAATCATTACCGAGAAAAGCTTCAGGAAGTAAGGAAGGCCTTATCCTTGTACTGGGTAGTAGCCTTACTATTATGGGTTCTGTCATGGTTGCTCCCATGATACCCAAAATCGGGGCAGAATTCGGGCCAACCACGCCTGATGCAGCCACCCTAGTACCCTTAGCCATTGCAGGTCCTGCATTAGCAATTGCCATTTGTGCGCCCTTAGCGGGCTGGTTAGCAGATAGAGCTGGTCGTAAGAAATTACTTGTTATAGCCACGTTCCTATACGCACTCTTCGGTTTTGTACCCGCTATTTTAGGCGACTTAAATAGCATTGTAATCTCTCGCCTCCTCTTCGGTTGTGCTGAGGCCGCCATTATGACGTGTTGTACTACGTTAATTGCCGATTATTGGCTTGGTGAAGAGAGGATGAAGTTTGTCAATTTCCAAGTGATAGCCATCGGATTAATTGGCTCCTTGTTTTTTGTTATTGGTGGAGTACTGGGTGAAGAATCGTGGAGAACACCGTTTTATCTCTACCTTCTACCGTTATTACTCATTCCGTTTATGCTCAAAGTACTTTGGGAGCCAAGCAAAGAATCAAGGACGGATGAAGCGGAAGCCTTCTCGGGCGTACCTGCATCAGCAGAAAAAATTGCTATGTTTCCACTTATCATCAGCTACTTAATGATACTGGGCGGTATGGTGCTGAACTTTGTGATTCCGATTCAAACGCCTACTTTACTGGTTCAAATGGGAGTGACATCCACAACCGAAATAGGTATGTCTGCGGGATTAAGCTTACTTGCAACCCTAATAGGTTCAATCCTTTGGCCTGTATTGCGTCGCCTATTCGGACTTAATCTTTGCAACGCCATACTGTTTGCTTTGGTTGGTACAGGACTATGGCTACTTTCCAATGCAACGACGTACCAACAAGTACTTTTTGCAGTAACGATTCAAGGTATTGGTGCTGGTCTAATGGTACCTAATATCATGGCCGCAACAATGAACATCCTTCCTGCAAAAGTACGCGGTCGTGGTTTGGGGATTTTCACATCCAGTTTGTATCTTGGCCAATTTGTAAGCCCGATCATTGTCAGCATTATTTTATCAACTGGCTCTGATCTTCGTGGCACGATTTACAGCCTCGCTATTGCTGGCTTTGTTGTTGCTGCTTTGTGGGTCATTTCAAGTATTTTCCTAAGCAATAAAGGCTCAAGTCCAGAGTCAGAAAGCTCTTTACCTTAGCTAAAAATCTTAACCGGGCAACACTATGTTGCCCCTTTTCTAAGTGGATATTTTTATGAAAGACATACACAACTTAGTCGACACCCATGATGGAATCGGTCTCGCTGAACTCGTTAAAAAAGGCGATATCAAATCCACTGAGTTATTAGAGTGCTGTATTGAACGCGCTGAGAAAGTGAATCCAGAAATTAACGCTATCGCAGAAAAACTCTACGATTCTGCACGACAAGCAACGCCAAATGATGGCCTATTTTCTGGCGTTCCAACGTTTGTCAAAGACTTGTTTGCACCTGTAGCGGAAGCCCGCATGACAAATGGCTCACATGCGCTCGGTGAAGCACGCCCAGGCATGGACGACAACCTTGTTAGCCGTTTGCGCAAAACTGGCTGTACTTTTATTGGTACCAGTACAGCCCCTGAATTTGGTGCCTCTTACACGACCGAGTCCACCCGTTTTGGCCCAACCCGTAACCCATGGAATACCGACCACAGCTGTGGCGGATCAAGTGGTGGTTCAGCCGCTCTGGTTGCCGCTCGCGTCGTACCCTTTACTCACGCTAATGACGGCGGTGGTTCTATTCGAGTCCCCTCTTCTTGCTGTGGCCTTTTTGGCATGAAACCAAGCCGTGGCCGTATGCCAAATGGTCCTTTAGTAGGTGAAGGTTGGGGAGGATTCGGTACGGCTCACGCCATCTCTCTTTCGGTGCGAGACAGCGCTGCCTTAATGGATTTGACTGCAGGCATGGATCTCGGTGCGCCCTATGCATCACCAGGTCAATCCATGTCATTTCTCGAGGCAACAAAGACGCCCGTTCGCCCACTGCGTATCGCATTAGTGGAAAGCATGGATCCATGGCCAAGTTCCCCTGAGTCTTTGGCCGCTGTTAGGCATGCCGCAAAACTGTGTGAAAGCCTAGGACATAAGGTGACTCAAACTGTCTTACCTGTCGATTTGTATCAGTTCTTTGATCAGTGTTTCGATATCATCGGCACTAATACTAAAAACTATGTCGAACTTTTGGGAGAGATGCGTGGCAAGCCAGTGTCTCTAGAAGAGTTGCAAGTTCATACACGCATAATGATTCGTGAAAAGGGTGACATAGGTGCGATTCAATACGTAAGAGCCATTGAATCCATGCATGCATTAGGCCGTAATTTCGCGAATTACATGAGTGATTATGATGTCATTTTGACACCGACACTTGCTAAACCACCGGTACTCATTGGCACGCTGGACGTGATGGATGAGAGCAAGTCTGCTGATGATATGATTCAGAATTATCACAGCTATTCGCCCTACACGTGTCTTTTCAATGCCACAGGACAACCTGCTATGTCAGTTCCGCTTTATTGGACGGAACATGGCTTACCAATTGGCGCTCATTTCGCAGGACGGTTTGGCGATGAAGAAACCCTTTTCTCTCTTGCCGCCCAACTCGAAGCCGCACAACCCTGGTTTAATAACCGACCAAAATTAAGCGCTTGTTTATAACTGCCCTTTTCTATTCTGATTCACCTCCCTTTAACCCCGAAAGATTCGTTCGGGGTCTTTTTTTATCTAGGCCTTTTTCCATGGGGATAGACTTAATGATGTCTTTAACATATCGATAAAGCCTGATACTCGTGCTGAGCGTTCATTTTTCCCACTGCTCACCAGAGCAACAATATCAGCATCAGGCAACTGATAACTAGAAAGTAATTGTACTAATTCTCCCCGCTTTATTTCTGGCGTTACATCCCACTCCGATCGCATAATAATACCCAATCCTAAAAGAGCCCAGTCTTTAACCACACGCCCTTCATTACTTGCCAAGCTTGGATGAATACGAATCGAGGAATGTTCACCATCAAGGTTTTTGAAGTCCCAAAGTGTAACGTCTTCATTGTTTTCTCGCAGAGCAATACAGGTATGACTTAATAAGTCTTTAGGCGTTTGGGGGACTCCATTTTTCTTCAGATAATCAGGAGAAGCGCAAATAAAACGCTTATTCCGCGCTAATGGAATCATTTTCAAAGATGAGTTTTTCAGCTCTCCAATATAGATAATCACATCCCATTTATGGTGAGCAGACCAATTCGGGTTATCTGATAGCTCTAACTCAATTTCCAATCCAGGGTGGTTTATTTTGTATTTAGCTAATAATTTAGCTACGTAATCATTACCAAAACCCAGTGGCGCGAGTACTCTTAATTTACCTACTACATGCGCTCTCACATCATTAAGCTGTGTTTGTAAATCATCAATCTGCTCTAAAATTAGCTCTCCCTTCTCCACTAGCAACTTAGCCTCATCGGTCAAGCTAACTACTCGAGACGGTCTCTGCACCAAAGGCACAGCTAATTTTTTCTCAATATGCTGAACCCTTAACGTCACTGAGGGAGCACTTACATTCAGCACACGAGCCGCTTCAGCCATAGTTTTACAACGACTAAGTACCAGTAAAAAAGACAAATCTTCCGTTGTTATCATTAAGTTTCAACTTAACTAATTAGTAATTCTAGGTTAATTTACTTTAAACCACTTTCACCAAATACTACAGCCTAATCATCACATAGGGTTGAAACTGACATGAAAGTAAAAACAAAACACGACCTCGATAAAAAAAAGCGAGCGTTGGACACCCCCTTTTTAGCTGTCGATAAAATAAAATTTCTACATAACATTAAGCGACTTAATAGGATCCTAAGCGGCTTCAATACACATCTACGCCCCCACTTTAAAACCATCCGCTCTATAGAGGCATTGCCGTATTTACTAACCGATAAACAGAGCCCTATTACCGTTTCAACGATAAAAGAAGCCCAGTCCTTAGTCGAAACAGGATACACAAATGTGCTTTACGCAGTCGGTATAGTGGAAGACAAACTGGATAGAATTCACGCCCTTAATAAACAAGGCGCTAGCGTGATGGTCATTCTTGATAGCCTAAATCAAGCTCTAAGCATTAATCGCTACTGTGAAAATAACAATTGCTCTATCAATGTTTTAATTGAAATTGATTGTGATGGACATCGAGGAGGTATAGCACCAAATGACCCACAACTGATCACCATTGCAGATACCTTAAACCAAGGGCAAGGAAGGTTTTTTGGCATTCTCACCCATGCTGGCGAGTCCTATCATTGCGTCGATAAAACCAGCCTGCAACAAGCCGCACAAAATGAAGTCGATCAAGCCCGCTTAGCCGCTAAAAAGCTATTAGAACACGACATTAACTGCCAAGTTGTGTCCATTGGCTCAACACCAACCGCACATAATTACACGGAATTAGAAGGCATCACCGAAGTAAGAGCAGGTGTTTATACTTTTTTTGATTTGGTCATGACAGGAATCGGGGTATGCAATACAAATGATATTGCTGCTACGGTTGTGGCAACGGTTATAGGACACAACAGAGAAAAAGGCTGGCTATTTATTGATGCAGGATGGATGGCACTATCTGCAGACAAAGGTACTGCTGAGCAATCTAAAGATTGCGGCTATGGCCTTGTTGCAAACTCTGATAGCCAATTACTAGGTCACATGCAGGTCATAAGCGCTAATCAGGAGCATGGCATTGTTGCAAGTGCAACTGCGCAAGCCATCAATCACGATGACTTCCCTATAGGAACACGGTTACACATTTTACCGAATCACGCTTGTGCAACGACGTCCATGCACACGTCTTATCATGTTTTTGATCATCTAGAAAACACTTACGAAACTTGGAACCGCATACAAGGCTGGTAATATGATTCATCTTAATGAAGAACACACATCCAAACTCATCACACACGAATTGGCCTATGACGCTATTAAAAATGCGTTAACGGCCGTTATTTCCGACAATGCGACACTCTTTCCTGTCGTCAATGCAGGTGGTGCCGCCCCAAATACCGTATTTTCCCTGAAAGCCGCTTGTACCGATAAGGTTGTCGGTTGGAAAACCGGAAGCTATTGGCCAAACAATGCGTCACTAGGCCGACCTTGCCATGGCACAACAATTTTCTTGCTTGACCCAGAAACAGGCGCATTAAAAGCCATCATTGAAGCCAGTGCGGTAAACGCTTATCGCACAGCCGCCGCAGATGCCGTCGCCGTTGATTACTTAGCTCGAAAAGACTCAACCACCTTAGCCATTTTTGGAACGGGTCACCAAGCGGAATATGAAGCCATGGCGGTTTGTAATGTGAGATCAATTAACTCTGTGTTCGTCGTTGGTCGCTCTAGTGAGAAGGCCAATATTTTTGTCGAAAGGTTAAAAGCAAAAGGACTAAATGCCAAAGCCGTTGATGCCCAGTTCGCCTGTATGAGCGCTGACATTATTGTCACTGCAACCACCTCAAACGAACCCTTGTTTCGCGCCGAGTGGGTAAAACCTGGCACCCATATCTCAGCCATGGGAGCGGATAAGAAAGGCAAACAGGAACTTCCTGTCGAACTGTATTCAAACGCCTTATTGTTTTGCGACTTCGCCAAACAATCGGTTGAGATTGGCGAACTTCAACATACGAGCAACAGCAATATAACCAACATTGGGCAAGTGATTAACGCTACATCCACTGGACGAACGTCAGCGAATGACATCACGATTTTTGATAGTTCAGGCATCGCGCTTCAAGACCTTTTCATTGCTGAAAAACTGCTCAACATTCACGAGGGGAATTAATGATGAATTTACCGACAATTCAAGATATTTATAAAGCAGCAGAAAGAATTTCTCCATTAATACAAAATAATGTGGATGACATTCTGACAGTCAGGGAAGAGTAGATTATTCAAGCAATGAGACTGGTCTGGGAGCAGATAAAAATCGTTATTGAGCCCAGCCGTGCCGTTAGCTGCTTTGGAACGAAGTGAGTAGTAACTGAATAAATACTTTGTGCTTAAAGGCATCTACCTTACTGGTGAAAAATGACATAAAAAAATGGGTTGTTTTGTATAACAACCCATTTTTTCATTATCACAGCCTACACTCTTTTATCTCAATTAGTCTGGGTGGTTTGATATTTATCGGCCCACTCTAAAAACTGATTGGCTTGATTCATCGCACGCTCAATCAAATCACCAGCTAACTCTTTTGCCGTATCCGTTTCTTGACGACTACGAATCCATCCAAGATAGGTGAAACTACGTAATACCAAGAACAAATCAAGCAATGCGAGCTCTTCTTCCGGTAGCTCACGCTTAGAACGATAACCTTCAATAGTCGCGGCCTTTATAACCTCATAATGCGTCTCGGTTTGCATAAAGTATAATGCCGTTGCAATCTCGAACATATACCAACTAAATCCCGCATCATCAAAATCAATCGGGCGTATCTTATCCCCCTCTATCATTAAGTTATGAGGATCAAAATCGGCATGTATCAAACCATAGTTGTCAGGCGTTTTTTCAATGCCTTGTAACATCTCAGTGGCTTTTGCTCGTGCTTCTTCTATTTTGGCTTTTTGCTCAGAAGTCAGTAATTCCAACTCCCAAAAACGTCCCCAAAATGGTTCTTCGCCTACCAAACCCTCTAAGTCCCAAGAGTGACGTTTGAAGCCCTCTGGTAAAGTCCAAGTAGAAGATTGATTATGCAACTGAGCGGCAATCTCTCCGATTGTGTGGTACATGACTCGGCTTTCCTCAGCCGTTGGTACAACACCTTCTTCTGCACCAAGAGAGGTACCATCTACCCAACCAAACAGGTCTACATACACATCTTCCCCGGTTTCTGGAATGATCACCTTGGTCATCAATTCTCCTGCGTTCGTCTTAATAACATCAGGCGTCTCAATACCAAAATCAGACAGTGCACTCATCCACTGAAGTTCAGAATACAGTGCCGCATAATCATGATAACCAGGGCGATGAATTCGCAATGCGAAGCGCTCACCTTCTTTAGTTGTTAGTTTGTATACCGCATTTTCACGAAACTTAATCAGGTCTAAAGTAGAGCCTTCTAGCCCCCAATGTGACATTGACGCTTCGGCAGCCGCCGTTAACTGTACTAAACGGGGATCGATTTGATTCGTCATATTTATACCTCTTCAGAAACGGCAGTGAACGCCTTAGCCAGAGCGGCTAGCAGAATGTCTGCGTGCTCAGGTTTAAATGGCATAGGGGGACGGATTTTTAAAACGGAGTCATCAGGCCCGATCGTACTAATCAAGACGCCATGATGACGCATGAAATTGACAATCTGCTTAGCTTGTTTTTTTGCCGGCGTTTTTAATGTTTTGTCTAGAACCAACTCGACACCAAAGAACATGCCTCGACTTCTCACATCGCCGATTAAGTCAAACTCTTGTTGTAACTTAAGTAGACCTTCAGTGACGTATTGCCCTGTCTTGACAGCATTTTCTAATAAATTATCTTCTTCCAGTGCATCCAAAACAGCGTTGCCAACAGCACAGGCAACTGGTGTTCCACCAAACGTGTTAAAATACATAGCGTGTTTGGTGAAAGCATTCACATTGTCTAAGTTAGAAACAACGCCAGCTAATGGAAAACCATTACCCATTGGTTTGCCCATGGTGACAATGTCTGGCACAACGTCATACCACTGATGTGCCCACATATGCTTGCCAGTGCGACCAAAGCCGGCTTGAACTTCATCAAAAATGACATAGCCGCCCGCAGCACGTACCATTTCTGCAGCGTCTTCGAGAAACCCTTCTGGAATATTTAACAAACCTTCATTGGCGAAATCGGGACACACCAACATGCCAGCCACACCAAGTCCCTCTTCTTGGAAGGCTTGAATCGCTTTTTCGATATGCTTAAGGTAAGCGTCTTTTAGTGCTTCTGGTGGTACATCTGGAAGACCACGATAGGTATCTGGAATAGGAAAAGAGCGCACGCGCTTTGTCGCTTTGGCTTCAGGCATAAAGCCTGTACCCAACTCACCAACCGCTTCGGTATTCCCATGATAAGCCGCATCGGTCACAATAATGCCTTGAGAACCCGACATGAATCGCGCCATGCGCAGTGCAAGCTCATTTGCCTCACTGCCCGTACATGTCAGCATCGCTGCATTTAGAGGTTCTGCAAATGTAGAGGTCAATCGCTCAAGGTAATTAACAATATTTTCATGCAAATACCGAGTATGAATATTCAACGTACTGGCTTGTTGAGTGATGGCATTAACCACTCTTGGGTTACAATGACCTACATGCGGTACATTGTTATAACAATCTAAAAATTTGTTATCGTCTGCATCGTATAACCAAACACCTTCGCCACGAGCAAGATGAATCGGCTGCTCATAAAATAATGGCGAGTACTTACCAATCGTGTTGTGGCGTCGTTGTAGTAACAACTCTGTTTGACTTTCCATTGTAGCACCTACAAAAAACCGTAAAATAGAAACGACATTCTAGTACTACTCAATCAATACGAGTATCAACCAGATGGTTGATACTCGTCGGAGTAGAATAAAACCAATGATCTATAATTAAATAATTTGGTGGTGACAGTTTGCAGGGCAATCAATTTCCTAGTTTATTCCAGGCCAAGAGCCTTGAACTGATCAACGACCTTATACCGGTAAGCGGGTCTGTGTTTTTCTTGGTACAGCCAGATATGAAACACCAAGGCACCTACCTTTCAAATGCTCCTTCTGATATTGAAAAAGCCTACAACTCAACCTACTTTGCAATTGATCCACTTCACCCAAGCCTCTTCAAGCACTCCAGCGAACGAATTGTCACGCTCAGCGCTCAAATCTCGACTGAACGTTTAATGAATCATCGCTACTATCTTGAATTTATGCAGAAGTACCAACACAGATACGTCTTAGACATGTTTTTCCGTAATTCGCGAAATGAAATTATTGCCGTTATTAGCTTATTAAGGACCCAGTTTCAAAACGACTTTACCCAACAAGAAATTAAGCTAATGCATTCCGTTCATTCTTTCATGGAGTACAGCTTAAACTCGGTTTACCTTCCTAAACGAGATCAAGAGCGTACTGATTTACAAACTCGATATAGCCTAACTGACAGAGAATTAGATGTATTAGAAATGCTTATATCAGGTGCCAGCAATAAAGAGATAGCCAAACACATAGAAATGGGGTTAGCGACCTTGAAAACCCATTTGAACCATATTTTTAAAAAGACTGCCGTTCAATCCAGAACAGAGCTAACAGCCAAAATAATGTCTGAACTGTAAATAAAGGCTGCAAATTTTATAAGCTCCGCTTTCAATGCAAGCAACGCCTTATATAGACGACAGGCACTTGCTTGTTTTTGCCAGTTTGATAAAAAAACCTTTCTCGACACGCCGTAAATAATTAACATTCTGCCTTTGACTTTTTACCACTTAGGAACCTTTGCCATGAGCCAGACAACGATTGAACTACTGCAAACCTATTACGATGCCTTCAATGCTCAAGACATGGATACCTTTTTGTCTTTACTAACCGACGACGTTATTCACGACATAAATCAAGGCGACCGTGAAATAGGCAAAGATACCTTTGCAAGCTTCATGGAACGCATGAACAACAACTACAAAGAAACCATTGTTGATATCGTCGTCATGTCCAATCCTGCAGGCGACCGTGCAGCCGTTGAATTCACTGTATTAGGCGAATACATCGCCACCGACGAAGGCTTACCAGAAGCCAATGGCCAAACCTATAAACTGCCAGCTGGCGCTTTCTTCGACATTCGCGATGGTAAAGTTGCACGTGTCACGAATTACTACAATCTAGAAGACTGGATAGCGCAAGTATCAGCGTAAAGACACTGACTGATTAACAACTGATAAACCGTAGAGCGAGCACCTTATGCTGACATTTCAACGTTTATCCGGCTCTTCCCTGAACCAGTACATTGATGAACTGGCCCAGCTGCGTATGCGTGTCTTTCGTGACTTCCCATATCTTTATGATGGCGATACGCAATACGAAGCCCGCTACCTAAAAACCTATATTGAAGCCCCCAACAGCGTGATCGTATTGGCCTTTGATGGCGATAAAATCGTTGGTGCTTCAACCGGTTTGCCTCTAGGTTATGAGACCGACGAAGTAACACAGCCATTTACAACGGCTGGTTACAATCTTGATGAGATTTTCTACTGTGGCGAATCGGTACTCTTACCTGAGTATCGTGGCCAAGGCGCAGGTGTGGCCTTTTTCGACCATCGCGAAGCCCATGCAAAAAGCTTAGAAGGCATAAAATACACTTGCTTTTGTGGCGTGCAACGCCCCGACAATCACCCAGCTCGCCCTACCAACTACCAACCACTGGATCAATTCTGGTCTAACAGAGGTTATGAGAAACGCCCAGAACTGGCCACTCATTTCAGCTGGAAAGAAATAGGTGAACAAGAAGAATCCCTTAAACCCATGACCTTTTGGATGAAGTCCTTGGCATGAACGAGATGACAGAATATGAGTGCATTTAAACTGGCGACGGCACAATACGACATTAGCTTTTTCACACAATGGGAAGAATTTGTTGACAAACTAGAAAGCTGGGTATCGAATGCCGCTAAACAAAATGCCAAACTATTGGTGTTCCCCGAGTACGGCAGCATGGAACTGGCCTCGCTGTTTGGCGAAGCCGTTTACAGTGACTTGCAGAAACAGCTTCACGCCATGCAAACCCTATTACCAAAGTGGCATGACCTGCATGAAGAATTGGCAACACGCTATAACGTATTCATCCTCGCCAGTAGTTTCCCTACCCAGCAGAATGACGGTCGATTTTTAAATCGCGCACATTTTTTTGGCCCTGCTGGCCTAATTGATTATCAAGATAAATTGATGATGACGCGCTTTGAAAACGAGCAATGGCACATCAGCGGTGGCGAACAGATCAAGGTTATTGATACCGACCTTGGCCGCATTGGCATTCATATTTGCTATGACTCCGAATTCCCCATGATCGCCAACCAACAAGTAGCAGCGGGAGCAGATCTTCTATTGGTGCCAAGCTGCACAGACACTCAAGCAGGCTTTCACCGTGTACGAATAGGCTGCCAAGCTCGCGCTTTAGAAAACCAATGCTATGTGGTGCAATCCCCTACCATTGGCAACGCGCCTTGGTCTGAAGCTGTAGACGTGAATACCGGCCGTGCCAGCGTCTATACACCAGTGGATTATGGTTTTCCTGATAATGGCATATTAGTAGAAGGCAAAGACAATGAAGCTGGCTGGGTTTACGCCACTGTCGACCTAACCGAAATCGCCCGCATTCGTGAAGAAGGCCAAGTGTTTAACTACCGCGACTGGCCCAAGCAATTTGACCTAAAAGGCCTATAAATAAATCCCGATGCAGCTATTTTAGCCTTGGGATTGTTTCATCCGACTATGCAAAGAGTCATATTGGTTTGTAAGTAACCTTCATCTTAACGGAAGTATTGCCTTCAAATGTGTGTGAAAAAGAGCGAGGTTCGCTAGCAAAGATATCAATAGCCTGCAATTGCTGGCCTATCGTTCGAAAGGTGTAAGCGGATGAATAACTTAATAGAAAACTAGCCTGCAAAATACTATCTCGCTTTCTATCTAACTCACAATCGACTTCAAATTTATACACGTCGCCAACGTACAAGGTCTCAGTAATAGGCCTAGCTTCACATGAGGCGTCTCTTTCTAAGATCACAATATCGGATATCATGACTCGCACAGGGTCTTTTTTCGACTGAGAAACCGCCCTCGCGTCATTGGATTTATCGATATTCTTTAGCAGCCACCTATCCAAGCTCAAAATATTATCGATGTAATCTTGCTTGGTAAAAGCGATTGTAATGTGTGGCGCTTTCACTTTTTCGCCTGTCACCAACTGGATGAATGAAGAGATTCCAGATGCGGTATGCAAATTATCCGCACTCAACTTTTTCAAGTCTCCCCTTTCCATCAACGCCATTTCATCTCGGCTAAGTTGAGGAAAAATAGATCCATCGATTTTGGGGAAGGTCAGCACCTCAGCGAACAAGACTCGGCTGGATACTAATAGAAAAACAAACAACGCCACTCGACCAGCCATCTTACATCCTATAAATAATTTCCATGGAAAGCAGGATAGCAAAAACCACAAAATAAATACTGACCTTTTATCGTTTTCAATCCTGCCTCATACAGATTTGCACGAGTTTATTCGTTCATAACAACTATGATTTGATTACCCACGCCATTCGAATCGAATTTTGATTTGAATGCGCACTCCATTCGAATTATCAACGGCTATATCTATGCCATTTACACTAATCATTAATCCCAAAAAAAAGAAACTCCTAAGTTGCCTTAAAACAAAATAGCAACTAATATATTTCTATTCCAGAAAAAGCAACTTATTAGTTTCCTTATGATGAATCTACTACAGCAAATCAAACATCGTCGTTTAGTACTGAAACTCAAGCAGAATGACATGCCTATGCGTATTGGTATTTCTAGGCAGCAGTACCAACGGCTTGAAGCAAAAGGCAATCCAAGACTCGATACTCTTGAACTGATTGCCAAGGGTCTCAATAGCGACGTCATGCTGATTCCAAAAGAAAAGCTGAATGCTGTTTTAGCTGTTCTTGAAAGTGATGGTAACAACACATCTTTACCGCACAAACAGCCTGATCATTCTGATGAACAAAAACAACTATCGGATGACCCATGGAAAGGATTACTAGAAGATGGAGACGAATATGACAACGGAAATTAGTGTCCTTAAGTTGACGTTACATGGCCATCTAGTGGGGTATTTGGCAGGGGCAAAGAATGGACGTAATGTTTTACATTTTGCTGAAAGCTTTCAATCTAATATAGCGCGCCCCACTTTTAGCTTAACTACACATCCAAATTTTCCACGTTCCAATAAAATGCTATCTGAGCCATGGGCGACAAACCAACGCCTGCACCCTATTTTGTCTAATCTATTGCCTGAAGGTTCATTGCGGGAACTAATCGCTCAAGGGCTCAAAACCCATGTTGATAATGAGTTCCATATTTTGTCTTATCTGGGTATGGATTTACCTGGTGCATTAGTCGCTGAACCGATGGAGCCTGAAGATGTGCCTCTACATTTATTCTCATCTCATGGCCAAGTAAAAGCAGTTAAATTCGACAAACTCAGCCAAGAAAACAAATTCTCCTTGGCAGGCGTTCAGATGAAGTTTTCCATGAAGGAAAAAGACGGTCGATACAACCTATCGAAAGGCAATGTGCTTGGCGATTGGATTGTGAAAACACCCTCTACTAAACACAAAGAAGTGCCTGCCAACGAGTTCACAGCCATGACTCTCGCTTCCCTCATTGGCGTAGATATTCCTGAAATAAAATTGGTCGAGATAGACCAATTAGATAACCTTCCACAAATCAATCTTCCTGATGAAAAATTGGCCTTCGCCATAAAGCGATTTGACCGACATAACGACCAACGTATTCACATGGAAGACTTTGCTCAAGTTCTTGTGAAGTACCCACATGAAAAATACAATTCAGGCAACTACGAACAAATAGCAAAAATCCTGTATCAGTTTTCTGGTGATGGTCTAAATGACGCCCAACAACTTGCCCGTCGTTTACTCGCCAACATCCTATTAGCAAACGGCGACGCCCATTTGAAAAACTGGAGCTTACTGTATTCAGATCAAGTCACCCCCAGACTCTCGCCAGCTTACGACATAGTTACCACTAGCGTTTATATTGAAAACGAACAGCACTTTGCCCTTAACCTCGCAAAGACAAAAGCTTGGTACGATGTCTCCTATAAACACTTTGAACATTGGGCTACTAAATCAGATATTCCATGGCGAGCAATCAAACCACATTTGGACGATGCAATAGAAAAAGCCAGAACACTTTGGCCGAACGCGCTAAAAGACCTACCAATGAATGAAGATCACAAACAACAGCTAAGACAACATTGGCAAAGGCTTCATGAGGATTTTCGAGTTTAAGCGTTTTAGGAAATCGTTTTTTGGGAGGTCAGTAAAATAAGCAGAAGAGGCTTTATCGTTTTCAGATACAAAAAAGCCCCGACGTTGTGAATTATCACAAACTGTCGAGGCTTTCTGTTATTACTTACTTTTTATTGTTACTTAAATAGTGGTAGGACTAAGCAGATTCGAACTGCTGACCTCTACCATGTCAAGGTAGCGCTCTAACCAACTGAGCTATAGTCCTAAAAAGTGTTGGCTATTATACGCAGAGGTTTGCTTTTGACAAGCCCTCGTTGATATTTTTTGAAGCCTTTGTTTTAAAACCATTATTCACTGACAGGTACGAGTAGTTCATGACCAATCACTTCGTCAATTAAGCCGTAAGGCACTTTGTATTTTTTGTCTTTAAATCGAACCAGTGCGTAGTCGTAGCACATCTCAATTACGGTGCAGTTGACGATAACGCCGTTGTCAATAACACGGATAATGTTGTAATTTCTTAAGGTAATCGCCACGCTTATCTCCTGCCTTCTATCATTCACCAACGTCTTTTAGTTTTTTCTGTAGTTGACGAATTTGGTCACGGTAACCTGCCGCCAATTCAAACTTCAACTCTTCCGATGCCAGCATCATTTCTTTTTGCAGCTGAATCATAGCTTTGCGCACTTGAGCAACGTCTTCCATGCTTTCCACTTGGTAATCTTTTGCTGTCTCGGCCACTTTCTTGGTTTTGCTGCCGCGCTTGCCCGCTCCTGGGTTGTACGCCCCTTCCATGATGTCTTCGACAGATTTAGTAATGCCTGTTGGCGTAATGCCATGCTCTTCGTTGTGAGCTTGCTGTTTTTCTCGACGTCGATTCGTTTCGCTAATCGCCCGATCCATAGAACCAGTAATGCGGTCTGCATACAAAATGGCTTTACCATTAACGTTACGGGCAGCACGACCAATGGTCTGAATCAGTGATTTCTCCGATCGTAAGAAGCCTTCTTTATCGGCATCAAGAATCGCCACTAGGCTGACTTCTGGAATATCCAAACCTTCTCGCAATAAGTTGATCCCGACTAAGACATCAAACTCACCAAGACGCAGATCTCGAATAATCTCTACGCGCTCAACGGTATCAATATCAGAATGTAAATAACGCACACGAACGCCATGATCACTCAAGTAGTCACTTAAATCTTCCGCCATGCGTTTAGTTAGCGTCGTCACCAGAACGCGCTCACCAATCGGTGTTCGTAGATTAATTTCAGACAACAAGTCGTCCACCTGAGTCGCCACAGGTCGAACTTCTAGAATTGGATCTATCAAGCCAGTCGGACGAACAATTTGCTCTACTACCCAGTCTTGATGCTCTTCTTCGTATTTGCCCGGTGTGGCTGAAACAAAGATAGTTTGCGGTTTAATCTGCTCCCATTCTTCGAATCGCATAGGACGATTATCCAGAGCAGAAGGCAATCGGAAGCCATATTCAACAAGGTTCTCTTTACGTGATCTGTCACCTTTGTACATGGCGCCAATCTGCGACACGGTAACGTGGGATTCATCGATTACCAACAAGGCATTCGCTGGTAAATAATCAAATAATGTTGGCGGTGGTGAACCTTCTTCTCGACCCGATAAGTAGCGCGAATAGTTTTCGATGCCGTTGCAGTAGCCAAGCTCTTGCATCATTTCTAAATCGTATCGCGTACGCTGATCAAGGCGTTGCATTTCCACTAATTTGTTCAGTGATTTTAGCTGTTCAAGGCGCTGATCCAATTCCACTTTAATGCGTTCAATCGCCGCTTGTACGGTTTCTTTTGGTGTCACGTAGTGCGTTTTCGGGTAAATCGTCACTCGAGGCACTTTGCGAATGGTCTTGTTGGTTAACGGATCAATCATCGACAAAGTTTCGACTTCGTCATCAAATAGTTCGATACGAATCGCCGTGTCTTCCGAGTCCGCTGGAAATACCTCAATCACATCACCACGCACACGAAAGTTACCACGCTCTAATACCAAATCGTTGCGGCTGTATTGCAGTTCTGCCAAACGACGCAACACATCGCGTTGATCAATACGATCACCACGATCAAGATGCAACATCATTTTTAAATAAGATTGCGGATCACCCAAACCATAAATCGCTGACACGGTGGCAACGATAATAACGTCTTCACGCTCTAGTAAGGCTTTAGTCGCCGACAGGCGCATTTGCTCAATGTGCTCATTGACTGAGGCGTCTTTTTCGATAAAGGTATCAGACGCAGCCACATAAGCTTCTGGCTGATAATAATCGTAGTAGGAAACAAAATATTCTACGGCGTTATTGGGAAAGAACTCTTTGAATTCGCCGTAAAGCTGTGCCGCCAAGGTTTTGTTATGCGCCATAACTATAGTTGGACGCTTTACTTGCGAGATCACATTGGCAATGGTGTAGGTTTTACCTGAGCCAGTTACCCCAAGTAAGGTTTGGTGGGCCAAGCCCGACTCGACTCCACTAACAAGTTTCTCAATGGCTTTAGGCTGATCGCCTGCGGGTGAATAAGATGAAACAACCTGAAACTCGTGCGACACGGATATCTTCCCTTAGCTTTACAATCGACTCAATAGATTAACAAATTTTGCTAGAGACGTCTGGTATTTCCATCATTCATAATAACTTGATGCAAAGCTCCCTCTTTACTAGAAAAACCACCAATATTCGGCTTTACCAATTTGGTCACCATATATAATATAAAGAAATATTCTTATAACAAATTAAATCACTTACATTAGAAAATCAGCTTTGCGCTCTTATGAGGCATGATTACCTGTCACCTAATCGAGATACTGTTTAAGCGAGTTATATGACTAAATTGGAAAAATACTTTCCAGCAATGGCTTGGCTAAAAGGCTATTCACGAGAAGATATGCAAACGGATGCGATGGCCAGCTTCATTGCAACCATTCTATTAATCCCACAGAGCATGGGTTACGCCTTACTTGCAGGGCTACCCGCTGTCGTCGGCTTATACGCTGGCATCATTCCCTCTATTCTGTATTCTCTTTTTGGTACTAGCCGCACTCTCGCTGTAGGCCCGGTTGCTGTCACTTCAATGATGACGGCAACGATTGCCATGCCATTCGCGTTACCCGGAAGCGAAAACTATGCCGCTATCGCCATGATGCTGGCATTTTTATCCGGTGTCTTTTTGATTTTGATGAGTCTGTTAAAAATGGGCTTTTTGTCTAACTTACTCAGTCATCCGGTTATTTCTGGTTTCATAAGCGCTTCTGCTATTTTGATTGCGGTTGGGCAGTTCAAGCATTTAATTGGTGTTCAAGCTCATGGTAACAATCTTATTGAGCTCGCCCAAAGTATGATGTTGCATATCAATGACATCAATCTACCCACTATTGCTCTAAGTGCAATTTCAATCATTTTTCTCTTACTGCTTAAACGCTACCTAACCCCCATTCTTAGCAAACTTGGGGTAGCAGAAAATACTGCAAAAATGCTTGGGAAAGCTGGCCCTGTCGTCGTCGTTGTCGCTACAACGAGCTGTGTTGGACTATTTTCTCTCAACTCACTTGGTATCAAAATCGTTGGCGACATAAGCACTCGTTTACCGATCATTCCTTTCGAAAAATTCACGCTAGAGAGCATGGTAGATCTATTACCAGGTGCTTTTTTAATTAGCATTGTCGGTTTTGTAGGGTCAGTTTCTGTTGCTCAATCTTTTGCGGCAAAGCGCAAACAAGACATTAATCCAAACCAAGAATTGGTCGGATTAGGCTTAGCAAATTTAAGCGCGGCATTCAGTGCATCTTTTCCTGTAACGGGTGGTTTTTCAAGATCCGTAGTAAATGTCAGCGCAGGGGCAAAAACCCCAATGACAGGAATCTTAACCGGATTACTCATGCTTGTTACCTTGCTCTTTTTTACACCGCTTTTTTACTATCTGCCAACGGCAGTATTAGCAAGCAGCATTACCATTTCTATTTTACAGCTTATCGATTTTAAAGACTTCTTAAGACTCTATCGCTTTTCTAAACAAGAAGCGTTCGGCTTATTGGCCACTTTTTTTGTCGTACTTTTTATTGGTATGGAGACAGGAATTATCGTTGGGGTTTCTTTGTCATTATTATTCTTTCTCTGGCATACGAGCCATCCACATATTGCTGTGGTGGGTCGCCTTCCAGGTACTGAACATTTTCGTAATGTGAAGCGCTTTGAAGTTGAAACATACCCTGAAATCGCCACCATTCGAATTGATGAGAACTTATTTTTTGCCAACGCTAGAGTTCTAGAAGATTACATATTAACGCTAGTATCTAAACATCAAGACATTAAGCATCTTATTCTCATGTGCAATGCGGTCAATATGATAGATGCCAGTGCATTAGACAGCTTAGAAACCATTGCCGAGCGATTACAATCTGCAGGCGTCATGCTGCATTTTTCTGAAATCAAAGGCCCTGTAATGGATAAACTGACAGGCTCAAGCCTAATAGAAAATCTGAGTGGCCAAGTCTTTTTAACCCAGCATCAAGCGATGAAAGCCTTAACAGTAAAACAAGCGGATATTTAACCCGCTTGTTTTCTATTGTCTGAATAAAGCTAATTTGCTGAACTTTCAACCGTTGTCGACACTTGAAGTAAATCGCGATTGCGAGTTAAAAGTACATCGCCAATCCCCTTCACTTGAGACAATTGATCGATGGAATCAAAACCACCATTGGCCTCTCGATAAGCAATAATCGCTTCAGCTTTTTTAACCCCAACACCAGACATTACAGCGGCAAACTGGGCCGCTGTTGCGGTATTTATATCCAAAGGGGTTGCAGCAAAAAGTGACAACGGCATAAAAGCCAAAGAGACAGCTAGAAGTGAGCGAGAAACACAAACACGGAAAATACGCTTAAGATTCGTCATAGAAAATTCCTTTTCAAATTCTTTTAAAGATAAAAGATGGCATCTTGCCAATAAAAAACCACTTACCGTATCAACAAGATTGAAACAGATAAGTGGTTTTAGAGTAAAAGCTTTTTAGTCAGACTTCAAGACTCAGGCGAGGCAATTTATACCATCACCCCTAAATCAGCATTAGCCTTTGTTAAAATCGCAATAGGATCAGCAGCTTGCGTAATAGGACGCCCCATTACGAGATAGTGACTGCCCGCCGCCATAGCTTCAGCAGGTGTCATAATGCGTTTCTGATCACCTTGATCAGATCCTGTTGGACGAATTCCCGGCGTAACTAAAACAAAGTCTTTACCTAAGTCCGTTGAAAGCATACTGGATTCTTGGGCAGAACAAACCACACCGTCCATTCCAGACGATTTCGCCAACGCCGCAAGACGTTTAACATGTTGCTCAGGTGTCGCATCAATACCGATCTCTAAAAGATCCGCTTGATCCATACTGGTCAGTACCGTCACAGCGATCAACAATGTTTTATTATCAGGCAGTTGCTGCAATGCATTAGCAGAGGCTTCCATCATTCGACGACCACCCGTCGCATGAACGTTTACCATCCAAACGCCGGCTTTTGCCGCCACACTGACTGCATTCGCCACTGTGTTTGGAATATCATGAAATTTCAGATCTAGAAATATGTCAAAGCCCAGTTTATGTAGCTCATCTAAAATTACAGGGCCTGATGTCGTAAAAAGCTCTTTGCCGACTTTTACTCGACACTGTTTAGGGTCAAGTCGTTTCGCCATCTCAATAGATTGCGCCATTGTTGGGTAATCTAGGGCAACCACTATAGGGGATTGGCAGCTCATTCAGTGTCCTCTTTCTTTCAGTTTCTATCGTTTATAAGTATCACAATGCTCTGGCGGCTTTATTCGCCTTCCAACCCATGAATAGGCTTCACAACGCCCCAATTTTTACAACTTGGACATTGCCAATGTAATTGATGACCCGGAAAGCCACACTGGCGGCATTGATATTTGTGTTTGGCTTGCACCAACTGATCAATAAGCTCAAATAGAACCACCAAATGCTGCTGGTTGTATCCCTGAGAATCAGCAAGCTGCAAACTAATGAGTTCTTTAAAGCCTTTAATCGTAGGATGTTTTCTTAGCTGCTCAACCAAAAACATTTCTGCATAGTCTTTGTCGGTTTCCATGTAATGCTGAACCAGCGCCATAATCAAAGCTGTAGATGGCTTTTTCTGGTTCTGTTCTTGCAAGAACTTAATATAGCCGCCACTGCCCCACACTTTTTGATAGCACTCTTTTAGCTTAGGAATGATGATCGAAATAAATTCTGGATCTTGCTCAACAGCGTGCTTTAATTCTTTGATTGCATCGCGATAACGGCCCTGACTGTTCAACACATCCGCCGCACCGATACTGGCTCGAATACAGCTAGAGTCGACACCTAAGGCTTCTTTATAATTCTGGAATGCCGATTTCCATTGCTCTTTCTTGTGTAGCTCTTCTGCCATTTCACAATGAAAGTGCGCTAAGCGCTTAATTTCTTTTTTCGTAGGCGCTTCTTTAATCAACTCAGAGCCTATTTGAATAGCCTTATCCCAACTTTGCTCAAATTCATACAGATCTACCAGCAAAGACAGTATCTTTGGCTGAAACTCTGTTTTTCGTGATGTAGACGCCATATTCAATAACAAGCGACCCGCCCTATCCAGAAGGCCTGCCGACATAAAATCGCTGGCTAACTCCAATTGCACCATACGCATTTCACGCTGTGATATCTCCGGACGAGCAAGTAGATTTTGATGAATATTGATGGCTTTTTGTATTTCACCTTTTTTACGGAATAGATTTCCTAATGTAAGGTGAATATCAAAGGTATCAGAATTGACTTCTAAGGAATCAACAAAGGCATCAATGGCCTCGGAATGTTGATCGTTGAGCAAGTGATTAAGACCACGAAAGTAATCCGTTGGAATACTTTTCTTCGCCTGTTTATTTTTCTTAGTCGGATTTTTACGCCCCATTGCCCAGCCAACAAAGAGCGCGACAAAAAGAACTAAAAATAACCCAACTTCGGTCAACTCAATCACTCCTTCCCAACAGAAAGCTCTTTCGCAATAGAGGCTTTACGCAAGGCGTCTACTTCATCTCGTGATTTTTCGTACTTGCGAGTCAACACTCTGATCTGACGCTCACTGCGTAAGTACGCAACAGAACTAACCAAAAGAGCTACACACGCCCCTACGGTAAAAGATAGAATAATGTAGAGGGCGACACTTAATTCGGGGCCTTGCCAAAAAACAAGATCAAGGGAAATAAGTTGCGGATTACGGATGGCAAAAAACACACCCACAGCGAGAAAGAAAACAACGAGTACAGTGTAGATAACTCTTTTCAGCCATTTAAGCATAAAACAACCTACCAAAAATATAATGGCGTTATTATGCCGTGATAGCTCATAGATTTCGAGGCATAAGACGTAAATTAGTTAAGTTCGTTTATCTCATCACCTTCAGGTAAGTTGACTAGCTCTCTCAACTCTTTACCCGGTTTGAAATGAGGTACATATTTTGCGCTCAACTCAACAGATTCCCCAGTTTTAGGATTTCGCCCTATTCTAGGTGCTCGATAATGTAGAGAAAAACTACCAAAGCCTCGTATCTCAATGCGCTCACCATTTGCCAAAGAATCAGACATATGTTCAAGCATCGCTTTGATTGCTTGCTCCACATCTTTCACTGGTAAATGAGATTGCTGATCGATTAGTAGCTCTATCAGCTCAGATTTTGTCATTACTGTCCTCGCGACTATAATTTGATCACACTGTAAGACTAGCTAAATTCAGAAAGAAAGCAATAAGTTAACGTATTTTAAGACTCTTTTTACGTATTTAATTCCTAAGAAATAGAGAATATTACGAATGGACAGCTTCCACAACTAGCATAGAAGCTGTCTAGCTTTTATAATATCGCCAATATTTACCACATTGGAAGAAATAAAATGAGCTATAACAAGATCCCTGCCGGCAAAGATGCTCCAAACGACATCAACGTAATCATTGAAATCCCAGCTCAAGCGAACCCAGTAAAATACGAAGTGGACCATGATATGGACGCTCTTGTTGTGGATCGCTTCATGACTGCGCCAATGTTTTACCCAGCAAACTACGGTTATGTGAACAACACATTGGCTGACGACGGCGACCCAGTTGACGTTCTAGTTATCACACCTTACCCAGTTGTTCCAGGCTCTGTTATTCGTTGCCGCCCTGTTGGCGTATTGAACATGTCTGACGAAGCAGGCATGGACGCTAAATTGGTTGCCGTTCCTCATGAGAAACTAAGCAAAGAATACGGTCATATCCAAGACGTGAACGATATTCCACAATTGCTACGTGATCAAATCGAACATTTCTTCGAAAACTACAAAACCCTTGAAAAAGGCAAGTGGGTAAAAGTAGAAGGTTGGGCGAACGCTGAAGAAGCGAAAAAAGCCATCGTTGAAGGCATAGAAGCTTACAACGCTCAGTAATTCGTTTGTTCTAAACGCTTTATTGTAGATATAAAAAAACCGATCCTGAGATCGGTTTTTTTTGTTTAGAGCCTTTGAGCCTAGTCTTGAGAATCTAAGAAGCGCTCTGCATCCAATGCCGCCATACAACCGGTTCCCGCAGAAGTGATTGCTTGACGATAAATGTGATCAGACACATCACCCGCCGCAAAAACACCTTCAACGCTAGTTTGAGTCGCATTACCATGCGTACCAGACTGAACCGTCAAGTAGCCATCTTTCATATCTAGCTGACCTTGGAAAATGTCAGTATTCGGCTTGTGACCGATAGCAACGAACAAACCAGCAACCGCAAGTTCTTTTTTCTCACCTGTTTGACTATTCTTGATACGAACACCCGTTACACCTGTGCTATCACCTAGTACTTCATCTAACTCAGAATGCCATTCAATTTTCACGTTACCGTTTTTCGCTTTTTCCATCAACTTGTCAGATAGAATCTTTTCAGAGCGGAATTTGTCACGACGGTGAATAACCGTAACGGTTTTCGCGATGTTAGCAAGGTAAAGCGCTTCTTCAACAGCGGTATTACCGCCACCAATAACAGCAACATCTTGGTTACGATAGAAGAATCCGTCACAAGTCGCACAAGCAGACACACCTTGGCCCATGTACTTTGTCTCACTTTCCATACCAAGATACTGAGCACTTGCGCCAGTAGAAATAATCAAAGCATCACAAGTGTAAACACCGCTGTCACCTTCCAAACGGAATGGACGGTTTTTTAAGTCGACTTTGTTAACGTGGTCAAAAATGATTTCTGTTTCAAAGCGCTCAGCGTGCTTGCGCATACGCTCCATCAATTCTGGACCTTGTACGCCTTGGTCATCACCTGGCCAGTTATCAACCTCGGTGGTCGTAGTCAACTGACCGCCCATTTGCATACCTGTAATCATCACAGGATTAAGGTTCGCACGAGCCGCATACACAGCTGCTGTGTAACCCGCTGGGCCAGAACCTAAAATCATTAATTTAGCGTGTTTCACATCGCTCATGTTATTGCTCCTGTAAATGAATGCTTGCCGGACTCAAAAATGGTCGGCTAAAAAGTCTGTGGTGGATTCTAACGAAAATCTGCTGAAATTCTTAGAGAAAAATATTAATTACTAAAATAGGGACTATCTATGAGTTTTCAAGCGCCTTACTGCTTTCATTTGCACAGGCAAAGCATTCAGGGTCCTGAGATAAACGCATCTCACGCCAACTGCCTTCAAAACCATCAAATAACCTCAGCACGCCATGTTTCACTATCCCGCAGCCGCTGGCCAACTTCAGCGCCTCAAGCGCCTGATACACGCCTAGCAAGCCCACCACAGGAGCGACAATACCACTTTCGTTGCAACTGAGCTGCTGATCCGACAATGACGGATACAAACACTCGTAACAAGGTGTAGATTGCTGATGATATAAAAAGCTCACCAATTGCCCTTCCCAACGAATAGCAGCCGCACTGACCAATGGTTTTTTAAGAGACAAACACGCGCGATTGATAGCTTGCCTAGCGGTGAAATTATCGGTGCAGTCCAAAATAACGTCCGCTTGCTCGACCGCTTTTAGTAAAGCAGCGTCCGCCAATTTATGCGCAATTACCTCTACTTTGACCGCCGAATTTTTGAGAGCAATTTGCTTCACAGCAGCTTCCACCTTGTTCAGACCAACCTGATTCTCGTCATAAAGCACTTGGCGTGGCAAATTACTACTTTCTAATTGATCGCCATCCGCCAAAGTCAGATGACCAACACCAGACGTTGCCAAATAAGTAGCAGCAATATTGCCAAGCCCACCTAAACCAATAACCAACACTTTTGCTTGGGCAAGATTGAGCTGCCCCTGAATATCAAAATTGGGCAATAATAACTGACGACTATAACGATCTAACTCTAATTCGTTCATTTTCACCTTACTTTCTTGTTACTCATCCTGCCCGACTGGTCAATTCTTTGCTAAACTCGCTTTACTATCTTACCCACGAGCACCGATATGAAGTTTCCAGGCAGACGCAAACTTAAACATTACTTTCCAGTTTCTCAACCCAAGCCGGTTTTGCCTACATCGGAAGTTCGACCCGATAAAGACACCTACATCGTTGGCTTGGATGAAACCATCGTCGACGTGGTCGCCAATGTCTCTGATCAATTTCTAGAAACGTTTAACATCCAAAAAGGCTTATCAAATCTTGTTGACGCTGACACAGCCTCTGCTATTTACAGCGAGTTAACGGCACAAAACAGTATCTCAGATCATTTTGCCGGTGGCACTATTGGCAACACCATACACAACTATTCCGTGCTAGCCGATGATAAATCCGTTCTACTGGGCGTTATGTCAGCCAATATCACCTTAGGCTCACCAGCTTACCATTATATCTGCCATACCAGCAGCAAAGTCGATATGAATCACCTACAAGGCGTTCCTGGTGATATTGGCCGTGGTATTACACTAATTACACCTGATGGCGAACGTACCTTTGCGATTGCGCCTGGCGACATGGATGAACTGGATGTAGACCACATCCCAGAGCACATAATAGCTGGCGGTGCAGCACTGGTAACTTGTGCTTACCCATTACGCCATCAAGGCAAACCTATCAAAAAAGCCATGCTAAAAGCCTTGGAATATGCTCACAACAATCAGGTCCCAACGGTTCTGACATTAGGCACCAAGCATCTAGTAGAAGAAAACAGAGACGAATTACTTGAGATCATCAAGAAACACGTCAATGTTTTAGCAATGAACGAACTGGAAGCCGAAGCATTAACAGGCTTATCTGATTCTTTGCAAGCCGCCAGTGCAATTCTAGATTATGTCGACATTGTATTGCTGACAGCAGGCCCAGATGGCATGTATTTATGTGGCCACACTGATGATGAGCTAAAACGCGAAACCACCAATCCGATTAAATCTGGCAGCTTGGCCGATTTCAATCGCTGGGAGTTTAGCCGCCCCATGCTGCGAGAAGCCTGTAAACAACCAGTAAAAGTCTTTTCTCACATCGATCCTTACATGGGTGGGCCTGAAAAAATCCGCAACACCAATGGCGCGGGTGATGGCGCCCTATCCGCCTTGCTACATGACATTTCGGCAAACCACTTTCACAAAGAGGTGATTCCAAACTCTAGCAAGCATTTAGCACCGTTTTTGGCTTACTCTTCTTTCGCACAGATCTGTAAATACTCCAACCGCGTGAGTTACGAAATACTTGCTCAAAATGCATCTCGTTTATCGAAGGGATTGCCAGAGCGAGAAGACAGCTTAGAAGAAGCTTACTGGGAAAGGTAAGCTTCAATACACTTTCTCTTCTACACAAATTTTAGACATAAAAAAACCATGTTCAACGACATGGTTTTTTTCTATGCTCACTCAATAAAAGAGACGCTCAAAAAGAATTTACTCGCTTAACTCATCGCTTCGATGCCAAGTGCATCATTGCGTTCAAACATACGGTTAAGCTCAAGCAAAATAACCAACTCTTCTTCTTTCTGATAAACACCTTGAATGAACTTCAATGCTTCATCGTTACCAACGCTAGGGCTTTGCTCAATCTCGCCTTGGTATAAATAGAATACTTCTTGTACCGCATCAACCAGCAAACCTACCTGCTCACCATCATGTTCAATGATAATGATACGAGTATCATCCGTTATAGTGCACTCAGGCAAACTAAAGCGAACACGAGTGTCAACAACGGTCACGACGTTACCACGTAAATTAACAATACCTAAAACATAAGAAGGCGCACCTGGAACCGGAGCGATTTCGCTATAACGTAGCACTTCTTTAATCTGCATGACGTTAATACCGTAGGTCTCGTCAATCAGTTTAAAAGTTAAGTACTGTAACAACTCGCCTTTATTCGATTCAGATAAGGCTTTCCCATTTTCTTTAATAGGTGCTAATTCAGACATGGCTCACATCCATATTCAATTTAATAAGATTAATGTAGAACTCATCACAAGCTTTGTCTAGTTTAAACGAGCCGTGATGAGTCTACGAGCAAAGTTAAGTAACAATTAGTTGTCTTGTTGTATCCCAACTATTGTCCAATTTCCATTTGCATCAGACATGTTCTTTTCCAAATGCCAAATTTCATTGGTTTCGGAAGTCTGATCACCTTCTTTGATCCAGCCAGAGAACTGCAAAGAAATAGAAGCAATAGAGCCTACATACTCACCACGAACAAGCTCAGCCATCAAAGAGATAACTTCGGTACGAGGTTTATTATCGCCATGTGTCGCGCGCTCAGTAACCAAAAGGTTGTAAAGCTCAGGGCTCACATAATCAAGAATTTCATCAAAATTATTGTCATCCCATGCTTTTTGCAGAGTGATGTAATGATTTTTTGCTTCAGCAACAAACGCCTGCTCGTTAAAGCCTGGTGGAAGTTTGATCTCTGGGTGAGCCCCAAAGCCACTCATGCCAGACATTGGCGAAGGCTGAAAATTGTCGCGTGTTGAGTTCGGCATTTCGCGGAACATACCATTTGCACCACTGGCTTGAGCCTGTGCTGCACGGCGTTTTGGTGCGATAAAGAACTTGTAGATCAAGAAACCAATCACAGCAAACAGCAAGATATCGCCGAAAGAAATACCATCAAACGCACCACTTCCTAGCAAGGCAGCAAATATCCCACCAGCTAACAAGCCACCTAACAGACCGCCGCCCATACCACCTAAAAACCCAGGTTTTTTAGCGCCAGCCGCAGCGTTCGTCGTACTAGAAGAATTCGCTGTTGTACTTTTAGATTTGGATATAGAAAAACTTTTACCAAAGCTTTTACCACCACCAAACTTTTTCGCTTGGACATCAGCACTGTAACCGCCAGCACCAATCGCCAAAACAAATGCCATTAACATGGCAAATACTGTTGTTTTCACAAAACTCTCCTTTATTTAAAGTTGACCAAACCAACGGCATTGCGTAAGTCTGAAATCAGTCCACGTGCACGAGCACGTGCTTTTTCCGCGCCTGCTTGTAACACTTCTTCTACATGAGCGGGATTAGCAATTAACTCTAAGTACTTTTCACGTGGTTCAGATAGTTGACCATTAACCAAAGCAAAAAGTTCCTTCTTCGCTTCCCCCCATGCAATGCCTTCAGCATAATTCTGACGCATTTGCGCTGTTTGTTCTGGTGTTGCGAACGCTTTATAAATATCAAATACAACAGAATCTTCAGGGTCTTTCACTTCACCTGGTTCTAACAAGTTTGTTTTGATCTTATTAATACCTTTTTGCAGTTTCTTTTCGGTATCAAATAATGGAATCGTATTGTTGTAGCTCTTACTCATTTTACGACCGTCTAAGCCTTTCAGAATAGAACCTTCTTCACCAACAACCGCTTCAGGCAATACAAAGTGCTCACCAAATAAATGGTTAAAACGACCCGCAATGTCACGTGCCATTTCGATATGCTGAATTTGGTCACGACCAACTGGCACTTTATGCGCGTTAAACGCCAAAATATCCGCTGCCATTAATACTGGGTAGCAAAACAACCCCATAGTAATACCAAAATCTGGATCTTGATCATTGGCAAGGTTTTCGTCCACTGCACCTTTATACGCATGGGCGCGGTTCATCAAACCTTTTGCGGTTACGCAAGTCAGTAGCCAATTCAATTCGGCAATTTCAGGAATATCAGACTGACGGTAAAAAGTTGCTTTGTCGGTATCTAAGCCACACGCTAGCCAAGTCGCCGCGATTTCTAAACGAGACTGTTTCACACGCTCTGGATCCTGACACTTGATCAACGCATGATAGTCCGCAAGAAAGAAGTAAGATTCCGTATTTTCTTGACGGCTTGCTTCGATCGCAGGACGAATTGCCCCCACATAGTTTCCTAGGTGTGGAGTGCCTGTGGTGGTAACACCGGTTAAAACAATTTCTTTTGCCATTGCTGCTACTCTTTCCTACTTTACATAATGTCGAAATTTGAAATTTTATAGTGTTGAAATGCCGCTTACCCTAACATAAAAAAATCACATCAAGAATCGCACATCAAGATTATTTATTCCTATATTCAATATCTTATCCATAATGGATCCGAATAATTAAATATCAATGCCAAAGCTCTCCGATAAGGCCAGAATCACGCTGAATACGCGCACTGCTTGCTGCCCGAATTAATCCGCTCGATCCCCATAAACTAAAAGACTTTTTCGCCCGAGTAATGCCAGTGTAAAGCAGCTCTTTGGTCAAGACTGGTGATGGCGTCAGAGGCAGCAGCAAAGCAACTTGATCAAATTCTGATCCTTGGGATTTATGTACCGTCATCGCAAACACCACTTCAAATTCACTCAAACGACTCGGCAACAAGCCGGTAAAAGAGCCATCAGGCTGCATAAACCAGACACGAAGACGCTGAAACTCATCAGGCATACAAAGACCGATGTCACCGTTGAACAAGCCCAATGCCGCATCATTTCTCGTCAGCATCACCGCTTTTCCCGGATACCAAACATGGGGGTCTTTCACTCGTCCTCGTTGATAGAAATACTGTTCGAGTTGAGCGTTCACTTTCTCGACACCAAACTCGCCTTGACGAACCGCGGTCAAAATTTGGTAGCGCGAAAACATCTCATACAGCTTAGCGATGTCTAAATTCTGACGTACTGCGTCCCAGTAGTCATCATAGCCTTTTGCCAAGGTCGCAATATCGGCTTTGCTCTGTCCATCTTCCGGTACTCGCCACTCTACATCGGTGTAATTAGACTCAAGGCAACGCAACACGGCAGAGCTGTCACCAGCGTTCATGGCTTTTGCTAAGTGTCCGATGCCGCTATTCGCATCAAAGCGATAACTGGTACGCAATAAGGTTAACGCGCGACTCATTGGCGGTGCCGACGAATTACCAAACGGCGCTAGATTTTCTCCGGTTAGATGAGCGAGGCGACCCGCCCACTCTGGTTGAAAGTAAACCTCTTCAATACCGTAAGATAAATCCCCTAACACACTGCCCGCTTCTACCGATGCCAACTGATCCTTATCTCCTAACAAAATGAGTCGAGCGTGTGGTGGCATGGCATCAATCAACTTTGCCATCATTGGCAAATCCACCATGGACACTTCGTCCACCAGCAACACATCCAGATGCAAAGGGTTTTCTTTATTGTGCTTAAATCGACTACGCCCAAAATCACTACCTAATAACCGATGCAAGGTGCTGGCTTGCTCTGGAATAGCAAGTTTAATGTCATCGCTTAATGGCAAATCCGTCTTGGCTTTTGAGATGGACTCAGTCAATCGCGCCGCCGCTTTACCGGTTGGTGCGGCCAGCTCGATACGTAACAACTTACCTTCCGCCAACGACTGAGCCACCAGCAAAGCCAACAAGCGAGTCACAGTGGTTGTCTTGCCTGTTCCGGGGCCACCGCTGATCACGGAGAAAGGCAAGCTTGCTGCATTGGCTACCGCGACTTTTTGCCAATCAAGCGTGTCTGATTGGTTAGGAAAAAGTTGTGCTAACAAACTTGCATCCACAGCAAAAGGCGCAACAGAAAATTGCCCTTTAAGATAATTCAGCACCTGTTGCTCATATTGATAATAGCGATACAAATACAAACGCGTGCCAGCCAAGACCATAGGCCGTTCAGCTAAATTTGCCGCAGAAGACACCAAGCGACTTGCTTGCAAAGATTCACACCAAGCAGAAACACTGTTTACGCCGCAATTATGTAATGCCGTTCGTAAGTCTTCTAACTCCACACCTTCAGGCGGGCTTTGCCAAACGGTCGCTAGATCGATACAAATATGTCCCGCACCTAGATACGCACTGCACAGAGCACCAGCGATATGAACCGCGCTCTTATTTTCATCTGGAATGCCTTCTTTGACATGTTGCGCCAGCTGTTCAATCCATTGGCAATCAATCGCTCTTAACACGCCTTTGGCTTGCCAAGCAGACAAACTGAATGACGTGGATACAGGAGAGTTTTCTTCGAGCCTTGTTTCATTAAGAGAGTCAAGCAAACCTAGCTGATTAGAAAAGTCCATATTGCACCGCCTCGTGATTTTCTGGCTTATCGCTTTCGCAGCTAAACAGCTTGTCTAGGGCGGTTAGATGTTCAAGGCTTAATCGGCTTTTGAATACGCCTGTTTGCTGTTCTGGCTGCATACCACGGAGGAACAAATACACCACGCCACCCACATGTTTTTCATAATCATAATTTGGCAATCGTTGCTTTAATAATCGGTTCAAAGCCAGAGTGTAAAGCTGATATTGTAGATCGTATCTGTGCTCCGCAATGGCATGAACCAATTTGTCTGCTTCGTAATCGGCAAAGTCATCGCCCAAATAATTCGACTTATAATCCAACACGTAATAACGACCTTGGTACTCAAACAACAAATCGATAAAGCCTTTTAGCATGCCTTTTAACGGACGATCCTGAATCATAGGCGCAACACGAGACACCTCATCGTACTCACGAGAAATACGATCCAATTGCAAGGCATTCATGCCTGTCACCGGAATAAAAAACTCCATTTCCTTACGACAAGCCGATGGTGCCAAACTGCCTAAACTCATTCCCGCCATTAGCTCTGTGTTCACTATGTCTGGCAGCCATTCGCTCAATACACCTTGCCATTCATCAAACCCCTGACGTTCGTAAAAATCAGCCATTAACTTATGGTGACTGGTTTTTAATAAATCGTTAAAGCTCGGATTGCTCGACACATCATGTAGCGCTTTGCCTTCTAATGTGTCGTGCAAAAAAGTCCCAGGCTTGGCGCCTTTGGGGAAAGTGAAGCGATTTTGCTCTGGCACTTCTTGACTGTCTTTTACATCAATATCTTCCACTAAAGGATCAAGCAAGCGTGTGGTTTCATCCAAGCCAGGCACACTTTCGTCGTGTTGCTCTTTGTCTTCTACCACCAGCGAGGAATAGCTTCCCACCCACCAATCTCGTTCCACACGCCCAGTAAAGGTTCTTGCATGAGGCTCGGTCAATTGCGCCTGATCCATTTTGAATCGCGGCAAACGCGGTGGCTCCTCGGGTAATTCCAGCAAGCCCATTTGCCCATCTTGATAACGCTCACAAAGACGTTCGATACTTGGGTACAAATCCCCTGCCTCAAGCGCCTCGCCTTCGCCGATCAAGGCCCCAACACCGCTAAGGTGAACATCTGACACTGCGCCACGAGACTTATTTGAGCTTTTGCCCACTTCCATCGAGCCAATAAAACACACCTCTTTGGAACGAGTTAACGCCACATAAGCCAAACGAATTTCTGCGGCGTACAATTCTTCTTTATGAAGCTCGGTTTGCGTTTCATCGGGATCAATAGCAATCCATAATTGCTGTTGCGCATCGTGATACAAAGCCGATTTTTCTTGATCTCGATACGGCGTAAAAGCAAATGGCAAATACACGATTGGGTATTCCAAGCCCTTACTTTTGTGAATGGTGACAATTCGTACCAATTCCGCATCCGTTTCAAGGCGGATCTTTTGCTCGTCACTGTTGCCATTCGGATTTTGAATCGCCAACCTGAGGTAACGTAAAACCCCTTCTTTAGAATCCAACTCAAGGGATTTTTGTTGTAACTTTTCGGTTAAATGCAAAAAGTCGGTTAAGCGACGTTCACCACCGGTGTGACTTAGCATGTTCGCAGCCAACGCCACGTCCTGCATAAACTCACGCAACATGGGCAACAAGCCTTGCTTGTCCCAGATTTCTAGATAATCACGGAAAGCTTGTCCCCACTTTTCGTACACCACGTCGTCGTGATTCAGCGTATCCAAGTCTTCCAACGACCAATCGACCAAGCTGGTTGCCAAGGCAGAGCGCAGTTTACTTTCTTGTCCATTGGATAAAATCGCCGTCAGCACGATCAATAACTCTCGCGATTCGACGGTTTCGAACACCGAACCTTTGTCGCTCAAATACACACTGGCAATGCCACGCTGACGCAATGCGTCTTTTAGTGCATTGGCTTGACTAAAGTTGGTTACCAACAAGGCGACGTCTTTTGGTCGCACGCCTTTGCCATCAAGCAAAGATAGTCCTTGCTGACCTTCCAGTAAGATTTCATGGAGATGCGCAGCGCAGGATTCCGCCATGGTTTGACGATATTCTTTTGCCGATACGGGCTCATCACTGCGTTGATACAAAAACTGCAACGCCGCTTGAGTTTGACCTTGCCGAGAAAAACCACTGGCAACGCCACGATCTTGCACTTCAACGAAAGGAATCCCAGTGACACGAAAGGGTTCCGCTTGAGTTTTAAAAAGTCCGTTCACCGACTGAATCATGGCCGCGGAAGAGCGATAATTAGTCGCTAAAGAATACACTGCATCGACACGTTTTTTGGCCGCTAGATAGGTATAAATATCCGCGCCACGAAAGGCATAAATTGCCTGTTTAGGATCGCCGATCATGATCAAGCCAAGCGTATTTTGATCCACTTGCGCTGGCGCATAAATCGTCGAGAATATCCGATATTGCACCGCATCCGTGTCTTGGAATTCATCGATCAGAGCAATCGGATACAGATGACGAATGCGTTCGGCTAACTTCCCCGCTTCATCTTGCGTGAGCGCCACATCGAGAGAGGTCAGCAAGTCTGTGAACGTCAGCGATTGTGTGCTGCGCTTCCAGCGTTTCATGCGCTCTTGAGTTTGTTGCCAAAGTTGAGTTAGCAATACCGCTTTTAATCGCCCCGCATCAGGAAAGCTTTCCCGCAAAGACTGCACCAAGCCAAAAAATTCGTGCGCAGGCAAATCGCCGCCTTTGCTCAATCGGCTAGCGTGCTCATTGGTATCAAATTTTTCGAGGCTTTTGTCTAATTCAAAACGCGAGGAACGCGCCCATTGCGTCATAGCCTCAATATCTTTCGAGGGGTCTTTGCGCCAAAAAGTGCGCTTAATACCACTACGCTCAAGGGCATCAATAATATCTTGCGACTGACTCAACCACATGGCGCGCACCGCCGCCATGGTTTCTTGTGCCTGACTTAACGCACTTTCCCAGTCGTAATCTGGTACGGCGATTTTGGCGTCAGGCTGATTGTTCAGTAAATATAAGTCTTTCAACAAGGCGTCTGGATTCGACCAAATCGGCTGAATCAAGGCGGCTTTGGTGTCGTCCATTGGATAAAACACACTACGCCAAACGTCTTTCACTGCCATAGACAATGGCGCCAGCTCATCGGTCTCAATGGTTTGTTGGAACAACATGCGGCTTTCAAATGCATTCTGGCTCAGCATGCGCTGACAAAAGCCATGGATAGTAAACACCGCCGCTTCGTCCATTTGCTTTTCGGCATACAGCAATTTTTCAATAGCGCCAGCACGTTGTTCGGCTGACATTTGCGCCATCCAATCCGCCAGAAAGACATCACTGCTTTCGCCTTGCAATAAGGCTTTTCGCGCCGCTCGTATGCGTCCACGAATACGGGCTTTTAGCTCGGCGGTGGCGGCTTCGGTAAAAGTCACCACCAAGATTTGGTCAACTGTCAGCGGTTTATCTAAATCTCCGCCATCCTCAGATAAAGACGGCCCTGTTGGCACCAGCAAGCGCAAATACAAGTTGGCAATGGTGTAGGTTTTCCCCGTGCCTGCACTGGCTTCGATTAGACGTTTGCCAAACAAAGGAAAGGTTAAGGCGTTGAGCGGTTCAGGAATCATGTTTAAGCCTTCTGCAGTTACTGAAGACTGATCAACAGAAGGCTCATTAACAGAAACGGACTCGTTAGAAAGACTCATTCCATCACCTCCAAATGACGATGCATGGGCAACCAGATTTGTTCACACAAAGCGACAAACGCTTCCTTTTGGCGATTTAAATCGGGGAAATAACGCTGCCAATAAGCATCGTCCACCTCACTACGAGTAAAGGCGCTGCTGTTGTCTTGGTAAAGCTTCAATGCTTGCTCCCAAGCTGTATCCAAGTCTTCTTGCGCTTTGCTCGAACAATAGCTCTTACACCATGCATCCGCACTTTTGGCCGGTAAGGCAATCGGCTGACACAAGCCTTGCTGCAATAACGCCAACATAGTGTTTAGATATTCTTGAGCATCCTTCGGCGGGATAAGGATAAAACTATGCTGTAGTAACTTGCCGGTTTTGCTCAGATTAATAAGATGATGCTGCTTTGGCGTACCTTGCGCACACAAAGCTAAATGCTCGATCCACGCCTGCATTTTTTGATGGGCAGATAAGTCACCAATGCGATAAGACAAACGCGTGGTCGCCGTTGGCAAATCCAACCAAGCTTGCAGAACAATACTGCCAAGGGCCAAGTTCACTTCAATCGGTTCGCACTCTTCCAATGCATAACCTTGCAAAACAGAGAAAAGCTGCTGACATTGACCACGACTCTGCTGCAAAGACAAGCGACCCAGCGCGCCATAAGGCAAGGCGCCCATTAAAGATAAGCGCTCGACAAACTGATCGTCATCGCCTTTTAGCATGGCTTGTAGCAAACCTTCGCGTAATTGATAACCTGCCAAGCCATCCAAGGCAAACGGCTCGTCTTCTTTCTCTTCCTCTTCTTGCAGACTCAAATAAGCTTTTAATCGACGCTGGGTAAAGTAACGCGTCGGATGGCCAATAAAACGCGACAATTCATCAAGAGCAAGCTCTAACCTTGGTTGCTCTAAACCACCCAGCGGTGCAAACTCGGAATATTCATCATCCATAGGAACGCTAAGCAGAGCTGGCAACCATTGTTCGTCATAGCTGTACAAGCGCTTATCAGATGACTGCGAATTGACTTCTACAGACGACTGAGTCGCATAGTAGGCGGCATTAAATGGCTGCAGCGGATGTTCGAGAATCAGTTTTTCTAACAAAGTTTTCTGCGACTCGTCTGGCGCTAATGCCTGATCGCCTTCAAACACACAGCTTTGACCTATGTATTCCAACAGCTCACTCACCAAGATAGACGGATTTTTCTCACTGTTGTCTTGAATACTGCGCCCCACATAACTGATATAGAAACAATCTCGTGCTGACATCAGTGCTTCAAGGAACAAGTATTTATCGTCTTCCCGTCGGCTTCGGTCGCCACTGCGATATTGCCCAACCATCAGGTCAAATCCCATCGGCGCAACACTACGAGGATAACCCCCTTCGTTTAAACCCAAAACACAGATAACCTTAAAGGGCACAGAACGCATGGGCATCAAGGTACAAAAGTTCACTCGACCTGCTAAGAAGCGCTGACCGCCTTGAGATTCTTGTAACAAAGGAGATAACAGCTGGCGTATCACTTGCTGATCTAATGGGGAATCAAAATGCGCTTGCTGCCATTGCAGGGTCAAGGCATCAAGCTGCTTAGTCAGTAGGACCTGAAAAGCATCGTCTTCTTCCAATAAAAAGAAACGCTCTGCCAAATAATACAGAGTCGAAATCCATTCTTTCGGCGCGAGAGATTCCATCAATTTCGCTTGAGCATCATTAATGGCGACCAAGAACTCCGCCAGTTTACCCGCCACCGACGCTTCTAAACCTTCCACATCGCCGTAACTTAGCGCGCCTTCCCAAATATGATCGTGACCCATGGCGTAACCCAATAACATGCGACGTACGCCATTTAGCCATGTGTGCGATTCTTGTATTGGCAGATCATGTTGCTGCGCGGTTTTGCCATCCAACCCCCAACGAATACCCACTTCCGTCGACCATTGACGAATACGCTCTAATTCATCGGCGGTTAATTCAAAACGCGCTAACACCGCAGGCACTTCTAATACGCTGATCAATTCGGACAAGGTGAAACGACTTTCGCCCAAACCAAGCAAATACAAATAGGCATCGACAATCGGGTTTTCCATACCACCAGACTGGTCGATCAAGGCAAAGGGAATGTGTTTCCTAACTTGCGCGCTACCTTTTACACCACCAAAGACGGCTTTTACAAAGGGGCTGTAAGTGTTGACGTCGGGCAACATAACGATGACGTCTTTTGGCGTCAGGCTCGGATCACTCTCAAACATTTGCAACAGCTGGTCATGCAAGACTTCCACTTCCCGTAACGGACTATGACAAAGGTGTACACGAATACTCTGATCATCAACATCGACAGGGTGTCGATACTCGGCATTAGCAATGCTGGCGTCTCTTTCTTCTTTCGAACCATGATTTTCTAAAGTCAGCACGTCTTGCTGAACCCACTGTAGTAACCCTGTCGATTGCTCAGTACGATAATCTTCGAATACTTCTAGTTCGCTATCAGCCATTTCTTGTAGCTGCGCAATGTAGTCTCGGCCCAAGCGCCCCCAACTGGCTAACAAAGGATTGGCGTCCAAATGCAAAGTATCGGTACTCAATCCAGGCTTGAGAGTTTGGCGTTTTATTTCTCGACCTAAGTAATGTTTATCAACCACATCGCCCCAATAAAAACGACAAGGGTTCTGCAAAAACAGATGCACATCAATCCAGCCCGACACCGCCAACACGCGAAGAGACTCAAGCGTATTCGGCGGCAAAGAAGACACACCAAAAATAAAGATTCGCTCTGGCACGCCAACAGGTCGGGAAAAGGATTGTGTGGCGTCATGCAAAGCTTCAATCAGATTACCGCGGTGATAAAGCGAGGTTCCTTGCTGGCTCACATCGGCAACCAGATCGCGCCACAAAATAGCCTGCCAAGGTTGCTGCTCAAAGATGGCTTTCAGCCTGGGGTCTTGTGCTTCGCCACCTTCCCAAGATTTAATCCAATCCGGACGGTAAACCAAATATTGATCGTAAATATCGGCAATGCTGCTGCATAACTGAAAGCGCCGAATTTGCGTATCGTCTTCTTCAAGATACCAACTTAGCGCCTGAAATTCTGGTTCGTTAAGGCGAGTATCCAGCAAGCGCATCAAGCGCCACACTAAGAAAGGTTTATTAAATTCACTCTGCGCGGGAATATCGTCTAAGGTTTGCGAAAAAGTTTGCCAAACAAAAGTAGAAGGCAAAGGAAACACCAAACCCGCAGCGATAGAATGCGACTCGGCTAAGAACATCTTCAGCCATTGCGCCATACCGGGGTTTTGCACCAAAATGGATTCATCATCAAACGGATTTTCTGGTGGAGAAACAGCCAGAATCTTCGCAAGCAACACGGCTAAATCTTCTAGACGGTTACCTGTGTAAAGTTGAAACATGCAAGAATCCTACGCGTTAGAAAGGAACTTAATAAAATACTAATAAGCCTAACCTTGGAGGCGCTAAAAAAGAAGGACTGAATGCTTTAAATAAAGTGAGAATAAAAAAGATTAGTGGTGGAGCCTAGCGGGATCGAACCGCTGACCTGTTCGCTGCCAGCGAACCGCTCTCCCAGCTGAGCTAAGGCCCCAAAAACAGGCGAGAATTTTATGGGCGCTTCCCCACTGTGTCAACCTTTTTACAAACCACTTAGCGTATTTTAAAGACATTAAAACAACAAAATCTAACACTTAAAGAGTTGTTATAACAAACCTACCTGTGTTTTGATAAATCTTAGTTTTCACAATACAAAGTAACAGCGCGACATGCCTTAATAAAATGAGAACCGTAATGATCGAATTTCCAACGGTGTTAGATGATCTAATGATGGCCCAGCAGCCAATACTCAAAAGAACAAAAGAAATTTTTGGGTACGAATTGTTATTCCGTGGAAAGGACGCCCTAAACGCAAATATTTCTGATGGAGAAATTGCCACCAGCCAAGTATTGGTCAACCTGTGTATTGGCATTACTGAGCTAGAGTCACAACTAAGAAAACCTTTTTTCATTAACATGACAACAGATCTTATGTTGTCCGATGCTTTTTTTCCTATCGACCCCAACACTGTTTATATTGAAATTCTTGAGAGCCAAACGATCACGCCTGAATTCTTCGACGCACTAAAAAGATGGCGATCTGCTGGCTATCGATTTGCCTTAGACGATTATCAGTTTACGGCCGAATACCAAGCTCTCTTACCATGGGTATCCATCGTAAAAATCGATGTTCTGGCCACTCCACCAGAACAATACAGCACTGAAATAGCAGAACTTAAGTCACGCGGTTTAATCTTACTTGCCGAGAAAGTGGAAGATTCTGCCATGTTTGAGCTTTGCAAAAATCTCGGCTTCGACCTGTTTCAAGGCTATTTTTTACAACGCCCAGAGCTCATCAAAGGCAAAAAAATTGACTCTGCAACACATGGTGCTATAGAGCTAGTCAATGCTTTGCAAAACCGAGACATTAGCATTGATGACATAGCCGATTTGGTCACTAAAAACCCCAAGCTGTCTTACCAACTGCTCCGTATCCTAAACAGCCCTGTATGTGGAGTCGCTAAAACCGTTGTTTCAATAAAAGAAGCCGTCATATTTCTTGGGTTAGTACAATTAAAGAAGTGGGCTTTACTTATTACAATGACCTCATCGACAAGCCAACCCAGCTCTTTGCTAAAGGTATTGTTGACTCGTGGGCGTTGCTGCCAACTGCTTGCTGAAAATTCAAAATCAGCTTCCGCTGATTCCGCCTTCATGGTTGGACTCATGTCCGGTATAGACGCGGTTTTTAATGTTGAAAAGTCGGTTGTATTAAAGCAAATCGCCTTAGACAAAAATGTCTTGGAAGCCATTATGAATCAGACAGGGGAATTAGGTGCTTACTTATCACAAGCATTAAGCTTCGAAGAGCAAAAGTGGGACAGCATTCAGGCGATGAGTCCAGCAGAAAGGACAGTACTAAATAGAGCATTTTTAGACGCCATGCTTTGGTCTGAAGAGGTCATGCTGTCAATTAATTAAATTAAATCCATTATTTTTCGTTAAACGATTGACACCTATAGAAAAAAATATAGAATGCGTTTCACCTTTTTCAAGGCCAGTGTGGTGGAATTGGTAGACACGACGGATTCAAAATCCGTTGCCTTCGGGTGTGGCGGTTCGAGTCCGCCTACTGGTACCAACATTAAAAAAGCGCTTACTTCGGTAAGCGCTTTTTTTTGCTCTCGACTTTCACTCTCCGTTCAGAACGAAACCAATACCCACTAAAAATCAGTCTATTTTCTAGCAAGCATTGGCTCGACGAGAAGTGAAACGACAATCAAGAATTAATCGTCAAATCCATGCATAACATAATCTGGCAAGTCTTCTTCTTTCGGTATTGGTGTCGATGCCCCAGATTCATCAATTGCAACAAACTTAAACATACCTTCCGTTACTTTTTCGCGGCGACCAATACGACCACGACGAACCCAAGCTTCCACCAGAATGTTCATTGAAGTGCGACCAACGGATTCCACTCTAGTATAAACACCTAAAATATCACCTACCTTTACTGGTCGGATAAAACTCATGCCATCCAAGGCAACCGTCACTACACGAGATTGAGCACGCTGGCCCGCACAAATACCAGCAGCGATGTCCATTTGCGATACAACCCAACCACCAAAAATATCACCTGCTGGATTCGTATCTCCCGGCATAGCAACCGTCCTAGTCGTAAGACGACCCTTTGCCTTTTCTTCAAACTCTGACATAACGCTCTCTCAATTAATTATCTCGACTTATTACGGAGGCAAGTGTATCTGTTTATCCAGTCAGAGGGTAACAACAAAATATTATCGCAAGCATTTAAAAAACTCATAACAGCACACATAAACGCTGACTATTTTGCTAACTCAGTCTCGTAATAAATTGCCGTACCTTTTACCTCTGCTGTTGGGAAAGAAAAGCTTGAACCAATAGAAGTTCCTAACCCACCAGAGCTATTAGCACTTATACCAACCCCTGTTCCCAAACGCCTGAAAGACAATTGGGAAACACCATCTAAAATAACACCGTTCGCACCAACCTTAGCCGCTTGCTCTTTCAGCTCTTGAGTGGCTTTCTCTTTTCTAGACTCTTCCGTAAAACCACCATCACTGGATGCTCGCACCGTGCCAATCACTTTATAGTCAAACGCAGGCGCCTCCTCAAAGACCGTCACTTGCTCCACCTCAAGCTCTGGCATCTGCTGCCCTGTCACGACATGAGACCCAGTAGAGCAACCAAGCAACAACACAGGTAACGCCAAAGCGCATAAGTATTTAATAGAATTGATCATCACAACACCTCACCTTAGAAGCTTAAATCATAACAGTGTTGCACAAATACCACGAAAGCAGATCGATAAAAGTGTGGATTTTAAACACAAAACAAAGAATAAACATGACAACCTAACTAACCCACAAGCCAACGGAGCCGTTATTGTCTATGCTCTAATCATAGCCAAAACCATACAAAAGAAAGGTAAAGAAAATAAAGAGGCACTTATGAGCGAATTAATCGAACAAGACATCTCCTGCCCTTACTGCGGCGAAAGCATCGAGGTTGTAATAGAAGTACTGGATGAAAGCCAAGAATACATAGAAGACTGCCAAGTCTGCTGCCGACCGATCACCTTCAACATCGACACCGCTTTTGATGGATCAACCTCTGTGTCGGTTCACTCGGAAAATGAGACGTATTGATTAATCAAAAAACGAAGTGAGAGAAATGTAGATAATGAAAAGCACAAAGGCAATAGATTCAAAACACAGGATATTCAAGAAAAGGAATTAGACGCTCTGATAAATTTCAGGCATAAAAAAAGGCACCATAAATGGTGCCCGGGACCGGAATCGAACCGGTACGCTTATTCAGCGCAAGATTTTAAGTCTTGTGTGTCTACCAATTTCACCACCCGGGCATATCTGATTTTGGAGGCCGGAGTCGGAATCGAACCGGCGTTCACGGAGTTGCAGTCCGCTGCATGACCACTCTGCCATCCGGCCTTCTATCAGATTATCTTTTGATTGGAGCGGGAAACGAGGCTCGAACTCGCGACCCCAACCTTGGCAAGGTTGTGCTCTACCACTGAGCTATTCCCGCGTCTCAAAAGACGGTGCCTATTCTATGTATTTGAGCTTTCACGTCAAGGAAAAAATCCAAATAAATAACTAACTTAGGCACTTTTTTTAAATCTGTTTAGTTTTTGTTCGACTCTTTGGACATTAGCTCAGGCCACGCCGCTTTTAAATAAATATACATAGACCAAAGAGTTAGTAAGGCCGCAGCAATGAGCACCACCTCTCCCACATGAGCAACCATGGTATCTGGTCGACTTCCTAGCAAGATGAAAATCGCCAACATCTGCATGGTGGTTTTCAGTTTACCAATATAAGAAACCGCTACGCTGGCGCGCTTGCCCATTTCTGCCATCCATTCACGCAATGCCGAAATAACGATCTCGCGACCGACGATGACAGCACTGGCTAGCGTTAGCAATGGATTAGAGTAGCTGGCCACTAATAAGACCAAGGCAATCGATACCATGAGCTTATCGGCCACTGGATCAAAAAAAGCACCAAAGGGCGTCGTTTGGTCAAGCTTTCTTGCCAAGTAACCATCCAACCAATCGGTAATGGCCGCCAAAGCAAAAATAATCGCGCAGGTGTAATAACGCCCTTCCCACGGCAAATAATAAATCACCACAAGAATTGGAATCATGAAGATCCGTACGGAAGTCAGTATGTTTGGTATGTTCATGTTATTCCTAATTATTACGCTGAATGCATCTACATTCAGCCAAACTTAACTTTTATGAAGGTAGAGATAAATTTCTTCCGCTTTTTTAGCGCTTATCCCTTTCACCTTTGAAATATCTTCCTGACTGGCTGAAAGCAACTCTTGGTACCCACCAAAGGCTGTCAGCAGCTCTTTGCGTCGATTTGGCCCGATACCTGGAATATCTTCCAATACCGAATGTCGACGCTTCTTGTCTCGTCTACGACGATGACTCTTAACCGCAAATCTATGTGCTTCATCACGAATATGTTGAATCAAGTGTAAGGCAGCCGAATCTGGCGGCAATACCACTTCATCTTCTTTGGAGCCGATATACAGAGTTTCAAGACCTGGTTTACGCGTATCGCCTTTGGCGACACCCAATAAAAAGATATTCACCAAGCCTAATTCTTTTAACACGGCTTCAGCCTGAGTTAACTGGCCTTTACCACCATCAATAAGCAAGACGTCTGGCGCCTCTAGCTCACCACTTTTCACGCGTTTATAGCGGCGCGTCAGTGCCTGCTTCATGGCACCGTAATCATCGCCTGGTTCGACGCCTTCGATGTTAAATGATCGGTAACGTTTTTTATCCGGCCCATCAGCCCCAAACACCACACACGATGCGACGGTTGCCTCGCCACTAGAGTGACTAATATCAAAACACTCCATGTGCATTGGCGGCTCAGAGAAGCCTAACAATTTTTGCAAGGCGGTTATACGACTAAAGTGATTACGTTTGTCCGATAGGCGCGCTTGTAACCCTTGTTCGGCATTAAGTTTTGCTAACTCAAGCCAACGGGCACGCTGACCTCTCACATTGCTCAGCACTTCAATTTTTTTCTGCGTGGTTTCGAATATACCTTCCACCAGCGCATCACCATCTTCTAGCTCGTGACTAATGATAAGCGTCTTAGGTAACTCTTGAATACCACCCAAGTAAAATTGAGCGATAAAAGACGATAATAATTCACCTTCCGTGATTTCGATCGGCATTTTGGGGTAATAACTTTTACTACCGACTACTTTGCCTTTGCGTATCATCATCACATGAACACATAAACCACCGGGTTGAATAATAGAGGCAATCACATCAGCCTCACCCGTTTGCCCATAAACATGCTGCTGTTCTTGGATGTGTTTGAGCTGAATAATTTGGTCACGTAACTCGGCCGCGCGTTCAAATTCCATGTCCGCGGCGGCGGCACTCATTTGTGTAGTGATTTCCGTTGTGAGCTCTTGGTCTTTACCTTGTAAAAACATGCGCGCGTGACGAACGTCCAGTTCGTATTCTTCATCACTAATTAAGTTCACGCAAGGACCAGAGCAACGCTTAATTTGATACTGCAAACAAGGCCGAGAGCGATTCGCATAGGTGCTGTCTTCACACTGGCGTACTTTGAAGACCTTTTGCATGGTATTCAAACTTTCTTTCACCGCACTTCCACTCGGAAAAGGACCAAACAAGGTGCCTTTGTCGGTTTTATCACCACGACGAAACAGCAAGGCTGGATGATGGTGATTCGATAGCAAAATATACGGGTAGGATTTATCGTCTCGCAGCAAAATATTGTACGGTGGACGATGCTGTTTAATCAGCGTTTGCTCAAGGAGCAAGGCTTCTGTTTCGCTTTTTGTGACAGCAATTTCAATTGTGTGAATACGACTAACCAAGGCCATGGTTTTGGTCGTTAACCCTGTTACGCGAAAATAGCTAGCAACACGATTTTTTAGATTTTTGGCTTTTCCGACATAGAGCAACTCGCCATTTACATCGTACATGCGATAAACGCCTGGACGTGTGGTTAAGTTGCTAACAAAATGCTTCGGATCAAATTCTGAATGGCTCAAACAAACCTCGTTTTTCGCCTAGCCCATACCAAGCACATTGTAACGTACCGCCAAGTGAATCAACTCGACATCGCTGTCTATGTTCAACTTTGAAAAGATACGAGTACGATAAGTACTCACGGTTTTAGGACTGACATTTAAGTGCTCGGCAATTTCGTTGGATTTTTTGCAATCTACGATCATCTGAGCCACTTGTAATTCTCTATCAGATAATTGCCCCAATGGTGAACCTTGTCCGTCGATGGAAAACTTAGACAGGGCCATTTTCTGAGCAATACTTTTAGAAATATAGTGTTCGCCTTTCGATACCATTTGGATGGCTTCTAATAGCTCGGAGGTGTTGGTACCTTTGGTCACATAGCCAGACGCACCGGCCTCCAACAGCTTCACTGGGTATAAGTTGTCATCAAGGGCAGACAAGGCAATCACCTTGGTTTTCGGTAAGATGCGCTTTATTTCTTTTGTCGCGCCTAAACCACCAATTCCCGGCATATGCACGTCCATCAAAACAATATCTGGCAATAAGATTTTAGACTGAACAATGGCTTCTTCACCACTATGTACAACACCGACAACCTCAACGCCTTTTACATCCTGTAATACACGACTAATACCTTGGCTAACCATGTCATGGTCGTCAACAATCAATACTTTTAACATAACAACCTCACCAAAACTTTACTACGCATCGTGTCTATTTTTATCGCACCTAGAACGGAATTGAACCTAGAGCATCCTGCCAATAAAAATTATGTTATAGAACAAATAGAAAAAACGCACCATTATTCCGGCAGCGTTTCTTTATACCCCATTTCTAAGAGCTTTTTTTGACTAATTTCACGATAACGAGCTCGCACGCCAGACCCATGTGTTTTTTGGGTGTAATAAAGTAAAGGAGCGATCTGCTCTTCATCGACAGATAAATCGCCTGCAATTTTACCCGCTAAATCTTTTACGCTCAGAGTTTGCTTGTCTTCGATCATTATGACTTTAGGAATAACTAAGCGTTCGCCAGCAATAACTCGATCTACGACTTTCAAATAACTTTTTTCAAATAAAGGCCAAGTGACTCGCTCTTCTTCAGATTTCAGCTTGTACCAACCCGCCTCAGAGCCTGCAAAGAATACGGCCGTATGGCTCCATTTATACTGCAATGGATCAGTTCGGCAAGCACACGCTTCAAGATACGCCGCTCGAGGATCTGGCAAACCATACGCTTTATACGCGGTATTAATCAGTTTCAAGAAGTCTGCAATGGTTGGCGGCCAAGTATGCTCTTCTTTAGTACGCTCTACTGCATAGGCCAACAGTGGCTCTTGAAAGCCTTTCAAAGCAATCGCCCACTCACGTTTTGCGAGTTTCACTTCATCCGTTGTGCTGTAAGCAGAGGCAAATTTGTGGGTGTAGATGGCTTTAAAACGCGCAAACAACATATTAACCAAGATACGCGTTTGCTGTTCTGCCTCTGTTGGACCCGATTCACGGCTGCTGTTACCAGCATTACCATAGCCTGCGTTACCATGCCCTGGATTGCCGGCGCCATACTCACCAGTCTGTGTCGTGGATGTTGTTGAGGGCGTCGCTAACCTGTTCTCTAGAGGTTTTAGTAAATTTTGTACTGCCTGAGGTTCCTTCATATGAAGACCTATCTGATTGTTTGTATTGCCACTGACGTTTTACGTATTTAAAAAATTCGCTGTTCCAAGTTCTGACATTTTTCCGCTGCTCTTTGATTCTCAGCAAAAACTCAGTTTGCAAAGACAAGGCAAATTCGCGAGCAATGCCTGCTTGGCCAATTTGTTCTAACGTCGCCTCTTCAGGTTGCCACTGATCCGGTTGTCGAGCACGCTCTTTTTGCTCTAGGTACAAGTCGAAATCCGTGACTCCGCGACGGTCATTGACCACTGGCGGAGAGGGTGCTTCGTATTGTCGAACAGGTTGCTTCGCAGGGTAGCTTTTAGGCTGCGGCGTGAATTCTTCGGTTTTCTCCCGAGACGCTTTATGCAACCGATCCATTTTACTCATCAAGGAATCTTCTTTCGAAGGCTCTGCGGCTGGTTTAACCGTTTGTGCCGCTTTTTGCGATGAAGCTAAATGAATCTCAAGTATTTCTTCTTGGCGCTGAAAGCTCAACAGTTGGCTAATTTGTAAATTCGACAACAATCGCATCAACATAGGGACAGTCCAGAATGGTAGCTGAACACTAAGTCTACTCATTTCAACACGTAAAGCATTGGAACCAACAAGATAAGCCTGCTGCTTCAAAAAGGTCAATAATACGGTTTCTTCCAACCCAATCTGGGCTGCCATTGAAAATGATATCGGTAATGAATAGTCGTTATCCAACATAAATCTCGCTTCGTATATTTAGCATGACAGTCTATCAAAAGCCGTTCCCATTAGCACGAGAACCTTACACTTACCTCACGGTCCGTACATAATGACGTTTGCCATTTTCACTGATCATTAGACTTTAATTTTATTTCCTAACAACACTACTGTTAAGCAACTTTGACAGGATTCAAAAACACTCCTATGCTCAAATTACAGCAATGCTTTTTGTTCAACGCTCTAATCAAGCCCTGTGCTACAAAACCAAAATAATCAAGAAAGGCTCGCAAAAAAACGCTTGATAGAGAATTCTGCACTGTTGGTTCCAAAAACATCACTCAGGAGGAAAGCAGTATGTACACTACTAAAATTTCTGGTCACCATATCGATGTAACTCCAGCGATCAAAGATCACATCCATGAAAAACTCAGCAAAGTATCCAAGTTAACAGACCAAATAACCTCAGTAAATGTCACTTTATTGAAAGACAGCAAAAGCCAAAAAGCAGAAGCAAGAGTACATATTCCCGGCAAAGAGATTTTTGCAGCAGCCTCCTCTGAAGACAGATTATTTCACGCAATCGACAACATGGTTGATAAGCTGGTCAAACAAATAGACAAACACAAAACCAAACAATCCAGTAGTAATCACAAAACAGCGATCACTCACTAACTATCAAAAATACTTTATCCCCCTTCATTATTTTCTAAAGAAACATCGCAATTGTGCGGTGTTTCTTTATATTTACGACATAGATAAACAATCACGCTTGAACTTTGGAACTTTCAGCCGCATATTAAGTCTATTGATAGTCTTAAACCCTTAAAGGAGTAATCTCATGCGTTACACAGAAGCCCTTTCGACACATTCGTCACAAGCGGCAAATAAAACGCTCCGCAATACTTACGGACTGTTGTCGCTTACCCTATTGTTCAGCGCCTTCACTGCGGGCATGAGCATGGCTTTAAACTTACCCCATCCTGGCCTAATTATTACGCTAGTAGGCTTTTATGGTTTGCTTTTCCTAACACACAAATTTAAAAACAGCTCTGCTGGTCTTCTTTGTGTGTTTGCGTTAACTGGATTTATGGGCATTACCCTTGGGCCTATATTAAGCATGTACATGAATCTGCCTGGTGGCGGCAGCTTGATCATGAGCGCTTTAGGCATTACAGGTCTTTCATTCCTAGGCTTGTCTGCTTATGCATTGGTATCAAAGAAAGACTTTAGCTTCCTAAACGGATTCATTACTGTCGGTTTCTTTGTACTATTATTCGCTGTGATTGCTGGCATCTTTATTAAAATGCCTGCGCTACAAATCTTCATCTCTGCTGGTTTCGCGCTTTTCTCTGCGGCGGTTATTTTGCTGCAAACAAGCCAAATCGTACGTGGCGGTGAAACCAACTACATAGTTGCAACAGTGACTCTGTATGTTTCCATATACAACATGTTCCTAAGCGTATTGTCTCTTCTTGGTATGGCTCGCGATTAATAATCCGTCACACCAAGACGAAAAAGGCCGCTGACTGCGGCCTTTTTTATGTGTAAAATTTACAGCATCTCATACCAAGGTTATTTTTCATGCAATACACTTTGCTCATTACGGGTTCACCATACCAAAGCAAGGCTTGCCACACTGCACTTCGCTTCATTCGTGCTGCTCTGAATAAATACCCAAACAGCATTAAAGGTGTATTTTTTTATGAGGACGCGGTACTGATTGGCAACCAAACCGCACAGCCGCCAAGAGATGAAATCAACCTCACTAAGGCATGGCAAGAAATAGCAGAACAACACAGCGTCCCTTTGTATTTGTGTATTGCAGCCGCAGTAAGACGCGGCATTATTAACGAAAGTGAAAGCCGTCGCTATGAGTTAGAACAACACACGCTTGCAGAACATTTTCAGCTTGAAGGCTTGGGAACACTTGTTGATCTAATAAACAGCACGAACAAAGTCATTCAGTTTAGGTAACCTTATGAAACACACTCTAATCCACCTAAACTCCAGCCCCTATTCCAGCTTAGCTTGCAAGGAAGGTTTAGATCTCGCTCTGGTTCTGGCCACCTTTGAACAACCTGTGGACTTGTGCCTATCTGGAGCCGCTCTCGCGCTATTGACTGACAACCAAGAACCAACAGCAGAGCAAGGCAAAAATCTGCATAAGCTACTAGCAGGGCTGGAATTTTACGATATAGAAAACATTTACATAGAAAAGAACCACTCTTGGCTTGAAGACAATCCAACGTGGCAAGGCGTTCAACCACTCAACGGCGACGAATGGCAGACAATGTTTTCACAATACCAACAGGTTTTCCGGTTTTAATTATGCGACTTCACCAAATAAATCAACTCGACTACCCAGCAGCGTTAGAAACAACGTGGCAAAATAGCGTTCAATCTGGCGACCAAATATTGCTGATTGAAGAAGGCTTTTTAAGACTGATTCAGCACACCAGCACATTGCAAACGCTGCTCGAAAAAACACAGGCAGAATTCTATTATTTGCAAAGCGATGCAACAGCTTATGGTTTATCACCAAAACTAGGCACCGCTCTTTCAGAAGAAGAATGGGTTGAGTTAACCTTTAACGCCGAGGCGAACATTAGTTGGTAATTAATATGACAGACAACGCAGTCGTTCTAGATGAAGAAGGCTATTTACTTAACCTACAAGATTGGACACCAGAACTTGCCAGTCAACTAGCGAAAGATGTGGACGTTGAGCTAACCGATGCACATTGGGAAATCATTCATTTGTTGCGCGACTTCTACAATGAATTTGAAGTGTCTCCCGCTATGCGCCCACTAGTAAAAGCGGTATCAAAAAAACTAGGCGCTGAAAAAGGCCGTAGCATTTATTTAATGACCTTATTTCCTGGTAGCCCACCTAAGTTGGCCGCAAAAATCGCGGGACTGCCAAAGCCTGCGAATTGCCTGTAATAACCTAACCTATCGATACAAAAACGGAGCCTATATGAGGCTCCGTTTTTGCTTGTACACATTAAATACCAAAAAACTCAGTACTTGCCGTACCACTCTAATTTCTTCTGCAAGGTCACAACCTCACCAATAATCAGTAACGCTGGCGATTTAGCCTCGTTCACCACAGACACTTCATAAACATCTTGAATAGTTGACGTGAAAACGCGCTGCTCACGAGTGGTACCTTTCTCGACGATTGCCACTGGCATAGATGGACTCATACCAAAACGGATCAACGATTGAGTGATATCTTTTAGACCCGTTAAGCCCATATAAATAACCAAGGTTTGCGCTGGGTGAACTAATTCTTCCCAAGGTAACTCTGTTGTGCCGTCTTTTAAATGGCCCGTTAGGAAACGAACCGACTGGGCATAATCACGGTGGGTTAAAGGAATCCCCGCATACGCAGCACAGCCTGCTGCTGCCGTGACACCTGGAACCACTTCAAAAGGCACACCTTCTTCAATTAATTCTTCAAGCTCTTCACCACCACGACCAAAGATAAAAGGATCTCCACCTTTTAGACGCACCACCATGTGGCCTTCTTTTGCTTTGGCAGCAAGCAAACTATTAATCTCATCCTGCGGAAGGCTATGCAAAGACTTGGCTTTGCCCACGTACATTTTCTCTGCTGACTCAGGAATTAGCTCAATAATTTCTTTGCCAACCAAGCGGTCGTACAAAACCACATCGGCCAATTTTAATAACCGATATGCTTTCAGCGTTAACAATTCTGGATCACCTGGACCCGCACCAATCAAATAGACCTTGCCCGTCATAATTTCCAATATCCACTCATACAAAAAAAGCCTCCGTTGAGGCTTTTTTATTAGAAAATTTAGCTTACGCTTTTTTCAATACCGTCTTACCGCCCATATAAGGCACTAACACATCAGGAACACGTACATTACCCTCTGCATCTTGATAGTTTTCAAGGACAGCAACCAATGTACGACCCACAGCCAAACCAGAACCGTTCAAAGTATGTGCCAATTCTGGACGACCAGTTTCAGGGTTGCGCCAGCGCGCTTGCATACGACGGGCTTGGAAGTCCCACATGTTAGAGCAAGAAGAAATCTCACGGTATTTGCCTTGACCAGGCAACCACACTTCAATGTCGTACGTTTTGTGCGCAGAAAAACCAAGATCACCACCACACAAGATCACAGTACGGTAAGGAAGTTCTAGTTTCTGCAAAATCACCTCTGCGTGACCAACCAACTCTTCAAGCACTTGTTCAGAAATATCTGGACGACAAACATGAACTAACTCAACTTTTTCAAACTGGTGCTGACGAATCATGCCGCGAGTATCACGACCATAGCTGCCGGCTTCGCTGCGAAAACAAGGCGTATGAGCCACAAATTTCTTATGCAAATCTGCGTCATTCAAAATCTCATCACGCACCAAGTTTGTTACTGGTACTTCTGCTGTTGGGATCAAATACAGGTCATTGTTACCGCTGTCTTTGTCCACTGGCACTTTAAACAAATCCGCTTCGAACTTAGGCAGCTGCCCTGTTCCTTTTAAGGAGTGAGAGTTTACCAAGTAAGGCACATACACTTCAGTATAACCATGCAAGTCAGCATGAGTATTGATCATGAATTGCGTTAGAGCACGATGTAGGCGCGCCAAGTCAGAATGCATAACGGCAAAGCGAGAGCCAGTAATTTTAACTGCCGCTTCGAAATCCAGCATTTCCATCGCTTCACCAAGATCGACGTGATCTTTTGGCTCGAAGTCAAATTGCTTAGGCGTTCCCCAACGACGAACTTCAACGTTGTCGTCTTCCGTTTTACCTTCAGGGACAGATTCATGTGGAAGGTTTGGAATGCCTTCTAACAAGCTTTCCAACTCTTCTTGAACTTGTGTCAGCTGTGTTTTTGCTGCTTCAAGATCATCACCTAGGGTTGCCGTTTGCGCTTTTAGCTCAGCTGCTTTGTCTTTATCGCCAGACTTCATTGCCTGACCAATGTCTTTGGACACTGAATTTCGGGCTTGTTGCAGCTGCTCGGTTTCTACCTGGATGGCTTTACGACGCTCTTCTAAGGAAGAGAAAGTCGCAACATCCAACTCGTAGCCTTTCTTTTTAAGTTGAGCCGCAATGGCTTCCGGGTCAGCGCGTAATGCTTTAATGTCTAACATCTGGGCAACAATATCCTTCAATCAGTGTGTATAAATAAATTAGAGCGTTTTACAAAACAAGGGATTAGAAAAAACGAGCGACAGCCATACCAGCTGCCAGACCTGCAATCCCCAAAATACAACTCAATAATAAATAGCTTGCTGCTGTTAGCCAAGCCTGCATGTTAATAAGAGAGACAATTTCCAACGAAAAAGTGGAAAAAGTGGTAAATGCACCTAAAAAACCCACCATAACCAAAGGTCGATAAGGTTCAAGTGATGGCATACGCTCACTAATCACCACAAAAGCGATCCCCATCAGTACACAACCCAATACGTTAATAATCATAGTGGCAAAGGGAAAATGGTGATTCCAATAGGTATTAATCCATTTCGTCATGCCATATCGACTTAATGCACCAAAGGCACCACCCACGGCAATCATAAAATACATCATTCTTCATCCCCTTGAGAGAAACCTGTAGGTTGGTACAAAGAGCCATAACGCTGCAATGGACTTTGATCATCTAGGTCAGATAACCAAGCCAGTTTATCATTGATTTTCTTTTCTAGACCACGATCTGTCGGATGATAATAACGCATATCCGCCAACTCTTCTGGCATATAATTTTCGCCTGCTGCGTAAGCATATTCTTCATTATGCGCATAACGATACTCATCACCGTGCCCCATGCTTTTCGCCAAAGACGTTGGCGCATTACGCAAATGCGCAGGCACTTCATAACTGGGTTGCGCTGCGACATCCGACATTGCCTGCCCAAACGCTTTATAAACGGCATTACTCTTAGGTGCGCACGCCATGTAAACAGCCGCTTGCGCTATCGCACGATTGCCCTCACCAGGGCCAACACGTTCAAATACATCCCATGCGTTTAGGCCAATTTGCAAGGCTCTCGGGTCTGCATTACCTATGTCTTCCGATGCAATTGCCAGCAAACGCCGCGCAATATACAAGGGGTCACAGCCGCCGTCCAACATACGTGCCATCCAATACAAAGCACCATCAGGCGATGAACCCCGAACCGATTTATGGAAGGCTGATATTTGGTCGTAAAATACATCGCCTTTACGATCAAAACGGCGAACACTACCACCTAGCACGTCTTCCAATTGCTCTTGAGTGACTTTACAGCCAGGCTCAACAAGATCCGATAAGATTTCTAAGAAGTTAAGGCCACGACGAATATCACCATCCGCAGCCTGAGCAAGAACAGACAAAAAGTAATCGTCTATTTGAAAAGTATTCCCCTGAGCGTCTGCGCCGATTCCCTTATGGTGATCTTGCAAAGCCCTCTCCAACACTTGCTTTACGTCATCCACGCTCGGTGTTTTCAAACGATATACACGTGCTCTCGACAACAAAGCTGAATTCAATTCAAAGGCTGGGTTTTCTGTCGTTGCGCCGATAAACAAAAAGGTACCATCTTCTATAAATGGCAAAAATGCATCTTGCTGCGACTTATTAAAACGATGCACTTCATCGACAAATAAAACGGTCTGTGTGCCATTCATCTGACGCAAATTTTTTGCTTTATCCACGGCAGCACGAATTTCTTTCACACCAGACATGACAGCCGATATTTCAATAAACTGCGCATCAAGGGCATGGGACAAAAGTTGAGCAAAGGTGGTCTTTCCCACACCTGGAGGGCCCCAAAGAATGAACGAATGACAATGTCCAGTTTCGACCATTCTCCGTAACGGCTTTCCCGGACCAACCAAGTGCGATTGCCCGATATATTCATCGAGACTAGAAGGTCGCATTCTGGCCGCCAGAGGCTGATACACCCCCGTTGGTGCGTCAGAAAAAAGATCCTTCATTACTGACCTTCTTCAATCACATCCACGTTAGCGGGCAAGTCTAGGACAAAGTTTTCTTTCGCCACGCCTTCATGCGTTTCAACATTTTTGAACTCAATAACCGTTGTTTGCCCTAGCGCATCTAAGATACTCATCGCGCTAATCACCTTATTTCGGAAGGACAGCGTCAATGTTTGAAATAAATCCTGATCTTCTTTCGGCGCTAAACGAAATTTTTCATCACCAAGAGTCGTCACATTATAATGCGGAAGTACTTTTGCCGCTGGTTGACCTAATAGCGCAGCAGGAGAATTACCTACTGTGCCCGATAATGGCTTCTTCGTTGCTTGCTCTAAATCCACATCCCAAACGGTAATGTATTTACCGTCAGAAATAATACGCTGCGCAAAAGGTGTCACGCTATCCCAAACAAATTGGTTTGGCTTAGCAAGAAGAAAAATACCTTCGCTTACTTGTAGCTGCTTGCCTTTTTCATCATAAGTTACCTGACGAAACTCACCTTCAATATTGCGGTTCTGCTCAAGCAGGCTTTCTATTGAGTCTGTAGAATCTGCAGCTTGCACAATGGCAGCTTGAAGAGCCATTACGACAGAAAACAGCACCATAGTGACTAATTTATTCAACAAAATAGATCTCCACAAAAACATTAAAAATAAAAGTTCTAAGAAAAAGAACGCTTCAATCCTTTTTATTCAGGAATCAAAATATCACGCTGCCCATTGGTTCCCATTGGACCGACTAGACCAGCCGCTTCCATTGCTTCAACCAAATTAGCCGCTCTGTTGTAACCTATTTTCAAACGCCGCTGAATAGACGAGATCGAAGCTTTACGCGTTTCAATGACAATTTTCACAGCTTCATCATAAAGTGCATCTTTATCTTCTCCACCACCATCTGTCATTAGGTCTTCAGGGTTAACAACGACATCCTGAATATAATCAGGTTCGCCTCGCTCTTTCCATTCCTCCACCACAGCATGCACTTCTTCATCAGAAACGAAAGCACCATGTACACGAATTGGCGTAGGAAGACCCGCAGGCAAGTACAGCATGTCACCCATCCCCAAAAGCTGATCTGCACCACCTTGATCGAGAATGGTTCTGGAGTCTATTTTCGAAGATACCTGAAAGGCCATACGCGTTGGGATATTGGCTTTAATCAAGCCGGTAATAACATCCACAGATGGACGCTGTGTCGCCAAAATCAAGTGAATACCTGCCGCCCTTGCCTTTTGTGCAATACGAGCAATCAGCTCTTCTACTTTTTTACCAACAATCATCATCATGTCGGCAAACTCGTCGACTATAATCACAATATAAGGCAAAGGCTCTAAATACGGTACAGTCCGAGCGACACCATCTTCTGAGAACATGGCCATTTCAGGTTGCCATAACGGATCTTCGATCGGCTTACCCGCCTCAATCGCATCACGTACTTTTTTGTTGTAACCCGCAATATTTCGCACGCCTAATTTCGACATGAGTTTATAGCGACGTTCCATTTCATCTACCGACCAGCGCAAGCCATTCGCTGCGTCTTTCATGTCAGTAATGACTGGGGTTAAAAGGTGCGGAATACCTTCATAAATCGACAGTTCAAGCATTTTAGGGTCGACCATGATCATACGCACCTCGTCTGGAGTCGACTTCAGCAACATACTTAAGATCATGGCATTAACACCAACCGATTTACCTGAACCTGTCGTACCTGCCACCAATACATGGGGCATTTTAGCTAGATCGACAACAACAGGTTCACCAGAAATATCATGACCAAGGGACAAGGTTAGTGGCGAGGAAGATCGATCGTAGGCATCGCAATTAATCACTTCCGAAAAATACACGGTGTCGCGAACCTGATTAGGAATCTCGATCCCTATGGTTGATTTACCAGCAATCACTTCCACCACTCGCACACTCATCACACTCAAAGAACGCGCAAGGTCTTTTGCCAAATTGGTTATACGTGACACTTTCACGCCCGGTGCTGGCTGAATTTCAAAACGAGTAATAACTGGACCGGGATTAACTTCAACCACTTCCGCCTTTACCCCGAAATCTTGTAAGCGCTGCTCTAACAATTCAGACAAAGCCAATAGCTCATCTTCGGAATAACCGCCTTGTTTTGGTTTTGGCTTGGTAAGAACGGATCGATCAGGCAAAGAGTAAGCTTCTATTTTTTTATCACTCTCAACTTCATCAGAATAAGGCCCACCAAGTGAGTCCAGCTGCTTCGCTTCCGATAAGGTGCGAAATGCCGGTTTGTGCGCAGGAGGAATGGTAGAAGGCTGCTTATCATGATCAAACAACATAGCATCGGCTTGATCTTTAGACACACCTGAAGGAGCAACCTCTTGCTGATCCTCCCACTCTACAGGTTCCACCCTTGCCGTTTGTGTGGTCTGAGTAACGGCCTCTTGCGCTGTGTCATCACGTTTTGTCGACCAAGTTTCTTCGATATACAGAGTGTCGCCAAAATTGACGTCTTTATCGTCAAAGGATAAACCATCGACAGATAGATCGTCTAAATCACCAAACGCGGGCTCTTCATGATTTGCTGGCAAATCTGTAACAGGCTCATCCGCTTTCGCAGACTTAGACTTTGAGAACAGTGAAGACAAGCTAAACTTGGTTTTTTTAGTTTCTTCTTCAGAAAACTCAGCATTAGCTGGATCTTCAAATAAAACATTATCGCTGACCTGCTCTTTCGCAACAGGTTCAACTTTTGATTTTTCAACAGATGCTTTTCTTCGTTTTCTGACAATGGCAGGCTCTTCAGCTTCATCTGAAATAATATCTGCAGATTCAGCTTTTTTATTGGCTTTAGCAGCACGGTTTTGTGACCATTTCTGCTGGATAAACACAGCAAACGTATATGCTTTTTCACCCAAACGATCCATCAAGCTCAACCAATGAACTTGAGAAAGCAAAGTAAACGCCAAAATCACCAAGGCCAGACTAACTAACGTTGCACCATCATAACCAATAAAACGGTACAACAAGACACCAAGTCCGCGACCTAGAATACCACCAGTACCATACTGTAAAGACGTCTCACCAACGGTATGCAAAAAGCAAAGTACAGAACCAAAAGATAAATATAAAATGCTGCCAATTGTACAGAGCAAAGCATTATTGAGGGGCAATAAGGAGTGTGGGTTACGCCATATAATCACAGCTACCCAAAAAAACAATGGCGGTAAAGAATAAAACAAAGATCCAAAAAAGCCAGATACTAAATCTGCGATAACGGCACCAATTGGCCCCATTGAGTTCTGAGTCGCCGCACCACTACCAGAATAAAACCAACCTGCATCTGCCGGATTATAAGTATAGGTCGCTAAACCAAAAAAGAATAAAAATAACAAAGCCGCAATAAACGCTGCTTGTTTAGCAAACATATCCCAAATTGGTGATCGTACCGACTCACTCATCTTTTCTGACAAAACGTACTTCCTATTTTATGCTAATCAAAACAAAACCCACTCCATGTAGCGGAGCCACAAGTTCGCTAAGCTTACCATAAAAAAAGCCAGCCCAAAGGGCTGGCTTTCGCTTTTACTAAGATAAGGCACTCTCCAATGCAGGAGACCTTATAAAAAATCTTAGAAGAAAGTTTTAACACCAACGATTGTACGCTCAGCGCCAGCATCGATAGTTGCTTCTGTTGTATCACCAGCGTAGTTTTTCACGTAGTAAGTCAAATCACCTGATACGTATTCACCAATGAAGTAAGTTGCAGAAGGCTCGCCATCAGTTTCCATATCCTGAGAGTACTCAAGAGTCAAAGTCAAAGCATCAGTTGCAGCAAGAGCAACAGACGCAGTCATTTTAGAAACATCAGTATCACCATTAACACCTGCTGAACCAGTACCGTAGTTAAGAGACAATGTCGCTGGGCCAGCAACTGTCTGTAAGCCAATGTTTGCCGCATTAGCATCACCTACAGCACCACCAGAGATACCAGCTTTAAAGCCACCAAAATCCATTACGTAAGATGCTGCAACACCGATATCAGAATCTTCTGCACCAGTTGAAGGAGTTGATTCTACTGCAAGAGTTAGCTCTGGAGTAACTTTGTAACGGATACCAGTGTTGTCAGTATCATCAGAAGTTACTAAATCAACACCGCCGTAAATCTCATCCATACCCATGAAAGAGCCAGTCGCTACTGTACCATCAAAGCGACCAAAGGATACTGCACCTTGTTTTACGTACAGTTTTTCCATGTTGATGTCAGTGCCTTCATCATCACCAGTAGTTTTGAATTCAAGCTCAGCATAAACAATACCAGTATCTACGTGAAGCTCTAGCTCACCAAGATCTGTACCATCAAGCTCATCAGTACCGTCTTTTGTCATAACATATTCAACACCAGCTTCACCAGTGATGATTGCATCAGCAGCGAAAGTAGCAGTAGAAACAGCAGCCGCAACAGCAGTTACCGCAAACACAGAAGCAAGTTTAATCGCTTTCATTCAAGATTCCCCTTTATATTATATAATATGGTCTTGTAGACCTATCGATCGATTTTCATCTATCCAAGAAACGTTGTTAAATCAACGATTCATGTATCTTAAAACCCATCAGTTTCACTTTCATGACAGCTGTCAAAAAAGCAATTATTCTTGTAGTTCCCGACACCGTATTCAAATTATCTTTTCGAATTACCGTTTAGGACTGCAACGATTAAAACCAAGTTTTCCATTACGGGTCAAGCACTCCTTGCACTTTTTTTCTTTTTTTTTTCATTTTCCGCTCTTTTTTGGACGAAAAGCACTCAACAAGACCCTTTACGGACATTTTTCTTAAGCTCTTCGTGCACATTTAAGCCAACTAAGAATAACATCGTGTCAATAAGTCGCAAGCTGAATATCTTTTCTTCCTTAATTAGTTTATCGGGTAGAGTTTTTTTTTCTTTAGCTTTTCTTGATAAAAACCATCAAACAATAGTTTTTAAGAGGAAAGGAACTATAATCGGATTATCAAATTAATTGAAAATTAAGGATAATAACCACTTCATGTCAGCAACAGCTACCGAAGATAAACACGAGCTTGTATTACTGTCAGAGTCACCTTACGACACACCAGACCCCGGCAAGGCGTTAGAAGATCCTGAAGGCTTATCCGCCATTGGTGGCGACTTATCCCCTACTCGACTACTTCATCTGTACAGTAAAGGCTTTTTCCCTTGGTTTAGCGATCCTGATCCCATCCTGTGGTGGCACCCAGAGCAAAGATGCACTCTTAACCCAGACGATTTTCACGCGTCTAGATCACTTCAAAAAGCCATCAAAAAAGACCAATGGTTATTTTCAGTCAATCAGAACTTTGAGTCCGTAATCGGTTATTGCTCGGCGCTACGAGCAGACAAGGAAGGCACTTGGATATCCAAAGACATTAAAAATGCTTATACAGAGCTACACAAATTAGGCTACGCACATTCCATTGAAATATGGTTGAACAACAAACTTGTCGGTGGTTTTTATGGCGTCGCGATGGGAAATATGTTTTTTGGTGAATCAATGTTTTCGCTCACACCAAACGCATCAAAAATAGCATTAAAGACATTCTGCGAATTGGCAAAAAGCTGCAAGATAGAATTAATAGATTGCCAGGTTGAATCTGACCATTTGCTGTCCCTTGGTGCCCAAAAAACACCTAGAAAATATTTCTGCAGCAACCTAGAGCAACTCATTCCAAGCATCAAAAAGAACCCAGCACTCATCAATATTGGCAAAAAAGTGGATAAACAGCCGATTTAGAACAAAAATAGACAGCGTGAAAACACAACTAGGTTTGCCTTACGCTGCTTTTTTAGGCAAAATACGCTCGATCAAAATTCAGACGTCGCTAAATGCACAATCATGATTAAGCTGTTTAGCGCTCAATTGACCAAAGAGGAACACCTTTCCTCTTCGTCTGCAGACCTCCTTTTGGGTATGGTCGGCGTCTACTAAATAATAGTAAGTTAACACCATAGGACACATATTGTGGCAAAAGAAGAAGGCTTAGAAATGGAGGGCACTATCGTTGATACGTTGCCTAATACCATGTTCCGTGTCGAGTTAGAAAACGGACACGTAGTGATTGCACATATCTCTGGTAAAATGCGTAAAAATTACATTCGTATTTTAACTGGCGACAAGGTAAAAGTTGAATTAACACCTTACGACCTTTCTAAAGGGCGTATTGTTTACCGCGCACGTTAATTTAAGCAACCCAGCAAGGGCAGCTTAGACAGAAGACATAAAAAAACCGGACAGAGTCCGGTTTTTTTATGTCTTCTTAAGGTAACCCCCTACCCTTTCTTCAAAAGAAGGGGGTCATTTCTTAATTGTAATAATCAATGAACAACCGCTTCTTTGATTACTTCAAACTTCAACTCATCACTCTTTTCATCCAACGCCACTTTGACGTGACCGCCATCATGAAGATCGCCAAAAAGAATATGATCCGCTAAAGGCTTCTTCAAATGCTCCTGAATCACTCGAGCCATCGGACGTGCACCCATCTGGCGATCGTAGCCTTTGTTGGCTAACCAACCTCTGGCAGTGTCTGAGACCTCTAATAAGACACCTTTAGGATCAAGTTGGGCCTGTAACTCGACTAAGAACTTATCAACCACGTTAAAGATAATGCGTTCATCCAATTGCTGGAACTGAATAACAGCATCTAAGCGGTTTCTGAATTCTGGTGTGAAAGTTCGATTAATCACTTCCATACCGTCCGTTGAGTTATCTTGACTAGAGAAACCAATCGAACGACGAGCCAATTCTTCAGCGCCCGCATTCGAAGTCATCACCAAAATCACATTACGGAAATCCGCCTTGCGTCCGTTGTTATCCGTCAAAGTACCGTGATCCATTACTTGCAGAAGCAAGTTAAAGACCTCTGGGTGAGCCTTTTCAATCTCATCCAATAGCACGACACTGTGTGGGTTCTTCGTCACCGCTTCCGTTAGCAAGCCACCTTGATCAAAACCAACATAGCCTGGTGGTGCACCAATCAATCGAGACACGGCATGACGCTCCATGTATTCCGACATATCGAAACGAATGAGCTCAAGCCCTAATTGTTTAGCTAGCTGTTTGGTAACCTCTGTTTTACCAACCCCTGTTGGGCCGGCCATCAAGAAAGAACCAATAGGCTTTTGTTCAGCCTTCAAGCCTGCACGAGATAACTTAATCGCAGCGGATAAAGAATCAATGGCATTGTCTTGCCCGAAGACCACCATTTTCAGGTTACGCTCAAGGTTAGACAGCACTTGTCTATCATCAGAGTTAACCGCTCTCACAGGCACTCTGGCGATCTTAGAGACGATATCTTCAATGTCAGCAACCGTGATAACCGCTTTACGCTTCTCTTCTGGCTGTAGTCGCTGATAAGCACCAGCTTCATCCACAACATCAATCGCTTTATCAGGCATATGACGATCTGTCACATAGCGCTGAGCAAGCTCGGCTGCTGCCAGCAAGGCTGGCTCTTCGTACTTAACCTTATGATGCTCTTCGAACGCACCAATAATGCCTTTCAAAATTTGATAAGTATCATCGACACTTGGCTCGTTCACATCAATTTTCTGGAAGCGACGCGCCAACGCGTGGTCTTTTTCAAACACACCACGAAACTCTTGGAATGTGGTCGAACCGATACAACGCAAACCACCTGAACTCAAGACAGGCTTGAGCAGATTAGAAGCATCCATGACACCGCCAGAAGCGGCCCCCGCACCAATGATGGTATGAATTTCATCAATAAACAAAATCGCATTCGGTAGTTTTTTCAATTCACCTAGCAATTGCTTAAGGCGTTTTTCAAAATCACCGCGGTATTTAGTTCCTGCTAATAACGCGCCTAAATCTAGCGAATAAACAACACCGTCCGCAATGACATCAGGCACCTGTCCATCAACAATACGTCTTGCTAAGCCTTCAGCAATAGCCGTTTTACCAACGCCAGACTCACCAACCAAGAGAGGATTATTTTTACGACGGCGAGAAAGTGTTTGTATTACTCGCTCAACTTCGTATTCACGCCCAATCAGTTTGTCTATTTTTCCAGCTTTAGCTTCTTCATTTAAATTAGTAGCAAATTTTTGCAACGGCGCAGTATTCGTATCTTCTGCCTCGTCATCATGATCCATATCTTGAGAAGAAGCTTCGCCAGTTTTAGAAATACCGTGCGCCACATAATTGACGACATCAATTCGCGCTACGCCATGTCGCTTGAGAAGATAAACCGTTTGACTCTCTTGCTCACTAAAAATAGCCACCAGCACATTCGCACCAGTCACTTCTCGTTTACCAGAGGATTGAACATGGAAAACCGCACGCTGTAATACGCGCTGAAAACCTAATGTTGGCTGAACTTCACGTTCTTCATCATCTTCAGGAATTAGAGGTGTTGTACTATCAACAAATTCCTCAAGCTCCTTACTTAAGGTATCTAAATTCACACCACATGCTTTGAGGACGCTTGAAGCAGCGCCATTTTCAATAAGAGCTAATAATAAATGCTCAACCGTCATGAATTCATGGCGCTTGTCACGCGCCGCTTTAAAAGCCGTATTCAGGGTTTGTTCTAGTTCTTTATCTAACATTGCTATTCCCTCACTCTGAATCAGTCAACCTTTTGTAGGTCGCACATTAAGGGGTGCTCATTTTGTTCCACGAACTGTTGTACCATTGCTACTTTGGTTTCAGCAATATCAAAAGGGTAAATACCGCAAACACCTTTCCCTTTTTGATGCACTTCTAACATTACCTGATTAGCCTTCTCCCCATCCATAGAAAAAAACCTCTGTAACACAAATACGACAAAATCCATTGGCGTATAGTCATCATTAAATAACACCACCTGATACATGGAAGGTGGTTTTAACTCTGTTTCTTCAGGAGCAATCGCAATACTGGAGTGCCCATGTTGCTCGTCATCTTCTGATACTAGTCTAATTTGTTGATCTGTAATCATCCCATGCCTCTGAGGCTACAATTTTTTACGTAACTGGCCAAATCTGACTCATTACCACTTATATACGTTACAGACTACCATTTGGATTTTACAAATCCCAAAAGGGCTTCTACGCTCTTTATTGGGGTGACCAAATGTGCAATCAATGTTTATTGTTAAAATTTTAGCATTGATTGCTCAAAAACAATTTGCACCTATTTAGCAATCTGCGCTATCCGAGTTCTGTTTTTTAACGCGCTTAACGTCATCATTACTCATTTTGAGTGACATAAGCAAATATCGACTGAGTGGATAAGGAGTGACTCATGCATCACGGATCAGTGAAGTGGTTTAACAATGCAAAAGGCTATGGCTTTATTGTGTCGGAAGATTTTAATGAAGATTTATTTATTCATTATTCAGCTATTAATGTTGAGGGCTACAAAACGCTAAAAGCAGGCCAGGCAGTGACCTTTGATGTCGAGCCAGGAGAGCGAGGCCTTCACGCGATTGAAATCAATCCGACAGCAGCAACAGAAAACACTAAACAAGAGGGGACTCACTCCGACGATAAAAATACTCAGCCAGCTTAGAACCGCGTTACCATCGCTATATTGAAGCGAATTTGTTATCTTACTCCTCATAATGAGGAGTAAGACTAACGCTCTTTTGTGCTGTTTTTTTTATACTCGTACCCTCTTCTCAACTCTATAATCGAATCCATGTCCTCTAACTTAATTTTATTTAACAAACCTTTTCGAGTACTCAGTCAATTCTCCGTAGAAGGCGATAAGACCACTCTTGCTCAATATATTGACGCTCCCGAATTTTATCCAGCAGGCAGGCTAGACTTTGATTCCGAAGGTCTTTTACTACTGACCAATCAAGGCGCGTTGCAACACATCATCGCATCTCCAGACTTTAAGCTCCCCAAAACCTATTGGGTTCAAGTTGAAGGAGAAATTTCTGACGAGGCCATAAAAACACTAAGGCAAGGCGTTGAGCTAAAAGACGGCCTCACCAAACCAGCCGAAGCAGAACGCATGACAGAACCCAATGTTTGGGAAAGAACACCACCCGTTCGCTATCGTGAAGCTATCCCTACAAGCTGGCTATCGCTACAAATTCGCGAAGGTAAAAATCGACAGGTTCGTCGAATGACGGCTGCCGTTGGTTTTCCAACACTCAGGTTAATTCGCTATGCCATTGGTCCTTATACTTTAGAAAATACAGGGGTTGGCCAATGGAACCACATAGAGCCAACTGACAATTTACTAAAAGAGGTTACTCAGTTTGAAGAACAAAGAAAGAGAAAGAGAAAGACTGCCTCACCTAACCGTCGCCGCCCTAGTGAGAATGGGCAACGAAGACCCCAAGGCAACAAAGTTTCTCATGGTGAAGGAATGGCAAGACGGAAACCTAGTACTAAACCAACCAGCCGGCCACGTCGAAAATAACGAAAGCGTCATTCAAGCCGTTATTCGCGAAACAAGAGAAGAATCAGGCTGGCTAGTAGAACCTATCGGCCTGCTTGGAATGTATGCATTTACACCTTACGAAGGGGCAGACACTTATCACCGTCTGTGTTTCTTATGCGAAGCTGTGAGCGAAACTCATGAACCGCTCGATAAGGACATTGTTTCTAGCCATTGGCTAACGTATGAAGAAATCATGGTACTGCCTCATCGCAGCCCATTAATTAAAGCCTGCATTGAAGATTCATTTAATAACCCCATTATCTCCTTATCTTTTGTATCGGATCAATTTCTTCGGCCTATGCCAATAATCAGAAAGTGATACAATAACCAACATTACATTCATTTGAGGCAACGCCTCTTCGCTTTGCGAAAATAATAGTCGAGAAATCACAGCTCATGAAAGAAAGCCCTATTGCGAACAACGCAAACAGCTCAAAAAAAGTCATTGTCGGCATGTCCGGCGGTGTCGACTCCTCTGTATCTGCGCTTATCTTGATGCAACAGGGTTATCAGGTTGAAGGTCTGTTCATGAAGAACTGGGACGAAGACGATGGCACAGAATATTGTACCGCTAAAGACGACCTAGCCGATGCGCAAGCCGTATCTGACAAACTAGGCATTAAGCTACATACGGCTAACTTTGCCTCAGAATACTGGGACAACGTCTTCGAGCACTTTCTTGCTGAGTACAAAGCTGGACGCACGCCAAACCCAGATATTCTGTGTAATAAAGAAATCAAATTCAAAGCGTTTTTAGAATACGCGATGGCATTAAACGCGGATTATATAGCCACTGGACATTATGTTCGTCGTGGTGAAAAAGATGGCGAACCATTACTCCTAAAAGGCCTAGACGGCAACAAAGACCAGAGCTACTTTTTGTATGCGGTTGGCAAAGACGAAATAGCGAAAACCCTCTTCCCTGTTGGTGAACTTGAAAAGCCAGAAGTACGTCGCTTGGCAGAAGAATTCGGCTTGGTCACTCACAACAAAAAAGACAGCACTGGCATCTGTTTTATCGGCGAACGCCGTTTCAAAGATTTCTTAGAGCAATACTTACCCGCTCAACCCGGTAATATTGAAACCCTAGAAGGCGATAAAATTGCCCGCCACCACGGCTTGATGTACCACACTATTGGTCAACGCCAAGGTTTAGGTATTGGTGGTTTAGCCAAATATTCAGACGATCCATGGTATGTGGTTGAGAAAGACCTAGAACGTAATGTTCTGATCGTTACGCAAGGCGGCCAACATGAGTCCTTGTTTAAAACACATTTAATCGCCGACAACTTCGACTGGGTTGCGAGAGAAAAACCAAGCTTCCCACTAACATGCAAAGCAAAATGCCGTTATCGTCAGCCAGACCAAGAATGCACCATCATTGAATTAGCCGATGGCCGCGTTGAAGTATCCTTTGTGGAACCGCAGCGAGCAATCACGCCTGGCCAATCCGTGGTGCTTTATGTAGACGAAGTGTGTCTTGGTGGCGGCATAATTAACGTCGCTTTTAACAAGTAGTTATTAAGAGAGAAAACGTGAGCAGCAGAGAAAAAGAGCAAACTATCGCCCTAACCGCCATCTTTCAAGCGGCAGAATTAGTATCAATTCTAGCGAAAACAGGCCAAGTTGATAATGCCAGCCTACAACCATTATTAGACAGTTTATTAATGGTTAATGCAGCCTCTACCGAAGATATTTATGGCGGCCAATGGGATTGCTCAACCAATCTTGCTTTAGGAAGAAAAATCTCTCGTCAAGCATTAGGCAAGGAACGCAGTAGCGTGAACCCCGACACCTTGAGGTACGCGCTTAGCTTGATTCACCTTGAAAACAAGCTCGCTAAAACGCCCGAAATGCTGTCGACTATCGGGCAAAAAATTGCTCAAATCGAACAGAAAAAAGCCCATTATGAGAGCGTTCTACACGAAAACATGTTGGCGTCGATTTCAGGAATGTACCAAGATACCTTAAGTAAATTATCCTTTCGCATTCAAGTACATGGCGACAGTCGCTTCTTACAGCAACCGCAAGTCGCTAACCAAGTTCGGGCTATTTTGATGTCGGGCATTCGAGCCGCAATGCTATGGCGACAACTTGGCGGAAAGCGCTGGCATTTAATCTTTAAAAGAAAAGCATTATTGAATGCTCTAGAGTCACGTAATTAATTTAAAAAGACCCGCCGGGTCTTTTTTTATGTCTCATAAATCACCTTTAATAGGCAATTGACACTCAAATTGATTCAATAAAATCCTCAGTGAATAATTGAAATCAATTTCCACTATATCTGAGAGCCAATATATCTATGTTGGTTTTTTAGGTAGTATATCGTACAAATTTTTAACCTGTGCGGGTTAACCTGTAAGAGCAGTTTAAATTAGGGAATGGCGGCTAAAAGTCATCTTCGATTCAATAGGCTAATGCCTGAAATGTTAGGGGAATTACATGTCAACGAAACAAACCATTTACTATACATTTACTGATGAGGCGCCAGCTCTGGCAACCGCGTCTCTGCTTCCTATCTTTGGCGCTTTCGCGAAAGAAGCAGACATAGAACTAAAACTAACGGATATATCTTTAGCAAGTCGTGTTATCGCTGCTTTTTCAGACTTACTTCCTGCAGACAAACAAGCAGAAGACGGCCTAAAGTTCCTAGGTGATCTAACAGCAAATCCTGAAGCGAACATTGTGAAACTGCCTAACATCAGTGCTTCTTTGCCACAGCTTTACGCAACAATCAAAGAATTGAACGCAGAAGGTTACGGCCTTCCTGAATACCCAGAAAACCCACAAACAGACGAAGAAAAAGACGTTCAAGCGCGCTACTCTAAAGTGCTTGGTAGTGCAGTAAACCCTGTTCTTCGTCAAGGCAACTCTGACCGTCGCGCGCCAGCGGCCGTTAAAGGCTTCGCTCGTAAAAACCCTCATTCAATGGGCAAATGGAGCAAAACATCTGTTTCACACGTTGACTACATGCGTGATGGTGATTTTTACTCTTCTGAGCAGTCCACTACTATGGATTCCGCTCAAACAGTTAAGATTGAATTCGTTGCGAAAGACGGCTCTGTCGAAGTGAAAAAATCCCTTCCTCTGCTTGCTGGTGAAATCATCGACAGCATGAACATCAGCACTCAAAAGCTTCGCGCTTTCTTTGAAGCATCACTACAAGAAGCGAAAGAAGACAACATCATGTGGTCTGTACACTTAAAAGCCACCATGATGAAAGTGTCTCACCCAATCGTATTTGGTCACGCGGTCACAGTTTTCTACAAAGACGTTTTCGAAAAATACGGTGAGCTTTTCAAAGAAATCGGCGTTAACCCAAACAACGGTTTGGGTAGCGTTTACGATAAAATTCAAAGCCTTCCAGAAGCGAAGCAAGAAGAAATCAAACAAGCCATTCAAGACGTTTACAAAACACGTCCTGAACTAGCGATGGTAGACTCAGACAAAGGCATCACTAACCTTCACGTACCAAGCGACGTAATCGTTGATGCGTCTATGCCTGCAATGATCCGTAACTCTGGTAAAATGTGGGGCCGCGATGGTAAAGCACACGATGCGAAAGCTGTCATTCCAGACAGCACTTACGCGCGTATTTACCAAGAAACTATCAACTTCTGTAAAACTAACGGCGCATTCGATCCAGTTACAATGGGTACAGTGCCAAACGTTGGCCTAATGGCTCAAAAAGCAGAAGAATACGGCTCTCATGATAAAACCTATGAAATGAAAGCTGACGGCGTGATGCGCGTTGTGGATGCAAACGGCAATGTCCTAATGCAGCACAATGTTGAGAAAGGCGATATCTGGCGTGCTTGCCAAACCAAAGACGCTGCTATTCGCGACTGGGTAAAATTAGGTGTTACTCGTGCCCGTCAATCTGACACACCTGCTGTTTTCTGGTTAGAAGACGTTCGCGCACACGATAACGAGCTACGTAAAAAAGTAGAAACTTACCTAAAAGACCACGATACAAGCGGACTAGACATTCGCATCATGTCTTACAACGAAGCAATCCGTTTCTCTATGGAACGCATTATTCGCGGTAAAGACACTATTTCCGTAACAGGTAACATCCTACGTGACTACCTAACTGACCTGTTCCCAATCTTAGAATTGGGCACGTCTGCGAAAATGCTGTCTATCGTACCCATGCTAAATGGCGGCGGCATGTATGAAACTGGCGCGGGCGGTTCTGCTCCTAAGCACGTTCAACAGCTTGTGAACGAAAACTACCTTCGCTGGGACTCTCTAGGTGAATTCCTAGCCGTAGCGGTATCTTTCGAAGAGCTTGGTATTAAGCACAACAATGAAAAAGCAAAAGTTCTTGCTAAGTGCTTAGATAAAGCGACTGGCAAATTGCTAGACACCAACAAGTCTCCTTCTCGCAAAGTGGGCGACATTGATAACCGTGGTAGCCATTTCTACCTAGCGTTGTACTGGTCTCAAGAACTTGCGGCACAAACGGAAGATGCAACCTTGGCAGCGAAATTCGCTCCTCTTGCTAAGCAACTTGCCGATAACGAAGACAAGATCGTTGCTGAACTTGCGGCAGTACAAGGCAAGCCTTCTGGCTTATCTGGTTACTACCACATGGATCTAAATGAAGTGGCTAAGATCATGCGTCCTAGCGCAACGTTCAACGGTGCTCTATCTTCTCTATAAGAAGACAGACCTAGGACAAACATTTTGTCTTGAAAGTGAAATCAAAGCCCCAAGTAACTCGCTTACTTGGGGCTTTTTCATTTTGTTGGAAAAATCATCAACAAAACAAAGCTAATCCCTTTCACGCCATAGAAGTGCGCCCCCCTTTTGCCTATAATAGCCGCTCCCTGAAAACCATGTTCGAGGCGTTATCTCAATGGAATTAACTAGCTTAAATGCAATTTCCCCTATCGACGGTCGTTACGGATCGAAAACAAACGTACTACGTCGCTCCGTGAGCGAGTATGGTTTGCTGCGTATGCGAGTCATAGTCGAAGTTCGCTGGCTACAGGCTCTTGCCAAACACCCACAAATTATCGAAGTTCCAGCATTGAGCAATGAAGCGAGCGCTTTATTAGATCAATTGGCTGAAAACTTCAGTGAAGCTGATGCACAAGCCATTAAAGACATTGAGAAAACCACGAACCACGATGTCAAAGCGGTAGAATATTTTATTAAGAACAAAATGGCAGACAATGCAGAACTTGCTGCTATCTCTGAATTTGTTCACTTTGCTTGTACATCTGAAGACATCAACAACTTATCTCATGCATTGATGTTGCGTGAAGCATTGGAAGAAGGCATTGCTCCAGAGCTTAAAAACGTTATCAAAGCCGTTCAAGATCTAGCGATTGAGCACGCAGAGCAATCTATGCTGTCTCGCACGCACGGCCAAACCGCTTCCCCAACCACCGTTGGTAAAGAAATGGCCAACGTAGCAGCACGTCTTAGCCGTCAACTTAAGCAAATCGAAAACGTTGAATTTTTAGGCAAAATCAACGGCGCGGTGGGTAACTACAACGCTCACCTTTCGGCTTACCCAGACGTTGATTGGCAAGCACACGCTGAAGCCTTCGTGACTTCTTTAGGTTTGACTTGGAACCCTTATACGACTCAAATCGAACCACATGATTACATCGCCGAGTTGTACGATGCGATTTGCCGTTTCAATACCATCTTAATCGATTTCGACCGCGATGTGTGGGGCTACATTTCCATGGGCTTCTTCAAGCAAAAAACCATTGCTGGCGAAATTGGCTCTTCTACAATGCCACACAAAGTTAACCCAATTGACTTCGAAAACTCTGAAGGCAACTTGGGTATTGCGAACGCAATCATGGGTCACTTGAGCGCTAAGTTGCCAATTTCTCGCTGGCAGCGCGACCTAACCGATTCTACGGTTCTTCGTAACCTTGGCGTTGGTTTGGCTCACAGCTTAATTGCTTATCAAGCAACCCTAAAAGGCATTAGCAAATTGGAAATCAACGCGCCTCGCCTTGAAGCTGACCTTAACAATGCATGGGAAGTTTTGGCTGAGCCAATCCAAACCGTTATGCGTCGTTACGGCATCGAATCTCCATACGAGAAACTAAAAGAGCTAACACGCGGCCGCACTATCGACCAAGCGACAATAGAAGCTTTTGTCGATACGCTAGACATGCCTGAGCAAGCCAAAGCCGAATTGAAAGCGCTAACACCAAGCACTTACATCGGTAATGCGGTGGCACAAGCAAAAGCGATCCGTAACTGAGATTGATGCTTTAAATAGCAGCACTAAAAAGAGCCGATTTATCGGCTCTTTTTGCCTTTAAAGCAGCCAACCTGTAGTAATACATATCACTACTTTATTTGTTCTTTTTTTGATGAGCGATTTATGACAGACCTAAATACACCGTTGACTATTCTTGGTGGCATCACAGCCCAAACCTTTATTGATGAATATTGGCAGAAAAAGCCTTTGTTGATTCGCGGTGGTCTTGTCGACTTCACTTTACCTCTAGAAGCCGATGAGCTTGCTGGCATGGCAATGGAGGAAGAAATTGAATCTCGTATTGTGATCGAGAACGGCTTAAGCCCTTGGGAAACACGCCAAGGCCCATTTAACGAAGATACTTTTGCAACCTTACCAGAGAAAGAATGGACCCTATTAGTTCAAGCCGTTGATCACTGGGTACCAGAAATTCAAAACCTAAAAGAGCAATTTGAATTCTTACCAAGCTGGCGCTTAGACGATGTGATGGTCAGCTACGCGACAGAAGGCGGCAGCGTTGGTCCACATTATGATCAATACGATGTGTTCTTGGTACAAATATCTGGCAAACGTCGCTGGCAGGTTCTCGCTCCAGATGAATATCAAGATTCAGCAATTCCAAATATTCAGCTGCATATTCTAGACAACTTTCCTGTTAATCCCGACATGGATTGGGAGCTAGAAGCGGGTGATATTCTCTATTTGCCACCTAACTTTGCTCACAACGGCCGTTCACTAGACGACGAGTGCATGACCTACTCCATCGGTTTCCGTGCGCCAAGCATGCAAGATGTCTTAACTGGGATTCGCGATAAACTCTGTGAAACGGACAATGTGAAAGATCGCTTTGCCGCGCCAGAAACAGCCAACCGTCAGCACAGCGCTCACATCAGCAAAGACGACATCCAGTACTTACAAATCGAATTAGCTTGCCTTATCAATCAACCTGACCTACTCGCTGAGTGGTTAGGAGAAACAATGAGTGAAAGCAAATACCCAGAATATCTGGCACCATTAAATCAAGAAGAAGTAAACGACGCGTTTAGCAGTGCAACACAAGGTCAAACCTTCATCCGCCCTGGTGATGCACGTATTTGTTATTATGCCCAACAGAATGCTGAAGATAACGGCAAGATTCGTGTGTTTTGCAATGGCGAAAATCTGCTTGTTGATGCAGAGCTAACAGGTTTTATTGAAGCCGTTTGCCACCAAATTGAATTCGATTTCTCAGGCTTGGATTTGACACAACATACGGATCTAGAGCCTCTTGTATGCTTTCTAATTCGTCAACAAGGTTTAATTGAATTAGTTGCAGCAGCAGAAGAAGAATAAAAGACCGTATATTAAGGGACTCACATGAAGGTATTAACGTCAGACTGGAACAGCAGCAAAGATCAACTGACCTTTGTGCGAAAACAAGTCTTTATCATTGAGCAAGGTATTGACCCACAAGACGAATGGGACGAGCTAGACGAAGACGCCGTTCACTTTGTTTCCTTTGGTACAACAGCCGTTCCGACGGGAACCTGCCGTTTAACAGACAATGGCCAAATTGGCCGTTTGGCAGTTCTACCCGCTTATCGACATCAGGGCTACGGTGAAATGCTGTTAATTCGTGCAGTGAAAGTCGCCAGAGAAATGGGCATTCGCAAAGTGTTTTTACACGCTCAAGTTGACGTACAAACCTTCTATGAAAAGCAAAACTTTCATACTGATGGCAAGGTTTTTTTAGAAGCCGGAAAAATGCACATCCGTATGGAACGAGACATTTAACCAAAGCCTTTGATAACGCTGTTTAGGCATCAGAGGCTGACGTTAATCTTTGCAATAATACCTCTTTCGCATGGGCAACCCTTGCTTGTCGTAAGGCGCTTGATGCCCAAATCAAATAATACTGCATTGTATAGGCTCCGACAGGCGCTGGGACTTCCATCAATTCGCCTTTTGCAATCTGCTCACGACATAAAAACTCAGGCATCACAGACCAACCAACGCCTTTAGTTAGCAAATTACGCAAAGCTCGCAGATCTTGACTGACGACCGTGGGAATAATTTGCTCTGTTTTAATACGGTTTTTTAATAGCCACTTATCGATCAAAGATAACTCTAGGTTGTACGCTAAAAGAGGCGCGTGACTAATTGCATGGCTAAAATCATCCGCTGCGACCAACGCCTTGACGACCGAAGGCGACGCCACAGCAACCACTTCACACCTCAACAGCGTTTCGCTTTGCAATCGACTGTCTGTCACTGGGTGTGCCGAAATACCAAGATCGCAGTGCCCTTCTAGTAACATACTGGTAATCATTGGCCCATCGCCAGTATGCATTCTTACTCGAATCCCAGCCTCAATCAGAGGCAGTAACTCTGCCGTTAGAACTTCGGCCATAAAGTCAGCATGGCCAATAATTTGCAAAGCACCAGCTCCCCCCACCGAACGGAATCGTGCGGAAGATAACGCCGCTTCGGCCGCATCCAGCTTATCTCCTACATCGGCCGCTAGTTCATCCGCCGCTGATGTAGGCATGACACCCGCAGGTTGACGCTCAAACAAAGGCCGACCAACGGCGACTTCAAGACCAGCAATGTGCTGAGAAACAGCAGGCTGGGTTAAGTTAAGTGAACGAGCGGCCCCACTGATAGAGCGCTGACGATAGACCTCAACAAAAGTACGCAATCGTGAAAGAGACATAACCCCTCATAAATATATTTATACCCCTACCAAAATAGCATTGTTGGCGTGTCATCACTACTGGAGATTACTATATGGACATAATGAGTAAGAGAGTATTAACAGCTTGAAAACAACCCAAGCTACCTTGATTACATATATTTAAAGGAGGACATTATTATGACACCTGCAAGCGAACATTTAGATTTATTAAACACATTAAGTAAGATGAAAGAGCACAATATGGCAGAAGGTCCAGCCAGTGCAGAACTACGCAAAGATCGATTACAGCGTGCGATTAAATTAATTAAAGAAAACTACCGCGACCTAAGTGACGCCATGAGCAAGGACTTTGGTCATCGCAGTGCTTACCAGTCTGCCACTGCAGACATTGCTACTACGATCAAATTACTAAAAGACGCCATAGAAAATTTATCTATTTGGATGCAGGATCAGCCTGTGGAAGCCCCTGAGCCAGGAATGAAAGCCTGGATTCAGCATCAGCCTTTGGGGGTTGTCGGCATTATTAGTCCATGGAATTTCCCTATCAACCTTTCTTTTGGCCCACTGGCTAGCGTATTTGCTGCTGGCAATAGCGCTATGTTGAAGCCATCTGAACTAACTCCCAAAACTTCTGCGTTATTAGCTGAACTGGTTGCCCGTTATTTCACACCACAAGAGCTAACCCTTGTATTGGGTGATGCCGAGGTCGGCAAAGCATTTAGCGCTCTGCCTTTCAATCATTTAGTCTTTACAGGGAGCACCGCGGTTGGCAAACACATCATGCGCGCTGCCGCTGATAACTTAGTCCCCGTCACTCTAGAACTTGGCGGTAAGTCTCCAGCCATGGTGGATGAAGACGCCGATATCCCCCAAGCCGTAGAGCGTATATTAACGGTGAAAACCTTTAATGTTGGGCAGATCTGTATTTCACCTGACTATATGATGATTCCAGAAAACAAAGTGGACTCCTTTGTCGAAGCTGCAAAAGCCTTTGTTCAACATAGCTTTCCAACCATGCAAGACAACCCTGATTACACTTCAATTATCAGTGAAAATCACTACAAACGCCTTATTGGGTTACTTGATGATGCTAAGAATAAAGGTGCCAATGTCATCAGTCTAGCGGCTGAAGGCGAGGTAGATTATGACGATAGAAGTCGTAAGATAGCGCCATTTCTCATCTTTAATGTCACCGACGATATGGACATCATGCAAGAAGAAATCTTTGGCCCTCTGCTTCCAGTGAAAACTTACGCTAAGCCAGAGGAAGCAGTGGCTTACATCAACAATAACCCACGCCCATTGGCAGCTTATTACTTTGGTGATGACACTGAGCGTCAACAAGCCTTTGCCCGTAACACTATCTCTGGCGGCTTAGTCATCAATGACGCCATGACACATGTTTCTGTCGAAACCCTCCCTTTTGGTGGTATAGGTCCATCAGGCATGGGGGCTTATCACGGCATCCATGGCTTTAAACGCTTCACTCACGAAAAAGCCGTTGTATTGCAAAGCGAAGACGGAGCTTCAGGTAAACGCCTGCGAGCACCGTACAAAGATAAACAGGCTGCGCTTGAAGAAATACTAAATAGCTAAGCCCATCAACTTGCAGCTCTTGGCAACAAAAAAAGCGAGTCATCCAGATTGGACCGACTCGCTTTTTACGCATTTTTTGAATACGTTAAAGTTAACGCTTTGCCTTAAGCTATGTCATTAAACAATAGCGATTAGCTCAACATCAAACTGTAGTACAGAGAAAGGTTGAATCATTGCGCCAGCGCCTTGAGCACCGTATGCCAATTCAGCTGGAATAGTAAGACGGTATTTCGCGCCTTCTTTCATCAACTGAAGACCTTCAGTCCAACCAGCAATAACGCCAGTTAGAGGAAATTCAATTGGCTCGCCACGAGCAATAGAGCTATCGAATACTTGTCCATCAATCAAACGGCCTTCGTAATGTACACGAACAGTCGCTTCACGGTTTGGAGTTGCACCCGTACCTTCTTCAAGAATTTCGAACTGCAAACCACTTTCTGTCGTTTGAACGCCATCTTTAGCTTTGTTTTCAGCAAGGAAAGCTTCGCCCGCTTTAACTGTCTCTTCAGACGCTGCACGGCTTTTCTCTTCCATTTTTTGCTGTAGTTCAGCAAAAGCAGCTTCTAGCTCTTCACCAGGAACGCGCATTTCTGCACCATTCACAGCGTCTTCAATCGCAGCAAAAAGATGCGTTAGAGACAATTCACCAAGATCACTACCACGCAGCTGATCACCAATTTGACGACCAATGCCGTATGCGATTTTTGCTTCGTTAGAGTCGAACGACAGTTCAGACATGATTACACTCTCTTATTTATTAACTAAAAAATTGAACGCGTATCATAACATAGGCAAATCTTATGGGCTTCTCCTCAAGCACCACAATTCCTAAAATTACTTTGGTAAAAATATATTTATCAGCGCCATAGATTTATTAAATGATATTCATTATCATTAAAGGTGTCGTTATTCATTCTGGAGTGCGCTATGAAAACCAAAATATTTGTCCCATCTCCTAAGCGTTACACAAGCGATAAACAACCAACAGATTACTGGGGGATATTGTTTATTAGCTTTATTTTTCTTTCATCAATAAGCTGTTTTTTATTCGCTAATCACAGTGACAGTAAAAAAAGCCAAAACCTATCGGCTAATGATCATAAAGCAAGCACAGTAATAGTTGACGCAGATCAGAGCAGCAAAAGCTAAAAGGATTAAGCTATAAGGCAAATCAAAAGAGGATCTTGTCATGCTACCTAAAATCAATACTATTGTTTATGCCTGTGATCTAGATGCAAAAACCCAAGCAGCCATGGAACTTGTCTTAAGCTTAGCGAGTACACATAAGGCAAAAGTCATCATCATGCACGCCATAGAGCCACTAAATGCTCAAGCGTCTAACATGATCAACAATTACATTACTGAAGACGTTAGAAGCGAAATGCGCAAAGAAGCGCTCACAGAAATTGATGGCCGTATGAAAAGATTACTTTCTGAGTTTATGGAAAAATATTCAGCAGAGCTTTCAAATCTAGAAACACCACCAGAAACCGTTATTGTTAACGGTGTCCCATCTGAATCAATCCAACGCTTAGCAGCAGAAAAAAAGGCGGATTTAATAGTGATGAATAGCCGAACACACGGACGCCTAAGCCAAATGATCATTGGTTCAACCGCAAATAAAGTCATTCATAGCAGCTCAATTCCTGTGTTAGTTGTGCCAATTAAATAGCAGACAACTCTAGTCACACTTCTCTGCGTTCGATACACTTACTGTATATATAAACAGTAAGTGTATTTATGATTCTTTATATCGCCGAAAAACCCAGTCTTGCCCGAGCCATTGCCGCTGCCCTTCCCTCGCCTCAAAAAAAAGAAGAAGGTTGTATCTGGCTGCCTAACGGTGACTGCATCAGTTGGTGTATCGGTCACTTACTAGAGCAAGCGGAACCCCACCAATATAATCCGGCCTTCAAGTCTTGGAATTTAGACCACTTACCTATTATTCCAACTGACTGGCAATGGCAAGAAAAAGCCAACACCAAAAAACAGCTGAGTATTTTAAAAAGACTGATCAAAAAAGCAACAACACTGGTTCACGCCGGCGACCCGGACCGAGAAGGGCAGCTTTTAGTCGATGAGGTTTTGCACTATACAAAAACACCAGTTCAAAAGCTAAAGAGCACTCAGCGACTGCTAGTAAATGACTTAACCCCGTCCGCCATCAAAAAAGCATTAAACAATTTACACTCCAACAATGAGTTCGCAGCTCTTTCTCGTTCAGCATTAGGGCGTGCTCGCGCGGACTGGTTGTTTGGACTGAACCTAACTCGGGCTTATACTATCAGAGGCCGCCAAGCCGGCTATCAGGGCGTTTTATCAATTGGACGAGTACAAACCCCAGTATTGGGGTTAGTCGCAGCGAGGGATAAAGAGAGAGAAGCCTTTGTTCCCAAAGATTTTTATCAAGTTTGGGCAAGTATTCAGACACCACAAGGCGCTGTATTTCAAGCCAAGTGGTTACCCAGCGAAGCTTGCCAACCCTACATGGATGACGAAAATCGTGTGCTCAGCTTACCTCTGGCACAAAACGTTGCCAACCGTATTAGCAATAAACCGGCGATTGTCATTGAGGCAAACTACAAACAAAAAAAGCAAACGCCACCTCTGCCCTATAGCTTGTCAGCCTTACAAATCGATGCAGCAAAAGCTTTCTCTCTGTCGGCGCAACAAGTATTAGATACTTGCCAAACGCTTTATGAACGCCATCAAATGATCACCTACCCAAGATCCGATTGCCGTTATTTGCCGACTCAACAACATAAAGATGCGCCTGCTATTATAGCGGCTCTCGCACGATCAGGTGGGGAAGCTCAGCAAGGTGCTCAGAACGCTGACACATCACGAAAAAGTAAAGCTTGGAACGATAAACAAGTCACTGCTCACCATGCCATTATTCCAACGGCTCAAGCTCACAAAGCCGCATCTCTTTCTAAAACAGAAGCTCTGGTTTTTAACTTAATTGCTCGACAATATCTCATGCAGTTTTATCCTGAGTACGACTATCTAGCGTCTTATATTAAACTGGAAATTGAAGGTGGGCTATTTGAGGCAAAAGGCAACACACCTATTTCTCTAGGTTGGAAAAGTCTTTTACCGAATAAGAGCAAAGCAAAAGATCCAGATGATGAAAGCCAAAATGAGCTCCCAAAAGTAAATAAAAACGAAGAGCTATGGTGTACACAAGGCCAAGTTCAAGAAAAGGTCACTACGCCGCCAGCTGCTTTCACGGATGCAACCTTACTTGCCGCTATGACAGGCATCAGCCGGTTTGTCACAGACAAAGACATTAGAGCCATCCTAAAAGAAACCGATGGGCTTGGCACCGAAGCCACTCGCGCCAGTATCATAGAGTTACTTTTCAAACGCGGATTTTTGATGCGACAAGGTAAACAAATTCACGCCAGCCAAACAGGCCGCGCCTTTATTGATTGTTTACCAACACAATTGGTCACCCCTGATATGACGGCGAAATGGGAGTCTGCTCTTAACAGCATCAGTCTTGGGGAAGCGAGTTATCAAGAGTTCATGACAAACTTAGAAGGCAACTTAAACCAGTTGCTTAGCGCTTCACGTGACATGCCAACGTCCGCCTTGCAAAACTTGCCTCCACCAACTAAAAACCCTTTTGCTAAACGCAAAAGCACAGCAAGTAAAAGAGCATCGGGAACAAGAAAAACAACAGGAGCAAAAACGAGCAGCACAAAAATAAAAAGACGCTCAAAAGCGTCTTCTTAATATAATCAATAGGTTTTAAACTCGCTTACCAATCAACCAATAGCAAGCCACACACCAACACCAATCATCAATGTGCCAGCAATGCGGTTCATGATACGTACATTTCCACTTTGCATAAGGAGAGACTTCAATGTTCTTCCACCTGTTGCATAAATCAGCAAGCACGTAAATTCTAAAGTCAGGATGATTGCAATCAGTACGACCAGCTGGCTTGCTAAAGAATGGCTCGCATCCAAAAATGGCGGCAATAAGGCGACAAAAAAAGCCCAACCTTTCGGGTTAGCAATAGCAGTTACAAAACCTTGGGAAATCAAATCAAACCGAGATGCTGGTTTACTGTCTGTCGAATCCGCTTTAATCGCCATTTTGCCTTTAGACAGCCACATTTGCAGGCCAACATAAGCAAGATAAGCACCACCAAGATATTTTAATACGACAAATACACTAGGGTAATTCAGCAACAAGGCAGCGACGCCAATAGCCGATAAAATAGCCACCATGGCAACACCAACTAGCTCGCCTAGCATCATCCATAGAGCGCGTTTAACACCAATCGTCATGCCCAATGTCATAGCCAGTGTCATACACATGCCAGGTGTAACAGACACAAAAAAGAAGGTCGGTATAAATGCAGAAAGCAGTGCTAAATTCACAAAAGATCCTTATCTAAAATAGCTGAGACTTAAGAAACAAAATTCTCATGAGTAAAGATAAGTAGCAAGCATTTAACTATACATATCGTAGAAAAATTCGCTTGATAAAGGAATGCTGGTATTGCGCGGATTAAAAACGCTTTTTTTCTTTAAATGAAGAGTCTTCGATAAATTTATTCCATTCATCATCCATTTCTTCTTCATCACCATTAGACATATTTTGGGTTATTTCTTCTTCCGCTTTTTGTAAAGCAAGATCTTCTTCAATTTCCTGTATCAAGTCTTTTAGTTTGAGAATTGTTGGCTGAGCTTCAACAGAATCTTTAATGGGCGTTAACTGTCCCAGAGCCTCTTTATACATCTCTACTGCCGTATCCATCTGGCCACTCAAAAATGCTTTGCGAGCAAGGTAAGCATGATAGTCTGAATTAATTTTGTAATGATAGAAATTCAACAGTTTACTGTATCGGTGAACAACATCAGGGTCGATAGATTTTTCTTTCTGAGAAACAATCAAAAATGACTTAAAGGATTCAAACAGGCGCTTCACTTCGATTATAAGTATCTCGTCGTTCATCGGTTTAGCGCGTCTTTTTTGCTTATTTGTTTGGAACTCAGCCATTTCCTCGGCAAGATGCCCACGACGGCGGGTTAATGTCGGATCTGGTTGTAATAAAATAAGTTGATCATATATAGCAATCATACGAGAGAAAAGCCAAAGTCTCATATCTTTAGGTTGATATTGCGAAGGCATTTCATCAAGGTATCGACGTACTTGGCGCAATTGATTGTTAAGGTTTGCCACCTTTCGCAATTTCTCCAATCGAGCCTGCTCTTTTAGCTGTAGAAAGATTGCGAAAGCAATAAATCCACCGATAACGAGCAAAAGCACAGTGATGGTAACAGCTGTCATATGATACGTAGTCTACCTTAGTAATATTTATAAACAAAAACGCCTAGCGACTTTCAAAAGATTTAACACAAAGCAACTTACCACCTCACTGTGGGTTCTGGTTTACTGTCCTTTGAAAATAAATCGCTTTCAACTTCCTGTATCATATTTTGTAGACGTACCATCTCTCTTTCGAGCTACTAACAGAACCATCTTTTTCAATAATAAATAACACTATACGATATTCTTTCTAGCGTTCTGTTTTTATGATCGTTATCTAAGCCCTGAATAGTTTGCCACACCAAGATGTAGCTATTAAATTAAGTATATTCTTAACGGCTCACTCCATCACTTTTGCTGATATCCCCTATCTCTCTGAGCATAAATTGAATTGTAGGTTGAATTTAAACTAGTCGTCCTTGGTTGCACACTCTATCTTTAACTTAAATCCGCCCTCTAATTTTAACTCTGTTAACATTCCGACTAAATCAGTCTATTTTAAGAAAAACTCTATACTAGTACTCGCTCTTGTAAACAGAGTAATAACAAACACTCTGCAATAAAACTTTGCTAGCTAAACAGTGACTTTAATTTAAAAGCTAAACAAGCAACTTACTTCTATATAACACAGAACATACGTTGAAAACAAAAAAAGACCAGCAAACCTGATCTTTTTTGTTTTATCTTTAAATTTTTTATCGAGAGACAGAAAAACCAAGGAGCATGTAAAAAATCATCGCTGAAAGCAAAGCTGATGCTGGTACTGTAATGACCCATGCAGCAGCAATACGCAATAGCGCAGAGCGTTTCACTAACTCTTTCTTGGTTGCTTTTTTCAAGCTTTTACGCTCTGCAGATGAGATAGGAGATGAAGCCTGAGCCGCCTTCAATTCTTTCAATATCGCACGCTTTTCTTCCACATCAGCCAGCTTGAAACGTTTCACAAACTCTTGTGTTTGCTCACCGTCATGACCAGCAGATTCAGAATGAGAAATAATAGAAGCCAGCTTTTTCTCATAAGATTGTTTCAAATACTCACGTAAGAAGCCAACACCAAAGATACCACCAACCGCAATGTGAGTAGAACTAACTGGTAAGCCAAGTTGAGAAGCGACAATCACAGTAATCGCAGCTGCCATAGCCACGCAAAAAGCACGAATTTTATCAAGCTCTGTTATCTCTGAGCCCACTGTTTTGATCAGCTTTGGACCAAATAGAGCAAGACCAACAGCAATACCAATCCCGCCTACCATCATGATCCAAATAGGAATAGATGCTTTACTAGAAACAGCACCCGTCATTAGTGCATCATTAATTGCAGCAAGAGGCCCAATCGCATTGGCAACATCGTTTGCACCATGAGCAAAACTTAGCAATGCCGCAGACACTATAAGAGGCAGCGTAAATAAGCTATTAACTGCATCTTTGTCGTTCTTCAATGCGGATGCAGCTTTGTCAACCATAGGGCGAACAAGGAAATAAACAGTTAGCGCAATGGCAAAAGCAATCAGCGCAGCCGTAATAAAGTCTAGTTTCCAAAGGTGCTTAAGCCCCTTTAGAATAAGGTAAGTAGAAAACGCCCAAACCATCAATCCAACCAATAAAGGCACAACCTTCTTCGCGGAGTCAATCATGTCGCTTTTATAAGTAATGGCACGCTTAATGTACATTAAGAATAACGCCGCAATCACGCCGCCCATTACAGGGGATATTACCCAGCTAGCAACAATCGCAATTAATTTATCCCAATTTGCGATATCCCAACCGCCAGCAGCAATACCTGCGCCCAGTACACCACCAACAATGGAGTGCGTCGTCGATACAGGAGCACCAAGGTAAGTCGCTAAGTTTAGCCATATTGCGCCCGCCAATAAGGCCGCCATCATAACCCAAATAAAGGTCTCTGCGTCGCCAATTGAGTTAGGATTGATGATGCCATTCTTGATCGTACCAACAACGTTACCACCAGCAATCAAAGCACCTGCAGCTTCAAAAATCGCCGCTATCAAAATCGCCCCTGTCATCGACAAGGCTTTTGAGCCAACAGCAGGCCCAACGTTATTAGCTACATCGTTAGCACCAATATTGACAGCCATGTAGGCACCAATTGCAGCAGCGATGGCTAAAATAGATAAATTAGAAACCCCAACGCCATTAGATGAAGCATAAAAACCAGATGCCAAAACAAAGGCTAAGGCAATCAATACACGAACAAATTCATGACCACTCAGTAAAGTGGATTCTTCTTTCGGGTTATTTGTAAGATCCATACGGGCTCTTCTTTCTATAATTAATCTATGCCAAACCGTTGACCGTTCAGACTAAACTGCAACCATCAACGACATGCTTATCCTAGCATCCAAAATAAATTTGGCTCTCAATTCATCCCGTCACATTTCTGTAAAATGTAAATTCGGCGTAATTCTACACTGGGAGTCTTTAGATAAAAACCCCTAAGTCTATTGATCATCACGACTCGAAAAAGGACAAAAAAAAGTGCCCGCTAAGGCACTTAATGATAAATATACTACAGAAATATGACCATTTTATTACAGGTGTAATATAGCGACATATCTAACACTCAATCACATTGACCGCTAAACCACCTCGCGAGGTTTCTTTGTATTTATCATTCATATCTCTGCCTGTGTCTCGCATAGTACGAATCACTTTATCAAGAGACACATAATGTGTTCCATCGCCTCGAAGCGCCATACTCGCAGAGTTAATGGCTTTCATGGATGCCATAGCATTTCGCTCAATACAAGGTACCTGCACTAAACCACCAATCGGGTCACAAGTAAGACCCAAATTATGCTCCATACCGATTTCGGCAGCATTTTCTATTTGCTCTGGTGTGCCACCTGTTGCTGCGGCCAATCCTGCTGCGGCCATAGCACATGCCGAGCCAACTTCACCTTGGCAACCCACTTCTGCACCAGAAATAGACGCATTCTCTTTAAACAAGAATCCAATAGCGGCCGCCGTTAGGAAAAAGGTAATTATCCCTTCTTCACTGGAACGAGGGCAAAACTCCCAGTAATAATGTAATACTGCAGGGATGATGCCAGCGGCTCCATTGGTTGGCGCTGTCACAACACGCCCTCCTCCCGCATTTTCTTCATTGACCGCTAAAGCATATAGATTGACCCAGTCCATAGCACCAAGAGACGGCGTGATCATGTCCATGCGCGTTTTACTGGTTAGGTCTCTGTGTAAACTAGCGGCTCTTCGTTTAACTTTTAAGCCACCGGGTAAAATACCTTCGTTCCGAATACCTTGCTGAACGCAGTTTCTCATGACAGACCAAATAGACAAAATTCCTTGCCTAACTTCTTCTTCAGTTCGCCAATGAGTCTCATTTTCCATCATAATCTGGGCAATACTTTTGTCTTGCTCTTGGCAAAGTCGAATCAAATCTTCTGCACTATGGAAAACATGTGGAAGTTCAGTCGCATCTTCAACCAATGCCACATTGCCGTGCTCATCTTCCTGAACAATAAAGCCACCACCAACGGAATAAAAGGTCGATTGATGAATCACATCACCATCAGCGCCAAAAGCAACCAGTGTCATGCCATTAGCATGAAAGTCTAAACGATCGACACGGTGATAAATCAGGTCTGTTGCAACGTCGATAGTAATAGCCTGTTTTGACAATAAATTCAGCAACGAGGAAGACGTTATTTGATCAACCCGTTCATTAACACGACTAGGATCAATAACATCCGGCAATTCCCCCTCAAGCCCCATTAGAACAGCCGTACCCGTTCCATGACCTTTTCCGGTGGCACCAAGCGAACCATACAAATCAATTTTTAAACGACCGACTTTTGATAGTAGCTCTCGATCTTGTAACTGGTGAGCGAATTGATTTGCCGCCACCATAGGACCAACTGTATGAGAACTTGAAGGACCAATCCCCACTTTAAAAAGGTCAAATAAACTGATTGCCATAGCCTTTACCCTCTGCCGTGAAGCGCTTTCTACACGACAATAAAAAAATACCAAACACGAAGTTATCAATGAGCGAAATTATCACTTATAAGACAAAGTTTCCAATTGGAAACAGACGTTTTTTTACTGGATAAAGCAGACATCAGGAAAAAGGCAATTTTTTGGCGCTTCAAGACAAATCAGTCAAACCTAGATGGTCAAATCAACACTCTGCTTTCAAGGCCTAAGCTGACAAAGTCGAGCTGTATAAAAATTGCTTAACCCTGAAAACCGCCTACCATTAAAGACTAACCAACCCAAAAGAGGACTTGTCTATGTCAGCAACAATCATTGTCGGTGTTGATGGAAGTGAAGCCGGTAATCGAGCCTTATCCTACGCAAAGCGGCTTGCGACACTTATAGGGAGTGAATGCGAACTACAACTAATATGTGTCGTTGAATGGTCTCCGTACACTTTCCAAACCCCAGAAGAAAACTCCCTTCGTAAAAAACAAAAGCAAATTGAAACCCAAAACGCCCAAGAACGTGTAATAGATCCAGCTATCAATGCCTTAAAAGAAGCTGGTATCAAAGCCTCTGGTGCAGTCAAATTTGGCAAAGCCGCCACCATACTCAACAACATCGCAGTCGAAAATAATGCTGAACAAATTGTGGTAGCCAGATCTACAGAACAAGGCTTAAGCGCAAGAGTATTCGGCAGTGTAACGGCCAACTTGGTTATGAGTGCGAATGTCCCAGTCACCGTCGTCAGCTAAGGGAAAGTATACTATGAAACAATTTACCTATTTATTTAGTGTGTTAAATACCCTGATTCTATTCGGGTTAAGCTCTTCATTAAAGGCAGCAGAAAGCATTGACGCTGTTGTTAATGAAGCGTTTGGTAACGCTACAGGTTGGTTTGTAAATTTGATTTTTGCACCACTTCCAGGTACCAGCTTTCCTTGGATAGTTCTCTGGCTAGTAACAGGGGCAACTATTTTCACTCTGTACTTTGGTTTTGTTCAGTTCCGCAGTATTGGTCACTCTATCGCTTTGGTAAAAGGCGATTATTCCGATCCAAACGACGCGGGTGAAGTCAGCCATTTCCAAGCATTGGCAACCGCCCTTTCCGGCACTGTTGGACTTGGTAATATTGCTGGGGTTGCAGTGGCTGTCTCTATTGGTGGACCCGGTGCAACATTCTGGATGATTGTCGCAGGCCTTATGGGTATGGCGTCAAAGTTCACAGAATGTACCTTGGGGGTAAAATACCGTAACGAATACAAAGATGGAAGCGTGTCTGGCGGCCCGATGTATTACATATCCAAAGGCTTCAAAGAACGCAACATTCCCGGTGGCAAACTGCTTGCGGCAATTTTTGCTATTTTCTGTATTTTGGGCTCTTTAGGCGGCGGTAATATGTTCCAAGCGAACCAAGCCCATGCCCAGTTGACTCAAGTAGTTGGTGACTACCCTGGTTGGATTACCGGTATCATTTTTGCTGCACTGGTTTTTGTGGTTATTGTTGGTGGCATAAAATCGATCGCTCGTGTGACGGATAAAATCGTTCCTATCATGGGCATTTTATACGTTGGTGCCGCGATTGTGATCTTACTCGTCAACGCAGACAAAATTGGCTGGGCATTTGGGCAGATCTTCCAAGGCGCATTTACCGGATTAGGCGTCGCCGGTGGTTTGGTCGGTGCCTTGATTCAGGGCTTCAAACGAGCCGCGTTTTCGAATGAAGCGGGCGTTGGTTCTGCAGCTATTGCTCACTCAGCAGTACAAACTAATGAACCAATCACAGAAGGCTTTGTTTCTTTATTAGAGCCTTTCATTGATACCGTTGTGATTTGCACAATGACCGCGCTTGTCATCATCATTACTGGGCAGTTAATGGTTAACCCTGATACAGGTATGTACATCCTGAACGAAAGCGGAACCATCATGACGGCAGATGGCTCGTCTGGTGTTGCGTTAACGTCTGCGGCCTTTGGCTCTGCCTTTAGTTGGTTCCCTACTATACTGGCGATTGCGGTGATTCTGTTTGCTTTCTCAACCATGATTAGTTGGTCTTACTACGGACTAAAAGCTTGGACCTATTTATTTGGTGAAGGAAAAAAAGCCGAATTAACATTTAAAATCATCTTCTGTGTCTTTGTCATTATTGGTGCTGCCGCAAGTTTAGGACCGGTTATCGACTTCTCTGATGCCGCAATTTTCGCCATGGCCGTTGCCAATATCATTGGCTTATATTGCTTAATGCCAATTGTTAAGAAAGAGCTAAACTCTTATATGTCTCGCCTTAAATCAGGTGAAATCAAAAAGCACAAACATTAATTTAATCTAAAATTCAGAAGTAAAAAAAGAGCCAAAAGACTGCTGTCTTTTGGCTCTTCCATTTTTCTAAGGGTTACATTCATAACCCACAATCTAATCGTTGGTCTTGATCAGAAGAAACCTAATGGGTTTACATCATAGCTAACCAACATGTTTTTCGTTTGTTGATAATGCTCTAAAGCAATCTTATGAGTTTCACGACCAACACCCGATTTTTTATACCCCCCAAAAGCGGAATGAGCCGGATACTGGTGATAACAGTTCATCCAAACACGACCCGCTTCAAGGTTACGCCCCATACGATAAGCAAGGTTAGTATCTCTTGTCCAAACCCCTGCACCTAAACCAAACTCACTGTCGTTGGCAATAGCAAGCGCTTCCGCTTCGTCTTTAAAGGTTGTCACACTGACCACTGGCCCAAAAATCTCCTCTTGGAAGATACGCATGTCGTTAGAGCCCTTGAATAAAGTTGGCTGTACATAAAAGCCTTTATCTAAACCATCTACCGCTTCAATGCCACCACCAATCAGCAATTGCGCGCCTTCAGCTTTACCAATGTCGATATAGCTCATTATTTTATCAAACTGCTGTTTGGATGCCTGAGCGCCCACTTGCACATCGGTATCCAATGGATTACCACGTTTAATGGTTTTGGTACGTTCTATGACTAACGCCATAAACTCGTCATAAATCGATTCATGAACCAGAGCTCGAGAAGGACAAGTACACACTTCCCCTTGGTTAAAGAAAGCCAACACCAAACCTTCAACACATTTACTAATAAAAGACTCTTCGTGTTGCATAACATCAGCAAAGTAGATGTTTGGCGATTTACCGCCCAACTCAACCGTAGACGGAATGATATTTTCAGCCGCACATTTCAGAATATGAGAGCCAACTGGCGTCGATCCGGTAAAGGCAATTTTGGCAATACGCTTGCTAGTCGCTAATGCTTCGCCCGCTTCTTTACCGTAACCATTAACGATATTAAGTACGCCTGGTGGCAATAGATCTTGAATGACTTTGATCAATTCAAGAATAGACGCTGGCGTTTGTTCTGCTGGCTTTAGAACCACACAGTTACCCGCCGCAAGTGCTGGAGCCAGTTTCCATGCCGCCATCAAGATTGGAAAGTTCCAAGGAATAATTTGACCAACAACGCCTAATGGCTCATGAAAGTGATACGCCACAGTGTGTTCGTCTAGTTCAGCTGTACTACCTTCTTGCGCACGTAAACAACCAGCGAAATATCGAAAGTGATCAGCGGCCAAAGGGATATCAGCGTTCAAAGTTTCACGAACCGCTTTACCATTATCCCATGTTTCGGCAACCGCCAGCGCTTCTAGATTTTGTTCAATACGATCGGCAATTTTCAATAATATATTAGAGCGATTGGTGACGGACGTTTTGCCCCAAGCCGCTCGAGCAGCATGGGCCGCATCTAGAGCTAGATTAATATCTTCTTCAGTAGAGCGAGGAATTCGACAAAATACTTCACCATTAACAGGACTGATATTATCGAAATATTGGCCTTTCACCGGAGCAACCCATTCACCGCCAATAAAATTACCGTACTGGGCTTCAAATGTAATAAGGCTACCGTTAGTACCAGGTTGTGCGTAGATCATATAGTATCTCCATTGTTTTTGTTTTTAACCTTGTGACTAAGAGTAGGAAGAAAGAAAGAAGAAAACTTGCCTGTGAGTCCATGAAACTTGTCTAGCGATCCATTTCTGCGCTGCTTTTGTATTGACCCTTGAGCAAGCAAGAGAGATGATGAGTAAAAGAGAATTCACCACGCCACACTATTAAAATAACAATATGAAGATAAAAGAGGTGTGTTAATGAGTCGTTCTATCTCGACAGAAAAAACATTACAGCAACATAAACGCGCCCCCATTCAGCTGGTCGAAAACCGTGTGTGTTTTGCTGGGCCGCACTCTGAATTGAGTATCTACGATACTTATGAGCAAGCCCAAAAAGTCAGCTTAAAAGCCGAGTCCTTGCTTTATTGTGGAATGGTGACAGGCGCAAAGGTCATGCACACAAAAGACCATGACAATATACCTTTTCTACCCCATGAATCTTTCATTTTGGCACCTAAGGAGGAAGTCTTTATCGACTTCCCCGAAGCCGAGTTTCATAACCCAACCACTTGTCTCACCATCGCTATTTCGCAAGAACGAGTCGCGCAAATTTGCGATCGCATGAATGACATTATGGTAGAGTCTCTGCCGACTAACGTGACATTGGATCCCAACCAACACCTACATACTTTGCACACCCAAGCAACTCAACAAGTCATCGATCGTCTTACCAGTGATTTTTTGCGCAATGATCCAGACCGAGATTTGCTCGTCGACTTTGGGGTCAGCGAGCTGGTCACTCGCATACTCAGACATCACGGCCGAGACGCACTATTGCGCTTCACCCAACGCGCACCTGATGCAAATGGCTTGACCTGTGTTATCCAATGGATAGAACAAAACCTAGCCCAACCATTAGATATCAATCAGCTGGCTAAAATGGCTTGCATGAGCCGAAGCCGCTTCTACGAAAATTTTAAACGCCAACTAGGCTGCACACCTTTAGAATACCAACACCAAAGAAGGATGAGCCGCGCCTACCAGCGCTTACAAGAGAAATCTTCAGTAACAGAAGTGAGTTATGAACTAGGTTACTTAAGTTTGAGTCACTTTAGTCGACGCTTCCATCAACACTTTGGGATATCACCACGCCAAGTGACTCAAACTCAACTCAATTCATAACAGAATATAAAACTAAAAAGCGTGTCCTAATTTTGCTTTGCAGTACATGAAAACAACCAACATAAAGATCAGAGCAAACGTTAAGCCAAAAAATGGTACCAATTGACCAAGCTGATACAAAGAAGCCAATGTGACAGGCCCCAAGGCAGCACCAAGCCCTTGCATTGATGCATTCATACTGGCTAATCGGCTCTGTTGATCGTCCTTTACCAACAAGGTTTGCGCGGTCACTATACCTGGAAATAAGAAACCAAAACCGGCACCAAATAACCCCATGGCAACCAGCACGCCAAAATAAGAATCCAAAAAGATAAACGCTAGCTGAGCCACTATTCCAACCCCCACACCAGAGAAAATCAAAGTGACTACGCCAAGCTGGAAGCGCGGTACCAATATCATCTGCACCAAAATACTAAAACAAGACATGGTCATCATAGCAAACCCTAACTGATGGGTTGTTTGAGCAACATCAAGCTGAAACCTATCTTGAATCAAAAAGCTCATAATTTGCTGCACGCCTGTCATAGATAAAATCGACAAAGAGGACATAAACAAGAACGGCATGACTGGCTGGGTGAACCAATTAATTTTGGGAGGTTTCACAAATTGACGAACATGCTTGGTATCTTTGACAAAAAACACCACCAGCAATGCTGACGAACCAGCTAAAAAAGAAATAATATAAAAAGGCGCTGTAAGACCTAAACCACTCAACAAAGACGCAAACGCAGGACCTAAAATCATCCCAATACTAAAAGAAGCGCCAATCATCGCAATGGTCGAACTGCGATGCTTAATATCTGTGTGCGAAATCAAATAGGTTTGAATAGAAGGTAAAATCCCAGCGATTCCTAGCGAAAAAATAATTCGCAAAACAAACACACTAAAATATGTCTGCTCCGCGGTTAAATGTTTTGCCAATGCTTCCTGAAGCACAAAACCTGTAGTGCCAATGGTAACAGCGTAGCAACTCATGCCGATAATTACCGAACGCACTCGGCCAATTCTGTTGATAATGCTTCCCCACAGAAAAGCCGCAACCACAAAAGTGGCGGCACCAACGGTGATCAGTGTACTAATCCGGACATCAGCAAGACCAATTTCACGACCTATTGGTGGTAAAGACGTAAAGATAAAAGATTGCCCAATCCCTACCGCTATTAAACAAAATAACAACAGCCAGCGAGACAAGCGCTCATGAAGGGAAGAATAAGTTTCGGAGTTAATCAATGCATGTCCTTAAAAAATAAACCAGCAGTTCAGTCTGCCAATACAGCAGACCCACTTAAACAAACTTACCAAGGCAAACTTGCGTTTAAAAAGGGGTTATTTATCATCCTGATAAAGTGAGCAATAAATTATCATATTTTGGTGTTTTTTTCTGGGTATTATGGTCAAAAACTCTAATCAAAAATAATAAGTATCAATAAAACAACGATATAAATACGGCTTTATCTTTGCACCTAGAATAAAAAAACACGTAAAATCTGACTTAACGATCAGTGCGCCCTCCCTACTAATAGCGACGGCTAAACACAAAAAGTCGATCAGCTATAAAACCACTCATCATTGTTTCAGAAAATAAAGAAAGGAAATCATGCAGCCTCTTTTTAAGCACCCTAATTTTGTCCATTTTTGGATCGGTCAAATAGCGTCTTCCTTTGCTTTCCAGATGCTCAGTGTGGGGATTGGCTGGCAAATGTACGACCTGACCAATAGCCCAATGGCACTAGGGCTTGTGGGGCTTTGCCAGTTTCTCCCGCAACTACTATTAACCTTGGTCGTAGGGCACGTCGCAGATCGCTATAACCGTCGACTTATTTGTGTTTGTACGCGTTTCACTATGGCAATGACAGTTGGAATTCTAGCGTACGGAAATATGACTGAAAGCATCTCAGCCAATATGATTTACCTTTGCGCTGCTCTACTAGGCACAGCAAGGGCCTTTGAAATGCCAGCGAACCAAGCCATTCTTCCAAATCTTGTTCCCAATGAATTACTATCTCGCGCCATTAGTGCTATCGCTTCTGCACGAGAGATATCGGTCATTGCAGGGCCAGCGCTTGGGGGCTTAATTTATCTTTTAGGACCAACTACGCTTTACCTTTCTAGCATGAGTTGCTTTTTAGTCTCTTGCGTCATCATGTTTTTCTTACATTACAACTTCACCGTAAAAAGTAAGTCGCCAATCAGCATGGAACATCTATTCGGTGGTTTAAGCTTTATCCGCGGTAACAAGGTCATTCTTGGTTCCGTGTCTCTGGACATGTTTGCGGTTCTCCTAGGTGGCGCGACGGCTCTTTTACCCATTGTTGCCAAGGATATACTTCATACGGGGCCATGGGGCTTGGGGTTATTGCGCTGCGCTCCAGCACTTGGCGCATTACTCATGTCAGTGTACTTAGCACGTCATCCGTTAACCCACAGCGTCGGGAAAATCATGTTTGCTGCCGTGGCTATTTTTGGTGTCGCAACGATTTTATTTGGTTTATCCGAGAACCTGATTTTATCAATGATCGCTCTCATCTTGCTTGGATCATCCGACATGATAAGTGTGGTCATCCGCTCGACATTGGTTCAATTAGAAACGCCCGATGAAATGCGTGGCCGAGTCAGTGCTGCCAATTCGGTTTTCATTGGCAGTTCCAATCAATTAGGGGAATTTGAATCTGGGGTCACCGCAGCTTGGTTCGGTGTGGTTCCCGCCATTGTTATTGGCGGAGTGGGAACCATTGCTGTCGTCGGTATTTGGATGTATCTGTTCCCAAATTTATTAAAACGTAACACGCTAGATCAAGAAAACGATTAGATTTAGTTGTCTACCAAAGCCTGATCTGAGATCAGGCTGCACGCCTTAAAATCACCTGAAACAAACCAAACAGTAACAATGCATAAAACAGAAAGCTGACGGTTAACAAGGTCAGTCCAAAATGTCCGCCAATCACACCACTTAAGAATGGCAAGGTCATAGCACCAAATACTGCGGCACTCATTTGAAAGCCAATCGCATGGACAGAATACCTTTTACCAACTCGCGCTGCCGTTTGCGAAATCATGCAAGGAAAAATCGGTGCAGCGCAGAACCCCATCAATGCCAAGCCAAAATAGCTCGTATATGGCGTCCCACTCATCGTAAAAGAGAGTGCGCCTAAAGCAACACCAATCAAACAAAGACGCAATAATTGATCGACAGAAAAACGCTCCACTAAGAAACCAAAAATAGCACGACCAAACGCCAAAGCTCCCCAGTAAACGGCAACCCAAGTCCCTGCACTGGCTAACGAGATATTTCGAGACTCGGTCATCACTGTGAACGCCCACTGACCAACACCAACTTCAACACCAGCGTATAAAAAGAAAAACACAATTTGAAAGCGAATAACAGGATGCTTCAATGCCTGAAGCTGCGTAATTGCTGGCGTACCATCGACTTTAGTATCGGCTTTTTTAGGGCTATGTTTCTCACTTTCCCAAAGGTGCCGACTAAATACAAACACCACAGCCATGACAAATAATATTGTCGCGAGAACGGCATAACCCAGACGCCAGTTCTGGGAAAAGCTAACCAAAACACTTGTGACAATAATCGGACCTGCGGTTGCACCAACACCGAACGCAGCATGCAACCAATTCATATGACGAGTTGAAAAATGCTCTGCTGCATAGGCGTTAAGCCCAGCATCAATAGCGCCTGACCCCATACCAATGACGATAGAGGACAAGACAAAAATAATAAAAGAAGGACTAAAATAGAATCCGAATAGACCAAAACTTACCAGCAAGCTGCTGACAACCAATAACCAACCCACACCAAAGCGGGTCATTAAATAGCCGACTAAAAAGCTCGACATTAAATAGCCCACGCCACCAGCTGCAATGACCAAACCTAGCCAGCCAGTAGGAACACCAAATTCCGTACGAACAAATGGCCAATTGATACCATGGGCGGCGTCTGGTAAGCCCAAACTAATGAAGCCTAAATAAGCAATAAATAACAAAACGCCTGATGTGCGCACTCTAAATATCCTTATTAAAATTTGCTTATTTGAACGTATCTATTTTATAAATAACGGCCTAACGCCATTTACGTTTTTCTTTTTCTATCGTCTTCCATTTCCAATTTGGCGCTTCCCCTTTCCAGTAATAGCAAGCAATCAAAATAAGCGTACTAACAACAACGGACACAGCCCATTTAAGCAGCTCAGTTTTTGGATCATTAACAATACTAATAACAACGACCGCCAGCAGATATAACGCTAAAACCGCCCATCCTTGCCATGTATTTGGCTTCCCCCAACCCAAGCCATTCTTTTTCGCTGGAAACCAAACTGTTTTTTTATCCGTCATATCAAATGCCTCAAAGCCTAATAGCGCATATACAGGAACACTTTGCCTTAATTTGTCCCATAAAAAAAGAGCCTATATGAATAGACTCTTTTTATTAAAATTACTACTTAGCGAGGAGAGTTAGCTCTATTTTGCCTACTCTTATCTTGCAAGGCTCTTATCTTGCAAGGAACTCACCACGCGTTTTGTCGCTGCGTTTAAACAATCCACCCAAAGCTGTCGTTTGAGTTGAAGAACTTGCGTCCATAACACCTCGGGCTTTAACACAATAATGCACAGCACTGATGCTCACCGCAACGTTGTCTGTTTCTAACAAGGCTTGCAAGGTCACTAAAATTTGCTGAGTCAGACGCTCTTGCACCTGTGGACGCTGGGCAAAAAAGCGCACAATACGATTAATTTTAGATAAACCAATGATCTTAGTTTTAGGCAAATAAGCAACTTTGGCTAAACCATCAATCGTCACGAAGTGATGTTCACAAGTGCTGGTAAAGCTGATATCGCTCACTTTTACCATTTCATCCACTTGCATCTTATTTTCAATAACGGTGATCTTTGGAAACTGCGCGTAATCTAAACCAGAAAAAATTTCTTTCACGTACATTTTGGCAATACGGTGTGGCGTTTCAGCCAGACTGTCATCAGTCAAATCCAGACCAAGCGTTGACACTACATCTTCGAATGCACTTTTGATACGCTGGTATTTTTCTTCGTTCGTTAAACCGTTATCAATCATCGGGGTTTCTAGACCGCTGTTGATAAGAGCATCGCGTACTTTTATCGCCTCATCAGACAACGCAAGGCGGTTTAAATTTGTTTGTTCAGCTGTGTTAGCTTTCATATGTTTGTCCTAAGTTGCTTAACCCTGTCTCGTGACATGAAGGCGTTCAAAAAAGAAGTCCTATTTGGCGAACTACGCCAAATGTCGGCCTCCATCAAGTGACAAGGTTCGACCTGTCATGTAGCGACTGTCTAATATGTACTGTATCGCTCGCACACCTTCTTGCTCCCCTGGCTCCTTGCGCAGCAAGGATTTATTCAATGCTTTGTTCCTATATTCGACGTCATCACTACTGTTAAACATTAAAAGTGATGGAGCGATCGAATTAACTTTAATTCGAGGTGCAAATCGTTTAGCAAACGAGCAAGTTAAATTCGCCAAGCCTGCTTTACTGGCTGAGTAAGCAATGTGTTTATCACTGCCTTTTTCAACCACATAATCCGTCATGTGAATAATATCTGCTTGCCCATCTTGCTCAGAACCTGCACATAATAATGCTTCGAAAGCCAGATTTATACGGTAAGGAGCAAATACGTGAACTTGCCACATTTTTTCCATCAATAACGCTGTATCCAAACAACCGTCTTCAGACTCCCATTCGGATGCATTATGAATAATGCCGCCAAGCGCAGAATACTGATCCGTTATAACTTTAATAAATTTATCCACTCCAGAACTAGTAGAAAAGTCCGCTTGTATGCAAGAAATCCCCTGCTCTTCTAAGATGGCAATATCTTCTCGTTCTCTGCGATAGGTGATAACCACCTTGTATCCTTGAGCAACTAACGCTTTAGCGCAAGCAAGACCTAGACGTTGCCCTCCGCCGGTAATAATAATTGGCATTTTACGCGTCATTAGTGTCCTTTCCTACTGAGTTATTGTCATTAACCACATGAAAAAATACTATCGATTCAGTATTGATAGTTTGTTTATAACAACACTGGATTTTTCTGCTAGCTTAAATACGTACCGTTTAAAAAAAAAGATCAATTAATATCATCTAAGATCTTTTTTCCCACGTATCCATTGAACCACTTTCCATTAATAAGTTCTAAGGAAGATGCGTTGCTGAATTTCACTCTATAAATTTAAAGAAGGAATTGCGATGACTTTACCAACAGAAAGACCCATTAATAAAGCGTTAACAAGCGAAAAGATCCCTCAAGAAGCATTCGACTGGTACGATGAATACGCCCATGGCGATATAGATCGCCGTACTTTCTTGTCTCGTCTCGGCACACTTAGCGTGACGGGACTGACCCTTTCTGTCGTCGCAGGTGCACTAACGCCAAATTACGCATTGGCTGAACAAGTGTCATTTAATGATCCAGATATTACGGCGAGTTACGTTGAATACGAATCGCCGAACGGACATGGTAAAGCTCGTGGCTATTTAGTCATTCCCAAAAATGTTAATGCCGATAACAAAGCGGCAGCCGTTCTAGTTGCGCACGAAAACCGTGGCCTCAACCCATACATAGAGGATGTTGCAAGACGGCTAGCAAAAGCCGGATTCATCGCTTTTGCTCCTGATGCTCTCTTCCCTTTAGGTGGTTATCCAGGTAATGACGATGAAGGTCGTGCAATGCAAAAAACCTTGGACGGAAATAAAATCGAAGGGGACTTTATGGATGCCGCAACGCTGCTGAAAAACCATGAATTGAGTACTGGAAAAGTAGGCATGGTCGGATTTTGTTATGGAGGGTATTTGACAAATGCCTTAGCAGCAGCAATGCCAGACACTATTCATGCAGGTGCACCTTATTACGGTACACCTGCAAAATCCAACATAGATAAAATTACAGCACCACTACAGCTGCATTTTGCAGAGTTGGATAAACGAGTGAATGACTCTTGGCCAGCTTATGAGAAAGCATTAAAAGCGAACAATGTGGAATACACAGCGTATGTATATCCTAACGCGAATCATGGTTTCCATAATGATTCGACCGCCCGTTATCAAGAGAAAAACGCAGAGCTTGCCTGGGAGCGCACTATTAGTTTCTTTAAAAAGACATTGAGTGCTTAACGGTAAATAAAAAGTGTTACGGCCTATTTTCTTAAGCCGTAACACTTTTTATCCTCTTAGTATTATCGATTGCGGATTGCTTACTATAGTTGAAATTAATACCGCGCAAATTAGGAGTCTGCTGCCACAAAGACTCACACAAATCCGATACACTAATTTCGTCACCAGATTGCAACCACGCAACAACAGCTCGAGCAACGTTGGGATAAGAAATCTGAATGACTCTACTTGTTTCTAGCCACTCTTGAATGATTTGCGAGTTCAATACATCGCTCGTTTTCGCTATTTCTAAAAACTCTAACGCGATGGCATTAGAGTGTTGCTCGATTTGACCTTTCAAAGGTTTAGCGAGAATGCGACGACCAAGCTGCAAGGCCTCTGAATTTAATTCAAATCCAGCATTACACAGCACAGACTCACACTCACCTAAGTTCTTTTGAAAGACTTCTCGACTAAAAGGAAAAACCTCTACATTGCCATAAAGTCCAGGCTCAATATCCTTGCAATGAAGGCGGAAACGATAATTCTGCACCCCCTCTAACCAATCTAACACCGCCTCACTGTTCTCAAAAGGCAGATAGACCAAAACCTGCTCTGGGTCCGCCATGTTCTTTATTTGTTGCGTATGAATCAGTGGCGGCAAAATAGGATGACCAAAGTGGTGCCAGTGTGCGCCTAACTGAGTTGCTGCAGGCGCAAAATTTGACATAATCCATTGGGCTATAAAATTCTTTTTATAACGCGGGATATCGTACTTAAAGGCATACTGATGGCCAAACCCGACGCAAGGAACACCTTGACGTTTAGCCGCCCAAGCAACAATAGGCTCAAAATCCGTGATCACCAAATCATAACCGTGAGTATCAATCGTACGAATATCTCGGTATAGCTTCAAAAAATTAGCGTTCTTGCAGGTCGCGTACAGATCCAACTGACCATTTCGAGCAACAAAACTCAAGCCTTGAAACGTTCGATAATCACCGAATACGGCCATATCGAAATAATCTTCTGGCGGACGACCTGAAAAAACAAAATCAACCTCTATGCCTGCAGCATACATCTCAACCGCCATGGCTCGAGCGCGAGTAATATGACCATTCCCTGTTCCTTGAACACCATACAATATCTTCATACTAAAATCCCTATCGCTAATGCAGCACAGGCCGTACCTAACAAGGCGCCAATTACGGTATCTGTCGGAAAATGAACACCAAGAAAAATACGTGACAATCCTACGTTTACCGCCCAGAAATAGAAGATTAAATTCATACTTGGAAACCACCCAGATAAACAAAAGGCCATAAAAAATGCCCCGGATGTATGACCTGATGGAAAAGAAAATTGATCGGCGGGAATAATAAAGCTGTTGAAATTATCGAGCGCATCTGCTGGGCGATGACGCTTGAAGCCGCGTTTTAGCAAGAGGTATAAAGCTCTCTCAATTAAAAAACCAAATACCAATATAAGCGTCAGCATCTGCTCTCCAGCGAACCAAAGCAGCAGCGCCAGTATGGCATAAAACGGCCCATCCGCTGAAAATGAAACAGCACGACCAATACGAGTTAATGTGGCGCGATGCTTTCTCGCCATACACCAAGAAAAAGTCTGTACATCTACGGCGTGGATATTCTGAAATATATTCATACTTATCACCTCACTGGTTTTATCATACTTTCAACATAAACCAGTAAAATGTCCGTTCTGTGGCATTAGTATGACAACTTAGTGACATGCCTAAACCATAAAGTCGAGACAAAAAAATACCTCGACACAGCGAGGTATTTTTTGCGATCTTAGATTGCCATGATTAATTCATGTGATTCATTTTATGAAACTTCTCGATCATTGCTTCTGGCTTCACTTTTTTGTTACTACCGTTCAATGCGTAAACGACGGTTTCACCCTTTGGGCCAGAACCGATATCGGTATAGCGAAGAGGCACTTCACCAACAGCGCGAGCATCATTCATTTCTTGCAATGAACCAAACACATAAATACGACCTTCGATACGCATTTCACCGTAGAAAGAGTCTGCCGCTTTTAGCTCGCCGTCATACATTTCAACAGCTGCAATACCCGACATTTTTTTCTTATCCGCATTAGTTAGACCGAAAACAATGGTTTCACCTTTTGGGCCATCACCAATGCGCACTTTACGATAAGATGTTTCACCTACCTGCAAAAAGTCTTCATACACACCACGATCGTCAAAAACATAAATACGACCTTCGTGATGCACTTCGTACAAATCACCATTGTTCAAAGACATTGTTTCAGCGGTAGGCATAGTGTCTTGCTTTTTTACCGTTTCACCGCAAGCAGTCAACAGAGACAATGCAATTAGGCCGGTTGCAATAGGTAAGAATTTCAACTTCATGGTTTAGCTCCTAGGTTAGATTTATAACCACCTTAAAAGCTAAAAATTACACAATCATTACAAAAAGATGACTAAAAGCTTTCAGTGACGATGATATACGCAGCCAATGTTACAACCAATTGGTCAGCATAATACCGATGCCAAGCGACTGAGTCTGATGGTTATAATCCAATAAAGATTGCCCATATCCATTAAAATATTGAATGTAACCGCGTGTTTTCCCCCACAAAGGAAACGTAAAACCTACCTGTACCGCTCCCCTATTATCGGATGACTTAAGATTATTTCTCAGCATTACGTCAATAGTATAATCATCGATAACATGTATGACATTGAGCTCGCCGTAGCCATAATAATTTTCAATGTTGGGATTATCGTCCACCCTTGAGCTTTCAGGAATCCGATACCAAGGTTTAAAGGAAAAAGCGGTATCCTCATATTCAAACAAGAAGTCCACATAAAACCGATTCCAAGAACGAGATAACTCATTTGACTGACCATTAGACTGATGAACAAAACCATAGGAGACATAGTTTGGCTTAATACCTAAAAAACCGTGTTTCGGCTTGGTAACAATAAAGGCTTCAGGTTCATGATTAGTATCGCGAAAAGGTGCTGAAATGCTACTGTTATAGGCCTGCCAGTAAGCTTGCTGAGTGTAGGCAAACCACAAGCTACTATTTTTACCAACAACATCATATGCCACAGGAAATTTAAGGCTAAATTGAAACTTAAACTCGACACTTTGTAGACTTTCCGAATCGCTAGCATCGCCTAAAAAAGCGCGATCGTTAGGGTTCGAGGTGTAAGCAATGGGTAGAAAATAATTGGGTTTATGGGGCGTTAAAACAAACGGATTATTCACCGTCGCCTGCTCTCTATTCTCTCTTTGCTGCAGTAATCCATTATCTTCTTTAGCTCGCTTACTAATAGATTCAGGGACTTCAGGCTCTTCAGGAGAATAAGGGCTATCTACCTGTTCTTCGGTCGTCGTATCGGACGTGCTAAAAAAGCCGCTGTCTGATTTATTATCTAGAGAACTTGCTCCCACTTCAGCCCAAAGCAAACTCGGAAGAAGCATCATTGAGCATACAATGGCTTTCATTTTTAAAACCTTCTTAATACAAACGTATAATCTTATTGGGAAAGAACGACCTTTTTTGCGTAGGTGTCTCGTTCCATTTCACACACCTCCACCGAAAAGCTAACATCCTTTAATGAAAATTGTGTTAAAGACTCTAGAACCAAATGAGAAAGCTGCGTTCTTTGTTCAAGGGTTCGCCCTGAAAGTATTCGTAAAACAACATGGACAAAAGCATCTTCCTTACCTGCCGTTAAGAAGCTCTTATAGGGGAAACTACGTAATTTGATATCTTCTTCAGCAAACAAGGTCGACGCAATACAAGCGCCTTTGACAGCCTCAAGAAGATCGACTGGAGGTACTTCTTGCTCTAAATTTTGGCTGTATTCGATAATGCAATGTGGCATGTCAGACTCCATTTTTAGATTTATTTGGCACTATTTCACTAATAACCACGACGTTTATCTACTGCCGGAGGGAGGTTCCCAGTCAATCGATACTGCTGAATATTCCTAGCGACAATGTCACTTGCGCTAACAGGGTTCGTAGGCGCAGAAATATGTGGCAGAACAGTCACGCTATCATGGCACCAATAAGGATGATTTTCTGGCAACGGCTCTTGCGCAAAAACATCTAAAACAGCATGGGATAACTCATCGTATTCCAGCTTATTTAGCAAAGCCTCGTCATCTATAATTGGCCCACGAGCAAAATTAATCAAACTGGCTCCAATTGGTAAAAGCGATAAATGCTGCTGATCTAATAAGCCCTTTGTTTCAGGCGTCAAAGGTAAAAGGCAAACAAGTATATCAGTTTGCTTCAATAAAAGAGCCAGCCCCTCTTCACCATGAAAGCACTCAACACCTTCGATTTGCTTTTCATGACGACTCCAACCAGCAACGGGAAAACCATTGGCAACCAAACGCTGCGAACTTACTCGTCCTAATTCCCCCAACCCGAGCACACCGATTCGACGATCTTGAGCACGCACCATCGGTTTTTGAAACCAAGATTTTTGTGCCTGCTGCTTGGCATAACTTGGCATATCTCGATGAAGGTAAAGAGTCCAAGCCAAGACCGCTTCAGACATCGTCTCGGCCAACTTAGCATCGACTAGCCGCACTATCGAAAACGAAGGTGAGGATAACTCATTCATCATGCGTTCAACACCGGCCCAAACACTATGCACCCACTGTAATGAAGGTAATGAAAGTAGATCATTAGGGTCTGGATTAGCGACAATAGCAATATCACATTGCCGCTTTTGCTCCGGCGTTAAATCGGCAAAAGGGACAATCACTTCTTCAGGCATAGCCGCTGATAAATGCTTAATCCAAATACTCTGTTCAGCCAAATCGGCACGACTAACAAAAGGAATCATTGTTCATACACCTGAGCTAAGTCTTTAAATCCTTTCAATTCAATGGCGTTGCCACTCGGGTCTTTAAAAAACAGAGTCCATTGCTCACCTGGCTGACCTTCAAAGCGAACGCTTGGAGCAAGGTCAAATACCACATTGGCTTCGCTTAAGCGTTTAGCCACTTTCTGCCATTCATCTAGCGGTAAAATCAAACCAAAGTGAGGCATAGGAACAAGATGATCTCCTACTCTACCTGTATTTGTCGTCGGGCTGGGTTCACCTAAATGCAAAGACAATTGATGACCGTAGAGGTCAAAATCCACCCAAGTCTCAGCACTGCGACCTTCAGTGCAGCCTAAAACCTGAGTATAAAAAAGCCGTGTTTCTTCCAAGGAGGTAACATGAAAAGCATAGTGAAATAAAGCAGACATAGACATCTCTAATAACGGTGTTTGAGAGTAGAAAAATACAGCACACAGAGAAAAAGTAAACATGAAGCCTTGATACAACGACGTATAGTAAAAAATGACTAACTTCCAAAAACTGAACAGGCCTGAATTACAGTCTCACTTTTCCACATTTTAAGCCTAATAAATTCATACCTTTATCTCTTCACACTTTTGCTCCATCCATTCACCGCACCATTTCTTATGCGTTAGTGACATTCAAAAAATGTATTTTTGTATCAATGCTTTGTCACGTTTCATAGCGTTTTGTATCAATTTGAAAAGCGGTATGTACAAGAAATTGGTTATTACTATACTCAAAAAATAATTTATTAATTTTTTATTAGTAATTTTTAAAAAAATTTATTTTATTGACTACACTTACTTTGTTGAATGATACAAACAACTTAAGGATAAAAATGTTGCGATTTCTTCTTTGCCACTGTCTTGCATTAATTCTAGCGGGAATTTTGATTTATGAATCTTTGATGTGGGAAGCCATTGCTGTTCTTGCGGTATTTGGGTTTATTCCAACACTCTTATCGCGCTCAAAAAAAGTCCAACCTTTATCACCTTCTCAGCCTGAAAACGCATCAGTAAATACACCACTTCAACCTGATCATGTATCTATACCTGAAGCACTTTTTAGTAGGGATTTAGTACCTCTATTAACCGTCTGCTCAGATGACCTTAGTAATGTTCTTGCCACGCAAAAAAATGCAGTCGAAGTACTCAACAACGCATTTATAGAAACAAATTCACTCATCGAACAGCAAGCCACTTGTATACATCACTTAGTGGAAACAGACAGCGATGATAATAAATATTACAGTGAAGTGATGCGCGACTTTGCGGCTCAAACGGCATCTACTTTAGATAAATTCATCGAAAGTACGATTGAAATGTCGGCCTCTTCTATGGAGCTACTATCAAAAGTAAACGAAATACACGATGAAATGCCAGAAATCGCAAAAGCTTTGAAAGACATTGATGATATTGCAGATCAAACTAACCTTTTAGCACTTAATGCAGCGATAGAAGCAGCACGAGCAGGCGAAGCTGGCCGTGGTTTTGCCGTGGTTGCCGATGAAGTTCGCTCACTGTCCAATCGCTCTTCAGGCTTTAGTGTTGCTATTCAATCTCGCCTCAAAAAAATCCAAGATCAAGTCTCTGATTTAACCAAATCAATGGAAAGATTAGCGGCCCATGATGTGACCTACATTATGGAATCTAAAAAAACCATGAACAGCGCTTTAGAGCATATCGTCGCTAAAGCGGAAGGCGATGCTAATGTCACAGTGGAGCTAGAAAACCTTGCAAAATCATTAGAGTCCGCCATCTTCGACGCAACCAGAGCCTTACAGTTTGACGATATTAACGGACAAAATATTGAATACACCCTTGGAGTATTAAACTTTATGGGCGAGCAATTAAACTCTATTAACAATGAGTCTCCAGACAATATAGAACATGTTTTAAGGGATAAACTAGAAACAATCAAACAACGCAGCCAACAAAAACACAACCCTGTTTCTCAGCAAAACATTGAAAGCGGCGACATTGATTTATTTTAAATAAGGACGAGAGGTAAGCATGTCAGATTTTGTAGTAATTAATATGCCTGAAAGGTTTGATTTTAGTACGCACGGATGGTTCACCAAAGCTTATGAAGAAGCATTAAAAAACACAAAAAAAATCGTCTTGGATTTTTCTCGCGTCACTTATGTAGACTCCTCAGCACTTGGAATGATGGTGCTTCTACATCGTCAGCTTAGCACCAATGCAGGAAAGGGTATTATTCGAAATGTGAATGGCACCGCCAAAGACATTCTAGACATGGCTAATTTTGAGAAACTATTTAGCTATGAATAAAATAGGCAATGTTCTTTTATTAGAAGATAACGCTTCAACTCGTTTGATAGTGTCTAAAGCACTTAAGAACAAGGGTATTGAGGTGATTTCAACAACGACACTGGAAGAAGCCCGCCACTGCCTTGGTGATAAATCTATAAAACTTTTCTTATTAGATATTCATTTGCCGGATGGAATATCCGATGAATTAATTCCACAGATTCGCCAACTCTATCCAATGGCGCCGATTCTGATGATGACGGCGGAATATGATAGTGACCATATGGCGCGTTTGTTTGAAGCTGGTGTAAAAGACTTTATCCACAAACCCATTCAACCACTGCTTTTATCGAACAAGGTACAAAGCTTTCTGGATTGGTCTGAGGTGGAACAAGCCCTATTTAGGGCCAATGCAAACTATCTCAGTATCATGCAGGAAAAAGAGCAAGAAGAAGCTCTCGCCTTTTTTGTCTATGATCATATATTACATACACATTCTCACTCAATTGAAGGGGTGAATGTGGCGACGCTTTCTAGCGGAAGATTTTGTGGGGACATTCTCATATCAGCAAAATCACCAAACGGTAATCTCATTATTATGTTAGGTGATGCTACTGGTCATGGTATGGCTGCTGCTATTACTGTTTATCCAATGGTTGTGACCTTTAACGCTATGGTAGCAAAGGGGTTATCTCCTGGTGCTATTTTACGAGAACTAAGTGACAAACATTCTCAAACCGTCCCAAGCAACCGTTTTTTTGCCTGTATTTTAATCGAGATATCCTTATCAAAAAAAACCATCAGTATCTGGAATGGCGGAATGCCGCATGTACTTCTTTTCGATAAAGAGCAACACCTAATCGATAAAGTACCTGCGAAAAATATGGCAATAGGTATTCTTCCAACCAACGACATCAGCACTAAATTTGAAGTCTTCCCACTGGATAGCATTGAATATATTTCATTTTTTAGTGATGGCTTAATTGAAAACAAACGCCACCTAGAAAAAATGATCAGTTTTGATGATGCCTATTCCCTTATTGCTGAATTCCCTAACGATCCAGAATACATGGTATCTCGCATGCATACCATGGAAGCTGATTTAACCATCAGTCATGATGACATGACCTTATGCAGTTTAAATCTAGAGGCGCTAAGAAAAGAACTCTCAGACAGTCCAGTTGAAAAACCAAGTCCAAAGGGAAACTTTTCATTTAACTTTGAGCTCTTTGGGAACTCACTGCTGAATGATCATTTCACTTTAAAGCTAGTAGAGCTACTTGAAAGTTATGGCTTTTCACAGTCGTTTTGCCAAAAAGTATTTACTGTACTGACGGAACTCATTGTCAACTCTGTTGATCACGGCATTTTAAACATTCAATCCAATTTGAAGAAGATCGACTTTATTTCATATCTGGACAATAGAACGGCAGCCATTAATACGCTGCGTGACGATCAAAAAATTACTGTATCGGTTAGTTGGGTGTCATCACAAAAAGCGCTTTTATTAACCGTATCAGACTCTGGTAATGGCTATCAAATTGATAAAGAAATAACCACTTCGAATGATCAAACTTACGGTCGAGGCTTAGGCATTATAAACACCCTATGCCATGACTTCTCTTATGATCAAAACACCAACACAACACAGACAACCTTACGATACTAGGATGAATTATGAGTAAAAAACTGCTTGTCGTAGATGACTCCCCTTCTGTTCGCCAAATGGTGGAAATGACTTTAAAAGGGGCTGGATACGCTGTAAAAACTGCCAATGATGGCCAAGCGGCACTAAGCCTTTGTAAAAGTGAAATGTTTGATTTCGTTCTAACAGATCAAAACATGCCAAACATGGATGGACTCACCTTAATTAAGTCGCTACGTGCGATGTCAAGTTATGCTCGGGTTCCACTGATTGTCTTAACAACAGAGGCAGGTGAAACCATGAAGCAGAAGGGCAAAGCAGCCGGAGCAACGGGTTGGATGGTTAAACCATTTGATCCTAAAAAGCTGCTTGAAGTCGTTTCGAAAGTGCTTCGCTAAGAGTCTCATTTTGCAAATTCATTGAGAGACAGTATGGATAATTTAAGTCAATACAATGAGGTTTTTTTCGAGGAGGCACAAGAGCACCTCGAAACCATGGAAACGCTCTTACTTGCCTATGATATCGATGCCCCCGATATGGAAGAGCTTAATAGTGTTTTTCGTGCCGCTCACTCCATTAAAGGTGGCAGCGACATCTTTGGCTTCAAAGCTTTGACAGGGTTAACTCATGTTATGGAAAACATGCTGGACTCTGCGAGAAATAATGAGCTGACCTTAACCAACGACCTCATCACAGTTTTGCTAGAAACAACGGATGTATTAAAAAGTATTCTGAGCAGCTATCGTGAAGAAACCGAGATTGATTGGGACATTATTGAGGCAAGTAAGCAAAGATTAGGGGCGACATTAAAAGAAGTGACAGGCTCAGGGGTACAAGTCGACGCCCTTTTAGAAGAGGAAGAAGATCAGGGCTTTGGCTTTTTTGATGATGACGAAGGAGAAAACGACGACGAGCAAGGCTTTGGTTTTTTTGAAGATGACGAAAATGACAATGAAGAAGAGCAAGGCTTTGGTTTTTTTGAAGATGACGAAAATGACAATGAAGAAGAGCAAGGTTTCGGCTTTTTTGATGACGATGATAAGGACCTAGATAATACAAAAGAGTCTAACGAGGAAGATATTGGCTTTGGCTTTTTTGAAGAAAATATGGGTGAGCCTGACAATAACACTGCGACGGCTGGAATGGATGAAAATCCACAACAAGGTGACAACATCGGATATGGGTTCTTTAATGAAGCCTTCCTGAGTGAGCCTTTAGAGCCTCAAGCAAATACAACCCCATTACAAACGTCAGGACAAAAAAAAGCGGTAGCAAAAGCCCCTGTAAATAAAGCATCAGAAACAAAATCGGAAGCATCAAGCATTCGAGTAGAAACAAATAAAATCGACAAATTGGTCAATCTGGTTGGCGAACTCGTTATTACCCAATCCATGTTGAATTTGATTGGCGGTGAAGTACAAGAAAGCATCGCAGATAAAATGCAGTCAGCGTTAATCGAGCTTGAAAGAAATACACGAGAAATTCAAGAAGCCGTCATGTCAGTTCGTATGCTTCCAATTTCATTTGTATTTAACCGTTTTCCAAGATTAGTCCGAGATCTCTCAAGCAAATTAGAAAAGAAAATAAACCTAGTAATAGAAGGCGCAAATACGGAAATTGACAAAAACCTAGTAGAAAAAATATCCGATCCTCTTCTACATTTAATAAGAAATAGCGTCGACCATGGCATTGAGATGCCATCGGTACGCTTAGAAGCCAATAAAAATGAAACCGGTATTGTTAAGCTTTCGGCAGCCCAAAAAGGTGGCGAAATTGTTATCACGATTACAGACGATGGCGCGGGCCTAAATCGAGATCGAATCATCGAAAAAGCATTAGAAAAAGAAATTTCATTACCTGAACCCTTAACAGACAGCGCGGTATGGCAGCTTATATTTGAAGCGGGCTTTTCCACTGCGGCAGAAGTCACTGATGTCTCTGGCCGAGGAGTCGGAATGGATGTAGTACGTCGAAACATTGAGTCTTTGGGTGGACGTATCAGCATCAGCTCAACGGCTGGAGTGGGCACAGTTTTTACAATCAGCTTACCACTGACATTGGCCATTCTTGACGGTATGACAGTCGAGGCTTCAAACCAGGTATTTATTATCCCTCTCGTCAGCATTGTTGAAAGCATTCAGCCCGTCGCCGAACAAATTAAGCACATTAAAGGAAAGCAGCTACTTTGGGTTCGTGACGAGTATTGGCCTCTTGTTGATATTGGAAAAATATTGGGAGGAAGCGCAACAGCAACCAACCTAGAAACGGGCATTGTTGTTCTAGTTGAAACATCAAAACTAAGATTTGGCTTAGTAATTGATTCCCTTTTAGGTCAACAACAAGTGGTGATTAAAAACTTAGAACGACATTATCGTCGTGTGGAAGGAATTGCAGGGGCGACCATAATGGGTGATGGCAGTGTGGCGTTGATTTTAGATATCGATTCAATAACGCAATTCATTAAGTCGGACTTATAGGAGGCATTTATTATGACAATACTTCAGCAGGGGAATCCGTCTTCAATGCCTGCAAAAGAGTTCTTAACATTTGTATTAGGCGATGAAAATTATGCGCTTGATATTATGACGGTTAAAGAAATTCGTGGTTACGAACCGGCAACTAGAATCGCAAATGCCCCCAGTTATATTAAAGGTGTTATCAATTTACGTGGTGATATCGTACCAATTGTTGATTTACGAATTAAGTTCAATATAGGCGAAGCGACTTATAACGAATGGACCATTGTGATCATGCTAAACGTGCATGATCGTGTTGTGGGAATTGTGGTCGATGGCGTTTCAGATGTCATGAACCTAGAAGCCGAAGATATTAAACCAGCACCTGAATTTGGTGTGGCTTTCGATAGCCGTTACCTACATGGGCTTGCCGCATTGGAAGACCAAATGGTTATCATCGTCGATATAGAAGAGCTCATATCCAGCGATGAAATAGGCGTATTCGAAGGCGCATAAAAACAAACATTATTCACAGTTGGCCTTCAAGGCTTCAAACCAAACAGGATACATTAGGAAGGGTTATTACCATGTTAAAAAGCCTATTTTCAAAGCGATTAGATGATAATCAAATGATTATCGCCAAAGACGACTGGGTAAATGCTCAAGGTCAACTAAATGCATTGACTCGTTCTCAAGCCATTATTGAATTTGATCTACATGGCAATATTTTGATTGCCAATGACAATTTCCTTAATGCGCTTGGTTATTCTTTAGAAGAAGTTCAAGGCAAACACCATAGTATTTTTGTTGATAACAAATACCGAAATAGCCGTGAGTACAAAGACTTCTGGGCTAAACTGGGTAATGGTGAATTCCATAGCGGTGAGTTCTGTCGTTACACTAAAAATGGTGAAATCATATGGATTGAAGCAAGCTACAACCCTATTTTTGACGCTAATAACAAGCCATACAAAGTCGTTAAATTTGCAACTGACATCACTGAAAAGAAAAAACAAAATAGCGATTATGAGAGCCAACTAGACGCAATATCTAAGTCCCAAGCGGTTATTTCCTTTGAGCTTGATGGAACGATTATTTCTGCAAATGATAACTTTTTGAACGCGCTCGGGTATTCCCTAGGCGAAGTTGAAGGTAAACATCATAGCCTGTTTGTCGACTCTGAATACAAAAAGTCCGAAGAATATCGAAATTTCTGGCGCAGTCTTGCCAACGGTGAGCATTTCATCGGACGTTACCCACGAGTTCACAAAAGCGGCAAAGTAATATGGATACAAGCTAATTACAGCCCTATTCGAGACCCAAGCGGCACGCCATATAAAGTAGTGAAGTTCGCAACGGATATTACCGCTGAAGTAGAAGCCGAACAGCAACTTCAACTCACTGTCAGTCAAGTCAACGCAGCCATTGATGCGGCAGTGAATAATGACCTCACTCAGCGCGTTGCTACTGAAGATAAATCTGACATGATGCTGAGTATCTCATTAGGTGTGAATTCACTTCTTGATACCATGACAGAGATCATCATTAATATTAAAAATGCTTCCGACGCCGTGTATACCGGTGCTCGTGAAATATCCAATGGCAACACAGACCTTTCTAACCGTACTGAACAACAAGCTTCTAGCTTAGAAGAAACAGCATCGAGTATGGAAGAGTTAACAGGAACAGTTCGTCAAAATGCCGACAGTGCTAAGCAAGCAAATACACTGGCTTCCAATGCTGTAACAGTCGCAATAGATGGTGGTCACTTAATCGAAGATGTTGTTAAAACCATGGCATCGATTAATGAGTCCTCACAAAAAATTGCCGATATTATTGGCATGATTGATGGCATTGCCTTCCAGACCAATATCCTAGCACTTAACGCGGCGGTTGAGGCGGCAAGAGCTGGCGAACAAGGTCGTGGATTCGCGGTTGTTGCATCGGAAGTAAGAACCTTAGCACAACGCTCAGCCAATGCTGCGAAAGACATTAAAGATCTCATTTCTGAATCTGCAACGAAAATTAATAATGGTAATGATCTGGTTAATAAGTCAGGAAATACCATGCGAGAGGTGGTTTCTGCGATCAAACAGGTTAATGACATTATGGCCGAAATCGCCAGTGCATCAGCCGAGCAATCATCTGGACTCGATGAAATAGGCAAAGCTGTGAGCCAAATGGATGAAATGACACAGCAAAACGCAGCACTGGTTGAAGAAGCGGCAGCGGCAGCTGAAAGCTTATTAAGCCAAGCAGATCAATTAACCAGTAATGTGAATCAGTTTGAATTAAGTGCGGATCATCAATCTCAACCCATAAAACAAATCGCCCATGTGAAGAAACCTGCGCCTTCAAAACCTTCTGCCATGAAAAAACTGCCATCGGCGTCAGCTCCAGTTAAAAAAGCAAAACCGTTGCCAAAACCTCAGATAGATGATGAGGACGATGGTTGGGAGGAGTTCTAAAGCTTATGGAAAGGGAGTTTGGGTTCACACAAAGTGACTTTAATAAGGTGCGTACTATCCTTGTCGGACTGACAGGGATAAACCTCGCCGACTCGAAAGAGTCTTTGGTATACAGCCGCTTAGCTCCTAGAGTTCGAAAGCTGGGATTAAAAAACACCAAAGAGTATTTAAAGTATTTAGAAGACAATCTTGAGGAACAAGAAAACTTTATCAATGCTTTAACAACAAACCTAACCTCTTTTTATAGAGAGCCGCACCATTTCAGCATTTTGGCGCAATATATAAACCAAGGAGAATCGGTTAAAAGAATTTGGTGCGCGGCATCAAGTACAGGTGAAGAACCTTACTCGATCGCCATGAGCCTAGTAAAAGCCTATGGTCGATTCGATCATAATGTTGAGATTATTGCTTCAGATATCGACAGTAAAGTGCTCGAAACCGCTAACACAGGTAAATACCCACTAGAAAAAGTGGAGGCTTTACCTGACAAAAAAAGTTTCTTTGTTAAAGGCAAAGGCAACAACCTAGGCTTCGCTAAAGTCGTTCCTGAATTACGTAATATGATCGAATTCATCCGCGTTAATTTACTAGACGAAAACCTTCCAATAGAACCGAATTTGGACGTTATTTTTTGTCGTAACGTGATGATTTATTTTGATAAAGACACTCAAGCAAAAATATTAACTAAGTTACTCGCCAAGCTTCGACCTGGCGGACTTTATATTGCAGGTCATTCGGAAAATTTTTCCCACTTTTCCAACGTAATAAAACCCATTGGTCGAACAGCATACATAAAGCTGTAAGGTTAAACTATGGCATTAAAAGAATCGGTAATTGAACATTTTTCAACGCGAAAACACTTCGACAATACGTTTGATATCATGTCATACAAGGTACTGCCGGGAGAATACTACGCAACCAACGAAGACGTTATGATTACCACCTTATTAGGATCATGTGTCTCTGTGTGCCTATATGATCCTACTGCGAAGGTGGGCGGGATGAACCATTTCCTACTACCTGAAGGAGGAGACCCACACGATCTATTATCTTCAAGTGGTCGTTACGGTGTCTACGCAATGGAACTCTTGATCAACCACCTTATTAAATTAGGTGCGCGCAGAAGTCATTTTAAGGCCAAAGTCTTCGGAGGTGGCAATGTCATCAAAGGCATGACAACTCAAAATGTTGGCCAAAAGAATGTCGAGTTTATTAAGTCTTATTTACAGAATGAAGGTATCACTATCGAGTCTTCAGACTTGTTAGATATCTACCCAAGGAGGGTAAATTTCTTTCCTTCTACTGGTCGAGTGATGATGAAGAAATTACTTCAACATCATGATACTGAAGCCACTAACTGTGAATTGCGCTACAGAAAAGCCATATCGACTGTCGGTAAAGATAACGACTCGGGCGATGTTGATTTGTTTTAATCATTTTATGGAACACTATGCAGCCTAAAAAAATTAAAGTGCTTATTGTCGATGACTCTATTTCCATCCAAACAGTTCTCCGCGAAGTTATAGAATCAGATCCTGACCTAGAAGTTGTTGGCACGGCAAAAGATGCTTTTGAAGCAAAGCAAATGGTGAATGACCTCTCCCCTGATGTCATTACTCTGGATGTAGAAATGCCCAAAGTAAGTGGGTTGCGTTTTCTTGAAGTGTTAATGAAGGTAAAACCCACTCCTGTGGTGATGATATCCACACTCACCAAAGCAAATGCTGATACCACACTTCAAGCATTGGAATTGGGGGCTGTCGATTACATTGCCAAACCCCAAATAAATCAAAAAGAAATGTTCCTGCGTTATAGCAAAATGGTTATCAAAAAAATTCGAATGGCCGCAGCATGTAACATTTCAACAGGTATCAATCACCAATCAACAAATACAGAACCCGCTAGAGCTGAGCCACTTACAGCAAACAGAGTATTAGCTATAGGTGCCTCTACCGGAGGAACCGAAGCAATCAATTACCTGCTCAGCAAACTTCCTAGTGCTAATTTTGCACTGCTGATTGTCCAACATATGCCAGCAGGCTTTACTTCTACCTTTGCCAGTCGATTAGATAGAACGACAGACTTCACCGTTGTAGAAGCACAAGGAGGAGAACTGGTTCGCCCAGGCGTTGCCTACCTTGCCCCTGGCGATTTTCATATGAAAGTCGTACGATCAAACGATCAACTCTACACAGACGTATTTAGGGCAGAAAAGGTATCCGGTCATCGTCCTTCCGTCGACGTGTTATTCAAATCGGTAGCAGATGAAATTGGCCGCCATGCGTTTGCAACCTTATTAACAGGGATGGGTAAAGATGGTGCGCGAGGACTAAAAAGAATAAAAAATGCCGGCGGTTTTACTGTCGTTCAGGATCAGTCTTCATGTGTTGTATACGGGATGCCAAGAGTCGCGGTAGAAATGGATGCAGCCTGTGTTGTAACACCATTAAACAACATAAAAGAAACATTCATCGAAAAACTACTCTAACGGTTTCTAGCACTATACAAACAAGCTTAAAAAGCTGAGATGACACTTCTAAAGCAGCCTCTCAACTTTATTAAAATCAAAGCAAGAAATAACTTACTGTAACCTATCCTCTGCAGCAACAGATGCAGATTTTTCTTGAAGTGCGGTCATATTGATGAATTCAGATCGCACATTGGGCATTGGGTTAACATCCGAGAACAACACAGATCTACTTTGATTTTCTATAATACGGACATGTGAACGGTTAAGCTCTCTTGGCTCTTTTACCCCACAAGAATGCGCAATCATGCCGATGCCATGCAACAGTTCTGCTGCATAGTTAGCAACTCGCTCAGATTTTTCTGCTGCCACTAAGCCTTTCTGTAACTCTGGGTTATGAGTCGTAATCCCTGTTGGGCAGGTATTTTTATTGCACTGTAGCGCTTGAATACAACCCAATGAAAACAAGAACCCACGAGCAGTGACAACAAAATCGGCGCCTGCACTCAAGGCCCAAGCCGCCTTTCCAGGAACAATTAACTTTCCTGACGCGATGATTTTAATATAGCGACGCAAACCATAAGAAGTCACGATATTCACTACGGTCGGCAAACTTTCACGCAAATGCATGCCAACATAATCCATTAATGGCTGAGGTGCCGCGCCCGTTCCACCATCAGAGCTATCAATAGTGATAAAGTCAGGGCAGTAATCGATGCCCTTTTTATGTATTAATTCGCATAACGTCTCAAAGAATTTCAAATCCCCAACCACCATTTTAAAGCCGACTGGCTTAGAGGTAACTTGACGGACATGACGAACCATATTCAATAAATCATCGATGGATTTAATATCGGTATGGCCGTTTGGGCTTATCGAATCTTGGCCCACTGCTATCCCACGAGTATGAGCAATTTCCTCGGTCACTTTTGCTCCAGGCAGCATACCGCCTTTACCAGGCTTGGCCCCTTGGCTCATTTTAATCTCAAACATACGAACATTTTCATGCTCTGCCAAACTGGTCAGCTTTGTATCGTCTAGATGCCCTTCTAAATTTCGCACGCCATATTTCGCAGTACCAATTTGGAAAACTAGATCACAACCACCTTCAAGATGATAAGGTGATAACCCACCCTCTCCGGTATTCATCCAAATGCCCGCTTTGCGCGCTCCCTTTGATAAAGCTTGTACCGCAGGTTTGGACAAAGCACCAAAGCTCATTCCAGAAATATTCACAACAGATCGAGTTCGATAAGGTTTCTTCGCGGTGTATTCACCGATACATACTTCTTTCGGCTGCGCCGCGTCTTCATCTAGTGTTGGGAAAGCACAGTTTAAAAAGAAAATATCACCCGGTGTTTCCAAAGAGCGCGTCGAGCCAAAAGCTATTGTGGTATCTACTTTTTTAGCTGCTCGATAAGCCCATGAACGCTCAGCACGATCAAACGGACGCTCTTCACGATCCATTGCAAAAAAATACTGACGGAAGAACTCCCCCAGATGCTCAAAGATATAACGGAATCGCCCAACGACCGGGTAATTTCGCCTAATGGTATGAGTAGTTTGATGGGAATCAACCCAATACATAACCACCACAGATATAAGGGCTAAAAACAGTAAAAATACAAACAGTAGCGCGCCCCAATGAATGGTCAATGTCGCCAATGAAGACAAAAAATCCATACTTAACCCTTAGCTTGAAATGGTGATATGTAAATTGAGCTTCAATATTACGCTATTAAGAGAATTTAGGCGTGGATGAATCGTGAACAAATGCAGCAATAAATTCGTTTGGTGGCAGAGGATGTCCAAAATAGTAGCCTTGGTAATAAAAGCAGTCTATTTCACGTAATCGATCATAATGAAGTAAAGTCTCTACTCCTTCAGCAAGAACACTGATGTTAAGCGCTTTCGCCATCGCAATAACAGCATGAACAATCGCTTCATCACTTTTATCTGTCAATAAATCTCGAACAAACGATTGATCTATTTTCAATCTATCTATCGGCAAAGATTTTAAATATTTAAGAGAAGAATAACCGGTTCCAAAGTCATCAATGGAAAGGTGTACACCCAATGCTTTTATGGCGTTCATTTTTTCCAAGCAAGACGAAAGATCATTCAGCAGCATATTCTCTGTGATTTCAAGATCAACACAGTGGGCAGGAACATCATGTTTTTCTAACTGGGCTTTCAACATAGGCAGAAAACCAGCTTGTTGGAACTGGATAGGACTAACATTAATGGACATGCGCCAAGAAAGCTGCCATTTCCCCTCTTTCAACCACGACGCTACCTGAGATAACGCTTCATTTAAAACCCAGTGGCCGATTTCAACTATGAGACCAATCTCTTCGGCAACAGGGATAAACTCAGCAGGAGAAATAAAGCCCTTTTTATCATCTTTCCACCGAATCAGAGCTTCCGCACCAATCAATTCATTTTTATCATTCGTTTGTGGCTGGTAATACAACTCAAACAGTTTAAATTCTGTCGCATGGTGAAGTGCTTTTTCCATATCAAGGCGAGCATCGGAAACGGCCTGCATTTCTGGTCTATACAGCGCAAAAGTATTTCGGCCAGATTCCTTTGCGCGATACAAAGCCGTATCTGCCTGTTTTAAAATCACTTCCGCTGAGCCTTCGTTACCATCGAAAATAGTAGCGCCTAAACTGGCGGTAATGTGAACTTCATGACGACCTGCTTTTTTAACCTGCTGGCAGGCATACATAACACTTTCAACAAAACCCTTGATGGCCTTTTCAACTTTCTCTTTATCATCGCCGATGTGCGTTAATAAAAAAGCAAACTCATCGCCGCCCATTCTTGCGAACACGATATTCTCTTCGCTCAATGAAGACAGTTGTGACGCTACACAGCACAATAATTGATCGCCTACATTATGACCTAAAGAATCATTGATGGTTTTAAATCTATCGAGATCCATAAAGACAACAGCTGAGTAAGTTGTATTAGAGTCCTGCAGCTTACATTTTAGAGCGTCATGAAGTTTATCAGCCAAATATTGTCGATTAGGTAAGTTAGTGACTGAGTCGAAATAGGCTAGATGATGAATTCGTGCTTCTGTTTCTTTGCGCTCAGAAACATCACGAATCAGTAACAAGGTTTCTATTTTGTCTAATACTTTGTACTTGGCTAAACGTATCTCAACAGGTAATTCAATCCCTTTTACACGGTACATTGTTTCAACAGTAGAAGATGAGTTTACTTCAAGCGAATCCAAAATAGTTGCAAAGTTTGACCAGGATGATGGCAAGTGCAACACATCGAGCGATTTCGATCGAAGCTCCTCACCTTTCATCTTCAACATATATTCTGCGGCCGCGTTTACCAAAGTAATTTTGTTGTTTTCATCCAACAACAAAATCCCATCCGCAGCGTGCTCTATCATTGCCTTTGTATGGCTATCACTGCGCTCTAAATCGCTCAATGCAGTACTTAAACGCTTCCATAAAACAGCAAAAGTAGAATGTAAATGCCCCAATTCATCCGACTTATGATGCCGATAAAATGATCGAGGCAAAGGCAATTCTTTTTTATCGCCAACCGTCGACAAAGACTCGCTTAGACGCATTAATGGATGGGTAACTAAAAAATAAAATACAAGGGAGATTAATGATGCGAGCAATACATCTTTGAACAAATTATAGATCAGGCTAGAAAGATGTTCTTTGAAGATTTTATCAAGAAGGTATCGTTTTTCAGGCAATATAAATACATGACCAGCCAAAAAAATTGGCCTTTCCATACGAAGTTCTGTGCTGTAATCATGAAGGTCTGATAAAAAATAGTTGGCTAATGTATCTGATACTGAAAAATCACGCTGGGCTGCCGTTGCTTCTACAAAGAGCTCACCCGATTCATCACGAACTTCTACGTGAGCAATGGCAGGGTTAACAAGCAAACTATCGATTTGTCGTTGTGCAAAGGCTGTATCTAATCGAAAAACCGCTTCAGACAATGGTTTTTCAAAAGCAGCCAGTAATACTTCGAAATCTTTATTTATCTCTGCTTTTTGAGATCTAACGCCATCAACGAATTGAATACCGCTACTAACTAAACTTAAAACAACGGCAAGCGCTAAGGTTAAAATAGCTTGCTTAGTAAACAATGATTTAGAAAATACGACACCCATTCTTACTCACTTAAATTTTTATATCTTGCTGCCGCATTATCTTCACAGCATCCATACTGATAAAAATCACAAAAGAGACTGGAAACAACATTTTACCTACCAGACAAAAAAATCTAACTATTTGCATCAATTGTGCACGTCAGTAAGACTGACATTTTATTCAATGTGAAACAAGGCGATATAAAAATAATTTATGCTTCCTATGATATAGGTCATAAGTTCAAGAACATGAAACACTAAAGAGCAATCACTCCCCTAAATACAGACAAAAAAGCCAGTATATTTATCATACTGGCTTTTAAAGCGTGAAAAATTACCGACAAAGCAAAAACTTAACCAATAACAGCACCGTCTTCACGTGATATAGCAATAACACTTGAGCGAGGTACAGATTGACCACCATCAGGCCAATGAGAGTTTCCACCTTCTCCTGGGTGCTGAACACTTATAAACATAGTCGTACGCTCAGCATTCCAAGCCGCACCTGTAATTTCAGACTCTTTTGGTCCAACTAGGAAGCGACGAATCTCACCTGTTTCAGGATCACCAACCAACATCTGATTATTCCCTTGGCCTTGGAAACCTTTTTCATTGGAATAATTACCGTCTGTTTGAATCCATAACAAGCCTTTCGAGTCGAATTTCAGGCCATCTGGAGAGTTAAACATATTGTCTTGGTTAATATTTTTTGATCCCGCGTTGGCATCAGCGTACACAGCAGGGTTACCCGCCAGTACAAACAAGTCCCACTTGAATTCGTTGTGAGTATGATCAGAATCCATTGGCATCCAACGTACGATTTGACCAAAGTTGTTTTTTACACGAGGATTCGGGCCACCAGCAGGCGTTGCATCACCACCAGCATTTGGCTTAACGCCACGGTTTTTATTGTTCGTAAGCGAGCAATAAACTTCTGCTTTATGAGGATGAGCGGCAACCCACTCCGGACGGTCCATGGTAGTGGCACCCACTTTTGATGCCGCCATACGAGTATGAATTGAAATCTCTGCTTCTGTCATTCCTGTGGTTTTTGGTGTTAATGCAACCCACTCACCGCGATTATTATCGTGGAATTTGGCAACGTAAAGAGTGCCTTCTTCCAGTAGGTCGCGATTGTTGCCACCCGCTAAATATTTATGTTTCGAGACAAAACGATATAGAAATTCACCACGCTCATCATCACCAAGGTAGACAACAACATGGCCATTCGGCGCGATAGTTAACTCTGCATTCTCGTGTTTAAAACGACCTAGAGCGGTACGTTTTTTAGGACGAGATGTTGGGTCCAGTGGATCAATTTCAACAATATAGCCAAAGCGATTTGGCTCATTTGGCTCTTTAACTAGGTCAAAACGATCATCCGCCATCGCCCAGTTGTAACGACCTTCTGTGCTTAAACCATAGCGTTTGAACGCTTCAGGCATCGTGTAGTTTTTGTCATTTACCGTGAAATAACCATTAAAGTTTTCTTCACAAGTCAAATATGTACCCCATGGCGTTTGTCCATTACCACAGTTGTTCCAAGTACCTTTTGCGACTAAACCTTTAGGGTCTTCAGATGTTTGCATCCATTTGTGGCCGCGCGCTGGACCTGTAATATCCATTTCCGTATCCGCCGTAATACGACGATTATAAGGAGAGTCCTGAACGATCCCCCATTTACCACCACGTTGATCTACTTCAATAATAGATACACCATGAGCAGCTTTATTTTTACGCACGTCATCAGCATTTGCTGGCATACCATCATTACGATTAGCATGAAGGGTATCGCCATTTGTGTATTCATTGTTGATGGCCATAATCTGTTTGCCATCTTTAGAGAAGAACGCCATGCCATCGTTATGATCGCCAAACGCTAACTCTTGGGACGCACCAGTTCCACCAGTTGACCCATTAAAAGCTGGGGCATTGCTGAATAATGGATCACCCCAAGAAGCCAGCACTTCCCATTTATAACCTTCAGGAACAGTAATAGTATCCAATGTATTGGCTTTTACCATGCTAAAAGCCAGACGCGACTCTGGCGTTCCGGCTGCCAAGGCTTTACCTGCTGATAGGGCCGTTGAGCCCATTACGAAAGCACCAGCACCCACTGCCGCACCACCACCTAAAAAGCCACGGCGAGAAACCATTTTATTGGCGACTTCTTCAAACTCTACCACTTCAGGCGCTGGGCGAACCAGCTCATCTAATTCGTCAAAACCTAGCTTGCTGTTGCTCTTAATATTCATAACACTGCCCTATTATTTATTAAATATTAGTCGCCTAGGCTGTCGAACATTAGGGGTTCTCCCCTTGGTTTTTCGATCCTTGGCTACTGGTTTTATCATCTATTTTTCAAATAAGTTGCTTCCCCCTGCAAAAGGAAGCTGACAATGAATTTACGGACAAAACATTACATAGAAATGACAGCAAGAAGACATTAATAATAAATCGACAGGCTATAACGCAGAATTGGTGAAGGTGATATGGGGTTAAACAATATTATTTTTACTTATAAACGTCTTCACCATAACGAACTTCCAAACCTTCTCGTATGGATTTCTTTAAACCTTTTACCACCAAACCATAAGAATGATCGATCAACCTTTCAATTTCTCCATTTGGTAAGTCGCCATCCAGAATAATGGAATTCCAATGCCGTTTATTCATATGGTAAGCAGGAAAAATTTCTTTAAATATATCGCGCAGTTCAATAGCATGGTCTGGATTGCACTTTAAGTTTAGCAATGGCTGCCCTTGTTTTTTAATCAACAAGGCAAACATCTTCCCTTGCACTTTAAACACGGCCGTATAATCATCAAATGGGTAATACTCTTCAGCCTCGGGCTTAGAAAGCAGATATTTTTTAAGTGTTGTTGAGTCCAAAATCGCGCCCTTTCAAGGTTCAAAACAGTCATCAGTATAAAACAAAAAAGCCGCTCACTGACATCCAGTAAACGGCTTTAAATAGAAACTATACTTAAGTGAGGTTAGCCCTGATGAGCAAGGTACTCGTCGTAAGTGCCTTGAAAATCAATAACCTTTTGGCCTTTAATTTCGATCACTCGATTCGCCAACGATGATACAAACGCCCTGTCGTGACTAACAAAAATCAGGGTACCATCAAAGTCGAGTAACGCATTATTTAAAGCCTCAATGGCTTCCATGTCCATGTGGTTAGTTGGCTCATCCATCACTAAGACATTTAGATCCATCATCATCAACTTACCAAACAGCAAGCGGTTCTTCTCACCACCAGAACAAACTCGTACTTTTTTATTGAAGTCATCCGCGGTAAACAACAAACGACCCAACATTGCACGAACTTTTAAATCATCATGTTTTACCGTACGCCATTTCGACATCCAATCAAACAAGGTTAAATCGCAATCAAAGTCTTCTGTACTGTCTTGCGGGCAATAACCAATAACGGCGTTTTCAGCCCATTTAATCTCACCTTGCTTGGCTTCTAACTCGCTCATTAAGCATCGTAAGAACGTCGTTTTACCAGCACCGTTTTCACCGATAATCGCCAAACGGGAGCCAGCTTCTAAAATCATATTTCCGCCAGAAAATAGCAGTTCATCATAACCATGACCTAAATCTTCTAAGATCAAAGCATGACGATGAAGTTTTTTATCTTGCTTAAAAGTCAGCGAAGGCGTCATACGGCTAGACTGTTTCACTTCTGACAGTTCAATTTTTTCTAGTTTTTTCGCACGAGAACTGGCTTGTTTTGCCTTAGATGCGTTGGCTGAGAAACGGTTAACGAACGCTTGAAGATCGTCCATTTCCGCACTTTTCTTCGCGTTTTCAGTTAATAATTGCTCGCGAATCAAAGACGAGGCTTCCATGAAGTATTCATAGTTACCTGGGTAAATACGCAACTCACCAAAATCAATGTCCGCCATGTGAGTACACACAGAGTTCAAAAAGTGGCGGTCATGGGAAATAATGATCATGGTGCACTTGCGCTGATTCAGTACGCCAGCCAACCAGTTAATAGTATGGATATCCAAGTTGTTGGTAGGTTCGTCCAACAGCAAAATATCAGGATTAGCAAACAAGGCTTGCGCTAACAAGACTCGAAGCTTCCAACCCGGCGCCACTTGGCTCATTAGACCAAAATGAAATTCTTCTTCGATGCCCGCTTCCAACAAAATGTCGCCTGCGCGGCTTTCAGCACTATAGCCATCCATCTCGGCGAATTCTGCTTCTAACTCACCAGCTCGCATACCATCTTCTTCGCTCATTTCTGGCTTAGAGTAAATAGCATCACGCTCTTGTTTTACTTTCCACAACGCCACATCGCCCATGATAACAGCATCAACAACCGAGTATTCTTCGAAAGCAAACTGATCCTGACTTAGGGTACCGACTTTTTCACCAGGAGTAATAGAAACGTTACCAGACGTTGGTGTCAGCGCCCCACTCAAAATTTTCATAAAAGTAGACTTGCCACACCCGTTGGCGCCAATTAGGCCATAACGATTACCGCTGCCAAATTTCGCTGAGATGTTTTCAAACAATGGCGTTGCGCCAAACTGCATAGTGATATTAGCCGTGGAGATCAAAAGAAAGTCCTGAAAAAAGAAAATAGAAAGCCGTTTAAATTTGCCACTTAGTCAGCGTACAAAATATAAACATAAAGGTGGGCGAATATAGTGATTTATGGGGATAAAGTCGAGGAATTAGGTGGTTTTTTACCAAACTAGTTTAAGAAAGCGTTAAAGAAGACAAGATCGCTATACTTTTCTCTTTTCTGGAAATACCTCTTCTATATCCTGATCGGTTTTTATAACACCGCTGTCAGGTATATTCTCAGTTGAATCTGACGTTTTTGGGGCATCTTCTGCCTCCGCTGAATCTTCCTGCTTTGGGGATTCGGCAGTCATGTAAGCACTCACTTGAGAGATCAAAAAGCTCAAAACATCTCGGCTCGCGCCATTCAACAAATTTTTTCTAGCTTTTCGAGTAATATCCAGCTGAGTCGTTGCACCTAAAACAAAGCTCGCTATTAAACCTTCCGGACTGGTCGCTTTTTCAAGGGCCTTATCTATTGCTTTATCACGAGATGCTTTGGCACGCTTCTCTAGTAACTGCGTTCGAAGGAAAAGGCGCTCTCGTTGCTGATGCATTCGTTTTATACCAAACATCGGCTAATCCTCATCAGTTGGGATAACAGCGTCCAATGTACGAGCGAAGTTCATGCTCTTCAAGGTACGCTTTACTAGATAGAGCAGCACAAAAGAGCTTAGAAAGGTAACTAAGGTCGCCGTCACAAGTATGGCAACAAGGGAAAAACCATAGCTCCACGCCAATGCAGCAATGGAAGCAATGATTAATAACCAAGTGGTTAGCAATAAAAAAATGACACCGCACATTAAGGCAAGGAGCTGGGCACTGGATGCAACCCACAGCTTCGCCTCCAACGCTCCAAGCCCTAATACACTCTTCAGCCAACTTTTGTGTGACGTAATAACATCATCAAAGCTAGATTGTTCTTGCTGTGAATCAGAGTGCGGTGGTGTTTCCATCTTTGTACTTCCTAAGCTTATTTACGCTTACAAAGGAAACTAGCCGCTAATGCACCAGCTAAAAATGCAATACCGATAGTTTTAACTGGGTTTTCTTTTGCATATTCACCAACTGCTGTAGACACTTTTTCGGATTGGGCTTTAGCAGTATCTGCAATTTTATGTGCTTGTTCGCTGATTTGATGAGCCACTTCTTCAATACGTTCTTGGCTCTGCTCTTTCAGCTCGGCTGCGCTATCGACACCTTTATGGGCCGTTTCTGCAGCGCTATCAACTTTTTCATGTGCTTTTGCTTGGGTCGTGCTTTTAGTTGTTGTAGCCATTCTTGATTCTCCTTTTCAGAATTAAAATCAACTTTTCAACGCCAATCTAGCGACAAAAAAACGAACTAAGCCTTTAAGACTTAGTGGGTATTACAAAAAGGTAAGTAACATTTTTTAGTACAAAATAATAAACGCTTATAAATAATCGCCTTACCATTCACTATTTACACTACTTGGTTAATTTATGATGGTCAAATGCACTCAACAAAACACACCTTCTTTCCTTTTTTTATAATTGATCTTTAAATATGAAATATAGGGTAAAAAAACAAGACGGCGTAAATCGAAAATATTTTCGAACAGGTCACCAGATGCATAAATAAAAAAGGGTAAAAAAATACTATGATGTATATTTTTTACCCTTTTTAGAATCGACTCATAACGACCCCTCTGTGTTGGTTACGCATCGTATGTTTTTAAACACAAGAACTAGAAAAAAACTTTATTTTTTAACATCTACCCAAGCATCCCAGCCTTTCCACTCATCCATATCCGAATCACTTCCTGTCTCAATATCAGCAAGTGCTTCAATGTGACGATTAAATACCTGCACCTTCATTAACTTTTTAATTAAACGGGCCATCTTGGTTTTCCTTATCTTTCATGATTTTGGAAATATCATGTTAGCACCGAAAACCGCAAGTATACGTCAACATCCCCTAAAGAAAGTCTCTTTCCCCATTAGTCGAATTATCCTTTAGTTTCTTGACATAGCCTTCTTATATGGCACATAAAAACACTTTCATGCACTAAAAGCAGCACAATAAGAATACTTGAAGGAGCTTGCTCTTTATTAAGACCATGATCGAGAAAGTGTCATAATGTTATTAAACAAAGGTCAGCCTAATAAGCTCTGCTGATACTCGCCCGCTTTACCATCCAAAGACACTCCATACGCTTTTAGACGGAAGGCAAGAATCGCGTAGAAGGCATCTACTGCGCCCGCTTGATCAAACATAAAAGGTCCTTTTGCTTGGGCAAAAATCGTTTCAATACGCTCAATCTCTTTTTTCAGCGCGTCCGATAAATTATCCAATGGAGCCACTGGATCAAAGGTAAACCCGCATTGACCACGCAGATTCATAAAGCCTGAATGCATTTCCATGCAAAGGCTTCTTGCTTGTGCCCTTTCAGACTGATTCTTAGGGTAAAGTGCGCCATTGGAGCATTCATTAAGATATTCCGTAATCGCCAAAGAATCATGTACAACACCATCATCCACCAGCAATACTGGCACCAATCCAGTCGGCGAGTATTTTAACACTTCAGCTTTATAGCCCTTAGCTTCCAAATTAATTGGGATAAGATCTAGTTTGATACCTGCAATCTGACTACAAAGATGCGCCCGTAGTGACCAAGTCGATAATGTCCCCACAACTAATTTCATACCGTCCATCCCATTTACGTTGCTACTTTAATTTAGTCACTAACAGCTGTTCAACTCTGACGCCTTCCAAATCTAATACTTCAAACTTATAGCTGTCATAGACATAAAAGTCCGTACGCTTTGGCAAACGCTTTAAGCTGTAAGTAATAAAACCACCAAGCGTTTCATATTGAGTACGATCAGGGAACTCTTCTATATTCAAACTGCGCATCACATCATTGATCGGCGTTAACCCTTCAATCAACCAAGAGTTCGCATCACGTTGTACTATTTGCTCTTCATCATGAGGCGTTAATAATCCGCCCATAAAGCCACCTAATAAGTCTTTCACCGTTACAATACCAACAATCGTTGCGTATTCATTCACGATGACAGCAAAAGCTTGTGGCGCTACTCGAAATGCATTAAGCGCCTCGGAAAGCGTCAAGGTTTCTGGTAGATAAAAAACCTCTTTATCCACTTTTTCAGGTTTGATTTGTGCTGACTCACCTTTAAGTACCAAGCGTAGTATTTCTTTCGAATCAATAATGCCTTCGATTTTATCCAAACTGCCATTACAAACTAAAAAGTCATTATGTGGATGATCAATAATTTTTTGGCTGATCTCTTCACTACTGTCATCGATATCAAAATAGATAATCTGATCTCGTGGCGTCATGGCACTGGAAATGTTTCGAGTTTCTAATTCGAATACATTGCCAATCAATTGATATTCTTGGCTCTGCAAACTGCCGTCTTCTGCGCCAGCATCCATCATGGCAACAATGTCTTCTGTAGTAACAACTTCTTGGCGCTCAATAGGCACATTAAATAAACGTAAAACCAAGTTAGTAAAACCGTTAAACAGAAAAACCACTGGTGTTAAGATAAAGGTCACCCAGAGCATAGGCGTGACCATTCGAATTGCCACGGCTTCTGGCATAATCATCGCCAAGCGCTTAGGTAATAGATCGGCAAATAGGATAAAAAGTGACGTCAGACACAGAAAGGAAACAACAAAGCTGACTTGATCCAATAAAGGCCCAGCATAAAGCAAACTAACAAGCTGCTTAATATAAGGCGTCAGAGCCTGTTCACCAACAATACCACCTAAGATAGCAATAGCGTTCAGCGCAATTTGAATCATGGCAAAAAAAGCGCCTGGTTTTTGTTGCAAGGCAAGCACAGCTTGCGCTTTAACGCTACCTTCATCCGCTAAGACTCGCAGCTTAATCTTCCTAGCCGCCGCCATGCCAATTTCAGCCATAGCAAATAAGGCACCAGCAATAATCAGCAGGCCGATACTAAACACATCACTCATTTTTTCTCTCTTTATACCGAAAGGCAGAACGTCAATATAGGCCGCATTATAGAAGGAAGTTGCTACGATACAATGCTTATTTTTTATACTTTCAGAAGGGGTAAACGCAGTTCAAAAAAACACATTGAAGGCGTAATATAAGGTATCTAAACAGCGTAAAACACTGTCTTTATTTATTGATCAGCAGGACCCAGCATGATTATCACTCTAACGACTCCCGCAATGTTGTTCCCCGCCGTTTCTTTATTGCTTTTGGCTTATACGAACCGCTTTGTTACATTGGCATCGATTATTCGTAACTTTGATCCAAAACTCGAAGACGCAAATACAACAGAACAAATTGCCAACTTACGTAAACGTATTTATTTAATAAGACGCATGCAAGAAGCTGGGGTGATTAGCTTTTTTCTGTGTGTATTATCCATGATGGCGATCTACCTTGAGTATCAACAAATAGGCAGTTACATTTTCGGGGCGAGCCTAATCTGCCTAATGTACTCTTTGTATTTATCCGTACGCGAGATCACAATTTCTTGCGATGCATTGGAGCTACATCTTCAGCATTTCAGTACTAACTTTAAAAAGAGCAGTCGCAAAAAATAATCACACCGCTAGCGTCTTAATACTTGAACATTAAAGCCTTTTAAAGAAGAGGTTTTAGAGTAATGAGAGAAGTAATCTGCGAAATTTTCATCCATTACTTTTTTGTTCGTCAAACTAGCATGTCGAAGAAATAAGGTACCGTTTTTACGAATAGCCAGACCTTGGTGCGAGACATTCATATTCGTACCAATGTATTTCTTTATATCCCAATTAGGCCGTACCATACTGATCACACTGCCAGAAGGGATACGATCTAAAAGTGCCTGATTAACCTCATTTGTGTTACCACCAAACAGCGCCGTTAATGGTACATAAGGGATATAAGCAGGCTCTGCGGAATAAATACGGCCTTCTTCATGTAACTGATTCAACAAAGTTAGACATTCGCTAGAAGAATCGGCATCACATTGCAGCACATCACCAGTAAGATACTTATACCACGCAGACTTATCTATCATCGCCTTCGCAACCCGCGCTTGGCCATGGCCAACATCCGGCGTGATGTCCATTAGCTTATCTTGGTTGTTGCGAAACCAATCAACACTCGGAAAATGATTACGAGAAACAAAATCAACGTTCGAGTTTCGATAGCGAATACTTTGTAAGTTTGACTGAAACTCATCAGACGTACTAGAAATAGCGCCAGCCAACACAGTTTCAACATAGGTAGTACAATCAAACACATCAAAACGGGTCAGCGGGTCTTTGTCATATTTACCCTGCTCACCTTCTCCAACACTACCGCCCACATAGATAGAACCAAGCAAAGTACGACTTAAAGCGTCTATTTTTTCTGCATCAGGCAAAGCAGAGCTATCATCTATAGTTTGGTAAAAAAGTACTTTGTTCGCAGTATCAAGTGAGTTCAGTGCCATTGCAGGCGACAAAAAAAGAATAAGCGTAATAGCAGTAACGACTTTTTGGATAACCATGTTCATACGCCCTACCAGCTCCGTTCAAACTACTTTCAATTTAAAACATAAAAAAACAATCATTGTCTAAAAAACGTACGCCCTATTGTGTTAGACTCATCAAATAATGTGGAATAAAGGTACGACTATGCAAATCAATAACTCGTCATTTATCTATGGTCAACAAGGCCTACAGCGTAGTCAAGATAAGCTAGACCAAGCAAGCCAAAAAGTAGCGGATGCATCGACTCAAACCTTAAACCAACCAACTGCCACCAAGGATGCTGGACTTTACGGTTCACCAATTCAGGATGGATTGATCGAAGCAAAGAGCAGCGTCCTAGAAGCGCAAGCCAATGCCAAAGTCATCGATTCATCCGATAAAACCATTGGTCGCCTCATCGATATAACCGTTTAAGCAATCTACTTCCTTCACGTCTTAAATCGCCATGTCTAATAATTCACGAACGGCGTCAGAGGTTTTAAAACGCACAATACGACTCTCCTCTTGACCATCTTTCAGAACGATTAAGGTCGGCCATAATTTAACGCCAAACTGGCGCCCCAAACGTTTTCCTTTACCGTCAAATACCTTGATATGAGCCATATCTGGGTATGATTGCATGGTTTCTTTCACGGAATCATGAGAAGCCTGACAATGACCGCACCAAGGCGCCCCGAACTCCAAAACGGCCACACCTTTTAGACTATTAATCTCATCAAGCGTTGGCGCTTCTTCTGCGTATTCTGGATTAAACCCAAATTGCGTTGCGTTCACAAAACTCCCCCTGCGACTATGATTCACCTCTACCTGATAACATTAAACTCTTCCTTACACTCATCGGATCCCATTTCGAACTCACGACAAATCCACGGACGGTTTTCATAAATAGTGCAAAGATAGGTCTCTCTATCAACGGCAGAGCACCAACCATCGTCTAATCTCAACATGGTTTCCCCACCCCACTCATCCACCGAAATATGTTTATCAGGCACACCAGTATCACTGATGATCATGACCTCCATCCGGCAGCAACAGGCTTGGCAGTTTGAACAAGTCACATCAACTTCAGAGACATTATTTAGAGGGATGGTCATAAACTATTAGCATTACCTAGAAAAGAATTTTGCATTGATCAAGACTCAACGCCAGAGTAGGCAATATACACTTGATATAGTTTGGAAGATATTTTTTTGCATGCGACCTACCGACTTAAGCCCCATAATAAAAAATTGAAAAGTAGTGACAAACGGTCCCACCAACAACAAACAAATGCCAAACCAAATGCCCATAACGCAAGCGCGAATCAATCACAAAGAACACCACACCAAGCGTGTACAACACACCGCCCAACACGAGTAATAACAGACCATTTGGCTCCATCAATGAAACAAGTGGTTTAATAACGATAAGAATCAGCCAGCCCAAAACAACATAAAGCGTGGTGGAAATAGCAGGATGGGAAGCTTTACCAAACGCCTTAAGCCCTACCCCAATAAGTGCTAACGTCCAAACAGCAGCAAGCAAAGACCAGCCCCACACACCTTCTAACACTCCCAACATAAAAGGCGTATAAGTCCCAGCAATCAACAAATACACTGCCGAGTGATCAATCACCCGAAAAACGTATTTCGCCTTACCTTTTGGCATAGCATGGTAAAGCGTCGAGGCTAAATACAATAGAATCATGGTACCAGAGAAAATACTGACCCCTACGACAAAACTCACGTCTGCATAGTCTATAGCACTAAGAATAAGGAATGGAGTACCAACAATTGCAGCCACCAGCCCCAAGCCGTGGCTGATACTATTTGCCACTTCTTCACCTAATGACTGCCCACGATTAGACGATGTTGAAATAAACCTTCCCATACTCAGATACTCCTAAATGTACGAATAAATACACATCTAAAAGCATGGAACAAGTAGAGAAATTTAACAACGAAAGACAAAGAATAAACTATGCAAGCTGCAAGAACCTATCAAATGTTATTACTTGCTGCATATTTGTGGAGCCTGATAATCGAGGTTTAATAATTTGAAATAATTCTCACCCAAGGCAATGTTGCGAAAGGCGTCATCATCAATATATTGCAGAATTCGGCTAGTCGCTTCCAATTCAGATTGATACACCTTAAAACTATTATTCCGAAAGGCGACAAAGTCAGACCCAGGCAAAATACGCTCAGAATATTGATTAATAAAAGCAACGTATTTGCTCCGATTTCCGAACTTACTAAAATAGTAATCTTCGAGAACACGCCACGAAATATCCAACATCAAGTTCGGATATTGATCTAACAAACGCGACAAAATAGCAATGTGCGTTGCAGCGTCCAACGATTTTTGCTCATAAGAAATCCCCATATGCGCCCAAACAATTTTATTATCTGGATAGAGTGTTAACGCTTTCTCCATCAAGGGTAAATACAAAGTCGGCGTTGCATCGTTACCAATGTCTGAATGAATCGTAATTGGGTAATCTCTGGCTCTTAACTCCGCCATAAAGCCCGCCCACTTTGTGATGTCTTTTGATGTCGCTGGTTTATGACGATTATTAAATTGAGCTTGCTTAACTAAATTGACCTCCCCCATCCAATGGAACAAACCAGGGTATTCCTTTTCATACAGCTCCATTAACGCAACAGTTGGTTCTGGGTTCGATAAATCCGTGAACGTCATCGACAGAGTAAGATGAAGGTCATCGGGCTTGTACTCCACCATGTTCGCAGCATTAACAAAATCATTTCGCGTCGTCGGTGAAACAGGTGTGCCAGGGCATTTTAGATAATTAGAACAAGAAGAATTAGCTGGCAACATTTGCCCAATGCCATAAACATTAGCAAAACGCACCGTAGTACGAGACAAATACTCATTTACCTCATTAAAAGGAATCGCCCGCCCGTCAAATGGTCGGTAATGCAAATGCGTGTCCACAACTGGAGTATAAGGCTCGGTTTCTCGATCGTAACAAGCTGAAGAACCTCTAAAAGAATCTAATGAACGATTTACAGGAGTGTTATCAGAAGAAGCACAGCCACCCGCTAACAAGGAAGCCAAAATGGCGAAAGGAAAACAACGACGCATGACAAACATCCCACTGAATCACATTGAAAAGGTAAACAGAAAGGAACATTACAAAACATCCCTTCCGATGTGTAAACCACTATATCACTGTAAATCACAACACTAGGAAAATCGTCTTAAGCTATAAGTCATAGATAAATGAAATTATCACGCAAAAGCCAATAAAAGAACGCCAAATAAAATGCGATACCAGCCAAATGCCACAAAGGTAAATTTTTCCAAAAACACCATAAACAGCTTCATAACAATAAAAGCACTTAGAAAAGCCACTACAAACCCAATTGCCAAAGGTACCCACAGCTCCCCCGAGAACTCTTTATAATTGGAAAGAAGATCATAACCCGAAGCAGCCATCATCACAGGTAACGCCAATAAGAAGGAAAACTCCGCACTGGCTTTTCTGCTTAATCCCGCAAGCAAGGCCCCCACAATCGTTGAACCTGCACGGCTGGTACCGGGAATAAGCGCAAAAATCTGGGCAATACCGACCCACTGAGACTGCTTAAAATCCAGATCATCCAAGCTATTCACTCTCGGAGACTTATGCTTTATATACCTCTCTGTCAGTAAAAAAATTCCACCTCCGACAATAAACATGGTCGCTACGACAGACACGGAAAACATCGCTTTTATTTGATGCCGAAATAAAAAGCCCACTATAGCAACCGGTAAGAAGGCCACGAATACCTGGCACCATAAACGGAAATACTTCACAGAAAAACGCTCTTTATAATTCGCCACAACCGCCAAAATAGCCGCCAGCTGAATAATCACCTCAAACGCTTTATTGCCTTCTGATTGCTCCATTCCCAACCATTGACTAACAACAATCAAATGGCCTGTTGAAGAGATAGGTAAGAACTCTGTCGCTCCCTCAACCAGTCCAAGAATGACACTATGAAATACATCCACTACAACCTACCTTCCACTACTTACGACGACTGGACCATTCAATGAAATCAAATGCATAATCATTTGCGCCGGCAATGTAAAACATTTTAGGTGAAAGAAAAATAAAAAATGCTTAACGAGAATCTTGACCTAGGACCTAGATCTAAGGTTTATACTGAAAGGAAATAAACAGGAGCAAGAAATGTATCGCATAGGGGAACTAGCAAAAGCCTGTGACATCAACAATGACACATTACGCTTTTACGAAAAAAACGCTCTACTCAGCCCATCAAGTCGATCTGAGTCTGGCTATCGTCTTTACACTGAAAAAGACAAAGACATTCTGCAATTCATCCTACGCGCAAAGAACGTTGGATTCACTCTGGCAGAAATTCGTGAATTACTTTCAATTGAAGTTAATAAAGCCGACAACGCCTGTGCTGATGTTAAAGAGCTTGTCGATACCAAACTCTCAGCTGTCGAAAGGAAACTTGCAGAACTCACTCGTTTTCAAACCTCACTCAAACGCCTATCCGATGCCTGCTGTGGCGGTGAAGAAAGCGCCGAGCATTGCACCATACTCGAAGCGCTAGAATCCAATACAGATGATGTCCGTCATGAACATCATCATGATTAGATATTCAATCAATCAGCTTGTTATTCTGATCGAAAAAGGGAAACGGGCCCGCTGACTTTTCTCCGGACTCAATGTAACTGATATGACTCACCAGACTATCTAACTCAAGTTTAAACAACTGAATCGCTGGCGGTTCAAGGGAAAATCTAGAAGGTGCATTAGGGTTTAAATCCAAGGTCACTGCATGACTGTGAGATGGCCCAACCCAAACTGGCAGCCCATTCCATGTTGCATAAATAGCACGGTGTAAATGCCCTGCTACCAAACCTTTGACTTGTTTATGCTGCTGAAGCACTTGCCATAGATCTTCATCGTTAAGAAGTTTTTGTACATCCATATGATCAATTCCCACCTTCATCGGCGGATGATGGAGAAAAATCAATGTCGGTAAGGCGCTTTGCTCATTAAGTTGAGAGTCCAACCAGACTAACGATTCTGGCGTTAGCTTCCCATAAGGCTTACCCAAGACAGAGGAATCCAAACCAATTAGATGGTAGCCATCAACTTGTTGGGAAAAATGGCAATACTCAGGGTGATCAAAACTCGCAAATCCATCAAAAGCCACTCTAAGATGATCTCTATGATCATGATTCCCAGGAATAACCTTAACCGGCGCCTTAAGCTTCTTTAGCTCTGGCACCAAGACCTCGTACTCTTCAGGTATACCAAAGTCACCTAAGTCACCGGTTATCACCACCCAATCTGGCTGAGGTAATAACTCATTAATATGGTTAACAGCATTTTTTAAGCACTGTAGAGTATCCACTTTTTGATACGCAATTTTTCCATCCTTTTTGATGTGCAAATCTGTTAACTGGGCAATTAGCATACTTCCTCCGATCCAGAATTGGGCAATAACACAAGACATGAAGGAGGTACGACTAAACCAACTCGATCCCCCATGCTGTAGCGTTTTCGCTCAAAGCAATCCACATGTACCAATTCTTTAACACCTTCTACGCTGAGCAAAACTCGCGTTCTGTCTCCTAAAAATACACTCTGTGACACGGCGCCTTTTAGCGTGGCGTCCTCAAACGTCGTTAAGCGCATATCCTCAGGACGAGCCATACATCGGAGTCGGTCACCTTCTTTGCAGCTAGAAAATAATGCTTCAGGCAACGGAATAAAATTAGAGCTAAAAGACAGAGCTTGACCATTCAATAAGCCATCAAAATGATTCATTTGACCAATAAAGTTTGCAACAAACTCACTATTTGGCGATAAATAAACCTCTTCAGCGGTCCCAATTTGCGCAATTTCACCGCGATCCAAAATGGCAATTCGATCTCCCATCGCCATCGCCTCTTCTTGATCGTGAGTCACATAAACCGCGGTGATACCTAAACGTTTCAACAACGCATTGATGTCCGTTCGCAAGCGCTTTTTCAACAAGGCATCTAAGGCAGACAAAGGCTCATCAAGCAAGAGTACTTCTGGCTCTGTGATAATGGCACGCGCCAAAGCGACTCGCTGACGCTGCCCACCAGACAACTGATCAATGCCACGGTGGGCATAAGACTCAAGATCAAATAACTCAAGCATTTCCTGGACTTTTTTCTGTTTTAACTCTTTGCTCTCGCCACGTACTCGCAATCCATACGCGATGTTCTCACTCACATTCATATTGGGAAACAAGGCATAGGATTGAAACACCATACCAACGCGGCGTTGTTCGATGGCAATGTTGGTGACGTTTCTTTCACCAAACAAAATTTGCCCGCCTTGATCGCAAAACTCCAAACCAGCGATAAGGCGCAACGTTGTGGTTTTGCCACAACCAGAAGGTCCCAGTAAAACTAAAATTTCGCCTTTCTCAATGTGCAGGTCTAAAGGCTTTAAAGCCAATGTCCCGTCTGAAAAAGTTTTCTGTACCTGCTTTAAAGTAATCGCCACACTTGTTGCTGTATTTTTCATTATGTTACTCATCTTGTTTATTCGTAGATGCGTTTATATCCGCTCTATGCCGTACGCTTCGGTTTTCGGTTCAGCCACTGTGCCGCGATTAATAAAGGCAAAATCATCCCAAGGAAAATCAAGGTATAAGCCGAACTCACCTCCAACCGCATTGAGGCATAAGAATCCGCTAACCCCACTGGCAAGGTTTTGGTTAACGGTGTATGCAACATCCACGTCAGGTTAAATTCCCCTGCAGACAAGGTCAGAGTCATCAAGACACCACTGACAATACCCGTTTTGCAATTAGGCACGATGACATGAAAAAAGCGTTGCCAAAAACTCGCTCCCAAACTGGCGGCTCCTTCCTCTAACACTCTAAAGTTAATACTTTGCAATACCGCCAACACCGACTTCACCATGAATGGCAAAGTAAAAATCACGTGCCCAACCAAGATAAATAACCAACTCATACGAAACTCACTAATACCGCCATAAACAGAAATTAAGCCGAGCGCAATTGCCATACCTGGTATAGCAATGGGCAGCGTCAGACATTCATCCAAAAACGCCGATAATTTGCTGCGTGTTCGAGCTAAATAGTAAGCACAAGGCACACCAATACAAAGATTCACCAAAGTCGTCACTAGGGCAATCCCCATGGTCAGCCAAATAGTATCGGCATACATTCTCCAAACCTGCTCAACCCAGCGAAGAGTCAGACCGCTCTTAACGCCAACAAAATAGTTATTAGTCAGCCCCGCTGTGATCGACATGAAAATCGGCACAATCAAAAAAGCACAAACGAGCAAAGTGAAAGCCAGCTGCAAATAAAAATACATCCCCTTTTTCATATCAGCCTCCCATTCCTAATGACGAACCGCCTTGACGTCGCGCGATAGTCAGACACAGCCAAGTAATAAAGCCGAGAATCAAACTAAGCGCTGCCGCCATAGCAAAGTTCGCATTCAGGGTAAATTCGGTATAAATCGTCATGGGCAAAACATTCAGGTTGGTAGCCAAAGTAAAGGCCGTGCCAAACGCACCCATGGAAGTGGCAAAACAAATTGAGCCGGAGGAAATCAACCCCGGTGTTAACGCAGGCAAAGTCACATCTCGTAATAACTGCCAGCGGTTAGCGCCTAACGAACGCCCCGCCTCCATCAAGTTATGATCTAACTTCTCTGCAGCGCCCATCACGGTAAGCACGACACGAGGAATAGAGAAGTACAAATAACCAATAAAGAGACCGGAAATAGAATAGGCAAGCGTCCAACGGTCGCCAGTCAGAGCAAGGCCAAGCTCAGCAAACAAACCTTGTCGACCTGCGAGCATAATGACGAAGAAGCCAATCACCACGCCAGGAAACACCAAAGGAAAGCTCAACATGGCGACTAATATTGATTTGCCTTTGAACTCATGCCGAGTCAAAAATAAGCCCACAATAGTTGCAATGACTAAACTGGCGATGGTCACCACAGCAGACAATAAAAAAGTTGACCAAAGGCTTTTCAAATACATGGGTTTGGTCAAAATATACCAATAGCTAATGCCATGCTGCTCAGCCAATGAAAGCCATACCAGTTTTGCCATAGGTAATAGAAAAAATGCCGCACTGATAATCAACGCGGGGATAATTAATAAAGTGTATTGCCTGTTTTGCTTCATAAAAGATATTTCTTTAACTGATTACTTCAACATGAGTAATGAAAAGAGCGGCGGTCTGCACACCACCCTTTTCATTATTAAATTAACGGACTTCGTTCAAATAACGCTGAGCAAAATCACTTTGAGCTTCTGCCATCTTGGCAAAATCCACAGTTTTAGCCCGTTTATAATCTGATTCAGGCAAGAACTTCGCCTCAATCTCAGGTGTCATTGCAGAAGAGATAACAGGACGAAGATAGGCTTGCGCCCATACCTGCTGGCCTTTATCCGATAACACAAAATCCAGTACTTTGTGACCATTATCAGGATGTGGTGAGTTCTTCACCGCACTCATCACGTATGGCACGACCACAGAACCCTCTTTAGGAATGACAAACTGTACATTTGCACTGTCTTTGTATTTAGCGCGGTAAGCATTGAAGTCGTAATCCAGCAATATCGGAATCTCACCAGAAATAACCCGAGCGTAAGCAGTTTGCTTAGGCACAATTGGCTGGTTCTTAGCCAACTTTTTGAAGTAATTGATTGACGGGGTAAAGTTGCTCATATCCCCCCCAAAAGATTGGTTGATAGCTACCGCGCTGGCATAACCAACAAAGGCACTAGTCGGATCAAGGTAAGCGACCATACCTTTATATTCTGGTTTTAAAAGATCATCCCATGACTGTGGAACCGGTCTACCATCAAGCGCATCTTTATTAACAAAGAAGCCGATGGTACCAGAATGAATCGCAAACCAACGCCCTTGTGGGTCTTTTAGACCTTGAGGAATCTTGTCCCAGTTTTTCGGTTTATAAGGTGCAACAACCCCTTTTTCAGCAGCCTTAATACCAAAAGACACACCATAATAGACAACATCCGCAACAGGACTGTTTTCCTCTGCAACTAATTGAGACAGAGACTGACCAGAGTTTTTATTATCCATTGGAATGGAAATACCTAGATCTTTTTTGATCAGCTCAAGCTGTCCACCCCAGTTTGCCCATTCCGGTGGGCAGTTATAACAAATCGCATCCGCTGCGAAAGATGCTCCCGCTGTCATCCCTAATGATAAAACCGCCAGTTTAGAAACCTTTTTAAAGATACTCATCGAATTTTCTCCTGCTATTTAAAGAACATTTCGCATTATGGATGGCTGACACTCAGCCACGGTGCCCACAAAGTGGGTTTGGAAATCTAACTTTCTAACTAAAGACAACGCCGTTTTATGCTTGGCGTTAAACAACAAATCCACAGCACACATACCCATGTCATGATGCGGAACCTGAATGGTGGCGAGTGGCGGATATAAAATTTGCCCTAGCGCCATACCGTCAAAACCGACAACAGATACAGTTTCAGGCACAAGAACGCCCTTAGACTTAAGATGATTAACTAGCTTCAACGCCAACAGGTCATTACTGCAAAACCAAGCCGTTGGGGCATTAGCAGAATCGAAAAAAGAAGATTGAGTTTGATCAAAGGGAGTTAAGGCATATTGATCGACTTCAATCAATTGCACAGAAGGTAAAGACGAATCCTGCTTTAAACGCTCAGTAAAACCCAAGTATCGTTTCTTAGCCCTATCAGAAGATTGAAAGCGCCCAGCCACCATGCCTACTCGTTTGTGACCGAGTGCTAAAAATTGTTCAGCGACTTCACTGCCTGCTTGGTAGTTATCAACGTACACGCAAGGCTCATCTGATGATTGGTTATGAACAAGACAAAAAGGAAAATTAAACTCTCGTAATAAAGACAAGGCTTCGTTGTCTTCTACCGAGGCAGTCGTCAAAATCACGCCGGCAACACGCTGTCGAATCAAATCGATAATGGCCTGTTTTTCTAGACCGCGTTCATATTGGGTATCAACAACAATGACGGAATAACCAAAGTGGCGCGCTCGCTTCTGTATTCCCGATACAATTTCAGAAAATACAGGGTTAAGTAAGCTAGGAATCATGACGCCGATGGTAGGATTGTGATTCCAATCCACCTGCCTAGATGCCTGATTCACCTCGTAGCCAGTTAACTCAACCACTTTTTCAATACGAGCACGCGTTATCTCATTCAATGGACCCGTATTGTTTAAGCATCGGGAAACCGTTGCAGGCGACACGCCAGCTAACGCTGCTACGTCCTTGATGTTCATGATGACCTTCTTCGACAACCATAAGATGTTGCGGAGTATAGAAATCATAAGTGACGAATTTGTGACAAAAAAAGGCATTTATGAGCAAGTTAAAAGATTTTAAATGCAATTTTGTAAGTATTTATTAGAATTTAATAGATGAAACGCTATCGTTTCATAGCAAAAACACGATATAAAAAAGATCAAAAAACAATCAAAATAAATCTAGAAAAGCAAAAGCCAACGATCAAAACTGATCGCTGGCTTTTAAAAGGGAAACGCTTGCTTTTTAGGGCCTATAAATTTTAGAACTTATAAGTCGCCGAGATGTAGTGAGAGAACCCTGAAGATTTGAATCCTGGAGTATCATCAATACCATAAACATCTTTGAATATTTTCAGACCGTAGCCCAATGCATAACGCTTAGAGTGCCAATACAAACCTTGGAACGTCGCGCCACCATCAGTAGATGTCACATAATCACTGTCCATACCAAACTGATAATCTACATAGCCTTGATACGCTAAGAATGAACCATTTTCAAAATTCATAATAGGTTTAAACCAGTTTGCGGAAAACTGATAGCCATTCCAACCATTTCTGTTGCCAAAACTCTGATCGTACAAAGCATACAGGTTCATACCGACTTTACCCAACCAAGGCATATCGACGTCTGCACCCAAACCAATAAAGGAATTGTTAGTACCGTTTTGACCGCCATCTAAGCTAAATAGAGTCGATACATAAAGCTCTTGCACCGCACCAAATGACAGATCTTTACCTGTCATACCATCTAATGAGAAACGCGGTGCTAACTTAAGAAACATCTTATCGCTATCAGATTTATCATTGGCGTCGGTAGATGTCACATTGAATACATCAAGGTATCCATATAGATCAACGATGCCAGAACGGCCGCCAAATTCTAGCTCAAGGTAATCATGACTCGACTCGCCAGGAAGCTCATCAAAGGTATACATCATATTGAACTGACGCCAAGAATAATCGTTTTTATGAATGTCATCGGAATAATCTGCAGCAAACCCTGTGCTAGCAAGAACCAAAGTAGAAAGACCCAAAAGTGCTTTACGCATCAGTTTCCCCTCAATCAATACTGTGTGATTAATGTGAATGAAATGTGACCAAATGGTCAGAAACATGCATATTACAGTTTTTTTAAGGAGACGCAATTTAATTTAAAACTATATTTAAATTAAATTAAATTGCACAGAAATGGATAAATTGAGGGATTTATTGCACCAAAAGGGAATATAACGAAAAACCAGAAAGAGCAGGCTTAACAGCAAAAAAGTAGCGAATATATAAATATCTCACACATTTCTATGCCCAACATTAGTGCGCGGCATATCAAGAACCTCTAACACACTAGTCGTTAACAATGACTCTATTTCGACCTTGCTCTTTCGCTTTATAAAGGGCTGAATCCGCGCGATTAAGTACCTGCTCATGATGACGATCTTCTACGTTATACATAGCCACGCCAAAGCTCGCAGTAATATACAATCCAGCACTCATTTCTTCCGTTTCAAGTTCTTGGCGCAGGACTTCGGCAATATTCAGGGCTTCCTGAGCAGATATTGTTGGCAATAAGATAGTAAACTCTTCACCACCAAACCGTGCAACCATGCCTTTATCTGCAACTCTATTAGCAAGTAATTTGGCCATTTTCTTAAGCACAGTATCACCCACAGTATGTCCATATTGATCATTCACTTTTTTAAAGTGATCTGCATCTACCATGATGATAGAAAACGTACTATCGGATGCTTGAGCAGAGGCAAACTGTTTTAATAACGCCTCATCTAAAGCCAAGCGATTGAAGCTATTAGTAAGCGAATCTTGCCTAACAATCGCCTCCAACTCAGCGGTTCTGGTGCGTACTTTTTCTTCTAGAGTCAGGTTCATTTTTAATAAAGATTGCTCTCTATCCAATAATGAAGACATCATTTCCTGTAAAGAGCGACTTAAACTAGTAATTTCATTTAACTGACTATCATCTTGGAAAGTAAGATGACGATTACCTTGTTGAATGCTTTTTGCAGTTTGAGCCAGACGCTCTATCGGACGACTTAATGTGCCAGCAAATTGATAAGCCAGCAGCATACAAAGTAAGGTTGAAAACACACCTAAAAAAAGCAACAACTTATGAACTTCATTAACGACAGACATAGCAATAGACAATGGCTGACGCACCACAATTTTCCACCCTAGGTTTGTTGACTCAGGAGATCGCACAGATACTAAACTGGTCAGATACTCCTTATCATCTTGCCACATCAATGTTTTAAATTGGCCATTACTTGGTAATACTTCTGGTACCCTAAAATCACTAAGATGATTATCTGGATATAAAATATTGTGCTCTTTATCAATAATAAAGATGTCGATACCTTTCTGCCTTGACGCTTCAGCCAATGAAGACAATAAAACCTCTCGAACCCAGCTCCAGTCAGCATGCGTCGCTACCACACCTTTAAGCGCACCATTTTCCCCTATTACTGGAGCCGCAAAATCGACAAAGCGAATTGGTGCGCCATCTTTCGGTTTAGGAAGTAATTTTTCGAGCAATAAAGCCTTATGTACATCACCAACAAAAGGACCTGTACGACCATGAATAAACCAAGGACGCTGACTGACATCAGCCCCCTTCAAAACACCATTGCTTGACGCTAGCACCAAGCCATCAAGATTAGCAAAGCCGATCCAAGCATAATTCTTATATGAGTTCTTAATTTGATCTATGTCGTGCTGTAATTCGCTTAAGTCTTGGTTAGCATACAAAGAAGAGCGCTTACTTAGCAGAAGAATCTCACGCTCACGTTCCATAAGATTTGCTGACAATATATTAGAAATAGATTGGCTAATATTTACTAAAGACTCACCACTGGCCTCGGATAGACGAGTAGAAGCCAGTTGATAAAAAGAGGTAACAAGCACCAAGCTTAGGGAGAGCAGTAAGCCTCCAGACAAGAGAGTAATGCGTTTTCTAAAAGTATTGAAACCTCTTAGCATAGCGTGTAAACCTGTCATTAGGTAAAAAGTAAACTGCGTATTTTAGGCATGATAACATGCCTCTGCTTGCACTTTACATGCATAATCAAAAAAGTTTAACGCATCAAAATTGAACACTTTTCCATCATACTGCTCAGTTTTAACTCAATTGGTTAGCTCATTAATTCAAAAAGTACTGAAATTCATTTTTGATTTTTGAGTCAAAAACAAAAAAGAGTATATTGAGATAAATTTTTCACTCTCTTTATTTTCAGGCACTCCATGTCCAGCAGCCATTATCAACAAATACAACGTTACTTTAGTGAATTGATTGCAAATAAAGCCTTACTAGCAGGTTCAAAGCTCCCTTCTGAAAGAGAGATAGGCGAGCAATTTAAACTAACTCGTATCACGGTTCGACAAGCCCTGCAAAACTTAGAAGCAGAGGGTCTTATTTATCGGCAAAATCGTCGTGGTTGGTTTGTTACTCCACCTGCGGTGGTCTATGACCCAGCCAGTTACCTAAGTTTTAACTTATACGTGGCCGAGCAAGGTTGTCAGCCATCCACTCAAAAACTGGTGCAACAATTAGAACCCGCCAATACTTATATTGCGGCACTTATGGGGATTCCAGAAAACACACCTGTGCTGTTTTTACATCGCCGACGTTACATTGATCAACGCCCTGTATTGATCGAAAAAATGTACATTAATATTGCACTCTTACCTGGCATTGAAGAGGAAGACCTCACCCAATCATTAAGCCAACTACTAAAAAGTAAATATCAAATTGAATATCACAATATGGATTTATTCTTTAAATCCACTTCACTTCCCGCTCATGCAGCAAACGATCTAGGGATTTCAGCGGGTCAGCCGGGGCTTCATATCGAAAGAATTAATTACTTAAGTAATGATGAAAAAAACAAGCAAGTAATTGAAATTGATTACGAATTTTGGCGACATGATGCCGTTACAATAAACATTTCCATTCGAGATTAATACATCTCAACTACCTAGCTCTTTTTTCCAACCAATAAAAATACACCATCTTACCCAGCCCAATGTATTTTCTATTTTTAGTGAGTTTTTTATTTACTGTCATATGAATGACATTTTTGGCTGCTATTTTGCATTAACAAATCTGGTATAGACCAGATTAACGAGTTGATGCTTTTTTGGTGCTAAGAGTCCTATCTACTCACCAAAATATTCATCACCTCTCATTCAATACAAATGATGGAGAAGTGAAGATGACACAGAAAGCCCTTTTTAAACGTCTTGCCGCCACGGCTGGTATCGCATTGGTTTCTATTTCTGCTCATGCAGCGAAAACAGAACTAACGGTTTACACCGCGATTGAAGCAGAAGACCTTAAAAAATACGCAGCGCGTTTTAATGAAGACAATCCAGATATCAAAATCAACTGGGTACGCGACTCTACTGGCATCATCACGGCGAAATTATTAGCCGAAAAAGACAACCCTCAAGCCGACGTAGTTTGGGGACTTGCCGCCACCAGCTTAATGCTATTGAAAAATGACGGACTTTTAGAAACCTACAAACCAAATGGCTATAACAACATTTCGCCAAAATTCAAAGACACCAGTAAAGAACCTGTTTGGGTTGGAATGGATGCTTGGATGGCAGCAATCTGCTTCAACACAGTAGAAGCCGAAAAATTAGGTTTGCCAAAACCAACCTCTTGGCAAGACCTGACAAAACCAGTTTACAAAGACCACATTATTATGCCAAACCCTAACTCATCTGGTACTGGCTTTCTTGACGTAAGCAGCTGGTTACAAATGTTTGGTGAGGACAAAGGCTGGGGTTACATGGATGCCTTACACAATAATGTTAGCCGCTACACTCACTCTGGCTCTAAACCTTGTAAATTGGCCGCTTCAGGTGAGATTCCAATCGGTATTTCTTTTGCCTTCCGCGCGGCAAAATCGAAAAAACAAGGCGCTCCACTAGACATAGTATTTCCAACAGAAGGCTTAGGCTGGGACATGGAAGCAACGTCTATTATCAAAGGGACGAAAAAGCTAGAAGCAGCAAAAACACTCGCAGATTGGACCACTTCTAAAAAAGCCAATGAAATGTACAGCGAAGGCTATGCCGTTGTTGCCATGCCTGGCGTCGCTAAATCTATTCAATATTTTCCTGAGAACGCGGAATCATTGATGATAGATAATGACTTTGAATGGTCTGCTAAAAATCGTGATGCGATTCTTACCCAGTGGCAAACACGTTACGACAGTAAAAGCGAAGCAAAATAAGCACATTATGATCGCAGGATAGCTTTACTTTTCACTTCGATCATTTTCAATTGAACCGTGTGAACAACGCGGTTCAATTGTTTTGTTTCAGGACCCGCGTCCATCTTGATTAATTAAACGCTCACGACTGAAAGAGGACCTATCATGTCCAACCAAACGTACTTGGAACTGCATAATATTGATCAAATGTTTGGCATACACCAAGCGCTAAAAAACGTTTCCTTGAACATTGCCGAAGGAGAATTCGTCTGCTTTCTTGGGCCTTCTGGCTGCGGTAAAACCAGCTTATTACGCATAGTCGCAGGACTCGACACGCCAACCTCTGGGCAAATTCATCAAGCCGGACGCGACATCACCCACGCGCCAGTCAACCACCGAGACTTCGGCATTGTCTTTCAATCTTATGCGCTGTTTCCCAATTTAAGCGTCGCCGACAACATCGCCTACGGTTTGGTATCCCAAAAAGTATCCGCCAACGAACGGCGCGCGCGCGTAACAGAACTATTAGCAACCGTTGGTTTATCTGGCAGCGAAGGCAAATACCCAGCACAACTATCAGGCGGACAACAACAGCGCGTTGCCTTAGCGCGCGCCCTAGCCACATCGCCCGGTTTATTATTGCTTGATGAACCACTATCAGCCCTTGATGCTCGTGTTCGTGCGCATTTGCGCCAAGAAATCAAACAGCTTCAAGAGAAACTGGGGGTAACCACCATCATGGTAACCCACGATCAAGAAGAAGCCTTAACCATGGCGGATCAAATCGTCGTAATGAACCAAGGCGTGATTGAACAAATCGGCACACCACAAGAAATCTACGCGCATCCAACATCGCCTTTTGTTGCCGAGTTCGTGGGTGAAATGAATTTCTTAAGTGCCAAAGTCAGCGGTGCAGGTCAAATGCAGTCTGGCAACTTAACCTTGCATTGCGATGCACCGTCGAATCTACCTCTGGGTCAGAGCGCACAATTAGCCATTCGCCCTGAAGATGTACGTTTTCAAGCCGACAACTCTGCTGGCAATATCCTTAATGCTCAAGTGCTTCACTTAGAATTTTTAGGCTCTAGAGTCCGCTCGTCATTAAAATTAGAAGATCACGAGCGTCCAATTATTGCCGACATTTCTATGAACGAAATGTCCCGCCTCAACCTAGTGCTTGGTCAAAATGTCGTGTGTCAGTTACCCCATGAACGCCTGCATATTTTTGGAGGCGCTGCATAATGTATTCTGCAACCCAACCCGCTCGCGCCACGGCGAAAGAACTACCTTGGTACTCCTATAAAAAATATTTTTCTCACCAACATCAACGCCGCAGTGTCGATGAATGGTCATTGGGCGGCATTTTAATTGTTGGTGTATTAGGCCTGTTTATTTGCGTGGTTTTACCGCTGTATTCTTTGCTTTCAAAAAGTGTGGAAAACAGAGAAGGAGAATTTATTGGCTTAGCCAACTTTGCGCAGTTCATCGATACGCCAAGTTTGTATAGCTCTGTCAGCAATTCTTTATTTATTGCATTTTTTTCTATGGTGATCGTCACCAGCTTAGCCTTCTTAACCGCTTACGCGATCAGCCGCACACGCATTCCATTAAAAGGATTTTTTCGCATTGTCTTGGTCTTGCCAATTTTAGCGCCATCTTTATTGCCAGCCATCAGCTTGGTGTATTTATTCGGTAACCAAGGTATTTTGAAAGAAGTCCTAATGGGCGAAAGTATCTATGGGCCAATTGGTATCGTTATTGGTTCATGTTTCTGGACCTTTCCTCACGCTTTAATGATCATGTTGACCGCATTGGCAAATACAGATGCTAGGTTATACGAGTCCGCAGAAGCGCTTGGTGCCTCACCGATGCGCACCTTTTTCACTGTGACCTTACCAGCGGCTAAATACGGCATCATCAGCGTTGCTTTTGTGGTGTTCACATTGGTTATCACGGATTTTGGCGTACCAAAAGTGATCGGCGGACAGTTTAATGTGCTCGCAACAGACATTTACAAACAAGTCATCGGTCAACAAAACTTTGAAATGGGCGCGGCGGTCAGTGTGATTTTATTACTGCCTGCGGTATTGACCTTTATCACTGACCGTTGGTTGCAGCGCCGTCAATCTGCGCTTCTGACGTCAAAAGCCGTGCCATGGACGCCGCCAGCTCGTAACATTGTTGATAAAGCATTTTTCGCCCTAATGGTTTTAGTGTCGACCATTATTTTAGGCGTCATCGCCATGGCGGTATACGCCTCGTTGGTCACTTTTTGGCCATATAACCTCTCTTTATCATTAAAGAACTACAACTTTGATCTTATGGATGGCGGCGGCTGGGACTCCTATTGGAACTCAATCCAATTAGGTATATATACAGCACTAATCGGCACTGGTTTTATCTTCTTCCAATCCTATTTAGTCGCCAAATTAGCAGGTTTTAAACTGCTAAAATGGTTCTTTCATTTATTTGCTATTCTGCCACTGGCCGTGCCTGGATTGGTGTTAGGCTTAGCTTATATCTTCTTTTTCAACGCACCAAATAACCCGCTTAACGGAATTTATGGCACCATGGCGATTCTCGTCATCTGTACCATTAGCCACTTTTATACTGTATGCCATCTTACGGCGACAACGGCATTAAAACAGATTGACCCAGAATTTGAATCTGTTTCCGCTTCCCTCAAAGTGCCACAAATACTCACCTTCTGGCGTGTGTCCTTGCCAGTTTGTATGCCAGCGGTATTAGACATTGCTAGTTACTTATTTGTGAACGCAATGACGACTGTCTCCGCTGTGGTATTTTTGTACTCCTACGATACAAACTTGGCATCTGTAGCGGTCTTAAATATGGATGACGCTGGCGACATTGCTCCTGCTGCCGCCATGGCAGTCATGATCATGCTGACGTGTATGGTGGCTCGTCTTATCCATTGGATACTTGGAAATGTGGTACTCAAACATACACAGCATTGGCGTACACGCTAGGAGCCATTAATCGATGACAATCACCGCCATAATACTAGTTTTAATTTCCACCTTCATGCACGCTAGCTGGAACTTCTTTGGAAAGAAAACAAGTCCAACTTTAGGTTTTTTCTTCTTAACCATGATAGCTGGTGCGGTGTTGTTTTCTCCTTTTGTTTTCTGGCAGTGGCATTTAGTCGCCGCTTTTGATCACGAGATTATAATTTTGTTGTTTGCGACGGGCTTGTTTCAGTCGCTCTATTTATGGGGCTTAGCGGAAGCTTATCGAGCGGGGGACATGTCTATCGCTTACCCGATCGCTCGCTCTTCACCATTAATCATTGTCGCGATTTCCAGCACACTACTTGGTCAGCAAAGCACGATTTCGTCACAAGCCGTAGTCGGTATTTTGATGATTGTCATCGGTTGTTTATTCATTCCATTGACCAGCTTTAGAGATTTCAAACTAGCAAATTATCAAAACCGTACCACGGCCTTTGCTCTGCTGGCCGCTTTTGCAACGGCTGGTTACTCTCTTGTCGACAACCGCGCAACGGAATTAATGCGTGGTTTGACGGATGCTACTGGCACAACATTAGCCAGCCCTTGGCAGGTATCTTTGGTTTATGTGGCGCTGCAGAGTGCTTTCGCGGTTATTTGGATGATCTGGTTTGTTTTGTCCACACAAAAGCAACGCTTAACTTTTCGCAAAATGCTTACCAAGCAATGGCGTATAGGCTTACTAACCGGCGCCTTAATGCTGGGAACCTATTCACTGGTCATCCTCAGTATGGCATTTGTTAGTAACGTCAGCTATGTGGTCGCCTTTCGACAATTAAGTATTCCTCTTGGTGTGCTATTGGCTGTCATTGGTCTTGGTGAGTCACTCAAACTCCCTAAAATTGTAGGCGTATTTATTACTTTTATTGGCCTTATTGCTGTGGCATTAGGCTAAATAAATACCATTTTTCATCTGTTTTATTATAAGGAAAAATCATGGCTCTGGCCTTTTTCGATCTTGATAACACCCTAGTCGCAGGCGATACCGCCCAAGCATTTTCTGAATACATGGTAGCGAGCGCCCTGCCAACTCCAGACGACTTCCTAGCCGTCAACCTCGCCTACATGGAAGACTATGATGCTGGCACGCTAAACCTGGAAAGCTACATGCATTACACACTATCGCCATTATTCACGCTAGACGAAACACAACGGACTGTATTCATCACCGAATTCATTCACAACATTGTCAAAGACATGGCGCTACCTAAAGCGATAGAGCTGCTGGAACAACACAAAGAAGCAGGCGACGAGCTTATTATCATCTCCGCCACAGGCACTCATTTGGTCGCACCGATTGCAGCTTACCTTGGTGTGAAGCACGCGTTAGGTGTGGATATTGAATACAAAGAAGGCTTAATTACCGGTAAGCTGGTTGGCACACCAACCTTCCGTGAAGGCAAAGTAATTCGCGCAGAACAATGGGCCAATGAAAATGGCTACTCTATGGACGACACCTACTTTTACAGCGACTCTCACAATGATTTACCACTGTTAGAAAAAGCACGCTTCCCTATCGCAGTAGACCCAGACCACATCCTAGAAAAAACAGCCAACGAACGTAGCTGGAAAGTGATGAGCTTGCGTTAAAACACACACCATGAATCACCAGATCAAAAGTGACGTCACTTTTGATCTGGTCTTGCCGAGCAGAAAATGACCACCTCTTTCGTACTCCATATTACTCGCAAGAAAATCAACATAACGTCATTGAGTTTTTCAGAAAAAACAATTTGATTTTACTCAGCCTCCTCTATCACCGATAATCCCCGCCAATGACTCGACTTTGCCAATAACAGGCTTTGGTAGAGCAACTCGCATACAAAGTGGAAACCCTATCCAATGGAAATCAAAGTTAATTTTCTCGACAATCTGAGACTTGAAGCCAAGTTTGACGATTTTACCGTTATTACCGATCAGCCGATTCGCTACAAAGGGGATGGCTCAGCCCCTAGCCCATTCGATTACTTTTTAGCGTCTTCTGCTTTGTGTGCGGCCTATTTCGTCAAGGTCTACTGCAAGGCTCGCGATATCTCCACAGACAACATCCGCTTGTCGCAGAACAACATTGTCGATCCAGAAGATCGCTACAATCAGATTTTCCAAATTCAGGTCGAGTTGCCAGAGGATATTTCCGACAAAGATAGAGAAGGCATTCTGCGTTCTATTGATCGCTGTACCGTAAAAAAAGTCGTACAAACTGGTCCAGAGTTCAAAATTGAAACGGTTGAAAACCTAGACGCAGACGCTAACGCCATGTTGATGGGTCAGCCTGATGGCGCAACAAACACGGTCATTCTTGGTAAAGACTTGCCCCTAGAGCAAACCATCGCCAACATGACCGCCATGCTAGCGGACCTTGGCATGAAGATTGAAATCTCCTCATGGCGCAATATCGTGCCTAACGTTTGGTCATTGCATATTCGTGATGCGGCGTCGCCTATGTGTTTCACCAACGGCAAAGGCGCATCGAAAGAAAGTGCCCTGTGCTCTGCTCTTGGTGAGTTTATCGAGCGCCTGAACAACAACTTCTTTTATAACGACCAATTTTTTGGCACAGAGATCGCCAACAGCGACTTTGTGCATTACCCCAATGAAAAATGGTTTGCGTTAACCGAAGACGATTCCCTGCCAGAAGGCATCTTGGATGATTACTGTCTTGAGATTTACAACCCAGACGACGAGCTGTTTGGTTCACACTTGATCGATACTAATTCTGGCAACAAAGCACGTGGTATTTGTACGATTCCTTATACTCGCCAATCCGATGGCGAAACGGTTTACTTTCCGTCAAACCTCATCGAAAACTTGTTCCTAAGCAACGGTATGAGCGCAGGTAATAATCAGCAAGAAGCGCAAGTGCAATGCTTGTCGGAAATTTTAGAACGCGCCGTTAAACGCCAAATCATCGAAGATGAAATTGTCTTACCAGATGTCCCAATGGAAGTATTGCAGAAATACCCAAGCATACTTGCGGGCATCAAAGGGTTGGAAGAGCAGGGCTTTCCTATCGTAGTGAAAGACGCCTCCCTTGGTGGTCAATTCCCCGTGATGAACGTCACGCTCATGAACCCGAAAACGGGCGGTGTATTTGCCTCGTTTGGCGCGCACCCAAGTTTAGAAGTGGCGTTAGAGCGTAGCTTGACCGAACTCATGCAAGGACGTAGCTTCGAAGGCTTAAACGATATACCAAAGCCAACGTTCAACAGCATGGCCGTCACCGAACCAGAAAACTTTGTGGAGCACTTTATCGACTCAACAGGGGTCATCTCTTGGCGCTTCTTCAGCAATAAGCACGATTATGACTTCTGTGAATGGGACTTTTCTGGCACCAGCGAAGAAGAAGCCAGCGCCATGTTTGGCATCTTGGAAGAGTTAGGTAAAGAAGTCTATGTGGCGGAATTAACCGATTTAGGCGCGTCCGCTTGTCGTATTTTAGTACCGGATTATTCCGAAGTGTATCCAGTGGAAGACTTGGTATGGGACAACACCAACAAAGCACTGGACTATCGAGAAGATATCTTAAACCTACATTCTTTAAACGATGAACAGTTAACTGATTTAGTCAATCGTCTAGAAGAAAGCCAGCTTGATAACTACACCGATATTCCAACCTTGATTGGCATCGTATTTGATGAAAATACCGTCTGGGGCCAATTAACCATCATGGAGCTGAAGATCCTAATCTACTTGGCTCTTGGCGCTCATGAAGAAGCCTTAGAACTGGTTGGTGAATTCCTACAGTTTAATGACAACACAGCCAAACGCGGCCTGTTCTACCAAGCCATGAACTGCGTGTTAGAAGTCACTCTAGACGAAGAGTTAGCGCTAGACGACTTTATCCATAACTTCTGCCGCATGTTCGGCAAGGACGTCATTGACAACGTCGTCGGCTCCGTCACTGGCGACGTGCGCTTTTACGGTCTAACCAAAACCAGTATGCAGCTTGAAGGCATCGAACCGCATTTACGCTTAATTGAGAGCTACAAGAAATTGCATCAATCACGTAAAGCCAACGCCGCGAAATAATCTAGATTTATTTTATAATGTTAAGGAAGGTGCGAACAAGTCTACTAAGACTCAGTCTTTCAGAGAAATCGTCAAATAAGGCGCGACTCTGAAGGAATGTAGGTACCTTTTAAAGAGTCACAACGACATGTGGCGTTTTCTCTGAAAGACCCGGAGGGCATGGTCTAAAAGCCTGTATTCTTTGTTGAGCACCTCAAAAATAGAACCACTATTCACATTCGGTACTCGTCTCGAATAGCAAGCTTTTATCCACATGCTGAGACAAGAGGACTTGTTCGTACCTTCCTCAAGCATAGAGCGTAAAAAGCGAACCTTCGGGTTCGCTTTTTTATTCTATTGGCCTTTCCCTGAAAGGAAACGGTTCTGATATAATTTTTCATTCTGACTTTTTCAGTCTAACGTGCTTTTACAAAAAGATTACCTACTTCAAAATTGTTTATTTATATGAGTGACAGCTGGATGTTAAATACTATTATTCGCCAATCCGCCTTTGTTTCTATTGGCTTTGTATTACTAACATTAAGTGGCTGTGAATCCATTCCACTCTCTTTCGACTCCGCTGATTCTGTAAAAAAATTATCAAAACAGATAAAAAAAGCCGACGACATTAACGATGTAAAAGTCATTAGTAAACAAGCGAAAATCACTAGAGACGCCATTAGAGCAGACATAAAAGCGATTAAAGCCTTGTATGCCGAGCTTGATCAAAAAGTAAATAAAAGATGGGGGAAAAGTAATAGCGAACTGCCCGAAAAGAAAAAATACGTCAAATACACCAACGACTATCAAGCAAGGACCATTGTCGATTTTGAGAAAGGCACGGTTCGTGTCGAAACGCTAACAGTAAGCTCGCCCCTCGACACTCTAAAACAAGCGGTATCAACAACACTCCTCACTACCGCCGACCCAACCAAAACCGATATTTTTTCCAGCGACGCACCAGATACGGAAGGTGTGCCTTTCTTATACCCACAAGTCATGGACCACGATGGTGTCTTGGTAAAATACCGCTGGCGAGCAGAACGTTATGCTGATTATCTCGTCACCAACAAACTAAAAAAATCCAGCTCGAACGGCAAAAGCATTTACGCGGTGGAATTCAACCTTGTGGCACAACACGAACACCTACGCCAAGAAAAATACAGCGACTATGTTATCGCAGCGGCAAATCGCTATAATCTAGAGCCCGCGCTTATCTACGGTATTATTGAAACCGAAAGCTCTTTTAACCCCTACGCTGTCAGCCCAGCCAACGCCTATGGATTGATGCAAGTGGTACCTGCAACAGCAGGACGAGATGTTTATAACCTAGTGAAGAAAAAATCAGGTGAACCGACCAAAGCCGTACTTTTCTCACCAGAAAATAACATCGATATCGGCAGCGCCTATTTATACATATTACAAACTCGCTATCTGAAAAATGTGGCTAACAAAACCAGCCAAGAGTATTCCATGATTTCCGCTTACAACGGCGGCACTGGCAATGTGTTAAAAGCATTTGACCCAGACAGAACACGCGCGATGAATAAAATAAACCAAACCTCCACCAGCAATGTGTACAAGAAACTCAGATACGATCACCCTAGAGCAGAGTCTCGCATGTATCTTGAAAAAGTAACTAAAGCTAAAAAGAACTATGAATAAAAGGCATCCAGTTCTTTTAGATAAAAAGTGCTGGAGAGTAAACAGTTAAATATGGCGAACCAAGGAGGTATAACACCTAAGAAAAATGACTGAATGCTGAAATGAGTAAACAAGCAATGGATATCATCAAACAAAATTTTAAAAATAAATGGAGAGATGAGTATGCGAATCAGACACTCAATGCAACGCTGGCTAATATGCGGAATAGCCATTCTTTTTACAGCAACCGCTTATTCCAATCCTACAGTGGTTTTATCGAACACTGGGGAGATAGAAGGCAACAATAGCCAAGACGTCGATTCCTTTTTAGGCGTCCCTTATGCAAAAGCACCGGTTAGCTCGTTACGCTGGCAATCGCCTCAACAAGCAGAGCCAATACAAAGCACTGTGCAAGCTACACAAAAAGGCGCTATCTGCCCGCAATGGCAGCAAGGCAAATTTAAAGGCCAAGAAGACTGCCTTAATCTAGATATTTATCGACCAGACAAGCATAACGAGAACCTCCCCGTTCTCGTTTATATTCATGGTGGCAATAATCAAACAGGCGAAGCCAACGAATTTGATCCTAGAGCACTGGCTAAGTCATTAAACGCTATCGTAGTACAAGTGAATTATCGCCTCGGTGTATTAGGCTTCAACCCTCTTAGAGCGATTAAAAGCAACGACCTAATCCAAGCTTCTGGTAATTTTGGACTGTTAGATCAACACGCCGCACTGCAATGGATACAAAAGAACATCAAATATTTCGGCGGACGCGCCGATCAAGTCACTGTATCTGGTTTTTCTGCTGGCGGACGAGATGTCATGGCGATGTTAATCTCCCCATTATTTAAAGACCTATTCCAGCAAGCTATTGTCTTTAGTGGTGGCATGACCACAGCCCCCGTCGCACCAAGCCAAGAAGTTTTCCGCCAAGCGTTTGCTCCACTCATCGTCGAAGATGAAATACAAACCAATGAAAACGCGGCAAAGCAATGGCTAGCCGAAGGAGGAAAAGCCGTTCAAGACTATTTACAACAACTTCCAGCAGAGCGATTAGCACCACTGATGAAAGGCGCTGGTATACGAATGAGCCACTTCCCACATTTGTATAGGGATGGTGTCGTAATACCAAAAGAGGGCTTTGATACAGCCCTTTACAATAACGTCCCAGTCATCATGCTATCAGGCCAAACCGAATTCTCCTTCTTTGCGTTAAGTGACTCCTACTTTGTTAAAGCATGGCATTCTGGAGCATTAAGCAAAGACCCAGCATTACTTAACCAATACCGTTTTGCCTTAAACTACGGTAGCAAACTTTATAGCCTATTTAATGTTCAAAAATCAGCAGAACAGATGTTTGAACATTATCAGTCTCCTATTTATGGCGCTGAAATTGCCTTCGGAACCAACCCTTTTGTCGCACAAAACCCACAAATGGAATTGATAGGATCATTTCACGGCGTGTTTATGCCACTCCTAGATCAAAATTGGCAACAAGCACTTTTAGGAGAAACGTTTCAGAAAGCAGGAACGCGAGACTTAGCCGAACACTTTCAGGCTTATCTAAAACGCTTTATCCGTACAGGTAATCCAAATGATCCAAACCTAGTTAACTGGTTAACCTGGTCGCCTGAACATGAACAACAAGGTCAATCATTACTCATCCTAAATGCCAACAAACACAAAGCGCTCATCCAAATGTCATCGAAGTCATACGATGAAAAAGCACTGCTTGATGCTATGAAGAATGATCACATCCTTCCTGAACAGGCAAAAATGCAAATGATCAATCTGGTACTAAATGGACGCTGGTTTAGTAATGCTTTAGATCAGCAATTTCAAAACCCTTCCCTATGGCCTAAGCCATAGCTACATTGGCCGAATCACCCACCTGATTCGGCCAAACTTTGCGGCAAACTCAACTAAGAAGCCCCCCCCTCGCCAACGCACAGGTCACTTTGGCGTTTTTGATTTTATTCAAGATAAGCTCTAGCTCGGATAATTGGAGTCAAAGTAAAATTAATTTCTTACAGTTAAACGCCCCCAGTAGCCTGTACTTGGTACAGCGCTACCTCAAAAGCAATCGCCCTCGCACTTTTTTATTACCATTCGACAATCGCTTCAAATTCTCTTTGGCGGATAGGCTTCCCTGAAGAGCGGCTTTTCGATACAGAACCAATGCCTTTGTTACGCTTTTAGGCACACCAGAACCAGCTTCATACAAAATAGCTAAATTATTTTGAGCGCCAGCAAAATCTTGATTCACCGCTTTTTGATACCATTCCACTGCAAGTGAATAGTCCTGTGTTACACCATAACCATTTTGATACATAGCACCGATATTGTTTTGAGCCGCTGCTGAGCCTTGTTTGGCGGCTTGATGAAACCACTTCCAAGCTTCTTGATAATTTTTATCTACACCACCTCCACTATAAAACAATAAACCAAGCTCTACCTGTGCATCCATATCCCCTTGTTCCGCAGATTTTCTAAACCACTTTTCTGCTTCAACTGGGTTTTTATCGACTCCAATCCCCTCGTTCAACAGGTAAGCAAGATTATACTGACCATCAGAAAGACCTTGCTCTGCCGCCATTTTATATAGCTCAATTGCACGCTGAGAATCTTGTTTTACGCCATAACCTGTTTGATACAAGGCTCCCAAATTATTCTGTGCTATTGAATTATCTTGATCGGCAGCCTTACGATACCAGCTAGCCGCCTCAAGATAGTTTTGCTCTACCCCTAAGCCTTCATCAAAAAGATAACCTAAGTTCGTCTGTGCTCTTGGGTAACCTTGATCCGCTGCCTTGCGATACCAATTAGCCGCTTCAAGATAGTTTTGCTCTACTCCTAGGCCTTCATCAAAAAGATAACCTAAATTCGTCTGTGCTCTTGGGTAACCTTGATCCGCTGCCTTGCGATACCAATTAGCCGCTTCAAGATAGTTTTGCTCTACTCCTAGGCCTTCATCAAAAAGATAACCTAAATTCGTCTGTGCTTTTATATGTCCTTGATCTGCCGCTTTGCGATACCAATTTGCTGCCATTTCATAATCTTGTGCCACACCTTCACCCATTTCATACATGTAGCCCAAATTATATTCAGCTTCGCCATTCTCATCTTCCGCTGCTTTCAAATACCATTTTTTTGCTTCTGTAAAATCTTGAGTAACCCCCAACCCGCTATAGTAAAAATCCCCCAAGTTCACCTGAGCATAGCTATTACCATTTAAAGCGGCTTTTAAATACCAATAAGCGGCTTTTTCATAATCTTGCTGGACCCCTAAGCCTTCCTCAAACAAATACGCCAAATTATTTTGCGCGTAATCATAGTCTTGATTTGCCGCTTTTAAATACCAAACGGATGCCGTGGTATAATTCTGCACCACCTCTGTACCGTCTTCATACCACCAGCCCAAATAATTCTGGGCTTTAGCAAGACCACTTTTTGCAGCTAATGTCATGTAATGGAAGGCTTTATCAACATTTTCATCTCCTCCCTTAGCTTGATAAAACATCAAGGCAAGAGTGAATTGCGAATCTATATCGTTCAGATCGGCTGAAACTTGGCACAGTGACCTTGCCTTTTCATATTCACTGCTATCATAGCTAAATGCACAACCCGATTTTGCAGACAACCTAGCAAGGCGATCAGTATCAGATATATCATTTGCCTCTTTCACCCCATGCTGTGCACACCCTTGGAGAAAAACAAATAGCAAAGCTAATAAATAGTTACTTGGTTTCTTCAATAAAGATGTGAAAAAACACAGATTGCGGAGAGGATGGAGAAGTGTCATTTTACGCCCTGTCTAAAAATTTAATATTCCATTAAAAAACAGCATTTATTTCTTATAGAAAATCACAAAATACTATATATAAAATACCTTAAAACGCATCACATGATGCATAAAAATTCTTGGTAGAAGAATAAAAATAGGAAAAATTATCGATTCCACCACCACTTAAAGCCATTCAAATTAATACTATTAAAGGCAAGGGTATTATTGAATGAGACTCTTTATAAAAATTAGCTCGACTTAAACCCTCTCGCCAACGCGCAGGTCGCTTTGGTATTTTTAATTTTATTCAAGATAAGCTCTGGTTCTGTGCCGGTTTTAATTTGGGCTGCTAACAGCGCATCAGATTCCGCGACGCCATAGACGCCGACGGTGTTGGAGATGTAGTTTGATTGAAATAATTGGAAAAAGTCAGACTCCAATTATCTTTTGCATTTGTAGCGGGAGTTCTTTTTATTGCGGTTAATCTGTGGGTTCCTTTTACCAGTATAGTGCCCATTCTACCGCTTATCCAAAGTGATTTCGGCTTGTGCTCATCGGCTGCAGGTCTGCTTACTTTATTGTCATTGCTGGCATTTGCCGCATTTTCGCCGCTGAGCGCATCTTTTTTTTTCGGAAAGTTCGGACTAGAGCATACTCTTTTGGGCACACTTATAATCATTTCTCTAGTCATATTGCTGCGGTTTACAGGAAGTATCCGGACCTTGTACTCGGTACAATAGCGATCAGGCACAGGAATAGCCTTGGGTAACGTACTGCTGCCAGGTCTAGTTAAGCGCAACCTCTTAGCAAGCGTAGCCTCCATGGCGAGTGCTTATTCCATTTTGCCATAGTTTACCTCATCGTAGCGCATTACATTCTAGATTTGTCCTCTGGTACTGGGCAGAATTCGTCAACTACTCACACTTCAGCCAAACGGTCATTGGCAATATTTCGTGCTGCCAATGAATCCAGTTTCAGTTGCTTTATGATGCCAATGATCATAGCAAGCTCCTGCTCCAGTAATGGCATCTTGTCCAAATCGTAGGCTGACACATCAATATCACCGACATTCATCAGGTCTCCGAAATACGCAAGCATAAACAATGCCTTATCATCACGGAACTCACAAGTAAGTCCAGACCCCTTAGCGCGCGCGCGGAACAAGTCATCGAGTTCAATGATCTGCTCCATCAAAGCCGGTGACAGCAAATAGCGGGCATACTGCTGGTCAGAGCCAAACACCTCGTAACGATTCTCAAATTCCGGATTCTCTAGCTCCACCCTGTTTTTGGCTAATGATCTCGACAACAAGTTACCCAGTTTCCCGTAGTCTGTCTTTACCACGGTATAGCCACTAAACTTGAAGGGCATAGTAATAAGCAGCGCTCCTCCACGGTGAACATTAATATTGGACTTGTTGCCACGACGCTCCAGCTTTAGCTCGCAGAATTCAAACTTCACACCTTCAACTTCGCCTTTAATGTAATCTTCGCTACTCTTACTTGAAAACGAAGGCATTATCTCGAACGACTTGACGGCATCCAAGTCTATACACCCGTCAGCTTTGTAGTCGTAATCACCGAATGCTCGAACCAGTACCGGGATCAGCTTTTTCTTGTAGTGTCGTATGTATTGCAACTCGGGATAAAAGACCCAAACGGCACAACCACCTAACACAATCAGGGTTAAGAAAGTTAGTTCGCCAGACACCAACATAAATAGGTCAAATGCCAGTGACGGTAACCATAACAACCAGCCAATACGGATAAACCATTTTTTTCGTCGAGCCTTGCTCGCGAGTTTTTCCAGACGAAACTGCTCCAATGGCTCCAGCAGTGGCAATATTTCCTTTTCGATTTTTAACCGGGCCGCTTCTGAGAGGTTGGTGCTCGCTTCAGGCTGGCGATAAGCAGTCCCACTGGTAAGCTGCTTAATCGCTTCCTTCGCTTGATAAAAAGTATTGAAAATACTCATGACTTAAGGAAATCATCAGCGTTAACAGGAGTGCGTTCTGCTTCAGTAACTTGGAAGAACGGCAAGGGTTCCAGTCCCATCATGGCTGCAATCACCGAGCCCGGAAAGATTTGAATGGCATCTTTGAAACGACGGCTTGCAGCATTGTAACTGCGACGGGCTGCAGAAATATGCTCTTCCACATCCGCGTATACCCGTTGGGCTTCGACCATGCTGGTATTGGACTTGAGGTCGGGGTAGTTTTCTACTGCCACCATCAAGCCAGAAAGTTTACTTTCCAGCGAAGATTCAAGGTCGAAGCGTTTTTCAGTGCCCGCTCTATCGGTTCTTTCTGCCGCCTTCATTACCTCAGTGCGTAGCTGAGTAATTTCAGTGAGTAATGCTTTTTCGTGTTCCATAAAGCGTGCAGCGATTTTAAGGATATTTGGAACCAGATCGGTGCGTTTCTTAAGCTGTACATCAATCCCAGACAAAGCTTCCTCTGCAGCATTACGGCGGCTAACGATAGTGGCATACCAGAAATAAAACACCAGTATGGAGGCAACAACAGCCGCGATTAACCAAGACATTACAAAATTCCTTTTAGTGTTTGATGAGATAAGATTACTGGTTATCCCCAGCCGAATCAACCACCTAAAATCAAAGGAACATTGCGACTATCACTTTCGCACCTTACTTAAACAACTGTCTTCTAGCAATTGACCATCTACCCGATACTTAAACATTTCTCGATGGACACCAAATAGCTTTTCTTTTGTTCTACCCAATGAAAGCGTATGTGGTTTTAATAAATCACTCCGAACACCTAAACCATTGTATTGATAACTTGACCAAAAATAGTCCGCTGGGGGTTTTACCATATCAGCGCTAAGAGGACGTAACTCTATATAGTGGTATAAATGAAATCAAATTCAGTTTAATTTCTGCCTTCACAAGCTGCATGCGCTCCAAACAACTCTATTAGTAAATGAGCCCATCATAATTTTCAAGACAGCTTAAACCCCCTCGCCAAAGCGCATGTCGCTTTGGCGTTTTTGATTTTATTCAAGATAAGCTCTGGTTCTGTGCCGGTTTTAATTTGGGCTGCTAACAACGCGGCAGATTCGGCGACTCCGTAAACACCGACGGTGTTGAAGATGTAGTCAGATTTAGTACTAAGAAGCGACTCCATAGGTGTCAGCTCTTGGGCATTGTAGGTGTTGAAGTCCCAATGGTATTTTACCGCGAGAGCGATAAGGTTTGTTTCGTCGGCTTTGATGTCAATGCTGTTTAGAGAGTGAATATCGCTGGGCGTTAAGCCTTTTTGATTAAGGGCATCCAGCATCAGGTTTTCGATAAATTCCAGCGGGCAGTTGCGTTCGCAGCCCATTCCCAGAGTATAAATAGGATTCAAGTAAGGCTTCGCTGTGGTCATCACTAACTGTGCGCCAAGGGCTTTTGCTACTTGCGCGCCCCACTGGTTTGCACCACCTTCATGTCCAGATAAAAGCGGAATGACAAACTTACCTTCTTCATCCAACACCAAAACCGGTGGATCTCGGTATTTGTCTTGCAGCACGGGCGCGAGCGTTCGCATCACAATGCCTGTAGCACAAATAAATACTAACCAATCGCCATTATTAAACGCTGTTTGTACGAACTCGGCGAAAGGTTTTGGTTTGTAGTCGACAACCGCATCTGGCCAGTTATTCTGTGTCCCGTTAGACAATAATTTTTTCGCTAGCAGTTCACCTGCTGGCGTTAATGCGATAAAGCGTATCACCGAGTGCCTCGCTCACTTTTGGTCACCACAAACAAAGAGAAATACGGCCCAGCTTTGTCTTCCAAGGTGGATACATCCCGCACGATGCGCTCATTCTCACGGCCAATGTATTCAAGGTATTTCGCGTCTTGCATACGATTGGTTTTACGTAGCGCCATGAGAATACGCGGACGGGCACGCCCAGCCTTCATGATAACCACACTGTCGTGTTGCTCTAATGCGGTATCAATTTGCTCTGCGCTATGACGACCGCTGACCACAGCGAAGGACTCTTTCAATACGGTTAACGGATGATTCAAGGCGGACGATGCGGCATTAATTGACGACACACCAGGCACCACTTGGCACTGAAAATCACCTTCTAAACGCTCTAATAAATAAGCGAAAGAGCCGAAGAATAACGGGTCGCCTTCGCACAAGAAAATCACGTCTTTGCCTTGCGATAATTCATTGGCAATGGCTTTTGCGCCATTGTCGTAGGCTTCATTTGCCAATGAACGATCTGTGGACATTGGCATGACAATGGCAATTTCATTTTGCGCATGGGTCACACCGGCGAACGCTTCACTGGCGATGGTTTTCGCTTGAGAGCCGCCCTCCCCATTAGCCAGATAACTCACCACGCTGGCGCGCTGAATCAAACGCAAGGCTTTTAAGGTGATCAATTCTGGATCCCCTGGCCCAACGCCAACACCAATGAATCGGCCTGTTTTTTGTGAGGTTTCCGAGGCACTCATTGTGCGTTTTCCTTATGATTTGTATTGATAGCCGATGTTGAGGCCGTATATTTTCTAAAATGATAAAGCGTCACAGGCAAACTAGGACGAAATAATCGCTGTCCTGCCAATCGCTCGCCTTTGGCAATCGACACCTGCAAACTCTGTTCGTCGGCATCTTGTGCTTCATCACGCTGTTGGGCAAATTGCATGACCTGACACTTGGTTTCTTCCGTCACGGCACTGACCATCAGACAGCCACCATCAGGCAATAAATTCCATATTTGCGACATTAACGCCATCAATTCACCATCACTGCCACCAATAAAGACTTTATTGGGTCTGCCATTATGTTTCTTGCTGTCGGCAAGCAAATCCACCAGCACATCTGGTGCTCGCCCTGCGACAATGGATAAATTCTGCATGACGCCAAAACGTTCTTGGTTGGCAGTTAAACAGGCCAAACGGTCTGGGTGATGTTCAATGGCGATAACTTGACTGCGCGGATGCCAATAGGCCATTTCCACACTCACACCACCGCAGCCAGCGCCAATATCCCAAACCGTGTCACCTTGCTGAATGTCCATGTAAGACAAAATCGCCAAACGCACTTCTCGCTTGGTAATCATGCCTTTGCCATCACCTTTATCTGTCACAAAATACGTATCGGGAATGCCAACGGAACTTGGATAAAGTGAGGCTTGTTGGCTGGTTTTCAGCACAATCACATTGAGCGGATCACATTCGAGTTCAGCGTCTATCAAAGAATGGGCGACAAAAGTGCGGACTTTTTCTTGTTCATAACCCAGGGCTTCGCAAATTGTAATCTCACTTTTATCAAGCCCAGCTTTTATGCACTCTTCGGCAATATGTTTCGGCTGACTGTATTGATCGGTCAGTAACACCAAGGTTTTATTCGACTGCAAATGACGACGTAAAGACGCCAAAGGTCGACCATGCAAGCTCACCACCTGCACGTCTTGCAAAGATAGTCCAAGACGATGACAAGCCATTTGAATACTGGAAACATTCGGATAGAAATGTAGGTTTTCAAGCGAAAAAGTACGCATTAACCAAGCGCCAATGCCGTAATACAAAGGATCGCCAGAGGCCAACACCACCACCTGTTTTGCACCCTGAGATTGCCATTGCGTAAAGGAAGCTTTTAGCTCTTTTAGCTTGGGTAAATCCTCACGCCGACCTTGATGAACATAGCGCGCAATCGTTTCATGCTGACGCGGCGCACCCAACACAACATCATTCACCGATAAACTCGCCAAAACCGCTTGCGCCGCCTCATCCAGATGCGCCACTTGATTAACGCCCAAACCAATAACATGGATTGGCATTTGTGTGTGTTTCATAAACCTACTTCCATTCAATGCCATTACATTAAGCTAGGTGGATTAACGAGAGTAAAAAACGGATAACAAGAACCTTGGTATTTGATTCACGCTGACGCGTTGAGCTTGCGAAACAGGCGCAAGTGCATTGAATACTAAGGCTCATGGCATGCGCTAATAATACTCGCTTAGATTGCAGCGCAACAATGCATTACAGCTGGCCGATGTCACGGCACTGCCGCCCATTCGTCCGAGCAAGGTAATGCATTCAATACCAAGCTTTTCATGAGCTTGCCAAAGCGCGTCTTTCGACTCTGCTGCACCGACAAAGCCCACCGGCATACCGATAATTAAGGCGGGTTTTGGCGCGCCTTGCTCTATCATTTCCAACAAGCGAAACAAGGCCGTAGGTGCATTGCCGATTAAAACTACGCTACCAGCAAGATCTTGTTGCCATAAACTCAGTGCCGCCATAGAGCGAGTTTCACCTTTGCTTTTTGCCAATTCTGCAGTACGAGCATCATTCAAAAAGCACAATGGCTCTCGCGTTATCATGCGTTTGGTCACGCCTTGCTTGACCATTTCCACGTCGCACAAAATCGCGCCATTGTTGGCTAACGCCTCGCGCCCTGCTTGAGTTGCATTGGCACTAAAGCGTACTTGCTCAGCCACGTCAGGCAAGCCAAGGCTATGTACTACGCGCATAACGACTTGCTGCTGGTCTTGGCTCAAGCCAGACAAATCAGTTAACTCGCGGATTTGTCGAAAGCTGTCGCTCTCAATGGCTTGAGGATTATTTTCGTATTGATAACTGTATTGAGAGTCGTCTAAAGAAGTCACTGTTGGTTGTCTTTTTGTTGATGTTTAATGTGAGTAGAAGCCTTGCCCCAAGCGGCTAAACAAGCTTTCAAGCAGTCTTCCGTGTCACTAAATTCGCGCTCGGCTTCTGGCAAAATTGGCCGAGCATGCAATAAAACGGGAATAGATAATTCTCTGGCGGCTTCAAGCTTTGAATAGGTGGCCGAACCGCCACTGTTCTTACTAACGATAACATCAATGCTGTGATCCATTAACAATTGGCGCTCGTCTTCTAAGGCAAAAGGGCCAATGGCTTTTATCCAATCTATCTTATCTGGCAGATCAAACTTAGGCTCAACCGCCGTTCGCCAAACAATGCGTTCGATACTCGGCAATTGCAGAACACGTTTGAGCAAGACTTCGCTCATTTGCCCAGCGCTTAATAAGGGCACTCGAAAGCCATCAAGCTGCGCCAGAAAATCGGTTTCATCTTGGTAATATTTCCAGTCATCGGCCTCTTCTTGTTGCCAGGCAGGACGATGAAAACGCCAGCATGGAATGCCAACATCTTTAGCCGCCGTCACGGCCTTACTGCTCATGGTTTGCGCATAAGGATGAGTCACATCCAAAATCGCGCCGATGTTATTGTCTTTTAAGTACCGAGCCAAACCACCAAATTGGGTAAATCCACCTACCACCAATTGGCAGTCCACCTTGGGCACGCGAACCAACCCCGCCAAGCTGTAGATGACGCTTACATTCTCTCTATGTAACGAGTCAGCCAGACGGCGAGCATCGGCGGTGCCGCCCAATAATAAAACCTTCATGGCTCATCTCGCTTTGTTAAATCAGCATCCAAGGCTTTACCAACAAATTGACCTTTGCGATCAATCGCCCAGACTTCTAACTCGATGTGAGCGGGAATGTACTGTCTTGCAAAGTCTAAGGCTTGCTGACAGATGGAATCGGCCAGTGGTAATCCTGCAGACATGGCAAAAGACAAGGCTTCCACACTCGTGTTGGCGTTTGTCATGCGCTCTTGTAACTCAGCTTCAGCGCCTAAACTGGCCGCCAATTGCGCCAAGGCAGCAAGGTCGATGCTGGATGCACGACTGTTTAGATCCATGTGATGCTGAGCTAGTTTACTGATTTTACCGAATCCACCGCAGATGCTGAGCTTCTGTAACTGAATTGAACTGTTTAGCTGGATAGAGTTGGTTTGCTCGACTTTCTTAATGTGTTTGAGCACAGCGCCGACGAAATCCCCCATTTCGATCAACGCCATATCATCGAGCTGATAATGACTTTTTATCGCGTCTTCGCTGGCATTACCTGTGGTAGCGGCAATGTGGGTGATTGAATTAGCACGTGCTACATCGATGCCCTGATGAATAGACGCAATGTAAGCGGCACAAGAAAACGGACGCACAATGCCTGTGGTGCCAAGAATCGATAAGCCACCCAAAATTCCCAAACGTGGATTCATGGTTTTTTGCGCTATCTGCTCGCCATTGATTACGCCAACTGACACATCAAAACCACCATGATATTGATAGGTTTGCGCAAAACCTTCCAAATGCTCCGTCATCATTTTCCGCGGCACTGGGTTAATAGCAGGTTCGCCAACATCAAGCAGCAAACCCGTGCGTGTCACAGTACCTACGCCTTGCGCCGCATGAAAGCGTACGCCCTGCTCTGGCGATAATCTCAGCTCGACAAATAAGGTTGCCCCATGGGTCGCGTCTGGGTCGTCTCCAGCATCTTTGATGGTGGCGGTTTTGATGCCGTCGTCTATTGCTTGATACTCGATAATCGGCAGGTCGACTACTTTGCCTTTGGGCAAGGTGACGCTGACGCTTGCATCTTGTTGTTGGGCAAAAAGTGCCTGAGCCGCCGCCACGCAGCAAGCCGTCGCGCAGGTTCCGGTGGTTAAACCAGTACGCAGTGGCGCGGGCGATTCAGCACTTTCAGGCCACATAATCCGCTAGCCCTGCTGACCCGCTAAAAAGATCTTAGCAGTGACGTCTAAATTCGAAGGGAAAAACAAATGCAAATAACTCGCGGTTAAGCCTTTCTGCTGATAAATCGCCTCGCCCGGTGCTGGATGTCGCTGACGACGCCCATAACCAACCGGTTCCGGTGTATTAGCACTGCGCGATCTGTGATGAGCATGGCCGCGAATTTCACCTTGTGGAATCACCGCAGTTTGCATGCCTTGGCAGCCGCGTTTACCGCGCATTGCGCCTTGACCTGCTAAAATCCCCAACATTGGATAACACTGATTATCCAAATCGGTTAGATCATCCAAGCTATAAAGCATGCCGCCACATTCCGCTAAAATACCTTTTCCCGAATGGAAGAAAGCCTTGATGGCTTGGCGCATTGGAAGGTTTTCAGAGAGCGCTTTGGTGTGTAATTCAGGATAACCACCCGGCAACCAAAGGGCATCAGCATCGGGTAAAGCTTGATCATGCAAGGGCGAGAAAAACACCACCTTAGCGCCCAAGCTTTTCAAAGCAATCAGGTTCGCATCATAGATAAAACTGAACGCGGCATCTCTAGCAACCGCAATGGTTTTACCCAGCAAGCTTTGTTCAATGATTTGATTGTCATCTACTTGCTTAGCGGCATAAAAAGGCACGGCGTTAGGCAATGCCAACAAGCCAGTGTCTTGAGTTTCTTTGAGCCATTCCACGGCGGCTTCAAAACGCACTTCTAGTTCGTCTTTTACTTCGTCTGCTTGTACCAAACCTAAGTGACGCTCTGGCAAGGTAATTTCTTCATCACGCTTTAAAGTTGCGAGCAAAGGCAAGCTTGCAGGTAGCGCATCGCGGATCAATTCCGCATGCCGTTCGCTGCCACAACGGTTGGCAATCAGCCCTGCGACTTGCACATCATCACGGAAATTCGCCAAGCCAGTTGCGATCGCAGCAGCCGTTTGCGCCATGCCTTTAACGTCCATAACAATCGCCATGGGAATACCAAAACGAGCCGCAAGGTCAGCACTGGAAGGTTCGCCATCAAACATGCCCATGGCACCTTCCACTAAAATCAAATCCGCCACTTGGGCAGCTTGGTAAAGCATGTCTTGGCAATACTCTTCGCCCGCCATCCAAATATCCAATTGCTCGACTGGCTGCTTAGACGCTTGCGCTAAAATCTGCGGATCAAGGTAATCAGGACCGGTTTTAAACACACGAACCACTTTGTCTTGATTGGTAAAATAACGCGCCAACGCCGCCGTAATGGTGGTTTTTCCCTGATTCGACGCGGGTGCTGTCAAAAATAACGCGGGACAATGAACAACAGAAGTGGTCATAAAGCAGTCTCTAAGAGCGAATTTAATAAAACGTATTGTGCGCCCAAATGCTGGGCAATATCCTGACCTCGACCTCGCTTGACTGGCGCGTTTTCAATATCGATTAATACCGTATTGCCCAGTAAAACAAGATCTGACACGTCGGCTTGAGTGCGGCCATCGGTCAATATGTAAGTTTGGCTGTGCAAGCCTGTCGTTGATTTATGCTGCTGTGCCAAATACTGACTGGCGTTTTCGATAGCAACACGAAATGGCGTACCGCCACCAGCACCTAAATCCTCCAATAAATCAGATATTTCTTTGGGAGCACGAATTTTTGGCAAAATCGACGACACGCCCTCCTGCCCAAAACCTAAAATAGCAATCTGTTCTCGCGCTAAATAGGCACGCTTAGCAATGTCTAAAATCACGCCCTTGGCATGGGCAAAAACGCCTTGGCTCAAGGTGGATGCAGAGGTATCTAACAACACCAAATGCAAAACAGATTGACCGGTTTTAGCGGGCTTATGAGTCAGGTTCTTCGGTGGCCATTCTTGCGGCTGGCTGATAATGCTACGAAACCAGTCAATTCCATCCGCTGTTTGAGGGTCAATTGATTGCGCCACATCAGGACGATAACCGCCCAGCTGCTTGCCTTTATGCTTTCCCGGCGTTACCTCTCCAATAAGCGACTGAGCTGAGCGGCGTTCACTCTGCGCACCATGGACTGCAACATTAATGGGCGCGCTGCTCGCAAGGCTTTGAGGCGACATACTGCCCCATTCCCCTGAACCATTTTGCTCATTTGTCTGATTGTCTTGAGAAAGATTACCTTGAGAAAGATCATCTTGCGGCTGATTACTATTATTCAATGAAGGCGAACGAGAATCGTCAGGTCGGCGAGACGGCGGCGGGCTGGATGCTTGAGGCTGAGAGTTAGCTTGGCGGCGATGAGCCAACACCAAATCTTCGACGGCTTGAATATCGTCCAAAGCAACGACATTTGCGCCACGCCAAGCGGCGTGAGTCATGGCGGCTCGAATCCAAACAATATCACCACGTACGCCATCTATGTTGGCTAGCTGACAGCGTGATGCCACTTCTAAACGTAACTCATCAGAACAGCGCACCTGCGCCAAAGCTTGTCTTGCCAAGCGAATGCTGTTTTTTAGATTGCGTTGTTTGTATTTAAAGGCATCACAAAATGCTTGCGAATCTTGATCGTATTCGTCTCGCAGACGAACAATCTGTACACGCTCTTCAAGGCTATATTGATTCACTAATTCAACCATTAACCCAAAGCGGTCTTTTAACTGTGGACGCAACTCGCCTTCATCTGGGTTCATGGTGCCAACCAATAAAAAACGCGCAGCGTGTTCATGGCTGATGCCATCACGCTCAACACGGTTTACACCGCTGGCAGACACATCCAAGAGTTGATCAACTAAATGATCGGCAAGCAAATTCACTTCATCAACATACAAGACGCCACCATGGGCTTTACTCAATAATCCGGGCTTAAAAGCGACGTTTTTGTCTTGTAGAACTTGTTCTAAATCTAATGCACCAAGCAAACGATCTTCACTAGTGCCAAGTGGCAGGGTTGCAAAAGGAACGGGCTCTTCACCTTGTAAAGCGGGCATAACACCAGACAAACCACGCGCCAAGGTAGACTTTGCTGATCCACGCGGACCACTGACCAAGACACCACCAATTTGTGGATTAATCGCACACAAAATCAACGCCAGTTTCAGCGGCTCTTGCCCCGCTACTGCGGTAAAAGGAAAGTCACTAGAGGCTAAACGGGTCATTGAACTACCTGTTGCGATTGATTAAAGTCAAAAGGAAATCATAAGCCGTCTATTGTAGGCGTTTTCCCTATGATTTGTCTTGTTTGACCTTATCTATGCACCCTATTTATGTCAAACCGAAAGGTTTCAACATGGCTTGAGCGAAGCGCATGCAGTAAAAAAGTAAGCGCACACAACAACAAAGATGGCACAGCGCGAGTCATGATTTTTCAAACTGATTCTTGTTGAGCAGAATATTGGGCAATCAAGGTTTCCACCAAACCTAAATCAAATTGATTGATCGCAAGTTGAATGTTTTTTTGCTGGCTAGCTGGCAATGAGTTGCGCAGTAGATGAAATGCTTCTTCGGTCGTTTGCACATCACCACTTTGTGCAGCCAGCAATAATGGCTGCCAATCTGCTGCTGTTAGATCATGCAATAACGGCACTGAATCGACGGCTTGAACATCTACCTCTGCCAGCTCACTCGTATTATTTTGTGAGACTGTCGCCTCTATGATGGGCACAAACTTCACATTCAGGTGGGTGACTAAGGCCTTGTAGATATCTTCGATCTGATAAGGTTTGGCAATGACTTGCCAAAAACCATCATCCAAAAGTGCTTGCTGTTCATGAATTAATGTCGAGGCCGTCACCGCTATGACAGGAATACGCTGCTCAGTGTCTTCTTGCTGAATGAACTTTAATAAGTCGCTCCCCGTTTTATTAGGCATTCGAATATCAGTCATTACTAAGTCTGGCGGATCCACTTTAAACGCCTTTATAGCTTGTTCGCCATCTTCCGCTTCAATGATCTGACAACCGGCCTTTTCCAATAAAGACACTAGAATGTCTCGCGACCATTCATCATCTTCCGCCACCAGCACTCTAATGGGATTATTGAGCCTCATGTTAAGCAAGGTATCTTGCTCATCGATGTCCATTGCTTCGCTGTCTTCCACTTTAGATAAAGGTAAATCGACAATAATTTGCGTCCCGACACCTTCGCTGCTTTTAACGGACAAAGTCCCCTTCATCAGTTTGACCAAAGTCGTCGACAAGGACAAACCTAAGCCTGTTCCACCAGACGCCTCACCCGCTTTCCCTTGGACAAACGGCGTAAACAGATGGTCCATTAGCTCAGCCTCAATTCCAGGACCTGTGTCTTCGATACTAATATGTATTCGATCTTCTACTATTTGCACAACGGCTTTCACAGAACCTTGAGTAGTGAACTTCACCGCGTTGCCCAGTAGATTTGTAATGATTTGCTGGAATTTGACCGGATCTAACCATACAAGTTGTCGTTCATCTATATCACACTCAACAATCAGCTCTAGGCTTTTTTCCTGAGCTTGTCCTTGAAACAGTTTTCCTATTTGACCCACTTCGCGGCAAAGGTTGGTTTTTTGTTCGTGTAGCACAAGTCGTCCAGACTCAATTCTGGCAATGTCTAGAATGTCATTTATTAGGCCTAATAATCGATGACCAGCACTTGCAATGGATAAAAATCTCGTCTTGGAAACACCCGTTAATTGATTATCCTCACTGATCAATTGCGCATAACCTATGATGGCATTGAGCGGCGTGCGGATTTCATGACTCATATTGGCTAAGAAATGACTTTTCGCCTGATTAGCTTGCTCGGCCGCTTCTTTTGCTTGTTCTAGTTGCATAGAGACATTTTTTTGCTCGGTGATATCACTCATGATGTCACCGACTGAGGTGGCCTTACCATTGTCATCACGCAGTAAAAAATAGGTTTCATAGGTAGTAAAAGTATGGCCACCTAAACTCTTGGCTTCCAATTCACCTTCCCAGACTCCGTGCTCTCTAACATAAGGAATCACGGTTTCTTTGAGAAATTTTTGACTCGTTTCTGGGTAGAATTCCATATAATTCAGTTCTGCCAGAGAGTCATCGCTGGCCGCTTCATCGACACCAAGCATCGAGCGTATTTTTTTATTGAAATAGGATATATCGCCATCAAGGCTTGCCATAGCAAACCCTTGTGCGGAATTATCAGCAAAACTTTTAAACAACTTGAGTTGATTAAAAAGTTGGTGACGTTCTGTAATATCACGAGCAATGCCCAAAGTACCTCTAAAGTTTATAGAAGGCTCAATCACCGGAACCCGATAAACCTCGAACAAACAAGGCTCGCTGCCATCTTTTGGGTAGCCCCATCCTTGTTCATGAGATGTTATGCTTGTTTGTAAAGGAATCTCACCGACATTTTGATAATAAGCACCTTTACCATCCAAGTTTAAATCTAAGTCACTTTTGCCTTTAACTTCATCTAATGTCAGTTGATTGAAATCTAAAAAAGCCTGATTACAATCAAGATAATTTCCTTGCTCATCTTTAGACCAAACAATGTCAGGGATATTATTCAGCAAAGAAGATAAGAGAAGCTCACGGCGTCTGGATTCTTCACGTGCCACAATCAAAGCGTTTTCAGTCTCGACCCAGTATCCTATTTCTTCAAAAATACCAGCAACACTCAAAGCACGTTGATGAGTATCTCTACGGGTAACGCTACCGCGCATTTCTATCCAGAAAGGTTTATTTAGGTGATTTTTAATCTGTAGGCGTATAACTTTGTGGGCATGATCCGTTTCAGGCTCAAGTAACTCGGTTGTCCATCTATTAAAAGTAATTTGATCTTCTGGTGACAAAAACGCTAGTAAATCACTAAGGCTCTTAGGTGTTTTTTGTTCTTCAAAGCCGAGCTGCATAAAAAATTCAGAAGAAGCATACATACGCCCGGTTTCAGGAAACCACTCCCAAACACCAGCGTTGGTTGCCAAAATCGCTCTTGAATAACGACGCTGTAAGGACTTAAAACGAAAAAGAAAAACAAGTTGGAAAGCGACCAGCACAAAAGCGGTCAGACAAAACAGGCCAGCAAAAACTTTAAGTAGTATGGGAAACTCTATATCCATGATTCATCCCTAAAAGCATCAAAAAAAACGCTGTTTTATCATTTAAAATCGTCGCCTAAAGTTTTTCTGGTTTGTGGAAGAAATACCCTTGCCCCCACTCAACACCCAAAAGTTTAAGCTTATCAACAATACTTTGATTTTCGACAAATTCGGCCACGACGGGTTTATTGAGTATTTTGGCCAGCTTGACGATCGAGTCAACCATGCCGAAGTGAATCTCATTGATATGCATGTCTTTCACAAACATGCCATCAATCTTAATTAAATCAAATGGCAAATCCATCAGATAGGCAAAAGATGAGAAACCAGTTCCAAAATCATCTAACGCAATCGTACACCCATGCTCATGGAGCAAAGACATAAACCGGCGAGTATCAGCAAAGTTATTTAGTGCTTCTGTTTCGGTGATTTCAAAGCAAAACTTGCTACCGTCTAATTGATGATACTGTAATTGCTCAACAATAAATTCCGCAAAATTCAACTGTCGCACCGAAAGCGCGGATACATTTAAAGCAACTTGGTCAATTTGTTCCCATAAATCGGCACGATCTGACAGTTGCTGCATGGTATTACTAATCACCCAGCGATCTATTTTGGAGACAATGCCAAATCGTTCTGCTGCTCGAATAAAGTCATTGGGGTAAATCAAACCGCCATTTTCTTCATCTTTCAGCCGAACTAGAATTTCGATTTTCTTTTTGGGTTCATCATTGATCAATGAACAGACTTGCTGAAAATGTACTTCAAATAAATCTTTATCAAGGCCATCAATAATGCGCAGCCCCCAATTCAAATTACCTCGGTGCTCGTCATAAGCAAGATCTTTGGCATTTTTGATAATTCGAGAATGAATGCCCGACTTTTTGCTTGAATAGCAAATTTCATCCGCCAGCATCACAACTTGCTCAAAAGACACCATATCCAGCGTAATAGGAATAGCAACTTGCGTCACCGTCATTCTGAACTGGCGTTCATCCCAGACAAATGCGAATTCTTTAAAACCTTGCTGGAGTAAACGGAAAAAAGACTCGACCGCTTCATTACCGCCTTGACTGATGACAATGGCAAACTTATCACCGCTTAAACGGGCACAAAAATCCCGTTGTGGATCGGCGAGCTCACTCATCATGACGGCCAACTGATGCAATAACTCATCTCCCGCTATACATCCACAAGAATCATTAATCAGACGAAATTCGTTTACATCGATCAAAATAAAATACGGTACGTGTTCGGAGGTTTCTGCTTGGACTTCGGAAATCAGATGAGAAATGTGTTCGTCTAATGCATCGCGGTTATAAAGTTGAGTAACAAAGTCGTGCTGAGCAAGATACTTAAGTCTATCTTGCATGTAACGCCTTTCATTTACTTCTTTTCTGAGGTTTCGATTCACTAAGTTAAGATCAGCAGTACGATCACGAACCTTTTCTTCTAACGAAGAGGTAAGCTCTCTTAACTCATTCACCAACTGAAATTTTTCCAGCTGATGCTGTACTCTCGAACGCACTTCCTCAATTCGAATAGGCTTGCTTATATAGTCGTTGCCACCGGCCTCAAAGCCACGGCTTATATCATCTGCCAACGCAGTAACAAATATGATGGGGACATCTTTATGATGTGGGTGGCATCGAATTCGACGGCAGGTTTCAAATCCGTCAATGCCTCCCATCATGACATCTAATAAAATCAAACAAGGCTGGGTTCTTTCTAGCAGTTCTAAAGCTCGCTCACCGGAATTGGCCACAGAAATTTGGCAATCCAATGCATCCATAACTTCCTTTAAAACGCGTAAATTCTCTGGCACATCATCGACAATTAACACTGTTGGAGACTGCTTCATACCTAGCTATACCTTTTCTATGATTTAACAATCACTTAAATAAAGTAATTAAAACACCACGACCGAACAACCCTTTAGTAAATACTACCTCTGTTTATTACTGAAGATCTACTTAAGTTGTTTCCATAAAAAGTCTAACACCCAAATTTAATGATATTTCAAGCGAACAGAAAACTCATTGTACGACGAAGCAAAGCGATGACTTGTAGAGAATTGTAAAGCTTATTCTCAGCAAAAAACCGAGACGTAATCTATAGACAAAAAATATCAGGGCTTTGCTATATAGTTAAAGGCTTAGATTAGATACGGAACACGCACTAATATGGATCGTATTTTGTCCACTTTTAATGCGTGCTCACAGAAAGCAAATGAAGGAATAAATTGAAGAATTTTAAGCTTTAGCATCCGACATAGCGATTTGCGCCCATTTAGGAGGGCGATGATAACGGCCAACGACAGAACTTAATAATAAAAAGGCAAGCAATGAGTAGCCTAAATGACTCCAATCAAGAAATACCACCGCGGCCATCAATATGCCAATATCCGCAACCAATGTTGTTTTACTGGCATGAATACCAAATCGGCGCTCTAAAAAAACAGATAAAATATTTAATCCGCCCAAAGAAGCATTATGTCGGAATAAGATGATCAATCCAAAACCAACCAACAAGCCACCCAAAGCACCGGATAAAAGCGGGTGAATAGACAGCACTACATAGTGTTTCATCAACTCGGAAAGTAGAGACAGCAAGCTAACACTAGCAAAAGTACGTAAGGTAAAATCTCGGCCCAAGGTATACCAAGCCAAAATATAAAAAGGAATATTGAGCAAGAAAAATAACTGCCCAAAGGACAAATCCGTAACCCGCAGCAAAATCATTCCCGCGCCCGCCGTGCCACTAATGAGCAATCCAGCAGAATTTAGTATATGTAGGCCTAAGGCAACAAGCAGACAGCCCTCAATGATAGAGAGCCAACGATGGGTGGTTTTCATAAGATTTCCTTAACAAGAGCCGTATTAACTTTTGGTTAATAACAAAGGTTTGTAAAAATCGCTTCTTGTGGAAGCGGATAACACAGACCACATTTAATTCAGCACTGAGTTTCTCGGTTAAAACTGAAGCATATTTCATACCAAATTCTCAAAATACACAACGGCTTGTGTGTTTTTATTTCTCTCGTTAATCATTTATGTCGCAACAAGAGAATAGCACTACTCATCAAAACAGAAACAAGGCTACAATAGCGGAATGCGAATAACACTTAGACAATTACAAATATTTGAAGCGGTTGTACACACAGGCTCCGTCACGGCGGCCGCCGAAATGGTCTCTATCAGCCAACCTGCAGCAAGCCAAGCACTAAGAGAGCTAGAAGCCCTTCTGGGTCGTCCTCTTTTTCGTCGCCATGGCAAACGCTTACAAATAACACCCCAAGCTAGACACCTGCTTCCACAGGCGCGCGCGGTTCTTAGTCAGATCGAGCAAATCGAAAGCATGGGAAGTGAAGATGAACTGAGCGGCTCTTTGCATTTGGCCGCCAGCGTAAGTGTAGGTAATTATCTACTGCCTAAACAAATGTCTTCATTTAAACGTCAGCACCCTAATATTCGTTTCAATTTGGACATTGGGAATACCCAAAGTGTGATTCAACAATTACTGACAGGCAAAGCAGAAGTCGGTTTTATAGAAGGCTACTGCCAACACGCCGAATTAATGACCCAAGTTTGGCTAAAAGACGAACTCGTGGTATTTGGCTCCGCTGAAGAAAAGCGACCGGAGAATTTATCGTGGGACGATCTCAAGGAAGCCAGTTGGGTCATGCGTGAATCTGGATCAGGTACTCGCAACATATTAGAACAAGCCACCGCAACCCACATACCACAGCTTAATGTCGTGCTTTCCCTTGCTCACATGGAAGCCGTAAAACAAGCCGTCATACACCAAATGGGGCTGGGCTGCTTGTCACGAATGGCGATATCTCAAGAACTCAATTCAGGACTCATACGACTTTATCAAACGCCACTGGCACTCAACCGAAACCTATTAATCGTCACACCTAAAAATACCGCACTAACACAAAACGCCCAGCGCTTTATCGACTTATGCTGTGCCGTGCCAATCCTATCAAATATTTAGTATTTTACGGTTGAAGTTTACACAGAGGTCAATACAATAAATTCACGCCATATATAAACGATATAAAAATCATAAAAAGTATGAATATTAATAAAATAGACCTTAATCTGCTTATTTATCTCGACGTTTTGCTACGAGAATGCAACGTCACGCGTTCTGCTAATCAACTAAACATCACTCAGCCTGCGATGAGCAATGGCTTAAAGCGGCTTAGAGACTTGTTGAGCGATCCCCTTCTCGTTCGTACTAGTGAAGGTATGAAACCAACGGAAAAAGCCTTACGTCTGCAGCCGATCGTACGTAAAGTTCTATTAGAGCTAGAAGAGGCCCTGCAGCCAGAAGCAGACTTCAACGAAAGTATTAGTACGCGTGTATTTCGTATTATGGCAAGTGATTATGCAGCCTCAACGGTTATTCCACGATTACTCAACCGTCTGCGGGAATTTGCACCAGGCATTACACTCGACATAATGACGCCTAGCGATGTTACTTTTCATGATGTTGAGGCTGGCAAAATAGATATGGCGATTAACCGCTTTGAAGAGTTGCCTCAGTCATTCCATCAAAAAAGCGTCTGGTTCGATACTTTTGTCTGCATGATGAGTTCAAAAAACCCTATCAAAGATCATTTTGATATTGATGCCTATTTGCAAGCTCAACATATTTGGGTGAGTAAAACAGGTTTCGGAGTTGGCGTTGGAATGGATCCAAACGACGTACAGAAGTTAGGTTGGGTTGATGAAGCACTGCAAATCCTTGAGCACAAACGTAGCATTCGCGTATTTACTAGAAGCTACCATACAGCTATGCACTTGGCACTTGAGCAAGACCTTATCGCCACCCTCCCCAAAAAAGTTGCCATGGTGAATAGAAAAAATCCCGACCTAGTGATTTTAGAACCACCTTTCGATATTCCACAAATCGAACTAAAAATGATCTGGAGCCCACTTCTACACCACGATGCCAGTCATATATGGTTTAGAAGACAAGTCATTGCTGTAGCGAACGAGCTAAAGGCACAAGCCAAATAATAAGAGCCATAAGAAGACAAATCCTATGTTCAATGTTTCTCATGTTCACCACGTCGCTATTATTTGCTCTGACTATTCAGTTTCAAAACGCTTTTATCATGAAATTCTAGGATTTCAGATTATCAAAGAAACCTACCGCGAAGCACGACAGTCTTATAAATTAGACCTTGCTATTAATGAGCATCAACAGATTGAGCTTTTCTCATTTCCATCACCACCAGCACGCCCTTCTTACCCTGAAGCACAAGGTTTGAGGCATCTAGCCTTTGCGGTGGAAAATATAGAAAGCTGTATTGAACACCTAAACCAACACTGTGTAATCACAGAAGACATCCGATTAGATGAGCTAACCGGTAAGCGATTTGCCTTTTTTGCAGATCCAGACGGCTTACCTCTTGAGCTTTACGAACTATAAAGCCAAACCCTATACACCATAATTTAAGTACAGGAATTCAAGTCAAAAAAACACCCACTATTTTTCAATAGTGAGTGTTTTTCTTGCTATAAAACAAACGTCTTATAGAGACTTAGAATTTTCAGCAAGGTAAGACGCAACACCTTCAGGTGAAGTGTTCATGCCTTTGTCGCCTTTGTTCCAGCCTGCTGGACAAACTTGACCATTTTCTTCGAAGAACTGAAGCGCATCAACAACACGAACCAATTCATCCATGTTACGGCCGATAGGCTCATCGTTTACTACTTGTGAACGAACGATACCTTTTTGGTCAATAACAAAAGACGCTCGCATCGCAACACCAGCTGGGTAGTAAGAATCACCACCTTCAGACTCAATGCCATATGCTTTAGCAATTGCGTGGTCCATATCTGCTGCTAGCGTGTATTCAACTGCACCGATACCGCCTTGATCAACAGGCGTGTTACGCCACGCATTGTGTGTAAAGTGAGAATCGATTGATACACCAATAACTTCTACGCCCATTTCACGGAATTTATCCATGCGGTGAGACATAGCAATAATTTCTGAAGGACATACGAATGTGAAATCTAGAGGATAGAAGAACACGATTGCGTATTTGCCCTTGATTGTTTCAGCAAGGTTGAAAGAATCAACGATTTGGCCATCAGCCAATACGGCTGGAACTGTAAAATCTGGGGCTTTTTTACCAACTAAAATAGACATCTTTAACGTCTCCTTTTATTGCTTAATGTTTATAGGCTAATGTTTAACTCAATAATGCCACTTACTACTGTAAGCAACACGAAAAACTTACTCTTCTGAAGAAGAGCCAACTGCTTCATTGATCAAGGTCTGTAGTTCACCGTTTGCAGCCATTTCAACGATAATATCGCAACCCCCAACTAGCTCACCTTTTACCCAAAGCTGCGGGAATGTTGGCCAGTTAGCAAACTTTGGCAACTCAGCACGGATATCAGGATTATCTAATATATTTACAAATGCAAAACGCTCGCCGCAGGACATTAGTGCTTGCACTGCCTGAGATGAAAACCCGCACTGTGGAGCGCGAGGATTGCCTTTCATATATAGCAAAATATCATTACTGCTAATCTGCTCTTTAATTGTTTCGATTGTATTACTCATACTAAAAACCTCGCTCTGCGACTGTCAATTTGCAAGGACAAATCAATTATTAATGCCCTTACTAAATTCAAGTCTATTAAAATCATTAAACTTGCATCAGTTTATTGGGTCTCGTGGTGTATTTACAACCCCAAAAAGAAGCTTTCCTTTCGACTTTCTATTGTTATTTAGCCTTTACTCGTCTACCTGAGTGTATTAAATTGGTCGATTCCCTTTTTTCAAGACATACAAGGAGTCCTAGCGTGTCGCCTAGACATTTTCTTACTCTGAAGGATCTATCTTCTGACGAGTTAAAACAGTTACTTCTACGAGCTTCTGAGCTTAAGAAAATCCATCACGAAGGCACTCTATTTCAACCGCTGAAAAATCGAGTTTTAGCGATGATATTTGAAAAGTCATCGACGCGAACTCGGGTTTCATTTGAAGCTGGGATGGCTCAATTTGGCGGCCACGCATTGTTTCTTTCATCTCGTGATACTCAATTAGGACGCGGTGAACCTGTTGAAGACAGTGCTCGTGTTATTTCTAGCATGGTCGATGCGGTGATGATTAGAACCTTTGATCACGAAACCGTCGAAACCTTTGCTAAATACTCGTCCGTTCCAGTTATCAATGCGTTAACAGACGATTATCACCCATGCCAACTACTGGCTGATATGCAAACCTATCAGGAACATCGCGGTTCTATCGAAGGTAAAAAGGTTGTTTGGGTTGGCGATGGTAACAACATGTGCAACTCTTATATAAACGCAGCTGCTATGCTCGACTTCCATCTAGTCATTGCTTGTCCTGTAGGCTATGAACCCAACGCTGATCTGGTTGCAGAACATGCCGATAGAGTCTCAGTACTTCATGACGCTCATGAAGCTGCCAAAGGCGCTGATCTTATTGTTACTGACGTGTTTGCCTCAATGGGCCAAGAAGACGAGCAAGAACAGCGTCTAAAAGACTTCGATGGATTCCAAGTAAACAGTGAACTAATGGCGAAAGCCAATCCTGATGCTTTGTTTATGCACTGCTTGCCCGCTCACCGAGGTGAAGAAGTGTCTGCGGACGTAATAGACCGCCCAGATAGTGTTGTCTGGGACGAAGCAGAAAACCGTTTGCACGCACAAAAAGCACTACTTGAATTTTTGCTTTGCCACTAACACAATATCAAGGCTCGTAAGGATTAAGCTTCCCTACGAGCTTTTTTATATCAAAGCATTGAGCTTCTAAACGTTGACTCTTAAGTATCGGGCTTTTAAAAATGGTCCTCTTAACTATAAGACTCTTAAATATGGGTAAGCATCAACAGTGAAGTACTATGAGCATTATTGAAGTTAGGCATTTAAAAACACTGACCGCCCTCAGAGAAACTGGCAGCTTAGTCGAAGCCGCTGAACGAGTTCACTTAACACAATCCGCTTTGTCGCATCAGCTCAAAGATCTAGAAGAGAAACTCGGTTGCCCACTTTTCATCCGAAAAACAAAACCCGTCCGCTTTACCAGTGCTGGATTGCGTTTATTGCAGCTTGCCGATGATGTGTTACTTTCATTTCGCTCTGCTCAGCGCGACATACAACGCTTTGCTGAAGGTGAAAGTGGACGCTTGCACATAGCTATCGAATGCCACAGTTGCTATGAGTGGCTTATGCCGACAATTGACCACTTCCGCGAACATTGGCCTGATGTCGAACTCGACCTATCTACCGCTTTTGGATTCATGCCATTACCAGCTCTTGCTCGAGGTGATTTGGATTTGGTTGTGACATCCGATCCACAAGACATTCCGAATATTGAATACATTCCATTGTTTCAATATGAATCTCAGGTCGCCTTGTCTCGACATCATGCTTTGGCAAAAAAAGATTTTCTAACACCTGAAGATTTTGAGAAAGAAACACTCATTACCTATCCGGTAGAAATAGAAAGACTGGATATTTTTAAACATTTCTTAAATCCTGCAGATGTGTCGCCAGCTAAAATTCGTCACAGTGAATTAACATTGATGATGATGCAGTTAGTGGCAAGTGGGCGGGGGGTATGCTGCTTACCAAACTGGGCCTTAACAGAATACACAAATCGACAATACGTCATTACTAAGTCGCTGGGCGAAGAAGGGGTGTGGTGCAAACTCTACTTGGCCATCAGGAAGGATCAGCGCGAGAACGCCTATATGGAAGACCTGATTTCTACCGCATCAAAAACCTGCTTTAAAAATCTAAAAGGTATTCTAGCGCCAGAACTTTAAAAACATCACTCAAAACCAACTTTCAAACGATTTCACGAGCGAAGCCTAGACGAGGCAAAAATAGACGAAAAAGTGAGTGACGACATGGATGTAGTTATTAGGGCGACGCAGGAAGCCAGAGCCGAATTTATGGGTTATAAATGAGCCCATTTTGCTAAATCCATGAATAAGCGAGTCTATTTTTAACAAAGTATTGGCAAGCGCAGTAATCGTTACAGGTACAGCATCAGGACAGAGAGTTCTGATGCTGATTACGAGACCAAATCAAACTGAACTTAGCTCCGCCAGATTCACTGGCATCGATCAATACTGCACCACCATGCCAAAAAGCAATTCGCTGCACGATCGCCAACCCTAATCCATAGCCACCAGAAGCACGTGTACGACTGTTATCTAATCGCTGAAAAGGTATAAAAACCTTATCCCTATCTTCAAATGCGATGCCTGGCCCATCATCTTCAATATCTAACTGCCAACGCTCTTCATCATGAGAAAAAGTAATAACAATTTTACCAGCAGCGTACTTTGAGGCATTTAAAATAAGGTTCTGCAATGCTCGACTCAAATGATGCTCATCAGCTAAAACTAGATCAGTTTCATTAATATTCACCTCAACATTGAGATGCTGAAGCAATAAATGATTATGTTTTAATATATCGCCAACTAACTGAGAAATAGACAGTTCTTTGAAGTTAAGAGCCAATGAGCCCTCCTCTAACTTTCCATAAGTTAGCACTTCATCAACCAGTGTATTCAACTCCTCAACATCCCCTTCAAGTGCTTCAATCGTTTTAGCCACATCATCGTCAACTTCATCTTTCATCACTTCTAAACCAAAGCGTAAACGAGCAATGGGCGTTCTTAACTCATGAGAGATAGCATTAATCATTTCGCGCTGTACTTTTAATAGCCGCTGAATATGCGAAGACATGGAATCAAATGAATACGCTAACTCTTTCAGCGTGCCACTGCTATCAGGAATCTCTTTCGGTAAACCACTGCGACCACGAGCAATTTGACGAGTAATGCTTTCGAATGTTTTGCGTTTAAAGTCCAATGAGATTAGCTCGCGCCAAATTAGCAGTAACATAATGGCAATGCCGGCACCGACAACAATGACCACAATTAAAGTCAAGGACACATTATCATCATGAACAACAGACAAATAAACGGGATTATTGGCTCCCTCATCCTTCCAGACAAAGCCATATTCACTATAGGCACCACTCACAAGAGCAACGGCTGTTAGTGGGCTAGAAACCGTGTAGGAAACATCCTCCACAGAAAGGCAAGACATACTTTTTAGCAAGGTAACTTTATCATGGTAGGAGACGTCATTTGCTAACAAAAACTGCCTTAACAACGACTCTATTTTAAACAGAGGGCTACCCTGATCAGCATGCCCAATAAGAACAGGCTCATCGTTTTTACCGAATGTAATTTGATATTTGTTATTGGGGAGCTTAAGCCATTTCTTATCGGCGATAAGAGAAGAAATGGGCTCGATAGAAAGTGGACCTGAAGACTCAGAAGCCCAATTAAATTGGGAGTCGGAGAGATTTTTTTTAATACCTGAAAGGAGTATCGCAGAACTAATTTCAGCATCAACGCAAAGTAATTGTTCAGCTTTTGATGTACCAAACCGAATTTGGGTGAATTCCATGACGATGTAACAACACACCACAATAACGACACCCCCAAAAATAAGGTGTCGATATAACCGCCACATTTCAGCCCGCATTCTATTTATACTTCTTTTACAAATAGATACCCTTTACTTCGTATAGTCTTTATACGACGGGGATGAATAGGATCATCACCAATTTTTGAACGTATACGAGAAATTCTAACATCAACCGAGCGATCTTGACCGTCGTATTCGATACCACGCAACTCACCAAAAATCTCTTCTCGGCTCAAGATGCGGCCGGCATTACTCGACAGCAACCATAACAAATCAAATTCCGCACTGGTTAATTCGATCTCTTCCTCGCTCAACCATGCTTCACGGCGAGAATTATCAATCGTCAAAGGACCAAAAACTAAATTTTGTTCTTCTTTAGAAACATCAATCGTCAGATCTACATCTTGTGTGCTGCGACGAAGTAAAGATTGAACTCGAGCTAACAAAACTCTAGGTTTGGCAGGTTTAGACACATAATCATCGGCACCGATTTCTAACCCTAATATTTGATCAACATCGTCACTTCGAGCGGTTAACATCAAAATAGGACCTTTGTAGTCATTACGGACGCTGCGGCATACCGTAAAACCATCTGCCCCTGGCAGCATAAGATCCAAAATAACCAAAGCAGGTTGTTCATCAACAATACGAGAAATCGCTTTGCGCCCATCAGGTTCGATCCCAACAGTAAAGCCATTTTTCTGCAGGTACTCTTGAGTAAGTAACGCCAAACGCTCATCGTCTTCAACAATCAAAATGCTTCTGTTGTCATCTATGCTCATGGGCAATCCTCGTCCAGTTGTTATTGTTTCAGTATTAAAAAATCAAGCGCTATAAATCAACTCTTTTAAAATCAATCTACTAGAAGACTTTGAATTTGTCTAACTCTCTCGCGGTTAGTACCAAAATCAGAATAACCAACTCGGGAAGCAGAACGTACATGCACCACACTGTCGGCAGCTGGTAGATAAAACTCAACATCATCAATATAGCCAACCAGAGGACTTTTCACTTCAAAGTGAACATAGCCCAATGTGCTGCTAACCAGATGAGCGTTACCATTGTTTAGAATAAAAGACTCAATCAACAACTGAGTCTTCATACGGTCGCCAGTGTAGACGATTGTTTCCGCGTAGTGTTCCACATCCTCTGGAGATGCTTGTGTAGAAACACAGTTCGGTGAAGAAGGACAAGGCATCAACTCACCATCCGTTAGTCCAAGTCCCTCAGGCAATTTATTACTTATATTGACGTATACAAAGAAACCTACGAACAAGACAACAATCAATGCAACTATCCAGCGAACCATGCTTCTACAACTCCTAAGCAATTTTTATCTTAACGAAATGATCTTTTACCTGGTTTTTTGGGTTTAAACTCAGGCTTGTCATTGCTCTGCCAATCAAAGCCTTTTGGTGGCGCACGACGAGCGCCGCCAGCCGTCGCTTTGTTTTTATGACGCTTTAATTCCAATTTCTCTTGCTGCGTCTTTGGTGTCAATTCTGACAGTTTCAGATCAACCATGGCACATAAAGAGTTAACATCTTTGTCTTCCATCTCGACCCAACGGCCAACTTTTGCTTTTGACGGCAAGAAGACAGGACCAAAGCGAACACGTTTAAGACGATTCACTTTTACGCCTTGAGACTCCCAAAGACGACGAACTTCACGGTTACGACCTTCCATCAAGCAAACATAGAACCAACGGTTAATACCTTCACCACCGCCATCAACAATGTCGGTAAACTTGGCAACACCATCATCTAAAATAACGCCTTTTTTCAAGGTAGCCAGATTTTCATCAGTAACTTCACCCATCACGCGGACAAGATACTCGCGATCTATTTCGGTTGAAGGGTGCATTAATCGATTTGCCAACTCACCATCTGTGGTGAAAAGCAGCAAACCGGAAGTATTAATATCCAAACGGCCAACGGCAATCCAACGCTCTCCGCGCAATTTTGGCAGTTTATCAAACACAGTCGGTCGACCTTCTGGGTCTTTACGAGTACAGACTTCACCTTCTGGTTTGTTATAAATAATAACCCGGCGATTTTCACCGGCTTCGGTAGCAATAATAGAATAACCATCTATTGTGATCGTATCTTTAACGCTAACGCGGTCGCCTAATGTAGCAACTTCACCATTAACCAATACACGACCTTCACGAATACGGGTTTCCATTTCACGACGTGAACCTTGACCCGCTCTTGCTAATACTTTTTGTAACTTCTCGTCCATTACGAACCTCTTAGAGGGAATGCTTCTCAGCAACCCAGTTTTAGTAATATTAATTAATCATTTTACACATTATAAGCCACACGGCATGGGCCTTGACAGCTGAATATTAAAGATTTTACAGAAAGGGAGCAGGATCACCTGCACCAACACGTACAACTTCAATACTATCTGCATCCATTTTTACTACCGTTGTTGGCTGCAGCCCACAAAACCCGCCATCAATGACTAAATCTAGCGCATGTTCCAACGTATCGCGAATATCATACGGATCTGTCATTGGGTCCGTTTCTCCAGGCAAAATAAGAGAAACGCTCATAATTGGTTCACCCAATTCTTCTAATAACGCAGACACTATGTTGTTATTCGGAACACGAATACCAATTGTCTTTCTTTTAGGGTGTAATAATCGTCTAGGTACTTCCGATGTGGCATTAAATATAAAAGTGTAGGGGCCAGGCGTATTATTTTTCAACAACCGATACAAACGATTATCAAATCGTGCGTAGGTTGATATTTCAGACAAATCACGACACACCAAGGTAAAATTATGCTTATCATCCAAACGACGAATAGCACGAATTCTATCTAACGCTTCTTTATCGCCCAAATGACAGCCAAGCGAATACCCACAGTCTGTTGGATACGCAATAACGCCACCATTACGAATCACTTCCGCTGCCTGTTTTACTAAACGCGCTTGCGGGTTTTCTGGGTGTATCTGAAAAAATTGACTCAACCTGTTCTCCACTGAAAAATATATAATCGATAACTCATAACCAACTCAATAGTCCTAATGAATAATCAGCACTACGGCCAAGCTCGCCACACTAAATCCACCTCACTTTCATGTATTTGGGTAAACTTACCAACCTGCATCCACGGACCAAAGGGTCCATGATAATCACTTCCTACAGAGGCTTTTAAATCAAACTCTCGGGATAAGCGTTCAAGCAAACGAACACTATCAGGGCGTTCATTTCCTGAAACGACTTCAAGCCCGGTTCCACCCCATTTTTTAAAATCACCCAATAAACGTTTTAATTTGGTGACAGTTAAAGGGTAGCGCTTAGGATGAGCTAAAACCAGCTCAACTCCCTGACCTGAAAGAGCCACTAAAACATCTTCTAGTTCCGGCCAAACATCACGCAACTGGCCTAACTTTTTATTACCAAGGTAACGATCAAACGCTTTATTAGTATCTTTTACAAAACCCTTTTCTACCAACAAAGTGGCAAAATGTGGTCGTCCAAGCTGACTCTCTCCCGCCAAAGCAACCGCTTCATCATATAAATCAGGTAGCCCCTGTTTAACCAATAAGTCGGCTATCCGTCTGGCTCGGTCAAGACGAATCGCCTGATTTTCATTCACAATAGACAGCAAGGCTACGTTATCTAAGGAAAAATCCAAAGCAACCATGTGCAAAGGAATACCATTCCATTGCGTTGACAACTCGACACCATGAATAAAACTAAGTCCATGTTCAGAAGCTCGCTGACTCGCCTCTGCAATGCCATCTAATGTGTCATGATCAGTAAGAGCAAACAAGGAAACGCCCTGCTCAACGGCAAGATCGACAAGTTCCGTTGGCGATAAACGACCATCTGAACGCGTAGAGTGTGTATGTAAATCGACTTTTCGATAACTTGCTGCTTCAGGCATAGATTGGCTGTTCTTTAAAAGGAATGGTGGTTATCATAAGTCCAGCATACATACATTTAAGTATACATTCACTGGATTTTTATATGAAAATACTGTTCGACTTCCTTCCTATTGTTATCTTCTTCGTTGTTTATAAAATGACAGGCAATATCATTTTAGCAACAGCTATCTTGATCCCCGCCACCATACTTCAAGTGGGTTTCACTTGGTTCAAAAACAGAACAGTAGAAAAGATGCACTTGGTTTCTCTGGCATTAGTTGTACTGCTAGGTGGAGCAACAGTTCTACTTGGAGACGGTGATTTTATTAAATGGAAGCCAACAATTGTAAATGGTTTGTTTGCGATTGCATTTTTAGGCAGTCAATTCATTGGTGATAAAAACATTATTCAACGTATGATGGGTGATAAATTAGATTTACCTTTCAAGGTATGGCGAACATTAAACCTTGCATGGGTTGGCTTTTTCATTATATCTGGTGTCACCAATTTATATGTCGCGTTTTCATATAGCGAAGAAATTTGGGTAGATTTTAAATTGTTCGGTTTATTAGGAATGACCATTGTATTTATCATACTACAAGGCATTTATTTATCATCGCATTTGCAAAATAAGGAATAACAATGCTGTACTCAATTATTGGTGAAGATGTAGCAAACAGCCTTAGCGCTCGCATGCAGGCTCGCCCTGCTCACTTAGCTCGATTGGAGGCCCTACAAAATGAGGGTCGCTTAGTATTAGCTGGACCAAATCCAGCCATCGACTCAGAAAATCCAGGCGATGCGGGCTTTAGTGGCAGTGTTGTTATTGCTGAGTTTGCCAGCCTTGAAGAAGCGAAATCTTGGGCAGACGCAGACCCTTACGTAGCCGCTGGCGTTTATGAAAATGTGACTGTTAAGCCGTTCAAGCAAGTTTTTCCGAACGCCTAAAAGAAACACCCGCTAACCCTTCCCTTGAAGCTTTTAGCCCCTCCCTCTGCTAAGGGGGAGGCTGGGAGGGCGTTATTTCTTCACATCCGAATGCCCAAGATCTCGTTCAGGGTCAATCACATCCCGCATTCTCTGCTTTAGTACTTTCGCTTCTGGAAAACCGTCTTCTTTTTTACGGCACCAAATTTCTTCTCCATTCACCCTAACTTTAAAGATCCCACCTTGGGTTGGTATCAATGTGACGCTCTTGATATCGTCATCAAAGGTTGTCAATAGCTCTTGGGATAACCATGCCGCACGCAACATCCAACGACATAAGGTACAATATTCAATTTCTACGGCTGCAGTTCGCATTCGCTTTTTCTCCAAAATTTTCACTCGACGTCTTGGAACGTCAAGACATACCCAATACTATTGCCCATACATTTAATTAGGAAGTAGCACTATGCGTAAATATCTTATCACTGGTCTGGCTTTATTCACCCTTTGCTCCCAAGTAAACGCCACCGAAGTGGATATTGTAACAAATCAAGGTTCGATTCGAGTTGATCTAAATGATGAAGCCGCACCAAAATCTGTTGCTAACTTTCTTCGTTACGCCGATGAAGGTTTCTATAACGACACGATTTTCCATCGCGTTATTCGTGGTTTTATGGTTCAGGGCGGTGGCTTTACGAAAGACCTAGAACGAAAAACAACCCATCAAGCCGTTGCCTATGAAGGTGACAATGGCTTGGCTAATAATCGTGGCACACTTGCCATGGCGCGTACACAAGATCCGAACAGCGCCACATCGCAGTTCTTTATCAATCAAGTTGATAACACCTTTTTGAATGACGGTGCCCGCGGTGCGGCCGGCTACACTGTTTTTGGCAAGGTCATTTCGGGAATGGATATCGTTGATGCCATCTCTGCTGTACCAACCTCTACAGTTGGTCCCTACCAAAATGTCCCAAAGACACCAGTTATTATCGAGAGCATCACGCGTGTTAACTAGTTACCAGTTGGAATCCCCTGCATTAAGTTGGGGTGAGGATGGCGCGCCTCACTCCAACCAGTTTGACGATGTTTATTTTGACAAAGAGTCAGGACTGGAAGAAACACGCCACGTTTTTTTAAAAAACAATCAGTTAAGCGAACGCTGGGCATCACTTCAAAAAAACGCCTTCGTGATTGCTGAAACAGGCTTTGGTACAGGGCTAAATTTTTTATGTGCATGGCAGGCTTTTTTAGTCGAGGCGGGCAGCGATAAACAGTTGCACTTCATCTCGGTCGAAAAATATCCCATGACCAAAAGCATGCTGACTGACGCATTAAAAATGTGGCCATCTATAAGCCATTTTAGTCAGCAACTAATCGATGCCTACCCAGAGGTGTGCCATGGCTTCCATCGCATTGAATTAGAACAAGGGCGAATCCAATTAACGCTTTGGTTTGGTGAAGCAGAAAACGGTTTCGCGGCGCTTGATGCAGACGTCGATGCTTGGTTTTTAGATGGTTTTGCACCAAGTAAAAACCCTGAAATGTGGTCTGATAACCTATTTCACCATATCCATCGCCTTAGCCACCAAGGCACGACCTGCTCAACCTTTACCGCAGCAGGTATTGTACGTAGAGGGTTACAAAGCGTTGGCTTTGACGTGCGCAAAGTAAAAGGCTTTGGCCAGAAAAGAGAAATGACCGTTGGCGTTCTAAACACCACAACAGCCCCATTGACTGAACGCATGTCTCAGGGACAATCTTGGTTCAACCTTCGCCAAGATGACACTCAAGACATCACTAAGGTATTGGTCGTGGGTGCTGGACTAGCAGGTGCCAATACAGCTTACGCTCTTGCTAAACAAGGCATACAAGTCGAGGTATGGGAACAAGGTGACTGTATTGCTGGCGGCGCGTCAGGTAACCCTCAAGGAATGCTTTACCCTAAATTGGCTGCGCAGGACACACCCGTAAATCGTTTTTATCTATCCGCTTATCTACATGCGACTCGCTTATATTCCAGCCTAGATACAAACAAACAATTCTGGGACGCCTGCGGATTAATACAAATACCGAAGCACGATAAAGAAGCCGAACGCTTTCAAAAGTTGCTCAATGAAAAGCTATACCCTGAAACTATTTTGCAAGCCTCAAAAGACAGAGAAGGCAGTTTACTCTTACCGCTATCTGGCTGGGTCGTTCTGACAGAGCTTTGCAAGACTCTTTTGTCTCATGACAATATTAAGGTTTGCTTAAACACTAAGCTTGAAGACCTTTCTGCCATCAAGACAAATGATCAAACTATTGGCTGGCAGGCTCGATCTGCCGATCTTAAAACTGACTTCTCTCATGTAGTGCTTTGTACAGCCAATGACACCAAAGCCTTAGACATGACACCAAATATGCCAGACTATCCGATTCGGGGGCAAGTCTCGTTTATTGATATAGAAAAAGCCAAGTCAGCGTGCGAAGCCATGGGAGAATCTGCCGATAAAATAAATTTCGACAAAGTACTTTGTGAGTTTGGCTATGTTTCCCCGTCAATAAATGGCTTGCTGCATTTTGGCTCCACTTACGATCTAAAAGATCAAGATGGCCAAGTAAGAGAAGAAGGACACAAACGAAACTTAGCTATTTTGGAAAGCCTGCTTTTATTACCAAAAGAGACTTTTAATAGTGAAGACTGCGGAGGACGAGTATCTTTTAGATGTGCTGTACCAGATTACACACCAATTGTTGGCCCTGTTCAATCGGAAGACATCTATCAGCAAGCTTACTCAAGCCTAACCAAGAACGCTAAATGGCAAAGCAATAACATTGCCGAGCCGATAAAGCAGCTCTATATCAATATTGGACATGGATCGAGAGGACTTATTTCAACACCATTAAGCGGCAGTTATATCGCCAGCTTAATTACGGGAACTCCTTCTCCTTTAGAACAACAAGTAAGCCATAGACTGCACCCAAGCCGTTTTATCATTCGCGACCTAAGACGAAGCCTTTAACATGGCACACTTTATTCACTGCATTGCTCATGAAAACGCAATGCAGTGATGCATGCCACACTATTTCCTTATGACTCAAACAACTCACAAGCACTTGGAATGAGCTCAACGAATCGATTAGAAGTTTGAGGTCGGAATACATATCGATTAAGTTCTGGCAATAAAGCTCGTAACTTATCACTCAGTTGAAGCAAACTTGGATTAATTGGCTCATAAGGATAAACGTGATCCTGTAGGCTCAATTTATGCAATTCATCAAGTTCATCCTGCAATATGCCCTTCATCGCAAAAAAGCGATCTTTCTGATTAATATCATTGGTTTCCCAATAAGCATCGGAAAACGCAGTATTTAATTCATAAAAGATATGCAATGCATCAGCAACATTTTTTTTAGACATATTATCTCCATCTTTTTGAGCAATCTTCACATTGCCCCTTGTAATGTTTAACCCTAACCTTATAACCTACATTCTAAACGTGAATCGATATAGGTGAATACCCCTTGAGTACAACAATGCGTCATGCCGTGACTTCTGACAATTTATGGTCATCCTTACAGATGGAAGCAGAAAAGCTTGCCCAAGATGAACCTATTTTAGCCAGTTATTTCAACACCACTATTTTGCGCCATGAATCATTGTGTTCTGCTTTAAGCTTTTTACTCGCTAGTAAGCTAGACAGCATATCAATTCCCGCTATGGTATTACGAGAAGTATTCGAAGAAGCCATGGCAGATACTCACTCTGGCATTGTCAGATGCATCGAGCAAGATATTTTAGCGATAAAAGAAAGAGATGCCGCTTGCGACACTCTTACAACACCTTTGCTATTTTTTAAAGGCTTCCACGCCTTGCAAACTCATCGAGTAGCAAACTGGCTATGGAAAAACAACCGAAAAAGTTTAGCTTTGTACCTTCAGGGGCAAATGTCCATGGTGTTTAGTGTTGATATCCACCCTGCGGCAACAATCGGCTGCGGTGTCATGTTAGATCATGCCACAGGCCTTGTGGTTGGCGAAACCTGTGTTATTGAAGACAACGTATCTATTTTGCAATCGGTTACTCTAGGCGGTACAGGTAAAGAGCACGGGGATCGTCACCCTAAGATTCGCACTGGTGTATTAATTGGCGCCGGGGCAAAAATCCTTGGCAACATTGAAATTGGCGAAGGGGCAAAAATTGGTGCAGGTAGCGTGGTGTTAGAAGCCGTAGAACATCACACTACAGTCGCTGGCGTTCCAGCAAAAGTAGTTGGTCGTAATATGGGAGAAGACCCATCAAGAGCCATGGATCACAATATCAATCATTGTGTTCGAGAGTGCACTGAATAGCGAAACAGCAAAAGACTTTTACACGACGTTACAGTAGTCGTGCGCATTACGACCTCACATGAGGTCGTAATGACTTAAGTCGCTCTTAGGAATCATCTTTATGGTTTCGCTCTCTGTATCAAATAACAGAACCGCTTCCCCGCTTCGCAACGATCGCAACGCCTGCTCGCGCTTTTGCGCTGCCGACAAATCATAATCGCCATAATCCGTGCCATCACGCGACACAATATCATCTAAAATGGTTTCTAAGGTGTCCGACGCTAACGAATCATAAGGTATTAAAGTATCCAATTAGATCGCTCCATGTTGAGTTAGCAAATTAATCACACCTGCTTCATCAATGATAGGCACGTTAAGAGACTGTGCTTTAGTGAGCTTTGAGCCAGCTTTTTCACCCGCAACAAGACAATCTGTTTTTGCAGAAACCGACCCACTCACTTTTGCGCCTAATGCTTGCAACTTGTCTTTTACTTGATCGCGGCTAAATTGATTCAATGACCCCGTTACCACATAGGTTTTGCCCGAAAGCGGTAATTCATCAACAGATACTTGATGCTTTTTCTCCCAGACAACACCCGCCTCTAACAGACCTTTAATGGTGTCTCGGTTCAATTCCTGATCAAAAAACAAACGTACATGTTGAGCAACAATAGGCCCCACATCTTCCACTTCTACTAAGGCTTCTTGATCTGCCGCCATTAGATCATCCAACTCGGTAAAGTAACTGGTTAACGCTCGCGCCGTGGCTTCACCTACTTCACGAATACCCAATGAATAGATAAAGCGATTAAATTGCGTGCTCTTTGCTGTCTCAATAGAGGCAAGCAGCTTCTCAACTGATTTTTGCCCCATGCGCTCCATAGACAATATTGTGTCTTTTTTCGCTTCTAGGGTGAAAATGTCGACTGGCGTTTTGACCAACTCTTGATCCACCAGCTGCTCTATCAACTTATCGCCTAGGCCATCAATATCCATTGCTTTACGAGAAACAAAATGCTTGAGAGACTCTTTTAGCTGCGCACCACACACCAAACCGCCAGTACAGCGAATGACAGCTTCGCCTTCGACTTGTTCAAGGTCCGAACCACAAACTGGGCAAGCTTCAGGAAAAACAACCTCTGTCGCATCGTCAGGGCGCTTATCAAGCACGACTTGAACAACTTTAGGAATCACGTCGCCAGCGCGATGCACTATTACGAAATCATTGACTTTCACCCCCAAGCGAGCGATCTCATCTTTGTTGTGCAAAGTGGCATTAGAAACGGTTACCCCACCAACAAACACAGGCTCTAAACGTGCAACAGGCGTAATAGCGCCAGTACGGCCCACTTGGAAATCAACACCTAACACTCGGGTCATTTCTTCCTGCGCCGGAAACTTTCTAGCTATCGCCCAACGCGGTGCTCGGGCAATAAAGCCCAGCTGATTCTGCAGAGCAATTTGATCTACTTTATAAACAATGCCATCTATGTCATAGGATAAATCAGCACGTTTTTCATTAAGCATTTCGTAATACTCAATGCAGCCTTGCGCGCCCTCCGCTTTTGCCATTAGGTCATTGGTACGAAAGCCCCACTCACTTAACTGCAGCAAACCTTCATAATGACTTGTCGGTTGATCCCAACCTTCGACATAGCCAATGGAATAAGCACACATAACAAGTGGGCGTTTGGCCGTTATTTTTGGATCAAGCTGACGTAAGCTGCCCGCCGCCGCATTACGAGGATTAACAAAAGTTTTTTCGCCTTGCTCTACCGCCAATGCATTAAGCTTTTCAAAACCATCTTTTGGCATATAGATCTCGCCGCGAACTTCCAACACCGCTGGCGGTGTTTTCGTGCGCAACTTTAAAGGTACGGAGTAAATCGTTTTGATATTAGAAGTAATGTCTTCGCCAGACAAACCATCACCACGAGTGACACCTCGCACCAAACGGCCACCCTCATAACGCAAACTAATCGCCAAGCCATCCAATTTAGGCTCACAGCAATAGGTGACATGATCTGCATTAAGCAACTTACCAATACGCTGGTCGAAATCAGACAGTGACTCATTGTCAAAAGCATTATCTAAGGACAACATAGGGACTGTGTGCGCAACATTAGCAAAACCGCTGTCCGGCTTTTCGCCAACACGCTGAGTTGGAGAGTCGGCCTGAATCCAATCTGGATGCTCGTGCTCTATAGCTTGAAGCTGACGATAATCTCGGTCGTACACGGCATCTGGGACGATTGGTTCATCTTTTACATGATAAGCATAGCTGTAATCGTTAAGTTGCTGGATTAGATCCAGCATGTGCTGATGCGTCATGTTTGTCTCTTGGCTCATAGATAAATAAACTCGAATTTAATTCTTATGACAGGTCTAAAGCAACCAAGGCCCCTTAGGGCCTTGGTTCGTATTACTGTTTGTTGCGCATTAACCGGCGGCGCTCAAAATCACGTATTCGTTGACGACAATGAGCAATGGTTTGATCGCTCATTGGAGAGCGTCGCTCATCACGCAACTCACCACCAAGGTTACGTACTAAGGTCTGAGCGGTTTCAAGCATAAAATCAAACGCTTTCATGCTATTTTTTGGACCAGGCAAGCCCATAAAGAAGCTTACGCCTGGGCAATCTGTTTCACCCATGGTGTCTAAATCGAATGTGCCCGGCTCAATGGCATTTGCCATACTGAACTGCACTCGACCGCGATCAAAACCATCTTCATGACGATGGAAAATATCCATTTCGCCATAGCGCATTCCGCAATTCAAAATCAGTTGAAGCAATTCCATACCTGAGTAATTTTGCTCTTCAGGTGCAAAAATATTGATGACGATAACTTCTTCAATTTCCGCAACGCTATTATCTTCGTAATCACCTTCGTCAAGATCATCAACCACTCCGTTAGGCGTCACTTGATCAATATCAACCTCAGAATAATTACGCTCATAATCTTCATCGACTTGACCGTCGTAATCATTCGATGTCTCTGTCACAAAGTCTAAATCAAGCTCATCTTGCTCGTAGTCTTGCTCATAAAAGCCATCATCAGAGTAGTTTTGCTCAGAGACAGCGGAATCGCCAAAGTCTCGCTCAGGCACTAAAGAAGCCAACTCATCAAGGTGCATTTCTTCATCTCGATCCAACTCGGGACCAGAATCCACTTTATGAGGAACATCCGTTAAAGGCGCTTTTGCGGTTTTTCTAGCATTCTCAAAGGCATTGATAATTGGATCATGCGACGATTTCACTCGCTCCCCTGAAGGTATATTACCATATCCGACAGCAGAACCTTGACGCACAGGTACATCATCTGAATCATCTAGATCAGTGAAATCGTTATCTGCTTGGGCATATTCCTGCCCTTTTTTATACCGACGAAATCCATCTATGAGGATAACGACAATAATGACGACCCCAATCAAGATTAGCCACTCACGCAAGCTAAATTCCATTACTTATTCCGATTTGCATCAATTAATGTTGTTCGTATTATCAAACGAAGCGGCCTAGGATTCAATTACAAGGCGACCTTGATTACGAAAATCTCTTTATGATTTGTAAGTAAACCATGCTTTGTACCGATAATTCGACCTTTTGTAAGATCATTGTCATTAATATTCGCCAATTTAACCACTAAATCCACTTTATCGACTTCTGCCAAGGTCTCCGTTGGCATTAAGGAATCGAGATTGGTTAACAAAATAGGCTGGGCTAAATCCTCAGGAAACACTCTTTGAATAGCAACGGGCATTTTTTGCCCTTTCACTACCGCATAAACCAACAACACATCGTCATTATGCCATGTCAACTTACTGGCATCCCACTCGATCTTAACCGCTAACTGATCGGTAATAATAGGTGCGACTTGCTGATAATCAATTCGACCTAATTCTCGGGCTTTACTGATCGCAGACAACAAGGCTAAACGCTCTGTTGAATGTCTACTGTAGCGGATCGCTTCCTGCCAAGCCAATACAGCCCCTAAATAATTTTGTTGCGAAAAATTTGCCACGCCTTTTAAGTCCAGCGCGGTGGCTTGGGTCGGTGCAACTTGTAAAATGGCGTCCACGACTTTTAACATTTTCGTTGAGCTTTGACCGCCATTGGCATAAAAAACTGCCTGCGCGTATTCCACCAGCAGGTTCACTCGATTCTCAGCATTTTTTGGTAATTTACCTAACGCAGTTTCAAATGCAAAAACAGCCTCTTGGTACTTTTCAGCACTGACATAATCCGTCGCTAGATAATACCAATCCTCAACTCTGCCATAGCGTTCACTGCGATATTTTAAAAAATCACTTACTTTCTGCGGAGTTAACTGTTGTGTTTGCAAATCTTGTGTAAAAACAACCTCTTTTGAATAACCAATCTGCTGATAAAGACTAACACTGCCTAAAACAGCTACAACCACTACCGAAAGCATGACCCAGCGAGCAAAAAAAGTATCATTTTTAAAAAAGCGTTTTTGTCCACCATCAACAGACTGCATTTCAGCATCAAGATCACGTAACAGCTGTGAAGATTCACTAGGCGTTAATCGCCCCGCTTCCTCTTCTTGCACAATTTCTTTTCGACGCACCAGCGCAAATGTCTGCGCACCTTTACCATTTAAACCACGATCAAAAGGACGAATCATGGAGCCAAAAAGATACACTAGGCTCAACACTATCATAGTGGCCATCACCAAATACGCGACCATCATAAATCCCGTCCTCGTCGTTTACGGCTTGTCATTACAACAGCGACAAAAGCCAGAAGCCCTATTCCAAGCAAAATAAATGGCCCATACCAAAGTAAAAAAGTGGCGGTCGAGTGCTGTGGGCGATACAAAACAAAAGAGCCATAACGCGCCACCATATAATCCACAATTTCCTGATCCGTTTTACCTTGCTCTATCATTTGATGGACAAGCTCCCGAAGATCAACAGCGATACCTGAACCTGAGTCCGCCAAGTTTTGATTCTGACATTTCGGGCAGCGTAATTCTTCAACCAAGCTTTGATAGCGGATTTTATTCAACTCTGAGCTAAAGGACATTTGCTCTTGCGCAAAAACAGATAGAGAAAAAGTCACCATGACAGATAAGAAAACACCTTTAATAAACATCATTTCATGTAGCCCTTTATTTCAGGCCAATTTTCAGCGTTAATCACTCCCTGATGTCTATAAACAACCACCCCAGAACGATCAACAACAAAAGTTTCAGGCGCACCTGTCACGCCCATATCAACACCGAAGTTACCGATCTCATCCATTAATATGGCTTGATAAGGATTGCCTTTTTGCTCTAGCCATTGCTTTGCAGGCGCTTTCTCATCTTTGTAATCGATACCAATAATTGGCACCCCCGAATTCGCCAGCGTCATTAAAAAAGGATGCTCGACATGACAGGCAGGACACCAAGTTCCCCAGAAATTAATCAAATAAGGCGTATTCGGTAAATCCTCGTGTGTATAAATCTGATCATCTTTCAATGACACCAAGGTAAAGTCAGGCACTTTTTTTCCAACCAAGGCCGAAGGCATATACTGGGCATCTTTGCCAAGCTGCAAATAAAACACCACGCCTAGCACCAAAAAAACTGCCAACGGCATAAAAAACAGCAACTTGCGCATGGCTACACTCCTGCTCGTTTTCGATAACGTTTATCTAATGCGGCTAACAAACCACCCGCCATCATCATCAAACCACCCAGCCAAATCCAACGCACAAAAGATTTCACGTAAATTCGTACGCCCCAAGCAGAATCATCTAGCCTTTCGCCCAAGGAAACATACAGATCACGAGTAAACCCAGCATCCAGTGCCGCTTCCGTCATGACTTGCTGACGAGTGGAAAAGAAGCGTTTTTCTGGATGAAGAACAGCAACAGCTTCACCCGCTTCACCCGCTTTATAAGCCGTAAATTGCCCTTTGCTTGCCTCGTAATTTGGCCCTTGCACTTGCTCCATTTGATCAAATTGAAATTCATAGCCTGCGATCGTTGCTTTATCCCCTGGCGATAATCGCAACATAGATTCATCACTATTTACGCTAACCAATACAACTCCTATCAGTGTCACCACCATGCCAAGATGAGCCAACAACATGCCGTAGTAATTTCTGGGCAGTTGTAGAGCACGAGGAATAATACCTTTTGTACCGGCAGACACTTTTCCAAACCAATCAGAGAAAGCTAAGCACACCACCCAGAAAGCCACCACTAAACTCAACCAAGTGATAAAGCCAAACTCATAGCGATACACAACTAAACTGGCCAGCGAAATAGCGACGCCTGCTGCGACAGCACATACCTTAAAGAACACACTAAATTTCGTATAGTGCCATTTAGACAGTGGACCAATCGCCATAAAGACCATCAGCAACAGCGCAATTGGTGTAAAAACGCTATTAAAATACGGCGCACCAACAGAAATTTTCCCTAGGTCTAATGCATCAAATATCAACGGATACAAGGTACCTAACAAAACAGTAAGCGTCAGAACCGTTAGTAAGATGTTATTGAGCAGCAACCATGCTTCTCGCCCCGTGGCACCAAAAGACACAGATGAACGCACCTCTGCCGCTCGGATCGCATATAACAACAAACTGCCACCAACAAGCACCAAGAGTAAAGCGAGAATAAAAATACCGCGAGTTGGGTCGGCCGCAAAAGAATGCACCGATGTTAATACCCCAGAGCGCACCAAAAATGCGCCAAGCAGAGAGAGACTAAATGTAAAAATTGCTAATAAGACCGTCCAGCTTTTAAAGACACCACGCTTTTCAGTCACAGCAAGGGAGTGCAGCAGCGCAGTTCCTGCTAACCAGGGCATAAAGGAAGCATTTTCAACAGGGTCCCAAAACCACCAGCCTCCCCAACCTAATTCGTAATACGCCCACCAGCTCCCCAGAGTTATACCCAATGTCAGAAACGCCCACGATGCGGCCGTCCAAGGCCTAGCCCATCGCGCCCAAGACGCATTCAAATTACCGGTAATCAAAGCCGCTACAGCAAAAGCAAACGCGACAGAGAAGCCCACATAGCCCATATACAAAACAGGCGGATGAACAATCAAACCAAAATCCTGCAGCAGAGGATTTAAATCGCCACCATCTGGTGGCACATCGGGTAATAAACGAGCAAAAGGCGAAGAGGTAAAAATCAAGAAAGATAAAAAACCGACACTAACCATACCTAGCACAGCTAAAACAATAGGTCCGATATCGTCTGGAAGAGTTCTTATCTTTAACGCCACGGCTGAACACCAGCCAGACAAAATCAGCACCCAAAGCAATAATGATCCTTCGTGTCCGCCCCACAAGGCACTAAATTTATACCAAACAGGCAACTGACTATTTGAGTTTTGAGCCACATACAACACCGAAAAGTCGTCCGTTAAAAATGACCAACTCAAGGTGACAAAACTTACCAATACTAAGGTCGACATGATAAAAGTCAGTGGACGCGCAGTTTCCAGCAAAAGCCGATTGCCTTTCCAATATCCAATCAAAGGCACAGAGGCCAGCGACAAGGCAAAAAATAACGATAATATTAGCGAGAATTGACCAATTTCAGGAAACATAAACAGCCTACATTAATAAGTATATTGCGCAGATGCTGCGCTCTCGTCAGTCGAACTTTGAGCACTTTTCAATGCTTCTGTAATTTCTGGCGGCATGTATTTTTCATCATGTTTAGCCAAGACTTCAGTGGCTTCAAACACTCCATCATTATTGAGCTTGCCCTGAGCCACAATACCCTGACCTTCTCGAAACAAGTCAGGCAGAATTCCCCGATACTCTATGGTGACTTTGTGCTGGAAATCGGTCACATCAAATGCAACCGCTAAGGTGTCAGGGTTACGCTTTACACTGTCTTTTACTACCATGCCGCCCGCACGAATATTGGCATTTCTTGGGGCTTCACCCATAGCAATTTGGGATGGAGAGAAAAATAGATTAATATTTTGCTGCAAGGCATACATGACCAAGCCAACCGCGGCGCTCAATATCAACACAATAGCTGTTATCACTATCAGCCGTTTTTTTCTTACTGGATGCATTAGCGGGTTTGATTCCTCAAAAAGCGTTTATGTAACGTATCTCGTGTTTTTCGACGGGCCGATAAGGTATTCCAAACTAACCAAGCTAACGCCAAAGCGCTAAAGCCATAAGCCGACCAAACATAGACACCGTGTGTTCCCATCGACAAAAACGCTGACACACTGTCAAAAGCCATTTTCCATTACCTCTTGCTTCACCCAGTTCGATCTATGTTCGCGAATTAATATCTCAGACTGCATTCGCCACATAACCAAACCAGCCACAAAAAAATACATACCAACAACAGCAATAAGCAATGGTAACCACATCTCGGGAGGCATCTCAGGTTTCTTAGTGAGTGTAAACGTTGGCCCTTGGTGTAAAGTTTCTAGCAACACCACCGAGTATTTTATAATGGGCAAATTAATTAACCCGACGACACTGATCACGGCTGCCGCCTTGTTTGCCAACACCAAATCATCTAAAGAATTTTGCAAAGCGATAATGCCCATATAGAGAAAAAACAACACCAGTACAGACGTCAGTCTTGCATCCCAAACCCACCAAGTCCCCCAAGTAGGCTTCCCCCAAATGGCACCAGAAACCAAGGCTATCAGAGCCATAACAGCGCCAATTGGTGCCATTGCCTTGATAAAAATAGGGGCCATCTTCATCTGCCAGACAAGAAACACAAAACCAGCCACACCCAAGGCCAAGTAACAAGATTGTGCCAACATTGCCACAGGCACATGAATATAAATAATTCGAAAACTGTTACCTTGTTGGTAGTCAGCAGGAGCAAAAGCCAGACCCCATACCAATCCAACGACAAGACACAGACAACCAAAACAAAATAAAGGCAAAGCCCAAGATTTAGACCAAGAGAAAAACCATTTTGGCGAACCTAATTTATGAAACCACGACCAGTTCATCAATTTACACTCGCTTTGACTGCAATCGCCGTCATAAAAGGCGATACCACTAAAGATAATAAAGACATGGCCAACAACATGGCCAACAATCCAGAGTAAGGCAAACCGGCTTGTACGGCTTGAACCGCTGAGGTCGCAAAAATAATCACCGGCAAATAAAACGGTAGTATCAATAACATTACCAAAATTGCGCCTTGCCTTATTGACACCGTTAGAGCCGCACCTATCACGCCAATAAAGAACAGGCTCGGCGAGCCCAATAGCAATGTCATAATCAGCACCCAAAAACCAGAACTTGGTAGATATAACATTTCACTAAACAGCGGCATCATAACAAGCAAAGGCAAGACAACAGCCAACCATTGCACGATGACTTTTAACAAAATCAACACAGGCAAAGAAAGTCCACTGACAACCCATTGCTCCAAAGAACCATCTCGAAAGTCCTCTTTAAACATGCCTTCTATCGCCATCAAAATAGCCAATACCAGAGCACACCAGACAATCCCTGCCGCTGCTGGAGCCAAAAATTCAGCAGAAGAATTAATACCTATAGGAAACAAGGCAACCACAATAACGAAAAATAGCAGCGCATTAACAACGTCTTGTTTACGACGCCACAACACCAAAAATTCAGACACTAAAAAAGAAGAGTACGTCATGGCAGTAGCACCACGTTACGAGAAGAAAGGGACAACAATTCCTTATGCGTGCTTAATACCACCAAACCACCTGACAACACATGCTGTTGAATACGATCCTCTAACAAAGCCACTCCTCTGACATCTAAAGAGGAAAAGGGTTCGTCCAATAGCCAAAGTGTTTTTGTACTCAGCCATAAGCGCGCCAATGCAACTCGGCGAGCTTGGCCGGCAGATAATTTCTTCACCTGCACGTCCATGTAATCAGTAAGCTCCAGCTGCTCCAATACCTCATGCAAGAGATTTAAAGCAACGTTCGGACAAGACCAACGCAGATTCTCCACAACTGTGAGAAGGCTTTTCACTCCAACAGAATGACCAATATAGATTGCATCTTGCTGTAACGGATTTCTATCTAAGGTGACATCCTTACCTGAATACACTATTCGCCCTTCTAAAGGCGACAGTACACCTGCGATAACTTTTAACAGCGAGCTCTTACCAGCCCCGTTCTCTCCCAAAATACGCACAATTTCACCAGACTGAACGTTAAAAGATAACCCTTTACACAGGTCTCTCTCTCCGCGCTCGATCCAAAGGTCTGATATTGTTAAAGAAGCAGAAGATTGCAAAAGATTTATCCAATTCGGCCGATACAAAAGTCAAGGTTAACATTGTTTGGCTACACTGTTTTAACAATACAGCTTAACCTTACGATAGAGCGCAGACATTATATGAGAAGCGTTCCCAAAAGCACAAAACAATCGACAATCTAATCAACAGGCAGGTTTCATGATCTCTGACATCCAATCTATGCTTAATGCATCATCTGGCAGGCAGAGCGATGCAAGTAACAACAAGGCATTGAGCAATGTGGGAACAATCGCAAGATTAGGTAATGAGATGAAGCTTATTGAAAACCTCAGCCTGATTAAGTTTCAAGGAAGCGAATCCCTTAATTTCCAGGGAAAACCAGCCCAGCTATTGCATGCAACCAGCGCACACCAGCCATTTACCCTTGTTAATACTGGTCCAACTATCGATATTAGCAACATTCAGCATGCTAAATTGAATAAAACCAATGCGTTGCAAGTCTCACTAAATCTTCCGGCAGATAATTCATCGAGCAAATTAACGGCCAATCAAACTCCCCCTCAAGTTAGGCAGGCAGACAACCTAATAATGGCGTCTCGCGTCGTTAACCTAACCGTCACCTCAGTAGTGCCTACGGTCAATGAACAGCTGACTGCAAAAACAAACACACCACCAGTAACGGTTGCTGCGCCCCAGAGTTCTAACACTAAAGCAGGACCTTCTCAGGCAACCAGTACTCAAACGACAGCGACTCAGGTGACAGGTGCCCAGACAACAAGCCCTCACACTACAGCGGCAAACATTCAGCTCCCGACAACGAATTCATCTACACCAACGTCAACACCGCAAATAAACACCAGCATTCAAACGGCAACATCAACCAACGCCTCCCCCTCCCTACGAGCAACGGTTTCTGATGGTAAGACGGAGTTTCCTATTGTTAGCCAGACACCATTAAAAAAAGGGGACGTCATTCGCGTCATTGTAGACGCCAATAACAATATGCAAGTACTGCCAGCAAAAGCCAATACTACAGTCCCGTCGGTGCAATTAGAGGCCCTTAAACAAAGCTTACCGAAGCAGTTGTCACTAGGGGATATGTCCCAGCTCGTCAAACAATTACATAACCTGAACGAGACGACATCTACAAACCTACCACCACAAACCCAGCAAGCACTTAAGCAGCTGATGCAAAATATGCCAACGTTAGGAACATTAACAACCTCGCCAGAAGCGATGAAACAGGCCATTCAAACCAGTGGGCTATTTTCTGAATCCCTATTGGCCAATGACAGTAAGACTCAACTACCTGCCGATTTAAAGCTCAATCTTACGCGCTTAAAAGAGGTTCAAGAAAGCGCTGGACCTATACGTCTAACAGGTGTTCCAACAGAGCACATTGCCAATGCCATTGAACGCATTACAACAACTCAGTTACGACATTTTTCAGACCCAAACCAGATCAACACTCCAACCTATCCATTGCATATAGAGTTACCGATAAAAAACGGTCAGGCTCCAAGCTATGTACAAATAGAAATAAATAAAGACGCAAGTACAGAAGAGCGTGATAAACAAGATAGACGCTGGTTAGTGAAGTTAAAATTTGATTTTGAAGAAACGGGAAGGTTTGATGCCAGAGCCAGTATTCAAGCAAATAAAGTGGGCATTCTCTTTGCCGCAGAAGATTCCGATACCGTACAGAAATTACAGAAAAATTTGTCTGCTTTGAAACAACAGTTAAAGGAAAAAGACATTGAAGTCGAAAGATTAGACGCGTTTCAAGCCAAACTAGATAATGAAAAACACAATGTAGTCAAAACTCAATCCTTGATAGATGTGAGGACCTAATGCAAAAAGCAGTCGCTTTAAAATATGACTTTAGCGCAGCACCAACAGTAGTTGCCAAAGGCAGTGGTTTACTTGCAGAAAAAATCTTGGCGGTCGCCAAAGAAAACGATGTTCTACTTCACCAAAGCCCTGAGCTCGTGGAAATGCTCAGCACTTTGGAGTTGGGAGAAGAAATACCTGAATCCTTGTACCTAGCTGTTGCAGAAGTTATCGCCTTTGCACATAAGATCAAAGACCATCAATGGTAATCGGAGTTTCTGCGTGACTCTTGCTTTAATAAGCTAATCAATTCGGCCTCAGCTCGTATAAGTCCGCATTTGGAAACTAAATCATCAATGGTTGCGCCCATTTCTAAAAGCTCCATAGCACGATTGTATGAGACTCCACCCTCTTTCGATAAAATCTCAGATTGCTTTTCCACTGCTAGATTCAATTTTTTCTCAATGGCCACCAAGCGGCGCCCCATACCAATTGACCCTGAGGCAAGAACTTGCACCTGCTTTTTTTGATTCAATTCTGCTTCTGTATAATATTGCTTCATTTGCTTCAGGCGTTTTGACAATCGAAAAGCCCAAACAGCAACAGCAATCAGGATCACAAATTGAAGCATCAAGAGAAGGTTAAATAACCATTGAGATTCCATTTAGTACAACTGCCTTAATTACTTACTTCAGACCATTCATCTTCTGATAATAATTTATCAAGATCTACAAGAATCAATAAAATATCATTTTTGTGACAAACGCCTTGGATAAACTTGGATGATTCATCATTACCAACATTTGGCGACGGCTCAATCTCAGACTGACGAAGGTAGACCACTTCAGATACCGCATCTACAAGAATGCCAATAACATGACCTTCCACTTCTAAAATCATGATACGCGTAGAATCCGTAAGCTCACCTGAAGGCAAACCAAATCGCTGACATGTATCAATAACGGTAACCACTGTACCACGTAAGTGAATAATACCCAGAACATAGCTAGGTGCTCCAGGAACTGGCGCGATTTCAGAATAACGCAGGACTTCTTTTACCTGCATAACATTCACACCATAGATCTCATTCTCTAAGCGAAATGTAACCCATTGCAACATGGGATCATCTGACAGGCCGGCACTTTTCAACGCAACACTACTACCCATATTCTTCTCCTAAAATCACTAAATGATTCTATTATTTAATCGAGCGTTTAAATCCATTTTGTGGATCATCCAACAATTCTACAAAGCCCTGTACATCTAGTATGGCACACATATGATCAATTACAGTACCGGCTAGCCAAGGCCGCTTACTTCTATCACTACGCCATTTAACTTGTGATGGCTCTAAGGTAATTGCTTCAGCAACTCGCTCACAAGCAACACCCCAATCGGTTCGATCAAGTTGTATTACGAATTTAAAATTATCTTTCATTTCACCTTCGTAATGATTAGGCATAACCCAACGAGCAGTATCCACTGTACGAAGATTAAATTCACCTACATTCGCAACGCCCATAAACCAATCAGGCTGACCAAAGATAGAGGTCAATTTATCTTCGCCACTCTGAAAAATCCCCCCCAGTTCAACTAAGGGAACAGCGAGTTTCAAGCCACCAACATAAAACAGCAAACATTCGAATCTCCCTACAGCCCATGGCAAAGGATCTGTTTTTGAGACTTTTTTAACTGGCTCTGGCTCTGGCTCTGGCTCTGGCTCTGGCTCTGGCTCTGGCTCTGGCTCTGGCTCTGGCTCTGGCTCTGGCTCTGGCTCTGGCTCTGGCTCTGGCTCTGGCTCTGGCTCTGGCTCTGGCTCTGGCTCTGGCTCTGGCTCTGGCTCTGGCTCTGGCTCTGGCTCTGGCTGAATAATATTGTGCTCTTCAGAATCTGCTGGCAAGCCATCAACTTGAGCAGAAATCGCTTCTTCAAAATCGTGAAATGAAGCATCTAATGACGAAAGCTCTTCTTCAGTAAGTCCATCGCCTAAATCGGCGGCCTCAGGTTCACTAAAGTCTGGCTCCCCATCGGCCATAGATTCAGCTTCATCAACCTCGCTTACAGACGGCTCAGAAGTCGCTTCTTGTAATAGGTCATCAAGGTAACGTTGAACGGCTATCTGCGGTCCTATTAACGTCTGCTCTTTACTCTTTGTATCTTTCATAAACTGTTACTATCCCGCTGGGTTCAGCAAAGAATCCATCAGACTTGCATAAGCCTTAATTCCTCGAGCATTCGGATCTAACGCTGAAGGAGCAATACCTGCTGTACTAGCGTCTCTTAACTTTGTATCAACAGGAATTACTGAATGCCACACCAACTCTTCATAAGTATCTTTTAAACTACGTAAGCTTTTATTAGAAGCCTGAGTACGGCGATCAAAAAGAGTTGGCACTATTAAAAACGGTACTGGTCGCTTTCTTGCTCTGTTAATCATGGTCAATGTACGGACCATTCTTTCCAACCCTTTTATCGCTAAAAACTCAGTCTGCACAGGTATAACCAACTGCTGGCAAGCCGCCAAAGCATTGATCATCAAAACTCCCAATACTGGAGGGCTATCAATCAACACATAGTCATAGTCATCCCATAAAATCGCTAACGTTTTAGAAATAACTAATCCCATACCACCTTGCGCTTGAGCGTGACGCTCCAAAGTAGCTAACGCTGTCGACGCAGGCATTAAAGATAAATTAGGATGGCCTGTTTCTAGAATTAGCGAAGCCGGTAAATCCTCTGGGATTTTTCCAGTAGCTTGAAATAGACTGTACGCGCTTTTTTCTATGGAGTCTGGATCAAAGCGGAAGTAACTGGTCAGTGACCCATGAGGATCAAGATCAATCATTAATACCCGATGGCCAGCATCAGCTAACAACCCTGCTAATGAAACTACTGTGGTCGTTTTACCAACGCCGCCTTTCTGATTCGCCACTGCCCAAATGTGCACTCTGACTCCCCTGATACCCTATGCTGTTATTTTGCTTACGAATTGCTTGCAATCATATACAGTAACACGCTATTGAAACAAGTAATCATAGAGATTATCGGCCTTACGCTTACTAATACGCAATATTACACGACGATTTTGCTGACGAGCATAATCATTGGTGTTTCTTACCTTAGGATGTTCACTGGAAAAGCCGATTGGTGCGATCATCTTTGGATCGACCCCTCTGTAAACCAATTCATCCACAACAGAAGAAGAACGTAAACTAGACAAATGCCAATTCGAAATTAGACGTCTTGAGTTAACAGGCAAATCATCTGTATTACCCTCAACCAATATAACTGAAGGATACGCTTTTAATATGTTGGCAACTAAAATCAACAAAGCGACCGCCTCATTCGTTAAGTCGTATTCTCCTTGTCCAAACAATAGACCAGACTTCAGCTCCAAGCTTACCCAATCCGCCGATTCAGTAACGGATATCTGACCTGATGCATGCAACCCAGAGAATTGGTTTTCCACAACTTGACTTAGCAATGCATACACAGCAGACGAATTACTCTCTTCTATAGTCGGAGGTGCAGCTGGAATTGGTTTTGCCTCAACCACTTCGACATCTTTTGGCTCACCAACAATAGGTTCTCCTATGTTGATAGGCTTAATAGACTTCTGAACAGCATCAAAAACGCCATGCAACGTCTCTTTCAAACGCTGTTCATCACCGGAATTTTTTAATGAGAGAGAGTACAACGCCACAAAAAAAGCAAAAAGCAGAGTGATAAAGTCTGCATAAGAAAGGATCCAACGGTCTCGCCCCTGCATGTTCGTCCTTGGCGACTTAGTCGCCATCCGACGGCGCTTTGAAACCCGAGGAGGAGTATCACTCATAGGTATTTAGCTCTAACTCTAATCGATATGGATGCTTGCCTGTAGCAATGCCACAGATACCATCAATTAGTAGCTGATGATAAAGAAGCTCTTTATCAACATAGCCCATTAATTTTTTAACGATAGGAAATATAACCAGATTCGCAAAGCCTTGGCCGTATAGAGTGGAAACGAAAGCAACGGCAATACCATGACCCAATGCTTCTGGGCTGTCCAAATTAGCCATAGCTTGAATCAAGCCCAGTACAGACCCCATGATACCTAAAGTAGGTGCATACCCGCCTATCGACTCTATAAATGACACGCTCTTCATCCGTTTGTCATAAATACGAACGGCGTCATCATGAAGTCTATCAGCTAATAAATCAGGATCAGTCCCATCGATAGCCATTTGCATAGCTCGACTAGTAAAACGGTTACCCAACGCCTCAATATCAGATTCCAAAGCAAGCAGAGAAAGTCGTCTCGCTTTATGGGCAAGATTGTTTATTAATACACGAGCAGAATTGAAATCATAAACAGGCGGGAAAAGACTCCACTTAATCAACACAAGAGCACGAGCTGCTTCTTGAATGCTACTTTGAATAAGTGTTGCGCCAATACTACCAACAATAACGATGATAGCGGATGGAAGGTTTAGAAGGAGTACGATCTCTCCTCCCCCTAACCAGTTAGCTAGAAATACTGAACTGAATGCAATTAATAGTCCTGCTAAGGTAACAAAATCCACTAGCCAACCTCACGTGCAATACGCTCACCGATATGGTCTAAATCAATAATATCATCCGCTAAGTTTGCTTTTTCAACAGCCATTGGCATACCGTAGATCACGCAAGACTCTTCACTTTGAATCCAAACTCTTGAGCCCGAACTTTTCAGCATACGAGCACCTTCACGACCATCAACGCCCATCCCAGTCATAACAACAGACAATACTTTTCCTGGATAGCATTTCGATGCTGAGCCGAAAGTAACATCAACTGAAGGTTTGTAGTTAAGTCGTTCATCACCATCAAGAATACGAACGCAACCACCATTTCGAGGGTCAATCATCATTTGCTTTCCACCTGGCGCCAATAACGCCACACCAGCCTGCAAACGATCACCATCTTTGGCTTCTTTCACCGTAATCTGACAGATATTATTCAATCGGTCAGCAAAAGCCCCAGTAAAGGCCGCTGGCATATGTTGAACCAATACGATAGGAGCGGAGAAATCCTTAGGCAGTTTACTTAACACTGCCTGCAAAGCCATAGGACCACCCGTAGATGTACCTATAGCGACAAGGCTCACTCGCTTTCTCATACGTGGAATAATAACGCCACGTTCAGTCACAATCGGCTTAGGTGCCTCACGTGGAGCAAGTGCTGCAACAGGTTTTCTATCACCTGCTAAGCGAGTTCTTGCAACCGCTAATACTCGATCTACCAATGCACGTTTCACTACAGCTGAATCTCGAGAGATATCCTCAAAATTCTTAGGCATGAAGTCAACAGCACCAGCCTCTAGGGCATCTAGAGTAACCTTTGCACCCTCATGAGTTAATGAGGAAAACATCAGTACAGGTGTTGGCTTAAGCTTCATAATGTTAACTACAGCGGCGATACCATCTAAAACAGGCATCTCGTAATCCATAGTAACAACATCAGGAGATAAGGATTGAACCTTATCTATTGCCTCACGTCCGTTATTTGCAGTACCTACAACGGTTAGTCGAGGATCGGCTTCAAAAATTTCGACCAAACGGCGACGAAAGAAACCAGAATCATCAACAACCAGCACCTTAACAGGCATATCACATCCCCTAAATGAAAAAAATATTACCTAGATGCGTAACACTTAAGCATACTAGGCACATCCAGAATCAATGCAATACGACCATCACCTGTAATTGTTGCACCTGCCATACCAGCGGTACCTTGCAACATTTTACCTAATGGTTTTATAACCACTTCTTCTTGACCAACAAGCTGATCTACAACAAAACCCACTTCACTCATACCAACCTGAACAACAACCACATGTGCTTCTGCAGGTAAGTCATCTCGACTATTCCCTTTGATTAGCCAGCTTTTTAGGTGGAAAATTGGTAAAGTTTTACCTCTAATAACAACCACTTGCTGACCATCTACCACATTGGTTTTTTTCAAATTTAGATGGAATATTTCGTTAACACTGACCAATGGAAACGCAAACGCTTGATCTGATAGCGTCACCATCAGAGTCGGCATAATAGCAAGCGTTAATGGCACTTTGATGATAAATCTAGACCCTTGTCCAAGGACAGATTTAATCTGTAAGGTACCATTTAACTGTGAGATCTTTGTTTTAACAACATCCATCCCAACGCCACGACCAGACACATCAGTAATCTCAACTTTTGTTGAAAATCCTGGTGCAAAAATCAAATTGAATGCTTCTTCATCAGATAAACGCTCTGCTGCATCCGCATCCATCAAGCCTTTTTCAACGGCTTTTTTACGCAACACATCAGGGTCCATACCTGCACCATCATCATCGATGGAGAGTAAAATATGATCGCCTTCTTGTTCTGCAGACAAAATAACATGGCCAACTCTTGGCTTGCCTTTCGCTTCACGAACATCAGGTGCCTCAACACCATGGTCAACCGAATTTCGAACCAAGTGGACAAGCGGATCGGCGAGTGCTTCAACGAGGTTTTTATCCAGATCTGTCTCTTCACCACGAAGCTCTAAATTTACTTCTTTTTTCAGGTTGCGGGCCAAATCTCGAACCACTCGAGGGAACTTGCCGAATACTTTTTTGATTGGCTGCATTCGAGTTTTCATTACGGCGTTTTGTAGATCACCCGTAACAACATCCAAGTTTGAAACCGCTTTCCCCATAGATTCATCATCACTTTGGAGTCCCAAACGAACAAGACGGTTTCGAACTAATACAAGCTCACCAACCATGTTCATTATGTCATCCAAGCGTTTTGTATCTACTCGCACTGTTGCTTCTTGGGTAACAGGAGTATTAACTTTTTCTTTGAGTTCAGGCTCTGGTGCTTTAGGTGTAGGCTTTGGAGCTGGTTTCGGGTCAGCTTTTGGCTTGGCTTGAGCAACCTTAGGTTCAGGCTTCTTAGCTGCAGGAGCTTCTGACTTATCTGAACCGCCTTTACTTTGCAAGCTATCTAATAGAGATTCAAATTCGTCTTCAGTAATTAAGTCCGACTCTGCACCGGCACTAGGCTCTGCCTTTTTAGCATCGTCTTTAGGTGTGTCTTCTTTCTTATTTGCTGGAGGCGTTTCTCCATGAAGCTTATCAAGAAGTTCCTCAAATTCATCTTCGGTAATTTCATCAGAAGATGTATCATTTGAACTAGCGTTATCAGCTGGCTCGTCATTAATTCCAGGCGCACCGCTGCCATGAAGTTGGTTCAATAATGCATCAAACTCATCTTCAGTGATTTCGTCGTCAGTTCTTGGCGTTGCACTACTTTCTTCTGCTAAACCACTTTCTACTTCGTCATTTTCATTCGAAGTATCGCCCAAGGCATCTAATAAAGATTCGAACTCATCATCAGAAATATCAACAGATTCAACCGCAGCAGAAACAACTTCTTCAGTTTCTTCAACATCAGAGTCAGCTTGCTCTTCGGCAATCTCTTCAACTTCATCTAACGTTTCATCATCTGCACTAGCAAGCTCTTCTGCGGTTGGCGGTTTTGCATATACTGCAAGCGCAGCGATCAGCTCTGGTGAAGCCGGCTCAGGCTCACCACCAGCACGAACAACCTCGAACATTTCGTTTACAGCATCAAGTGCCTGCAAAACAATGTCCATCAAATCAGAATCTATTTTACGCTGACCGTTCCTTAAAATATCAAAAACGTTCTCAGCATAATGACAACAACCAACCAAGGCATTTAATTGTAAAAATCCAGCACCACCTTTTACCGTGTGAAAACCACGAAAAATCGCGTTAAGCAGTTGCTTATCGTCAGGATTTTGCTCTAAATCTACTAGTTGTTCGGAAAGCTGCTCTAGGATTTCGCCAGCTTCTACCAAAAAATCTTGTAAAATTTCTTCATCGACCTCGAAACTCATCCTCAGCTCCTTCTAGAAACCAAGACTTGATAGCAAGTCGTCTACTTCGTCTTGACTACTCAGTACTTCAGGGTTGTTTTGTTTATTAATAGCTGGGCCATGACCACGAGTGTCATCGTGTTCAGACTCTTTCTCTTGGTGTTCAATCCCCGAGATACTATCAACGCGTCCAGCAACAGCAACGAGATGCACAAGTTTTTCTTCTACATCTCGAATTAAATCATTCACTCTAGCGATCACTTGACCCGTTAGGTCTTGATAACCTTGCTCTAGAAGAATTGTGTTGAGGTTTGAATGCAAGGTAGTGGCACTGTCATCAGCATAAGATAGGAATACATCAATACGCTTATATAAGTCTCGGAATTCTTGAGGTGTTAAGTCTCGCTGAATTAGTCGACTCCAGTCTTTTCGCAACTCCCTTGCTTGACTTTGTAACTCACTGGCCACAGGAACACTACTGTCCACCATGTCCATAGTTTTATTGGCCGCCGCACTAGTTGTTTCTATAACATAATTCAGTCGGTCAGAGGCGTCAGTAATTTTAGTAGCAGAATCTTTTCCACCCTCACCAACAACTAAGTCCATTGAATCGACTTGAAAATCACGAATAGCATCATGCAGACTTCGAGTTAAAAATCCCACTTCGTTATAAAAGCTTTTATGACGAGCTTCGCTTAACTCTTGGATTACTTTAATAGCACCACTGAAATCACCGACTTCAATGTGATTTAAAAGATCCACAGCACCATCTTTTACTAGGTTTTCAAAATCCACTAGTCCAGATCCCAATACATTCGACATCTAAGCTCCCTATTTTGCAGCGTCTATTCGTTCGAATATTTTCTCAATTTTTTCCTTGAGAGCCACTGCAGTAAAAGGCTTAACAACATAACCGTTCACCCCAGCCTGAGCCGCAGAAATAATCTGGTCACGCTTAGCTTCAGCCGTTACCATGAGAACAGGAATGCTTTTCAATTTTTCATCAGCACGAACAGCACGAAGCAATTCAATCCCTGTCATTCCAGGCATATTCCAATCGGTCACAAGAAAATCAATTGTTCCAGCTTGAAGTATAGGCAATGCAGTTGTTCCGTCATCCGCTTCAACTGTATTGGTAAACCCTAAATCCCGTAATAAGTTTTTAATGATACGTCTCATTGTCGAGAAATCATCAACAATCAGGATCTTCATGTTTTTATCCAATGCAACCTCCACACCCCAAAGGTATTATTCCATAACTCATAATTAATCTCGCCAATCACTTAATCGAGCTCGCAATCGCATAGCCGCTTGACTATGAATTTGACTGACTCTAGATTCACTAACGCCTAACACAGCACCAATTTCTTTCAGGTTAAGCTCTTCATTATAATAAAGAGACAAAACCAATTTTTCTCTTTCCGGTAATTCATCAATTTCTTTCGCCAATTGATTTTGAAAACCGCCATCTTCTACTAAAGAATAAGGTGAATTTTCTACCTCAGATTCGACACTATCTAAATTATTTGTATCAGAGTCTAGCATTTCTTCATAACTAAACAACTGAGTAGACATAGATGAATGAATCATGTCGTGATATTCATCCATACTTATATTCATATGAGCCGCTATTTCCATATCGGACACTTCACGGCCCAACTTAGCTTCTAACTCTTTTATTGCATTAGCAACTGCTCGACCATTGCGACGAACCGAGCGAGGGGCCCAATCTGTTTTTCGCACCTCATCCATGATGGAGCCGCGAATACGAATACCGGCGTAAGTTTCAAAACTAGCACCCTTGGTCGACTCAAAGCGCTTATAGGCCTCAATAAGCCCCATCATGCCAGCTTGAATCAAATCATCAACATCCACACTATCGGGCAAACGCGCCAATAGATGGTAAGCAATTTTTTTTACCAAATACCCATATTGCTCAACAATCGCATCAATCGAAAGCGTTGCTTTTTTAGAGTATGTGTTATATCCATTCTTGCTTTGCATAAAATAGTCTAAGCAACCTTTACCATTTAAGTGAGTTGCGCTAACTAACTGTACTACATAGTTTCGCGCAACGCTTTCAGTAATAACAAAATTTTACTAACTACCATACTTTAGTGACCCATAAAGCTGACTGTAATGTTCTGCGGTATACACAGCCCTACTAATCAAATTATGTGCACGAGCTGGCTCTATGTCATCTGGAATTCTTTGGCCATCTGCGATATATACAACAGGTAAACCTTCTTCAATAACTACACTAATAGCTTCACCAAGTGAAGCTGATTCATCAAGCTTACTTAAAACACAACCATCTAATTGAACTTGAGAATAAACATCGACAACTGTTTTTAATACTTGCCTTTGACTTGTGCAAGGTAATACTAATAATTTTTTAAGACTTGCTCGCGCACGCTTCATCATTAGAAGCTGTCGTTCAAGATTCGAATCCCTTGGATTCATACCTGCTGTATCAACAAGCACCAAAGAATAATTAGCATATTTTGCCAAAACTTCGTTTAAGTCAGAGTATTCATTCACTACTTCAACTGGGACATTTAATATACGCCCAAAAGTCCGCAGCTGCTCATGGGCAGCAATACGGTAAGTATCAGTAGTAATTAAGACAACACCTTCAGAACCATGTTTTAAAACGTGTTGGGCGGCAATTTTACCGATCGTTGTTGTTTTACCAACGCCAGTAGGTCCCATAAACGCAATACAGCCTTTTAATTCTGAAGAACTAGAACGAACAGGAATATAGTCAGCTAAATGGGCAAGCAAACGATTCCAGTCATCTTCTCGCCCTTTTAAATCAATATCATCAATCAATCTAGACACGACAAATTCAGACAAACCTAAACCTTTTAACTTCTCCCTAGCACGTAACTCTACTGCATTTTCTTTTGCATCAGCTTTGCCGTCAGTTTGCTGACGCTGTTCTAGCATAGTTCGAACATTTTTAAGTTCAAGTTCCATCTCTCGTAGTTGCTTAGCACTTTCACTATTATGAATTGACAATGCTTCTTCGACAGCTGGATCCTCTTTATCCTTCGACAAAGGAGGCATTTCGAACTGAGTTGCAGGTTGTTTTTCTGAATATGTATTTGAAGATGAAGTATTTTGCGGGGCAGTAGTCTGTTGCTTTGCTCTTTCAATACGCTCTAAATAATCTGCACTTGGGTCTGCATATTGCTCTGAACGAGGCGCAGGCGAGCGCTTTGAAGTCATACTAGAAGGCAAAGATCCATCGTAATCTAGAGCGGCAACTATTTCTATCTCACCGGTAGGCAGACGCTGATTTGACAAAATGACCGCATCGGGGCCTACAGCATCACGAACCTTCCGTATCGCTTGCCGCATGTCAGGTGCTCGAAACCGCCTAATTTGCATGAATAACTTAATCCTTCCAGTTTATTTTTCTTACAAATCCATAGCTTACCCGAAAGATTACAATAAATATAGATACAATCCATCACGTTAATAGGTAGATATTATTGACCTATAACACCTACCACAGTAATACGTTTATGATCCGGCACTTCTTGATAAGAAAGTACTGACATATTCACCATACCATAGCGCATAAAACGCGCCAACATAGGACGTATAGGAGCAGACACAATTAATATAGGAGTGTTTCCCATTGCCTCTTGCTGCTCGGCAGACTGACGCAAAGATGACTGTAACTGCTCTGCCATTTGCGGTTCTAAAATTAATGCCTCTTCATTTTTAATCCCAGACTGCTGGCTTTGCTGAACCGTCTGCATCAGCATTTTCTCTAATTGAGGCTCTAACGTTAACACAGGAATTTCCTCAACCCCATCAGCCAAGGTTTGAATAATCAAACGTGATAATGATGTTCTCACTGCTGCAGTCAATATCATAGGATCTTGAGTCTTTGGTTGAACCCCCATAATTGATTCAGCAATCGTTCGCATATCCCTTAACGGCACTCCCTCTATCAATAGATTCTGCAGTACTTTTAACAGAACACTCAAAGGCACCGTATTTGGCACCAACTCTTCTGCCAATTTGGGATTGTACTGCTTCAGAAGACTCAACAGCTGCTGAACCTCATCATGACCAATCAATTCATAGGCATGTTTGTGCATAATCTGATTAATATGAGTCGCAACAACCGTACTCACATCGACCACTGTGTAGCCATAAGTCTGTGCCTGATCTCTTTTCTTAGGATCAATCCAAACGGCATCTAAACCAAATGATGGATCTTTACCTGCAATACCATCAATCGAACCAAATACCTGACCTGGATCGATTGCTAAATCTTTATCCGGATGAACTTCAGCTTCTGCCAAACTCACACCCATCAAGGTAACTCTGTAGGCATTCGGCATCAAATCTAAGTTATCCCGAATATGCACACTCGGCACCAAAAAACCTAAGTCTTGAGATAACTTACGACGCACACCTTTAATTCTTGCAAGCAACTCACCACCCTGAGTTTTATCAACCAAAGGTATCAAACGATAACCCACTTCCAACCCAAGCATATCAACAGGAGCCACATCATCCCAACTCAGGTCTTTCACTTCAGCTGGAACTGGATTGTCTGCTGACGTTTTACCAGCACTTTTCGGCCCTTGCTTAGGTTTCTGCTTCTTACGATACTCAAGAAAATAGGCAAGACCACCCAAACATGCAGCCAAGGACAAGAATGAAAAATGCGGCATACCTGGAACGATCCCCATAATCGTCATCACACCAGCAGCTACATACAGCGCTTTTGAGGAACCAAACATTTGGCGAACAATCTGTCCGCCCATATCACCCGTCTCGTTAACCCGAGTAACCATGATTGCAGCTGCAGTAGAAAGCATCAAAGAAGGAAGCTGAGCAACCAAGCCATCACCAATCGTCAACAATGAATAACGTTCGATAGCCTCTGTAAAAGAAAGGTCATGCTGCGCCATACCAATGGACAAACCACCAATGATATTAATACCCAGAATAAGCAGACCAGCAATAGCATCCCCTTTCACAAACTTCGAGGCACCATCCATAGAGCCATAAAACTCAGCTTCGGAAGCAATCTCAGTACGACGCTGCTTAGCCTGATCTGCGTCGATCATGCCGGCATTTAGGTCGGCGTCAATTGCCATCTGCTTACCGGGCATTGCATCCAAGGTAAAGCGCGCACTTACTTCCGAAATACGGCCAGCACCTTTGGTAACAACGGCAAAGTTAATAATCATCAGAATGGCAAAGACAACAAAACCAACAACGTAGTTACCACCAATAACCACTTCACCGAAAGCTTGAATAACCTTACCGGCCGCATCACCACCCTCATGACCATTCAATAACACCACGCGAGTTGACGCTACGTTAAGCGCCAATCGCATTAATGTAGATACTAGAAGAACAGTAGGGAACACAGCAAAATCTAAAGGCCGCATGGAATAGATAGCGACCAAAAGCACAACAATGGCTAAGGCAATATTAAAAGTAAAAAGGACATCCAATAAAAAAGCAGGAATAGGTAAAATCATCATCGCTAACAGCGACAACAACAAAATAGGAATACCTAAATTCCCACTTAAAATCCCTTGAACCTGCCCAGTAAGTCGGCCGCGGTCAAAATTCACACGACATCCTTATTGGAAGAAAAGCTATAAAACATGATTAACTACCGTCCCACTGAAATTCATCAGGCACATCTAAGTTTGGCATCGCTTCTGGGTGTGGCGCCCCCATGCGAGCATTGCGCAATTGATACACATAAGCCAACAGTTGTGCCACCACTTTAAACAAACCCTCTGGTATCTCATCACCGATCTCAGTATGGTGATATATTGCCCTTGCTAATGCGGGCGATTGTATCACAGGGATATCATAGTGATTGCCGACTTCACGAATTTTCAATGCAATAAAATCGCCACCTTTGGCGAGCATCACAGGCGCAACACCGCCAGTTTGATCGTATTTTAGAGCTACGGAAAAATGTGTTGGGTTAGTAATAATAACATCCGCATTTGGCACATCAGACATCATGCGATTCATCGCAGCTTGCCGCTGCAACTGACGAATTCGACCTCGAACTAGAGGATCACCTTCTTGCTGCTTATATTCATCCTTCACTTCTTGCTTAGTCATTTTTAACTTTTCTTTGTGTGACCATACCTGAAAAGGCACATCAATTGCCGCAATCAACGCCAAAGCAAGCGTCACAAAGACGAAAGACCAAATAACAATATCAATACCATGAGCAATAGCCAGCTCTATAGACTGGAAAGTTAATCCAAGCGTTTCAGGCAAAAAATAATTCACCACCAACACAGAAATAACACCAACCAACGTCACTTTAGCAATAGACTTTAAAAGCTCCACCAAAGACTGAACGGAAAACATTCGTTTAAGACCTGCTATTGGGCTCATTTTACTGAGCTTTGGCGTCAAAGGCTCCCAAGCGAAATTCAAACCACCGAGAGCAATACTACCGATAATGCCAGCAGCGGCCAAAACAGACATCAACAAGACCATAGAATCCATCATAGCAACGACGGACTCATAGAGATGAAAAACCATGCGATTTAAATCAAATACATCCGATCTATCAACAAGAAAGTTAAAGTCAAATAAAACGGCTAAGTCACGCACAAGTAAAGTGCCTGTCCCGTATATAGTTGCAGCAGCAACAATCAACAAAAGAGCAGAACTTAGATCTTTAGAACGGGGGAGATTACCTTTATTCCGAGCATCCTGAAGCTTCTTACTACTGGCACTTTCCGTCTTTTCGCTACCGTCTTCATTCTCAGCCATTTAAACGAATCCCCCATGTTGTCTGCATCCAGTCAATCATCTCTCCGAAAAACAACAAGTAGATATTCAAGAAGTCATCTAACATAATCCAGAAAAAGAACAAAGAAAATAACATTATGATTGGGAACCCTAACGCAAAAACATTCAATTGCGGAGATGCTTTGGCCACGACACCGAAAGACAAGTTAATCACCAATACAGCAACAGCCAAAGGCATTACAATCAGTAGTGCCTTTTCAAACATCCAACCACCAAGTAATACTAGCTGCCAATAACGCTGACTATCAAATCCTCCCCCAATTGGCCAATAGGTAAAACTTTCAACTAGGTACTCTATCATCACCAAGTGGCCATTCGTTCCCAAAAAAGCCAGCGACACCATGGATAAATAATACTGACCAAGCGTCGCAACAGAAATACCATTGGCAGGGTCATTAGACATCGCAAAACCCAAGCCAGCCTTCATCGCGGCCAACTGCCCCGCAAGTGAAAACAACTGAAACAAGATAGTAACCACAAAACCAAGCACAAAACCAATGACCAATTGCTCAGCAATCAACACAATGTAAGCTGGAGAGATAGGATCATAATTTGGCACATCAATTACAGGAGTAACAATGACGGCAACAAGAAAGGAAAAAGCAATACGTACTCGAGGACTAACTAAGCGACTACCAAATAAAGGCAGTGCCATAAAAAAAGCCCCAATCCGAAAAAAAGGCAAAAGAAAACTAATCGTCAAGCCCAGCAGCTGATCAGGATGAAGCTCTAACATCAGCCTATTATCATAGGAATATTAATGAACAAATTGGTCGTGAAATCCGTCAACTTCATCAATATCCACGGCCCCAATTGCATAATGACTAAAATTGTTACGATCAATCTAGGCAAAAAAGACAAAGTTTGCTCGTTTATCTGTGTTGCAGCCTGAAACACACTCACAATAAGCCCCACAATCAGGCTGGGTACCATCACCACCCCAACAATCAAAACAATGAGATAAAAACCTTGTCCGTATAAATCTAACACTACTTGAGGATTCATAGTTAAATCCCGAAACTCGCAGCCAACGTACCCATAATCATAGACCAACCATCAACCATAACAAAAAGCATGATTTTAAAAGGTAGCGAGATAATAACTGGCGACAACATCATCATACCCATTGCCATTAAAACACTGGCCACCACCATGTCGACGATCAGAAACGGAATAAAAATCATAAAACCAATTTGAAAAGCTGTTTTAAGCTCGCTTGTCACAAAAGCAGGCATCAGGATAGTAAACGGCAAAGTATCCATTGACTGAATAGTCCCCTCCCTACCTGCTAACTTAACAAAAAGAGCAATATCATCTTCTCGGGTTTGAGCCAACATAAAGTCCCGTATAGGCACAGAGGCCGCTTCAACAGCCTGCACAGATGTCATTTCTTCTTTTAAGTATGGCTGCAATGCAACCTCATTCACTCTATCTAACGTTGGCGTCATGATGAATAAGGTTAAAAACAAAGCCATACCAATCATAATTTGATTAGACGGTGTTTGTTGCAAACCAATGGCCTGACGCAAAATAGACAACACTATAATAATTCGAGTAAAAGCCGTCATCATCATTAAGGCCGCAGGCAGAAGTGTCAAAGCCGTCATGATAAATAGGATTTGTAACGAAACACTGTAGTCTTGACTACCATCGGCATTTGTTACAACTTTTACTGCAGGTAATCCGACCTCAGCCCACGACAAAGTGGGTAACAATAACAACAGAATCAGGCCAAAACGAATCATTGGGCACCCTCATTGTTGTTCTTATTGTCATTAGAGCTTTCTCTATCCACTTCGTCCATCATAGAAGCAAACGATTTCCCCTTTGACGGAAAGCTTCTCAAATGACTAATAGAATGAGCAGTCACACCAATTAATAGGCGCTCCCCTTCAACCTCAACAAGCATCAATTTTTCTTTTGTGCCTAAAGATTGGACATTTACAATCTTAATATCCGACTGACCCAGTTTCATTTGAGCAAACTGAAAGCGTTTCATTAACCAAAGGCAAGCAGGTATAAAAGCAATAACGAAAATTAACGAAACCACCACTTTCCAAATAGAGGAAGTAACAGAAACATCTTGCACACCAGCGGCCTGCAAATAAGGAACGGCCATACAAAGCATGGCCATAAAGACATAACGATTAAAAGAAAAATTCAATGGGCACTACTTCAGTCGTCTAATACGCTCACTAGGACTTACAACATCCGTTAAACGAATACCGTACTTATCATTCACTACAACCACTTCACCATGCGCAATCAATGTGCCGTTTACAAGCACATCAAGAGGCTCGCCAGCGAAACGATCAAGCTCAACAACAGACCCTTGTGTTAACTGCATTAGGTTTCGGATTGCTATCTCGGTATTCCCTAACTCCATAGAAAGAACAACCGGGATATCCATGATTAAATCGAGATCAGAACCGACACCACCGCTAGGCACAGAAGGATTAGTCAGGTTCTCTAACTTAACAGGCTCAACTTTCTGCTCAGACATTGCAGCAGCCCATTCATCTTCTATTTCTTCGTCGCCATCTGTTTCACCCGCTTCAGACATTGCTGCAGCCCATTCATCGGCCAAATCTTCGTCCATGCCTGCTGCGTCTGGATTTTGTTCTTCTGCCATGTTACTTAGTCACCTTCGCCTTAAAACTTTCTTCCATTTGTACTGAATAGCGCTCGTCACTGACGCCCAATTTACCTTTAAACGTTGGTATGCCATTCGCTCGAACCGTGACAAACTCCGGCATCTCTATCGGTATAATATCACCCGCTTTGAACTTTAATACCTCGCCCAAAGAAATTTTTCTATTCGCCACATTCACCGACAAATTCACACTAATGTCTTTGACATCTTGTTCTAATGACTTACCCCAGCGATCATCTTTTTCATCAACATCACTTTGAACCCCCGCATCAAGTAGCTCGCGAACAGGCTCAATCATAGAGTAAGGTAAAGTAATATGCAGCTCACCGCCACCACCGTCCAATTCAATATGAAAAGTAGAAACGACGACAACCTCACTTGGACTAACAATATTAGCCATTGCAGGGTTTACTTCTGAACTAATATATTCCAATTCTAACTTTAATACAGGCGCCCAAGCTTCCGTTAAATCTTTAAAAACTTGCTCAAGCATCAACTGTACAATACGAATTTCAGTTGGCGTAAATTCACGACCTTCGATTTTCGCATGACGCCCGTCACCACCAAAGAAGTTGTCTACTAACTTAAAAACCAATTTAGCATCAAGAATAAAAAGTGCGGTACTTCTTAATGGCCTGAATTTCACCAAGTTCAAACTAGTGGGTACATAAAGCGTATGGACATATTCACCAAACTTCATCACCTGTAGACCACCAGATGACACATCTGCGGTACGACGAAGCATATTAAACAAACTGATACGCGTATAACGAGCAAAACGTTCGTTTATCATTTCCAAGGTGGGCATACGCCCACGCACAATACGTTCTTGGCTGGTAATGTCATAAGATGCCACACCATTGGCATCTCGATTGTCTTCATCCGCGGGCTTTTCATCGGCACCATGTAAAAGCGCATCGATTTCATCCTGCGATAACAGATCTTGAGCTGACATAATTTATTGCATCACAAAGTTAGTAAATAACACGGCATCAATTCCCCCTTGACCAGTTTCCTGCTCAAGAATGCCATTGATTGCATCAAGAGACGCCTGCTTCAAAGCCGCTTTCCCGTCCGCGGATTGCAATTCTGCAAATGATTGGCTAGAAAAAAGCAAAACTAGACTGTTACGTATAAGCGGCATATGAAGCGTCACAGCATCTATTTGAGCTGTATTTTTTGACTTAACAGACATATTTAACTGTACGTAACGCTGACGACCATCAACCATAAAATCGATAATAAACGCAGGATCTAAGGCTAAATACGTGGAGGGCTCATTAGCTAGCGCCGCTTCTGCGGACTCTGCTGAATCACCAGCATCATCAGACCCACTAAAAAATAGGAAGTAAGCCGCGGCACCGCCGCCAACCAAAACCAAGACAAGAAGAACAATGATAATAAGCTTTTTCTTACCACCAGATTTTCCCTCTTCTGCACCGATATCCAAACCGTCTTCTTCAGCCATATTCACAAACCTTAGGTGTATCAAATTCTTTATACAGAGCGATAATAACGCTCTTATGCATTAACAAGCTTCTATTCTACAAAGAATCAAACATAGCACCATCAATTTCTCAAAAGTTTAAGCATAGTAATCAACACCAGATGCTGAAACATACGATAAATTACTCTGGATCGGCTCTTCATCAATATCATCATTACCAGCAATACCTCCTTGAGACGAGCCCCCATTACGATTATTAGCTCTATCCTGTGCGCCTGAAGTGTCTTGTTGCGAGACATCAACATCAGCTCGACTTAAATCCATTCCTTGCTGAGCAAGCATTTCCCTCAGACGCCCCATTTGTCCTTCCAGTAAGTCTCTCGCTTGTGGCGTCGCAGCAACAAAACTTATTTGTGTATTAGAATCACTGTCGACCGAGACTTTAACCGTTAAACTACCTAATTCAGGTGGGTCTAAGCGAATATGCGCCGTATGACCACCATCACGGGCAATCCAAGCAACCTTCTGAGTCATCTCATTGGCCCACCCTGGATGACCAGGCGGCAAACTCATTGCCAAGTTATTGGCTTGAGGATTAGACATTGAAGCATTAAGAGCCGCAGCGGCAGCAGGGCGATTAACGTTATTATGCAATGAACTGTTTAAACCACCAGATGAACTATCATCACCTAGAGCCCCATCAATTTGCGCCGTCATTCGGCTAAGCATGGCTTCATGTTCTTTTTTACGCAACTCAATCGGCTCATTAATTAAGATACCATCTTCACTCAAAAGAGATTCTGCGGAATCTAAATCCACATCGCCTGATAATGAAGTTTCACCACTTGCCAGCAAAGCAGACGGCAATGCTTCGGAACGCCCTTGCTTATCAAGGGTAGCAGCGATCACACCAGCAGCAACCGTCGTTTTTGCTGCATCAAGTGCAACATTGCCTCCTGGTTCAGCTGTCGCCCCCTTCATTCCTGCCCCCCCCATCTGAGACAAGACCCAAGACAGCTCACTTTCTTCTCCATCAGCTATTTCATCAGTAAAAGGATCAATACTATCCGCTGAAGCCTTGTCAGATAACGCAACTAAAGTCGATGGTGTAGTATTTTCAACAATATCACTAGAGCCACTACGCTTGATAGAACTCAAACCAACCACACCACCTTCAACTGTAGCGTCCCCAGAAACAGTAGCGCCACCGGAAAGCGCAGCACCTTCGGAAAGTATAACGCCCGAAAGAGCCTCTGCACTCTCTTCACCTGCAGGTACATCAACAGCACCAGAGCCTTTCGCCAAAGTATTGTGTGATGAAACAGGAATATTTACAGCATCTCGGGGGAAAGCTATCTCTTGGGAATCAGTCGAATTAAGCTGATTTGAAGGCTCGACAGATGATCCATCTAATTCTGCTGATAGAGCAATTGAAGAAGCCTTACCTTCACCATCAGACGCATCAACAGCAACAGATGAGTCTTCAACAGGTAAGCCTTCGCCTTCTTGCTGCAAAGCGTTGCCGCTATCGCTCACTGCCGTATTACTTTTTTCAGTAGTTAAGCTACTGTCGGCAGACTCTAATTTCGATACTGAGCCTTTCTCTTTAGCACTAACAGAAGTGCTGCTTTTATCTGCCACCTTGTTGCTTGTAGTTGAGGGAGATGCAGCAGAGGAAGTCGACGAAGTCTCAGCATTTGATGCTTTTTTAGAGCTGACTGCTTCTCTTGCTTTATTAAAATCACTCGCAAAATCAGCGCCATTACTAGAGGGAGACTTAGTAAAAACAGGTTTTTTAGGTGGAACACCTGAAGGTAAAGACAATATTGAATTTGAATCTGTGCGCATAATTTCCTCCAACGATAAAGAAAACCATGCAATAGAGAGGCCAACACCACTAACTAACTATCCAAGCCTACTTGCCATCGATAATGAGCCGTCACCGCGCTTCCACCTTTGGAAAACTCTAGCTTTGAACACAGCTGATCCAATAACGCCAAACCTCGGTTGTAAAGCAACTCAGTATTGGATATATCGTAATTAACATCCTGAAAATCAAAGCCAGAACCACTATCCTCGACATATAAAATAAGCGCCCTACTATTTCCATCAGATGTCACTTTAATGGAAATTTTGACATAACCCTCTTTCAAATTAGCAAGATTACGTTCACGTTCCTCATAATAACGAGAGAAACCATCACTAGAACTTTTTTTATCTGAGCTTAGGTTCAAAACACCATGCTCAAGTGCATTAGAATATAATTCAGAAAGAATCATGAATATCTGACTAGAAAAACGACTCAACCCTGGAACGGTAGTCAATATCTGTAAAACATAGGGCAAAGGATCAGTGTTACGAAGTGAGTCGGCGTTTAAGACATACTCAAAAGAAAAGTCCGCAGGCGCCTCATCATGACCTCTTGATACTCTGTATTCTGATGAATCGATGCCTATATTGGTATCCAAACAAACACTAAGACAAGAAATATCGTCATGCGGGTTTTCCAGAACTCCTTCTCTTTCTAACTGCTGAACAAGCCAGCTAACAGCCTTATCAGCATCAACCTCGCCTTGATAAAGAGGCTTTAAAACCGAATGACAAAACATCTGACCAGATAAATCCTGTGCTTCATAAACACCGTCCGAAAAAGCCATCAACCGATCACCAGAGGCAAAAGACATAGGATCAATTTGGCATTCAAACGCATCAGGAGACAGAACCCCTAAAGGTAAATTCTTAGAAGGGAATCGTATTGGTTTGTCGGTATTTTGAGGGAAAAACAATAAATCAGGAAGCCCACCATTCCAGACCTCAATGCTTTTATTATTTACTTTAATATCAATAAACGCAGCACTGCAAAACATATTAGACGGTAAGATACTTTTTAGACGCGCGTTTATCTCAGGGATAATTTGACGCATCAAAAAGCCTTTTTTCGTCCAGTCAAAAAAGATATCAGCAAGAGGTAACGCACCAATGGCGGCAGAAAGTCCATGTCCAGTAAAGTCTCCCAACAGTATATGCATACCACCGTTCGGCTTATAAGCAGCCAAAATGACATCACCATTAAAGGTGTGCGTGCCATAATGAATTGTCGAAAGAGCAGAGTCCTTCAGACAGTTAGAGTTGGTTATATTTTCATAAACCACTTTCGCGACTTCTTGCTCATTAAGCAGTTTTTCATTATACAAACTCATTGCATCACGTTGCTCTTCAAGCGTTTTTTGCATCACTAACAGTCTGACTATGGCATTTAATTTCGCAGTAATAAGAGCGGGACTGTAAGGCTTTGAAATGAAATCAATACCACCAATACGCAAGCAATTTGATAAAGCAATCGGATCAGTCACACCAGAAAGGAAAATAATAGGAACAAACACATCCCCTGCTATGCGCTGGATTTCAAGCGCCGCCTCCCAACCATCTTTACGGGGCATCTTGATGTCTAAACACACTAGCTGAATAGTATGAGGATCAAACTTATCAACTGCATCTTGACCATCAACAGCTGAAATTACATTGTGACCAAATTGACTGAGAATCGCTTTTAACAAAATACGATCGGAAGGATTATCATCTGCAATCAATATGGTTAAGACTTGTTCCATATAACACTACTCAGTAATATCAAAAAGTCGATGGAAATTAGCTATTTTAAGGATATCAATAATGGCACTGTTAACATGAACCAAATGAATCTCTGCTTTTTCTGTGCCTGCGTGATCTCTAAGTAGCAACAACATCCCAAGGGCAGAACTATCAAGATAAGTAGCATCGGTGAGATTCACTTCATACTTTTTAACGTTCTCACCACTAGAAAACGCGTCTTTAAACGCTTTATGACAGCTGTAATCAAAACGTCCTTTTACGAGAATAGTTAGACATTTTGTTTTTTTATCGAAAAAGCTTTCAACCACAGCCTACTCCTAGAGTATGAGTGGAAAGCTTTTAAAACTCGTCCAACTCATCGTTAGATTCTTTTATAAATACATCGCCCCTGTCGTCATCTAAAATGTTAGGTGCCGTTTTAGATATCAAGCCATGAATACGCTCAAGCATCTCATTGATTGACTCTCTTGCCCTATCCAAACGAGCAACACCAACACTACGATCAGACTCAAGCAATGAAAGCGTAGAGGCCGCCATGGACTTCATGCCTTCAATCTGCTCTTGAACTTTACTGATATCATGCTCTATATCTACAGCAAAGCGATGACGAACTTTTTCACTTTCCCCTTCTGATGCCGCAAGGCTCGCTAACACCCCAGCCCTTACTTCGTTTAGGCAACGATCAACATCACCCAACAAAAACACATCTGAAGATAAATCCTTCTCGACTAGAGCCAAGCGCTGTAACACCAATTCATAACCCAATATTAATGAATCCCTAACCTGCTCAGAGAGCAAAGCCATGTCATTTAATTCAACATTAAATACTTCAAACGGGGCTTCATTTACAACAACAATATCATTTGCCGATTGCTCATTGTGATCCGTTTTTTCGTCAATTAGGGATGCTATTTGTTGTAGTTTCGTAATCTTTTCAAGCGAATGTGTTTGCATAGAGGACGCACTCAGCGCATCAAAAATCATCACAACCTTTCTACGCATAGATTCTAATGACTTAGCAAAGCCTGCGTAAGGTGAATCCTGTCTTGACAAACGAATTGGAGCATTCCAAACATCTTGCTCAATTAACTTCAAACTGTGATGCAAAATATTAAACTCTGCCATCTCTGCTTTCGTTTGAATTGAAATAATACATTGAAGGCTATCAACATCCTCCTCCACTTCGGAGGCAAAGTGGTGAACACTTAACCAGTGAACGCCATCTGATAAATCCAATTTTAAATCTTGATCTGAAAACAAAATAGAATCAGCAATGCGCTCACCAATAGGGTCATCCAAGCCTGAATCAATGCCAAATAAAGACTCAAATAATGAGGTATTCCTGAACCATAGTCGTTCAGCCCCTGCACTTAACCATGCAATATCACCTTGGCGATTTGTTACAAAGAAAGGCTCAGCCACTTGAGCAAGCGCTTTTTCAACCAAATCAAGATTCTCACTTTGCTGGTCCAGATCAAAATCTCGGGACGCCAACTCATTATCGACTAAGTGACTCAAGTCGGTGAACTCATCTATGATATTTCGAGACTGAATCGCAGAAGCATGACCATGCTTACGATGATCAAGAACAGAGTGCAAACTTGAAAAACCAGAACGCAGCTGACGACTAAACCTAACCGCTAGAATAACTAGAATCGCGGACAACATTAAAAAGATAAAGACTGGCACCCAAATCAACCTTTCAACGAAAAGTTGGCGCTCATAATCCAAACCAACTCTTATCTGCAAAAGCTCGTCATCTAACGCTTCTAAATGCTCAAAAGTTAAGTAAATGGCGCTGCGCTCTTCATCCGTTAGGGGCACTGAGTCCAATTCTTTTAATGACAAAGAATCTAACAAAGCCAATGAATCAGAAATATCTACATCAGATGTCAATTCAAACTCAGTAAGATGACTACTGATCAAGCGATACTCATCCACCAACATCCGATGAAAATAGCTAGCAGACGGCTCATCAACATTATTGTCAGAGCTGAAAATCACCCGATCACCAACCAACAGCCACTGCAACCAATGCTCTTCTGCACTGTGTACCAAACCAATAAGCCCACTAAGCTTTTCTTGGTGAGCGTTTTGTTTTTCCAAATTAGTGCTCATCAACATATACATGCCAACAAAAGCCAGCAGCAATACAAACAGCAATGCAACAACGCCTTTTTGTAAGCTATTGATCAGCTCTTTTCTTGGAGCCCCAAACGGTGAATGTGGTGTATTCATAGTCAATAATCACTTTCAAGCAAAGATGATGTCGGCCAAAAGCCAGCAACAAAGGATAAATAATTTTTCTTATTAATTACAAAATCACCCTCTTGCGTATCAGCAAGTTGGCTTTTCATATTCTCGTCACCATTCATCATTATGTCAGAAGGCAAAGAGAACTCTCGAACACAGTGACTCGCATTCAAAGTGGCAGACCACTCACATGAAGCAAAAGGCAAGACAACAGCCTCAGACATCCACTCAAGAATGACTGAAAAAGACATTTTATCAACTGAAGAACTAGACTCTTCAGAAAGAAGCCCTTCAGACATTACCCTATCAAAACATCGTCCATCATGAATAAAAAAAGGCATTGAACGAAGCTCATCATCTTCCATGCGCCCCACAGAAAAAGGGGCTTTATAAGGCAACAATGCCAATATCAAATCCGCTTCTATCCAAAACATCCTGCCATATACCTTTCCAAAATAATAACCATTCCTAGAAGGATGTGTAGATTTATTTTTTTCTGGCCATATACAGAATTGGAAAATCTCATTTTTGCCTAATAACCAAGGCTCTAACAAAGGCGCTCCGGCTTGAGTTAACCAAATATTCTTCACCCAAGCACCGCGAGCAGAAACAACAGAGCAAACAGCCTCCACCTCACGAACAAACAAATAAGGTAATGCAAAATACAGCTCCCCCTGCTTAACAACCAACACTTGATTGATAGTCTCTAACAACGGACAACACACAGTATATTGCGGAGAAAGCAAAGGCATATTTAACACAACTTCCGCCCTCACACCTGCTTTAGGCTCAAACCAAAAGGACTCCCTCTCAACAAAAAGATCCCCACTTTCAACCTCATATCGACCAAGACATTCTTGTTGATCAAAAACAAAGCGCCCAAACGAAGTATCAATTTCATATAAAAAATACGATAAGTAATCACGACCCAAACACTTTACATATGAAGTTTCAGTGCTTGCTTCTAATGTTCGACCAGAGATATAAACGTAGCCCCCGTGGCGAACAGGGAAATACGCTAACTGCTCGTCTTGCTCAAAAGTGGTCACATTATTAACACTTGGCACTAGCCGCCCAACCTGATCTACATGGTTAAGACTTAATGGAAAAAGGGAACTAAAGACCTGATAAAATAGTGTTTTAAACCTATCTTCAAATAAAGCTAACAGGCGGTATCGAGAATCACGAGACATGGTGACATTTTGAAAAAGAGGCAAAAAGCTCAATTCACACAAGACGCGCAATGGTTCTTTTTCATTAATAGAAAGCATTTGCCATTGAAGTGAAGGAAAGCGTCGTTTCAGCCAAGATAAAGACTGCACACTTATTAATATAAAACGACCATTTATACGAGAACCTTTCACCGAATCTAACTGAAAAGATACTCGCCCAGCACTCGAAAAAGCCTCTAAATAATCGTCCACTCTCAACACATTAGATTGAGTGGAGTCCAGTCGCGCTTCGTAATTTCGATACACTAACGAACTGTCTTTTTCATTAGCAATGGAAATAACAAGGGCCCAACAGGAGCGATCCACAGACAAAAGCTTATCTAACTGTTGCGAACGATCATTAGAAAACTGACCTGCCATGGCGACTTGACAAAGTGCATCAGCTGAAGATAAAAGCGCAGAACGGTAGTGACTAAAATAAGGAGAACCGGATAGTAAAAGCTCATCAACTGCCGCTGTAAAAGAGCTCAAACGTAGATAATAGAGACGATTAGTTATATTTGATAGAGAGGTTTCTTGCAGTGACAATAAAGCCGACTTAAGCTTTTCTAATCCACGACGAGGATGATAGACGTAATCATGCAAAGCCACTTCTATATTAGAAATAGGCAGAGACAAATCAATTAGTCCGTTATCCAATCTCGCCATACTTGATCCTAACAACAAGCCTGTTTGCTATACAAAAAAGCCCATAAAAAACTATCGCATATTGTCTAAAAAACGGCGCATGGCGAACTCATCGCTTTGACGTTGCTCTTGCTTAGCTTCAACGACCAATTCTGCTTTGTGGTTTTTTTCTTTTAGCCAATCCATGCTTTTGGTTTTCGAACGAGCTTGCAACCAGCGTCGCATACTCATGTCTGCCTGCTGCTCAGATCGCCCCACCGCAGCCTCTTGCTGAATAATCGCTTGCTGAACTCGATTCACAAAGTGCTGATAATTCGTTGTTAAATAAGCACTTAATCCAAGCAAATTACGCTCTGACTCATATTGCCCTGCATACTCTCGCAGCTCGTTCAGCTTTTGCTCATCGTACTGCACTTTGGCTTTGTCACGAGCCAACTGCTGTGCGGCCGTATCTTCTTTGCGTTTAGCAAGATCGACTAATATCTGCATTCGATGTGATTTTTTCATGCAAAGCCCATTCAGAAACTAGCTAAATAATAGACGCTTTTACCCGCAATCGTCTACTGCTCCTTCGTCATTGCAGTAACAAGGGCCTGTAAACTCTGATCAATACTAAAGCTTTCACCCAGCGACTGCTGAAGAAAGTTGCGAATTTCTGGCATTTGTATAATAGCTTGATCCAAGTCTGGGTCACTGCCCCTTGCGTAAGCTCCAACAGAAATAAGATCTTGATTTTGTTGGAACTTAGAGTAGAGCTGCTTCACTCGCATTGCTCCATACAAATGATCTTCACTGACTATATGCGGCATAGCTCGGGAGATGGATGCTTCAATATCAATAGCAGGATAATGACCTTCCTCAGCCAAACGCCGAGACAACACAATATGACCATCAAGAATCGCTCGCGACGCATCCGCAATAGGGTCCTGCTGATCATCCCCTTCCGTCAATACAGTATAGAAAGCCGTTACCGAGCCACTGCCATCACAACCATTGCCAGCCCGCTCTACCAACTGAGGAAGCTTAGAAAACACCGATGGCGGGTAGCCTTTTGTCGCCGGCGGCTCTCCAACAGACAATGCAATTTCCCGCTGAGCTTGAGCGTATCGCGTCAGAGAGTCCATCAACAATAATACGTTTTTCCCCTGATCCCGATAATACTCAGCGATACGCGTTGCCAACATAGCAGCACGCAAACGCATCAACGCAGAATCATCAGCAGGGGACGCGACGACGACAGAACGAGAAAGACCTTCCTCGCCCAATATTTGATCAATAAATTCTTTTACTTCTCGACCACGCTCACCGATCAAGCCAACAATGGTAATATCCGCTTCAGTATATTTTGTCATCATACCGAGCAACATACTCTTACCCACACCACTGCCTGCAAAAAGACCTAGACGCTGACCTTTACCAACAGTCAGCAAACTGTTTATTGCCTTAATACCAACATCTAAAGGCTCGCTAATGGGCTTTCGTTGTAGAGGGTTAATTACATTTCCGTGCAAAGTCACCGAGTCATTGGTTTTAATAGGCCCTTTTCCATCTAAAGGTTTCCCCAAACCATTTACTACACGACCAAGCAACTCATCACCAACTGGCATCTTACTGTCACCCAGTAGCGGACGAACACGCGCCCCTGGAGAAATTCCCTCAATCGCCTCGGTCGGCATGAGATAAGTTAAATCACCAGTAAAGCCCACCACTTCAGATTCTACCCAGCGATCCTTTCTAACTTGAACAGAGCAACGATCACCAAGAGCCACGACACAACCAACCGCCTCCATGGTCAAACCAACCATACGAGTCACCTTGCCTTCAATTTGAGGCGGTAACGAAGTAGAGGAAACATGACTTAGCTTATTTAGGCGTTCTACAAGAGTGGACACGAGCGTTAAACCTGCTCAGGAAGGGAGAGTTGACGGAGCTCATTACATACGGTTTCTAGTCGCTGCTCTACCCGCCCATCTATATGAAACGATTTTGAATCAATCACAAAACCACCATTAATAAGCGAATCATCTTCTTCCAACTGTATGGTTAAACGATCTTTGACGCCAAGTTCGTCCAAAATAACCACATCAGCAGGATTAAGCCGCAGTCTAACTCTTCCCTCGTATTCGCCAATTTCATCAAATACTCGAGTGAGCTGTTCTTTTAATACTTGATGTCCATCTTCAGTCATTTTCGAAAGACAAACATTTTCAATCATTCTGGTCATTGATTGATACAGAATATTTTCTGCCGCAACACGACTCTCCTCTAAAGGCGATGTCATTTCTTTTACAACATTCGCCAATAAAGTCTCAATTATCTCTAAATGAGCCTGTGCTTCCGCTCTTGCCTGAGCCAGGCCTTCTTCAAAGCCGATAGCTCGGCCTTCTTCGTGGCCTTTTTCAAAACCATCCACTTCACCTTTAGCAAAGCCGTCAGAATGACCTTTTTTGTGGCCTTCCTCTTCACCTTGAATAAAGCCTTCATCATAGGCTGCAGAGCGAATCTCTTCTAATTGCGAAGCCGTTAGCGGCTCATAAATTAAAGAGTCTTCATCTACTTCTTCCGTTGTTATAGCGTCATTTTTCTGTACGAGAATCGCAGGGCCCGAATTCGTTTTTGGCTTATTGTTTTCTAAATGAGGCAGTTCCCAGCGCTCATAAGCCGTTAGCTTCCCTTCTTCTTTTTCCTGCTTTTGATCGGACATACTCTAGTTAAACCATCTGCTCACCGCCGCCACCGAGAACAATCTCTCCGTTATCAGCAAGACGTCTGGCAACGGCCAGAATTTCTTTTTGCGCGACTTCTACTTCACTTACACGGACTGGACCTTTCGCCTCCAAATCATCTTTCAACATGTCTGCAGCACGAGATGACATATTCTTGAAGACTTTTTCTTGCATATCTGGGTCAGCGCCTTTCAGAGCAAGAATCAAGGTTTCAGACTCGACTTCACGCAAAATAACTTGAATACCACGATCGTCTACCTCCATAAGGTTGTCAAAGACAAACATCAAATCTTGGATAGTATTCGCCAAATCTTCATCTACATCACGAATAGACTCCATCAACTCCGACTCCACCGAGCTGTCGATAAAGTTCATAATATTGGCAGCCGTACGAATACCGCCAATAGTCGTTGATTGTGTGGAATTATTACCAGAAAACTGACGTTCAAGAATATTATTCAACTCTTGTAAAGCGGCAGGTTGAACTGTTTCTAGTGCGGCAACACGCAACACAATATCTAAACGTACCCGCTCATCAAAGTTAGCTAGAATGTCTGCCGCCTGGTCAGGGTCTAAGTAAGATATAACAATGGCTTGAATTTGAGGATGCTCGTAACGAATAACATCAGCAACAGCACGAGACTCCATCCACTTAAGCGTATCAAGCCCTGTCGTATTGCCACCAAGCAAGATGCGGTCAATTAAGCTACCCGCTTTTTCTTCACCAAGCGCTTCTCTTAACATGTTCCGAATGTAACCATCTGCACCAAGACCTAACCCTGTTTGGTCGCCAACTAACACCAAGAAATCATCTAATACTTTTTCTACTTGATGACGCTGAATGTTAGCCAATTGTGCCATTGTCTGACCAATTTTTTGAACCTCTTTCGGGCCCATATGTTTCAGTATTTGCGCGGCATCAGACTCACCAAGCGACATCAAAAGGACGGCAGCTTTTTGAACGGAACTTAATTCTGCACCTTGGCCTGCATCACTCATTTACTCTCCATTACCCACTGTTTAACGACTTGAGCAACACGCTCTGGCTCTTCTGCAATCAAACCGCGAATCGCATTTAATTGACGGTCAATTTTTTCAGGTGAACCAGGCACCAATATATCTTCAGCACTTACAAGAGACACTTGATCATCTGAGATCTCATCCGTTTCATCAGAAAATATTGCAGCTTCAGTGTCTTCTGTAACCGCAATTTTATTCTGATCACTAAGGGTTTTCAAAATTGGACGAACCACCACCAGCAACAGAATAAGAACAAATAAACCAACCAATGTTGGCTGTATTAAATTCAAGAACCACGTCTGCTGATAAAATGGCAATTCAATAACAGGCTCTTCAGGTTCAGGCAAAGCAAACGGTGAATTAATCACACTCACACTGTCTCCGCGAGTTGGATCGTAGCCAACAGCATCACGAACCAATAGAGTTAAACGCCCCAACTCATCATCACTCCAAGGAGTACGCACAATTGCGGACGTGTCTGGATTAAGGCTGACTAAATCATCAACAACGACAGCAACAGACAAGCGCCGCACCATACCTTGTTGACGCTTGGTATAACTAATGCTTCGATCAAGTTCAAAATTACGGGTTGTTTCTTCCCGTGATTGACCATTATTAGCCGCAGTATTTCCACCAATAGGAGCTCCGTTTTCATCTACTGCCTCTGGAATAGTTACAGCCCCAGGAGGTTGGTTTGTCAAGGCGCCAGGAATACCACTCGTATTCGCACCTGCACCTTTATTCTCTCGTAAAGTCTGCTCACTGCGCAAAGCCAACAAATCAGGGTTGTATTGTTCATTGGTTTTTTCAACGGCGGTAAAATCTACATCTGCGGAGACTTCCGCTTTAAATCGCCCCTGCCCAATAACAGGCCCGAGAATATTATTCACTCGCTGTAGCAATACATCTTCAACTTTACGAGCGTAGTCAAACTGTTTACCTGCGACTGACAACTCTGAGTCTGAGTCTTTTTCTGTAAGCAAAGTACCACGCTGATCAACCACGGTGACATCTTTATCACTCAACTGAGATATACTAGAAGCGACTAAATTAACAATCGCCTCTACCTGACTCTTATCAAGACGTCTCCCTGGGTAAAGCTCCAAAAAAACAGAGGCAGAAGGCTTTCGCGTATCACGAACAAAAACAGACTCTTTTGGTATAGCCAAGTGCACCCTTGCGCTTTTAATACTTTGCAGACTAGTAATAGTTCGGCTCAGCTCACCCTCAAGCCCCCTTCTATAGCGAGTCGTTTCAACAAATTGAGAGGTGCCAAGACCTTGCTCTTGATCCATTATCTCCATACCAACAATATTGTCGGAAACAATGCCAGAGCCAGCTAATTTAAGACGAGCTTGATGATAAAAATCGGATTCGACAAGTAAGGCACCTGTATTTTCATCTAATTTAAAAGGGATATTATTAACACTGAGGATTTCGACTATTTGATCCGCGTTGTAATCCGTAATACTGCTTAATACAGGCTTATAATCGGGACCATTCGTCCATAACACAGCCGACAAACCAATTGCGATGGATGCCGCCAAACCGACCATTAACGCAAGCTGACGAATTACCGTCAGCTTATTAAAGCCGGTAACTAACTCGAGATAGAGCTTTTGCTCCGATTGTTCTGCAGGGACATTATCCATTAAAAAGCGCCAAGCGGTTTATTATGCCTAAATAGGCATATTCATGATTTTTTCATACGCGTCTACAAGTTTATTACGCACCTGAGTCATTGCTTCGAATGACACACTCGATTTTTGTAGACCAATCATAACTTGAGGCAAATCCACCCCTTCGTCACCGCGTTCATAAGATTGGGCTAATTGTGTAGATTCCTTCTGCAAAGCATTTACATTATTAACTGCGTTTTTCAACATTTCTGCAAAATCAGCACGCTCTACAGCCTGGGCCCCTTCATTTTCACCACCCACCTTGGCAACATTAGACACAGGAGAGCTGGGCGCCTGAACCTGCGACCGCATGTCCCTCATTTGGGACAACACCTGATTAATGTCTGGTCGACCAGAAATCATGTTATTCACCTAAAAAATCACATTTGTACGATTCGAAATATCGCTAATACACAGCTTAGCATAAAGCTAATTAAAACAAGATACAAAAATCAATCAACGTCTATGCCACTTTCTCGCATTTTAGCGATTTTATAGCGTAAAGTTCTAGGACTGATACCCAATTTATCTGCAACAACTTTACGTTTGCCGTTTGCATCGACCAATGCTTGCGCAATGATACGAAATTCATGCTGCTGAACCCCCTTACCTAATATTGAAGCTGCACTGTCTTCATCAGCGACGGTTTCAACAACGACAGGCGCCAAACTCATCATATCAAACGCGATATGATCCTCGTTAATCTGCGCATTTGGACTTAGAATCAAAGCTCGCTGAATAACATTATCAAGTTCACGGACATTACCTGGCCAAGGGTGCGATTCCAATTTACTTTGCGCAGATGGTTTTAACACTGCACCAGTAATCCGCATTTTTGCAGCGTGTTTTGCAAGCAAACTCTGTGCAACAGGCAAAATATCACCCTTTCTCTCACGGATAGGCAACCAACGCAGTGGAAAAACATTCAGGCGATAATACAAATCTTCCCTAAAGCCGCCATCGCGAACATAGTCAGCAAGATCGCGGTTAGTTGTTGCTATAATTCGCACATCCAAAGGAATGGACTTTTTGCCACCAAGACGCTCCACCTCTTGTTCTTGCAGAACCCTCAACAGTTTGGCCTGCAAGCCAACATCCATTTCAGTAATCTCATCAAGCAACAAAGTTCCACCATTAGCCTGCTCGAACTTACCCGCCTGAGAAGACACGGCGCCAGTGTAAGCCCCTTTTTCATAGCCAAAAAGAATGGCTTCAAGCATATTTTCAGGAATCGCCGCACAGTTAATGGCAACAAAAGGCGCATGAGGTCGACTGGAGTTCTGATGAATAAAGTGAGCAAGCACTTCTTTACCTGTACCACTTTCACCACAAATTAAGACGGTTGAATCCGTAACAGCAACACGTTTTGCCAGCTCCAATAAAGCAATACTGGATGGGTCTTTTGCGATAGGCTGAGGGTTGGCAGATGGTGCCTCTTTTATCGTGTATTTTGCTATGGCGTTGAGAAGCTCTTCTTCTTGAAAAGGCTTCAATAAATAATCAACAGCACCATCACGCATTGCTTCTACGGCATGAGCAATATCACCGTAAGCCGTCATCAGCATAATAGGCAGTTCTGGATATGTATCAATAACATGGTGCAATAAGCCATAGCCATCCATACCAGGCAGATTCACATCAGATACCACCATGTCAAATAAGCTATGTTTCAATGCGACCACAGCCTCTTCAGCGCTATATACTATTTTGCACTGGTAACTTGCTAACATCAGCGTATCTTCTAACGCCTCAGCCAGCCCTTTGTCGTCTTCTACAATTAATAACTTAACTTCAGACATGTCATACCCTTACAAGAGGAAGCGTCAAACTGGCAGTCGTACCAGCCCCCTCTATACTGTCTATTTCAAATTGCCCGTGATGAGCTCTTGCAATGGCCTTAACAACCATTAAACCCAACCCAGTTCCATGTTGTTTTGTTGTTACAAAGCCTTCTTGGACATGCTCTAAATGTGCTTTAGACATACCCACGCCACGATCTTTAACGGTCAGTGTCACATAGCCATCATTATTGCGCCAATTAAGCTGGACCGTCTCACCTTCTGATTGTGCATCCACTGCATTATTCAAAAGGTTTAATAAAGCTCCTAATAATGTTTCTTTGTTACATTGAATACAATCTGTCGTTAAAAAAGAGGGACCTGACGCTTCAAGTTGCATATTTTTTTGACTGCAAATCTCTTCACTATGAGCCGTTAACTCCTTGAGAAAAGCCACAACGCTCACCGTTTCATCCAGCTTTATTTCGCTACGAGAAAAAATCAACATATCCCGAATTTGCTTTTCAATATTAGCCAGTCGATCCACCAGCTTATTTGCAAACGTTTGGCGCATAACGGGTGCCAAATCTGGTTTTTGCAAATGGCCTGCATACAGTGTCGCGGATGATAGAGGCGTTCTAATTTGATGAGCTAACGCAGCAACCATTTTCCCCATATTAGACAACCGCTCATGATGATTCAGCTTTTTCTGTAGCAAATACGCTTCCGTCAAATCCACAAGAATAACCAACTGCCCAGGCACATTCCCAAGAGAAGCTGTCTCTACTCGTACGCGACGACCACTAACCATACTAACATCATGGCCATCATCCTCTTGCGGACGAAAGCTCAACGGGACGATTGCTCCCCACGACTGGCCAACTAATGGCAAATTAAATAAGCGATCTGCAACAGGGTTAGCCATTACAACCACACCTTCTTCATTTAATAATAAAACACCAACAGGCATAGATTCAAAAAGCTGCTGAAACTGTAAAACCAAGACACGATTTTTGTCCTGCTCTTGGCGCTTATCCTGTTCAGATTTTTCTAGTTGCTCATATAATCGAACCACTTCTTGCTGAAGATCCACATAGGACTTTGCCAATACATCAGAAGATTCGGAAAACGCTTTAAACGCGGTTTTTAGCTCCGCTATTTCTTCATCTTTTGTCACTAAAACTCCGATTTATCAATATTATAGCGACGCATTTTTTCAATAAGCGTAGTACGTTGTATTTGTAGGTTTTGTGCCGCTTTAGACACGACTCCTTGAGTAGATACCAAAGCTTGACGAATAAGAAGAGCCTCTAGATGGCGAACATGTAAATTGAGATTCACACCAGAAGCCTGAGGAAAAGAGTGTAATTGCTTAATTTCTTTCAACACAGATGAGAGCATTTGAGAGCGCCAAGGGAGAGGGCAAAACCAAACATTATAATCTCCCACCACATCCATTGACTCGCAAAGCGAGATAACAGGAATCATCTCGTCCAATTCAAAGGATCTTACAGACCGACCAAGCACCACAAAATCAGGCATAGGAAAGGCCGTCAACGATGTGCCATGCTCAATACCAATAAAGGTCAAAATGCTGGAAACACTCGAAATTTCTTCGTCATCTAGACCGCATAACCAAGCTTTCACACCATCACCTCAACCTTAAAAATAAGCAGCTCTTATCTGGACTCTATTATAATGCGTAGTTACCGCCTACTTTCAAGCATTTACATTGTTTTTCATCGCATAAAACTCATGGAGACCTTTGCACAAAGTCGCAAGCGAAGCTAAGACGAGGCAAAAATAGACGAGAAAGCGGAGTTTATGGGCTATAAATAAGCATTTCGAGTCTATTTTTAACAAAGTATTGGCAAGCACAGCAGTTGTGCAAAGGTCTCCTATAGTGCTAGCAACAACTCATCAAAAACTTGCTGCGAATCAACCTCGTTTTCACACCAAGGCAACACGCCTAGCAATGGTGCAGACAGCATACTAGCAAGGCTTGCAAGATTTTCTTCATAACAGGGCATAACTTCAACACCAGTATTGGCAACCCAACCAGCAACCGTCAAGCCATCGCGAGCAATCGCTTCAGCCGTTAATATCGCATGATTTAAACAACCTAGCTTCATGTTAACAACCATAATAACTGGAAAGCCTAGTGATTTCGCCAACCCAGATAAAAGCTCCCTGTCATTCAGAGGTACTCGCCAACCACCAGCCCCTTCCACTAACGCAATATCATGGGGAGTAAGTAATGTCCCTTTTATAAACCCTTCTAACCGAGAAATCGTTACCAAACGCTCCTCTTTCATCGCGGCAATATGAGGTGCAATTGCTTCTTCTAAAACAACCGGATTCACTTGCTCATAAGCTAATTTAACACTGCTTGCCTGCTGAATAAGTAAAGCATCATCATTGCGTAAGTTACCATCAATGCGATCTGCTCCCGCCGCAATCGGTTTAAGTCCAATTGACCTCAATCCTGCGCGTTTGGCAGCATTCAATAACCCCACAGTGACATAGGTTTTACCGGCATCGGTATCAATACCTGTTACAAAAAAACGTTTTTTCACCCATTACTCCTGAATACTGAAAGGTCGTTGAGCCACAACAAATGAAACCTGATAGCTTAACGGAATACCCAACTCATTCCGCTGCTTTTCATACTCATGTAAGAAGGCTTTCCACTTACTTGGTGACATTGGCTTTTCGCCATCAGAGGCAATCAGACTCGCCCCTACTTTTTTCAATGAATAAATAGCGCTTTCTGGCGTATCGAACCACATAGGGATATCAGATAACAAAGAGGAAGAAAGGTTCAAGCCAGACTCTCTAATACAACCCCAAAGTGTCTCTGGTGCCATATACTCATGCACATGTTGTTCATTATCTAGGTCAAGCCAAGCTTGGCTAATCTCTGGCATAGAACCTTGCGATAGGGTCGAGAAAACCACATAACCACCTGGCTTGGTGACACGATAAAGCTCTTTAAATAAATCTAAAGGATTAAGACACCACTGAATTGCAAGGCTTGAGAAAACCAAATCACACTGCTTATCCCGAAGAGGCAATCTTTCAGCATCGGCGCAAACATAATAGGTATTGGGCAAAAAAGAATAACGCTCACATGCCACCGCTAGCATCTGCGGAGACAAATCAAGCGCAATGTTACAAGTGGTATTGAGTTGTTCAGATAAAGCCCCTAATGCTTGCCCTGTTCCCGTCCCAAGATCTAGTACGACATCAGCCTGATCTAAAGGCAGCATCGCCAACAAACGATCTAAGACAATTTTCTGGAAGTTAGCATAAGAATCATAGGTTCGAGAAGCTCGATCAAAGCGCTTAGCAAGCTGTCGTTTATAGCTAAGCGCGGATATATCAGGAGTTATTAGCATCGATAAAGTTTTCTATATGGCGCACACAAGCCTCTTCATCTTCAAAAAAAGGCTGATGCGCACAATTTGACAGTACAACACATTGCTGCAAAGGATTTACATCAGTTTGTTGCTCTAATGATTTACTAGAAACCAACGCATCCTTGCCGCCCAATATATGTAAATTAGGAAGATCCAAAAGCGACCATTCGCGACGCACATCCAGAGAACGAAGCAATCTTAACCCACCAATCAGAGCCGGACGACTCAAGGTTTTGACTGGTAAAAAAGCTTGTAACTGTTTAGCCAAAGCTCGTTCATTGCCCGTGCCCTTAGTCTGTAACATGACAAAGCGCTTAAGCCCCTCTTCTGGCGACTGCTCAACCAAGTTAGCAAAGGCATCAAAATCTTCAACAGACATTGCTTCCTCCCAGTCTTCACGTTTAATAAAACTTGGTGAAGATGACAAGGTAATCAAGCCAAGCACACAACTAGAGCGACGAGCCGCCACGTAAGCCGACACCATGCCACCCAACGACCAACCAATCCACCAAGCTTCTTTTGGTGCAACTTCAATAAGCTGTTCTGACAAGGCTGCAATATCGTAATTAGGCCCAATACGGGAGCGAGAGATCCATTGCTCATCAAGAGAGACGCTAGGTAAGTTCGCCATCACAACATAAAAACGCTGACTAAGGCGCAAAGCAAAAGAACGCATCACTTCTTTTGGCATCGCCCAACCAGAGACCATAAAAATCGCTTGATTAGACAAGTTCCCAAAAGCTTCTGTTTCAATACGTGCTCGCATGCTGCCCCTCTATTACATTGGATTTAAACGTTTTGCGCTTAAAAGTTCTGCTGTTAAAACTTTTTCGAGTGAGTCGCATAATAACATTAAATCTTCATCAGAGTGGGCGGCACTTAAGGTAATTCTTAAACGAGCGCTGCCTACCGGTACAGTAGGTGGGCGAATCGCAGTACACCAGATTCCAAGCGTTTTTAATTGCTCGCTAATGGCAATCGCAGTCTTGCTATCACCAATCACAATCGGCTGGATCGCGGTATTTGAGGGCATTAGCTCAACAGGCAATGACTGCACCCTTTGACGGAAGTAGCTAATATGTCGAGCCAATTTTTCACGCCTTTCCTGACCTTCTACCGACTGAATAAGCTGCAACGAAGCCAAAGTGGCGCCAGCAACGGCCGGTGACATTGCAGTGGTATAAACATAAGGACGTGCAAACTGCGTAAGATAATCTGCATAGTCATGGGAGGTCGCAACAAAAGCACCCGCGGTGCCAAATGCCTTACCAAATGTACCCACTAAGATAGGCAAGCTCGCAGAATCTAGCCCTTCCAAAGACAAGCAGCCCCTGCCATTCTCACCCAGACATCCCAATCCATGAGCATCATCGACCATGAACATCCAATCATGCTGATTAGCCAATTGGGACAACTCAGCCAAGGGGGCAATATCTCCATCCATACTGAAAACACCATCGGTAATCAACAACCCTGCCGCCGAAGACTTAGTAAGCAATTTCTGAGCACTCACTACATCGCCATGCAAATAACGGCGTAAAGGCGCTTGTGCTAACAGAGCACCATCAATCAAAGAGGCATGATTCAGTTTATCCTGCACAACAGGGCGTTTTTTATCTGCAAGTGCAGAAATCACACCAAGGTTCGCCATATAACCTGTACTAAATAGCATCACTCGCTCGTAGCCTAGCCAGTCAGCTAAGGCTTCTTCAAGCGCTTGATGGGGGGCTAAATGCCCACACACCAAATGAGACGAGCCACCACCCACCCCATAGGTGTCAGCCGTATCATTCATCGCTTTGATCAGCGAGGGATGATTAGCCAACCCCAGGTAATCGTTCGAGCAAAACGCGGTGTAATCTTGCGAAGCTATTTGAGTATGTGGAACTTGCGGGCTTTCCAATGTAATTGTGTGGCGCATTAAGTTCTGTTGGTGGCGCTCTTCAAGCGCCGCCAATACCCAATCCGGCGTTTTAGACGCTGGCTTCATAAAACAACTTAGACTCTTCTTGTTTAACCGCCTGCGCTGCAATGGCTTCAGCCACAGCCTCATCTGAATGCTCTTCACGTTTTTCAGGGTTAATACCCAAATTAGCAAACAACGCCATGTCTTTATCGGCTTCAGGGTTACCCGTAGTCAGCAGTTTTTCACCATAGAAAATAGAGTTAGCGCCCGCCATGAAACACAAGGCTTGCGTTTGCTCATTCATGCCTTGGCGGCCAGCAGATAAACGAACATGAGACTTAGGCATTAAGATACGCGCCACAGCAATAGTGCGAATAAATTCAAAAGTATCCAGGTCCTCAACGTTTTCTAGCGGTGTCCCCTCTACTTTCACCAACATATTAATCGGCACACTTTCTGGGTGAGGCGTCATTAGAGACAATTGACGCAGCAAACCTACGCGGTCTTTTTGCTCTTCCCCCATACCCATAATGCCACCACAGCAAAGTTTAATACCGGAGTCACGCACGCGAGAAAGCGTATCTAAACGATCCTGATAAGTTCGAGTCGTAATGATGCTGTCGTAAAACTCCGCAGAGGTGTCTAGGTTGTGGTTGTAATAATCCAGCCCAACATCAGACAATCGCTGCGCTTGCTCATCGTTTAGCGTCCCAAGCGTGACACAAGACTCTAACCCTAACGACTTAACACCTTTGATCATTTCTAGAACGTAGGGAAAATCTTTCTCGGAAGGATGCTTCCACGCTGCGCCCATGCAAAAACGGCTAGCGCCTTTTTCTTTTGCCAAGGCCGCTTCTTCCAGCACCTTCTGAACTTCCATTAATTTTTCTTTTTCTAGCTCTGTATTGTAATGACCACTCTGTGGGCAGTATTTACAGTCTTCTGGGCAAGCACCAGTTTTGATCGATAAAAGCGTACTTACTTGCACTTCATTTGGTGCAAAGTTCTCTCTATGGACTGTCTGAGCACGAAACATCAAATCCATAAAAGGCAAATCAAACAGGGCTTTTATTTCCGCATGAGTCCAGTCAAAGCGCGGTGCGCTCAAGGTATTAGCAGACGATATATTCGCTACAGACGCATTTGTAGACGCACTTAAAGACATAGTATCCTCGATCCAGAAAAAAATAATGGAGTAATACTAATGGACTGGAAAAAACTGTCAACCACAAAAATAACGCAGGTTTACAAGAGTATATTTTTAAACCAGTGCTATATCTGCAATGCAAAAGCACAAAGCACGCTCTGCAATTCCTGCAATGAAGGCCTTCCAGCCAATCTAAACCATTGCCAGCACTGCAAACGCCCAACCCACAGTGCAGATATTTTATGCGGAAACTGCCAAACCAGCCGACCCGCTTATCACATATGCGTCGCTCCTTATCGATTCGAAGGCATTATTAAAACACTCATTCACAGCATTAAATTCAATCAAGGCATTCATTACATACGACCACTCACTCACCTATTGAGCGAGCACCTCATTGAGTCCTATTCAACTGATCACTGGCCAGAGCAATTACTCTATGTACCTAGCCACCCAAGCAGAATTAAGGAACGCGGATTTTGTCAAACAAAAGCCATGACCACCCAACTCACCAAAGATCTCAAAGAACGTCTGGATAAAAACCCCCCTACTGTTCCTAAAAAAAATCCTCTCAAAAAAATTAAAAACACGCTAGCTCAACACTCATTAAGCCGAAAAGAACGACTCAAAAGCCCCCAAAGCAGCTATCAACTTGATGGCACTATCGCCAAACATGTCGCGATTTTTGACGATGTCATGACCACAGGAAGCACTATAGAAAATTGCACCAAACTGTTATTAAAAGCAGGGGCAGAACGAGTGGATGTTTGGGTTATCGCCCGAACGCCGGACAAAGAAAATTAATAATAGAAAAAGATATCAGCCTAGCCACAGAAGACACCTTTGTTTACTATGCCCTCAACAAAGCAATGGTGACGTTATGAAAACAGATCAAGAATACCTAGATTTAGACAAACAACTTCTGTGGCATCCATACACATCAATGAGCAATCCCAGCCCGCATTTCCTTGTCGAAAAAGCATCAGGCTGTAACATCACCCTCAGCGACGGACGCACTCTCATCGATGGCATGTCTTCTTGGTGGAGCGTTATTCATGGCTACAATCACCCAACCATTAATACCGCAATTCAAGAGCAACTATCGCAATTCTCTCATGTCATGTTTGGCGGCCTAACCCACAAACCAGCCATTGAACTCGCTCAAAAATTGATCGCTATCACTCCTACTGAGTTACAACGTGTTTTCTTTTCTGATTCTGGCTCGGTATCCGTTGAAGTCGCTCTAAAAATGGCAATCCAATACTGGAACACCCAAGGAAAACCTGACAAACAGTTTTTCGTCACACCAAAAAGCGGTTACCACGGCGACACATTCGCAGCTATGTCAGTATGTGACCCAGAAAACGGCATGCACAATTTATTCACTGACGCGCTAACAAAACAATTCTTCATATCACCACCACCAACTGGCTTGAACGAACCAATCAAAATCGAATATCTAAACGAAATTCGTAACATGTTTGATGAAAACCATGAACGTATAGCAGGTTTTATTATCGAGCCCGTTGTGCAAAATGCTGGCGGAATGCGCTTTTATAATCCAGAGTATTTGAATCAGATTCGCGTACTCTGCGATGAGTTCGACATATTGTTAATTTTCGATGAAATCGCTACAGGTTTTGGTCGAACGGGCAGGTTGTTCGCCACAGATCACACCAACATCTGTCCAGATATCATGTGCGTAGGCAAAGCATTAACAGGCGGCTACATGACACTGGCAGCCACACTAACCAATGACAAAGTTGCATTGGGAATCAGCGACAATGGCGGCGTATTCATGCACGGGCCAACCTTCATGGGAAACCCTCTTGCCTGCTCCGCAGCCAATGCGAGCCTCACTCTATTAAGCGAATATAATATTCCAAAAAAAATCACTCAACTAGAAACCTGGATGAAAGAAGCCCTAGGGCCATGTGAACAACTTGAACAAGTAAAAGAAATCCGCTGCCTGGGTGGCATTGGCGTTGTCGAGTTAAAAAATCCGGTCAACTTACACGAAATACAGCCAAAATTCGTTGAGCTAGGCGTATGGATACGACCTTTCGGCAAGCTCATTTACTTAATGCCACCTTACGTAATCAGTAAAGAGCAAATTAATTTTCTTGGTAAAGCCATTTATCACGTCGCTAGCGAACTCCCTCACTAAACCAAAATAAATAAATGGCTCATACAAAAAAGGCTTTTGATAAATAACTATCAAAGGCCTTTAAAATCACATCCAACTCTCAAAATCGCATTATTTTTTACTGCTTCATTCGCTCAGCAAGGTTTCCCTGCTCATAGGCTTCTTCTTCAATATGACTTATATTGATGACAATGTTTTCTGCTCGCTCAATACTATGAACGCTCAATTGATCCACATCGTGCATCTTATCATTTAGATCTCTCGCCACACCTGCCTGCTCTTCAGAAGAAACATTAATTTGCGCTGTCATTTCAACAACCTGTTTTATAGCGGATTCTATATCGCTCATTTTTTGAGCAACCTTATTCACACTATCAACACCCTCTTGCGCCACAGCAGTCCCTTTATCTATGGTATTTGTCACATCTAGGGTATTTTTCTTCAATTCTTCCGTCATACTATTGATGTTTTGCGTTGCATTCTGAGTACGTATTGCCAGTGCGCGAACCTCATCCGCAACCACAGCAAAACCTCGTCCCGCCTCGCCCGCACGAGCAGATTCAATCGCTGCATTCAAGGCAAGCAAGTTAGTTTGCTCTGCAATATCACTAATAGAATTCACCACCTCGTTAATACTATCACTGCGCTCTGCCAATATAGCGACAACTTTTTTAGCCTCAGAAATATCCTGATAAACCTGACGCATAGTCTCACCCGTTTGCTGAGCCAACAAACGACTCTCACGAGACAAGCCACCAACCGACTCTGTCGCTTCAACCGCCACATGAACATGTTCCGCAACATGGGTAACACTACCCAATAACTGAGAACTAGCAGCAACCACTTCCTGAAAAGTGTTGCGCTGCTTATTAAAGTTAGCCAAGTTCGCTGTGACACTTTCCTTAGCATCCGACGCTCTTTGACGAAGCTGCTGAGCACCTTCTTTTAGACGGTAGCGGAAGGTATTACCTGCGGCCTCTTGATGTATTTTAGCAAACTTAATCGCAGCCTTAATGCCAACGGTTTTACAATATAAATACTGACCTATTGGATTATGTGCCTCTGACGACAAACCAGAAACCACTGAACTCAATGACTGAGCCTGATAATATGTCAACCACATGCCCAATAAAGCCAAAATAGGCGCCGCTATTTGTAAAGCCAACACATTAGATAGCAGACCGATAACGGCTAATAAAATAAAACACGACATTATTGGCCAAGAAGCATTACTAAGATGTGCAGATACTTTTGTCGTTGTTGGCAATAAAGCTTTACCTGCATTAATACGGTCATAAATAGACTGGGCATGCTGAATTTCATCTTTTGTTGCTTTGCGACGCACTGACTCATAACCAATGACCTTGCTGCCGTCCAACAACGGGCTGACATGAGCACTCACCCAGTAGTGATCGCCATTTTCACATCGATTTTTCACCAACCCCATCCAGCTTTTACCTTGCTTAAGATTAGCCCACATATCGGCAAAAACAGCAGACGGCACATCTGGGTGACGAATAAGGTTATGAGGTGCACCAATTAAAGCTTCACGCTGGTAACCAGCTACTTCACAAAAAACATCATTTACAAATGTAATGCGTCCTTTCACATCCGTACTGGAAACTAAAACATAGTTTTCAGGGAAATCATTTTCTTTATTTGTCACTGGCATTTTTCGCATAAACAACTCTCGATTTTTATATTAGTTATTTTTATCATGTCTTTTAGATTGTTACTAATTGAAATAGAAAACAAAATACATCAGTAAATATTACTCGTCATCAAAATCTCGATAAGCATCCGGCGCCAGATCTTCAAAGCGAGTGTATTTACCTACAAATGCAAGTCTACAGGTACCAATTGGACCATTACGCTGCTTACCAATAATAATTTCCGCAATACCTTTATGTGGCGTATCTTCGTGATAAACCTCATCACGGTAAACAAAGGAGATAACATCGGCATCCTGCTCGATCGCCCCAGATTCACGCAAATCCGAGTTAACTGGGCGCTTATTAGGTCGGTTCTCCAGACTACGGTTGAGCTGAGAAAGAGCAACCATAGGACATTCCATTTCTTTGGCAATCGCCTTTAACGATCGAGAAATTTCGGAGATTTCATTGGTACGACCTTCGGTAAAACCAGGAATTTGCATCAACTGAAGGTAATCGACCATGATCATGGCCACACCTCCATGTTCACGAGCAATACGACGCACACGTGAACGCATTTCGGTCGGACTAATACCACCGGTATCATCAATAAAAAGTTTGCGATCTTTTAACATCTTCACCGCAGACATTAATTTATCCCAGTCTTCTTGAACCAACTGCCCCGAACGCATTCGCGTCTGATCTATTCGCCCAAGAGAAGACAACATACGCATCATCAGCGACTCGGCAGGCATCTCCAAACTGAATACAATAACGGGTTTATCACTGATCATGGCGGCATTTTCTACCAGATTCATCGCAAACGTTGTCTTACCCATGGAAGGACGACCCGCAACAATGATCAAATCAGAAGGCTGCAACCCTGCGGTCATCGCATCTAAATCGGTAAAGCCAGTACTTAATCCTGTAATGGCACCATCTTGATGGTAGAGCTCATCAATTTTATCCACGGTAGCACTAAGAATGTCTGCCGCAATTCGCGGTCCACCTTTTTTCTCACCACCTTCTGCGATTTGAAAGATTTTTCGCTCAGCCTCATCCAACACTTCCGCTGCCGTCATCCCTTCAGGGTGAAAGGCACGAGCAGAAATATCATTTGTTGTAGAGATAAGGCGGCGCAAAATAGAACGCTCGCGAACAATATCAGCATAAGAAGCGATGTTAGACGCACTAGGCGTCGCCTCGGCGACCTCAATTAAGTACGCCATTCCACCAATTGATTCTAAGTCTCCGCGCTTGTCTAATCGCTCCCCAATAGTCACCACGTCAATAGGCTCTGACTCATCGGCCAAACGAGCGATTACAGTAAAAATCGCCTTATGCTCTGGACGATAAAAATCATCAGCAATAACAAGCTCGGAAACCTTCTCCCAAGCTTGAGGATCCAACATCAACCCGCCAACAACTGAACGCTCAGCCTCAATGGAATACGGTGGTAATTTAATAGAAGCGACTTCAGAATCATTTAGTTGCACGCAAAATACCCATACAAGAACAGAAAAAATAGAGAAGGATTAGCTTATCACGCCAACAAAAAAAGGGCATCTTGCAAAGCAAGATACCCTTCTCTTATTTAAGAAAGACTCGCATCTTTCTTAAGCAATTTACCTAAGCAAATTACTCAGCGATTACTTCTAAAACAACCGTTACAATAACTTCAGAATGAAGCTGAACGTCTACTTCGAAAGAACCTGTGTGACGAATCGCGCCTTCTGGAAGACGGATTTCAGCTTTTTCTACTGCTACTTGCGTAGAAATAGCGTCAGCGATGTCACGAGTACCGATAGAACCGAAAAGCTTACCTTCATCACCAGCGTTTGCCGCGATAGTGAAAGTTTTGCCTTCTAGTGTTAGAGCACGAGTTTCAGCAGCCGCTTTACGCTCTGCAGCTTGCGCTTCAAGTTCAACACGACGCTCTTCAAAGCTAGCCAAGTTAGCTTTAGTAGCCATTACAGCTTTTTTGTTCGGAATCAAAAAGTTACGAGCATAGCCTGGTTTAACAACTGCAACGTCACCAATACCGCCTAGCTTGTTTACTTTGTCGAGTAGAATAACTTCCATCTCGATCACCTCTAATTAATCATTAGCTATCACTTGAGTTGGACGCCTTACCTTGTATTCTAGAACGAATATCTACAAAACTATCAATCACACAAAGTGCAACGAGAATATTTGCAAAATACACATTCAGAACAAAAAAACCTACAAGATAAAATGCGATCAGTCCAACAATCCCAATTTCTTTTTTTGCTAAAACACCATGCACTAGAGCGAGCCCCGGCAGTACCAAAGCAGGTATAGCGGCTTGGGACAAAATACTAAATGATCCACCTAAGCTTTCGCCAATTAGGATCATTCCACCCAATACCAAACTAAACACTACTGGCAATCTTAACTGATGAAACTCAGCACGTAATCCGCCTGGATTATAGAGCCCTGCTTGCCACTTCCTTGCCAAAAACAAAGAAATAATAGCAATGACCACTTGGAAGATGGATATAGCCATCACCGCCTGGTTAAAAATTAAATTTCTATCAGGAACTTCAACACCTTCTTTTGTCAAAACACTCTGAACCAAGGTTACTGCTAGATTCAGAACATCCGCCATCAAAAGAGGCTGAAGCAGAGTACTAATAACCGCCAAAAAGCTGCCGACTAATAGAACCCAACTCCATGACATTGTTGATCTAAGCAAATAGCTCAACAACATCACATCAACTAACACCATAAGTGCCGTTGCATCTCCTTGGTACATCCACAGCACAAGTGCTGGTAGACAACCCCAAGCTAATACAGGTATTCCTTCTTTTACACCTTGACGAAGCACCACCAACCCTAAGATTGCAGCGGCTAGCCAAAACATCATAGGGATTAGACCAAACACCATCACACCAATAATGGCATTTAAGCGTTTTTTCATAACCCATTTAGCTAAACCACTCATAAAAGCGCTTCTTTCAGCCTATTAATTAAAGTGGCTGTCAGTGTAAGGAAGAATAGCAATGTAGCGAGCGCGTTTGATTGCAGTCGCTAGCTGACGCTGGTAACGAGCCTTAGTGCCAGTAATACGGCTAGGTACGATTTTACCAGTTTCAGTGATATAACCTTTCAGTGTGTCTAGATCTTTGTAATCGATCTCTTTAACGCCTTCTGCAGTGAAACGGCAGAACTTACGACGACGGAAAAAACGAGCCATGAGTGTCTCCTAATAAAAATAGATTAATCTTCAGATTCTTCAGATACTTCGTCAGAATTGTCGTTATTACGCTCTTCACGTTGAGGAGCAGAACGACGATCTTCACGACCTTCAGAAGCTTTAATAGGAGATACGTCAGTTACCGCTTCTTTACGACGAATCACCAAGTTACGGATGATGGCATCGTTGTAGCGGAAAGTGTCGTTTAATTCAGACAAAACACTGTCAGAACACTCGATGTTCATAAGAACATAGTGTGCTTTGTGAATTTTGTTAATTGGGTAAGCTAGTTGACGACGGCCCCAATCTTCTAGACGGTGAACTTGACCACCATCTTCAGTGATTAGGTTAGTGTAACGCTCGACCATTGCTGGTACTTGCTCGCTTTGATCTGGGTGAACCAGAAAGACGATTTCATAATGACGCATTTAAGCTCTCCTTATGGGTTCTTAGTCTCCACGCTTCCCCTGTTAAAAAGCTGTGAGACAAGGAGTATTGATTTACAGGGACGCGCATTATATAGCACTAGTGAACAATAAGTAAACGAAATACACGCCTCATTGAAAAAACAACCACCTAATTCGTTAGAGAACTAACTACACAAATGAAAAGTCGCTATTTGATAAACCATTTTACAGTTTTCATAGAAGCCCATAGAATCAATGGCCAACTATCTAAATTTACTCAACAGAAGATATGGACATCATGAAAACACTATTTCTAATACTTGCTCTTTTTACCCCATTTATCGCTCAAGCCGAAGCACGTTTAGGAGTCATGGGAGTCATATCAGAAACTGTTTACAAAGATACAGATTCGAAATCCACTGCCCTACCAAACATTGCCTATGAAGGTGAGCACTTTTTTCTACGTTTACCTGAAATTGGCTATCGCTTTTTTCCACAACGCTCACTACAAAATTTTGCTGTTGGCTTATCTTATGAACGCGCTAAATTTGACCCTGACAATTCAGATGACATAAATATCAGTATGCTTGATGATAGAGATGACAGCGTAATGATGTTTGCGAATTATAGAATTGGCCCAATATCGACCAAAATCGCACAAGATATCAGCGGCGCACACGATGGATACTACGCACAAATTTCCGCCGGCTTCCCTGTTCCTGTCGGTGCTTGGAAGATAATTCCGTCTATTTCTTATCAATATATGGACGGCAAAATGAGTAACCACCTATTTGGAACCACTCAAGCTGAATCTACACTAACCAGTGGCGCTATTGCCGCCTACAACACTGGATCTGTTTCTGAGGTTAAGTATGGCTTAAGAGGTATTTACCCTCTGTCTCGCAATGCCACTTTTATTATTGGAATCAGCCACTCAAGATACGACGATAAAATTTTACAAAGCCCAATTGTAGAGGACAATACGATAACATCCTTATTAGCTGGCCTTACTTATTCTTTTTAATTGGAATATGCGTCCCCACCAAAGATAAACTGACATATTTAGCGCTTTCGGAATCGATACATGAACAAACTATCGAATAATACTCAGGCCATTTTTTTTGGACTTGGGGCTGTCATGCTTTGGTCAACGGTCGCTACTGCCTTTTCCATATCACTAAGGCACTTTTCACCAACGCAATTGCTACTTGTTGCAAACATCATCTCCTTGATTTTTTTAGTATCCTTAATCACTATAAAAGGTGAAGCAAAACAACTTATTGGTTTTGCTAAGCAATCATGGAAATCGTCTTTGTTTTTTGGTGCAATTAACCCATTCCTTTATTATTTGATATTGCTGCAAGCTTACAACACACTTCCTGCACAAGAAGCGCAAGCCATTAATTACACTTGGGCTATCATGCTTAGCTTTATGGCCGTTCCCATTCTTAAACAACGCCTAAAAAGTGCGGACTATATTGCTGCTGCCGCTTGCTACTTTGGGGTACTTTATATTTCCACTCGTGGCCAAATAGCCTCACTAGAGTTCTCAAACATTACCGGTGTTGCTTTTGCCCTTTTAAGCACCATTATCTGGGCGCTTTACTGGTTACTAAACACAAAAGATAAACGCCCTAGTCTTATTGGCTTAACACTAAATTTTGCCTTTGCTCTCCCTTTAATCATTGTATTCGCAGGCTTAACAGGTGAACTAAGTCACTGGGACAGTGAAGGACTTTGGGGCGCAATTTATATTGGCCTATTTGAAATGGGGCTAAGTTTTGTCTTGTGGAACAAAGCACTAAAGCTAACCAATAACGCGAGCCAAGTGGCAAACTTAATTTTTCTGTCACCTTTACTTTCCATTATCTGGCTATCCCAATTTGCTGGCGAGCCCATTTTACGTTCAACTATCATTGGTTTAGCTTGCATTCTTATTGGTTTATTCATCCAAAACGCATCAAAAAGAAACAGACAATCAAAATAAAAATAGGATAACAAATGCCCGCTTTTATCTATCTATTACTACCTATTTCCTTCTGGTCTGGCAACTATATTTTAGGACGTATATTGGTCTCTGACGGGATAGATCCATTTTCTGTCTCTTTTTTACGCTGGAGCCTTGCCTGTCTGATGATCTTACCTTTTGCGTATAAAAAGCTGTGGCGGGAACGAAAAGTCATTGCCAAAAACTGGCCTTTACTCGTTCTATTTGGCTGGCTTGGCATCTGTAATTACAATCTTTTCCTATATATTGGACTCAGTACTACAACCGTTACCAATGCGGTTTTACTCAATTCCATCATGCCAGTGATGATACTCATTACTGCTCGTCTGCTACTGGGAAACAAAACATCTTGGCTGCAAAATACAGGTATATTTGTTTCCACATTAGGCGCCATTACCATTGTTAGTCGCGGCAGTTTGGATACATTTTTACATCTCAGTTTTTCGCAGGGCGATTTATGGATTATTACCGCCGCTATTAGTTGGGCCATTTATTCCGTACTTATTGTTAAACGACCAAAAGAGATGTCTTTGATTGGTTTCTTTGCTTGCACTGCACTGATAGGTACCCTGTTTCAAGCCCCTCTATTTTTACTATTTGGACATAGCCAAATAACTGATTTTACAGCAAGCAATTGGGGAGCCATTGTCTACATGGGAGTATTTGCTTCAATTGGAGCATTTTTATGTTGGAATACTGGTGTACAAAAGCTTGGAGCAGCGACCGCTGGACATTTCGTCCACCTTTTACCCGTATTCAGCATCGGTCTATCGGTGATTTTTTTAGGTGAACAATTGCTTAGCTTCCACTATGCAGGTATTACACTGATTTTTTCAGGAATATTCGTGGCGACTATATTAAATAAAAAACAGCTAAACAAACAACGACGACAAACAGCCTAACCTCTATTTCGCGCCATTCGAGTACTAATCAAAATGCTTGAAAAAATAAACAGCATCCCAAGAATGGCGTAAATATCAGGCACATGTCCCCAAACAACCCACCCCCAAAACCCACTAAACACCACACCAATATAGCTAACGGGAGAAACAATACTTGCTGGTGCGTAGGTGTAAGCTAAATTATAAAGAAACATACCGACATATAAAGTAACAGTAACAGCAGCAACAAGAGGCCATACCGAAGCAGGTAAGATCAAAGAGTCACCCTGCACCAAAATCAATGGTATAGACAAAATCGTCGACACAAAAAAATACACAAATAATGTCTCTTGGCCTGACACCTGTTGAGACAGCATCCGTGTGGTCACCATAGACAACGCCAAACCGATTGCTGAAGCAAACCCCACGATGTGCCAAGGGTTTAAGTGATCTGGTGTAGGGTGAATAATAAATGCCACGCCAATAAAACCAATAATAAGCGGCAACCAACGAGCCTTCGGAATCCTAATTTTATGCAGTATCAATACCACAAACGGAACACACAATGGCGCACAAGTTCGGAGTAAAGAAGCCTCTACAAGGGGGATATGATTCAATGACCAGTAATAAAAAAGAAAACCAATAAAGCCACCGAAGCTACGTAAAAAATGAATCCTCCACACTGAAAAAGATCGTTTCTGCCAACGTCCACGCATTTGCGGTAACAAAATTAAAGCGCAAAACAAGCTTTGCCAAAAAACCAAAGTTGATACGGCAATTATGGTTTGCGCCTGCTTAGCCGCTAAGGCCGTAAGGGACATTACAAACGCATATGCGATTGTCATCATAATCCCTTTTTTCAACAACTCATGATTATCAAGCACTCGGTCACTCTTTATTTAAGAAAATCAGCAGAAGTATTTAACCTAACAAGGCTAACTTGTCGAGCTATTAGACATTACGACGCGAAATCTCTCCAGCACTAGAAACACCAAAGTAACGAGAGAAAAGCGGATGAGGCTCAGCCTGAGACAATACCGACACGTTCTCATGAGCGGTTACGCAACCTTGCTCTATCAAAATCACACGACCACCAACTAGACTCGCTTCCTGCGGCAAATGCGACACCAGCAAAGTAGTCAATCCCAGTTCTAACGTCACGTCGTTCACCAAGTAGAGCATTTCTTCTCGTAACGCTGGATCTAAGGCACTAAAAGGTTCATCAAGTAATAGAATCGGCTTTTTCCGAACCAGTGCTCTAGCAATAGCCACCCGCTGAACTTGACCGCCAGACAAAGCCTGCGGGAAACGTTCGGCTTTATCAATCAATTGCGTTTTATCAAGTGCCCATTGGACTTTTTGCTTTTGCTCTTTGCTCAAGGACAAAGAAGGAGACAAGCCTATAGCAACATTTTGCCAAACGCTTAATTGCGGGAATAAATTATCACTCTGAAATAAGGTCGAGATTGGCCTTTCATAGGCAGGCAAAGAAAGCAGAGATTCCTCGTTGAAAGAAAGCGATCCTCGACCGATTAAAAATCCCCCCAGCAAATGTAAGAGGGTACTTTTTCCTTCGCCACTACCTCCAAGCAAAGTAGTGACACCGGGATAAATATCCACACTGTAGCTCGCATGAAAATTCTCCCAATCATATTGAAGGTTAATATTTAACACGATCAGTTACTCCACCAATAAAGCGAGATGAACAATAAAACAACATCAAGCACAGAGAGATTAATACCACTGCGACACAAGCTCCCTCTTCCAAACGATAAGAACCAATCAATTGAAACAAATACAAGGGCAAGGACACCAAGCCCTGACTACCAAATAACGCAATGACTCCCATATCACCCAAAGAAAGTAGTAGCGCATAACCCAAAGCCTGGGCAACACTGCTTCGAACGAGCGGCCATTCTAAGCACCATCGGGACCATGACTGAACACCTAAACTCACATACACATTTCGAAAGCGCCGTTCCTGCTGATACATGACAGGCATCAAAGCCCGCAACACAAAAGGCAAGGCCATTACAGCATTGACCCAGACAACAATCCAATAACTGGACTGCAACCCCAAGCCAAGGTCACGTAGAGTCAAAAACAACCCAGTTGCAATCACCAGCCCTGGCACCATCAAAATAATATTCCCTAAATGTTCAATCTTATTTGGTAACCAAGCCAAATATCGACGTGCCATACAAAAACGCGCAAGCACAGCAAAGCAGACACCCAGCAACAAACTCACCAACGCAGCAGGAATCGCAATTTGTAAGGAAACTAGCACAGCATTCCACAATGCAACGGATTGCAATGTCTTCAAAAAAACCGGTGAGAAAATTGGATCAAAAATCGCTAAAAAGGGTGGAATAACCAATAACAACGCACAAAGCATGACTAAAAAATCAGCGGTTTTAGCCCAAACAGAATCTTTGAGCTCATAACTTTTTACCGCCAACAAACTCACATCTTGACGATTAATAGGTGCTAAGCGATATACAATAATCGCAAATAAAGTACATATCGACACCTGAAGCAAAGCTAAAAAACTGGCTTTATCAAGATCAAAATCAAACCTAAGTGCTTGGTAAATAGCAACCTCCAAAGTACTAAATTTTGGCCCTCCGCCTAAGCTTAGCACTACAGCAAAGCTCGAAAAACACAACATAAAAATTAACACAAAGGCACCAGGCAGAACCTTTTTAATATAGTGCCATTCAATCCAGCGAAAAGCCGACCACCGAGAGAACCCTAGCTGCGAAGCCTGGCGCCACTGCCCTGAAGGTATCAAGTCATACCCTTGCAACAAAAGACGTACCGCCAATGGCATATTAAAAAACACGTGGGCTAATAAAATCCCCACCAAACCATATAAGGGAATTTGCACCCCAAACAACTGGTTCAACCATCCAGTTCGTCCATAAACAACCACCAATCCTAAAATAGCCACAATGGTTGGCACCACCATGGAGACGGAAAACAATTGAAGTAAAGCGGCACGCCCATAAAACCGGCGATGAATAAGGCAAGAAGCAACAGGAATAGCAATAAGCAAACTAATACCGCTACTTAGCAAGGCTTGCCATAAGGAAAAGCGCACAACTCGCCAAAGATAAGGCTGCTGCAGGTAACCATACCAGGAGGATAATTCACTATAACGCAAAAGAGCCGCCAAACTGGCAGCCCCCATTAACAGGAAAAAACCAACGCCCAATAGCGCTGGCCACAACCCTTTTACAGCTCGAAAAGAAAGCAACTTAACGCCTATTATCGAGTCGTGGCATTTAACCACTCATTAATCCACGCTTTTCGATACTGCGCGACGTCTTTTGCTGGCAAGACCAAATTGTTTGTAGGCTTTAAAGCACTATCAAAAGCCGCTGGCAATTTCTCATCAAGCTTAACCACTGGCAACATCCAGTTCCCCGTAGCGACAGTCGATTGAAATCCTGGCTGTAGAATAAACTGCATAAAACGCTTAGCCAACGCGGGATGAGGTGCATCTTTCATCATAGCGGCCACTTCAATTTGTGGGTAAAGCCCTTCACTAGCAGTTGCAGCTTTATACTTATTCTCACCTTCGGCAACAATGTGGTAAGCAGGAGAAGTCGTGTAACTCAACACTACATCCGCCTCGCCTTTCAAGAATAAACCGTATGCATCGGACCAGCCTTTCGTGACCGTTACTGTATGAGAAGACAGGCGCTCCCAGGCATCTGCAGCATTGTCCCCATAAACAGATTTCATCCATAGCAATAAACCAAGCCCCGGTGTACTAGTACGAGGGTCCTGATAAATCACTCGTAAATCTTGGTTATCTACTACGTCTTTCAAACTCCTTGGTGGGTTTGCAAGCGTTTCAGAGTTGTAAACAAAGGCGAAATGACCTTGATCAAATGGCACAAAGGTCTTATTAGACCAGCCACCAGCAATCGTCACGGCAGAAGTATCAACATTATGATCCATTAATAAGCCTGTTTGCTTTGCTGCTTCCATTAGATTGAGATCTAGTCCCAAAAGCACATCTGCTTGTGACGATTTACCTTCCAGCTGCACACGAGACAAGATACCAACCGAAGAATCCAACGCAACAAAATTTACTTTACAGCCGCACTCTTTCTCAAAATTAGCTTTTATCTTAGGACCAGGCCCCCAGTCAGATGCAAACGAATCATAGGTATAAACATTTAGAGTGTCAGTCGCCAATGTTACAGGCGAAATAACCACACTAAGACTAACGGCAGCCGCAGAAAAAAGAGAGGATAAAGAAAAGGGTTTCAAAGTGTCGCTCCTAAAATAAGTGAGCGGCGTACAGGGGAAATGGCAAGAATGATATTTGAGCCACTACACATGTTGGTAGCTCAACTTGCTATCTCGATTCCTACGCCAGCATGATCTGGATCAGGTTCGGTGGGTTAGCGGTCAATCCGCTTCTCAGCTTTAACATTTATTAAATGCTAAAACACCCCATGAGATAATGAGCGCTCATTGTAAAGAGTCGATCAACGGAAGTCTATTTCGGCAAGCACTCTAGTAACAGCTCCTTGGTTTTTTTCTGCGAAACGCAATGCAGCTTGTCCAAGACGGAAGCGCTGAGACGACTGCCCCGCTAGATCAATGACAACTTTCTCTAATTGCGCCTCGTCTTGGCAACGAATCGCGCCATTTACCTGTAAAAGCTGTTCGGTAATATCTAAAAAGTTAAAGGTATATGGTCCAACCAAAATAGCTTTACCAAGTAAAGCCGGCTCAATAGGGTTATGTCCACCGCGCTTAATTAAGCTACCACCAACAAACGCCAAGTCAGATGCTTGATAATAATGCATCAACTCCCCCATAGAATCTCCGACCACCACTTCGAAGTTAGTCCATTGATCGAGAGATGTTTGAGTGCGAAGCGCAACTCGATCAAAATACTGTTTTGCCAAACTTTGCACGGCTTCAAAACGTTCGGGATGACGAGGAACCAGTATCAATAACGCATCAGGGTACTTCTGTAAGAGCACCTTATGAATACGCAAGAGCATTTCATCCTCACCTCGGTGAGTACTGCCTCCCACCCAGATAAAACGAGCCCCTAATTGCCCACGCCAATTGGCTTGGAATACTTCAGGGGGGACAGCAAGATCAAATTTGATACTTCCTGTCACCAATACTTTCTTCGCTCCCAACTCTTCAAAGCGCACAGCATCAGCTTGGGCATGAGCCAGAAAGCAGTCAGGCAAGGCAAACAAAGACTTAGAAATAGTCGAAAACTTTTTATAACGTAGAAAAGAACGATCACTAAGGCGTGCGTTCACAACTTCAACACGCAGACCTTTATACTTAGCGAGTTGCAACAAGTTTGGCCAAAGCTCAGTTTCAACAATCAATAAATGTTTGCAAGTCAGCTTTTTCAGCGCCCTTTTAACACTTGAGCGCCAGTCCATTGGCAAATATCGATGCTCAGCAAAAGGGAAGGTTTTAACCACTTGCTCTGCACCCGTTGGTGTCATTGTAGTAATTAACAATTTTTGCGTAGGATACTTTTCACGCCACTGAAGCACCAAAGGACGAACGGCCAGTACCTCCCCCACAGACGCACAATGAATCCATAAATCCGCTTCAACAGAAGACCAAAAGCCAAAGGCTTCTTTTGCACGATAATGTTTATAGGTTTTCTTAAAACGCCGTATTTTCGATAAAATAACCGGCGTTAATAACACCAATAAAGAACGGTATAGCCACATAGTTAAGCTGGAGTCTCACTGAATTGCTGATTGTGAAGCTGCGCATAAGCGCCATCTAACGCCAGTAACTCACTATGCGAGCCTTGCTCGATAATCTCTCCATGGTCCACCACCGCAATAATATCGGCATTTTCAATCGTCGAGAGTCGGTGAGCGATCGCGATCGTAGTACGATTTTCCATTAGATTATCTAGAGCAGATTGAATGGCTCGCTCCGATTCCGTATCCAATGCAGATGTTGCTTCATCCAGAATCAAAATAGGCGCATTTTTCAATATAGCTCTCGCTATCGCAATACGTTGACGCTGACCTCCAGATAAAAGCACACCATTTTCACCAACCATGGTATCCAAACCTTCGTCAAGCTCTTGAATAAAGCCCCAAGCATTTGCCGCCTTTGCCGCCTCAATAACATCTTCTTCAGCGCTATCACGCAAATAGCCATAGGCGATATTATCCCTAATCGTGCCATTAAATAGCACCACCTGTTGATTTACCAAAGCAATATTAGAACGCAATTCCGTCAGCTTATAATCATTAATTAGGATACCGTCGATACTCAAAGATCCATCGTCAATATCATAAAAGCGCGGGATAAGGTTCGCCATTGTTGATTTCCCGCTACCAGAGCGACCAACTAAAGCCAACGTTTTTCCAGCAGGCAATGATAAATTTATATTCTTTAACGCTCGCTTTTCAGCGTTCGGATATTTGAATGACATCGACTTCCATTCGATGTTGCCCTTCAAACGATCAATTGAAACAGTGCCGTTATCTGCTTCCTCTTCCATATCAAGGAAATCGAAAATACTATGGGAAGCGGCAATGCCTTTTTGCAAAACACTATTCACATCCGTCAACTGACGAATAGGTTTGCCCAACATACCCGCCGCCGTAAGAAAGGCAATAAAATCCCCTGGAGTCATATTTGAGCTAATAGAAGGACTCAAGGCAAACCAAATCAAAACAGCCATAGCAAAGGCCAGGATAAATTGTACAATAGGTACATTCAACGCTTTCGTCTTCTCCATTTTTAGCTGCGAACGCCTGTTTTCAAAAGCGGCTTTATAAAATCGCTCTGTTTCATAGCGACTTCCGCCAAATATTTTGACCACCTCATGACCTTTAATCGCCTCTGAAGCAACATCAGTAACACCACCCATTGCATTTTGAATTCGAGTGCTGAGTCTACGAAATCGCTTAGAAGCATAAGAAACAACCAAACCGATTAAAGGCACGACCAGCAAGAACAATAGAGACAAGCGCCAGTTCATATAGATCATATAACCCAACAAACCGACTACGGTTAGGCCTTCACGTAAAATCACTCGTATGGCCTGAGTTATAGAGCCAATGACCTGTTCAGTATCATAAGTTAATTTTGCCAGTAATCGACCGGTAGGAATGGAGTGATAATAGCTCGACGGTAAAAGTACAAGCTTATTAAACATGCTGGTACGCAAGTCAAATACAACCTTATTAGCCACTTGCGCCATAAAATAGCCACCGAGAAAAGTCCCTATTCCACGTACAACAAAGATACCTAAAATGGCTAGAGGTATTAGTAAACGACTTTCTGTTATTTTCCCTTCGGATACGACATCAACAATATGCTTAAGTAATGCAGCCAAAGCAGGTTCCATCGCGGAATACATTACATAGCCAAGAACACTCAGCAATAAATATAACCAAGAGGATTTAACATATCCAAGCAACCGAAAATATACTCTTGCACCAGATTGAGGTGCTTGCTTACTTGGCTGTTCTGGAGAAGGCGGAGACGCTTTATCTTGCATTTACAAATTCGCTTTTTCAATAATAGATGAGGTGGAATAACCGTCTACAAAGGTTAAAACTTTTACTTCTCCGCCTCGTTCAAGCACATGAGATGCCCCTACAATAGTGTCAATGGTGTAATCCCCCCCTTTAACAAGAACGTCTGGCGATAGCATCTCTATAAGCTCTTTAGGAGTATCTTCATCAAACCAAGTTACCCAATCGATAGCACCAACTCCTTCTAATACAGCCATGCGATGAACTAGGTTATTAATAGGACGCTTTTCACCTTTGAGGCGTTTTACAGATGCATCCGTATTAACAGCAACAACTAACCTGTCACCCAAGCCTTTTGCTTGCTTCATATAAGCAATATGACCAGGGTGGAGAATATCAAAGCAGCCATTCGTAAACACAACTTTTTCGCCACTCACTTGAGCGAGCTTAATTTGCTCTAGTAAATCTGTAGGAGACAAGACACCAAAATTCGTTGAATGTGAACGCTGATACATAATACCAGCTAGCTGATCGGCTGTAATGGATGCTGTGCCTAATTTTCCGACCACAAATCCAGCCGCTTGATTCGCGTATTCAACCGCATCTTTAAAGCGCTTACTCGTAACATATATTGCGGTTAATACAGCAATAACAGTGTCACCTGCGCCAGTAACATCGTAAACTTCCTTAGCAGTCGTTGCCAAAGAGAACGGCACGCAACCCTCTTCAAAAAGTACTAACCCGTCTTCTCCGCGGGTGACAAGCAAAGCTCCCCAACTAAATTGTTTTCGTAGAAGCTCACCTTTCTTTTGAACCTCGGAGTCCGTGGCACATTGCCCAACAATGGTTTCAAACTCAACGAAATTCGGTTTTACCAATGTCGCCCCTTGGTAAATAGAAAAGTCATCCCCTTTAGGGTCAACAAAACTGGGGACATTGGCATCATTTGAAAGTTGGATCAAAGATTGAACGTCCGCAAGACAACCTTTTGCATAATCAGAAAAAATAACAGCATCAGATTGAGGTAAACACTCTGCAACCACTTGCGCCAATGCTTTATTTTGCGAGAGGCTATCTTCACGCTCTTCGAAATCTAAACGTATGAGCTGTTGATGACGGCTCATTACCCGCAGTTTAGTAATAGTCGGCAATGTTTCTGACTTAACAAAACGACAATTGACACCAGCCATCTCTAAACAACGAGCTAATATATCGGCATTCTCATCATTACCAACCACGCCAATAAGGGTCACTGGCACACCGAGTTTAGCTAGCCCAAGTGCAACGTTTGCGGCGCCACCCGGCCTATCTTCAATGTTAGATACTTTTACGACTTGAACCGGTGCTTCAGGAGAAATACGGGAAGTTCCACCATGCCAATAGCGGTCTAACATTACATCGCCAACCACAAGGACATGCTTATCGTTAAAGTTCAAATAGGATGAATTCATAGTCACATAATAATCGATTTTTGAAGGCTGCCATCTTATCATACTCCCCTATCAAGTTGGACATACCCAATATCACATGAAATAAGGCTATTTACCTCATGTTGAACACAGCTCTTGCTATCTGCCGGTCATTTGTCTTTGAACAGTTATTACAAAACTGGTCAATCTATGGCATACACAAAGAGCTTGGTTTCAGTTATGAAAGTATGACCCATAAATGGGAAAATAACCCAGTGGGTCGAATTCGGCTATTAACACAATGCCGACAACTCTATACTTTCAGCCATGCTTGCCAAATAAAAGCTACTCCTGAGTGGCAAGTTCTGTTAACACCACTTTTTGACTTCATCATCTCTCATTATTTTCTTGAAGAGCGGTGGATATTTTCATTAAATGATGATTTAACCGTCAAGGATAAACAATCAGACGCGTATGCTATCGCCTTCGTATTGTTGGCTTTCAGCCATTATTACAAAGCAACAAATGATGAGCGCGCGCTCCAGTACATGAAAAAAACGCATCAATTTTTACTAGACAATATGCAAGCCGAGTCTGGTGGTTTTTATGAATCTTATCCAGTTGATGACAAACAAATTCGTCGTCAAAATCCACATATGCATCTATTAGAAGGTTATGTTGCAGCTTTCGAAGCCACTCAAGATGAAGACTACAAAAAGGCTATCAAGGACCTACTTTCCATTGCGCTAGCGCATTTTTATCACAAAGAAACCAAGACTCTGCGTGAATTTTTTAGTGCTGACTGGAGTCTTGATCCTCAAACAGGCCATCAAGTCGAGCCCGGCCACCACCTCGAGTGGGTATGGTTACTCTATCAAGCAAATAAAATCACCCCCAACACTGACTATACTGACTTAGCACAACAGCTATGGTTAACAGCAACCAGACATGGACTTGCAAATAATGGTGGGGTTTATAATCAGATAGACAGCGAGACATACCTACCAATCGATAAAGAAAAACGTATTTGGCCGATAACAGAATACTTAAAAGCCATTACGGTTATGCCTCTAGGCAAAGAAGAGAAAATCCATCGTTTGGAAACCGCATTAGAATTTGTTCAACAACACTACTTCCTACCAAATGGACGTTGGAATGAGTACCTTAATGCAGACAATAGCCCCAAAACATACCCACTACCCGGTACAAGTAGTTACCATATTTTTCTAGGGGTTACAGAGGTGCTAAGATGGTCTGAAAAGCTCCCTGTCACGAGCATTAGCCGTTATTGAAATGTCGTTTAAAATCTAAATTATTATTAAAGTTATATATAATCAAAATACAGAATTAGGCCTACTAATGAAAACTAGCATAGTCTTTACAACCTATAACTCACCAGCTTGGTTAGAGAAAGTCCTTTGGGGATTTTTCGAACAAACAGCCAAAGACTTTGAAATAGTCATTGCCGATGATGGGTCAAGAGAAGATACACGCGATCTTATCGAAAGAATGAAAGGGGAAACAGCTATCCCTATTAAGCATGTGTGGCAAGAAGATGATGGCTTTCAGAAATGCCGAATCTTAAACAAAGCCATTATTGCCTCTGAAGGCGAATACCTTATTTTTACCGATGGCGATTGCATCCCAAGAAAAGATTTTGTTGAGCAGCACTTGAGACTTTCTGAGCCTAACACATACTTATCTGGTGGTTACTTCAAGCTACCAATGGATATAAGCCAAGCAATCACGAAAGAAGACGTTGTCTCTCAAAAAGCATTTGATGTGGACTGGTTGGTTAGCATGGGGTTAAAGAAAACACATAAAACAATGAAACTAACTGCGTCTGGAGCTTGGGCTTCATTTCTAAATAAAATAAGCCCAGCCCGCCCAACGTGGAATGGACACAGCGCTTCTTGTTACAAAAAACATATTTTGGCCGTGAATGGCTTTGAAGAAACTATGCAATACGGTGGACAAGATTGTGAATTTGGCGACCGCCTTGTTAACAATGGTCTAAAAGCCAAACGGATTAGATACTCTGCGGTGTGTGTACACTTAGACCACAAACGCGGATACATTACCCCTGAAATGCTTGCAAATAGCAAAGCAATAAGACAAGACACAAAGAAAAACAAGGTTATAAAAGCGAGAGTTGGGTTAGATAGTCACAAATAAAAAATCACATTGTCACTTTGAACTTCAAAGGGCTCACATTTTGAGCCCTTTTTCATTTAAAATCCTAAAATAGCGTTCACTTTAAGCATACAAAAGCCTCAATACACTCAGATTTTATCTAAAATCTCTCTCAGCTTGGTGCTTGAGGTATGAGAAGTATATGAAAAATAATGTATTTCGACATTTAGCTTTTTAAAGTCTTCTTCTAGTTTATTCCACTTATCACTTCCCTTCCAATCATCACCAACAAACATTTTGTCAAATTTTAGATTGTTCCAAGCCTCTTCCTTATCGTAGTTAACTTGCGGTACTACCTCATCGACAAACTTAATAGCCTCAACAATTTCCATGCGCTCTTGAAATGGAATAACAGGCTTCTTATTTTTTGCTTCCATACACAATTCGTCAGTTGAGACACCTACGATTAAATAATCACATTCTAATTTCGCTCTTTTCAGAACGTTCAAATGCCCGATATGAAACAAATCAAAAACACCTGTGGTATAACCTATTTTCTTCATATAAAACCTAAAAAATCATTATATTTTTTTCGTTAAGTACTCAACAATTCTCTTACTCGAGCACCCGTCCAGCTTTCCAGCTAATTTCTCAGATAGCTCCAATCTAATTGACTCTAGCTCTTTAGGGTTTTCTAACTGCTCTTCTACCAAACGCTTAAGATCTTGGTATTTTTTAGAATGAACTGCAATTGCAGCATAATCCCCATAATCTTGGTCCATACGTCGCTTAAACTTGTATGAAAAAATGCCGCGATAATTCCATCTCAACTTCAAAAAATCGCACCAAATCACAGGTTTATTAAGCAACGCAAATTCAAACAGTGCTGAAGAAGCATCACTAACAAGTACATCAGCCACCTCTAAAAATGGTAACAGTGAATAATCTTCAGTTTTAGCTAAGTAGACATTTTCAAATTTAGACCACCTGTTTAAAAGACCTAGTTGTTTACTATACTGCTTCTTACTAATTGAAAAATAGTGAGGCTTAATAATAACATTATAGCCCTGAAAATCAGCTGGCCAGTCCTTGGGGAATTTTTCAATACTGCTAGGATAAAAGGTTGGCGCATACAAAATAGTTAACCGTTGCTTGTTAAGGCCATATCGTTTGAGCAAGTCGTCTTTAGATAGTTCACCATTCAAAATGGGATCCATTTTACAAAAACCAACGTCCACAAATTCATCATCAGGAAACATACTTTCTAAGCGCTTCTTGCGGTAGTCCCCCTCAACAAACCTGACACTCATTGAATGCCTAGACTTACTGTAGTAGCTAGCCTTGGGGCCAATTCCATGGCCTAATTGTGCGGATTTAGAAACCTGATGCACTCTATCAAGGTAAGGGAAAGAATTGGCAAAAAACACCCAATCAGCCTGCTCTTTTTCATAAAAATCAACAGCTTCTTCTTCATTCTTAACCCATATAGAATAGAGGTCACTGTCTAAAGCCAACTGTTTAATAATAGAGTCATGGATACCTTCATAAAAAACAAATATCGTAGTAATACCAATCGCATTCAACTCTTTATTAACAGGTAGATATTGTGGCAAATAATATAAGCTTTTAGTATCAAATATTACTTTCATATTTTTTAATCTCTCAATCAAAGCTTATTTCTTTTTAAACCGGCTCAGATGCTCTAAAACATCTTTTAAATAAAGAAAATTTGGCTCTTCATTTTTTTTCATACGGTTAGATAAATCTAAATACTGATACTGACCACTGGCCCCAACCTCAAGAATACTATCCTTTGTAATCATGGCATAACTAGAATAACTAGAACTTATTAGCCAGTCTCGCCCTTCTGCTTCTTCATCCAGTAAGTCCATGCCTGTTGAATAATCAGCGGACTTAATATCCCTACCACCTAGATAATGCTTCATCAATGTAGGAACGACGTCCTCATGTGTCGACAGTTTATCAATCGACATCGAATCATCGGCAGAGAACTTAGGCCCAATTATAGCGAAAGGTACATGAGTCTGAGCAGGCGTAAAATTACCATTATGCCCCCAGTAATTTAATCTATTATCGTTAAACTCCTGACCATGATCTCCTGTAATAACAACAAGTGTATTATCTAATTCTCCAGATCTTTCTATAGCATCTAAAACTGTCTTAGAAAGGTCATCAACAAAGTGGACACTCGTTTTATAACGGTTAAAGAAAGGTTCCGGATCCATATCGTTATCTAATGCTAAATAATTGATATCGTTAAGCATTGGTTCGTAGCGTTTCGGATAGTCACTTGGGAAATCATAACCATGAGGCGCATCATAAAAAAGAAACGAAAAATTTGGCCTAGTTGTATCTCTGCTCTGATACCATTCTAACCAGTCCGCTGTCAGGTTCTCATCTCTTTTTGAAGGAGAGTCACCGGTCGATCTTAATCTCACATCCTGAACGTTGGAAAAGACGGTGCGGTTAAATTCAGGATCCATTAAAGATGCCGACGCAAAGACACCAATTTGATAATCTAACTCTTGCAATCTATCCATCAAAATAGGTGAACGTCCATTCGTCAGCATATTGTGCCAATACGTACCTGGCATGCCATAAAACAAGCCAAAGATACCAGTTCTAGTAGAATTACCTGTAGAAAAATGCTGTTCAAAGACAACTCCATTCTGTGCAAACGACCACAAATGAGGTGTGTTCTCGATATTAAACGTGTCATAGCGCCATGAATCTATTACTAAAAAGACAATATTGACCGGTTTATCAACCTTGGAATAATTCAGTTCTGATAAAGGGTAATGCAAATCGCTACTTACTTTAATTGACATCGCCCTTTGCTTTGCTAGAGCCTCCTCATCGATCCAGCCATACCTCTGCATTAAGCCATTAGCTGTAGCAGGCTGAAAAAGTGGCAAGTAGTTTTTCACGATCTGTACAGGTTGATAAGCGTTTGCTGCAGCCCAAATATGAACAAAATTGAACGTTAAAAAAGACACTATAAAAATAGCCACGAATGCTTTTTTTCTTATCGGTTTATTTTGTGTAATACGCTTTTTCAAGCGAAGCAGGATCATAAACTCGATTAGTAACATCACTAAAAAAGACAGAACAGCGATTAACCAAGTTAAAAACGAAAAATCGACAACATCGCCAGACAATACAAGCTTTAAAACCACTTCATTAATGTGGAATCGATACTGTGAAAAAACAAAGGTATCGATAACTAAAATCGATAACATAAGTGAAGCTAAAAAACTCGATAAGAAAAAGAAAGCTCGTTGCGGAAGCAGTGTTGTCACCCAACCAATAACACCAATCAAACCTCCTAAAAGAGACATTTGGCCAATAAGACTAGATACAACAAATACAGGACCCAATACTCCACTTGGAAGCTCAGGCATAAAGAAAAAATACCGGACCGCAATAGCGATAGAGAACAGAATATTTATTACTAAAAAGTCTGCATAAATAGACAGTTTATTTTTATACTTCATGCAATAACCTTAAACAAACAACAATTAAGAATCTACGCCAAATAAGTCACGTGTATACACTTTGTCTTTCACATCTAACATATCATCCGTTATTCTATTCGCTACAATCACATCAGATATTGCTTTAAAATCTTCTAAGTTTTTAATGACTTTCGAGTTGAAAAAGTCATCTTCATGAAGTGCTGGCTCATACACAACCACTTCCACTCCTTTGGCCTTTATACGCTTCATGACTCCTTGAATGGCCGATGCTCGGAAATTATCTGAATCTACTTTCATCACTAGACGATAAATTCCCACAACTTTAGGGTTATCTTTTAAGATAGATTCAGCGACAAAATCTTTACGCGTTGAATTGGCGTCAACAATTGCCCGTACCAAGTTGTTCGGTACCTTGTCATAGTTAGCAAGCAACTGCTTGGTATCTTTTGGTAAGCAGTACCCACCATAGCCAAATGACGGATTGTTATAGTGATTACCAATGCGTGGATCAAGCCCCACGCCTTGAATAATTTGACGACTATCTAAATGATGAGATTCAGCATAACTGTCTAACTCATTGAAAAATGCAACACGCATCGCCAAGTAAGTGTTAGCAAACAGCTTAATTGCCTCAGCTTCAGTAGACCCTGTTAGCAATACCTCTATATTTGACTTTTCAGCTCCTTGAACAAGCAAGTCGGCAAACACTCGTGCTCGATCAGAAACTTCACCAACGATAATACGTGAAGGGTATAAGTTGTCATGTAGAGCTTTACCTTCACGTAAGAACTCAGGTGAAAACAAAAGATTATTAGTAGAAAAACGCTCGCTCGCAGATTTAGTAAAACCAACAGGGACAGTAGATTTCACCACCATGACAGCATTTGGATTAATACGAATCACATCCTGAATGACGGATTCGACATGGCTCGTATTGAAATAATTCGTTTCTGGATCATAATCTGTAGGCGTTGCAATGATGACATAATCTGCACCTAGATAAGCCTCTTCTTTATCTAACGTTGCAACAAAGTTCAGTTTTTCTTCAACTAGATAGCGCTCTATATCATGGTCTTCAATAGGTGATTGCTTTTTATTGAGCATATCAACTTTGGCAGCCAAAATATCCAATGCAACAACATGATTGCACTTCGCCAATAGCAAAGCATTAGAAATGCCAACATACCCTGTTCCTGCCACTGCTATTTTCATTCGCTTGATCCTTTACTTTAAAGATAGAGTTTGTGTTGAAAAGAGGCTATTTTACAGTTTGTACCGTAATTAAAAATGCCAAAACATGTCTTTTTTATGAATTACATTAAGAAACACAGCAAATAAAGAACACCACAGCTAATATTAATAAAAAACAAGGAGTTCTATATGAAGTTTGAACTGGTCGACCGTCAAGGCTATATCCCTGATCTTAACTATGGCGCCTCAGGACAGGAGCTTTCCTGCTTTATCCCGAGTGACTATTCCTTCCAACAAGTGAGCTACAACAATGGTGAAGGTGAAGCTGTCATTGATAAGCACACTTGGCATTTTTTCTTTACTCAAGAGGGGATTGGCATCAAATTAATGGATGGAATCGTAACCCTAAAAGAGGCAGAACATTTCTTACATGCCGTTAAATCGCATATCTGGGGGGAAACACACCAACAAGTACAAATTTTCATGGCTGGAGCCATACCAAAATAACTAAATTGTATCTAAACCGTTCCCCCTATATCTAAGAGGGAGCGGTTTTATATACAAATAAAAAGTCGCTATTCTACAAAGCCGTCGCTCGCAGCATCCTTTTTGACCATTGACTCCACGATCCAACATAAACTTGCCTAGCTTCTATTCCGGCATGGTTTAAGGCCAAAACATTGTGACAAGCGGTTACTCCAGATCCGCAATAATATACATAAGCATCACTGTTATTAGACAACCAATCTTGCCACTCCACATGCAATTGCTCGGCAGGCTTAAAGCAGCCATTTTCATCTAGATTATCTGAAAAAGGACGATTAATGGCACCAGGAATATGCCCAGCAACGGGATCCATAGTTTCATTTTCGCCATTAAAGCGATCTGAGGCTCTAGCATCCACTAGCTGAAATTGATTGGTCTCAAAGTTCTCAACTATCGCTTGTTCACTAATCGCCCAAGGAAACGAAACCTCAATATTATTAGGTGTGGCTGTCGGCGTAACGAACGCCAATGATACATCTTGCCTTTGCTTTAACCATTCAGGAAAACCACCATTTAAAACACGAACATGAATATCTTGTTGACTTAGCATCCACCAAGCTCGCGCAGCAATTGCCCCCCCCATATCGTCATACACAATAACGTGCGTATTAGAATCTATCCCCCAAGCCTTCAATTGCTCTGAAAAAACAACGTCATCGGGCAAAGGGTGTCGGCCAGTCAGTTCCGTCTCAGGCCCTGCAAGCTCTTGATGAACATCCACAAAGATAGCGCCAGGAATGTGGCCTTTATCATATTCTGACTTACCTTTAGCATGATCGGTCAAATAGAACCGACTGTCTAAAACAACCACGTTTGGCTGCCCAAGCAGAAGGGCTAGTTCATTTGTATTAATTAGTGTTTTTAATAGCACAGGCTTTCCTCAGACAATCACCAATGGTTGCAACAAGACCTATTCTGTAACTTTTAAATCTACTTTGATTATTCATTTTTTGCTAATATTCGCGACAATTATCTTACTGCTGAGTTTTCTATGTTACGTATTGACCTAATCCTTACCGAGCAAGGCCTTGTTAAATCTCGCTCTCAAGCACAAACCTTTATCAGTGAAGGACGAGTCTCATACAAACAAAACCAGCAATGGATAACCGCAGCCAAACCTAGCTTAAAACTACCATCAGATATTGAGCTAAAGATCACCTCAGACGAAGCCGACAAATACGTTTCCCGTGGTGCTTTGAAACTTGAAGGCGCTCTACTTCATACAAAACTAAATATCGATGGTTTCCTTGTATTAGATATCGGCCAATCTACCGGAGGCTTTAGCGACTGTGCCATTCAATACGGCGCTGCCCATGTTGTGGGCGTTGAAGTAGGACATGACCAGCTGGATCCTCGCTTACGAGGCCATCATAATATAACTTGCTTGGAAGGTATCAATGCTAGAAACCTAAGTGCTGACGATCTAAATGAGCACTTTCCAGAAAACGGCTTTGATCTAGTCGTTATGGATGTTTCTTTTATCTCTCAGACCAAGATTTTGTCACAACTGCCCAGTTTACTAAATAAAGCAGGACACCTGATTACGTTAGTAAAACCTCAGTTTGAAGTCGGCAAGGAGTTCATCGGAAAAGGAGGAATAGTAAAAGACAAGCAACGAGTGAAACAGCTAGAACAGGACATACAAGTCTTTGTCAAAGAGCTCGGTTTTGAAGTGAAATGCTATATTGAAAGCCCAATAAAAGGCGGAGATGGCAACCAAGAGTTTTTACTTTGGGCAACAAAAAAAGACGCTTAAGACAGAACGTCTTTTACATTATCTCTTCATAACTGTGATTATTAGCAGGCAATATATCACGGGCTTCTTTCTCTTCAAGCTCAGTAATATAGTTTCTGGCCAGATAAAAACCTAAACAACCGAAGATAACCGACCCAATGGCTTGCCCGAAAAGTATTCCCTCAGCTCCCATAAAGAGAGAAAAAATAGTAATAAGCGGCCACGTTCCTAACGTCGCGCGACCAAAGTTTAATAACGTGCTATTCAAAGGCTTGCCAAGATTGTTAAAAACAGCAATCGCAATAAACAATAAACTTTGAAAGAAAAAGCTAAACGATGCAAAAGTAGCAAAAAAACGAATCATATCTGCAGTACCTTGGGAAGCATGAAACACAGACACCAGCCAATCCTGCATTTGATAAAGGCAAAAGCACAACACCAAGCAATACCCGAAAGCATAAACCACAGCACTACTCATCGCACTGTGCATTCTATCAAAACGCCCTGCGCCATAATTTTGTCCTAAAATAGGCCCAACAGCACCAGACAAAGCAAATATTCCACCAAATACCACAGGGATAATGCGACCAATAACAGCCACAGCGGCAACGGCGTCATCGCCAAACGACGCAGTATGCGCCATCACAATGGCGTTCGCCAACGGAGAAGACATATTGGTTAGCATAGCAGGAATGGCGATCATGGAAATCGATTTTACGTCTTTAAAGAAATCCATCAAATCGAATTCACCCAACATTCTATGGATATGAACTACGCCATAATAGGACACAGCAACCATAGAAAAGCGTGCAATCAAAGAAGCAATAGCCGCACCTTGAACACCTAAACCGAAAGCAAAAATGAAAATAGGATCCAATAATGCATTCACTAAACCGCCAACCATGGTCGCGTACATAGCACGTCGGGCATCACCTAACGCTCGCATAATGCCAGAGCCAATCATGCCAATCATCACAGCGGGCATGCCTATCACTAAAATCTGCAAATAACCTGTTGCCAAATCAAGCGTTCGACCTGTAGCACCAATATACAAAAGAATGTGCGGAATATTAGGCCATAAAAACCAGACAACACCGGTTGAAAAGAAAATGCCAAATGCCAATACATTCACTGCACGGCGCTTGGCCAGCTCGATTTGTCCCTCTCCCACCGCTCTTGATACCAAGGCAGTTGCAGCAATAGAAACAGCGATACTCAATGATATAGTGAAAAACATGATGGTGCTGGCAAACCCTACAGCGGCAACAGCTTCTTTTTCCCCTAACATAGAGAGGAAAAGCATATCGACTAAATCAACCAAAAACATACACATCAGCCCAAACGCTCCGGTGGCAGACATGCTAACAACATGTTTAAAAGTCGAACCTTCTGTAAGCTTGGCCGGACCAGGCATTTACTTCCCCTACAAATGACGCATTAAGCATCTAACAAAAAACGTAAAAAAACGCGCCATAAAATAAAAAACCGGGCAAGCTTACACTTGTCCGGTTCGGTATTTTCTCATGTATGACGATTCGAGAAAATGCTTACATTGTGGATAACCTAATGAAGATGAGTATTTGATCGATTAAAGACAACTTTTTCAACATCGGCAAAACGCTCGGCAAAATGAGCGGTCATCCCCTCTTTCACTGATTCAGGTAATTCCTCGAAATCACGACGGTTTGGTTCAGGCAGAATCACTTCACTAATTTTACTACGCTTAGCAGCGATAATTTTCTCTCGAATCCCACCTACAGCCAGCACTTGCCCGGTCAGTGTTAACTCCCCTGTCATTGCCAAACCTCGACGAACGGGTTCCCCTTTCGCCAAGGACAACAGTGCTGTTGCCATAGAAATACCAGCGCTAGGCCCATCTTTCGGTGTTGCCCCTTCAGGTACATGCAAATGCACTAGACTCTTATCAAAAAACTCTGGGGTCTTTTGATAGCTTTTCGTGTGGGAGAAAACATAAGAATACGCAATTTCTGCCGATTCCTTCATTACGTCACCAAGTTTACCAGTGAGCTTCAATCCGCGCGTCAGTTCATGGACTTTATTCGCTTCAATCGGCAAGGTCGCACCACCCATAGAAGTCCAAGCTAAGCCTGTCACCACACCGACACCTTGCAATGTTTTTTCAGGTCGGAAATAAGGCATACCCAGTAATGTTTCAACGTCTTTCACGCCAACATTAATGTGCTCTTTTTCTCCCGTCATTAGCTCAACTACACTCTTACGCAAAATCTTTTGCAGCAATTTATCTAGGCCACGAACCCCAGCCTCGCGGGCATAATGCTCGATAATATGACGCAACGCAGCATCGGTAATGTTCAATTGTTTCTTCAGCAGTTTGTTTTTCTTCAGCAATTTCGGCCATAAATGCTGCTTAGCAATTGCCAGTTTTTCATCGCCAATATAACCAGACAAACGAATGACATCCATTCGATCTAACAAAGGCGCTGGAATTGTATCTAGCTGGTTTGCCGTACAAATAAACAGCGCCTTCGACAAATCAATGCGCATATCTAAATAGTGATCAAGGAACTCAACGTTTTGCTCTGGATCAAGGGCCTCCAATAAGGAAGACGCAGGGTCACCTTGAAAAGAAGAACCAATTTTATCGATCTCATCCAACATGATGACAGGGTTTTCAACCTCAACGTCTTTCAATGCTTGCACAAATTTACCCGGCAAAGCACCGATATAGGTACGTCGATGGCCTTTGATTTCCGCTTCATCTCGCATACCGCCAAGACTAAAGCGATAGAACTTACGATTCAAAGACTCAGCAATCGATTTACCAATGGATGTTTTACCAACACCTGGCGGGCCAACCAGCAACAGAATACTACCGCCCATTTCGCCACGGTGCGCTCCCAACGCTAAGAACTCAACAATGCGGTCTTTTATGTCACCAAGACCCGCATGATGAGATTCAAGCACCTCACGGGCTAATTTAATATCTAAGTTATCTTTCGAATGCACTCCCCAAGGTAAAGACGTCGCCCAATCCAAATAATTACGCGTCACGCCATACTCAGGAGAACCAGTTTCAAGAATGCTGAGCTTATGTAGCTCTTCTTGAATTTTATCATCCACCGATTTAGGTAAGGTTTTACCCTCTAATCGAGCCTCAAATGTTTCAACATCAGAAGTGCGATCGTCTTTCGAAATCCCAAGCTCTTTCTGGATGATTTTCAACTGCTCTTTAAGAAAGAAATCACGCTGGTGCTTGCCAATTTTATCGTTTACTTCAGCACTAATTTCGTTCTGCAATCGCGCAATTTCCAGTTCTTTTCTTAGCAAGGTTAGCGCCAAATGCATACGCGCATTGACTGGGACCGTTGCCAACACATTGTATAAATCTTCTACATCAGCGGAGGTAATAGAAGCCGCAAAGTCGGCTAATAAGCCCGATTCATTAAAAGAGAATCGCCCTAGATATTGCCTTAAATCTTCGCTAAACAAAGGGTTCAAACGAATCAACTCTTTAATCGCATCTAAAATGGCAATGGAATAAGCCTTCGACTCGTCATCATTCGATTTCACATCATTAATATAACGAACACGAGCTAAGTAAGGCGCCTCTTCACTAAGCCATTCTATTACCTCAAAGCGTTTCACACCTTGGGCTAGAAAGGTCAATTTATCGTTTTGCTTCTCAGCTTTATGAACTCTTGCGACACAGCCAATTGAACGAAACTCATCCACAGAGGGCGTATTTTTCGTTTTTTTATCGGCATAAACCAAACCTACAACGGCTTGAGGATGTTCTGCAATTCGCTCTAACGTATCTTCCCACTGCTCAGCATCCACCATAACCGGTTGAACCTGCGCAGGGAAAAATGGGCGGCTTGATATCGGTAGAACAAACAGTGTTTCAGGCAACACATCGTCAGGAAGAGCCAAGCCTTTCGGATCACTTATAACAACTTCCTCTTCCGCTACTTCAACTTGGTCTTCTTGCGCATCTAAGTATTGTTCGCCATCACTCATAATCAACTTCTCAATATATCTATGTGTTTGTAATAAATGGCACTTAAAATATCTGTGCTATTTCTTATAAGCTTTTGCTTTTGATATATCTTATGTAATGACGATATTGCCGAAAACAATGCTCTAAGCCATTTTCCCAAATGCTTGCTCACTTGATGAAACAAACTAACTCATTGGACAAGATTAGTTATTTGGCCTATTCGGACTTAGTGTTATTATAGGCCCATGAAAAAGATATAATTTGCACGATTTCACACTCTCGACTCAGAGTTACAAAAAAAGGAAAGGCTAATGACCCGCGATGAACTCCTTAAGGCTTACAACGATATATTTGTGATCAAACACCCTTTTGTTAAACACAAGTTAACCAGTCTTCGCGATAAAAACACCAGCACTCGTGAATTTCGTATGCTAGTAGAAGAACTAGGTACGCTTATTGGCTACGAAGCAACACGTGACCTAGAAACCATGGATATTGAAATCGAAACCCCCTTAGAAAAAGCCATGTGCCCTGTACTAAAGGGTAAGAAGCTTTGTATCGTTACGATAATGAGAGCGGGCAATGGGCTTGCTGAGGGTGTACTGAAACTATCGCCTAGTGCTCGAGTTGGTCACGTTGGTTTGTATCGTGATCCAGAAACAAAGCAGCCTGTTGAGTACTACTTGAAAATGCCACATTCAGTAAATGAGCGAACCATTATTGTGGTTGATCCAATGCTGGCTACTGGTAACTCAGCGATTATGGCCATCGAAAAGATGAAAGAGATGGGCGCAACAGACATTCGTTTCATCTGTCTATTTGCTGCACCTGAAGGGATTCAAGCATTTAAAGAAGCGCATCCAGACGTTGCTATGTATATTGGCTCAATTGACCGCGGTCTTGATGAGCATGCTTACATACGCCCAGGCGTTGGTGATGCTGGCGACCGCATTTACGGCACACGCTAATACTATTATAAATCTATAAAAAACCGTCTCTTGATGACATCAAGAGACGGTTTTTTTATTAAAAGACAGCAAGATTTATAGATTAAAGACTAACCCTTTAATGCAAGAAAAGCCCCTGCGCTTGCCATTATTCCACCAGCTGTCTTATTCAATGTTTTCATAGAACGCTCTGACTTCATGAAACGCCTAGCCTGAGAAGCGCCCACTGAAATAATCGTTAACCCCAGTAACAAGGCAACAAAAGTAAGAAACGCAGCTAACACAATATCCGACGCACTTAAAACGGTTAGATCCATAAATGTCGGTAAAAAAGCGATATAGAAAAGTATCACTTTTGGGTTAGAAGAAGAAATCATAAAGCCTTGGACAAAGCTCGCCATCTCGTTATTTCTCTCTTGCAAATGACCGTCTGTGGGAACAGAAGAGACAGGAGCCTTCCACATTTTCCAACCCAGATAAATAAGGTATGCAGCACCAGCGTAACGTATAACTAAAAACACCTCTTCCCAAGCCGACGCTATTGCCGCTAATCCATAACACGCCATGACCAAATAAGCGATGTCACTCATTACCATACCAAGGCATAGAGAGAAACTGGCGCGCGCGCCTTTAGCAATACTTCTCGCCAAAATGGCAAAAATCCCAGGACCTGGGGTAATGCCAAAAATAAAAATAGCGATAAAAAACGTGATTCCACTTTCTAACGTCATACTTAGCTCTCCGCTAATTACCAACAATCACTCAACAACACCACAACCCGCTAATACCATGCGAGTAATAAATTGCTTTGCCTCTTCATAGTCATTTTCTTCAAGCTCATCTTTCTGCAGCATAATCTTTACTTGAGCATCAAAATCAGCATAAGTCTGGGTCATTGCCCAAATACTAATAAAGAGATGCTCTGTTGAAACTGGCTGCATTAGGCCTTTATCAACCCATACCTGAATCGTTGCTTTTTCACGACTTAGCTCAGTAACAAAAAGACTTCTAAGGTAATCTAAGACGAAGGTTTCTTCGCCAATTAAAGCCATTGCAAAAATCTTTGACGCATTCTTATTCGTGCGCGATTGGTCTATTTTTTCACTAATATAACGGGACAGATTAAGCTTCGGCCCTTCTTCAGCGTTAAATTCGCTGACAGAGTCTAACCAAAGACGAAGAATACGCTCTAAGACGGCTTCTAATAAATCTTTTTTTGAGCGGTAATAATAATGAACATTTGCTTTCGGCAAACCCGCCTCATCAGCAATCATTTGAGTCGTTGTCTTAGCCAAGCCTTGTCGAGCAAAAACACGCTCTGAGGTCTCTAAAATAAGGGTTTGGTTTTGAGCACGAATATGCGCTTTCAATTGGTCTTTTGGTCGTTTAACTTCGCTCAAGGATTGGCCTCGCTGATCACAACATAACTAAAGGGGGAAGTATTTTTATATCGGCTTACCATCCTGTGCGATATGCCCGAAGAATATCATTCTTTACAATAGGCACGAAGCCTTAAGAAAAATTTCCATAAAAAAAGGGAGCCGAAGCTCCCCATTTCCCCTCGCAGCAGAGACGTTAATGACTATAGGCATTCGTCATTAGGCTAACTGCTACACCACGTTGGCTCTGTGATCAAGGCGCAATCATATCAATCACGACCCTCAATGTTTTTGTACAGCGGCGATAACCTAATATCTACCGCCCGGTTACTAAATCAGTAAACCGAAAAGACCCTACCACTTTCAAACAAGCGAATACGACCTTTGATGTAATCTAGTAATAGATTATAGACAGGTGAATCAGCAGTGCAATAGATGAGAGCAAAAAAACTGATCGATCGGTCAGTTATTTTGAGACTTTAAGTATTTTTAGGGGATGGTGACTTAGAAACGCGATTTCTTCCTTTTTTCTTCGACTGATATAAAGCTTCATCCGCCCGTTTTAAGACAGAATCTGGGGACTCACCAATAGCAGCAAAAGCCACACCGACGCTAGCGGTCACGTTAACAGCTATCTCTTGCTTCTTTTTAGGATCAAACACGTCGACCAAAGCAGATTCAATACTTTCACGAATCAACTCTAAAACCTCTTCAGCATCACCAACACGCTTCCCTCGAAATACAATAGTGAATTCTTCACCACCAAAACGAAAGGCCTTACCTGGACTGGAAAATTGCTTTAACTGAGAGGCAACACTTTGCAACACTTTATCGCCCATATCATGACCATAAGTGTCATTAAATTTTTTGAAATGATCGACATCAATCATAGCAATGGCATAGTGCTTAGACAGCCCAACAAGTTGTTCATTCAAAGCACGCCTACCTGGCAACTTGGTCATGTCATCTAAATAAGCCATACGATGGCTTTCCATCAGTAAGAACCAAATCCATAATAAAAATTGTGCGGATAGCAGAGCATCAAACTGAATATCAGAAGAAACAAACTGACTAGCAATCAGCAAACTAACAATACTAACCAGGCCGCTTGCTCGAAATGTGTCGCCACTTAACCACCATGCAAAACCAATGGCCGAAGTGCTAATAAACAAAACACACCACAATAAAACAGTCGACCAGCTTACCCTGCTACTTAAAACTGCATGATCTAGAAATGCAAAAGACACCCAGTTGCGCTCAATGGCATAGCACCAGCAGACAAGCATCAAGACAAATAAAATACGATTTACAGCAAAGCGATTGAAAAAACCACGCTCAGGTACAAACCCCAACAAAGCAATGCAGAAGCAAGTCACAACCAAGTAAGCCGTCAATGATGCAGCTTGATCTGAGTCTCCATATAGCTTTGGAATCAACAAGAGCAAAACAAGAATCAGCACTCGACCTTTATTAAAGTGCCAAGCCAATAAAATTGCGATACCAGCAAAAATAAGGGGAAGCAATGGTAGCAAGCTGAACCACAAAGGTGGCAGCAAACCGACATACAAACTAGCATAGATGCTAACTAGCAAAATAAAACATGGAACCAACAATGAACTCAGACGTTCAGACATAAAGATAACAAACCCATCGAATCATTCGATTAAATACGACCAATATATTGCCCCGAAAACGATTCAATTTCATTAATAATAACTCTGAACCTAAATTAGAGGAAAAAACAATGGGATTACTTGTAGATGGTCAATGGGTCGATCAGTGGTATGACACCAAAGCAAGCAAAGGAAAGTTTGTTCGCAGCGAGTCAGAGTTCAGAAACTGGATCTACCCAGATAGCGAATACCAATCCAGTGACCCAAGTCATTTCCCCGCACAAGCAGGACGCTACCACCTGTATGTTTCACTTGCCTGCCCATGGGCACACAGAGCGTTGGTTTTTATTAAATTAAAACAATTAGAAGACATCATAAGTATTAGCTGCGTGCATCCAGACATGCTAGAAAATGGCTGGGAATTTAAGCAAGATGATAAATTTAAAGACCCTAATATTGATATTGGAGATCCATTACACCAGTTCAATTTTGCTTATCAGCTGTACACAAAATCCAAGCCAAATTACAGCGGTAGAGTAACCGTCCCCATTTTATGGGACAAAGAGCGCCAAACCATTGTATCTAACGAATCTTCAGAAATTATCCGCATTTTCAATCGTGCATTTAATGAAATGACAGGAAATACGTTAGATTTCTATCCAGAAAACAAAGCCAACGATATTGACCAATTAAATGAGCGCATCTATAACACAGTCAACAACGGCGTCTATAAATGTGGCTTTGCGACGACCCAAGACGCCTACGAAGAAGCACTAATGCCACTTTTTGATACCCTGGATTTTTTAGAAGAAAGATTAACGACTCGTACTTATTTATTAGGAGAGGCACAAACAGAAGCAGACTGGCGTCTTTTTACCACGCTGATTCGTTTTGATGCGGTCTACTTTGGTCATTTTAAGTGTAACCTTAAGCGAATCTTAGACTACCCTCACCTTAATGCTTATTTGAAAAAACTTTACGACGTACCCAACATTTCTGGCACCGTAAACTTACAGCACATCAAGCGACATTATTACTACAGCCACAAAACAATCAACCCAACTCAAGTTGTTCCCGTAGGCCCAGCCAAATTATTTCCTTAAACATCAATTAACTTAAAAAGGAATTAAGGCAAATTCAAGAAGCCTGAGCTAAAGTCTATTAAAGTGAACCGTTTTTAAGGATAATTGGTTCACTTTTTTTATTTACGCCTCCTTAGTTAGCTATTACTTATAACCCAACGCCAACTAAAAATATAAATACTTGAGACTTGTGGTTTTTATGGAAAAGAAAATTCTTTGGATAATCTCTTTTGCACTGATTTTTATTTTGTGGGTCAAGACAGGACCATTTAAAAGTGAACTAAATGATATATATCAGGGCTATCTATCTGATCCTAGCTCTTCTCAAGAAGAGTTAGGCGAAGCCACATCAGATGAAAAAAACTATTTCAAATCCCATCCAATTCAAACCGAAACGCCAGACTTTTTGGCAATAACAGATATCCAAGAACGTAAAAAGGCTTTTTTTAATTATCTAATGCCTTTTGTAAATGAAAAAAACAGTCTCATTTTAAAAGATCGCGACCGCTTAAGTATCCTACTTAACAGCAATAAAAAACTTTCAGCAAAAAACAAAAAATGGATTTCGACCCTTCGTCAAAACCATAAACTGAAAAAACTTGAAAGCTATACAAAAGACGATATTAAAGCCTTACTTAATCGCCTAGATATCATCCCAGTATCACTCGTTTTAGCACAAGCTGCAAACGAATCAGCCTGGGGAACCTCTCGATTCGCAACTCAAGGCAGTAATTATTTTGGTCAATGGTGCTTTAGGAAAGGCTGCGGTTTAGTACCAGAATCCAGAAACGAGGACGCCGATCATGAAGTTCAAAAATTCAATGACGCTCGCGAATCTGTTTTTGCCTATATTGACAACCTAAATACCAATGGAGCCTATAAAAAGCTCAGAGCTACCCGCGCGCAATTGCGTCAAAATAAAGAAATCGTCACCGGCCTGGCTCTTGTGCATGGCTTGGAGCACTACTCTGAACGCGGCCAAGCCTATATAGAAGAAATTGAAGGCTTGATCAATTACAACAAGCTATGGCGTTTCAATAGAACTCAACCTAAACCAGAGGCACAATAGTCACTGGCGCTTTATCCAAACGAAAACCAAGATAAATGTAATAAAATGCAATTTATTGTTACGAAATTACTTTATGTGGGGTGGCTAAGCGCCACCCCCTTCATTACAATACCGTAATATTTCACCCACTCATCAAACGAGGAAATTCAATTGGCCCGTTTACCTGTTATTGTTGGCTTTGGCGGAATCAATTCGGCTGGTCGTACTTCGTCACATCAAGCATATCGCCGCATTGTCTTTGATCTTCTTCCAAGCACAATCCAGCAGGATGTTTTACTCGATCTTGCCACTATTACGAATATGGCTGAACACAAAAACGGCCTCTGGTACACCAATGGTGGAGAAACCCTAGACGCTGCCGCACTTGTCGACAGCATTGGAGAATCTCTTCTTGCTCGCACTTTGATTCGTCGCATCCACCCTAGTTTATTTGACGTTGACCGTGTCATTTTGCACAAATCCACCACTTTGCAATCCAACAAAAGCGAAGAAAAACTTAGCTTTACAATAAAAACACGCTCTCTTCCAAATGATCGACCAACGAACTGGCAGGTAACCGAGCTTTCAGACAACCTAAGCGAAGTCGTGGTTGATGGTAATTTAGAAGCCTTCATAAAAGACACTCGTGCGCTCTCTGTAAAGGCAGCAGGGCAACTACCTACCGGTTTCGATCCATCTAAACTATACCAAAGCAGAAACCACCCTCGCGGTTTACAAATGACAGTTTATGGTGCGTCAGACGCTTTAAAAAGTAGTGGTATTGATTGGGAAACGATTCGCAGTAAAGTTGCTCCAGATCAAATGGCGGTATACGCAGCCAACTCAATTGGTCAAATGGACGACTTAGGCTTTGGCGGTATGCTCAAGTCCGCTCTAATGGGAAAGCGTACAACATCAAAACACTTGCCTCTTGGCTATGCTCAAATGCCCGCAGACTTTGTAAACGCTTATCTTTTAGGCAGTGTCGGCAATGTCGGAACCGCAATTGGCGCCTGTGCAACGTATTTTTTTAACCTAGAAAAAGCCATAGATGGCATCAAAACAGGGAAATTTCGTGTCGCCATGGTTGGTGGCAGCGATGCTCCGATCACCCCTGAAATTATCGAAGGTTTTAGAACGATGGGGGCATTAGCTGAAGATACCGCCTTACTCGCTCTCGACCAAATAACAAACCAAGAAGAACCAGATCACACTCGTAGTTGTCGACCATTTGCTCAAAACTGCGGTTTTACCATTGGTGAGTCTAGTCAATGGACTCTTCTTATGGATGATGAGCTTGCCATTGAACTAGGTGCAGAAATATTTGGTGCTATTCCTGCCGTTTTCTCTCACGCAGATGGCCATAAAAAATCCATATCAGCTCCAGGAATCGGCAACTATTTGACCATGAGTAAAGCCATGGCCTACCTGCAAAACATAATAGGCAATGACGGCTTAACACAACGTACTTTCATTCAAGCACATGGTACAAGCACGCCACAAAACCGCATTACCGAATCTCATGTACTAAGCAAAGCAGCAACAAGTTTTGGCGCAACTGAAATGCCCGTTGTAGCAATGAAAGCTTTCCTTGGACACTCCCAAGGTACGGCAGGTGGTGATCAACTTCACCTATCCTTAGGGGTATGGAAAGATGGCATCCTGCCTGGGATCACAACATCACACGCTGTTGCCGATGATGTTTATCAAGAAGGCTTAAAGTTCCAACTTAAACACGAAGCCTACGGAAAAGACTATTTTGATGCAGCACTACTAAACTCAAAAGGTTTCGGTGGCAACAATGCTACAGCCGTTTTGCTATCTCCACTGCAAACTATGAAAATGCTGAAAAAACGTTATAGCGCAGAGCAAATGAGTACTTACCAAGCGAAAAACGTTGATATTATTGCGACAGCAGAAGAATACAACCAATCCGCCATTCGCGGTGAAACCCTTCCTATCTATAAGTTTGGGTTTAACGTGTTAGGCGGTGAAGAACTCGATATCAGTGATCAAGAAATCCGCTTGCCTGGTTACGATATGCCGGTAAATCTTAATATAGAAAATGAGTTTAGCGATTTAAAATAATTGCTATAACCAGACCAAAAAGGCTGACTAATACATGATTAAAATTTTGTATTGGCCAGCCTTTCTTGTAAAAAATCCAATAATAATCGAGTCTTCCTAGACATCAGTTTGCGCTGCGGGTAGATAGCATAAAAGCATATTTCGTAGCCTTGATAGTGAGGCAATAAGTTCACCAATTCACCTGAGGCAATGTATTTAGCTAGCAAAAAGTCAGGCTGATAAATTATTCCTAAACCAGCTAAAGCAAAGCGTGTCAAAGCCCCACCATTATTGACAACAAAAGATCCAGAAACAGACATTGTCTGAGAGATACCTTTGTCATTCGTCAAGGTCCAGCGATTTGGCGACAGCGCGTTGCTGTATAAAAGACAGGAGTGGTCAGCTAAATTATCGATGCAATCAAGGCCGCCATGCTTTGCAATGTATTCAGGCGACGCACACACGTACCCTTTGGAATAACACAAAGGACGTGCGACGAACTGATCTCCACCTAAATCACCACCTCGGATGGCTATATCCACACCAGATTCAGTCATATCAACACGCTTATCACTGAAATCCACATCCAACTCAATTTCAGGGTATATACGGCTAAAATCATCTAATAATGGCACAACATACGATAGACCGAAATCCATAGGCACACTTATTTTCAAAAGCCCTTTTGGCTTTTGTGTTAAGTCACCTATTTCACTTTCTGCTTCCTCAATCGCATCAAGAATCGCAACACAGTGTTGATAATACTTACGCCCAGCATGAGTAATACTGATATTGCGTGTATTTCGCTGCAAGAGTTTAGTCCCTAATTCTTCCTCTATGGAATTTATATAACGAGTTACCATTGGCCGAGAAATGCCTAAAGAGTCACTGGCTAATTTAAAGCTCTCCGCCTCATAAACACGGCAAAATACCTTCATTGCTTGCAGCTTATCCATTCACTCACCTGAAAAATAAAAAGTTCCCCTATTATCATTTCTTTTTAGTGAATATTGAATTGTTTTTTGGGCTGATTATTTATCAAAAGAAACAATTTAAACTAGCTACATCTTTAAATCTAATAAAGGAATCTAAAATGAAAGCAATTACTATCAGTGCATTAATGCTTGCATCAAGCCTAACGATGGCAGCAGATTACAAAATTGATCCAGCTCACTCTGGAGTTGTATTTAAAGTCGGTCATTTGGGTGTGAGCACAACAGTTGGTCGCTTTAATGAATTCGAAGGCAACTTTGAATACGCTGAAGACGGAAAATCAGGCAGCGCTTCACTAACAATCAAAGCGGACAGCATCGACACTAACCATGATGCCCGCGACAAACATCTTCGTAGTCCAGATTTTTTAGATGTTAAACAATTTCCTACGTTGACATTCAACAGCACTAAGTTTGAGGGCGATACGTTAACTGGAGACCTGACAATACACGGCATAACAAAGCCAGTTAGCTTCGATGTTAAAAAGATCGGGGAAGGCAAAGATCCATGGGGAGGTTACCGCGCAGGTTTTGAAGCAACAACCGTTATTCAACGCAGTGATTTTGGCGTAACTTACTTTATCCCTGGCGTAACAGATAAAACAGAAATTGAAGTCTACGTGGAAGGCATTCGCCAGTAATCAATTTAGAAAAAAGCACCAAGGAAAGCGATCATGTACGAAGAAGCCAGCAACTCTACTCTTTTAATGCTATTACATACGGCAGTTTACCCCTTTCTCGCCGCACTAATAGTCAGCATTGTTGCTGGCAAATTGTTACGTGCATCCTCTTACCTTGGTTACCTTGGTGGCTTTATTGTCGGACTCAGCCTGATTCATTCAGGCTTGAGTTTCCCACCCAAACAGGCAATAGACTATTACAGCGTCACAGCACTAATCGGCATAGCAGCAATATTTTGCTTAGCCCTAATTAAGTCAACAGCACTGCGTTTAAGCACTTTTTTTGTTCTATGCGGCTTGTCATTTTACTTTTTACTAAACCCTGTATTAAAGCACTCAGGGACTGTTATTAGCCTAAGCTGGGCAGCTGGTTGCGCATTTATCACACTGATATACCTACTTGTGATACAAGGAAAAGCACAAGGTTCAGTTGAATTAGAAACAAGCAACGAAAGCAGAATCTCTCCGTTACTTTTACCAATAGGATTGATGATTTCTGCAGGAGCGTCAGCCCCTGTTATATCAATTGGTGGAAGCTTACTGATAGGGCAATTATTAGGTGCACTGGGAGCGGCCCTATTCGGTTACATAATTGTTAATTACTTCCTAAACACTAATAAAAGTAATTCAAGTATCCCTGCCCTTTTAATAATCGGCGGACTAATTACGCAAAGCCACATTCTCGCCGACATTCCGTTAAGCGTCATGCTAATGCTCACTGCAGGCTGCTTTGTAACACCGCTAGCAACGGCATTAGGAAACAAATTAAGCAGTAAACAAAGCATCTACATCATTTTGGCTCAAATTGTAATCAGCACCATCATTAGCGGCTTAAGCCTATGGCTAGTTTGGCCAGAAAGCAGTTTATATTGATTGAAAGATGTCTAATCTTTAAAGATAGACCTTGATGAGCGCCATAATGGCAACACAATTGCCGCTATGGCGCTGCTAGCAGCACCATATGACAGCAGATACAATATGTCCAAATTATTCAAATGAAGGTTAATAAAGACAAAAATCTGGTTAGGTACAACAATGAATAGCCATATCCCAATGACTATAAAAAATCGTCCAAAACCAGACAAGCCCTTAATTCTAACCAAAAGCCAAGCTGTACAATACAAATATACAAAAGATGCTAATGCGAACAATAAAACCACGCCAACAGTAGGTTGCTTAGCCATATCCTCCAGAGCAGAACGCTCTAAGAATGACAAAGGTGTCGAAGCATACCAAGCTACTCCAGCAACAATTTGAAAGACAAAAGCCAACACAACAGCTTTATGATTTATTTTGTACACATCATCTCCTATTCAATATCGACCAAAGGTTGGTCATTAACTAGCTTGGTATAATTCTTTCACTAAGCTTCTTAATTTTGAACGCCATGGACGCTGCTTTATCCCAAAATGATTAAAGATCTTTCGGCAAGATAAAGACTGTCGCTTCATAGTAGAGGCTTCTTGTACTTCTGGAAACGAATCGCCAATTGCCTCCACCTCTACTTGTGCTTTCGGATCAAACTGGCTAGAAGTGGCTAGAATTGCCTCAACCAGTCGAATCCAGCTAATTTCTTCTGCACAACAATAATGGTAAACACCTTTATTTTGAGCACCATAATGCCCTTGGTTAACCATGGATAAAATCACCCTGACCAAATCAGATACAGGTGTCGGACTGCCAATTAGGTCATCTTTGTAAGCAAGATTAACGCCATCCTGAATCAAACCAAGTGTCCTACAGACAAAATCATCTCCTTTGCCACTAAATAGCCACCCTGTTCTTAACACAATATTATTAGGGCTACTCAATACAACAGACTCAGCTTCAATTAAAGCCTTTGCATAAGGCTCTAAACTATCTGGCACATCCGTCTCGGCATAAGCGGCGTCTTTATTGCCTGAAAATACTCTAGCACTACTAATCATAATTAATGGCGCACCAGCTTGTTCGCTCAAATAGCGTAAAGTAGATTGAAATTTCCCATAATCACTTTGTAGTGCATAGCGCAAACTTAACGCATCAACAATCACGTCAAACTGCATATCATCTAACTCTGCTCTTCTTTCAACATCTAGCAAAAGCGACTCTTCTGGACACAGCCATTCAAATTCAGTTTTTGCTTCAGAAAGCAGCAACAATGACGAACCGACTTCTGTCCCACTTCCCAAAAGAAGAATACGAATCGGGGCATTAATATCTTGTGTGTTATTCAAAGCAAGTCCTCGTTCCACTTAGGAAAAACCCTTAATAGGTTATCATATGTCTGCACTGCTATCTGCTCCACGCTCTCCCTCCTTATCGCGGCAACAGAATGGGCAATAAGAGGAATAGAAAGTGGCGTATTATTTTGCCCCTGATAACCATGTAGTGGCATATCAGGTGAATCTGTTTCAAGGACAAACGCACTATCACTAAGTGCCGCCAATACCCTATGAGCTTTTTTAGCCCTCGGATACGTCACTGTACCGCCAATTCCTAATACAAAACCCTGATCTATAAATCGCTTAGCTTGTTCAAGACTGCCATTAAAGGCATGAACAATGCCGCCATCACTAAACCCCACCTCTCGAAGGCACTTAAACACCAAATCATAACTTTTTCTAGCATGCAAAATAACTGGTATTTTCAATGATTTAGCAATTTTTAGCTGGCGAGAGAAGAACTCTAACTGAATTTTCATATCGACAGAACTAGGCCAACAATCTAACCCTATTTCCCCCACCGCAACTACTCTACGCGAATCACACTGTTCAGCGAGAAAATCGATCTGCTCTAGCAAAGACTCTTTTAAAAAATAAGGATGTAAACCATAGGCAGCACGCCATTCAGGATAACGCTTACTCAATCTTTCTAGCTTTGACCAACTAGAAAAGGTCGTCGCAGGCACCAAAAAGCCGCCCACTTTATTTTCTCGACAGCGCTGCATTAACGAGTCACGCTGCTCGTCAAACACATCGAAATCTAAATGGCAATGGCTATCAATAAACATACACAAAAGATTACATTATTTATACACTAAGTGTTAGCGTATAAATCACTAAAAACAAAAAAGCCGCGCTAAATGCACGGCTTTTTAAAAGGCACTATTTAAAATAGCTTACAGAGATGGACCAGCCTTAACAATAGCGTCGGATACGGTATCGAATTTCTTAAAATTCTCAACAAATTGAGAGATTAAGTTTTTTGCTTGAGCTGCATAAGCATCCTGATCAGACCAAGTTTTACGAGGGTTCAACAATACACTATCAACACCCGGTACCTGTGTAGGCACATCTAGATTAACATCATCCAGATGCTCAGTTTCTGCATCCGTCAGCACACCAGATTGAATCGCCGAAATAACCGCACGGGTTGTTGGAATACTAAAACGTTTACCGCCTTGACCATGAGCACCACCAGTCCACCCCGTATTCACTAGATAAACCTTACTACCAAACTCTTCAATACGCTTGATCAAAAGATCTGCATACACATCAGCAGAACGAGGGAAAAAAGGTGCACCAAAACAAGTAGAGAAAGTTGACTTAATTCCTGTGCCTGCTCCCATTTCTGTTGAACCAACCAAAGCCGTATAACCACTCAAAAAGTGGTATGCCGCTGCCTCTTTCGTCAGGATAGAAACAGGAGGAAGAACACCAGTCAAATCACACGTTAAAAAGATAATAGCATTTGGCTCACCTGCACGATTACCAGCGGCACGCTTTTCAATGTGCTCACGAGGGTAACCAGCACGACCATTCTGAGTTAAAGACGTATCAGCGTAATCTGCAACACGCGTTTCAGGATCTAGCACCACGTTTTCAACGATAGTTCCAAATTTGATCGCATCCCAGATAATCGGTTCATTCTTTTGAGAAAGGTCAATCGTTTTTGCGTAGCAACCACCTTCGATGTTGAAAACCGTATCTTTCCCCCAGCCATGCTCATCATCACCGATCAAAAAGCGCTCAGGATCTGCAGACAGTGTTGTTTTGCCTGTGCCAGATAAACCAAAAAACAAGGTTACATCTTCTTCTGTACCGACGTTAGCAGCACAGTGCATTGGCAGCACATCATGCGCTGGCAATAAATAGTTTTGTACAGAAAACATCGCTTTTTTCATTTCACCAGCGTAACGCATACCCGCGATCAACACTTTACGCTCGGCAAAGTTTAGAATGACACAACCGTCAGAGTTAGTACCATCACGCTCAGGCTCACAAACAAAATTTGGCGCATTAAGAACCTGCCATTCACCTTTGCTTGATGGGTTATAAATATCAGGACGAATAAACAGGTTACGACCAAATAACTGATGCCACGCCGTCTCAGTACGCATAATCACTGGTAAATAATATTCATCGCCCGCACCGACATGAATGTTAGATACAAACGACTCTTTACCATCAAGATACGATGCCACTCGATCCCAAAGCGGAGCAAATTTCGCCTCAGGAAACGCACGGTTAACAGGTCCCCAATGGATACTATCTTTACTGGACGCTTCTTCTACAATGAAACGATCCATAGGAGAACGACCAGTACGAGCCCCTGTTTCAACGACAAGCGCGCCATTATCGGCAAGGACCCCTTCGCCATTCTGCAGAGCTTTTTCAACCAACTGCGGCGTCGTTAAATTTGTATGAATAGTCGTTACGTCTGATGCGGAGTTCATGTTACTAAATCCTCTGAGCGATAAAGATTGTCTGATCATTCTTATAAAAATGCCTTTATACGACAATATTACTTGCAATGTCGCATAAAGCATTCTGCTATACGAAGTTTTTTTTCGGTGAAAACATAGTAACAAAACAATCTAAAAAAAAATATTGTTATAACAATATGTTATTTTATTACTTTTCTGAAACTTTCCAATATACATTAAGTATTTGTTTTATAAGACGTTTAATAAAAAATATCAATAGAATTGAGCATTTTTTGATTAAACTACAATTAATCAACGCTATATTTCTGTAGTTTTCTTTCTTTTTTGTCACCTTTCCTCTAAATGGAAAGCTACTTACTGATCCAAAAACCATTAAACTCATCACATGACTATTTACGACAAAACCACCTAAGCTATAAGGTTTCTATCAAGAAAGCTCAAAAAAACACAATTATTTGAATTTTTCTTACCTCTAGTATGTCCTGAATCATAGCGCTTCATGGTAAGATTCTTTCTTCAATTTCCCCCAATTGTTCAAAAGGTTGATCGATATTTATGTTAAAAACGAATCAGAACTGCAATATTGGATTTGTCGGCCTGGGTGTCATGGGTAAAAACTTGGCCTTAAATTTAGCTGACCATGGCTACCGAGTTGCAGGTTTTGATCTTGACGCACATAAAGTACAAGACGTTTTAGACACTGAAAAAGCAGAACGTCCAGATCCATCAGCAGCCGCACGAATCATTGGCTGCTCCAACATGGGAGACATGCTAAAAAACTTAGTAAAGCCTCGCGTGATCGTAGTTTTAGTTCCTGCTGGAAGCCCTGTTGATGCTGTTTGCAACAGCTTGATTGAAGCTGGCTTAGAATCAGACGATATCGTAGTAGACTGCGGAAACAGCCAATGGACAGATACCATTCGCCGTGAAGCGGAATACAAAGAAAAATTCAAATTCTTTGGTACTGCTGTATCTGGTGGTGAAGTGGGTGCGCGTTTTGGTCCATCACTAATGCCTGGTGGCGATGCCGATTCCTGGCAATACCTGCAGCCTATGTGGGAAGCCGTTGCAGCAAAAGTTGACGAAAACGGTAAACCTATCGTTAGTAATATTCCTGGCAAGCCGGTTACAGAAGGCGAGCCTTGTACTGCTTACCTTGGGCCAAATGGCGCGGGCCATTATGTAAAAATGGTTCATAACGGCATTGAATATGCCGACATGCAGCTTATTTGTGAAGCTTATCACCTACTACGTTCTTTGCTTGGTTACGAACCTGAAGAGATTGGTAAGTTGTTTGAAAAATGGAACCAAGGCGTTTTAAACAGCTACCTTGTTGAAATTTCAGCCGACATTCTTCAACAATACGACCATAAAACAGGCGCTCCGCTCGTTGATATGATCTTAGACAGCGCTGGCCAAAAAGGCACTGGTCGTTGGACATCGATTAGTGCGACACAAATGGGCGTTCCTGCTGGCATCATCAGCGAATCTGTTTATGCTCGTGCCCTGAGTACATTAACTGGCGAACGTGAACTTGCAGCAAGCAAGCTTGTTGCAGATGTAGAAAGCGGCGAGATTGAAGCTGAAGACGTCGAGAAAGCAATCGAAGAGGCACTTTACTGCGCAAAAATCTGTGCTTATGCTCAAGGCTTCCAACTCATGCGTGCGGCTGAAAAAGAATATGACTGGAAATTCAACTTCAGTGATATCGCGAAAATCTGGCGCGGCGGCTGTATCATTCGCGCATCTTTCCTACAGAAAATCGCCGATGCTTTTGTCGACAATCCAGAACTTGAAAACCTATTGCTAAGCGATTATTTCGCTGACGCAATGGCGAGCAAGCAAGCCGGCCTTCGTAAAGCCGTTGTCCTTGCTGCGCAATCAGGTATACCAACACCATCTTTCTTCTCAGCATTGGCTTACTTTGACGGTTACCGTTCTGAAGTATTACCTGCTAACTTGCTACAAGCGCAACGTGATTACTTTGGTGCTCACACCTACGAACGCGTAGATGCAGAGCCTGGCCAAAAATTCCACACTTACTGGCAAGAAGAAGGTCGTCCTGAGCGTAAAGCTTAAGACCAATATCTAGTCCAAACAAAAAACGCTGACTTAGCAATAAGTCAGCGTTTTTTTGTTTCAGCTTAATATGCTGACTCATGTTTTTAACAAAGCCCTGTCGAGCACAGTCGTCCGCATGACGAATCGTGCGCTGCTGTCATGGCTTCATTTTCTTTTCCATAGAAGACAACATACCTCTCAACATGCCCACTTCCTGCTGATCCAATCGCGAACGCTGAAACATACGACGAAAACGCGTCATGACTTGCATCGGCGTTTCAGGATCAAGAAACTCCGTCTGCACTAAGACTTTTTCTAGATGTTCAAGCAAATAATCGATCTGCTCCACATTGGCCGCAGGCACATCCCATTTACTTGCTACCACAGGCGCATCTTTCATCAGCAAAGATTTCATTCTTAGCTCGTACGCGATAACTTGAACGGCAGCACCTAGATTCAAGGAACTAAAGGTTTCAACGGAAGGAATATGCACATGATAATTACAGCGCTGCAGTTCTTCGTTGGTTAGCCCTCGGTCTTCGCGACCAAACACAAACGCCGTAACCAAGCCTTCATCAAACACCAAATCTGCTGCTTGTCTTGGATCAACCAAAGGCCAAGGAATATTTCGCTCACGCGCACTCGTACCAATCACTAACTGACAATCCGCTAACGCCTCTTCTAAAGTATCCACGACAACCGCGTTATCTAAAATATCCGTCGCACCAGAAGCTCGACTCACGGCTTCGTCACTGGGATACTGCTTAGGGGCAACAAGATAAAGCTCTGCTAACCCCATATTCTTCATGGCGCGAGCAGCGCCACCAATGTTGCCAGGGTGCGATGTATTAACAAGGACAATTCTTACTTTATTTTGCATTTTATGAGGTACCAATAATAACGGTCAGACAATGCAGCGTATCTTAACAGAAATTTAGAACAAAGCCGCAAACGATCAGTTTTTAACCAAAACTTCACTAGTAAAAAGAGCGCCATTACGCTAGAATTCGCGCTCTTATTTAGGCACTCGGTTTTAATAGATAAAACGGAGAAGCCCGCTCTTTAACACTTTATTTAGCAACTTATCGTCTTATGGACGGTATGTGCATTTTAATGACGGAATAATTGACGGTAAATTATGCAACCTAGAATCAATGTCGCACTTAAAGCAGCTCGTGCCGCTGCAGAATACATAGTTCACTCGCAAGAGAAACTGCTTTTTGACAAAGAACAAGGCCAATCTGCTGAACAGGTTTATCAAACTGTTTGCTCTGGCGCAGAACGTAGCATTGTTTACCACCTAGAAAAAGCTTACCCAGCAGACACTATTACGACTCGCCTTCAAGGCTCAGTACAAAATGGTGAAGAAGGCGAATGGATCATTGATGCCATTCAAGGTCAGCATTTATTTTCACGCGGCCTAACTGGCAACGTCATTACTATGAGCTATTTAGTTGCTGGTAAAGTGGAGCACGCTCTTGTGCTAAATCCTCACACCAAAGACGAGTTTTACGCAAGTAAAGGCCGTGGTGCATACTTGAATAATTCACGCATTCGTAGCAGTACTGCTCGCACGTTAGAAAACGTAACGGTAGCGGCGCAATTCCCAGCAACAGATCGTCTTATGCCTTCTCTATCAGGTCAATTCGCTGTGCTCACGGAAATTGCAGAGCAAGGCGCGCGCGCTGTTATGCAAGACTCTCCTGCGCTAATGCTAGCTAACGTAGCAGCTGGTCGTCTTGATGCTGCTTGGGGTATCAAACTTCAAGAGTGGGAAATGCAGGCCCCTCTGTTTATCGCGAAAGAAGCTGGCTGCCTATTCGCTGGCTTTGATGGCTCACCAAGCCTAGAAAAAGGCGATGTATTATGTGCGGCGCCTCGTTTGTTCAAAGTATTGCTACCGACGCTTAACAAGCACCTTAGCTAAGAGCGTATAAGCACAAAGCATACATTAAATACAAAAAAGGACTCTTTTCCATTATGGAGAGAGTCCTTTTTTTATGGGTCAAATAACCAACCTTATCAATGCTTATGATGATGGCTATGCTCATGATGATGTTCATGTAAATCTTCTTCATCATGGTGATGGCCTTCACTCTCCTCTCCCGGATAGTACAAACCTATGTCTTGACGAATCTCATCTAGCGTTGCAATCAATTCTAAACTGTTCTGCCAGCTGTGATTAGGACTTTGAATTAATCCCTCTTCAAGACAGCGGTTCACTTCATCCACTTCAAATTGGTAACCATTCCCAGGAAAGTCAAACTCTACCGCTCGTTCTTTATTATCTGCACTAACAACGCGACAGGATTTTGCTTTGAACCATTCAGAATCGATTTCAATATAGCCTTTAGAGCCAGATAACATGGCGCGGTTCGGGTTGCACGAAATCAAAGACGCATCCAAAGAAGCGAGCTGTCCACTTTCCCAACCTAATAATATCTGCTCGAACAGATCTACTTCAGTATCACCAATCACTGCTTGGTTCTGTATAAAATCAGGCTTACCAAAAAACAGCTGGGCCAAGAACACTGGATAAATACCAATATCCAACAAAGCGCCGCCGCCAAGCTCAAGATTCATAAGGCGATGATTCGGATCTGTCGGCCCAACAAAATTAAAGCTTGCTTGAATGCTGTTTAGATCGCCAATTTCGCCCTCTTCAACCCACTCTACCACTTGCTCTATAACAGGGTTAAAGCGCGTCCACATAGCTTCCATAACAAACACGTTATGTTCTAAGGCTAAATCGTAAAGCTCCTTAGATTGCGCCTCATTGATAGTGAAAGGCTTTTCACACAATACAGCTTTACCCGCCAAAATACAGGCTTTGGTCAAATCATAGTGATAGACATGAGGCGTTGCTATATAGATAGCATCCACTTCATGACTGTTAATCAGCGAAAAATAATCAATGAAAGCCAATTCGATATCAAACTCGGCCGCAAAAGCATCCGCAGATGCCTTATCACGAGAAGCAACCGCACGAAGTTCGCCCGCTTTGACATGACAAAAATCACTGGCAAATAAATGCGCGATTTGACCTGTACCAATAATACCCCAGCGTACCTTCTTCATAGGATTCTCCCCATAGACTTAATCAAAGCATTAACGCCCACAACACCTCTTACGCATACTTAGGCATCGAACACCGCGACATTAAAAAACGCAGTAAGTTTGACGCTAAAAAAGATTATAGTCCACTGGCATTTTCAAGCTGTTGAATATATTCATTTAATTCTTGAACCTGTGTCTCTAACTCAAGCACTCTTGCTTCTAGTTGCTGTGTATATGCATCATTTTTATTAGAGATCACCGCACTGTTAGAATCTGTATTTAGCGGTTGTTCCGTTTCCGAACAGAAACACTCTTGATAACGCTGCTCACGCTTACCAGGCTCTCTTGGTAATTGACAGACATAAGGCCCACCTGTTTTAGCCTGCAAGGACTGTAAGGCCAATTCAACTTCATCACGAGACTGGAAGCTATGTAAACGCCCACTGCGTGAACGAAGCTCTCCCGGCGTTTGAGCGCCACGCACAAACATCAGACAAATAATAGCCGTTTCTGCTGGCGACAACTGCAAATCGGAAAACTCCGTATTACAAAATCGGTGCTGATATTTGCTAACTCGACTATGAGAAGCATTAAGTTCAGTCACCAAACCACGAGCCAGCAACGCATCCAATGCGTCTTGCACTTCCATTTCAGATAGTTGAGTCACAGGCTCACGATTGGACTTTTGGTTACAGGCATTCACAAGGGCATTCAAACTAAGAGGATATTGATCGGGTGTGGTAATCTCTTTTTCCATAAGACAACCAATGACACGCATTTCGATAAAATTTACTTCGTGATAACTCATAGTTTTTCCTAACTGCTTCTTCTATTCGTCTTTAACGAAGCCTTCTTATATAACTTAAAAGGCATCACCAATACTTCCTTTAACGATGTGGGTTGATACGTGACCGTATCGGGCATTCCAATTTTTAAATTTTCATCTCCCTGTAGTGCATCATTTCTTTTAGTCTTAAAAACCGTATCCCAAATACTTAGGAAAAAACCATAGTTACTGTTTGCTTCGACGTTCACTCTTGAGTGATGTATGCGATGCATATCTGGAGTGACAAACACCTTCTTAACCCATGTTTCGATACTAGCAGGCAATCTTGCATTAGTGTGGTTAAACATGGCAGATGCATTCAATAAGATATCAAATACCAACACAGCCGCTACAGGGATCCCCAGCAACCAAACCGCTAAGGCCTTAATAAATAGAGACAATATAATTTCGATGGGATGGAAGCGTACCGCTGAGCTCACATCTAATTCAGGATCAGAATGATGAACGCGATGAAAACGCCAAAAGAAAGAAACTCGATGAAATAATCTATGTTGCCAATAAATAAGGCAGTCTAGTAAGAAAACACTCAGCAATAAAACGATCCAATAAGGTAAATTTAATAACCCAAAAAGCCCAAAATTTTGGCTAAATAAAGCGACAACCGACAGTAACAAAGGCTGAACGATTCGAACGCTCATCGCGCCAACGACCAATAAAGAAAGGTTGTGAAGCCAACGTTGACGCCATTGCAAAAGCGCCCCTCTTGGCCAATTCCATTGCCAAAAAACCAGCAAGCTAAAGATCAGAACAAAAACACCTATACGAACAGTGAAATCTATCATTTAGCAAATAACCTGAATTAAAATCTTTTAAAATCAAAGTATAAAGGTTTCTTTTATAATTAAATCAGTTCGAAAGGCTCTCGATGATTCATTAAAAAATGGACTTTAATTTGCCCAAGAAGTTCCATAAAAACATTGAGATTGATGTCATCTAAACGATAAATAACAAGACAATCATCACCAAATTGAGCCTTTGGCAAACGACTCCGAAAAGAGTGTAAGACACTCAGATCAGAGAAATAGATACATAAATGATCAACACGCGCAGCAACACCGTATAACCAGCCTGCGTTCATCTTAAAATATGGAATCCCTAAATCATTTACCAACTCAGCTTCAGGTGCCATCGATCTCATCATCTCGATAATTTTCAACAAATCCTCGCGCCTTGCTGGGGAAGCCTGTTGCACATATTGATTTACAAACTCATTCGACACGGACGTCAGCATAAGATCGCCTCCTCTTGATAAATAATAGAAAGAGCCCGACCTTACTGTCTTAATCAATGATAACCGAATGATTCACATGAAGTTGTGCTCTTTTAATGCCTCTTCAATGCGAGTCATAGCTTGATCGAGAATAGATTGGGGACATCCAAAGTTTAGGCGAACATAGTTAGGATTACCAAAATCTTTACCATCAGAAACACCGACACCGGCATCCACAAAAAATTGGTAAGGATTATCAAGAGACAAAGCAGACACATCAATCCAAGCAAGATAAGTTGCTTCTAAATGCACCATGTTAAGCGGCGTTGCTGCAATCCTTCTTGCTAATAGATCTCGATTACTTTTCAAGTACATTAATAGCTCATCGTGCCATTCCTGACCTTCATCATACGCTGCAGTGGCAGCCGTCAAACCTAGCATATTGGGTGACGGTATTAAGCCAGCTCTTTCTTGATTAAACGTTTGACGCAATTGGGCATTTTCAATCACAGCAAAAGCATAACCTAAGCCCGCAATATTAAACGTTTTACTTGGAGCCATTAAAGTAATGGTGCGATTCGCAGCGTCGCTGTTTAAGCCAGCAAACGGCACGTGAGGTAAATCATCCAAAATCAAATCGCAGTGTATTTCATCACTCACCACCACCAGATCGTACTTTTCTGCCAATGCATGAATGCTTAACAGCTCTTCTTTGGTATAGACGGTTCCACCTGGATTATGGGGATTACATAACAGAATCATCTTACTTTTAGGGTTGGCGCAAGCCGCTTCAAATTGCACCATATCAGGGAGCCAGCGACCATTTTGAATGACCATATCCACATTTAGTAAATCGCGTCCAGACAGCGCCGGTGCTTTGGTTAAATGGTAATAAACAGGTCCCGGCACAATGATGCCATCTCCCTCGTTTGAATAAACGCGAACACTTAAATGTAGTGCACAAACAAGACCCGGAAGATGAACTAAATGGGCTGAAGAAACATTCCAACCATAGCGACTGGAAAGGTGGGACTGGATAGCTTTCACCAACGCTTTTGGTGTATATGTATAGCCAAACACACCCTTATTAACCCTTTGATTTATAGCTTCTTTTATACAATTCGGTGAATCAAAATCCATGTCCGCCACCCACATAGGGATGACATTTTCAGGGTATTTTGACCACTTATCACTGCTCATATCCGATCTATCTATCAGGGTATCAAATACCGAAAAGCCGACATCCATTAAATAACACTCCAACCTTTAATTTAGCTTTATAATTAACACTATCGCGCCTGAAAATTCCAGCCATAATAGCCAATAAGGGAAACGAAAAAGAGCAAGTCAAAATAGTACATTAAGTAAGATATGAGCACAAAAATACGCATTTTTTATCTTATACCGACAGAATATCTCTAAAAAAAAAGATAAAAAAAATTTAAAAGCCAATTAACCCTTTAAAATCATATGGTTAAATTAATTAGAGAACTAAGTTTCCTAATTGTCAAGGGTTGACCTAAATTACACAATCAGCCTAGTATAGTTTTCATTAAACGGCTGTTTAATAAAAAAGGATCCAAAATGCCAAAAGTTGGAATGCCCGAAATACGTAAACCTCAGCTCATCGAGGCCGCAATAAAAGCCATAGATAAATATGGTTTTGCAGGGGCAACAGTCAGTGTTATTGGTAAAAAAGCAGGCGTTTCTCCAGCCATCATCAACCACTACTTTGGTGGCAAAGATGGCTTGTACGAAGCAACAATGAGAAGCCTGATTAGTGAATTTTTTGAAGGTTTATCTCAAGAAGTCACAAAAGCGAAAAATAAATCGGCTAAACATAAAGTCATGGCTATAGTGAAAGCCAGCTTTAGCCAATCTCAAACACACCCCCAAGTCGTCAAAGCTTGGATGGGATTTTGGGCATCAGCCATGCACACGCCCTCTTTGTATCGACTACAGAATATCTATTCTAATCGTTTACAAACATCGCTGGTGTGTGTGCTAAAAGAAGAATTTGAAATTACAAAAGCTCGTCGCATCGCACTTACTGTAGCTGCGCTTATAGACGGTATGTGGCTACGCGGTTCATTAGCTGGCGGCATCAACAAACAAGAATCAGCTGGGCAAATACAAGATTATCTGGATCTCGTGTTTCAGGACCACATCTAAACACACCAGTGCACAGCTTTTTTCATCATACATATTGTTTTAGGCAGCCTACAAAACACGCTGTCCATGTTTTAGGAGTTCACTTTCAGTGCCTGTGTTCGGCACTGTATTCGCTCATTGATTTTGAGTTCAATAGAAAGAGGGTAAGGGTATGTTAAATAAGACAAAAAAGACCGCAATAGCTATAAGTATGGCAAGTGTATCGGGACTAACCATGGCGGCAGATTGCTCTACCGTTCGCTTTTCCGATGTGGGTTGGACTGACATTACGGCCACCACAGCAGTAACCAGTGAAATCGTCGAAGGCCTAGGCTACAAAACCAAAACACAATTGCTATCTGTTCCTGTTACTTACACTTCGCTAGCAAATGGCGACATAGATGTCTTTCTTGGCAACTGGATGCCAACGATGCAGGCTGACATCGAACCTTACCTAAAAGCAGGCACAGTTGAAGACCTTGGGGCAAACCTTGTTGGTGCCAAATACACTCTAGCGGTTAGCAAAGACGCTTTTGACGCTGGCGTGACAGACTTCTCCGATATTGCCAAACACCGTAAAGAATTCTCAGGCCGCATTTACGGTATCGAACCTGGCAATGACGGCAACCGCATCATCCAAGATATGATCGACACTAATGCCTTTGATCTTGGCAATTTCCAGTTAGTTGAATCCAGCGAAGCTGGCATGCTATCTCAAGTTAGCCGCAACACCCGTCGTAACAAATGGATCGCTTTCCTAGGCTGGGCTCCGCACCCAATGAACGCCAACTTTAAAATGGAATACCTTTCTGGCGGAGACGATTACTTCGGCCCGAACTATGGTGGTGCTGACGTTCACACCAACGTTCGTAAAGGCTACATCCAACAATGCCCTAACGTTGGCAAGCTCATCACAAATCTAAAATTCTCTTTGCCGATGGAAAACCAAATCATGGGCGCTATTCTTGATGATGGTAAAAAACCGAACATCGCCGCAAAAGAATGGTTAAAAGCAAACCCTGAAGTTTTAGACGCTTGGCTTAAAGGTGTAACAACAAAATCTGGTGATAATGGCTTGAACGCCGTGAAATCTCACCTAGGTCTGTAATACCTCACTGCACACCACGACCCCCTTAACGACACACCGTTAAGGGGGTGTCATTAAACTATCGGGAGAACACATATATGAATTGGCTGACGGATAATAAGATCCCTCTTGGCGCTTGGATGGAACACTTTGTCGACTGGCTGGTTACTGCAGCTTCCGTGTTTTTTGATCTGGTCTCCATAACCTTAGAAACCATGATTGTCACCATGGTCGACGCGATTGACTCACTTCACCCATTCGCGGTTATTGCCATCATTTTAGTGGGAGTTTGGTTTCTTCATCGCAGTATTGGCTTACTGATTTTTATTACCTTGTCTCTATTGCTAATCATCAACATGGGCTATTGGGTCGAAACTATTCAAACTCTGGTCCTTGTCGTCTCTGCAACCGCAATTAGCGTATTAATTGGTGTACCTATTGGCATTGCAGCCGCTCATAGACCTTGGCTATACACAACATTACGTCCGATTTTGGATTTAATGCAGACCATTCCAACCTTTGTTTATCTTATTCCAACCCTTATTTTATTCGGCTTGGGCTATGTTCCAGGTTTGATATCGACCATTATTTTCGCCATTGCCGCACCAATTCGCCTAACTTATCTAGGGGTTAGCAAGGTGCCCAGTGAACTGATCGAAGCGGGCTTAGCCTTCGGTTGTACAAAATCAAAACTGCTGTACAAAGTTGAGCTGCCAGCGGCCATGCCAAATATCATGGCCGGCGTAACACAATGTATTATGTTGTCTTTATCCATGGTGGTTGTCGCGGCTTTAGTCGGGGCAGATGGCTTAGGAAAACCGGTAATCAGAGCTCTAAACACGGTGAACATTTCCCAAGGGTTTGAAGCGGGTGTCGCCATTGTCTTGGTTGCCATCATGCTAGATCGTATTTGTAAATCACCATCATCTAAGAACGAGGGGTAACTTATGGCTGTTGTATCAATTGAAAACGTCGACATTGTTTTCGGCAACAATAAAGCAAAAACACTCCCTCTAATGGACAAAGGTCACACTCGCGACCAGATTCTAGGCATGACTGGTGACGTTGTTGGTGTACAAAACGCCAACATCGAAGTCAACGAAGGCGAAATCTGTGTATTGATGGGACTGTCGGGATCAGGTAAATCGACCCTACTACGCGCCGTCAATGGTTTAAATAAAATCGCCCGTGGTCGCTGCCTTGTAAGAGACGGTGACGATATGGTTGATATGGCGAAATGCGATGAAGCGACCCTGCGTCACATGCGTACTCGCCGCGTATCTATGGTATTTCAAAGTTTTGCCTTAATGCCATGGCTAACCGTACTGGAAAATGTGGCTTTTGGATTAGAAATGCAAGGCATGCCAAAAGCGGAACGACTAAAAAAAGCACGCGAACAGTTAAAAATGGTGAGCTTAGAAAAATGGGCCGATAAAAAACCCGATGAATTGTCAGGTGGTATGCGCCAGCGCGTTGGTTTGGCTAGAGCGTTTGTAATGGACACAGATGTGTTGTTAATGGATGAACCATTTTCTGCCCTTGATCCACTAATTCGCTCTCAACTTCAAGACGAGCTAATCGAACTGCAAAGACGCTTAAATAAAACCATTATTTTCGTTAGTCACGATTTGGATGAAGCACTAAAAATCGGCACTAAGATTGCCATCATGGAATCCGCTCGAATCATTCAGGAAGACGCGCCTGAACAAATTGTTCTTAACCCAGCTACTGAATACGTGGAGAAGTTCGTTGCTCATACCAATCCTCTGAACGTGTTATGCGGCAACTCTTTAATGACACCATTAGCAGATTTAGCCGTGCAAGACGATCACGTTGTTATCAATGATGACATTAAAATGGCTCTAGAGAATGGCAAAGTAGCTTCTATCCAAGGAGCAAACGGTGATATCCCAACCGCTCGTTGGACACCAGAAACCATCCTTGCCAACGTACCAGATAACACGGTTTTCATCGTGCCTGCCAACATTGCCATGCGCGATGCGGTCGAGATCCGCTACCACTCAAACCAATTTATGGTTTTGGAAGAAGCAGGTCAATGCATCGGTATACTCAACGATCATAATTTTTACCACGCCCTACTTGGTAAACACTTTGGACGCGAAGAAGTGGCAGCATAGCCCTTTAAACTAGATAAAATCAGGTTAAAACGCAGATAAAAAAATGGCCAGATAAGAACATCTGGCCATTTTTATTTTGACTCTGTTATTCCACTAGATCCATCAAACATTCAACAGTAAGTGCTCTCGCTCCCACGAACTGATTACACGGTTAAAGGTTTCAAATTCGCTGCGTTTTACGCCCATATAAGCTTTCACAAAATGTTCGCCCATGATGTCACAAAGCGGTTGGCATTCTTCCAAGAGACGCAAACCTTCTTCAAGAGTCCGAGCTATTTCAACCTCTTCCGAAGGTGGCTTTTTCCCTTCCACAGGGGCTGTAGGGTGCAGCTTCTCTTTAATACCGAGATAGCCACAGGCCAGTGTCGCAGCGATACCCAAGTAGGGATTACAATCAGCTCCTGGGAAACGGTTTTCAATCCGCGTAGCTTCTGGTACGGAGAACGGAATACGCAAACCAGCAGTACGATTATCAAAGCCCCACTGCATATTTATTGGTGCCGCCATGTCTGGTGAGAAACGACGATAAGAGTTAACGTTTGGCGCAAAAAAGCTAATCGCATTAGGCGTGTATTTTTGTAGTCCGCCCAAATAGTTATAAAACAGTTCACTTGGGCTGCCGTTATCATCAAACAAATTTTTGCCCGTTTTACTGTCCACCAAACTTTGGTGAATATGCATGGCACTGCCCGGCTCATGCTGCATTGGTTTAGCCATAAAGGTCGCATACATACCGTGTTTCATGGCAGCTTCGCGTAAAGTACGCTTAAAAACAAACACCTGATCGGCTAAGTCTAATGGATCGCCATGAATAAAGTTGATCTCCATCTGTGCCGCGCCAGATTCATGAATCAAGGTATCCACGTCCAAGCCTTGCGCTTCACAATAGCTGTAAAGCGTATCAATCACTGGATTAAACTCATTTACCGCGTCAATACTATAGGAACGACGTGAGGTTTCCCGTTTACCCGAACGCCCTACAGCTGGCTTTAACTCATAATCTGGATCGGTATTTGGGTCGATCAGATAGAATTCCACTTCTGGAGCAATCACCGGCGTGATGCCTTCTTTTGCATACAGAGCAAGAATATTTCGTAAGATTGTTCGGCTCGACAACGGATGCAGTTGGCCGCTTTTATCGTAACAATCATTAATGATTTGCGCCGTCGGCTCATCTGCCCAAGGCACTAAACGGAAAGTATTCGGGTCAGGATGAAGCTCCATATCTCGATCGCTTGCGTCCACCAGCTCGTAATGATTGTCAGCCCAATCACCAGTGACACTTTGCACAAGAATGGTTTCTGGGATACGTCCGAACAACTCTGCCAAGAATTTATACGTTGGATAAAACTTGCCTCGAGCATTGCCCGTCATATCAGCCAACGTTGACTCAACTTCCGTAATTGAATGTTCTTTCAAAAAAGCTTCAAACTCTGTCATAACCCACCTTGTACTAACAGATTCCTTAATGAAAACAGCTAAAAATGCCTATTGTGGACACTGTTTCGTTGTTTACTAAACTTAATCTTAGTTTGGCTTTGAACATATTTTAGTTAATCCACTAAAGCAACTGCTTTTACCATATGCAACAAAATAAAACCGACCTCTAATTAAGCATCAAAAATACGAATACACCTCTTGAGCGAAGTTATAAATCAGGCACTTTTTGTGCATGTTTTAAAACTAACTGAGTCGAATAATGAAACACTGTATCCCCTAAAAAAACACCTTATTTCCTGAGGGGATTACTTCTAATCACCCGTAACGTCATAATTTATGGTCTATGATATGTTCTGATGTTAAAAATACGAATTCACCACTTGCTGATCATTGCAATCAGGGGCTCAATCCGTATAGTCAGCCGAAATAATGATCAACCAGATCATGATGATTTTTATGTTTAATCATTAGAGAACCCAAAAGGACACTAAATGTTAAAGCAAACCCTGTTTCCCATCTGGAGTCTGCTCATAGGTATTGCCGTTCTCACCATGGCAAGCGCCTTGCAAAGCTCACTGATCGGTATTCGAGCCTCTATAGAGGAGTTCAATACGACGGCGACAGGTTTGATCATGTCAGCCTACTATCTTGGCTTTATTCTTGGTTCTCTTTTAGTGCCAAGCTGGGTCAAGAACGTGGGCCATATTCGAGTGTTTGCCGCAGTAGCATCTTTGGCTTCTATCACCATTTTGATGCAATCCGTTGTGGTTAATCCTTGGTTCTGGATGCTGATGCGAATGGGGACGGGCTTGTGTTACGCAGGTCTCTTTATTGTTACCGAAAGCTGGTTAAACGACATTGCGACAAACAAAACTCGTGGCCGTTTATTCTCGATTTATATAATAGAAATATGGGCAAGCCAAACCATCAGTCAGTTCTTATTGAACTTGTCCTCGCCTAGTGGTTATGGCCTGTTTATTTTAACGTCCGTACTAATTTCCTTGGCAGTCGTTCCTCTATTATTAGTGCGTACACCATCACCCACTATTAACGTGCCGGAAAAACTCAATATTCTAGGGTTAATTAAAACGGCACCACTTGGTGTAACCGGTGTCACCATTGCTGGGGCAACCTCTGGGGCTTTATTAGGTCTGGGCGCTCTCTATGCAAAAAGTATCGGTATGAACATTGCCGAGATTTCATTCTTTATCGGTGCCAGTTACGTTGGTGGGATGTTGCTGCAATGGCCAATTGGTAAACTATCTGACCGTCAAGATCGTCGTGTTACCATACTCTGGGTTGGCGTTGTTGGGGCGCTGGCCGCATTCATTGTGCCACTAGGAGGCACAATGAATAACCAAATATTGATGATGATTGGCATGTTTGCAGTCGGTGCATTTACCTTCCCAATGTACTCGCTCGCTTCCTCTCACATGAATGACCAACTTCGCCCAGAACAAATTCTTTCTGCCAGTAGCGGTATGATATTGCTAAATGGTATTGGGGGTATGTTAGGGCCTCTAGCCGCGGCAGCATTGATGGATACACTTCGTATTGAAGCGTTATTTTGGTTTGTTGCTGGACTCAATATAACCGTAGCACTGTTTGCTGTGTACCGAATCAAGCATCAGCCAGCCATGATTATCGAAGAGCAAGGGGATCAAATTCCAGTGGCGCTTACAGTATCTTCTGTAGCAACCGCAGAAATGCTTGTCGAAGCTGACTCCTCTACTCCAGTGGAAGAAAAAAGCCACGAGGTGGAAATCAAACTTTAGCATTTCAAAATTACCACACAGCCCTTGCTCTATTAAGACAAGGGTTGTGTGGCGATTTTAAGCGCAATACTCCAAATCAAGATAGCATTAACACGATTAAACCAACGCCAAAAAGCCGCTTTTTCTAAGCATTTTGCACAAAGCTTTCCCACCAGAGCCAAAGACAAAAACCACAACACAGACGCGCACACACCACCGAAAACAAACTCCCACTTTGCGCCCTGCCACTGGTTCGCCAGACTGCCCATCAAAATCATGGTATCTAAGTAAAAATGCGGATTAAGCCACGTCACCGCAAACCCCATCATCACCAGCGGCCACAAGGCTAAACGCTTACTGTATTGCTCTAAAATTAAATGTTCTTCTTGAAACGACGCCCGCCATTTACCCAAGGCAAACCACACCAAGAAAGCCACGCCAGCCCAACGAGATACCGACAACAGCCAGTCATGACTTTGCAAGATCAAGCCTAAACCAAATGCCCCAAGCGCAATGGAGATAGCATCACTTAATATAAACAGCAAGGCAATCGGAAAGGCGTAATGTCGCTTTAATGCCTGCTCCAATAAAAAACTATTCTGTGCCCCAACGGCGACAATCAAACCGCCACCAGTAATCGCGCCACTCACAAATGCCAACACAACCTTCTCCAATATCTCAGTGTTCTTTAAAGAAGCTTGATCTTACGTAAGGCAACCATTAAATTAAAATTAATTAAACTAAAGTTATATTAGATAAATTTATGATGGATTATAAAGCACTATCCTCACTTCACGCTGTTTTGAAGTTCCAAAGTTTTGACAAAGCAGCAGAATATCTTCACCTGACACAATCTGCGGTGTCACAAAATATCAAACGCTTAGAACAAGTCTGCGGCCGCCCTCTACTGATTCGTGCCAGACCTGTGGTTGCCACACCACTTGGCGAGCAACTACTAGCGCATTTCAACAAAGTCGCCATGCTCGAAGAGGGACTACAAGAAGCAATCCAAGGCAATCAAGCTACACAACCGATAAGCATTGCGGTCAACAACGATGTACTCGCGACTTGGTTTACCGACGTGGTCAGACAATTCTCTGCAACAGACTTCACCAAGTTACATATTAAAGCCGCCGACCAAGCCAACACTCGCGCTCTATTACAAACGGGCGAAGTGGTAGCTTGTGTCAGCCAAATAGGTACGCCTGTAGCGGGTGGGGATTCTATCTTTCTCGGCAACATGCATTACGAACTGGTCGCCACACCCAGTTTTATAGAAGAACACCTGAAAGGAGACCTCAGCGCCGAAGCCGTTTTAAAATCGCCGTCTTTGATTTACGACGAACATGATGAACTTTGGGCGCGATATCAGAAGGAATGCCTACAAGTTGAAACCGATATTAGTCACAGTCATTGGTACCCCTCTTCCCATGGCTTTGTTGAACTTGTAATGGGTGGCACAGTCTGTGCTTTAATTCCTAGTATTCAAATCAAACAGAAAATAAAAAGCAAGAAACTGGTATCCTTACTGCCAAACAAGCGCCTAGCCTTGCCTCTTTATTGGCATTGGTACAAACTCAACTCACCTGTATTAGATCGATTAACTAAGGTGATAAAAAGTGTCACACAAGATGCTTTAACATAGAGTCACCACAGAAACGAAACAAGCTGGCTATGCGGTATAATTTTAGCCAGCCATTAAACAAAGATTAACGCCATTTTTTAAGGAAAATTTATGATTCGCAAATGTCTATTCCCTGTTGCTGGTTATGGCACCCGTTTTTTGCCTGCCACTAAATCCATGCCCAAAGAAATGCTACCTATTGTAAACAAGCCTTTGGTTCAGTACGGCGTAGAAGAAGCGGTCAAAGCGGGCTTGGACAATGTCACCTTCGTAACGGGTCGTGGTAAACGTGCCATTGCCGACCATTTCGACATCAGTTATGAGCTAGAGCATCAAATTGCTGGTACCAACAAAGAAAAATACCTAGATGGCATACGCCACCTGATCGACAACGTGAACTTCTCTTTTACTCGTCAAAACAACATGTTAGGTCTAGGCCATGCCATCCTAACGGGTGAACCACTTATTGGCGATGAAGCCTTTGGTGTGGTACTAGCAGATGACCTTTGCTTCGGTGAAGATGATGGTGTAATGGCACAAATGGTTAAACTGTATAACCAATTCCGTTGCACTATCGTTGCGATTGAAGAAGTACCAGAAGACGAAGTGCACAAATACGGCGTTATCAAAGGCGAATCCATGATGGACGGCCTATACCGTGTTACCGACATGGTGGAAAAACCGGCAAAAGAAGACGCGCCATCAAACCTTGCTATTATCGGCCGTTACATCCTAACACCCGATATTTTTGACAAAATCCGTAGTACGCCAGCGGGTCGTAACGGTGAAGTACAAATCACTGATGCTATCTTGCAACAAGCGCAAGAAGGCTGTGTATTGGCGTATAAATTCAAAGGCAAACGTTTTGACTGTGGTAGCGTTGACGGATTTGTAGAAGCAACCAACTACTGCTACAAAAACATTTACCAAGACCCTACAGAAGCGTAGCCTTGCCAAAGCATTAAAATGCACCAAAATAGATCAAAAAAAAGCCTGTACATAAAATGTACTGGCTTTTTTTTGCGTCTGATGACACGAGCAAACTGAGAGTAAAACCCTAGGTCGCCGAGCGTTTTTTCACCCAATACACGATGCCTTTTTGTAGCAAGATAAAGAACAACAACAAGCCACCCACAGCCAATTTGGTCCACCAGCTATTTAACGAACCATCAAAAGTAATCAAAGTTTGAATAATGCCTTGAATCATTCCACCCAAGAAAGTACCAAACACATAACCCACCCCGCCCGTTAACAAGGTACCGCCAATCACCACCGCAGCGATAGCATCTAACTCGACCCCAACCGCTGCAAGTGGATAAGCCGAGCCTGTATATATCGCAAAGATTACCCCAGACATAGCGCTATAAAATCCGCTCAAGGCATAGATTTTAATAATGGTCTTTTTCACTGGCACGCCCAGCAAGGCTGCCGAATGACTGTCTCCACCCAGCGCATACACGCTCATACCGAAACGTGTTCTACGGGCAATCAAAATTCCCAGCGCCAGCAACACCAACATAGCCATGGCAATAAAGGTCAAACCACCACGTCCTGGCAAAGGTACATAAATATCGTACAAGCCAGTAATAAACGGGTGATCAATCGGCACCGCGTCTAGGTTGATCAAATACGCCAAGCCTCGAAACAAAAACATCCCAGCTAAAGTGACGATAAACGCCTGAATCTCGAAGAACGCAATAATAACCCCCATTATCGCGCCAAAAGCCACACCCACAATCAAAGCGATACCAATAGCAAACAAAGGATGTATGCCAGTATTGGTAATCAGATAAGCCATCAAAACACCGATAAACGCGATCATCGACCCGACCGATAAATCAATACCACCAGACAGAATGACAAAGGTCATGCCTATCGCAGTGATGATCAAAAACGCGTTATCCGTCAATAAGTTTGAGAATACTAAGGTGTCACGAAAACCCTTGTACTCATACATGCCAAAACCATACAAAAGGATAAAAACCAATAGCGTTGCCAATATCGGCAAATTACGTTCATTAATCATGGTTTTATGCTCCCTTTACCAGTACGACTATTGGCTGCACGCTTCTTTTTCGTGAAAAAATCAGATATCCATTGACGAGTCTTTGGTGATTGAACCAGCAACACGGCAAGAATAATGGTCGCTTTTACTACCAAATTATATTGAACAGGCAATCCACTGGTCAGAATCGCTGTGGTTAAAGTTTGAATAATTAACACGCCAACAATCGTCAGCAGCAAATAAATACGCCCACCCGCTAACGAAGCACCGGCTAACACCACGGCTAAAATTGCATCCAGTTCTAGCCATAAACCTGCATTATTGGCATCGGCTCCGCGAATATCGGCCGCAAGGATAATGCCGCTCATGGCAGCACAAAGACCTGAGAAAACATAAGCAGACAACACCAACAAGCGCGCTTCAATACCAACCAAACGACTGGCTCGCACGTTGGCTCCAACCGCTTCAATAAACAAACCTAGCGCGGTTTTACGCATCACCAAAACGGTTAAGACAATCATGCCTATCGCAATCCACACGCGAATAGGAAATGCCAAGAAATATCCATTGCCAATGGCATCCAATACATCAGAATGGAAGGTGACGATTTGCCCTTCGGTGATCATCTGCGCGATACCACGCCCTGCCACCATCAAAATCAAGGTGGCAACAATCGGCTGAATATTAAACCCCGACACCAAAATGCCATTCCACAAACCGCACAGCATGCCAGTGCCTAAAGCGCATAAAATCACCAATCCTACCGGCCAATCAGTGTTGACCGTCAATACAGCCGTCACCGCACCTGAAATGGCAATAACCGCACCGACTGACAAATCAATACCGCGAGTACCAATGACGACTGCCATACCCAGAGCCACCAAGGCCGTTGGCGTTGCACGATGAAGGATATCCAATAAGCTACCAAACAGGTGCCCATCAACCATTCGAATGCTCAAAAACCCAGGTGTCACCGATGCTGTAATCAAAATGATCAATACAAGGGACAACAAAGGCGCAAGCGTTTTTTGATGTTTATGCAGAAAGTTATTCTTTTTCATAGGAACAGCTACTTTGAATACTTAAAAAATGACTAGCTAGCAATGGTGCGCAATATCGCTTGCTCTGAAACCTCATCCCCATGAAGCTCCGAGACTTTATGATGGTCTTTCATTACCACCACGCGATGGGCAAACATGACCAACTCTTCTAGCTCAGAAGACGCGACTAACAAGCCCATGCCCTGCTCACATAGCTCTTTAATGATCTGGATAATTTCGTGGTGAGCGCCGATATCAATACCCCGTGTTGGCTCGTCTAATATCAGCAAGGCAGGATGCGTAATCAACCAACGAGCAAGGATAACCTTTTGCTGATTACCACCGCTTAACTCGCCAATGGGTTTGTCCATATCAGGTGTTTTTATTGCCAAGCGCTGAATCATTTCTTCTACTAGCTTTTGTTGCTCAGCCATAGAAATTGGCGACCACCAACCTTTGCTCGCCTGCAACGCAAGGATCATGTTTTCTCTGACACTCAACTCCGCCACAATGCCATCTTGCTTACGATCTTCTGGGCAATACCCCATACCAACCTGAATAGCTCGACGCAGAGACGATTTCGTCAGTGAATGATTACTTAACGTCACTTCCCCTTGATCCGGTTTCACCGAACCATAGGCCAACTCACACAATTCCGTTCGACCTGAGCCCAACAAGCCCGCCACACCAACAATTTCCCCTGCGGCGATATTCAAATCCAACGGCTGAAGATAACGCTGTTTGCCGACATTGTTCAGCTGTAGCAGCTCCGTACGTTCGCGTTTAATAGAATGATCGTGAGCGGTTGGCGCAAGGTCCTCCAAAGATTTCCCTACCATGTGACTGACCAAATCGGAACGAGACAGCTCCGCAGTTTTGAAGGTGCCAATGCACTCACCATTACGCAATACGGTAATACTATCGGTAATGCTGTAAACCTGATCCAAGAAGTGCGTTACGAAAATAATACCCAAGCCTTCAGATTTCAGCCGTGCCATTAGGTCAAACAACTGTTTGATCTCGTCACTGTCTAAACTGGCCGTCGGCTCATCTAAGATCAGCATTTTGGCTTGAGTACTTAACGCACGAGCAATCGCGACGAGTTGCTGAATCGCAATCGAATAGGTATCTAGCTGACGCAATGGATCTATGTCTAAACCCACTTGCGCCAATAATTCTCTAGCGCGAATTTCCGCTTTCTTCCAGCTAATCAGGCCAAAGGTTTTTTCTTGATGCTGTAACGTCAGGTTTTCCATTACAGACATGGTAGGAATAAGGTTCACTTCTTGATAAACCGTGCTTATCCCTAAGCGCTGTGCATGACCGCTATCAGAGGCACTGATCAAGCTGCCATCTAATAGAATCTCACCGCTGTCACGCGGATAAACGCCCGTCAGTACTTTTATCAGAGTGGATTTACCGGCACCATTTTCACCCAGCAAGGCGCGAATCTCCCCCTGTTGGATCTGTAAAGACACATCATTCAGGGCTTGAACGCCGGTAAAAGATTTAGATAGGTGTTTGATTTCGAGCAAGGGACGAACTGCGCTCTGCGCCGCTTCGACCGTTTCTTTGGCTATCAAGGTTTCATTAGCTAATTGCGACATACCGCTGTCTCCGTTTCGCTAGCATAAAACAATAATCCACACCTAGAAGCGCCTTGCTCCTAGGCGTGTCGCTCTATTATTTACGCTTCGCGTATTCCGCAGCCGCTGTATCAGGTAGGTACAAAGGACCGTTTGCTTTGATCCACTTGTCGACTTTTTTACCATCCTGAGACGCTAGAATGGCATCAAATGCTGGGCCACCAAGATGAGGATTCAACTCGATAGTTGCATTCGCTTCACCGTCAGCCATGGCTTTAAAGATATCTGGCACCGCATCGATAGACACAACCAAAATGTCTTTGGTTGGTTTAACGCCCGCTTCTTTCATCGCGAGGATAGCGCCCAATGCCATGTCATCATTATGAGCAAACAAAGCACAGATATTCTTCGCGCCGCCTTCTGCTTTTAAGAAACTTTCCATGACTTCTTTACCGCCTGCGCGAGTAAAAGAACCCGACTGAGAGCGAGTAATCGTCATATTAGGGAAATTGCCAATCACCGCATCAAAACCAGTCTTACGGTCGATCGCTGCAGAAGAACCAACGGAACCTTGCAACTCGACGATATTACAACGGCCATTGGTTTTCGCCGCCAACCAAGATGCCGCCAACGCGCCTTCCTCTTTGAAATCAGAAGCGACTTTCGTTAGATACATGCTGGGATCTGCCGCCACACCACGGTCAATTAGAACAACCGGGATTTTAGCGCGCTGCGCTTCTTTCAATACTTGATCCCAACCGGTTTCCACCACAGGAGCCAGCAAAATGCCATCAACGCCTTGCGCGATAAACGAACGCACAGCTTTGATTTGGTTTTCTTGCTTTTGTTGAGCATCAGAGAATTTTAGGTCATAACCACGGCGTTCTGCCTCGGCTTTAATGGATTCGGTTTCAGACGTTCGCCAGCCACTTTCCGAACCAATTTGCGAAAAGCCTATTGTGAGGTCTGCTGCCATCGCCGAAGCGGACAACACAGGAAGTAATACAGAGAAAGTAGTTAACACAGCTTTGCGTTTAAATGCACCCAGCCATGGCAACGATGGGCGAATAGAGAGAGATTTCATACTAGATTCCTTTTTGTTTTTGTTGTGATCAGTACTGAGCATCATCTACCTGTATTTACAGATAAACCAACACCCTACAATTCACAATATATCCCCCCTTCTAACCTTTCAAATGCAAGTTACAGCGAAAACCATATCAATATTGATATGCAAAAACACCCTAACATGACTTTTTTATTCACCATATGGTATTTTTCAGCCATTAAATAGATCTTTACATCACATCAAATATAACTGACTTAACCAAATGCTCACAGGCAAAGTCACCACAGACAATAAAGTCTGCATCGTAATATAAGCTGACATCCTATCAGCATCTCCGCCCAACTGACGGGCCAAGGCGTACGCCGATGTTGCCGTGGGTACCACACCAAACAACACAGCGACTAACGCTGGCAAACCTCGAACGTCCAGCCACCAGCACATCAAACCAATCACCAAAGGAAACACCACAAAACGTGCAACCGAAGACATCGCAAAAGTCATCCCGACAGAGCGTATAGCCTCTAAACGCACACTCGCACCGACGGCCAACAACACCAAGGGTAACGCCGCCTGCGATAACATACTCAGTACATCGGAAACCAGAACAATCGGTGTTAAACCTAACAAATTAAAACTGCTACCTAGCACAATTGACACGATCAAAGGGTTGCGAATCAAAGCGCCACTTAACAAACGGGGCAAGGAATTGGCTGACGAACTATTAGCCGAAGACGGCCCATGCATCAAGGTCATAGACACCACCAAAAATACATTAATAGAAGGAATCAGCACAGAAGCGCCCAACGCCGCCAACACCAAACCCTCATTGCCGTACAAACTGCCCGCTAAAGCCAACATAACAAAAGTGTTAAACCTCACGCCCGCTTGCAACATAGACGAAGCCGTCGGAGCAACCACCTTCATTAACCAGGTACTGACAAACACAAAAACCGCCGTCACAAACAAAGCAAACAACAAAATAAACGCATATTTTGGCAGCATGGGATTACTGAAATCGATCTGTGACGTTTTACTAAACAACAAAGCAGGAAACAGCACCCAATAAGTAAACTTATCAACGCCAGACCAAAAGCCTTCCATCGGAAAACGCCAACGCTGGCACACCGCCCCCGCCATCAATAACAAAAATACAGGCAACACCGAAAGAGAGAGAGAAAACACAAATACCCCTAATAAACCTAAAGTCTAAAGTAGAAACTTTTTAGATGGCGATAACTCAGACAGAAAGCAGTTGCCAGTCTTGTAATGCCAACTGCTCAACAAACCAAGACAATCCTCGCCCAGGATCATCTTTGCGCCATGCCAAATACGCCATCTGATTTGGTCTTGGCAACTCACATTGGCGTAGCACCAATCGCCCAGAACTTAACTCATCAGCAATACGATGTTTCGGCAAATACCCCACGCCCAAGCCCAAACATTGCGCTTGAATTTTACTGCGCATGGTATCGACCCTAAGCACCTGACGACTTTCAAAAACCCCACTGCTACGCGCGGGCAAAATTTTTGAACTATCCGCCACAACAATAGAAGGATATTGGCGTAATTGCGCCGCAGTAATCATCCCATCGGTCATCGCCAACGGATGCGTTGGCGATACAGCAAAGACAAACTCTATCTCACCAATGGCTCTAATATGAACATGCCCCTTGGGCAACTCACCCGTCGCGCCAATGACTAAATCCGCCCTATCATCTTGCAGAGCATCCCAACCGCCACCAACCGCCTCTTCCGACAAGGTCAATTCCACTGGGCGATTCTGCGATAAGAAATCTCCCACCACCGACATCAAAGGCGACTCTAACAACGCCGTATCCCTTGCGATTCTCAGCTTCGGCTCCCACCCTGACTCGAACTGCTTAATTGAATCTTCTAAACGCATGGCCGCTTCTAAAATTGTTCGACCTTGCTCCAGCACTAGGTGACCCGCTGGGGTTAATACGGCTTTTTGTCGTGAGCGATCAAACAAGGACACACCCAAATCGTCTTCCAACTTTTTAACTGTGTAAGTCAAAGCGGACGGCACTTTAAACAGAGCATCCGCCGCGGCGGCAAAACTGCCCAACTGATGAATTGCTTCCAACACCCGTAATGCTTCCAAAGTCACCGCATAGGCCATAGCTCAACCTTTATTCAAATTTTTTGAAATACTAGCTCAAAACCTTCCGATTTTCTTTCTTTTCTTCGACGCCTACACTCACCCCATACAGTCAAACAGGGCAACAGCCCATTAAGGAGACAAGCCATGATTACTATTCGCAACGCACAAGACCGTGGACACGCTAACTTTGGTTGGCTAGACAGCCATCATACGTTTTCTTTTGGTAGCTACTACGACCCTCAACATATGGGCTTTTCAGACCTACGCGTCATCAATGATGACTCCGTCACCCCAGGCGCGGGCTTTGAAACTCATGGTCACAAAGACATGGAAATACTAAGCCTAGTATTAGAAGGAACCATCGCCCACAAAGACAGCGCAGGCAACGTAAAAGAATTACCGGCAGGTGAATACCAACTCATGTCCGCAGGCAAAGGCGTTTACCACAGTGAATTCAACGCCTCTAAAACAGACATGCTGAAATTCCTACAAATTTGGATTCAACCAAATCAACTAGGCGGACAACCGGGCTACCAACAAAAAGAATTTAGCCAAGCACAAGGCTTCACCACCGTCATCACACCAGATGGCGCAAATGGCACCTTGCAAGTGAAACAAGACATGCAACTGATCCAATTGATCCTTGAGGATCAACAAAAAGCCATATGGCAAGCCGACAGCAAGCGCCATTACTATGTGCATGTCATCGAAGGCGAACTGTCCCTAGGCGATGGCATCACAGTACATCCCGGCGACGGCGCGAAAATTGAAGACGTGTCAGCAATTAACTTTGAAAGACTAAGCGAGCAACGCGTTAAAGCACTGCTTTTTGACTTGGTGTAACCACCAAACTCAAACCATAAAATCCTTAAAGCGAACATAGCAATATGTTCGCTTTTTTTGTTTGATAATAAAAAACCGTAGGGCAGCATGAGGAAGGCACAACCGTAATCTGCCAACCACCAATAAAACGGAGGGGATTTTAGAGGAGTTTTCTATCACTAAGATGTATAAACGGCACCATACTTTTATGCAAGACGGCAAAGACAACAATGTAATTTTTATCTTCAATATAATAAATAACGTGGCTACCGTAGGGAAAACTGAAAACATTTTCTCGAACTTCCGACCGACTCTTACCAAGAGAAGGCGCTTCGGCAAGTAATCTAATCGTTTGCCTAATCCCAGACAAATACTGTTTCGACTGAGTCTCTCCCCAGTTTGCTAACGTAAAACGATGAACTCCAACTAAGTCTGACTTTGCGTCAGGTGTTAAATAATAAATGGCAGACATTAATCATAAAGCCCTTCTTCAAGCTCATTGAAAAACGCCTCACCAGCAACCAGATCCCTCTTTGATATATCTTTCATGGCTTGAGCGGCTTTATTTTGTAATAAATACAATTTCATCGCTTCTATACTTTCATACTCATCAACGGAAATAACAACAGCAACAGGCTTACCATTCTTACTGATTTGAACAGGAGACTTTTGAGCATTTAGCAATAAATCACCAAAATGCGTTTTGGCCTCATTAGCAGAAATTGTATTCATCACTCACTCCAAAAAATAAATCGTTCGATTCGTACAATATAATCAAATCATCCAACAACTGCAAAAACCATCCCTTATCAACACAAACAAAACCGTAGAGCAGCATGAGGGAGGAACGACCGTAATCTGCCACAGCGGTCTAATATAACTCAACTCAAACCCGTCGAATTCCACGGGTTTATCCAAGCGAAAGCCTATTATTTCTAAGACACCTGTTCGATAGAAAACTTTAAACCCATCGAATTCGATAAGTTTAAAAATTTCTAAGCCGCGTGCTCGGGGAACGCAATGGAACAAGAAACGTAGAAAGCGGGTAAGACGGTTAATCCCCACGTGTGTGGGGAACGTCTTAGTGTAGACGAATGTTTTATAAAGGAAATTTCCTTGCAAAAAAACCACCAACATTTTTGCTGGTTTTTGGTTTTTGGTTTTTGGTTTTTGGTTTTTGGTTTTTGGTTTTTGGTTTTTGGTTTTTGGTTTTTGGTTTTTGGTTTTTAAAATGATGCTAACTTATTGATTTATAAAAACTTTAATTTTAGAGAATGAGAACTTTGCCATTCTACCGAAAGCCTTTATAAATCATAAAGTTGGTTCAACTTCCAACAAAAGGGAAATACCCTACTGACTTTTCAAGGCAGTTAGTTATTCTTCGATGATTTCTTCATGCTGGAATTCGATTTCACCAGTTTAAACCACGCCACAACTAATAAAGAAATCACCAACACGATAAGAAAAGACAGGATCAGCAGATAATAAACTGTTATGTCTTCAACCACCGTATCGACAGGTAGCATTTCTCTGATCAATCTCCCTACCCATTCGGGGAATTCAGGGAAGTAGTCGAGGTTTCTCGACCAAAAGAACGCGTATAGCAACGTTGCGCAGACAATCCAAACCAAAAACAAGCTGACTTTTCTCATGAAACAATCACTGTGCCGTAGGTTTTCATATCTGTTTCAGGAATTTGTTCTAAGGTTGTATCCAAAAGCATGGAGCGAATAAGGTTAAAATCACTCTGTTTATCAATGGTGATACACCCCTTACTAATCCCCCTCCCTACTTTGGGATGTAAACGAAACTGCCCACGCTTAACCGCTTCACAAAAGGTCTCGTCATCAATGTTGTCATCCTCGGCATAAAGAGCAAACCAATCATCCTTTTGAGCAATCAAGTCATAAAGCCACCCGAGGCGGCCTCCTGATTCTCGATCTACTATGTAATACGTTCCCGGTGGAATTGGGCCTAAACTGGGCACACACGCCGCGACAAGCTTATTAACATTTGTTTCTAAACCAGAAAAGGCAGGGAAGGCTTTTCGAGACTCTGTTACAACCAGAGAACTCATTGGCTCATTATTGAGTTTAAAAGAGAAATTTAGCACCTTTCGTCTTAAGTCCGTTTAACTGTGATCATTCAGTATACGCTGTGAGATAAATTTGCATTGATAACATATCGCAAATAATAAGCAAAAAAGTGTAGATCAAGCAGACTTAGCCTAACGTGCACCGCCCTTACTCAGCGCCTGACGCTTGTTTTAGTTGCTCTAGTTCGGCCTCGCAAGATTGTTTGGTGAGGGCTTGGAGTTTTTCCACTTCGGAGCTCAGCCAGTCCAATTCTTCTTCGGTGATTTCGTAGTGCATGGAGTAGCGGGCTTCGACGTAGGCACGTTTAAGGCGCTGAGTCTCACGACGTGGGCGTTTGCAATTTTTCGGGAAGATGGTGGCAAAGGCAGGATCAATCTGCACGCAGAGAGAACGCAATTGCAGAATATTATGAGTTCGGGGTAAGTAATTGGTATGCACCAGCAGCACACAGGAAAAGAAGTGTTCCGTGGCTTGATGCAGTTCGAATGCCGCATGACGTAGCATTTTGTCATTCATGGCATATTTCATTTGCCTAAAAAATCCAAATGCATTTTCAAATCCACGCAAAAAGTAATCACTCGCTACTTTTAGCTGCTCTTCAGCCAATAATCGCCCCGGCGCGGGTAATCCCCTTAGATCATAGGAGTACAGCTCGATGCCTTGCTCGCGAAGGTCTTTAAAGAAATACGCACTCTGACTCAAAGAGCCACACACTTCATCCCATGTATGCAAGATCAAGCCTAACGGAGAGGCTACCTTGCGCATCACTCGATCATCCACCGCATTCCATACTGCGTTTTTTCTAAGCCGCGTGTTCGGCGGTGAAGCCATTTGTCGTAAACGAAACAGTCTTGCAGTCTTTCTAAGCCACCTGTTCGGCGGTGAAGAATTTCCCCGTGCTTGGAGACTGGGCGCTAATTTTCTAAGCCGCCTGTTCGGCGGTGAAGTTGACTTTTCGTGTTTTTTTAATTTTCACTTTTTTCTAAGCCGACTGTTCGGCGGTGAAGATCGCAGCATCTGTCGCGATGCGCCATGTTGCTTTCTAAGCCGCCTATTCGGCGGTGAAGTATGCTGCCCGATTAGTACAAGTATTCGACAATTTCTAAGCCGCCTATTCGGCGGTGAAGCTGGATTCTCCCAAAAGATGATAAGAATTATCTTTCTAAGCCGCCTATTCGGCGGTGAAGGGTGAATGCCCATTTTGTGAAGAACCATTATTTTTCTAAGCCGCCTGTTCGGCGGTGAAGACGCGCTTCAGTTTGGTACGAACGCGACACAGTTTCTAAGCCGCCTGTTCGGCGGTGAAGCCTGCTTTCAGCGCAACGTCCGCATTGATTGTTTTCTAAGCCGCCTGTTCGGCGGTGAAGAGATAAGCTCTATCTGCGTGCCTGCCTTAGCTTTTCTAAGCCGCGTGCTCTGCGGCGAACGGCAGAAAGAACTTGAAGTCGGATGCTTGGATTTTCTAAGCCGCGTGCTCGCGGCGAACGCCCAGATTCCGATAGATCCCAGTATGATGAATTTCTAAGCCGCGTGCTCGGCGGCGAACAATTGCTTCAATTGCGAAAGGTGGTAAATAATTTTCTAAGCCGCGTGCTCGGCGGCGAACATTAGCACGTCCGACATAGTTAGCCGATTTCCTTTCTAAGCCGCGTGCTCGGCGGCGAACAACACCGTTTGCTTGGTTAGTGCCGCATGATGTTTCTAAGCCGCGTGCTCGGCGGCGAACATTTAGAATTAATTAATCAAATTACAGGGACATTTCTAAGCCGCGTGCTCGGCGGCGAACAGGTTTTATACTTGGTTGCTTGAGTTGTTATATTTCTAAGCCGCGTGCTCGGCGGCGAACCCACGTCTTTACTATCGTGATAGTGTCCTACTTTTCTAAGCCGCGTGCTCGGCGGCGAACTTTGGTATTCTATCCGTACCGAAAAAGGAGAATTTCTAAGCCGCGTGCTCGGCGGCGAACATCGAGTAAACGAACTAGCTACATCCATGAAATTTCTAAGCCGCGTGCTCGGCGGCGAACATTGGATAATGGGAGACGCTTATATAGATACATTTCTAAGCCGCGTGCTCGGCGGCGAACAAGGATAGTGCTTGCCCTAATTGCTCTATGTTTTTCTAAGCCGCGTGCTCGGCGGCGAACGCTTCTAGCTTCACAATGGCTTCCGCTTTGTATTTCTAAGCCGCGTGCTCGGCGGCGAACCCTTGCACCTCGATATGGGCGATGGGTCTAATTTTCTAAGCCGCGTGCTCGGCGGCGAACATTGATAGTGACACGGAAAAGACAGGGGAAACTTTCTAAGCCGCGTGCTCGGCGGCGAACAGCAATGTGGATTACACGTTAGAGACATGGGTTTTCTAAGCCGCGTGCTCGGCGGCGAACTAGTCGTATTATCAGCCATCAACCACTCTATCTTTCTAAGCCGCGTGCTCGGCGGCGAACTCAAACCTTCCGCGATGGCTTGAGCAATTTTATTTCTAAGCCGCGTGCTCGGCGGCGAACAAACCGATCCAAGGCGCGACGCGGTTCTCTATTTTCTAAGCCGCGTGCTCGGCGGCGAACAAACCGATCCAAGGCGCGACGCGGTTCTCTATTTTCTAAGCCGCGTGCTCGGCGGCGAACACAAAAGCAGCGTTCAAAATCTGGAATACGTCATTTCTAAGCCGCGTGCTCGGCGGCGAACAAAAAACCGTCTTTAATGATTAGAGTTTCGCATTTCTAAGCCGCGTGCTCGGCGGCGAACGCGCAAAGGCTGATGCTTTATTAAAAGAGTGCTTTCTAAGCCGCGTGCTCGGCGGCGAACATGCTATTTGTAGCGTATCAACAAGCAAGAAATTTCTAAGCCGCGTGCTCGGCGGCGAACCGCAAACCAAGTGCGAACCAAGTGCAAAAACATTTCTAAGCCGCGTGCTCGGCGGCGAACAATGATTAGAGTTTCGCAGGAAGCGGCTAACATTTCTAAGCCGCGTGCTCGGCGGCGAACGTTGCCTGAGACTTGGGCAGCGAGTGAAGACATTTCTAAGCCGCGTGCTCGGCGGCGAACAATTTCCATACTAAAAGACACTTCAATCAAGTTTTCTAAGCCGCGTGCTCGGCGGCGAACGAATATCCGCCGCCGTGGTTTCTCGGCCATTTTTTCTAAGCCGCGTGCTCGGCGGCGAACACATCAGTCTGACATGAATCTGATGAACGACTTTTCTAAGCCGCGTGCTCGGCGGCGAACTATCACGGCATGGGCTCGCTTAAATCGTATTATTTCTAAGCCGCGTGCTCGGCGGCGAACGTCAAGCGCCTTGATGTCATGATAGATAACGATTTCTAAGCCGCGTGCTCGGCGGCGAACGACTCTACAGTATCTAAATGCTGCGGCTAAACTTTCTAAGCCGCGTGCTCGGCGGCGAACAACGCCGCGTTAAAGGGCTACGACAGACGTCCTTTCTAAGCCGCGTGCTCGGCGGCGAACCAAGGCAGCAGTTTTGGGTACGGATTATGAGTTTTCTAAGCCGCGTGCTCGGCGGCGAACATGTGGAAACGATCAAAGAAGAAGTCCAAGCATTTCTAAGCCGCGTGCTCGGCGGCGAACCGAGGTCGCAATAAACGAACCATATACAATATTTTCTAAGCCGCGTGCTCGGCGGCGAACTATAGTTTATTCGCAAAAAAATAAGTTACAACATGCAGTTAGGTCAAAATAAGCGTTTTTACCTATGTTTTTTCTGCATATTGTAACTTGCTGTTTTTAAAAGATATTTTTAAAGAGCAATTTTTATTGGTTAAAACCAAGGAATTGTTGCTGTTTTACTTAAGCCAAAATAGTCAAAATCACCAACCAATGAATTATCTTGAGTATTTGTCATTTGGATATAACGTCGATGATGCTTTCCATTCGAAGCACTTTCCAATTCAAGATAAGGTAAAGTGGTCATCTGCTCAGCAAACATTTTGGCTTTATAAGCTTTCATTTCATGTTCTGAAATTGAACCTCGTTTTATTAATCGTCTAAGGTGTGATTGACTCATATTAGGACGCCACCGTGAAACACGCCTGTGTAAAGCATGTTCAGGAACCATTTTTATATCACTGCATACACAATAACCAGATAGTCCACCTAACCATGAAAGCGCCATTAATTCCTCTAATCTTGCTTGACTTGAATGTACTCTAATTAAAGTACCTAGCATGACTTTCGTTTCAGGAAAACTGACGCCTATATCTAGAGATTGCAGATCGAAGAATGCTTTATGGAGCTTGGTATATACCTTATTTAATAGAACATTTTCTCGCATTTCGGCATCTGGCCTAATACGAATATCAATATACGAACCCATACATTCTCCTAAAGTCTGATATCTGAGACATAAGCCAAACCTTTTTTGCCTAGGTAAAAACTAGACACGCCAGCATTTTCTATTTTTTCATATAAGTCTTTCGCAGTTTCACGATCAATTTCAAGTTCAATATTGAGTGTCCCTCCTGCCTTTTCCATTAAAGAGGTTACTTCACCTATTCCTTTTATTCGTTCTTTGCGAATATAAGGGTTACCCCAAATTTTCTTTTTTTCTCCGGATGTATAACGAGCCATAAAGTCTTTCTTAGTAAAGCCGTTGTTAGAAATACCACTTAGCCCTCCTGCTTTCGTTTTTGCTGATGACACATCAAAATACTTAGAAAGCCTTTCAAGCTGCAAATACAACGCTGAACAATAAAGACTAATTAATAACACTTCATCGTTACGATTAAGCCCATTGAATTTGTCAAATTTTTGTTTCAAATACTGGAAAGTCTCATTCACCCTATTTTCATTCAAAACAGGCTTTAACGAAAATAACTCTTCAAGTTTAGCAATAATCACTAAAGGATTATGGGCGATGGTCTTGGTTACTTTTTTTCCATTAAGAACGAAGTCACACAGCTCATCAACATCCAAATCTAGAACGCCCCATAGCTGTTCTGAGTAATCAGAACAAAAAATGGGGGCATCTACTTGGATCATTCCTGTATATGAATTTTGATCCTCACTACCTGAAATATTTCTTATGTATGTCATTTCTTGATTTACATAACTGGGCTTGTCATCAAAGCGGATAAGAGGCTCAAGATTTTGAAAATAATAAGACTCTTGCTGTCTAGCTTGGTAAAGCTTCCTTTGATCACCAATCAGTCGATTCAAAATACCCATTACTGTGTTATGGGTAATACCTCGAAGAATATAGTTTTCGCTCTTTTTGAGGCTCGTCATTGAACCGATGAACTTCCTACCTTCCTTAGGCAAGGGTTCGTTATTAGAGCCTTCTAGAAAAGAATTGCGCCAGCTAGATTCATATTTAATTTCTATTTTCATCATTAGCTCCTCGCTTTATTTTTGATAAAAATAGCTAGCGAATTCATTTTCAGGTTCAACAGCTATACTGCTTTCATCGCGTTTTATGCGCATCATCTTATTGCTGTCGTTATAATCCACTAGCACATCATCCACATACATGTATGACTTTGCTTGACGAATTGACAAGTCTTTAATTAATTCTATGGTGTAGTCAATTAGTGCTTGAATAGCATCTTGATTCAATAAAACCCCCACTTCGCCTTCTTCAAAAATCGTTCCGCTGCGTACATAGTTTTCATGAAATACAGCTTCTGGCTTTAAATCTGAATTAAGTGATTGAATGAAGTCTTGCACGGCTTTAGCAACACCCTCACCTTGTCCCGCTTTAATACCCATCGATTCTCTATCAAACTTCTTATCTAAAGAAATAAACTGTAATTGTTCGATACTGATAGAGCCATAAGCTATATATTGCGTATCCCCAAAAGTTGTTTTTGAGAAGAAAGATGAGCTATCACGTTCACCAGCTTGACCAAATTGCTCAAAGTTTCCATTCCCTAGCTGATCGACAAAGTCTTCAATCAACAAAGGGCTTGTACGTTTATTTTGACTTGATGGAACAACGTAACCACGAATTAATCCTGTCACAGATGCAAGCATACAAGTTAAATCATCAGTTTTTGTTTTATTGGCATAATGCACGTCAAACGCTTGTGATCGAAACAGGTGATGACGAATACAGTTTTGACTGATATACAAAGGCGTTTTCTTAAAATCAATATCTGTAGCTTCTTTACGATATTTATAACCCGTTTCTTCTTTTATTTTCCCTGATAAATTCGTATATCCACGCAATTTTGGCAAAGTATGATTATCTACGGTGGTTCCTGATTCTCCCATTAACGATGTAGGTCCATTCCAATTCACCACGCCATGACCAAGTGCTGTAATTTTAAAATCGACGCTTTTAATACCTGTTACTTTTTTCATGATTAGTCCTTTTTATGAGTTAAGTTTTTTATTGAGATTGCACCTACAGCCTGCTTTTCACATATACCATAGTAAATAGCTGAATTATGCCGTTGAGAGACACCACCAATAGGTAGTAAATCGTTTTCCGTATAACTCAGATAAATAGGAAATTCTGGGTCTTTCGCGTCATTAAGAAGAATAAAGTCTTTATAAGCTTTCTTATCGCCCATAATATTGTGATGCTTTTTCATCATATAACTCAGCAAATTATTATTGCTGTCACCATACCCTTGTATCAAATCACATGACGCTGTTAGGTTATCAACAGCATCACTTTCATCTGTTGAAATATCATAGGCGTAACCTTCAATAAATTTTGGAGCGTCTTTATTATCAAGATTGCAAAGTGCCATTTGCACAAATCGACTATCGCCACGAAGTGAGTTATTGCTAATTTTTGCTCGCTGCACTGGCTGTTTTTTGCGAGTAATCATGGTTTGAGGTTCGCTGATTTTGGCAGTAATAAGGGTGATGCTTTTCTTCATTGCTGCGACCATATCTTGCTCAATAAACTTGATGGCAGATGGTTGCTGATAGAAGTCTTTGTAGAGTTCATAAACATCAGGAATGGTTTGTACCTTACTTCCGCTATCTGTTTTTTCCAACAACAATGCATACCACGCTTTTGCTGAGGCCAATTCATTAGTGCTTGAGAGGAATCTAGCCACTGAGCCAGTACGTTTCCCTATATGGATAGTTTCTGGCACAGCAATGGTATAACGGTTGATTTCATCATTTTGACCAAACCTATCAAGCCTTCCCATTCTTTGTAGGCAATTCTCGGCTGTCGTTATTTCCGATACCATGTAGTCACAGCTGATGTTAAGCGAAGCTTGTACAATTGGCCCACTTCTAAGAAGTTCAAAAGCGTTGCTACCTTCACGCTTGAAAGACTCAAATACCTTATCGAATAGATATTTTTTATCGCTTTTTTTGTATTTAGAATGGAGCAGAATGGCATTTTCATCCGCTAAATTAGTGATGAAACTTTTTTGTGCGGTGGTCGCTGTGTTACTGATAACAAATGTCGTTCCATCTTGGGTTTTATAGAGTGGGTTTGAAGAATCTTCTATCGACTCATCGTACACAACAAAATCAAACTGATATTTTTTGTCATTGAAAGATGGCATTTCAATCACGTCACCATCATCGACATTAAGATTAAGTATGTTTTTAAGGTAAAAATAATTCGGCGTAGCGGACACTAACAACGCATTACAGCCATTCTGTAATTGATTTCGTGAAGCGATAAGCTCAGCAAACAGTAGATTAAAAGCAGGCATATTAATGTATTCATGATATTCATCGAACACAACATGAGCACTAAGGTAATTCAAGAGACGATCAGCTTTGGTGTGACTAATAACGCTACTTAATAACTGATCAATCGTGGTGATCACAACATCACCTGTCAGATACTGACCTTCTGGGGTTACATTTTCAAAACTATCAGTGCATTTGAATTCACCCGTAAATAATTCCACGGTTGCATCACGTAGATAAGGCTCATCAGACGCTTTTAATTCAGCAAACATACCTTGGCAAATTTGAACCCTAGGGCATGCATACCCAAATAATTTGCTGGGCATTGCTGAGGCCAGCCCACTCCAGCGCTATTTTACTTTTTCCACAACCCGCAGCACCTGCTAGAACTTTCACCCTACCTGTGACTTCAGCCAACTTTTCTGCAACCGATGACTGTTTTATGGTTCGTTCACTATTAGGGAATTGCTTGAGACATTCTTGGATATGAGTCGTTAAATCACTTTCCAAAAATACGTTATTTGTTAGTTGTTCTTGTATAAATCCATCTAAATTTTTATTTTTGATATGGCTCAATAATTCATTTGGAGATAAGGAAGAAACCCAACGATCTGCAGTAATTAAACACGCTCGTATTTCATTATTATTAGCGTTAATCCGAATTTGCTTCTCATACTCTTGAGTATTCTCTGCTGCGTCATATTCTTTATAATTTGGTAATGGAGTATTTTGATAATTACTTAATACTTCGTCATCGACATCACTTGAAAAGGCTTTTCTCAAAAAACTGTCTTGTCCCTCTTTATAGTGGTTATCTAGTTCACAAACGCTATTTAACATGGCGATAGCATTTTCAGAAATAAGCGTCCAAGCGTTATCTCCCATGCTTGCTTTAAGTTTGTTATAAAGCTTTCCGTAGGTATCAAACTCGTCTTTCGCTTTTGTTCTAAACGGCTTTGCATGATGCCAATAGATTGCGTGTTTAATAGATTGCTTTATTTGCCTAATGCCTTTAGCTTGATCAGCGATACATTGAAAAATAAGCGCTGATATTTCATTGTGCCTAGGATGTTTTTCAAAGCTGAACTTAGAGTCATCAATATGTTGACCGTCTTCCGCTTGGTAATTTTGATTTTTTGGTTTGATGACCCAATCTTGAAAAGAAGGATCTAGCTTACCTATATCATGCAGACAACCCGCAATAAAAGCAGCATTCGCTTGATTTCTTTTATCTGGGTAAAAGTACAAATACAGCTGCTGTGCAACAAACCCCACTGCAAATAAATGATGATTTAAGGGTTGTAAGTGTGTATTGGCGTAAATCATACCTTTTACAGGTTTCGCCTGTTTTGTATCCATAAAAACCTCTTTTAAAGTTGTATTAACAGGCACTATGCCCTGCTCATTAAACTTATTTTTATTTCCCACTACCCACAATAACTCGCTTCTGGCACGAGTTCTTATCCAGTGACAACTCACTGCGGTATTTTTACTGGCGGTTTTACGCAGCATTTTTTTGACAGTGAGTAGCCCGTCCTCGGTAATCAGGGTTTGCCATGTGTTATCGCCAATGCGATTAGCAAAGGCATCTAAAACTCGACGTGTCTTTTTGAGAGAGTTTTTTTCGCACTGGCTGACAAAGGTCACCATCATAGTTCGGTATCCTAGTCGTTTTGTCGCTCTAAAGAACGACCTACAAGTGTCTTTTGCTCTTCGAGGTCATTTTGCTGATTTGATGAACTACCAAGGTTTAAAGCCATGTTTTTAACGGTATCAAACATAAAATCTAAGGCTTTATGGTCGGTGAATTTTTGTAGGATCTGTTGGCGAAATTCTTGTTCTGTGGCGTTTTCTTTGGCACAAACAAATGCCCAAGGCAGGACGATGGCGTCTTTGATCAAGTCAGCCACATCAAACACCAAGGCCCCACGACGTGTTTTGCCATGCATAACGGCAAAACCATGAGGAATGCCGAGCACCCACAAACAACAAGCGGCTAAGCCATAGGCAAGATAATTGCCGTGGTTTAAAAAGTCGTTGGCTTTGTCGCTTGAGTTATGCTGACGTTTAAAATCCTCAATGCGTACGGCATTAGCGGCGTATTTATACAAGGCTTTGGTTAGTTGCGCTTCGGTGAGTAATAAATCGGATTGTTTCGTCGCGGCATCGGTTCGGTTATGAAAAGTCTCGAAAGACGATTGTAATACTGCGTCTTGCAGGGCGAAGCCTTCGCCTTTTAAGTCTTTGTCTTTTGTCCAAATACGTTCAAGGTAATCAAGGCGCGCTTTCTGGAAAGTTTTCGCAGCATCAAGACGCTTGTCGTCATCAAACCAAAATTGCAGCCAACCATGAAGGTATTCGGTAGGTCGATATTCGCTTTGCGGGGTAAACCATTCTACTTCGCACGCCATATACAGAGGCGTACCACCGCCACCACAAAATCCAACCAAGACGCCAGCTTGAGCCAGCATTCGCATCGCCGCTTGGGTGATCGAGGTACCATTACCAAGTAGAAGCACGGTGGTGTTGGCAATCGGGATATTAAAGTACTGGTTTTCTCCTGACTTATTATTAGAAAGCGCTTCCGTGAGATACAAGACTCGACCATCTTTTTGCATGACTCGGCAATATTCTAAGTAATACATATTGGCTCGTTTTGAGTGCAATATGGTTTTCATGTCTGATGGTGAGAACTGTTCCATTGTCTGTCCCTTTTGCTCTTATCTATTTTGCTCTGGTTTATCCGGCTTGCTTCCACTGTGCCGTGCTTTTCGTTGCCTCACAATGCTGTCGTTTTACACAGGTAAAGTCATTTGACAGGTTTTGTCTTATGTCAGCGTTTTCTTGTATCAATCAGTCGTACAGCCATTGTTTTATGTCGGCATAGTTAACACACACCAGTTGCTGGGCTTGTGGGTTGGCTTCGAGCATTTTGGTTTTTATCTGTAAGTCGTCGAGGGTGTATTTAACGAGGGCAGCGCGAGTGGTAATGTGAAGCTGGCTATTGGTCATGCCATAGTCGTTTTCAAGCACGCTTTTTTGTTTGTCGGTGAGGCGGGAATCGGGGGCGAGTATCAGGGTAACTTGGGTGTTCCAGAGTGTGTCTTGTTGCTCGGTATGTGCGCTGGCTTTGCCGTCGTAGTCTACGTGCTGAAAGCGGCTCAATACGAAATCGAGGTAATGTTGTCGCACATCGCAGTAGGCACGAACGTGCCAACGCCCGGCAGTTTTGACAAAGCTATGAGGATAGATCAAACGCCCTTGCGGGTCGCTGCTAGATACGGATAAGTATTCACAATCTACAGCGGTTTTGTCTTTAACGGCTTTTAATAAGGGTCGCATAACTTGTGGCGAAACGAAGCGCGCTAGGGCTTCTATTCGGTGTTGGGTGGATTCGATAGCGGTATTGGGAAAGGTGGGTATTTTGCCGTAGTTTAACCAATCAAAGTATTCATCCACGGTTTGGTCAATATAGTGCGGTTTGAAATGGCCTGTAATTTGGTAGGCTTTGAGTGTTGCATCATAATCTAACGAGTTTGGAAAATCGGCCTGATATTGTTTAAGCAGCTGACTGACGCTTTGCCGCGTGAGACCTAAAGCTGTAATTAATGGTTTGGTGTTTATTTGCCCTTCCCAAAAGGCGATCAATTCTAACATCCAATAGCGCTGTGCGACTTCCATGCTGACCATTCCTTTACGTTTGATGGTTTAGCAATGTAGCGCAGTTTTTTGTGATAACCAAATGACTATTGTGGTATTTTTGTAGTCAGATCAATCAGTTTTTCATTTACACAATGGATTCCCGCCTGCGCGTGAAATGACAGGTGAGCTCTAAGCTACTAGCCCAGCCCTGATCACCCAGCTCCTTAGCGTCAAACCTTTTACTATGCTTGACGCATTTACCTATGTTCTCTTCTTGTTGCTAAGCAAGTTATTCACTGCGCGATCAAAGTCTGACTCTATTTTTTGTTGTTTGTTAAATTGTTCATACTCAATATGGGCTTTTTGCTCTGCAGCTTGGCGCGATATTTGGCCGTAGCCTTCTAATACTTGATATTCATTAAAGGCTAAAAATTTATTAACACTTTCTGCAAAGGCTTCCATGGAAAAGGTATTTCGACGCTCAATTATACCTTCTATATAGTCAAAAAAGGCCGACACTGTGCGTTCTAGTTTTTTGATTTCATCTTCTCTTAGGTAGTTTTTCGCGACGGTTGAATCGGATTTAAGCACTCGACCTGAAGGGGCGTTTTTATAAGTCATCATACCCATTAAGGGCTGGCTGGCATCGGCCTTTAGTGAAATGATTTCTGCCGCCGTATGCCCTGTAATAGCAAAGTGAAACTTATCTTGCACATGAGCATAGAACAAGTGCGTTGTTTCTGAACGGGGGTCATAATCAATGCTGCATTCAGCAAATATATCGGTTATTTGCTGATAAACACGTCGCTCACTGGATCGAATGGAGCGAACTCGCTCCAGTAGCTCTTTAAAATAATCTTTGCCAAAGAAACGACCGTTTTTAAGTCGCTCATCATCCATGGAAAAGCCTTTAATAAGGTAGTCTTTAATGAGTTGGGTTGCCCAGATACGAAATTGGGTTGCTTGTGTCGAGTTAACGCGATAGCCGACCGAGATGACAACATCTAAATTATAATATTTCACTGGTTTAGTTTGAGTTTTTCCAGCCATAGCACCATGAGCAGTGGTATGTTCCAAAATGGAAATAACCAGTTCCTCTTGCAACTCACCACTTTCAAAAATATTTTTTAAATGCTTAGAGATAGCCGGACGTTGTACCCCGAACAGCTCTGCTATCCGCTCCTGTGTTAACCAAATAGTTTCACCACTGAGCAATACTTCTACTTTTACCTCACCATTAGGGGCGGTATAAAGTAAGAATTCCGAGGTTTGATCTTGTAGGCTAAGTTGAGTTTTTTGGGTCATAACACCATCTCCAAATGGTCGGAATTATCTGCATCCATGCAGATTAGTTTACGGTACATATAGCACAGTTCTAAAAGAAAGCACCTAGCCGCTATATTATCACAAAAGCCTCTTACGCCCGCTCAGCTCTTATCATCCAGTTCCTCGGCGTTAAACTTTTGTCACAGAATTTGCCGATCTCGACCTGGTAGCCGTTTTCTTCTAGGTACATGGCGCGGTCGAGGACGAGCCAGTATTCAAGCGCGGGGCGAAAGAGTTGGCTGATGGCTTCGAGTTTTTGGATATGTTGGTAGCGGGTTTGGCCGATGGGCTCGAAGTCTTCAAAAGGGGTTTTGGCGGTTAAATCTATTAACCCTTTTTGCTCTGCGGCCCACTGGCAAAAAGTAGCAAAACCTTGGTTGAGCAGTGCTTTTTGAACAGAAGGAACGGGGAGGTATTCGTCTTGTTGGCGAGCTGACCTTTGCCATGCGTCAAAGCCAAGTCGGTAAGTGAGTTCAAGTTGTTTGAGGCGTTGCTCTCGCTTGCCAGCCGTGGCAACTTCTTTGACGGCGAGTTTGAGATCAGCTTGGCGCAGTGTCAGTGCAGACTGTTGGGCGCTGTGTGATAACGGCTGATAATGACTCACTTGAGTCAGGTGATAGCAGCATGGGGAAATACACAGCATGGCCGTGTTCGCAGTAACAGCCTGTTCTATCAGTTCACGATGTAAGTCTCCACAGGCATGAAGGGCAACGGCACAGTGAGCGTTTGCTAACGCGGGTCGCCCCTCTCCTTTAAGCACATCGGCGTGGGTAAAAGTCTGTGGTAGGTTTAGTCGCTTAGCTTCTTGTTCGCCCGCTTCGCAAAGTGTTTTTTGCCATTCTAGGCTGTGGACGGGCTTGTTATCTTGAAAGGCCAATAACTTCCCTAAGTGGCCTTTTCCCGCACACCATTCCACGTAGTTGTTGGCGGTTGGGGTGTGGGCAACAAAAGCCTGTATTTGCGACCATTTACGACCTTTTATTCCTGCCGATACATAGCTTGGTAAATCATGAGTAAGTGTTCGCTGCGGTGATGGATCAAGTAAGTCAGGGGGCAAAAAGTTAGACGCGGTTTTTAGATCTGGGCAGAGTCGAAATACTTCCGCATAAAAAGCTTCACTGCCTGTATCTAGGTTTTCACGTTTCAAGAGCGCCGCCAGCTCAGGATAGACATTTTCCCAAGGAGTATCTAAGCGAGCAAAGGTATCAAATTGCCAAAGTTGAGTATGTGTGTTCAACCAAGTATCAAGAGATTGAAAACGCTGTTGGAGAGAGGTCATAACAAGCTCGCTAGGGCGGAAAAACTAAGTGTCTTTTTTTCTATACAGTATTGAGGAAATTTCCCTCTCGCTTGCATTGTATTTTGTCATAAAAACGGCAAAATGAAGAGGCTATTCAAGCAACGATTATATCCACAGTGATTTTTCTGTGACATAAAAAAGGACCCCGTAACTATCATGTTCAAGCATCTTAACGCTGTTTCTGGCGACCCTCTATTAGCGCTTATCATTGCCCATAAAAACGACACGAACCCAAAGAAAATTGATTTGGGTGTGGGTGTTTATAAAGACGATAATGGCCATACACCCATTTTGAATACGGTAAAAAAAGCCGAATCTATTTTGCTTGAACAAGAAGACTCTAAAAGTTATTTAGGGATTTACGGCGCGACTGAGTTTGAAGCCATTATTAAAGACTTGGTCTTGGGCGAAGGCAATGAGCTGATCGCTTCTGGTCGTATTCGTTCTACGCAAACACCTGGCGGTACAGGCGCATTAAAAGTCGCGGCGGATTTTATCAGCGCAAACTTAAAAGATGCTCGCCTTTGGGTAAGTGACCCGACTTGGGGTAACCATAAGTCTATTTTTGATTCAGCAGGCGTAGAAGTAAAAGACTACCCTTACTACGATCCAGCAACAAACGGCCTACGTTTTGACGACATGATGGCGAAGCTAGAAGCTGAAGTGAAAGAAGGCGATGTATTGTTGCTTCATGCTTGCTGCCACAACCCAACAGGTATCGATTTACAATTCGATCACTGGAAAGTACTAACCGATTTTGTTAACAAACGTGGCTTGTTGCCATTGGTTGATGCGGCATACCAAGGTTTTGGTGACGGTTTAGATGAAGACTTGGCTGGCTTGCGCTATATGGCCGCTAATGTTCAAGATATGTTGATCGCGAATTCTTTCTCGAAAAACTTCGGTATTTACCGTGAACGTTGTGGTGGTTTGAGTGTTATTGCTGCATCTGCAGATGAAGCAACGGCCGCATTTTCTATTATTGGCCAAGCGATTCGTGCCAACTACTCTATGCCACCAGCACATGGTGCCGCGGTAGTTTATACCATTATGAGCAACCCAGAACTAAAAGCAGAATGGGAACTAGAAGTGGCCGCGATGCGTGATCGTATTAACGGTTTGCGTGAAAAGCTCGTTGCTAAATTGGCTGCATCTGGCGTAAGCAAAGACTTTAGTTTCATTAAAGATCAGCGCGGCATGTTCTCTTACTCTGGCTTAACGTTAGAGCAAGTTCATACATTACGCAGCGAATACGCGATTTACATCGCTGATACTGGCCGTATGAGTATTGCCGGTGTAAGCGATAGCAACATCGATTATTTGTGCGAAAGCATTGCAAAAGTCGTTGGTTAATTTAAAAAACCGCTTATTTTAAAGCAGAACTAAAAAAACCGTGATCTGAACAAAATCACGGTTTTTTTTGCTTAGGCGCTTTTAAAGATTTTATAAAGCAATTTGTATAAGTAACGAAAAACTTAATGCAGTACGCGAGTTTCTTTATTTTTAATGCCGGTTTGTATTTCTGGATGATAATGCTGCACTAAGCGCAAGATCGACGGTTCTAGATTGTCTCGCCAGAAAGAGACTTCTTCTTGCACCATGCCTTCTAGCTTTTTCCAACCCGCTTCCGTACCAAACAAACGCACAGGAGCTAGGACTTCGTCGAAAAATTCGCGATCGCCACCAATCCCCAAACCAATCAGTTTGGCACCACGAACGAAGCCAACACACCATTCTTCAACCAATATGCTGTACTCGCCATCGACTTCTTGCTCAAGATAAACAGGATAAAAGTCTCCAAACAGTAAGCTGTTCATTGTCTCCATGTACATAATCAATACAAGGCTTAAGAACTCGTCTTCCTGCTCTGTTGAGTCCCAAACAGGCTGATCTTCATCTGCGCCCCAAATGGCATTCAACCAAACATCTGGTTCTAATTCTTGCACAGAACAGCCTAGCGCCGTTAAAAAGCCATCTAACTCTGATACACACATTAGCGAACGATCAGTCCCGAACGTCAATAAATAGTGATCTATCTTTTCGTAAAGGACTTCTTCGCTGATGACATCATCGTCTTTTTCTTCAGACATTCATTCGTTTCCATTTTGTTGAGCTATATTTATTTTAGCTTACCTTAGCAAAAGCGATAAACTATTGATTTATTAGTCAATAATCGCCAAGTTGCCGTAGGTTTCCAGCCAGCTTTTACGATCCCCTGCGCGTTTTTTCGACAGCAGTTTGTCTAGAAGCTCATCAGTATCCAATTTATCTTCCATGGTTAATTGGATTAAACGACGTGTATCTGGTGCCATGGTGGTTTCACGTAGTTGCGACGGATTCATCTCACCCAAGCCTTTGAATCGCTGTACGTTTGGCGTACCACGTTTATTTTCAGCAGCAATTTTATGCAGGGTGATGTCTTTTTCTTCGTCATCAAGGGCGTAATAAACTTCTTTGCCAATATCAATTCGGTACAAAGGCGGCATGGCTACGAAAACATGACCGCTGTTGACTAAGGCTGGAAAGTGGCGAACAAACAAAGCACAAATTAACGTTGCGATGTGCAAACCATCGGAGTCGGCATCGGCCAAGATACAGACTTTTCCGTAACGTAAACCGCTTAAATTCTCGTCACCTGGATCGACACCAAGCGCCACGGAAATATCATGAATTTCCTGAGAGCCAAGCACTTGATTAGAGTCTACTTCCCAAGTGTTTAGGATTTTACCTCGCAGCGGCAAAATGGCTTGGAAATCTTTCTCACGAGCCTGTTTGGCAGAGCCGCCCGCCGAATCCCCTTCCACGAGAAAAAGTTCGCTTCGAGACGAGTCTTGTCCAGAACAGTCGGCCAATTTACCCGGTAATGCAGGACCTTGAGTAATACGCTTACGTACGACCTTCTTGCTGTCTTTTAGACGTTTTTGCGCGCTGTTAATAACGATGTCGGCAATCTTTTTACCGTCTTCAACGTGTTTGTTCAACCAAAGGCTGAATGCATCTTTTACTGTCGCTGCAATAAAGGCCACGATTTGACGAGAAGAAAGACGTTCTTTGGTTTGACCCGAAAATTGAGGTTCTTGGATTTTCGCTGACAAGACATAGCTACAACGATCCCACACATCTTCTGCGGTTAACTTAACGCCACGAGGTAAGATATTGTGGAAATCACAGAACTCGCGAATGGCTTCTAATAAGCCAGTTCGCAACCCATTAACGTGAGTGCCGCCTTGGGCTGTTGGGATCAAGTTGACATAACTTTCTGTCACTAACTCGCCGCCTTCAGGCAACCATTGAACCGCCCAATCAACCCCTTGTGTTTTTTCTGTCAGGCCACCAATGAAAGGTTCCTCTGGTAGCAATACAAAACCGTCATTGGCCTGCGCTAGGTAGTCTTTTAAACCATCTTGGAAAAACCATTCTTCTCGGCCTTCTTCACTACCACTCTGATCAATAAAGACAACATGAAGACCAGAACAAAGCACGGCTTTGGCTTTCAATAAATGTTTGAGTCGCGAAATAGAAAACTTAGGACTGTCGAAATATTTAGTGTCCGCGGTAAATTTCACTTTCGTACCGGTATTTTTCTTACCGACGGTGCCGATTTCTTTTAGCTCTGATGTTTTAAAACCATTCTCGAAGCCAATGTGATGATGTACACCGTTACGACGCACCCAGACTTCTAGCGATGTAGATAAGGCGTTAACAACAGACACACCAACGCCATGCAAACCACCTGAGAACTGGTAATTATCGCCGGAAAATTTACCGCCTGCATGGAGCTTGGTCAGAATCAATTCAACGCCCGATATTCCCTCTTCTGGGTGAATATCCACGGGCATGCCTCGGCCATTGTCCTCGACACTCAGAGAACCGTCTTTGTATAGAATAACTTCAATACGATCCGCATGATTAGCCAAGGCCTCATCCACTGAGTTATCAATAACTTCTTGCGCTAGATGGTTTGGCCGTGTGGTATCCGTATACATTCCTGGGCGTTTTTGTACTGGTTCTAAGCCACTAAGAACTTCTATCGATCCGGCGTTATATTCTTTTGCAGACATGCGTGTTTTTACTTCCAAGTTGATCGTGCAATACAGGGTTCGAATATTGTATTACGTGCGAGTGTAAATTAGATTGGCTAGAGTCTATCACTGGTTTTACTTAGTGTGAAATAGTCTAACAAAAGCAGTAGTTTACTCGGTTAATATTTCGGCAAAGCGAAGAATTTCTACAGAAAACCGTTCAAATTCAGTAAAACTGTGATCGCCTTTTTCTTCGTGAGTAAGTCGTGCTGTTTTAGGAAAAGCTTTGAGTGCTTCTTTGTAGTCCAGCACTTCATCACCTTCTTGAATCATCAGCCAGTATAAGTCGGCAGTTGGCTTAGTCACCACTAATTTCTCAAGCTCAATCATGTGAGCTTGGGTTAATTCGTATTCTTCATTGGTATAAGGGTTAAATTGCGGACCAAGAAAGTCCTGTAGCAAGACGGGAGCTTGCACTGCAGGGTTCACAAGAATGGCTTTCAAACGATATTTTTCAGCCAAATACGCGGCATAAAAGCCTCCCAAAGAGCTGCCTATTAGCGTGAGGCCTTGCTGCTGGTTAGCTTCAATTATGCTTTCTAGTTGTTCAATAGCTTTTGCTGGCTGCCAAGACAAGCGTGGAGAAATAAGAGCGTCAGGCAAGCCTATTTTTTTGACTGCTTGACCCAACACAGTCGCCTTATGAGAGCGTTCTGAGCTATTAAAACCATGGATATACAATAGAGCAGTCAAAAAGTTCTCTTCTCTTTACTTAAATTATTAAGGTTAACGTCAGGGTTAGGCAAACTGAAAAGACAAGGTGTTGTTCAATCGATGACCATGTTTCAAGCACAGTTCTAACAAATCGGCCAATTGCTGGTTTAAGCGAAATTTCTCGTCTCGATGCAACATGGCATCATTCGGATAAGGATATGCGCCTCTGTATTGTCGATGACCATCGGTAATCTCTGCAATGCCAACATCATGGTACAAGCGGACAGTCATAGACAATGTTGTCTTAAACAGAAGTTTTTCAGTCATTTCAGGGCCAAACTCTAACGCAATTTCAGAGGTGAAGCGGCTTTCTTTGCCCAATGTAAGGCGTAACCGACTCTCTTGGTCCCCCGCACTATGAACGGAAAAGTTCCAAGAATCCATCTCCTCTTGACCACGCATAAGCTTACCCAAGCGACGATAATTTAACTCGCCGAGCATCTGTAAACTAACCAAGTCTGGCACGTATTGTTTTGATGTTTTCTCTGTCTTCATAGTATCTGTCATTCTTGCGACGTGTTTCCTTTTGAAAAATTTTGCTCTGAGTCATCCACCGCAACCTGTCTTAAGGCGTCTAGCTGATAATTCATGCGTATATCTTTATCGTGCCAGTATAGATTAAACCAAGTAAAAAAGTGTTCTCTATCTTTGCCTGCAGCCTGATATTCAGGTACTAGCATGGCATTTGGCACGGTGACTTCTCGTACCATTAACTTAACTCTTCCGGTGCGCCCGCAGAGCAGATCCCAACCTGTCACTGTCTTTTGCTCATACAGAATATTGATATCCGTAATAGTCTTTATGGCCTCTGGCATAGTTTGCAATATAAAACTAATGCCGCCAGCCTTTGGTTTAAGCAAACAACGATAAGGTGATGCCTGTCTTTGGTGTTTTTGCTCGGTAAAACGCGTACCTTCCACAAAACTCATAATTGAGTTGGGGCGCTTAAGTAAGCGCGTGCAAGAACGTTTTGTTGTGGCTAAATCTTTTCCGGCTAATTTGGGGTTCTTTTGAATTTGCTTTTTAGTATAGCGCTTCATAAAAGGAAACCCCATTATATATGTTGCTGTACCAACAAAAGGCATCCAAATGAGAGCTTGCTTCATGAATACTCTTGGTAAAGGACGGCGGCCTTTCAACTGCGCATAAAGAGCAAACACATCCACCCAGGACCTATGATTCGCAATAATCAAATGCCAATTATCAAAATCTGTTTTCATGGTTTCATCAATTTCCCACCTTACTTCTAAGACGTTATGAAACCACCACTCACAAGAAGCAACCCAACCTTCATACAAACGATTAAAATAGCGTTCAGCCATGTTTTCGTAGCGCGTATTCTTTAACAATAATAAAGGCGCTACGAGATGAGCTAACAAGGTCCAAAAAAGTACGTTACCGCACATAAAGACAAAAGAAACGAGGCCAATAATTGGCTGCAACAACGGGGTTTTATTTGTAAAAACGGCTCTATCTGACTTCATTGATTTAAGCACACCAACGTTTTACTAGATCGTTTTTATTTAATGCAAACCACTGCAGCCCCATTATAGTACTGGCGTTTTCAATGTCATTTTTAAGCAAACCGATAGCGTCGTCAGACGAAACAAGATGCAATTTAATGTCTTCGTTTTCCTCGTCTAAACCATGAACTTTTATGGTATCAACAAGGCTTGAGTCGAATTCACCTGCATACATGCGCAAGTACTCCACCAATCCGCCTGGAGATGGCACAAACTTAAACATATACTCAAGACGCTTAACTGTTACACCGGCCTCTTCAAAGGTCTCACGGCGTGCGACATCTTCATCGCTTTCGCCTTCTTCCACCATGCCAGCCACCAACTCTAGCAACCATGGCGATTCACTTCTCAATACTGTAGGACGAAATTGTTCAATCAATAACACTTTATCCGCCACAGGATCGAATAATAGTACGCACACTGCGTCGTTTCGCACCATCATTTCTCGGGTCATGGGCTGGCTCCATTCACCGTTAAATTTTTTATGTTTCAAAGTCAGTTTACGCATTTCGAAGAAGCCTTTATAAAGACATTCGTCAGCCAATACCTCTACATCTTTTTTGCTGTACGTCGGTGTAAACTTCATACTATTTCGTCCTTAGCAGACCACTGTTTGGAATAAGTTCTGATATGATTTATTCACAATTCGTCAGTCGCGATTACAAATTTGGAGTGTCATAAATGGAAAATATACGTTGCGCTTGGTGTTTAGGATCTCCCGAATACATTCATTACCATGATACAGAATGGGGAATCCCTATTTATGACGACCAATCGCTGTTTGAATGCATTGTACTAGAAAGCGCTCAAGCAGGTCTAAGCTGGATTACTATTTTACGCAAGCGAGAAGGTTATCGAGCGCTTTTTCACAACTTTGACCCTGTAAAAGTCGCTAACATGACCGAAGCCGACGTAGAGCGATTACTACTGGATGAACGTATTGTCCGCCACCGCGCAAAAATAGAAGCCACCATTAACAACGCCAAAGCCTTTTTAAACATTGCTGACGAGTTCGGCTCGTTTAGCGAATATTACTGGGCGTTTAGCGATAACAAAATCATTGATAACCCAATCGGCCATCATACAGACGCGCCCGCTGTGACCGAACTATCCACTCGTTTCGCCAAAGATTTGAAGAAAAGAGGCTTTAAATTCCTGGGCGCCACGACTTGTTATGCCTTTATGCAAGCAACTGGCATGGTGAATGATCATATTGAGGATTGTGTATCGCGAAAGAACAAATAAATTGCTTAAGCACTCATAAACAGAAGCAGTTCCTTGATTTCATTAATGTTTAGCCTAAAGTAGTCGATATAGTAACGAAGCTCTTAGTACAATGGCGACGCGTTTTGGGCGCTTCAATTCCATTATTTAGGTTGGTACATAACATGTTTAACAACAAAAGCATTCTTATTACTGGTGGCACGGGTTCTTTTGGCCGTCAGTATGTGAAAACTCTATTGGCCAATTACCAACCTAAGCGACTGATTATTTATTCACGTGATGAATTGAAACAATACGAGATGCAACAAGACTTTGATGCTGGTTGCATGCGCTATTTTATCGGCGATGTGCGTGACAAAGACCGTTTAACTCAGGCTATGCGCGATGTGGATTTTGTTATTCATGCCGCTGCTCTGAAGCAAGTACCCGCTGCTGAATACAACCCGATGGAATGTATTAAAACCAACATCCATGGCGCCGAAAATGTGATTGCTGCGGCCATTGCAAACGACGTTGAAAAGGTCATTGCTTTATCAACTGACAAAGCCGCTGCTCCAATCAACCTTTACGGCGCGACGAAACTCGCATCTGACAAATTATTTGTTGCCGCTAACAACATGGTCGGCCAAGGTCGTACACGCTTCTCTGTGGTTCGTTATGGCAACGTTGTTGGCTCACGTGGTTCAGTTGTCCCCTTCTTCCAAAAGCTGGTTGCCGATGGCGCTGAATCGATTCCAATTACTCATCCAGACATGACGCGTTTTTGGATCACCCTACCAATGGGGGTGGATTTTGTATTGAAAAACTTCCGCCGCATGCATGGTGGCGAAATATTCGTGCCTAAAATTCCTTCTGTACGCATCATGGATTTGGCGGCCGCTTATGCGCCAAATATCCCAACTAAAGACGTTGGCATTCGCCCAGGAGAGAAGCTCCATGAAGTCATGTGCCCTGGAGATGACTCTTTCCATACCTATGAATTTAGCGACCATTATGTGATTTCGCCAAGCATCAAATTTTATCAAGACGATATGGATTTTGCGCACAATCGCTTAGGCGAAACGGGCGAAATGGTTGAACCCGGTTATGAATATCAATCTGGTAGCAACCCACATTTTTTAAGTATTGAAGAGATTTTGACCTTCGATGACGCACACTGATTTTATTCCCTACGGTCGCCAATCCATTAGCGAAGACGACATTGCGGCCGTCGTAAAGTCGCTACGCTCTGACTTTTTGACTCAAGGCCCTTGTGTCAGCGAATTTGAACAAGCTATTTGCACAAAGGTAAGCGCTCGTTATGGTGTGGCCGCAAACAGTGCCACATCCGCTTTGCACCTTGCTTGCTTGGCATTGGGAGTTGGAGCGGGTGACACGGTTTGGACATCGCCTAACACTTTTATCGCTTCCGCTAATTGCGCACGCTATTGCGGTGCAAGCGTGGATTTTGTCGATATCGACCCTCACACCTATAACATGTGCGCAGATAAGCTGGCTGAAAAATTAGTCACTGCGAAAGAACAAGGCAAATTACCAAAAGTCGTAATTCCAGTACATTTCGCCGGTCAATCCTGCGATATGCACGCCATTCATGCGTTATCCAAAGAATATGGTTTTCGTATTATAGAAGATGCTTCCCATGCGATTGGGGCAAAATACCAAGACAATTATGTGGGCAACGGAGCATTCAGTGATATTTGTATTTTCAGCTTTCACCCAGTGAAAATCATCACGTCCGCAGAAGGCGGCATGGCCGTCACGAACGACAATAAACTCGCTAAGCACATGCGTACTCATGCCTCGCAAGGCACAACCAAATCGCCAGACGAGTTAACGCAAATGTCAGGTGATTGGTATTATGAACAGCACACGCTGGGCTTCAATTACCGCATGACGGAATTGCAGGCCGCGCTTGGCTTGTCTCAATTATCACGCTTGGATGACTTTATTGAACGTCGTCATCAGCAATTTTCTAACTATGAGGCCTTGCTAAAAAACCTGCCTGTTACCTTGCCTTATCAAGCAGATGATAATTATTCAGCACTGCATTTGTTTCCGATTCTCTTACCTGAGCACAACAAGGCAGCTAGAAAAGGCGTATTTGATATTTTACGCCAAGCGGGCATTGGCACTCAGGTGCATTATATTCCCGTGCACACCCAACCTTATTATCAAGAGTTAGGCTTCAAACAAGGCGACTTCCCTAATGCGGAAGATTACTATGCTCGCACTCTGAGCTTGCCGCTTTTTGCCGACTTAACCCATGCCCAACAAGAGCGAGTGGCGCTAATTCTGAAACACGCTTTAATTGCAAATCGTGTGATGAGTGCCTAACCAATGAAAGATGCTTCTCTTTTGCAGAACAATATAGACGATCAAACACCATATCGAGTCGCTGTGATTCCAGCCCGCGGTAGGTCTCAGCGCATTCCAAGGAAAAATATTCGTTTGCTGGATGGTAAACCCTTGATTGGTTACTCCATCGAAACCGCGATTGCTTCCGGCCTATTTGATCGAGTAATTGTATCTACCGATGACTTGGAAATTGCAGAAGTTGCTCGACAATTTGGTGCCGAAACACCGTTTTTTCGCCCTGCTGACTTAGCCGATCATATGACTGGCACCACACCCGTTATGCAGCACGCATTACGCTGTTTAATCGATGAAGACAAAACACCAGACCAAGCCTGCTTGATTTATGCGACTTGCCCAATGCTGACACCAAGAGATTTACAGCAAGGATTGGCACAGCTTGACGAATCCACTGCCTTTTGCTTTTCTGCTACGACGTTTGCTTTCCCTATTCAGCGTGCGCTTCATATTCAAAAAAATGGCGAACTAGCGCCTATGTTCCCTGAACACATTGGCAAGCGCTCACAAGATCTAACTGAAGCTATTCACGATGCTGGGCAGTTTTATTGGGCAAGTACACAAGACTGGTTTGATGAAGACATTTTTGGTGCTAAATCTAAGCCTTTATTGCTACCAAGACACAGAATTCAAGATTTGGACACCGAGGAGGATTGGTTGCGTTTAACGCAAATCATGGCGCTGAAAAATATGAGTTAATGGTTTTTGCCACGCGATTGGCACCCTCTCCATCAACCAAACTCCTAGCCGTTTTGCTAGCTTCTTGCCGCCACTCAATATCCAGCCAGTGACGGTTAACCTCTTCAACCAATAGCTTCACACGTTGCTGTCGAACGTCTTCCACAATGTTATCAAACCGAACCGAACGACACCAATTCAGTGGAACATGCTGCTGAAGAGAACGAGTTTGATTGTCTGCGACTTGAGCAAAAACGGTCGGCACGCCTATGCAGGCAAGTTCAAATAAAGTACCACCAGCGGCAGAGATCGCCATCTTGGCTTGCTTCATTAACGGCGTAACATCCGCCAAACCTTGCTCAAAAGCGATATTATTAACTCGACAAAAATGGATCACTTGATCTGCATTTTTGGCATTCGCACCCAATAACACCTGAATGTACTTTGTAGGAAAATTGGACACCAATAAGGCATTGAGTATAGGCAAGGTTAAAGCAAGCGGGTCGGTTCCACCAAGGGTAATAAGCAGTTGTTCTGGCGAGCTTTGGCTTTCGTCCAGCTGTTGAAAAGCCGGCCTTAACAACGCATAACGACTTCCTACTAATGGAAACTCAATGTGCTTGGAATAGTCTTGTTGCAGAGGGTTAAGCAACCATTTGGCGGGAAACTCGCCCCTGTCATTCATGTCATCCAATACAAGAAGGTTTGTTTGATACTGATAAAGCTGAGCAATATCATCGGCACTGTAGTCGTAATGATCTAAGATGACCAAGTCAGCTTGTTGCGCCAACGATAAAAACTCTGTTTTGCCCTCTTTTTTAGCAACTTTTTTTTCAATAGAGTCTTGTTCAGACTGTCCACCGATAAAACAATCATCAGGGGAAGCAAAGGCTTGATATCGACGGTCCACAACAAACTGACATTGCCAACCTAATTGAGTAAAAGCGTGGACCAAGGCTTGGCAGCGAACCCTATGCCCCATGCCGATGTCGACAGAGGCATCGGCTCGCACCAAAAGTTTCACGCCATCATTTCCCAAGTAAGCGGCTGACCTTTTTGCGCATCCGCCACTAATGTTTTGCCTAATACGTCGGGCCAATGTTTAGGCGCTAGACCGAACGACGGGCGAATGATTTTCAGGTGTTCTTCGGTCAATATGGTGCCAGCGGGCAAATCTATAGCCACATAAATAGAACGGCGGTATTTTTTCGCGGCTTGCTCGGCATCTGAACCACCATAAGTCACCGTACCAAGCGCGGCCTTTGCCGCACGGCAAGCAACCACCAGCGCTTTCATTTCCGCAGGCTCCATGGAGAACTCAGCATCTACACCGCCGGCACTACGATCCAACACAAAGTGTTTTTCAATCACAGTGGCACCCAGTGCCGTTGCTGCAACCGCCGCGCCTAGGCCTTGAGTATGATCGGACAAACCAACAGGACAACCAGTTTTTTCCGCTAAATCCGCCATGGTAACTAAGTTAGAGTCTTCTATTTTAGAAGGATACGTACTAGTGCATTTAAGCAAGGTTAACGGGTTATCGCCAATGACTCGAATGGTTGCTACCGCTTCCGCGATTTCTTCTTCGCTTGCCATGCCCGTGGACATGATAATAGGCTTACCGGTTCGTGCAACGGCTTGAATTAGCGGGATGTCGGTCATCTCAAAAGAGGCGATTTTATATAAGGGCACATCGATGGATTCTAAAAATGCCACCGCACTGAGGTCAAAAGGCGAACTAAATGCCACCAAGCCTAAAGACTCAGCCAGCTCAAACAAAGGCTTATGCCATTCCCAAGGCGTCGACGCCTTGGCATAAAGATCATAAAGGTTTGAACCACGCCATAAACTGTCACTTTCAGACACCATAAACTCACCATGACGAACATCTAGCGTCATAGTGTCTGGTGTATAGGTTTGTAGCTTAATAGCATCTACACCCGCGTCGGCCGCAGCGTGAATCATGGCTTTAGCAAGTTCAAAATCTTGGTCATGGTTGCCCGATAACTCAGCAATAATAAAAGGCATTTTTTCAAACATAGCTTCGAACATAATTAACCGTTGTAGTAAGTAATCAAGTGATCGTTGCCTTTATCTACATAGTCAGAGGCTTGCTGGAGCATACTTGGCATTTCTTCAAGGAATTCACACCAAGGCGTGAACAAATGACGGGCACGAGCAACCGTTGCCGCCTCGTCTTCAAACTTAAATAAGAACTGTACTATTAAAAAAGCGGAATAAGTGAAAGAACCGATCAATAAGTCATGAATGTGACGATAAACACTGCCTCGTAAAAAATAGATTTCGCGATGATAAGACCAAAGTAAATTACAAACGTCTTCCCGAGTTTTGATTGAATCGTCCCAGCCGCTTTGAAGAGTTTTACTAATTTTTAGAAAATCGTCTACAGAAATGAGACTATCCGTCGTTTGTTGCAAAACGGCAGTCGGCGGTTCAGTGAAAAATGCATTTTCCAACAAATCAATGACTTTTTTATGGTCAATTTCAGGATCAGTAATAAGAACATCTTCAATCAAAAGAGGCGTCACACCTTCAATTTTTGCCACATCAGACAAGTTAAAGCTTTCAAAATTACGACGTTTTTTCAAAGAGCGTATAAGAGACTCAAGCTGTACTCTAGAAGTATCCATGATGCCTGTTGCATAAACGGTACCACCAAAGTTACCTTCTCGCTCTACCAGTTTGGCTTCTTGAAAAGTCTGAAAGCCCGATTCTTTGCCATCTTTATAATAACCACTGTGCACAGAATGGTGAGTATCTTTGTCTTTAAATCCGTTATCAACACCTAAGAAATAGACATTGTTAAGGCCAAATAAATGCACATAAGATAGGGCTAAGTTAGCAACAATAGGATTACAGTAATTTAACTGCACATAGTTTTTATCATCGCCTTGATCGCGCGCATGTGCCAAAATTAATGAGGTTATTGCCTCACCAGGTTTTAAGCCCATCCCTGATCGATCAAAATAATCAAAATATTCTGGGTGCATAACATCGACACTAAGCCCCCAAATCCCTTTTAGATACTCTTTGTCTAAAAACAAAAATTTATCAACCGTCTGCTTCATTCGCTCGATATCTACATGAATGTCGGGCACAATTCCTAGCTTACTAAGAGTATTAATGGTCGAACCACATGAAATCAACAAAACTTGCCCACGAATTTCTTTGATCAACTCAATCCCTTGATCAAGTGAAGGGCCGTTACCCAGAATAAAAACGGGGACATTGATCACCCACTTAGGCAATAACTCACGCCCTTGAAAATGGGCAACTTTCGTCTTGGGAAGCGACCTTAAACCTTGGGCAATACCAATTAAAGCATCGTCAAAAAATCCCCAGCCCATGACTTGGCGGGAATAATGCTTTTTAAAATAGTCTAAGGCTTTATTATTTTCTGGGCTTTTGTAACCCATGAACAAATAGGTTTCTGGAGCCAAGAAATAACCGTTTTCTTGTAACTGAAGAAGATAAATGTCTGTAAATTCATCCGGCTGGATACCTAGAAAAAAATGAACGGTTCGACCATCGCGGTTAAATTTATCGAGTATCTCTTCCCAGTCTATCGCGTATAAAGAGTAGTGAAAAAAGTCTAAGTCACTCTCATACAAGTAGAGGTGTTTTATTTCCCTGCTATTTAGCAACAATTCAAGTTGATAACCAAACTCAATTCCAAAAACAATAGCGGCACCGGCAAACTCAGGCCACTCTTTCTGTTCCACTAAACCAGCAGATTGAATTTCAATTTCGTCGAGGATTTTATTGCTGTAAAAAACATGGCGGCTTTCATTATTAACCGAGCGCTCTAGATTAAGAAGTGTTTTGGCAGGTTTAGAAAGCGCGTAGTCGACCTTATCTTTAGCTTGAGCTCTAGGGTCTTTTGAAAATAGAGGAACGCCAATATCTTCTCTAAAAACATTCATGTCACCCGATTCTTCCAAGTATACATAACGCTTTTTAGGGCTATAGTCCTTAAGCTCATCATAAATATGCGGCATGATCTGAGAAAAAGTCGCCATGTTTTTAATATAACGATCCGTCAACTCTTGGTCTTTTTCTCTTAATCTTGCGACGCCTTCTTTGAACGTAGCGAGAAATTCCTCAGCATGCTTAATATTGGAGCCACTGTCTTCATTCTGCATGCTTCACGCCTTTGTATTTGCTGACACTCTTACGAACTTTGATGGATTGATATAGTTGATTATGCATAGCTTTGTGGGTGTTTTTAACTATTAGAATTGCTGACTGGTGCACTTTAATAAGACACTTTAATTTTTCATTCACTAAAGCATTTTTTTTGTCGGGCTCCAAAGAAAATATAAAATCATTATTTTCTGCGCACAACCGCTGAATTTCATCTAAATCTTCTAATGATACCGCTTCTTCTAACGCATCAGTTAACAGGGTCAACTGGTCTATATCAAGCATTAACTGCCCCAGCAGTCATATCATCTACACCACTGTAAGCTTGCTGTTTATCTGCTTCAGTGATTTGATCCCAAGCGCCTTTAATTTGTAAAATCAAACCAATTACTTGGTCAATAACCGCACAATCTTTAGACACACTAGCTTCATTGATACGCATGATCATGTAATCATACAAACCATCTAAATTATCAACAAGCTCAGGGTTAACGTCGCGATCTAGCGCATCTCTTAGCGCATTAATAATTTCAATTGCGCGAGTAAAAGCGGCGGCTTTTCCAGCCCAGTCTGCACGCTCCATACAGCCTTTTCCTAACGCCAATCGCTCTAAAGCACCTTGCATTAAAAGTTGTATGACTCTATGAGGATCTGCCGAGGCTAAATCGGATTTAATAGAGTCCTTTTTATAGGCCTGGATCCCTTTTTTCCCGTACATAAAACAACCTCAAAATATTTACTAAAACGACAACGTCGTCATATTACAATTTATTCAGCATTGAGTTGAGATAATCACCTTGAGCATTCATGTTTGCAAGCTGTGTATCCAAGCTTGTAAACTTACTGCGCAAAGATGCTTCATACTTCTCCATGCGTGCCTCATAGTCAGAAAGTGACTCTTCTGTACTACTTATCGACTTAGATACGGAATCCTTTAGGGTACTATTCATTCCTCTTGGGCCTGCATAGCTACCTAACAAGTTATCAAGAGATTTTGCTAATCCATCGCTCCCAACAAACAGAGAAGCCACACCGTCGAAATCTGTATCTGCGGCACGGTTAAATTTTTCACTGTCATAAGCAAGGGTACCGTTATCCAGCAGCTCTACGCCAACATCAAAAATAGAAGTAAATGGGCTACCAGGACTGGCATGATTAGACATTAAGTCACCCGCTAAAGAGGTGCTTAGATTTCGGATCATGCTGTTGCCATTTAGCACGGCTCCTCTTGCAGTATTGCGCTTAAAAACAGCAATTAGATCATTGTAGGAATTAACAAAACCTTGAATACTTTCTTCAACTTTTTCTTTATTGTAGGTCACTTCGACCTTGGCGGGCTCTTTTGAAACATCTAATGCCTTAATAGATAAGCCTGCAATAGCATCATCAAAGTCATTAGAGTCACTGCGTACAGAAATGCCGTCAACGGTTATAGATGCATCTTGCGCTTCACCTCCCTCAGGAACACTCAAACCAGGGAAAAAACCACCCAGTGCTGCACTGTCCAAAGTTAAGTTGTCGCTATCAATATTTAGAGTATTTCCGGCGCCTGTTTTAGTTGAGGTAATGGTAAAAAACATATGCCCTTCACCATCGTCAACTAAGTTCGCCGACACTCCAAAATCTTTTCCCTCTGAGTTTATCTGCTCTCGGAGTTTAGATAATGTTGTATCAGGTTTAACATCAAGCACAAGTTTTTCATCACCAGCTGTTAATGTGAGCTTACCACCAGACGAAGTAACCGTTTCATCTCGTGATGAAAAAGACGAAATATCTGAAACTAAACGACTACCTTTCGCGAGCTGATTGACTTGAATGGAATAGCTATCTGTAGAAGCGGTTTTACCAGGAGTAACTGTGAAAGACTCTTTACCACTTTTTTGCTCAACAACCGCATTACGGCCTGAAAAAAGGTCATCATCATTTAAGTTTTTTACATAAGTTTTAAAATTATCTATTGCAGAGCCAACTGAACCAAGTGCAGAAAGCTCGGCTTCGTAATTCGCCAACTTATTTTCATATAATTTTACTTTTGTGTCTCTTCTGGCACTTACCATATCACTTACTAGAGACTCAAGATCAATACCAGATCCAGCACCTAATGAGCCAATAGCCATACAAAATCTCCTAGTTTCAACGCCTTTTATTTACAGTAGATTACACCTCACTATTAACTAAGGTGCCTTTCACGTCACTTAATTGGTTCATGATAGCATCAATTCTTTCCGACATTTTAAGAAACTCTTCTGTCGGCATTTGGCGAACCACATCACCTGTAGCCTGATCTAAAACTTTAACGATATTTTTGCTACGGTCTTCAGTCATTTCAAAGGATAATTGAACATTTAACTGAGACATTTTACGGTTTGCATTTTCAATTTTTTCAGGTTCAATCTTAGGCGAATCAGCAAATTTCTGATTATCACTGCTTTTATTTTCCGCTTTATTACTATCGGCTGAAGTTTGAATAGCTTTAGCATTCGCTTCACGCTGCGCTTTAAATTGCTCCCCCATACGCTGATCTTGTCTGGTAGCAACAACGCCCACAGACTGTTTTGAAAAATCACTAGAATTAATAGACATACACTAGTCCTCTGAATGAGACAAAAGCTGGAACAAGGCCCCAGCTTTTCGTTTTCACTAATTTTAGCCCAATAGAGACAACGCAGTTTGAGGACGTTGGTTTGCTTGAGCTAAGATAGATGAACTCGCTTGTTGAAGAATCTGAGCACTTGTTAGTTTAGCTGTTTCTTCCGCAAAGTCAGCATCACGTACACGTGAACGTGCAGCAGATACGTTTTCAGTAATGTTACTTAAGTTACTGATACTGGAACCAAAACGGTTTTGGACCGCACCCAACTCGGCACGCTTAGAACCAACGGCAGAAATCATGCCATCAAGAATATCAATCATGCTTTGTGCATTGGCCATTGTCGTTACTGATGGAACACCAAAACCCTGCTCTGGATCACCAAAACTACTAGAACGGCTAGCTGGTGGCTCTGGCATTTCAGGAGCATTAGGATCTACATAAACTTCACCACGAGCTTCTGCATCCGCTTTTGCTTGAATTTCAGGGTCTACGTATTCTTCACCATTTGCTTCTGCTTGCGCTCTCGCTTCCGCTTTTGCAGCATCTTTTTGAGCTGAATAGTTGTTATAAGCAGCCATATCTTCTTGATACTTAGCTTCATCAGCCGCATTTGAAGACAAACCAGCCATAGTGAAACCACCATTACCTGCGTAATCTTGGTTATCACCCGCACTCAAATCAAAACTGATTGTTTGATTTGAATCGGCACCTACTTGGTATACGCCATTGTAACTACCATCAAGTATAGCGCGTCCACCAAAGGTTGTGATAGAGGCGATACGGTCAATCTCTTGAGATAGCTGACCAATTTCTTGCTGGAGCGCTTTACGGTCATCATCAGAGTTTGATCCGTTTGCAGATTGGATAGACAAAGTACGCATACGCTGCAACATATTTGTCGTTTCATCCAACGCACCTTCCGCAGTTTGCGCTACAGAAATACCGTCATTGGCGTTACGAACAGCCTGATTCAAACCATTAACCTGAGATGTTAATCGGTTAGAAATCTGCAAGCCAGCAGCATCATCTGCAGCACTGTTAATACGCAAACCAGAAGACAAGCGCTGGAAAGAGGTATCTAACGTGTTTCCTGATTTCATCAGCTGGCGCTGCGCACTTAAAGATGAAGTATTCGTATTTACGTATAAAGCCATTATAGCCTCCTAGTTTTCATTTAATCCTGCAAAAAGCAGCTCGTATAAGGTTTTCGACAATACTTTGAAAACCTTTAGTCAATTTAGGAATTATTTTTCCCTCAATCGGTAAAAAAATTCCCATAAAGCGGCAAATAACCGCCTAACTCATTGTTTTTAAAAATCTTTAATGAAAATCTTTTTTGAGAAAAATCTTTTCAATTTCTTTAAAAAAAGCCAAAAACGCGCACTTTTTTCTTTGAAAATCACTTTCCCCCATCAATTAATGACCCCCCCTTAAATAGCGCCTCTAAATAACACCTCTAGATTGCGTCTTTTTATTGCCATAAGCGGCACAGCACCACCTAAAAAGAACACTTTTTTGCCACTAAAAATCACGATCAAAAAAACACATAAACCCACTTCCAATAAATGCCTTTCATCGTCATCAAACGTCACTAAGATAGATCAATAGGCAATAAACGTCAGACAACTAAGTGCCGCTGCAAACAATCATCACTGACAACACTGCCATTCATTTAAAACCCTCCGAGCATGCGGAATGATCACTCTTAACCTAATATCCAGAGCTCACAAAAAAAATTAAATAGGACACATGAACACCGTTGAGGTAGAGCCTTCAATAAATGCCCAACTACCCAGCTCTGCTGCGAAAAATCATCGCAAGTAATGTCGCTATTCATTTAGAGCCCTCCGTGCATGCGGAATGAACACCCTCGGCACAATATCCAGAGAGCCTAAAAAAGCGGACAACACTAAACAGACACCTGAACACCGTCGAGGTTGTGGTCCCAATAAATACTGAACGACCGAACGCCACAGTAAAAAATCATCACAAGTAATGTCGCTATTCATTTAGAACCCTCCGTGCATGCGGAATGAACACCCTCGGCACAATACCCTGAGAGCCTAAAAAAGCGGACAACACTAAACAGACACGTGAATACCGTCGAGGTTGTGGCCCCAATAAATACCGAACGACCGAACGCCACAGTAAAAAATCATCACAAGTAATGTCGCTATTCATTTAGAACCCTCCGTGCATGCGGAATGAACACCCTCGGCACAATACCCAGAGAGCCTAAAAAAGCGGACAACACTAAACAGACACGTGAACACCGTCGAGGTTGTGGTCCCAATAGATACCGAACGACCGAACGCCACAGTAAAAAATCATCGCAAGTAATGTCGCTATTCATTTAGAACCCTCCGTGCATGCGGAATGAACACTTTTGGTCTAAAGGTTAAAAAGCGTAAAAAAAGTTGCAGCATTAAACAGATAGATGAATGCCATTGAGATAGAGTCCCCAGGAAGACAAAATGACTCAGTAAGAAATAATCGCGGATAATATTGCTATCCATTCACAGCCCTCCACCTATACAGAATAGACACGCTCGACATAAAGCCTAAAGAACGAACAACCTGAGAAAAGTAGCTAGCAAGACCGAGCCAGAAAGAAAATAAATAATATCGACACACTAAACAGGCAATCACCTCATATATAAAAGAAGCAATTAATAAGTGACGGACAGCAATATGTCGCAATAAAACGTAGTCTTTTAGAATACAGCTATTCATCTCGTCTCCCGCGCCCAAACACATTGAACAAATACAAGTGAGAACAATGCAATCCATAGGCAAGGAAGCCTGAGCATAAAACGCTAGATATGTAAGGCAGATGCGAAGGCAAGCTACTTTTGATAAAAAGTCGACTCAGCTCGACAAAAACAGCCAACACAAACCGATTTTTCAGCTTCATTCGGATAGAAGTATCCCCACCAAACACTCTGTTAATTTTTAAGCCAGATAGAGAAGCCATATAAAGCAAGGTATATCTACACCTACTTTTTAACGACACAATCTTAACCACCAAAAGCCAATCTCAAAGTCAGTCTGATAGAACCTTAACTGTCTTTGGCATAAGCCTTAAACCACTGAAAACTGATCGAAAAACATACAAAACTGATTGCGATCTCATTATTTGGGCAAAAAAATGCCGGGTGAAAAATCACCCGGCTGAAAAGGCACCTCTAGGAGAGAGAAGTAGCCTGTATTCCGAGAAGAACTCGAATCTTTAATTGAAGCCCAATACTAAAGGCCCCAACGTCTAACCTATTAATTCCCTAATAAAGCCAAAGCCGCTTGTGGTCTTTGGTTGGCTTGCGCCAAGATAGTCGTACTGGCTTGTTGAATAATTTGTGAACTCGTTAATGCCGCTGTTTCAGCAGCGTAATCGGCATCTCGAACACGAGAGCGGGCAGCAGAAACGTTTTCTGAAATACTAGACAAGTTATTCACTGTTGAACTGAAACGGTTCTGCACCGCACCCAATTCAGCTCGCTTAGAGTCAACCGCTTGAATCATTGTGTCCAGCATAGCAATCATACTTTGCGAATTCTTAACATCTGTTATCGAAACAGACTCTGCAGTAATCAATGGCTGACCGTATTTTTTCTCAGCAGGAACCACAGTTCCATCAGGTTGCGTTACCGAACCATCCGGATGATTTATAGTTCCATCTGGATGCACAACAGATCCATCAGGCTGAATCACTCGGCCATCAGGAAACTCAATACTGCCATCTTTAAGCTCAGTCGTTCCATCAGCCTTGGAAATTGTGCCGTCTTCATTAAGCACATCTTCTTTTCGTGTACCGTCTTCATTGATTGGCGTACCGTTTTCATCAATCAATACACCATTGGCGTTAATCGGGCGATTCTGATCATCAATAAGCACATTACTCTCATTGACTCTTTTTCCTTCCTCGTTAACCAACTCACCGTTTTCGTTAATCAGAATGCCATTTTCATTGACACGCTGACCTTCTTCATTGATTAAATCACCATTGTCATCTATTAAATGGCCTTGCTCGTTAATCGCATCACCGTACTGGTTAACAAAACCACCTTCCTCTGTAGGAATAATTTGCACAGGTTCTTTTTTGGCCTCTTCAGGCTCTTCATAAGCGACACCAGAAGTCAGGCCAGAAATAGTAAAGCCACCATTTCCTGCAAGGTTAATAGAGTTATTTACACCACCAAACTCCATTGAAAAACTAATGGTTTGATTTGCATCGGCACCGACTTGGAAAATACCTTGGTATGAGCCATCAAGAAGACTACGACCACCAAATGTGGTGATGTCTGCAATTCGGTTAATTTCTTGGGCAAGCTGCCCCATTTCTTGCTGTAGTGCGATACGATCTTCATCAGCGTTTGAACCGTTTGCTGATTGAATAGATAAAGTACGCATACGTTGAAGCATATTTGTTGTTTCTTCTAAGGCACCCTCAGCAGTTTGCGCTAGAGAAATACCATCGTTTGCATTTCGTACAGATTGGTTCAAACCATTAATCTGAGACGTCAAACGGTTAGATATTTGCAAACCAGCAGCATCATCTCCTGCACTATTAATACGAAGGCCTGAAGATAATCTTTGGTAAGCTGTATCAAGTGCTTTACCACTACTTGTTAATTGACGCTGAGCATTCAGCGAGGACACATTTGTGTTTACATATAAAGCCATTTTCTTCTCTCCTAAGAATTATAACAATAAGACAACCCTCTGATTTAATTGGTTTTTTGGGGTTTTTGTCTCTTATTAAAGTTATCGACACAAGAGTGGTAACCTTTAATATTTTTTGTACTTTTTATGCTTTTTTTATTTTTTATCACGCAATAAAAACGCACAAACGGTTATCGAACAAAGAAGGGATAACTTTAGAATAAAAGTCAAAAAACAAGTAAAAGAGATTCATTTAGATAAAAAAGGCGGCATTCATAGGAAATGCCGCCTTTAAGAAAGCTCACTAAGTAACATACAAAAAAAATAACAGAGTATTAAGGAGTGAAGTTTAGAACGAGTCGGAAAAAATTACGAAATGTGATTAATGAATTGTAAACCTAACACCTGTGGATCCACTTCTTTTTCAATCACAATATCTGTTCGAAGGCTAGAATTATTTAACTCAATGTCCGACGCACCCACAAATGCTTTATTCGTTACGCTGTATACCTGACGAACTAAAGAAGGTTTAAAGGACTTATTCAGAGTTAAAACAAAGCCAACACGACCATTAGAAAGAGAAACACAAGACCCTACTGGAACACTCCCAATACTTCGTAAAAACACAGAAAGCAGTTGCTTATCAAATGCTAACCCAGACTCTTTTTTCATCTGCCTATACGCTTTAATCGGTCCGATTGAATGCTTATGAGGCTGCTCTGAGGTCATTGCATCATAAGCATCTATAATGGCAGCAATTTTCCCATAAACAGAAATTTCCTGATCTTGCTTACCTTCTGGATATCCCGAACCATCAATTTTTTCATGATGATCAGACAACATCTGATAAACCGCTTTGGGAACATTCTCAGATTGCTGCAAGATCTGCTCTCCAAACTTTATATGTTTACGAAATAAATCAAACTCAGCATCGGTCATTTTCGTTGCTTTTGTTACCATAACCATTGGCAGACGGAACCGCCCTAAATCTAATAACAAGGCTCCAAGTGCGATCACTTCAACATAAGCATCAGATAACTTCATCGCCTTGGCAAAATGAATACCGAGTACTGCCATCCCCATTGCATGCTGCTCTAAATAAATAGATGGATCTTTTATATGGCGAATGGCCAATAAGGAGAAGTTATTTCGAGAGTGGGATTCAATCAAACGACGACAAAACTTAATCAATTCAACCATATCCAACTGATCACCATGCTTAAATCGCTCAACTTGCGCCGATAATAAAGCATGACCGCCTTTAAATAGCTTGAATGCGGTAATAATTTCATCATCAAAGGAGGTGGGGCTAAACTTCGTTTCCTGAACCTTTTTTTGTGAAGTTTCAGTTTTTAAGGCTTGAACGTCTGTATCAGTAACTTCGCCAGCGCCTTTCTCACTCCCACTACTTTCAACCCGATTTCTACCCAAACGATCTTTATGAGCAAGAATATACTCTCTTGTCTGATCGTTTAATTCTTGCCTAAAGTAACGAAATAGACTTTGATTCTTTGCGTGCTTACTACGCAATTCTTTTGTCGTAAAGTGAGGATTTAGCTTTTTTAAACTTTTTACTGATCGACCTGAAGCAATCGACATACAAAGAAATAGCAATCTTTCTTCAGCATCGTATAAGCGCTCATGTCGATTATTAAGTAATTTATCATCAGAAAAGAACGGATCATAAGTAAGAAATGGTGACTCCAAATTAGAACGGAGGACATCGAGCACAACTTGACGCATGGCAATACCAACTAAGCGGTCTTTCTCCCCATGTTCTTTTATAATACATTGAACTCTTTTACTGCCAACGACTTCTTTTTTTATACCTAAAATGTCGAGTATTTCTTCCATATCGAAATACCCTACATTAATATCAGCGCCGAAACATGACTCCAGTTTAAATGCTGACATCTTGTATACCTTTTACTTTCAAAATTACATTTGGTTAAACAAAGACAAGTTACTCATGCGAGAAAACACTTTTTGCGATGCATTTAGTGCAGACTCTTTCATTGACAATTCCGTTGCAGCAGCGCCCATGTCCAACTCGCCTTCTCTACTTTGAGCAACAGTATTAGATAATTGGCTTGCCGAGCTATAATCTTCACGATCTCTGACCATATTAAGCCTTGCACCAATTTCCGAGCGCCCTTCACCTATTCTTTGTTGGGCGTTATTAATACTGTAAGTGGCACTAAAAAAAGCAGCCTCTCGCTCTTCATAAGTGGTATTCACATCAGTCAAGACAGCTAAAGAATCTTTAATTTGATTAAGTACGTTATCTTTCTCAGGCTTTTTAAGAGTGATGTCGACAGCAGCCCCTGGCTCGCCCTCTAATATAAAAGACATTCCAGAGAAAACAATTGGCTTACCAATAGTGTAAGTACCAGATTCTACCTCTTCTCCTTTACTATTTGTTACAACGTAATTAGCAGGTAAACCGGTAAATAAATGATAGTTATCTAATTTTTCAGCTTTATCAGTGTCGCCTTCACTCGGCTGTTTAACACCAGGTTCAGGACCTTCACCTTCAGGATAAGAAGTTCTAAGTTGATACTTATTTAACTCTGGGTGTTCAGGATCATAAGATTTCGCCATAAAGGCATCTAGGTCTGCCTGATCTTTAATTTTATCCGTCATTAAGACGTTGCCATCAACAATTTTGGCGTTAAAAGTTCGATTAGTCCAAATATCTTGAAACAAGTATTTACCAGAGTTGGTTACTGGGATTTTTAGATCTTCAGAAATTTGAGCGTATTTCTGACCCTCATTCCCAGACCAACGATAACGGCCATCACTCTCCAATACAAAGGCAGGGCTTTGCGTATCTGTACCGGCAAAAATATAGCTGCCATCGGCATTTTTAGAATTCATCAAATCAGCCATGGATTCTGTTATTAACGATATCTCATGAGCAATGGCATTAACATCAGCCTGAGTATTAATGTCATTTTGGGCTTGAATGAATAAGGTTCTTGCCGTATCTAAGAAGTCATTCATGCTGTCTAGAGCGACTTCTTGATAATCTAAGTTCCCTGTCGCCATTTTCATCGCTTCATCATACTGCCTTAAAGTCTGATTCTTTCCTGCGAACAAGAGAATCTGGCTAGCACCAACAGGATCGTCGCTGGGTTTTAATATATTGGTTTGTGCACCAATCTTACTTTGAATATCAAGAATTTTCTCATTAGCTTGACCAATAGACTTACTTGCTTGGCCATAAATTAAATTATTAGTTACACGCATAAGCTTACCTCATAATCCCAAGCAATGTCTCAAACGTTGTTCGAGCTGCTGTCACTACTTGAGCTGAAGCGGAATAGGATTGTTGATATTTCAAAAGATTTACGGCTTCCTCATCAAGGCTAACCGCAGACAACCTATCCCGACGAGCGACACTTTCATCCATTACAATCTTACTGGCATCGGCATGCCCTTCTATTTCGGCCGTTTTACTGCCAACATAAGAAATAAAACCAGAAAAAGATTTCATCAAAGTAGCTTTACCGGCCACAAGAGACTTGTTTTGTAAGTCTGCCAACGCAAGACCGTTAAAGTTATCAGACACACCAAGGTTATCGGTGCTCATGGTAAATACATCACCTCGATGAGGTTTAGATGAAACAGATACATCAAAACCTGCCTCATCAGATAAACCAGCTTGCTCAAGCAATTTTGTATATTGAGTCACATTACTCACAGACGCAACCTCAATACCTGACGAATCACGAACCACATAGGAACTAGGCGACGTAAAATAAATTTCATGCGGCGCACTTGGATAAAGCGCCCCTTCTGATGAAAAAGCAGAGGATTCAGGATTAGTGTTCGTCACAGAAGTCAAAGAAATTTTCGCATCTGATAAATTATCAGAACTGGTATTTACTCCTATGGGTGTACTCAACGCTAACGCCTCGCCATTTTTAGCGAACAAAGACAAACCAGCGGCAGCACCTTCTGTCGGGGTAAAACGGAACACATCATCACTGTCTATTTCATTAATATCTGCCAAGCGCAGATCAATGCCAAGCTCCTCGAGCTTAACATAACCGTCGCTGTCTTTCGTTAAAGCGCTAGGGTCAAAGGTAATAGATTTTTCAGTTGATTTGCCGTTCACATCAAATTTTTTAATAGAGAAATTACTATCATCAGTTCTCGTTAATTCGTAAGTATCTTTGGTAATTTTAGCAGATTGCCCATCGGTAACCCTAACAGAGATGTTTTTGGTCTTATGAATATTATCTGCACTTGAGTAAACATTGATTTTTCCCAAGGAGAATAAATTCTTACCAAATTCGCCATTACCATCAATCCCTTTTTTGTTCTGGGTGTTCATTGCATCGGCTAATGCAATAGCATGCTGACCCAAGGTTCTATCAGCATACACACTAAATTCTGAACGATAATCAATCAAACCTCCAACACTACCACCCAACCCTTGTGTTTTTAGTCCAACTTCATAATCACCAAAACTAACAACCAGATCGATTTTCTTCGGCTGTAGTGGATTAGGTCTAACGATCACTTCTGTTGGGTATTGATCCATAACTAAAGGCTGTCCATTTGCCAACTGAATCGTCATCAAACCTTTGTCGTTAAATTGGGCGTTAATATCCAAGTATTTAGACAGATCTTTTGCTAAGAGCTCTTGCTGATCGCGTAACTCATTTGCAGGAGAAATAGATAAACCTTCTTGTTGTAGTATTTGTCTATTCAAATTAGATATTTTCGATGTGATCGCATTTAGATCCTCTAAAGAAGAAGATAACTGCTCATCGACCAAGCCTTCTTGATCACTCACCACACCAGACAAAACATGATATTGCTGCACTAGATTTTGTAAACTAGAATGAGCTAACTGCCTCAATGAGGCCGAAGTCGGATCATTATTAACCGTTTGCAAGGCATCAAAGGATTTATTGAGATAAGTATTCAATGAAATACTGTCTTCGGCCAATAAGTTATCTGAAGTCGATATCATTGACTGATAAGCGTCGTAATAAGAAAAGGTTGAAGTATCAGCACGGACTTGTGAACTAACAAAGTTATCAACAAGACGAGAGGTGTCACGAAGAACAACACCGCCAACTGGAGAGCTAGTAGTATCAGTTCTTTGGCGACTATAGCCTTCGGTATCCACATTGGATGTATTCTGCCCTGTCGTATTAATACGGGCATTACTAGACTGCAGTCCAGACAAACCAATTGAATATAAACTTGAGCCCATAGCCCACACCCCTAGTACGTTTTCAGAAGTAACCATTAGATATTTTTCATTCTAATTATTACTTATGCAAAAACCTTACCAAGAATTAAGATCTATAACTTTATTATTTAGGAAAGCATAAAAATACATACCCAAAATACAAGGGGAAACAAACCAACCCACTTTAAACATAGATGAAATGAGTCTAGGTAAGCCTGCTAGGCGCTTTATCAATTCATTATTAACGGGCAATTTCATCGAAAAAACACTATAACTTTTGAAACCACTTACTAGATAGGATGTTTTCAATTTTTTCAGAGTACTTAGGATCCGTAGCATAACCGCCTTTTTGCAAAGAAGCGGCAAACATTGACGCGTCATCTCCAGCCTGCAAGGCATCTTTATACCGCTCACTAGAAGATAGAAAATTCGCATAATCATCAAAGCTTTGTGAGAAAGAATCATAAGCACGGAACGCCGCTTTTTCTCTCTTTGCCACCCCATCACGGAATTCTAATGTATTCACTACGGCACGATCACCTTGCCAACGATTGTCCGCTTTAATACCAAATAGATTAAAACTAGCCGCGCCGTCTTCTTTAGCAATAGGGTACTTTCCCCAACCCGTTTCCAATGCCGCCTGAGCCAATATTGCCTTGGGGTTAACACCAAGTTTTTCAGCTGCCTGCTTAGCATGAGGCCATAGATTCTCAACAAACTCATCCGGTGACCCAAACACGACAGAAAGGGCCGAAGGTGTTGCAGCTATTTCAGTCTCGGCAATATTTTGGTTTTGTCGTTTAGCTTCCTGCTGAACCGATTGAATAAATTCAGTAGAAGCACGATGAGCCAAAGCTTGAATTCGCACCAAATCTTGTTTAGCAACTTGGTTGAGAAAATCTGTATCTCCCCGTTCTTTCGCTTCAGGCGAACTAATCCCACCTTGCTGTTGAGTTTGGTATTGACGAATAAGCGCTTCCGATAAGCCTATGCCACCGGACTGCGCCATACTTTGAGACATCTGGGAATCCATCATCTCTTGATATTGCTTGGTTTGCGCACTGGAAAACAAACCACTGCCGATCGCTTCATTGGTGCTACGCATGTTTTTTAATAGCATATTTATAAAGATTGACTCAAACTGCTGAGCAACATCTTTTAATGCGGCATCAGGGTCTTTTTGCGCCTTAGTCTTTAAATCAGTTAGCGTAGAAAAATCGGCAAAAAAGTCTTGCTTTGGTGGGATTGAGTTCATCAAAACACCTATATAACAACTAAGTCAGCATTAATCGCACCAGCTTGCTTTAAGCCTTCCAATATAGCCATAACATCACCGGGAGCCGCACCAACCTGATTAACGGCACGAACAATATCATTAAGCGATGCGCCTGGATCAAAAACAAACATATGGCCACTATCTGGGGCGATCTCAATACCCTCACGCGGCGATACAATCGTCTGTCCACCCGTTACAGTGCCATCCTGCCCTACAACTGGTGGCACTTCTTTGATAGTCACCGTCAAGCTACCGTGGGTTATTGCAGCAGGAGATACTTTGACATGCTGACCAATGATAATGGTTCCCGTACGAGAGTTTACCACGATGCGCGCACGCTCTTCAGCCACTTCAACTTCTAGATTTTCAAGAATCGATAAATAGGTAACACGTTGACTGGAGTCCCTTGGCGCAGATACTCGAATAGAAGTCGCATCAAGCGTCGTCGCGACTCCAGGACCTAAGAGGCTATTAATCTTGTCTGTCACTTGTTTTGCAGTTGTGAAATCTGGACGATTTAGATTAAACGTTAGAGTGTCTCCAGTATTAAAACTACTAGGAACCATACGCTCGACACTCGCGCCATTTGGTATACGACCAACTGTTGGGACGTTGCTTGTCGTTCGTGACCCATCAGCTCCATTTGCCCCCAATCCACCAACTACCAAGTTACCTTGAGCTATCGCATAAACGGCACCATCGGCACCTTTCAATGTAGATAAAAGCAGCGTTCCGCCACTCAAGGCGCTCGCGTTACCAATCGACGAGACAGTTACATCAATTTTTTGACCTGGCTTAGAAAACGCCGGCAAAGTAGCCGTCAAAGAGACAGCGGCAACGTTTTTAGACGTGGCATTGACCCCTTCTGGCAAGGTCACGCCAAAACGAGACAACATGCTGGCAAAACTTTGGTTAGTAAAAGCTGTACTGTCGCCCGTTCCGTTAAGACCAATCACCAAGCCATAACCAAACAATTGGTTTTCTCGGACGCCCTGAACACTAGCAATGTCCTTCAAGCGTTCAGCCTGAACAGAAAAAGATAAAAGATAAAAGATAATTAGCGCTATGTGCTTCATCACATCACCCATTGAGAGGAGTGAACCTCTCAGCCATTAGATCATTAAATTAATAAGGCATGTTACTGGTGTTAAGTAAGCGACTCACCCAACCTTGCTCACTTCCCGCTGCCACATCGCCAGTACCTGAATATGTAATTCTTGCGTCTGCAACACGTTCAGACTCAACCGTGTTATCAGGAGAAATATCTTGCTTACGCACGACACCAGAAAAACGGATATACTCATCCCCCTGATTTAGACGTAACCACTTTTCACCACGCACTGCTAACACCCCATTGGGATAGGCCTTATATACAGTAACGGAAATTGTTCCAGTTAAACTGTTATTTTGATTAGCTGAAGCATTTCCAGAAAAGTCAGTACCTTGCTGCGGTAGGGTTGTATCAACCCTCAACTCTTGCCCAAAAACCGTTGGATTCTCAATGGTTGCAGACGAAGACTTAGAAACTGTTGCTGCATTGGCTTTCGTTGAAGTTGTTGTCTCATTCAGGTTAATGGTCAAAATATCACCAACCTTACTGGCTTTCTGGTCACCAAAGAATACGTCGCCCATACTCGCCTGATAAATACCACCTGTTGGCGCCTGAGTTGGACTCATACCATTTGGGTAAACAGGCGCATAGTAAGGATCATCTGACTGAATAGATTGCGCAATATCTGGTCCATTTAGAGGATCATTAGGATCTGGCACATACCCTTTTCTTGGCTCCTCCGGTGGCTCTGCCTCTTCTGCCGCATCGTCATTATCGTTGACCGCATCAACAACAGCATCCGCTAATGCGCCAGCCGCACCTGCGGCTGCCGCATTAGCGACAGCTTGCTCATTTACATCCCAAGTAAGACAACCTGACAAGCAAGCACTAAACATAACCAAAAAAGCAATTTTTATCTTCATCATATTCCACACGCTACTATAGCTGCTGTATTGCAAAGCTCATCATGCCATCTGCAGACGCAATGACTTTAGAGTTCATCTCATAAGCTCGTTGCGTCGTGATCATATTAACCAACTCCTCAATAGAGTTTACATTAGAAGCCTCAAGCATTCCTTGAGCAATAGTGCCTAATGAATCAGTACCTGGTACACCAACTTGCGGAGGGCCACTAGCATTTGTCTCTGTAAAAAGATTCTGTCCCGCTGAATTCAAGCCTGTCGGATTAATGAAACCGGCAAGATTAATCGCACCAACTTGCTGAGCATCCGCCTCACCATTTTTACGTACTGACACAATACCATCTTCTGCAATCATAATTTCATTCACATCAGGATCTATCTGAATACCCGGTTCAACTACCAAACCACCAGATGTCGCAATCTGCCCCTGGCTGTTCAATTGCAGACTGCCGTCACGTGTATACGCAATCGTGCCATCTGGCTGCAAAACTTGTAAAAAGCCTTTTCCTTGAATAGCAACATCAAGCTGTCTATCGGTCATATTATAATCGCCGTTGGAGAAATCTTTTTGTGTCGCTCCAACTTTCACCCCTGTACCTAACTGCAAACCCGATGGCAACTCTGCATTTTGAGCACTCAATCCACCTGGTGCCCGAACTGCTTTATACATCAGATCTTCAAATACCGCTCTGTCTTTCTTAAACGCTGTTGTTGAAACGTTTGCCAAGTTATTGGCAACCACGTTCAATTGCTTATCCATCGCGCTTAAACCAGTTTTACTGACCCACAATGCTGAATTCATAAAAGCCTCTATTTATATCATTTGTTCTGTGTGTTTACTCAACGATCTTAAGATGAACGCTGTAGTATTCGAGCAGAAGAGTCGGCATTATTTCGAATGGTATCCATCATCTTCACGTTCATTTCAAAACGGCGAGCCAGGTTCATAATGTGCGTCATTTCTTCAACTGCATTAACATTACTACCTTCAATGAAGCCACTTGCGAGCTTAACATTAGGATCCACTTCTAATGGTTGGCCATCACGCGTATGAATTAAGCCATCTTCTTGCTTACGTAAATTTTGTTTATCCGGATTAACCAGCTTTATCTGGTTAAGAACAGCCACTTCATTATTCGCCCCACCTTGAGGGACAATAGAAATAGAACCATCTTCTGTGATGTTGATATTATCTATCGGAGGAAGAAAAATAGGCCCACCAACTCCGGCAACAGGCAAACCTCGTCCTGTTACCAATTGACCAGCGGCATTAATCTGCAAGTCTCCAGCTCGGGTATACGCCTCTTGTCCGCTTTCATCATAAACCGCAATAAAACCGTCACCAGCTATTGCGATATCAAGATTCCGACCCGTTTGAATCATATCACCCTGCGTGTAACGAGTTGCTGGATTCTCTGTCATCGCGTAAGCGCGACTAGGGTAATAATCGCCATACACCTGCATTGAACGAGCTTGCTCAAAGTCAGAACGAAAACCTGTTGTGTTAACGTTTGCCAAATTGTTAGCGTGTATTGTTTGAGCATTCATGGTTTGAACACCACCGCTCATTGCTAAATATAAGGCCTTATCCACTTTAACTCTCCCAAAAGAATTCACACTATTAGACAAATCACCTTCAAGAAACATACCAACTTAGACAGTGGTTTAAAAAAAACAAAAAAAATGCCGAAACAGTAAGACTGCTTCGGCATGAAATCTTCTCTCTCCAGAAAATTAGCGTAAATTTATAATCGTTTGAGTGACCGTATTTTCGGTTTCTAATGTCTTACTGTTTGCTTGATAATTCCGCTGCGCCTCAATCAGAGCAACTAGTTCAGCGGTCAGGTCAACATTTGACTCTTCTAATGCACCACCTTGAATTCTTCCTAAAGTACCACTATTTGGGCGACCAATATCTGCAGGACCTGAACCCTTACTAGCAAGCCAACCTGTATGGCCGTTAGGAACAAGACCGTCGGTACTATCAAAAGTTGCCAACGCAATTTGGCCAAGTGTTGCCGTTTGTTGGTTAGAATAGGTTGCCACCAGCAAACCATCCTCATCAAAAGAAACCCCTTGAAGTTCACCTGCCGAAAAGCCATCCTGATCAAAATTATCTGTATTTTCTAGAGCAAATTGGGTTGATCCAAACAAATCTAAAGGCGTAACCTTGCCGCGGTTAGACGGATCAATCCCTGTAACTTCCAAATTAATTGGCTCAGGCACATTATAAGGGGGCAAACCACGATAAGTACCTCGTAAGTTACCTGCAGCATCAAACCCTACAGTCGTATTCTCTTTCAAAAAGCGCGTTTCGTTGCCAGTCAATGGATCTGTGTAACTCTCTTTACCATCCAAAGTTACACGAAGCTCATAGTCATTATTTTCACCTTGCTTAATGAAGTAATAACCTAAAGTGTGAGTCCCTCCCAAAGAGTCATAAACTGTTCGTGTGTTACCGTAGTTATAAGAATCAACATCCAAAGGATCGAATGCATCACGCGCAACAGAAGTATTATCCCGAATATCAGCAGGCTCAAGAGTTGAAGAGATAGCCACACCTCCCAATGTACCATTTACCTCTAGCGAAGTTTGAGTCAACGCTTCAATATCTGCTGCACCAGGCTCAGTAGCACCGACATAAAGAAGTTGATTTGGCTCTTCAAGTTCACCATCACCATTATAATCCACTCCACCTTCAGAGGTATTATAAGTAGCATAAGTCTCACCCATAAATGGTTCATCAGCGTCATCTTTCAAATTACCATCCACAGTAACATGAACTTGATAGGTATTTGGCAACTCACTCTTAGCATAATAATAAGTGACAACATGACTCTTACCATTGCCATCCACAACACCTTGGGTCTGAGTATAATTATACGAGTCTGGGTTTGTTGGATCAAAATCAGCACTAATAAAGGCTGGCACATCTTTACTGTCTGAGTCCAAGTTCACTTTTAATTCCATAGAAGTCGTTGCTTCAGGTGCAATTCTATCTGTTGGAACTTTTAACTTTTCTAAGTTTCCACCAACAACATTATCTACCGCGTTAAAACCTTGAACATTGCTTCCTGTATTGGTAACTAAAAAACCATTCTCATCCAGTTTGAAATTACCCGCCCTTGTGTATGTCTGAGCAACGCCAGCATCCAACACAAAAAAGCCTGACCCATCAACAGCCAAATCAAGGTTGTTATCAGTATAAGCCAAGTTACCTGGTGCAAACTCTTGGGCAACCTTACTTACACTCACACCTGAGCCAATACTATTACCACTTCCGGCACCTAGAACGCTCGTATTGTAAAGGTCATCAAACTCAATACGCGACTTTTTAAAGCCGGTAGTATCGGCGTTGGCAATGTTATTACCGGTAACACTTAAATAATCGGCAGACGCTTTAATGCCAGACAGTGCTGTATTGAATCCCATAATATTCTCCAATCACCCTAATATTTCTAATTCATTCGTAAGTTTGATTTTGCCGTGGTTTTCCACGTTCAAAACTGTGCCATTTTCACCATTTATGGTGACACCTTGAATTCGCGTTGGAAGCTGAGTACCCATCGCTGACACTTCACCTTTATCATTAGTTGAAGAGGCGGCAAAACGGTATTCGCCAGGCGGCAAAGTATTTCCATCATCATCTAGCTTGTCCCATTTATATTCACCAGAGCTAAGCATGGCTGTTCGAACAAGACGATTATCTGCATCGTATATTTTTAATGTTGCTGACTGTGAATTGTCTGGTATTACAGTTCTCAATTGAACCTCTTCCAAACCATCTGTCACTTTCACACTATTGCCATCCAGCAGAATAGATTTCCCAACCAAAGTTGAAGCACTAAGCGCTTGATTAGAAGTAAGTGAAGTCGCCATATTTTCCAGCTGATCAGAAATACTAGTTAGCCTCTCAAGAGAGCTAAACTGGGACATTTGCGCCACCATATCATTAGTATCTTGAGGCGCAGTTGGGTCTTGTCCCTTAAGCTGCTCAATATAGAGCTTTAAAAAAACATTTTGATCCGCTAACGCCGCCTCGTCTTTTTCAACCTCAGTTTTTTCAATACCTGCTTTTGACTTAGCTGCTTCGGTTCCATATTGGGAGATTAATCCATTAAGACCCTTGGTATCAGATATATTTGCCATCTGTCAGCTCCTATGATTGCCCAAGTGTGAGCATTTTCTGCATCATACTTTTTGCTGAGTTCATAATTTCCACATTTGTCTGGAAAGATCGAGAAGCTGACATCATATCGGCCATCTCTTCTATTGGATTTACGTTCGGGTAAAACACATAACCATCTTCATTTGCCATCGGATGATCAGGCTCGTATCTTGGCTGTAAAGGTGCATCTGATTCAACAATACCGTCAACCTTGACACCTATACCAGCACCACTGTTATCAACCTTAGTATTACCCCAACCATACTGGTGCATACTGTCATTCATCATTTTGGAAAATACAGGCTTACGAGCACGATAAGTTTGATCAGCTGAACTAGCAGCACTATCAACGTTCGCCATGTTACTCGCAACTGTATTTAAACGGACAGTTTGAGCACTCATTGCAGATCCAGATATAGTGAAAATATTACTCAATGACATCGTTATTAATTCCCAGCAAGCGCTTTTTTCATACCGTTAATTTTTCGATCCAAGAACATAAAACTGGTATCGAATTGCAATGAGTTCTGCGCAAATTCAGCTTGCTCTCTCTGCATATCGACCGTATTCCCATCCAATGATGGCTGACTAGCATTACGATACAGCAACCCATCAGACTCACCGGCAGATCCTTCAGCAGATATATGTCGAGAGTTAGTTCCGGCCAATCGCAACCTGCTTTGCTCTTTGTTTAAATGAGCATTAAATGAAATATCTCTCGCCTTAAAGTTCGGTGTGTCTGCGTTGGCGATATTATTTGCAAGAACAGCCGCTCTCGCACTTCTAAACTCCAGCGTTTTGTCGTGTCCTGCAAATGCACTAGCGAAAGATATAGCCATTCAACCCTCAATAAAAAAATTCTTTTTGTGTATGACTAACTTAAAGCAAATATAATGCCAAAAAACAAAAGCCTTTAAAATCAAATACTTATTAAAATAAAACATATGAACGGCAAAAAGCGGCAAGAAAAACGGCAGAACAGATATAACAAAAAGCCCGTCTAACCAAGTTAGACGGGCTTTCAAGATAGAGCTAAAAACATAGCGTTAATTACAAAGCTTTTGCTCTGTAGACAATACCCGGATGACACTGAACGATCTCAAAATAATCAGACAATCCACTCAACGCCTCAGATCCACCGAGAAATAAATAACCACCTGGCTTTAATGAGGCATGCATCCTTTTTAAAATGTCCAACTTAAGGTCGACAGTGAAATAAATCAGAACATTTCGACAAAAAATAACATCAAACTTACCTAACATAGAAAAAGAATCGATAAGATTTAAGTACTTAAAATCCACACGAGAGCTTAGATGAGGTTTAATCTTCCAAGTTAAGTCATTTATTTTATCAAAATAACGACGCTGTAAATCTGCACCAAGACCTCGAGCGATCGCTAAACTGTCGTACTCCCCCTGTTTAGCGTGCTGCAGTATATTAGTACAAATATCTGTCGCCACTATCTTCTCTCCCGGCTTCAATATGCCAGGGCGAGAAGACTTAAATTCTTCAATTACCATACTTATCGAATATGGCTCTTGGCCCGTAGAGGATGCCGCAGACCAAACTTTCAAGGGAGCCGCCGTCATTTCTGGCAACACTTTATCTTTTAGAATCGCAAAAGGGTGAGAATCCCTAAACCAAAGAGTTTCATTTGTCGTCATTGCATTAATGACTTCTTCTTTTAATTTAGAGCCACCTAATCGCTCTAGAGCATCAACCAATTGCTCAATCTTAGAAAAACCTTCTCTCTCCAAGATTTTCCCTAGCCGACTAGCGACTAAATATTGCTTATTATCACTCAGTGAAATACCGCACACTTTCTGTAGGTAGTCTCTGAACCTGATATATCCATTAGGTGTAATTGCATTTGTGCTACTGAGCATTAAAACTCCATAAGTGACAGGTTCAATAAACAAGACTCTATTACATAGAGCTCAAACATCACTCTGATTGCACCTGCACTGTTTCTATCGCTAATCGAGCCAATTCGTCCGGCTGAAACTTCGCTAAAAAGCCATCCGCCCCAACTTTTTTAACCATTGCTTCGTTAAACACACCACTTAAAGAAGTATGAAGAAGAATAAATAAATCCTGTAAACGACTGTCATTACGAATCGCTGTTGTTAACGTATAGCCATCCATCTCAGGCATTTCGATATCAGAAATAACCATAGAAAACTCCTTAGTTACATCTTTACCCTCTGCCACCAATCCCTGAAGATAAGTAAGTGCCTCGCGGCCATCACATAAAACAGTAGTGGCAAAACCAACCTGCTCCATACAACGCTTAATCTGCTTACGCGCAACAGAAGAATCATCAACAATAAGAATATGATGCTTTTGCGCATTCTCAGTTACACCAGCGTTAACAATACCATCAGATATATCCTGACGAGTAGGCGCAACCTCAGAAAGTATCTGCTCAACATCAATAATCTCGACCATTTCTTTATCTACCTGACACACAGCTGTCAGATAATTATCATTAGACAATCCCTTTGGTGGTGGCTGAATATCACTCCAGTTCATATTTACAATACGCTCAACACCACGTACTAAAAACCCCTGAATCCTACGGTTGTACTCGGTAATAATAACAAAGCACTGACTAATATTTTCTATCGGACTTGCTCCCGTAGCCAAACCTAAATCTAAAATAGGAATGGTACCGCCACGAATGTGAGCAACCCCTCTAACCACCGGAGAACTGTGAGGCATGGTGGTTAATTTAGGACACTGAAGTACTTCTTTTACTTTAAAGACGTTAATTCCGTATATTTGCTTACCATTTAAGCGAAACAAAAGCAATTCTAGTCGATTTTCCCCTACTAGCTGTGTACGTTGGTTAACAGTATCCAGAACTCCAGCCATAAACGCCTCCAAAATGTGTAAACATTAGCCTGAGGTATAACCTCAAATTGTTAAAATGCATCATCCAATGATAAAGTGAATTTCATTTTTTTACTAACTATCTTATTTATCACGTAATAATAAACAAAGAGAGCAAATCATGCGAATCTCAAGGCTAAGCATAGCCTTCTTTTGTCTCCAAGCAGGCTTATTATTTGCCGGCCCGATTGAAGAGCAAATCAATCGCTACATAAATCAAGTAGAAATACCTAGGCTATCAGAAATATACCCTAACGCCGTGATTAGTATTTCATTGAATAACAACGCGGCACTAAATTACCTTCCTGACTGTGATAGCAAATCAATACAAATACAAAACCAACGACCTGAAGCAGTCAAACGCACCAATTATGAAATTCGCTGCGACTCACCAACATGGAAGTCGTATGTGCCTGTCACGCAAACCATCATGCTTCCTGCCATAAAAACCATCATCCCAATCAATCGTGGACAAGTAATCAATAAATCAAACACCGATACAGGCGAAGTAGATATATCCAGCTTAAGGGGACATATCTTCACCAAGAAAAACCCACCCTATGGCCTCGTAGCTTCACGCAACTTACGTATCAATACTTTTATCACCGACGACTTAACCACACCGCCAAATCTCATAAAAAAAGGCGACTCAGTACTGATAACCGCACGCAGTGGCACAATTATAGTCAGAATGAATGGCATTGCTTTACAAAATGGCGTAAAAGGTCAACAAATACGTGTTAAAAACACAAGTTCTGAACGAATTATATACGCCAAAGTTGTAACTAACAGTGAGGTTCTTGTAAACTATTGATTAGATAGTGACTGGCAACTTAATAAGTTCTTTTTTTCGTTTTTTTATACTAAAGTATTTATTAACTCGGCCGACAACATAGACAGGCAAATCATAAGCAGGGCGGAAAACCCAATGGCAATACATTTTTCAGGACTATCAAATCAAGGCAACATCAGCAAAAGTGAACGATCACAGAAAGATGATGCCACTAGTAACACGACAAGCAAGAACAACGCTGTTCAAAGCGGGGGCACTCTTGCGGAAGATACAGTAAAATTAAGTGGAACAGCGCAAACACTACAAACTCAGCAATCTAAAATTAACAATTTACCAGATGTTGATATGGATAAAGTGGAACAAATCAAAAACGCTATTGCATCTGGCGAATATAAAATTGACACCCAGAAGCTAGCAAATAATATGGCTTCTATGGATTCGCTGTTCTAGACTGTACGATCTATACAGTCTATAAACGGTTGGTTTTATGATCCCTATCACGCCCATTTTTGTCAGAAGCAAAGAGATACTGCAAGAGCTATCTTCGCTTCTTGATAAAGAACGGTTAGCATATGGTGAGCTGGACAGCGAAGTCATCATCGATCTATCCGAGCAAAAACAAACCCTTCTTGATGAAATGAATTTGCTTAATGAGAAAAGAATCAACATTCTCATTAAATTTGATATTGTCGACCGAAAAAAACCCACCGAAGAAGAATTTAAGAATTGGCTTAATAAACAAGACAGCTCAATGGACAGCGTTCGTCTTTTAATGCAAGAGTGCGAAACATTACTCAAAAAATGCAAAACACAGAATAACACCAACGCCCGTATACTCAATACTCTACAAAAGCGCAATAAACATCTTTTTGAGTTACTTCAAGGTCACAGTAGTAAAAATAAAGTATATACAGCGAGAGGCTCCACTCGCCCAATTAGTAGCAAGCACACACTTGGACGCGCTTAAAAAGCGATAAGAATCAACACCATACTTAACTGACATTTGTATTTCACGCTCGATTAATGTATAAATCCTATCTTAAAATAAGTCCTCATAGGTAAACAGGATATACCGGCCGCCTCCTAAGCAGCTATTCCAGGTTCGAGTCCTGGTGGGGACACCATCTTCAAATTAAGCCACCTAATTCGGTGGCTTTTTTGTGCCTGTAAGCCTTGTATTTACTAGCTTCAATGTCTATTCTCATTTTCAAAGGTTTAAATTAGTTCGTATTTGATCTTGTAGTACCCCTATCAAAAGGGGGTATGTCAGGGGGTATTTTACGAACACCCTAAAACCAATACCCCCATTGAAACGAAAAAAAGGATAGTCTAATGCCACTTACAGACAGAGAGGTGAAAACAGCCCAGCCCAGAGAGAAACAGTACAAACTTAGCGATGAAAAAGGCCTCTATCTAATAGTAACGGCTAATGGCGCAAAATATTGGCGCGTAAAATATCGTTTTTATGGAAAAGAGAAAACCTACTCTATTGGCCCATACCCAGAAGTCAGTCTAAAAGACGCCAGGCTTCAACGAGATGAAGCTCGCTTAACACTTTCTAGGGGAGTAGACCCAAGTGCTCAAAAACAGGCTAAGAAACAAAGCCAAACTGATACAATTAACACTTTAGAAGTAGTGGCTCGTGAGTGGCATAAAATCAAACTAGCCAACCGAAGTGATGGACATAAAAAAACCGTACTTCGACGACTTGAACTTAATATATTCCCTAAAATAGGCCACCGCCCTATTTCATCATTGAAACCGTTCGATCTTCTAGAAGTCCTGCGTAAAGTAGAAGAACGCGGTACTATCGAAACCGCACATAAATTACGTGGTTACTTATCAAACATTTACCAATACGCAGTTGCTACAAGTCGAGCAGAGAGTGACCCAGCAGGAGCACTTAAAGGCGCAATGAGAACAACTCAAACAAAACATCATTCGGCTCTAACGAACCCAAGAGATGTGGGTATGTTGATGCTCACAATAGACAATTATGCCCACCAATCTAGAGTAACGCCCGTAGTTGTAGCCGCCTTGAAATGCTCCGCTCTATGGCCCTGCCGACCAAAAGAAATACGTACCTTAGAATGGGATCAAGTAAATTGGGAGAAAAGCCAAATTGAAACAGTATCAAGCAAAACAAATACCGACCTAATTATCCCACTAGCTAAACAAGCTCTAAGCATTCTTAAAGAACTTCATTCTGTGACTGGCAATGGAAAGTATCTATTCTCAAGTGCTAGAGGACAAAGCAGACCACTCTCAGAAAATGGTGTAAGAGTAGCTTTACGTAATATGGGCTACACCAACGATGACATGACACCACATGGCTTTAGAGCAATGGCAAGAACCTTGTTAGATGAAGCTCTTGGCTATCCTCCTCACATAATAGAGCAACAACTGGCGCACCAAGTAAGAGATCCATTAGGCCGTGCATACAACCGTACCCAGCACTTAGAGCAAAGAAGAACCATGATGCAGCATTGGGCGGACTACCTTGATCAACTGCGACTTGAAGCAAGTGAGGGGAATGTAATTAGCGCCAATTTTAAACAAGCCTGATACTGAAAATCCGTCAATTTCAAACCCAGAATTCTTATCAAAAAGGCATAAATAGAAATCCACCTATTGAAAGGATAAGCAACCTTAAAGCCCCTTCAGCCCACCCCTTCAAGGAAAAACACAACAAAACCACATTAGATACAAAAATTTACAATTTTGTTTTTCTCTCAAAATGGAACTATATGGGACAGCATGGGACTGTATGGGACTTATCCTTAACAGACTTTCGTCAAGCGCTAGAAAATCAACGTATTGCGGCCCTAAAAGCCTCAGGGCATCCTCCTTAGAACAAGTTCAAACCACTAAGGAGAAACATTATGCAAAGCACACCTTTCATTATTGACCGCCGAGAAGTCGAACACTTAACTTCTCTTCGTAAAACAACCATCTACAAGTTAATCAAAGAAGGAAAATTCCCTAAACCACTTCGCATTAGCCCTATGCGAGTAGCCTGGCGGTTAACTGATATTGAATCATGGGTTCAATCACTCGAAGAACCAGATATGACAATAAAAGCTTAAGGGGGAAGTATGAAACAAACAAAAATGTCCCTTTTAGTGGCACAAAGGTTAAGAAGTGAAAAAATCACATACAAAAAACCTAATCGAATAATTGCGTTTTCAACGCTACAAGTACTGTCGATAAATACTTTGAAAAAAATCAAAATTTATAGAGAGCAACATCTAACTTTTTCCATTGGCGTACACACAAAACAAGGATCCACATGCGAAAAGCCCGCCAGCAAAAAACACAACAGAGGTATAGAAGATAACTTCTTCTCTACTCCATTTTTAGACAAAAACATGCTTTCGAGATTGTCTCATAGAATCATCGAATCAGATCCGCCTGTATGCCTTGATACATATGAAAAAAAGCCATTTCAAGTGATGGCTTTTCACTCGGTTCTTCATAGTATAGTTACCTTACTTTTAACTAAAATCAATCCAAGTAATAAAAGAAATGGCGCGCGGTATGGATTGGTTGTTTTTCAAATTAGGTGAAGAAGATTGTCCACGGGCCACGAATTCTGTTAGGTGACCGAACACTAGAATTGCCAATAAGCAAAAGCAATAAAGGCTTTTTTTTACCAATTCTAATCAAGACCGATGAACAAGTAAGCGCCATGCTTAGTCATCATTGTAAAGTGTTGGTCTATAGGCTGGATATGAGCACTTATGACTACAGCCCTTCAAACAAAGAGTTGTCAGACTTCATAAAGCGATACAGGCAGCGATTACAAAGAAGCCTAGGGCTAAAGCGCGTGGCATATTTGTGGTGCAGAGAGCAGAACAAAAGTGACAAACAGCATTACCACCTAGCCTTTATTGTTGATGCAAATAAGCATCAACGCCCTAGCCTACTAATAGAAATAGCAAAGATATACTGGAACGATATGGATATAGGAACCATTCACACACCAAAAAACTGTTACAGAGTGCTTAAGCGTAATGACAGCAAAACATACCAACTAGTTTTTGAACGGCTGTGCTACCTTGCGAAAGTATTTAGCAAAGGAAAAAAGAGCCCAACCACTAACGACTATGAAGGTAGTAGGATAAAACCGAAAGATTTAAGCTTATCAGCATAACCCATGGATGGGAGTTAAGGACTAACTAACTCACTACTAACAACAATTTGAAACAATGCCACACTCAAAGGCATACTCTATGCGAAAGAGCCTCCTCATTATGCCCTATAGCAGCCTCAAAGAATTGGAAACGCGATGGCTGGCAAGATGCGTTTGATCAGATGACTGGTATATTGAATCAATGGGCAAGAGAATCACTGGAGACAATTATTATTCATAAAAAACCAGCATTTAGCTGGCCTAATAGGTGAACAATATCCTTAACTCACTGCTCTGTTATTGATAGTACCTCGATTTGGTAATTTTTCTTGTAAGCCTCTTCATCCGAATCATTTCTATCATGTGATGGTATTAGGACGTTATCAGGAATATGCTTCTTTCTTATAGAAACAAGGGTATAGGTTGTGTCAGGCTTTCTTGATAACTCTATTATCATAGAAAGCTTTTCATCTTTGTATTTATAATCAATTAACCAATTTTTCTTTCCCATAGAATGCTCCATCTTGAAGAGTGCGCACTTTCCGTGCGCAGTACGCGGGTGCGCACTGCGTATTTTATTAGGGTTGACTAGCTCATGTATAGGTTAGAGCTTTAGTGATAGTATTTTTCCTAGCAAATCTTTTTCTATGTCTGAAGCGACTTCGTACATCTTAAGAATATTACTATGGTAATAATTATCGAGTTTTACATATTCTTCATATGTAATAGGCCTAGATAGATCAAAAAGTTCATGCAAAATATATTTAACGCTATCCTTATAAGCGAGCAGTGTATTATCAGAATTTATAGAAATTGAGTTGAGGCCACCTGCTTTTATGTAGATCTCACCTATAACTCCCATCACTTTTTCTGCTAGCGAATTTATTTCCACCTGATCTTGTTTTGACATTTCCATTAAAATAAGCTCATTATTTTTAGTATGTTTATTTCGCATTTTTTCGGAGATAACACTACCTTCTTCCTTCAATATAGTTGAGGCTTTCATTGCCGATTCTTTAAAACTACATACTATATCTGCCTTTATATTTAATTTTTTTTCTGTTGTTATTTGCTTCATCCATTCGTCTGCTTTAAACCAACCAAAGGCTAACAACCCAACAGTACCAAGCCCTGAAAGCAGTGAGCCAACTATGCCCCAAAAGCTCATAGCGTCTTCGTAGCTTAATGCGAGAGTAATTGTCGCCCCAAGCGCGCCCCCTGTTATTAGAGTCAACCCTTCTTTAAGAATGAAATCTAATGTGTAAGATAGAACTGATTTTCGAGGTGAAGGCTTCTTATCCATTTGGATTTTTTTCCATATAAATTATTCATTTAAGTTAAATTAATGAATGTTAATGTTTATTTTACTCAGTATCATTTAGACTCTAATAAATTAATAGCGTGAAATAAAAAACGTATCCTCATAAGCTATTTTCGTCTGATTCATTGATTTTTTGGTATAACGAATAGCGCATTTTTTAGGGCATTCCGGCATCTTTTTGACGTCATGGAACCATTTCGAATTACACTTTGAACACTCGAAAACAACACAGCTATGGTTATTTTCTTTTGCTTTTTCCGTGGCACGTTTTTTTTCAGCAGGATGATAAATCCATTCTCTTTTCCCATCCAAAAGTAGGAAGTCTTTCACAGAGTCTTGAAAGCTTTTAGTACCCCTTTTAAATTGAAAGGAGTCAAAAGAGTTTACATCGATCTTGAGCACTCCGATTCTTTCAAGGTTTTTATATTCTATCTCTGGTAAAGGTCGATCTGCATAGGCTAGCCAAATTAAAATTGAGGCATTACCAAGCTCAATCCTCAGATCAAAGAGTGCCCCGAATTTTGTATATGAAGATTCTGCTTTCTTTATAGTTATAGAGTTTTTTATAGATACACTGTCAGTAAAAATTTCAGAGTTACATAATTTACAGCTAACACGAATATTCAATTCTGGATTACTTAGGCTTTCTCCTGAAAGTTGAGGAGCTAGAGCTCTCGCCATTAGTGCGATAGCCAGTGGTCCATTAAAAGGGCAATCTTGAATAGTTTTTTTAGATGCTTTGGGGTGTCTGCTATCGTGAGCGAAATGTATTCTAGTCTCGGTATCTTGTGGATGTCTGGAGAGTAATGGCGTTTTACAGCCTGGACAGTATGCATCACACGCTCGCCCTCGATCAGCTTCATGTGGCTCAATAACCTCATTGGTTGTATTTGATAGTCCAAAAGGAATAAGCAAATCCATTTAGAACCCCCCTGATACAAGGTTACCTTACTTGAGCTATGGGCGTGCCTCAGCGAATTGGTAGCACGACGAATGGCAAGGTATTTTTGGCCAAATTATAATAGGTAAATGAGTGGAAAAAACCAAACACAATAAGAGTAAATGTATTTTTTAACACTTATTTACTCTCTCGCCTTAGCCACTAAATTGTCGTTACACTGGCCATGTTTTTAATAGGAATTCTATTTCTTATTTTCGCTTCCACCGGGGTATATAAATCAATTTCAGTTGATGGCGTTTCAATCGAAACGATCAATGTGTAACGAGCACGCTTGTTATATCTCTCTAATTTTTTACGTGTACGCCACCAACCTATTCCGGGATATACGGCTAATAGCCCACGCTCAGCTAAATCAGCCGCAGTGCCTTCCCAGATATCTTTATGAATGGAACCTTTATTGCGAAAATCACCTAGTAGCCAATTAGAGTCTGAGGGCGGCTTAGTTGAACCTTCATCTTCGTCTCTAGCATCACGACTTAGCCTTTTTAAGAATTGAAGTTTTGATTCAGTAGGGCGTTTCACATCAAAACGTAACTGATGACTAGGGTAACGATATTTACTTGAACTATCACGACTAGATGGATTAGGCTCAATAAAATATGACAAAGTGATTGTCATTTTCACTGGAATATCGCCTAAGTCTAAAAGTTCATTTTTTGGCCAGGGTATATCATGAATGTGCATATCTTTAGTTGAAGTATCTTTACCTTTGAGTTTTTCAAATGGTTGTAGTTCATCTTCAACAATCATTACAAGCGAGTTATTAGCACTCCATAATGCTTTACTAATATTCGGAACACCATAGCCAACACATCTCACTAAATGCTGCGCTCTTTGGCGCTTAGTTCTATTAGCATAAGAAAATTGATTAACCATTGCATCAGACCAATCAGCGGAATGGACAATTAAGCCTCTAACCGTTTCTGGCCAATATTCTGGATATAATGCACTTATGTCTGCTGCAAATTTAGCTGCCAATGCTGTTGCAGCACTGGTTGCATTAAACGTTGAGAATAGGCGTAAATTAAATTCATAATGAGTGCTTAAAAGTTGTAAGCTAGACATTGAAGTCGCGGAGTAGTCATCTACTCCCATGTTCCCACCCTCAAAAACAACCTCAGGCTTGATTGGCATGGAGTTGATCCAAGTTACAGAGGTTGTACTATATGGACTTAATCCCCCGTTAGGGGCAAGTGGCAAAAAATTTTCTCCGCCATCATCTGTTATTTGTACTTTATTGGTACATGCACCTACTGTTATAACATTCCAAGACTGCCCTGGGTCATGAATATCTTGCAATTCATTATAATAGGGATACTGTTTTAATAGAGTTAAATCTAAATCTGTATTACCAGCAGACACTACAAATAATCTTGGGTATAAATTATCACCGCTATAATCAACTGCCAAGGCATCTAATTCCGAAGACCATGCAGATGGCTTACCTCTATCCTTTGAGTCTTTAGCAGATAAAGCAAGCGTATAAATTCGCTTTCTGTCAAAATTTTCTATCTCTGATAACGAAATACCAGATGCAGTCACCTGCCCTAAGTGTTTATCTCTGTTATCCCCTGAATGACGTAGAAGCTTAATAGATTCTAATTTATGATTGATAGTTAAGTGACTAGACGAATCAAGAGCAGCAGTTAAGTCCCCCCATATAGCAAGGCCAGCCATTGAAGTCCCCCCATATAGCAAGGCCAGCCATTGAAGTCCCATGGCCATCAGAGTCAGCCTTATCCCAATTGGGGTCAACGACAAATGCATCATTAGAATTAAAAACAGCAGACAAGAGAGGGTGTCCAAAATTTATACCAGTATCTAAAATAGATACATAAGGAGTATTCTCATTATCGGTATTGTATTCAACTCTTGAAATCAACTCCTCAGACCATTGACGCTGCTCTGGAATACCCTGAGAATCAAAAAACTCTGCTGTTGTTTTAGATTTTCGTATTTCAGAAATTTTGCTTAATAGTGCAGCAGAACTTGCTAGCTGGCTTAATGACGCTTTAACAAGCAGTATAGACCTTTCAGGAAACTCGAGGGTACTGTCCGATACTCTAACTTCATGAATTCCACAAAGCTTTTTGAAATCAGTGATTACAGCAATTCGGTCATCACTAACAGGAAGCCAGATCTCAAACCAATCGACCTCTTCATTTGAAATAGGAAACAGATCTTGGCTATCCGTCCATAAGTTTTCTATTACTGTAGTTCGAATTGATGAAATCGCATTTAGAAGAATTGAATTTTTAGGACCTGACTTATTATCTTTATCACTATTTAAGTATTCAGCTACTTTCTTCTCTAAAGTACCGAACTTACCAATAGGAACCAACACGTTTGCTACGAACGAATTATCTCTTTGTACTACGCTCATTAACTCTATGCCACTTCGAACATCAGCCAATTTTTCAAACGCAATTTCTATACCTGGGAAGCTTTCAAATGAAAGTTGTACTCCCATATGGCTCTCTAGTTCAATACTATCAACTTCTTCAGTAATAGCTTTTTCAGCCATTTTTGCTAATGTTAGTTGCGATGAGAGGTTAGCGCCATGAGAAGATCTATCTCTTTTTGGTATAGTAGAATTTATTACAACTTTTCTTGGGTAGGTATATTTCTGTGTTTCCCCATTTCTCCCAACAAATAAGTGTTTTTTCCCTTCCATTGCTCATTTCCATTTATTAAAAAATTAAAATAGATCCTTTCTCATGCTTTTCCTATCTAAGGTTGCATGCTTAACTGAAGTTAATGTAACTCTCTCCGTTCCGTGAATTAACATATCTTTTATTGCTTCATCTGCAGCTCTAGAAATTTCTGCACTACTCAACTCTTTCGCTATTTCAGGTAGTTTTTTCCACGGAAAACTCTTAGCGACATACGGGATAAGTCTATTTTTAAATAACGTTATGATTTCGTCATCTTCTGGTAACTCATATCTAATAACGTCATCAAAACGTCTAAACAAAGCATTATCTAATATCTCAATATGGTTGGTAGCACATACTATTAAGCTATTCGAATCATCTTGTTCAATCATTTGAAGAAAGCTATTTAGTATTCTTCGCGCTTCGCCTACATCATTCTGAGAATCTCGCTGTGAGCCCAATGTATCAAACTCATCGAAAAAATATACGCCCCGAATATCGCTAATAGCATCGAAAACTTGCCTAAGTTTAGAAGAAGACTCTCCCATGAACTTAGTAATTAACGCATCTAGCTTTACTTGAAATAGAGGATAATCTAACTCCCCTGCTAATATAGAAGCTGTAAATGTTTTTCCTGTTCCAGGAGGACCGACTAATAGAACTTTTCGACGAGGAGATAATCCATGACTTTTCAGTTTTGTCATGAATTTTTGCTCTCTAATTAATCGCCTAAGTCGAATTTTTAGATCATCTTTAGCTATTAAGTCAGCAAGTTTATTTTTAGGTTGAGAGGCAAAAAGAAGCCCGCTTGAATCCTGAGCTCCCTTTGCAATTGAAATCGGCGTAAGTTTGTTTATAGAAGTGTTTTTTTTAGCAATCGTAACAATATCTCTTAATTCCTGAGCTAGTTTTCCATGACCACTTCGAGCCTCATGTGCAGCGACTTGCAAAGCTATAGACATAAAACGGTCGTCATCCTTCTCTAGATGAGACTGTAACAATGCTTTTAATTGCTCTGAACTGGCCATAAATTAACTTCTATTTATCAAAAAAATCAACTCTTAAGGCCATATTTTGACACACTACCTTGTAAACATCTAATGATTATTAGATGCCGCCGATCTATTATTGTTGCCTCATTTTTCCCATACTGAAGACTTTTTTAACTTAGCTAAGAGGGCTTTATGTTTCTAATAACTTACAAACAGCATTATTAGCAAACTAAACCCAAACTCATCGGACTAATTTGAACAAACAGCATTTTTGGGGGTATAGATGGGGGTTCTTTTCGTTTTAGATATTGATTTTACCTTTAAAATCAATATCTAAAAAATTAATTTAAAGTCTGGTGGGGACACCATTTTAGATATTCCAAAAAAAAGAGCCTTTCGACTCTTCTCTAAAATCATCTTACCGTCAATAGTCTATTCAACTTCAATAACTTCAAAACTATGAACGATTTTCACACCACCTCTCTCCAACATTAGAGAGGCAGAGCAGTACTCTTCTGCAGATAACTTCACCGCACGAGCAACAACACTTTCTTTAAGGTTACGACCTGTAACGACAAAATGAACTCGAATCTCTGTAAATACCGCAGGAACAGCGTCCGCTCGATCTGCATCAATTTGAGCCACACAAGACACAACATCTTGACGGGATTTTTTTAAAATACCGACTACATCATAAGAGGTACAGCCACCCAACCCAGCAAGTAAAAGCTCCATCGGTCTTGGCCCAGCCACCTGATTACCGTCAATCTCTACCTTAAAACCAGAACCTGTTTCTGCAGTAAAATGCACATCTTCTTGCCAACTAACATTCGTCTTCATCTTTCTACCTTACCTAATTCCGCTATAATCAAAACTATGACTAGGACTGAAACAGTTCAGCCAATTTTTCACCTGGGTCATCAGCAACCATAAACGATTCCCCAACTAAAAACGCATGAATACCTTTTTGTCGCATTAACGCCACATCACTACGAGTATGAATCCCGCTCTCTGTCACAATCAATCGATCGGAAGGCACACTTCCCATTAATTCAAACGTATGATCTAAACTAAGTTCAAAGGTATGAAGATCTCGATTATTAATTCCAAGCAATTCTGTTTCAGTATATTCCAAAGCTAAATCCAACTCTGGACGATTATGCACTTCTACTAAAACATCCATACCCAAATCACGAGCCATTTTATCTAGCTCACGTAATTTATCGCCACTTAAACATGCGGCAATAAGTAAGATACAATCTGCACCAATCGCTCTAGATTCTAGTACCTGATACTCATCAACAATGAAATCCTTACGAATCACAGGTAATTTACAGGCTGAACGCGCTTCAACTAAATAATCTTCATGCCCTTTGAAGAAATCACTGTCCGTTAGAACAGATAAACAAGCGGCCCCAGAGCGCTCATAGGAACGAGCGATATCGGCTGGAACAAATGGATCCCTTAATACACCTTTGCTTGGAGAAGCTTGCTTAATCTCAGCAATAACACCAGATTTACCGATAGCTATTTGATGCCTTAGTGCATGAGCAAAACCACGAGGCTCGTTATGAACATTCGCAACAGATGCAGCGACCTCTAAGTTTCCATAAGGTGTATGAGATTTACGCTCAGTAATCTCTTCGTATTTTCGAGCTACAATTTTCTTTAAAATTGTCGGTGTTTCTATTTGCATTAGGCTACCGCTCCTATAATTACAGTGAGTCAGGACTCATAAAACAACGTGTAAAACTAGCCAATTCAGACATCTTAACTTTGGCTGTACCACCACCAATCACGTCTTCCGCAATATTCACCCCTTCCGCTAAACTATCTGCAATACCTGACACGTAAATGGCGGCACCAGCATTTAAAGCTACTATGTCTCTAGCGGGGTTGACCTTCCCTTTGCCATCCAACGCCATTTTCACTAAAGCAAGACTTTCAGTTGCATCGACAGCTTGAATCGTATCAATAGATTGCAATGGAATCCCAAAATCCTCAGGAGAAATTTTATATTCTAGGATCTCTCCATTTTTTAACTCAGCAACATACGTAGGTGCTGCAATACTAATTTCATCCAAACCGTCTTCAGAGTGAACCACCATCACGTGCTCACTTCCAAGCGCCTTTAAAACCTCAGCAATAGGACGAACCCATTTTCGATGAAAAACGCCCATCACTTGGCATTTTGCATTGGCCGGATTCGTTAACGGCCCAAGCAGATTAAAAATAGTACGTGTGCCCATTTCTTTTCGAGGGCCTACCGCGTACTTCATGGCGGAATGGTGATTCGGCGCAAACATAAAACCTAAACCAATTTCTTCAACACAACGGCAAACCTGCGCTGCATCCAGACCAAGATAAATCCCAGCTTGTTCTAGCACATCGGCACTGCCCGATTTCGAAGACACAGAACGCCCACCATGCTTAGCTACCTTGCCACCAGCAGAAGCAACGACAAAAGCCGATGCAGTAGACACATTAAATAAGTTACCACCATCTCCGCCAGTACCACAGGTATCAACCACATGCTCAAGATCCAAATGAACCTTACTGGATAATTCGCGCATAACCTGAGCCGCTGCCGTAATTTCTTCGACCGTTTCACCTTTCATTCTTAGGCCAATTAAAAAACCGCCTATCTGTGCTGGCGTAGCTTTTCCCGTCATGATGCCATTCATCACTATTCGCATCTCATCAGCGCTCAAATCTTGGCACTCAACAACAGCAGCAATCGCCTTCTGAATATTCACCAGCCTCTCCTATCGTGTAAAAACTATCTTGTTAAGAAATTGGCCAATAAAGCATGGCCCGACTCAGTCAGAATCGACTCAGGATGAAATTGCACTCCTTCAACGGCAAGCGTTTTATGTCGAATTCCCATAATTTCCTCTCTATCACCTGCTATGTTTTGACTCCAAGCAGTTACCTCTAGACAATCGGGCAGCGTGTCAACAGAAACAACCAAAGAATGATAACGCGTCGCTGTCTGTGGGTTTGGCAAACCAGAAAACACAGAGGTGTTTTGATGATAGATTAACGAGGTTTTACCATGCATAACATTTTTAGCACGAATTACCTCACCACCAAATACCTGACCAATACTTTGATGACCTAAGCAAATACCCAATATTGGAATTTTCCCAGCAAACGCCGCAATGACAGCCAATGAAACACCCGCTTCATTGGGCGTGCATGGCCCTGGTGAAATTACCAAATGCGAAGGCGCAAGCCGCTCAATTTCTTCAACACTAATTTCATCGTTACGATAAACCTGCACATCCGCACCCAACTCACGAAAATACTGCACAAGGTTGTAAGTAAAAGAATCATAGTTATCAATCATCAATAACATAAAGAAGGGACACGCCTATAAAACAATGTTGATATACCTGCGCCACAATCCAAAGAAGCAGACACAAAAAAAACAGAATGCATTTTCAAAGAATATAAAAACATGCATCTTTAACGTGCGCTAAATTCTACACTGTCATGAACACTCTGTCTCGCCAGACCTCACACTCCTTAGATAGAAGAAACCAAAAACAAGGTACACAACATACTCGATTCTTTTATCCGCTGGTGCAGTAATTTGCCATTCTTATTTCAGCGTTTTGGAAGGTTTTCAATAATATTGAGCAAAAACAAAGCCTTGTTTGATATACAAGTGGTTATACCGCACACTAGAAACCATGTTATCTTTACTGCCATCATTTAGTGTTTTAAGGATGCCCTGTGCATAGCCAAGTCGCCGCCCTCATCGAAACCCTCATTCATGACGAGCACTCACCCGAGTCCGTTAACAAGGCCATTTCTGAGTTAACACCAGATGATGTGGCGCTAGCCCTTGAATCCATACCGCTCGTCCAACGACGACAAGCGTGGGCCAATATCAAGCAAGCGAATCGCCTTGATATCTTGGTTGAAATGCGCGGAGAATCTCGCCAGTTATTATTAAAAGAGCTAGACGACTCAGAAATAGAAACGCTGTTCACTGATGTCGACGCTGAAGACCTACTCGAGATAACCGATTCCTTACCAGACCGCTTGGTCGACATTGCTCTAAAGCAGATGGACAATAAGCAACGTGAGTATTACCAACAAGGTATTGTTTACGATGATGATGTTGTCGGTCGTTGGATTGATCACGAGCTGTTAATCGCCTCTCAATCCATTCGCACCTCAGAAGCACTAAGATTGCTTAAAAAGAACACTCCAGATTACACAGACATGGTGTATTTAGTAAACAGAACAGGCCGCTGGGTTGGCTGTGTAAAGTTCGATAAGCTATTCAAAGCACAAGGCCATGAACCTATTTCAAGCCTAATAGATGAAGATTGCACCTTTATCCGCGCTGACACAGAACTAACGAAAGCCGCAGAGCTATTAGAACGATCTTCTCTATCAGCACTTCCTATAGTTGATGAAAATCAAATTTTATTAGGGCGTTTTCACGCAGGGCTCGCCATGGAAACATGGCGTTTAGAGCATGAAGCTCAGCAGATGTCGACTGCAGGTCTAAACGAAGAATCAGACTTATTTGCCCCAGTAAAACGCAGCGCAGCAACGCGTGGCATTTGGCTTGGCATAAATTTATTGACGGCATTTTTAGCATCCGCTTTTATCGGGCTATTTGAAGCCACCCTTCAGCAAGTCGTTGCACTCGCCGTATTAATGCCTGTTGTTGCTTCCATGGGTGGCATTGCGGGTAGTCAGACCCTAACCTTGATTGTGCGGGGTTTAGCGCTTGGGCAAATAACCCGCAGCAACTTAAAGTCTTTATTATCTAAAGAACTAAAAGTCGGTGGATTAAACGGCATTTTGTGGGCGATTGTCATTGGCGTTGTGACTTTATGGTGGTTCGAAAGCCCAATGCTTGGCATGGTCATCGGCCTAGCCATTATCGTTAATATCATCATGGCTGCCCTATCAGGAGTTCTAATACCAGTCTTACTGGATAAATTACGCATAGACCCGGCGTTATCTGGGTCGGTCATTTTAACCACAGTGACAGATATTGCAGGTTTTGTTGCCTTCTTGGGCTTGGGCACCTTATTACTTATATAGTCGAATGTAACTTTCGAACCACTCACAAACAAGACAAAGGTATAGAGAAATCATAATGAACTGGGAAACAATGCAAGTATATTTAGGTCTGGGTGATACTAATATGCACTGGATCGTTCGAGTCTTTTTAGTGGTACTGATCACTCTCACCATCAACTTTATTGCAACTCGCATTTTAATGCGCATAGACAGACAACTAGAAAAAACCAAAACACCTTGGGATAACGTTTTAATTCACGCTGCGCAAAAACCAATTGGTGTATTCATATGGTTAGCAGGGTTAAGCGTCGCGGCAGAGATATCTGGCAAAGAGTTAGATCCTAACTTCATATCTTTTATTAAGGCGACCCGCGAAGTCGGTATTATTGCCCTGCTAACCTGGTTTGTTTTACGCTGCATCTCCGAAAGTGAAAAAACGCTAACGACTTCAAATAAAATTTCAACCACCGTAGATTACACAACAGCCAGCGCAATCAGCAAGCTGTTACGAGCAACCGTCATTATTACCGCCGTATTAGTAGCATTACAGACTCTAGGCTATAGCGTTTCTGGGGTATTAGCATTTGGCGGTGTAGGTGGCATTGCCGTAGGCTTTGCCGCCAAAGATTTACTGGCTAATTTCTTTGGCGGATTAATGGTTTACTTAGATCGCCCTTTTGCTATTGGTGACTGGGTCCGTTCACCTGACAAAAATATTGAAGGAACCGTAGAGCACATAGGCTGGCGTCAAACCCGTATTCGCACCTTTGATAAACGCCCTTTATATGTGCCTAATTCAACTTTTTCATTAATTTCAGTCGAAAACCCATCTCGCATGTCCCATCGCCGCATTAACGAGACCATCGGCGTCCGCTATTGCGACTTTAGCCTTCTCTCAACTGTCCTATCTGAGATAAAAGAGATGATTGCCAACCATGAAGACCTAGACACCAACGAAATATATATGGTGAATTTTAACCAATTCGGCCCATCGTCTCTAGACTTCTTCATTTACGCTTATACAAAAACCGTAGATTGGCGAACTTTTCATGACGTTAAACAAGATGTACTTTTCAAAGCCATGCAGATTATTGAATCACATGACGCTGAAGTTGCCTTCCCGACCCATACGGTTCATATGGCGAATGATAGTCGAATGACACTGTTGTCAGAGCAAGCAAAACCATCTGAACAGAATTCAGCAAAGCAGTCACAGAAAGAACAAGAACCAACACAACAGCCTGCGAACGATCAGGACTCAAAATAATCCATTAAAATATACACTTAAGCACAAAAAAAGGGGGCAAACCAAAAGCAGTTTGACCCCTTTATTTTTCTCAGAAAAGATTGAATCAGACCAACAACTCGGCTAAATCATCAATGATCGCATCAGCGCCTAATCCAGTAAGATCAACACCTTGATGATAACCATAGGTCACCAAGGCGCACTTAAAGCCAGCATTGTTTGCAGCGTTATAATCTGTAATGGAATCCCCGATCATTAGGCAGTTTTCAGGCAACGCCTCAATAGACTCACTGCAATGCAGTAAAGGCATAGCGGATGGTTTTTTCTCTTCTAAGGTGTCACCACCCAACAACCAACCAAACTGCTCTGTCAATTCAAAATGATCCAACATTGGCTTCACAAACACGCTAGGCTTGTTAGTGACCAAAGCAACAGGAACACCGTTATGTTTAAAAGCTTTTAGCAAGGCTTTCACATTGGGGTAAAGCGTCGTGCCGTCGGTCAAATGCGCATGATAGTGTGTCAGAAAAATCCGATACGCCTCTTCATGTCGAGCCGAATCGATCTCAGCCCACTCAAGCGCTTGCATAATCAACTTAGCTGAACCAAAGCCAACCCAGCCACGGACAAGCTCTTCACCTGCAGGCGCCGCACCAAGCTCAACCAAAAAGGCATCCACAGCACGCGCGATATCAGGCACGCTGTCTACTAAGGTACCATCAAGGTCCAAGCAAACAAGTGCTGGCCAACCATCAAACCACTTAGAGAAATAGCTAGGTGTTTTCATTAACGTGTACTCGCCAATTCTTTGCGCATTGTATCGATGACTGATTTATAGTCATCTTTGCCAAAAATAGCTGAGCCTGCCACAAACGTGTCTGCACCCGCGCGCGCGATCTCAGCGATGTTCTTTTCACTGACACCACCATCCACTTCAAGACGAATGTCGTAACCGCTGGCATCAATCAGAGCACGAGCTTCGCGCAATTTATCTAAGGTACCAGGAATAAAAGATTGACCGCCAAAGCCTGGGTTAACCGACATTAGCAAAACCATATCAACCTTATCCATCACATACTTTAAATGCTCAAGAGGCGTGGCGGGGTTAAATACCAAACCCGCCTTACACCCACCGTCCCGAATCATTTGCAAAGAGCGATCAATGTGCTCGCTGGCTTCTGGGTGAAAGGTAATAAAAGACGCCCCAGCCTCGATAAAGTCGCCAATCATACGATCTACTGGCTTCACCATCAGATGTACATCAATATCAGCAGTAACACCATGCTTGCGTAACGCTTTACAGACCATAGGGCCAATCGTTAAATTAGGAACATAGTGATTGTCCATCACATCAAAGTGGATGATGTCGGCTCCAGCCTCCAAGACATTATCGACCTCTTCGCCTAATCGAGCAAAATCGGCAGAAAGGATAGAAGGGGCAATGATAAAATCATTCATATCTGACTCCAGCAGTGACACAATAAAGGTCTCATAATGAAAATTTAGACCGTATTTTAACAAGGCCTTTAAAAGAAGTATTGAAAACAATGAATAAATTTACTGCTTTACGTCACGCTATCATTGCACTTCTTTCCTTGAGCACAACGTCAAGTCTTTTGGCTGAAGAATCTCAAGCAACGCCTAACGCCCCATCAACCCAACAACAAAACACACCAACACAAAACAACAAAGACTATATTATCCCTAAGCCTCAAGCTTCTCGGATTGATGCGCTAAAAACCTCGTTAACAATAAGGCGACTCGACCACCAAATACAAACCTTAGAAGCGGATGGAGCGCCTTTCCTTGCTCTTTATAGACAATCTCTCACCAGTTCAACTCAAGGCTGTGTGATCATGCTGCATTCAGACAATGAACACCCTGATTGGCCTGATGCCATCGCACCATTACGCAACGCGATGCCCGAATACAGCTGGTGCACCCTATCTATTGAAGTTCCCGACATAATCAAACGTGCAGAACCTGTAAAAATGGCAACGCCACCAGCAGACAATACACAACCGCCAACAGCTGAACTGCCTAACCAAACAATGGTTTTTGCTCGCATTCAAGCCGCTATTAATAACGCTCAAACGCAAGACGTCGATCAATTCGTTTTTCTAGGTTATGGCACAGGAGCCAGTTACGCTCTCAGTTTTTTAGTAGCGAATCCAAATGCAGGCGACGCATTAGCACTTATTGACATAGAAGCACCAAAAAACCTATCCGACTATGAGGTCGCACAAAAAATTCGCCAAGTCTCACTGCCCATACTCGATTATTATGTAAACAAAACAGGCAACGATCAGTTTGCGTTATGGCGCAAACAAGCCGCCAATCAAAGAACAGATAGAAACGGCGAATTCATCCAGATAGACGCCCTACCAGATAGGGTCAATGGAAAAAACAGCAAACAATTGTTAGTCCAGCGAGTTCGTGGCTTTTTAAAACAGAACACCGCCCAAATAAACCAACGAAAGTCACTACCGGGCGCAAAAAAAGGGCTTTTCTATGAAAGCCCCATTAACAATTAACAATTTAAAAACACGTTTACTTGCGCGCGTTCTTGACCATTTCATAAGCGGACTGAATTTCTTGAGTTCGTTCTTTTGCTAACTCAATCATTTCGTCTGGCAAACCTTTTGAGCTTAACTTGTCAGGGTGATTTTTACTCATGAGACGTCGATAAGCTTTTTTGATATCGGCATCGCTCATCTCTGGCGTCACACCCAAAGCTTCATAGGCTGCCTTCAACAGATCTTTTGACCCCATATTGGACGAGGAGTCATTAGAAGAGGACTGATAACCTTGTCTAAAGTGCGCCTGCTGCTTAACCTGAATGTGTAGCGCCTCAAACTCAGCCACAGACACACCAAGATACGCACAAACTTGTGACACAAATGATTTTTCTTCAACACTAAAATGCCCGTCTGCATAAGCAGATACCAGCAATACCTCTAATAAAGTACGAGTTAAATCACCAGGACCGACAACTTGCTTAAAGTTACTTAAAACAGATGCAAGGTCAAAATTGTCTGATTTACCTTCATTAAATAACTGCTTAGCTTGCTCTTGAGCGGCAGGCGATAATCGTAAACGTTGCATGACAGATTGCGCTAATTGGATCTCAGCTTCGGAAACTTGACCATCTGACTTAGCTAATCGTCCCATCAACAAAAATAATGTACGAAAAAATGTTTCTTGCTGAAGACGCATATCAGCACGACCACGAATACTGCCGAAAGCACCGCCAGTTTGTGCTCTATCAACGACACCACCGACAATAAAGCCAAGCAGACCGCCTAAAAAACCCGCTAAAATATAACCCAAAATTGCGCAAACAATTTTCCACATAAAGATATTTCTCCAGAATCGGTAGCCCCTATGGGCCTGCTTAGATTATCATTTGTCTTATAACGTGGATCCGCTTATGGGCAGCATCCGATTTCGGACAATAATTATTGGCGACAAGTATACCCTGCATGGTTAAGCATTTACGCACCTACGCTTTATTTTTTCAAAGTCTTTTCATATTGCCTCTTGCACACGCGCAAGCAGATCAATGGGACTGGACGCCCAGAGAATCCCTAACGACGGAGCAGCAAGCGCAGCTAAGTCAGTATTGTCAGGGATCCTATATTAACGCCTGGAAAACGAACGACGTCAAAGGGACAAACCTCAAAGCGGACCTTATTGTTCGCGATAAAGACGGAGTCATTCACCTTCAAGGAGCTGCGGAAATTTTACAGCCACAATCTACTTTGTCTGCGAACAAAATAGAAGGCATCCCAGATCAGTATTATCGAGCTACTGGCAATGTAACCTTGCGCGGTGAAAACCAACTGATTCGCAGTTCAAGCAGTTATATTGGAGATAATGATAATGAGCCAACAAAATTCAAAGACGCGAAGCTCCTTAGCTATGACAGTGGCGCACGTGTAGAAGCAAAATCCTTATCTCGTAGCCAAAATGGCGTCGTGTTTATTGAAGACGGCTTATTTACAACCTGTGAACCCAATCAAGAAAGCTGGAAGCTATACGGCAGTTCCATTGAACTGGATACAAAAAGCGGATTTGGAACCGCAAAGCATGTACAAATTCGTATCGGTGAATTGCCTATTTTCTATTTTCCTTGGCTGCGTTTTCCAATAAACGATTCTCGTCAAACTGGATTTTTATTCCCGAGCTTTGGCTATTCAGGGTCAGATAGCCTTAGCTTTTCAGTTCCCTTTTACTGGAATATTGCACCAAACTACGACGCTACAATCACGCCACAATTTATCCAAAACAAGGGAGAAGGGGTTGACATAGAGTTTCGCCACTTAAGCCCTTATGGCGAAACCATTTATGAACAGTCTACTTTTTCAGATAATGACGAAGGCGAGCAGACACTGTTAAAATTACAATCCACACAAAAATTTAACCAAAACTTCAATGCTGGTTTTGTATTAGAAGACAACCCAACAAAAGATAAATACCCAGAAGCCAACAGCACGTCGATCGATGAAAAAGATCATTACGAACGTAGTGCATACTTTAGCTTTAACAGCGGTAACTTTCTTAATAAACTTACCTACTTAACTTATCAAACGCCCGATGACAAAGAAAATGAGCCATTTGAATGGTTACCACGTTTAGACAGCTCTTACCGGATAGCGACATCTCTTTTAGACTATAAAATTGACACCCAATACACAGACTTTTATGACCCAGCAGAAGACAATTTTGATGGCCAACGCATTGCCGTTAGACAAGACTCAAAGTTGAATTTCAAAAATGCTTGGGGAAGCCTAACCACAGGTTTTTTAGCGCAATACCGTGACTATGACTTGCATGACTACAAAACAACTACAGACAGCGAAACATCAATTGGGCATATCAGTGGCTACATTGACTCATCGGTAATGTTTGAGCGTCGCTTGACGCTGAAAAGTAGCGTGTGGCGTCAAACACTTGAACCTCGCTTAAGCTACCTGAATTCTCCATTCCAATCACAAGATCAAATTCCTGTTTTTGATGCCAGCGAACCAACCATGACGTATTCTCAGGCATATAGCCACACTCGCTTTAACGGCAATGACCGAATTGGTGATACGGAACAAATTACACTTGGTTTAGAGAGTCGTCTGTATGATGAAAATAATAATGAAAAATGGTCATTTAAAGCCGGTCAGATCTTCTATTTAGAAGACCGTTATGTTGGTATTAGTGGAAATACAATCAAAGGCTCAGCAGTTGACGATTCAAAGCGCAGTGACCTACTAACATCAGCTAATTACAATGGCAACCGCTATAGTCTGACTGGGAATGTGAATTACAACATGGACGACGACGAGGTCAATTTAGCGCAATTTATTACAGCCATGGAACCAATTGATGATGTAAAAATCAACTTAAGCTACCTGTATTCGATCAATAATATAAATGCAAAAAACGATGCAAAACAAGCAAGTGTTGGAGCAATTTTTCCAATAAATAACAATTGGTCAGCCTTTACACAATACACTTATGACTTCTTAAAAGAAGACCTCACTAAACAAACAGCCGGACTAGGCTACGAAAACTGCTGCATCAAAGTATCACTGAGTTATCAAGATTGGCTTGATGATGACAATATATTTGATAGAGGCATTTTTTTACAATTTATTTTACGTGGTTTAAGCACTGCAGGTCGAGCGAACGAAAACGCTAGCGGTATTGCCAATAACTATTGGAACCAAGGAAAAGTTGGATATTAATCATGAAGTTATTTTATTTTTTTACATTTATTTTATTTACACTGATACCGCTACACGCACTGCATGCAGAACCTACAAAAATTGACGGTATAGCAGCCATTGTTGACTCTAAACCTATCTTAGAAAGCGACATTGTGAGCCGCTTTCAGATTGTGAAAGATCGAGTTCCTGGCGGCGTAATGACTGATAATATACACCGCCAAATACTCAACCAAATGATAGATGAAGCATTGCAGATTAATTATGCTCGCAAAGTCGGCATGCGAGCCTCTAGCTCTGAAGTGGACAATGCCATCCTAGGCGTAGCGAAAAATATGAACCTAGACTTACAAGGCCTAAAGAATGTCCTTGCAAGCAAAGGCATTAATTACACACGCTACCGTGAGCAAATTGAACAAGAAATCCTAATTAACAACATAAAAAGAGAAATTGTTAAAAAGCGTATCTCTATTTCTGACCAAGAAATTAACGACTACCTCAGCTCAGACACCAGCATCACAAAAGAAAAAGATCAGGTGCATCTGCGCCACTTGCTTATTCGCGCAAGCAACCCCGAAGAAGCAGCAGCAAAAATCAACAGCATTGCCAAAAACATAAGTTCTGAGAATGACTTTGTTCAACAAGCAATCGAAAACTCAGATGGCCAATTTGCCATTGAAGGTGGTGATTTGGGCTGGCGTCCACTCAATCAGTTGCCTCCGCTATTTGTACGAGCATTAGAAACTGAAAAAGGCCCACTAATTGGTCCCTTACAAAGTAATGCTGGCTTTCATCTTTTGTGGGTAATTGAGAAGCGCTCTCCAGATGTCACCCTGCAACAACAAACCAAAGCACGACATATCCTAGTTAGGGCAAATGAAATACGAAATATGGATCAAACCAAAGCCCTAGCAGATGAACTTTATAAAAAATTAGAAAACGGTGCGGACTTCGCTCAATTAGCCAAAGAATATAGCGAAGACCAAGGTTCAACGCTACAAGGTGGTGATTTGGGCTGGGTTACCCCAGGTACAATGGTCCCAGAGTTTGAAGACATGATGAAAAAAACCAGTGTCGGAGGTATCAGCAAACCATTCCGTACACAATTTGGCTGGCATATATTAGAAGTTGAAGGCCGCCGTGAAGCCGACATCAGCGACAAAGTGAAACGTAGCAATGCAGAACGCGCTTTAATGGCACAGAAACAAGATATCGTGCTTGGCAATTGGCTTGATGAGTTACGTGCTGACGCCTTTATTGACATTAAAAAATAAGAGAAAACAATGGCACATAATCCGGTAGAGTCATTCCCCATTATTGCCATTACCTCTGGTGAACCCGCAGGTATCGGCCCAGATATTATTTTAACGGCTTTAAACGAGCAGACATTCTCTGCTCGTTTAATTATCCTCGCGGACCCAGAATTACTGAAAGAAAGAGCGTTAGCTTTAGGTATTACGGCAGACATTCAAACACTCAACAAACCAGGAGATGCCAAAGCACATAAGCAAGGTACTATTAGCGTCTTGCCAATACAAATGGCGAAAAAAGCCACGGCAGGCACTCTGGATATTGCGAACTCTGCCTATGTTTTAGAAACCTTGAAACAAGCGGGAGAAGGCTGCATTCGAAAAGAGTTTGATGCCATTGTTACGCCGCCTGTTCACAAGGGTATTTTGTGCGAAACTGGTGTACACTTTTCTGGGCACACTGAGTTCTTTCAAGCCCAATGCCAGTCTCCTCATGTTGTCATGATGCTAGCGACAGAAGCTATGAAGGTAGCACTAGTAACCACTCACCTACCTTTAAAAGATGTTTCTGCAGCCATTACAGAACAAAGTATAAGCCTTGTAGTGAAAGCACTAAACCAAGATCTCCAAGAGAAATTTGGCGTTGCACAACCTAAAATTTTAGTTTGTGGGCTAAATCCTCATGCAGGTGAAGATGGTCACCTTGGCCGAGAAGAAATTGACGTTATCATTCCGACACTCAATAAGCTGCGCCAAGAGGGTTTAAACCTAATAGGACCGCTACCAGCAGACACACTGTTCACACCAAAATACCTAAATGATGCCGACTGCGCCTTGGCTATGTATCACGATCAAGGCTTACCTGTGTTAAAATACTCAGGTTTTGGTAATGCCGTAAATATTACTTTAGGCTTACCCATTATTCGGACATCCGTCGACCACGGCACAGCCATTGATTTGGCTGGCACAGGCAAAGCAAATAACGGCAGCCTTAAAGTGGCCATTCAACATGCTATTAACATGGCAAATAACGCGAAAAAGTTTTCTAAATGAGCAAACCACAACCCCATAAAGCCAGAAAAAGATTCGGCCAAAACTTCCTTCATGATCACGGTGTTATTCGACGCATTGTAGCCTGTATTGGACCTAAAAAAGGTCAGCGTATCGTTGAGATCGGGCCCGGTAAAGGCGCACTAACGGAAGGTATTATCAGTGTCACTGAGCGCATGGATGTCGTTGAGCTTGATCGAGACCTGATCCCTATTTTAAAAGTGAATCTGTTTCGCTTCCCTGAACTTACTGTTCATGAAGCCGATGCGATGAAGTTTGACTTCACCTCCCTAAGAACAGAAGAACAAGCTATTCGCGTTGTAGGCAACTTACCTTACAACATATCAACTCCGCTTATTTTTCACTTATTAAGCCAAGCGGATGCGATTGAAGACATGCACTTCATGCTTCAGAAAGAAGTTGTCGATCGTTTAGCAGCACGCCCTGGCGACAGCTTATATGGTCGTTTAAGTGTTATGGCTCAGTATTATTGTGCTGTCGAATCACTATTCATCGTTGGGCCAGAATCCTTTGACCCCGCGCCGAAAGTGGATTCTGCGATTGTCAGAATGACACCTCACAAAATACTGCCTTACCCAGTAAGCAACATCAAAATGCTCGAAGATATGGTAAGAATCGGCTTCCAGCAACGTCGCAAAACCCTGCGTAATAACTACAAAGGCGTTTTAGACAATGAAGACTTTGCCGCACTGAACATTGATCCGACACTGCGCCCAGAAAGATTAGACGTAGAAGACTTTGTTCGAATCACCAACTACGTCCTCAAAAAGGAAGGGTAAATGCAAAAATATGATGTCGTGGTTTCCGTTCGCACAGAATACTTAGCAAATCAATCAACACCAGCTGAATCACGCTATGTTTTTGCTTATCATATATCTATTACCAACTGCGGAACCGAATCAGCCAAACTTCAAACTCGTCATTGGATAATCACCGATGGCAACGAACAAGTTCAAGAAGTCAAAGGCAGCGGCGTCATTGGAGAATACCCATATTTGGGACCTGGTGAATCATTTCATTACACCAGCGGTACAGTGATGGAAACTGTGGTTGGTAGCATGCAAGGCAGCTATCAGTTTCTGGCCGATGATGGCACAGAGTTCAAAGCCCCTATTCGTCCGTTCACCTTGTCCGTTCCAAACCAGGTTCACTGAGGCTATCTATGGCAACCTATGTTATTGGTGATTTACAAGGCTGTCTGACGCCTCTTGTTCAGCTATTAGAACAAATCAATTACCACCCCGAGCAAGATAAACTTTGGTTCGCTGGGGATTTAATCAACCGCGGTGAGGAATCATTAGAAACACTGCGTTTCATCAAATCTTTAGGCAATAATGCGACCGTAGTTTTAGGTAATCATGACCTTCATTTACTCGCTGTATCTCATGGCTACGGACAGCTGAAACGTGGCGATACGCTGGCAGAAATACTCACTGCTGGCGATCGTGATGATTTGATGAATTGGTTACGCAATCAACCTCTCTTTCATTATGATGAGCAACTTAATACCGTTATGACTCATGCAGGTATTCCACCTTGCTGGGATTTAATACAGGCACAAGCTCTAGCCAAAGAAGTCGAAGATAAACTGAAATCAGACAGTGTTGATGAATTTTTTGCCACCATGTATGGTAATAAGCCAAATAAATGGAGCGACGACCTAACAGGGCTGGATCGCCTTCGTGCGATTACCAATTATCTAACTCGCATGCGATTCTGCGATGAAAGCAGTAAGCTCGATCTAGAATCAAAAGAAGGCATCAACACAGCCGCGAAAGGCTACGCACCATGGTTTAACTACCCAACAAACGTACCTGAAAACTGCCACATTGTTTTCGGTCACTGGGCCGCACTAGAAGGCAAAACCCAGAAAGAACGCATTCATGCACTTGATACGGGTTGCGTCTGGGGTGGGAGCCTGACCGCATTACGCCTTGAAGACAGACATCGCTTCAGTACACCTTGCACAATTAATCGGAAGAACTCATGACTTACACTTGTATCGACATCGCTGACGCTCTACCAATCATTGAAAGTAACGCTGCTGTCGTAGATATCCGTGACTTGGTTAGCTTTGAAAATAGCCACATGACAAATGCTATTAACCTTACCAATGACAACGTTCAAAATTTCATTGATAACACAGATAAAAACCAACCCGTTATTGTCTGCTGTTATCACGGCAATAGCAGCAAGGGTGCGGCAGAATACCTAGCCTCTCAGGGCTTTAAAGAAGTTTACTCTTTAAATGGCGGCTTTAGTCAATGGAGCGCAATGTTCCCAGACCAATGCGAGACAGGTAACTAAATAACAATGTCACCCTCTTATCAAGTCTACCTCGTAGGCGGCGCTGTCAGAGACGCGCTACTTGAACTTCCAGTGATCGACCATGACTGGGTCGTCACAGGCGCAACACCAGAACAGCTTGAAAGAAAAGGGTTTCAACAAGTAGGAAAACAATTTCCTGTTTTCCTACATCCTAAAAGCAAAGAAGAATACGCCCTTGCCCGCAAAGAAAAAAAGCAAGGCGAAGGCTATACTGGATTTATCTGCGATTTCTCTCCAGATATCAGCTTAGAAGAAGATTTAGAGCGACGAGATCTGACCATCAACGCCATCGCACAAGATAAAAATGGCACCTTAATCGATCCATTTAATGGTCAACAAGACTTGCTCGACCGAGTGTTTCGTCACGTATCCGAAGCCTTCATAGAAGACCCACTACGCGTATTACGAGTCGCTCGTTTTGCAGCACGCTTCCAACATTTTGGCTTTACCATCGCACCAGAAACCCTATCTTTGATGCAAAAAATTAGCGACTCAGGTGAACTATCAACATTGAGTGCAGAACGTATTTGGAAAGAGCTAGAAAAAGCACTAACCACTCGCCATGCCGATGTTTTTTTCTCTGTTTTAAAAGAAGCAAATGCATTAGAAACCCTGTTTCCAGGATTTATTTGGGGGAACAATAAAACACTCACAGACACATTAAATCAGGTAGAGCTGACACCCGCTCAGCGCTGGGCCATTCTTTGTAAAGACACACCACTAGCAAAACTTACTCAACTTCATCAGCGTATTCGTTGCCCCAACCAGTTTAAGATTCTCGCAGAACAAACCCGCTCTTTTTTAGAAAACCAATGCATTCCGATGGATTCTGTTGCGTGGGAAAACTGGTTAACGTCTGTTAATGCCATAAAAAAACCTCAACCATTTATATTACTGATTGAGGTTTTAAGCCATTTAACCAACAGCAAAATTGAGCATTGGCAACTACTACGAAACACAACGGCGACAATCAATGCGGCTGGTTTAATTAAACAAGGCTTAAGCGGCGCTGAACTGGGCCAAGCACTGAAAAAGGTGCGCGCCGAAGCGTTAGATAAAACCCTATCGCCACTTATATCCTAATACTGGACCACCTGCTCTCACTTACGAATGCTTAACATCTAGTAAGTGACGGCAGACTTTCGATGAATTTTCACGCCAACTGCCTGCGCTGCAGAAACAGCACCCGGCTTACGCAAGGTCAAGGTGACAGCATTCAACTTAAACTGCCCAATCAACTCTCCGACCAAATGCTCGGCCAAGGTTTCAATTAACTCAAATTGACGTTCAGCACAAAATGCCAAAATATAATTTGAGATAGCCTCATAATCTAGCGTCTTAGCAAGATCGTCCGTTTCAGCTGGAACTCGGTTGTCATGCTCCATTTCCAAATCAAACACTAAATCCTGTTGAATCTTTTTTTCCCACTCATACACGCCTATTACGGCCTGCGTTTTGAGACCTTCAATAAAGACCAAGTCTTTCATATTAAGATTCCTTCAAAGATGGCAATTCAGACAAAGGCCAGCGGGCACGTATCGATAAACTCAATTCCGAAGATTGACCATTTACTAAACGCTGCGCACCTGCATAAGCGATCATAGCACCATTATCGGTACAAAATTCTGGTCGCGCATAGAACACACTGGCCTTAATTTTTTTCAACTGGCTTTCAAGCTGTTCACGTAAGCGCTGATTTGCACTTACGCCACCGGCAATAATTAGTTGTTTCAGCCCTTCCGCTTCCAAAGCTCGACGACATTTAATTACCAAGGTATCAACCACTGCAGTTTCAAACGCTAATGCGGCATCCGCTTTAAACTGCTCATCACAACGATCGTTATCCAATGCATCATGAACGGCCGTCAAAAACGCCGTTTTCAAACCACTAAAACTAAAATCCAAGCCTGGGCGATCAGTCATAGGGCGAGGGAATTTCAACCCTGACTTTGGATCACCCTTTTTTGCCAAGGCAGCTATCTGTGGGCCACCGGGGTAAGGTAAACCTATCATTTTTGCCGCTTTATCAAAGGCCTCACCAGCGGCATCATCAAGTGATTGACCTAATAAACGATATTCACCAATACCATCCACTCGAACCAATTGAGTGTGCCCACCAGAAACCAGTAAAGCAATAAACGGCATCGCTGGTTGAGACTCTTCTAACATAGGTGCTAAAAGATGACCTTCCATGTGATGCACACCCAAAGCAGGAATACCTAACGCATACGCTAAAGAGCGACCAATTGTGGCGCCAGCCATCAAAGCACCAACCAAACCTGGGCCACTGGTATAAGCAATCGCATCCAATTCTGACTTTTTCATTCCCGCTTCTTGTAATACTTCATCAATAAGAGGCAAGGTCTTACGAACATGATCACGAGACGCTAATTCAGGCACCACACCACCGTACTCAGCATGCTGCGCTATTTGAGAATAAATCTTGTGGGCCAACAAGCCATTTTCAGTATCGTAAATCGCGATACCTGTCTCGTCACAAGAGGTTTCTAATCCCAATACTTTCATTAGAATAATCTCATCAATAATTTGAGCGCATTGTACCCTATCTATCTCGACCATTGCAGAGCAAAGAGCGACTTCCTTAGCAAACTACCCAAATGAAATTAGACATGCCAAAGTAAAAGCATTATAATGCGCGCGTTTTAAATGTTTAAATTAAAAGGCAGGTGATTTTTCTAGTTTGGCACATAGCTACTGATGTAAGCACTTCTTATATTTCGTGCTTCTTATGTAAATGATATGGCGATCCAAACACCCTCTTAAAGAATGAATACAGTTACAGACGCGACAATAGTCTGTTCAGGGTTGGGCTTTTTTTAGCCTAGAAAAATCGATCCATAGCGGATCACACTCTGTTCAACAAAAGCGCGCTTTGAAAGCCCAATAAATACGGGTATGATTCACGCCGTTTTTGTGAATGCTTAAACTTTAAAAAAATATTATTGAAGGTAATAACATGCCAGCTGTAAAAGTAAAAGATAACGAACCATTTGACATCGCTCTACGTCGCTTCAAACGCTCTTGTGAAAAAGCAGGTGTTTTGGCTGAAGTTCGTCGTCGTGAATGCTACGAAAAACCAACTACTCTTCGCAAACGTGCTGCAGCCGCTGCTGTTAAACGTCACGCTAAGAAAGTTTCTCGTGAGCAGAAGAAATTTCAACGTTTGTACTAGGCCAATCTGCCGTTTGGCAATTTGCTAAAGAACAAATGTTTGCCTAGACGTTTCTAACATTTAGGCTTATAAAAAACGGCTAGTTAAGCAACTAGCCGTTTTTTTTGTTTCCAAAGAGACCCCAGCACGACACCGCGAGCAACCGTCTCAATGAATTAAAGCACCATGAATTTAAAGAGGATCCTATGTCAGAATTAAAAAAACACATCTCAGACACACTAAAAACAGCGATGCGCGCCAAAGAAAAACAGCGTGTGACCGTAATTCGCACCATTTTATCTGAATGTAAAAAAATTGAAGTCGATGAACGCATTGAGCTAGATGATGCACGCGTATTGGCCGTGTTAGATAAAATGAACAAGCAGCGCAAAGACTCCTACCAACAGTTCATTGACGGTGGCCGCGAAGATCTAGCCGTAGTCGAAAAAGAAGAGATGGTAATCATTAGTGAATTTTTGCCAACGCCATTGACTGATGATGAAGTCGGTGAGATTGTTAAAGCTGCAATTGCAGAAACGGGTGCCAGCTCCATGCAACAAATGGGCGCTGTTATGGCCATTGTAAAACCTCAAGTACAAGGCCGTGCCGACATGGCACAGATCAGCAAACAAGTGAAAGCACAATTAGGCTAATACCATGGCGGGACGCATTCCTGATCAGTTTATAGATGAGCTACTCGCTCGAACCGACTTAACCGACGTGGTTGCGTCTCGTATTAGCTTAAAAAAAACCGGGCAAAATTACAGTGCCCTCTGCCCCTTTCATAATGAAAAAAGCCCTTCTTTTAGCTTAAACCCCAACAAGCAATTTTATTACTGCTTTGGCTGTGGCGCCGGCGGTAACGCCATTTCATTTGTGATGGAACATGATCATGTAGACTTCGTCGATGCGATTGAAACCCTCGCCAAAGACGCTGGTATGGAAGTTCCGAGAGAACAAGGCGCGCCAGATAGATACGAGCAAAACGCAGAGCTACTTAAACGCCTTTCTGAAAGCTCACAGTTTTATCAGCAACAATTAACACAGCACCCTGATAAGAAAAAGGCCACCGACTATTTATCCAAAGACCGTGGGTTATCAGGTCAAATCGCCAAAGTATTTGGCTTAGGGTATGCTCCAGCAGGATGGGATAACCTCCTCAAAAAGGTAGGTACTCGTGCAGAAAGCCAAGAACAATTATTTCTTGGCGGCATGTTGATTGAAAAAAAAGATCAACCAGGTCATTACTACGACCGCTTTCGTGATCGAATTATTTTTCCTATACGTGATTCGCGAGGTCGAGTTATTGCCTTTGGTGGGCGTGCATTTGGCGATGAAAAACCCAAATACCTAAACTCTCCAGAAACGCCAGTTTTTCAAAAAAGCCAAGAACTTTACGGTTTGTTTGAGGCAAAGCAAAACACGCCTGTACTCGATCAAATTATTGTGGTCGAAGGCTATATGGATGTCATAGTGCTAGCCCAACACGGCATTACCAATGCGGTCGCCACACTAGGAACATCCGTAAATAGCCAACACATACGCAAATTATTTAAACTAGTTAGCAAGGTTGTACTTTGCTTTGATGGCGATAAAGCTGGCCGCTCAGCCGCTATACGAGGCCTAGAAGCCTCCCTTCCTGTTATGCAAGATGAAAAACAGGTGCGTTTTTTATTCTTGCCAGAGGGCGAAGACCCTGACTCTCTTGTTAGAAAAGAAGGTAAAGAAGCCTTTAACCATCGCTTAGATGACGCATCCTCTTTATCACACGTTCTATTTGATCACGCCCGAAATCAAGTCACCCTTGGCGACGAAGAAGGTGAAGCACAGTTTGCCCGTAATGCCATGGAAATGATCAAACAAATTCCGAAAGAGCTAACTTTTCGCTCGGTATTAATTCGCCAATTAAGCGACCAATCTGGCATAGATAGCGAAACACTAGGCAACACCGTTTTCAAAACTCGCCGCCAACACATACCGACGGAAGGTCACGAGCTAACACCTCAAAGCCATACACAGCAAGTTCAACATTTTGATGGCGACACACCAGACCTAAGCCACTACGATTACGAACCCTCTCATGGTGGTTATGATGATTTTCATCATGACGATTACAACGCACCAGCAGCTCAACCCAAGACACAAGGCTCATTTAAAAAACCATTTGGGAAAAAACCTTTTTCTAAAGGGAAATTCTATAACGACGAGCCCGCACTACCACCTGCAGCGCCGAGTCTCAGTCGAATCAAGCAAGCCTCACTGTGCCTTTTACTGCACCCACACATTGCGAAAGACATTGATTTACCAGACCCATTGGTAAATCAAGCCAATGAAGAGCTGCAGATCTTTTGCAAAATATGGAGATATTTCGCAAAACACCCTAATAAAAACACGGGACATCTGTTAGGTGAAATAACAGATCCAGCCACAATATCGTCTATTTACGCACTATTAAACCACCAAGATGCAACAACCAAGCAAAAAATCACCAATGCGCAACAAGAAGTTCTTGATATGGTTTTAGCATTAGAAAAAAATCTTGGATTAAATAGCAGCATTGCACGGTTGAAAAGTCAGGGGAACGAATCCATAAAGGATAATAGCAGCAAGCAAGAACTGCGAAATTTAATGGATTTAATTAGACAGAAAAAACATTAAACAGCGTTTAATTTTCATTCAAAAAAACAGGATTCGGTGGATAAAAGTGAATAATTTTGTTATAATCCGCGGCTTGCTAAACTCCCAAATGAATTTCTAACGATAGGTTGTCGAATGCCAGACACTCAACAGTCACGTCTCAAAGAGCTGATCTCCAAGGGTAAAGAACAAGGTTACCTAACTTTTTCCGAAGTTAACGACCACCTCCCTGATGACCTTTCAGACCCGGAGCAAGTAGAAGAAATCATTGCCATGATCAACGACATGGGCATTACGGTTTCTGAAGTTGCACCAGATAAAGATAACCTTCTTATGGAAGAAGGTGACGCTACAGATGAAGCTGCAGCGGAAGAAGCTGCCGCCGCCCTAGCCGCAGTAGAAGGTGATATCACCAGAACAACGGATCCAGTGCGTATGTATATGCGTGAAATGGGTACTGTTGAGCTATTGACTCGTGCGGGCGAAATTGCGATTGCCAAGCGTATCGAAGAAGGCACACGCGAAGTCATGGCGGCTATCTCTTACTTTCCAGGTGCGGTAGACGTACTACTAGATGCTTATGCAAAAGTGCAGGAAGAAGAAGGCCGTCTAAGCGATATATTTAGCGGTTTCATCGATGGCGATGGTGAAGAACCTGTTTTCGAGGAAGCCGTAACAGAAGAGCCTGCGATCGAAGAAGACACTGTAGACAGTGATGACGACGATGATGATTCTGAAGACAGCGAAGAAGAAACCGATAACGGTCCTGATCCTGAAGAAACAGCACTGCGCTTCAATGATATTTCACGCATTTACGAAGAGCTAAAAGTCTTGCTAGCAAATAGCAATCGACAAGATCCAGCGGTAAAGAGCAAGCAAGAAGAATTAAGTATCAGCTTTGCTCCTATCAAGCTTGTACCTAAGCTGTTTGATGATTTAATTGATCGTGTTCGTTCGCGTATGGAAAAAGTACGCGACCAAGAGCGCCTTATCATGCAAGTGTGTGTACGCAAAGCGGGCATGCCAAGAACCGAGTTTTTGAAGCGCTTTCCAAGCAATGAGACAAATCCTGATTGGCTTAAGGAGCAAATTGCTTCTGGTGCTGATTACGCTGCATCTCTTGAAGAAAACGAAGCCGAGTTTATGCGTAGCCAGCGCAAGCTTCGTGCTGTTTCAAAAGACACTGGTCTGACCATCGCAGAACTAAAAGAAATCAACCGTCGCATTTCTATCGGGGAAACTCGAGCTCGTCGAGCTAAGAAAGAAATGGTTGAAGCCAACTTACGTTTGGTTATCTCTATCGCGAAAAAGTACACCAACCGTGGCTTGCAGTTCTTGGATCTTATCCAAGAAGGTAATATTGGCCTGATGAAAGCCGTTGATAAATTTGAATATCGTCGTGGTTATAAGTTCTCGACTTATGCTACTTGGTGGATTCGTCAGGCAATCACTCGCTCTATTGCCGATCAGGCTCGTACAATCCGTATTCCAGTACACATGATTGAAACGATTAACAAACTGAATCGCATCTCTCGTCAGATGCTTCAGGAAATGGGACGCGAAGCAACGCCTGAAGAGTTGGCTGCTCGCATGGACATGCCAGAAGATAAAATTCGTAAAGTTCTTAAGATTGCTAAAGAACCGATCTCAATGGAAACACCAATTGGTGATGATGAAGATTCTCACCTAGGTGACTTTATTGAAGACGATGGTGCTGAATCTCCTATTGATATCGCAACTATTGAAGGCTTACGTGAATCAACAACGATGGTACTTGCTGGTCTAACCGCTCGTGAAGCCAAAGTGTTACGTATGCGTTTCGGTATCGATATGAACACCGACCATACTCTTGAAGAGGTTGGTAAACAGTTCGATGTTACTCGTGAGCGTATTCGTCAAATCGAAGCCAAAGCACTACGCAAACTACGTCACCCTAGCCGTTCAGAGCACCTAAGAAGCTTCTTAGACGAATGATACGATTAGCTATAAAAAAACCGCTGCCATAAACAGCGGTTTTTTTATAACCAAAAAATGTTAAAAAAACCCATTAGAACAAGCATAAGCAACAAAACTGTCATACACTCTGATTAGAGTATGGATAAAGACAGTGAGGTTTGGCTTGCTACAAAACCATAATCAAAATAACTCAATTCTCTACCCTCCCTTGGCAGATGCAACATCTAGCCAGCTACTTTCTACAACATTACGATCCGTACCAACTGAAATTTCAGCTCTCCAAAAAGACACTAAGTACTATTTTTTTTATTCGTTCATTCGCCCTTCAAAAGAAACTTCATGTTCATTGCAGGAGTAATACTCTATGGAAAAAATCTACGTTCTTGATACCAATGTGTTATTGCACGACCCGTTAGCAATTTATGCTTTTGCCGAACACAAGGTCGTTATCCCTATGACCGTCCTTGAAGAGTTAGATGTCATTAAAGACAGGAGAGACAAAGACGTGAGCCGCGAAGCTCGTGTAGCAATCAACACCATTGATAAGATCGTCGGCGATGCCACACCCCGGGAACTGCAAGCAGGCGTTCCAATCAGCACAGTTAGCAATGACACAGACTCCAAACGCTGTGAAGGCTCTTTAGCTATCTACCCGGACCAACAAATTACCCTCACTGACAACGTACCTTTTTTAAATGGCAATCACGACCACGCCAACGACAATCGCATCATCAATGTTGGACTAAGCCTACAGGCCACTCACCCACGATCTTCTGTTTGCCTTGTAACCAAAGACATCAACATGCGCATCAAAGCAAAAGGCTCTGGGCTAGAGCGCGTAGAAGACTATAGAAAAGACAAGGTTCTCGATGACCTCGACTTAATGAGCAAAGGCTATACCCAGTTCAACGGAAGTTTTTGGTCAACGATAGAAAGTGTAAAAACCGAAGCCCATGGCCGTCACACTGTACACGTCATTAACAAAAGCCATTTACCCAACATCTATTTAAATATGTTTGTGGTTGATGATGAAGATTTTATTGGATTTGTAGTCAATCTTGATCAAGAACACGTCTTTTTGCTTGATATCAACAAGCAACATCTGATGAATCAAAATTTCTGGGGCATACTACCACGCAATCTAGAGCAAGCTATGGCGTTTTATCTATTACGTCACGACAACTCCGACTTAATGGTAATGACAGGTCCAGCAGGCTCAGGCAAAACCCTATTGGCTTTAGCTTATGGACTACAAGTCACTATGGAGGAAAAGCGCTTTAATAAGATCATCGTTGCTAGATCAACTCCACCAATGGCAGAAGATATTGGCTTCTTACCCGGCACAGAAGAAGAGAAGATGGCGCCTTGGCTAGCCGCATTTGATGATAACCTAGAAATATTGCACGGCGCCGACGAGCACTCTTTTAGCAGTATCGATTACGTAAAACAAAAGGCCAACATTCAGTTCAAATCGTTGAACTTCATGCGCGGCCGCTCCTTCAACAACGCTTTAATTATTATCGATGAAGCACAAGGCTTAACACAGTTTCAGCTCAAATCCATCGTAACGCGCGTAGGCAGCAATTCAAAAATCATCGTACTTGGCAACTTGGCACAAATCGATAACAAGTACATAACCCCACTGACATCCGGTTTAACCTATTTAGTCGAAAAAACAAAATCCTTTAAATACGCCAGTATTATGCACGTCAACGGCATAGAACGAAGCCGACTCGCTGAATTTGCTGAAGAGAACCTATAACAATAACAAACACCAACACGCAAAAAAGGGAGAAGAGCCCAAGCTCTTCTCCCTTTTTTATCAATATACAGATTCAGTTGATCTGAATGGATTAACTACTGAGCGACAGATTTCGCCAATTCAGTAATTTCATCCCATTTACCCGCACGAACCAAATCTGTTGGGACAATCCACGAACCACCCACACAAAGCACGTTAGGCAATGCTAAATACTCACGGAAGTTGTCAGCACCAATCCCGCCCGTTGGACAAAATTTAATTTGCGGTAATGGACCACCAAATGCTTTCAATGCTTTCACACCGCCATTCACTTCTGCTGGGAAAAATTTAAAACGGTCATATCCGTATTCCATTCCCAACAAAACATCAGAAATCGTTGCCACAGCAGGTAAGTATGGCACATCGTACTCTTTGCCTACCGCCAATAAATCCGCTGTCATTCCTGGACTAATGATAAATTGAGAGCCCGCTTCGATCGCTTGAATATATTGCTCACGTGAACACACTGTTCCCGCTCCAACAATGGCATCAGGCACTTCCTTACGAAGCGCAGTAATCGCTTCTAAGGCAGCAGGTGTACGCAAAGTAACTTCTAAAACAGGTACACCGCCAGCAACAAGTGCTTTACCAAGTGATACAGCCTGCGCAACATCATCAACAACAATTACAGGGACAACAGGCGTTGCTGTCATTACTTGCTCTGCAGTATAAGAAGTGGTCATATGACTTTCCTTTTTTTAAGACTTCTTTGTTTAAGGACTAGTAGTCGTGCCAGTTACGGCCGTCTTTAATTGGCAACGCCATAGACGCTGCAGGACCCCACGAACCAGAAGCATATTCTTTTGGACGCTCACTCGTTTGATTCCAAGCAGACATGATTCCATCCACCCACTTCCAAGCCGCTTCTACTTCATCGTAGCGCATGAACAAAGTGGCATCATTGCGCATTACATCAAGCAATAGACGCTCATAAGCTTCCGGACTACGTTTATCGTTAAATGCTTCCGTCAAACTCAAGTTCAAATCAACTGGTTGAAGAACCATTCCTTCACTCACGCCAGGAACCTTATTCATCACAGTTAAAGAGATCTTCTCTTCTGGCTGAAGACGGATAATCAATTGGTTACGCTGAAGTTGACGGTTACTTTCATCACTAAAGATGCTGTGTGGAACCGCTTTATACTGAATAACAATCTCAGAATAACGCTGCCCCAGACGCTTCCCAGTTCTTAGGTAGAAAGGTACGCCAGCCCAGCGCCAGTTATCAATATCAGCGCGCAAAGCCACAAATGTCTCAGTTCTTGAATTAGGGTTACTCCCCTCTTCATCAAAGTAACCTTGAACATCTTTGCCTTTGATCATACCTTTCGCATATTGGCCACGAACGGTTTTAGTGTAAGCATTTGCACCCGCAATTGGACGCAGCGCTTTCAGCACTTTGATTTTTTCATCTCGGACAGAGTCTGCGTCCATTCGACCAGGAGGCTCCATCGCCACCAAGCACAATAGCTGGATCAAATGGTTTTGCACCATGTCACGCATTGCACCGGCTTTATCGTAATAACCCCAGCGCCCTTCAACACCAACAGTTTCCGATACGGTAATCTGCACGTTATCAATGTGTGCACTGTCCCACAAAGGTTCGAAAAGTGTGTTACCAAAGCGAATCGCCAACAGATTTTGTACCGTTTCTTTGCCTAGGTAGTGATCGATACGGAACGCTTGTTGCTCGTTGAAATTCTTCATTACTTCATCGTTTATCGCACGAGAAGACGCAAGATCTCGACCAAGTGGCTTTTCTAAAACAACACGCATACGAGGCGCATTCAAACCATGAGTCGCTAATGACGAACAAATAGAGCCGAATAGGTCTGGAGAAGTGGCAAGGTAAAATACAACATCACGATCCTCACCACCAACTTGATGATCATTCAAGCGAGAGAAGTCAGACTCTTGCTGAGCATCAACAGAAACATAGCTTAAACGCTCTTTGAATCGCGGCCATGTTTTCTCATCACCAATACTTGCAGGTACGAACTCATCAAGCGCTGCTCGAATTTTAGTTTGGTACTCTTCTGTGCTTACTTCTCGTCTCGAAGCACCAATGATGCGGGTCGTCGGAGCAAGTAAACCATCCATATCCAAATGGAACAATGCTGGCAGCAATTTACGCATCGCAAGATCACCACCACCACCAAAAATTACAACATCACAGGCTTTTAAACTGGCCTTCATTCTTTATTCTCCAACTAATCTAGGCTTTCGACACAAGATGGGACGCATAACATGCACACCCCATCAGCCCTGGGTATTCAGACATAACAACAAAAGTCGGAATAGGGGAAACAAACTCTTCCATACGACCTTTGTCTTGCATCGCATCACGGAAATTACTTTTAAGAATCTCATTTAAATAACGAGGCACAATCCCACCGGCGATATAAACGCCACCGCGAGACTCAACCGACAACACTAGGTCTCCGATCACTCGTCCTAAAAACACAAAAAACTGATCTAAAGTGGCAGTCGCTATTGGGTCATTGCCAAGCTTTAGCGCGTCGCCAATCTCAGGGGCGGTTAAGCGTTTTTCAATCCCTTCTCGCAATGCCAGTGCTTCGTATATATTTTCAAGCCCCATACCGGACAAAACACGCTCAGCTGAAACCCGCTTATGGCGCGTCCGAAGAAATTTTAGAATGTCGTCTTCGATGTCATTGCAAGCAGATAAGTCAACATGACCACCCTCGCCAGGCAAAACAATATTAGGCCCATTGTCTTGAGGAACAACACAGGATATCCCTAAGCCAGTTCCAGCCCCAACCACCCAACAAGCACCTTTAGGGTCGACTGTTGAGCTTTCTCCAATGACTACCATATCTTCAGATGTAAGGATTTCTAAGCAATGTCCAACGGCATCAAAATCGTTTAATAAAGCAACTGGTTTATTATCACCAAAATAGGACTGCACTTCATCACGAGTAAATTTCCAAGGATTATTAGAAAACTGTATCACTGGCTGATTGATAGGGCCCGCAATCGCCAAAACAATGGCATCTATTTTATCCATAGAAATACTGCAATTTTCAATGTAGTCAGCTGCAGCATCAAAAAAATTATCGTAATTTTTACAAGGAAGTACTCTAACTTCTAGAGGCTCATATTGATGGATAGGAACCAAAGCAAAACGCGCATTAGTGCCACCAAGATCGGCGATTAAAGCATGGGACATAGACGAACCCTATTTAATTTTTTTGAAATTTTACAACAAAATTGAGGTGAAAAATACCGCAGCCTTGAAAAAATAAGCCTCATAATGTAATAAAATTACAAAATCATCTCAGCCTATTTAAAAACTTAAAGACTTTCGTTGGCACCAATCTTTTACGGTTATTTTTATAATCATAGAGGCGCTCATCTGCCACTTTCAGCAAATGCTTATAGTTACTAGGCGAATCAGACATGACGCTGGCACCACCGTAACTAATAGTAATCGGTACAAGGTTAGATTTATACCTTAATGGATTAGATTGCAGATATTCTTGGATAGATTCCGCTACTAAAATGGCTTGCTCATAGTTTTTACCTGGCATAACGAAAACAAATTCATCACCAGCGAACCGAAAGGCCAAGCCTTGTTTGTGAACGTATTTGAGCAATCGCTTCGCTATATACTCCAATACTTCGTCACCACAATTATGACCTAGTGTGTCATTGATAGACTTAAATGCATCACAATCAATAAATACAACGGTTAGGTCGCGCTCCTGCATTTTAGATCGAGCAAACTCTCGGTCCAACATCAGCTCCAACTGTCGACGATTAAGCAAGCCAGTCAAAGGGTCGCGCGTTGCCAAGTATTCTAGCTTCTCTCTTGCCGTCACGTTACTCAAACAAATAGAAATTTTTATCGCTAATTGATCCAGTAGGAAGGTGTCTTTTGTCGCGGCATCATAACGCGTACTGTCGGAGTCCGCCTGACAAAATAAGCCAACTAGCTCACCGTCAATTGTTAAAGGAGAAATAGCGACCGAAGAAATAATGTCGCGATAAACCGCGGGGATAATTTCCCAACACTGACTTAAATTAGTGTTCACCAAAACCGTTTTATTACTGGATTTGATGATATCTATCATAGAGCGGCGTCTTGTAAAAAGTACCCGATCACGCAGATCTGGCATTTTTTCTAGACTTTCTATTAAATGAGATAAAGGAGCTTCGTTTATTAGGTTTACCCAAACATAGGGAACACTGAACTGCTTCTGTACTTCTTTAGTTAATGTAGAAACGAACTGATCACAACGACCAATCGAAAGAATGCAGCGCTCTATCTCAAAAAATTTACGAGCGATCTCTTCATTGCGTCTAACATTGTCGATCAGTTCGTTAATATCATGCATTCATTATGCCTCACCGCACTGGTGTGTAAGCGGCTCATTTTTCTTAATAGAAGCGCCAAATCCTGAAAAATAATTGATCTATAATGCATTATAGTACGATGCTTACACACTTTGGGCTATACGTTGAACAAAAATTGATAGCCTGACATACAAAAAATAACAATTAAAATACTCTTACTCTCCATACCATTCAAAATGATGGAGTCTGAAGAACTGCAACCAGTTTAGAAAGAGCACGTTCAATTAATTACCTGTTTTCTTTAAGAAAAACCATTTTGTGCCGATAGCGTTATCGAAGATAATTTAATAGGCACATTAATGAATATAAGAGAAATTGTTGAGACACAGGTAACCCAAAGCAGTAAAGCGGGCAATCCGGTTTCTGGCAATGCGCATTTTGCTTTATTAATGAGCCTATTCAATCAACCAGGGCCATCTGTCATAGACACACCTGATGAACTAAGCTTTCATCAGCCACACGCCATTACACGACCAATGCAATTTTCACACAGCATTGGAGAAAATCCGATTGCAAATATCGCCTTACTAAAAGCGTTAAGCTTCGAGCCTTTAGCGCCAGGTCCAGCGTATCAATACGATGCTGTTGAAAGCCTAGAACAGCAAATCAACACTCGCATCTGAATATTTTCTACTAAGACTTTCCTCCAATAGAAACAGAGCATCTCGTAAACAAAGTACTCCACTGCTTAGCATGCAACTGAGACGCCTGCTGATAACGCTGCCATACACCATCAGACTCCGACAAAGAAAATTGATGAGAAAAATCACTCATACCACGACTCAATGGCTCACTGATCTCAAACAAACGGTTCATTAGTGGCAAGACCTGATAAGCTCCACGATTGATCCGCCCCATATAAGGCTGGATAACCTCTACATAATGCGCCTGAAATTGTTGCTTAAGGTACGTTATTGGAGCACCACAAATATCGCCATCCAATGCACTTACTTTGTTGGCAACAAGGTTCAAATAACTGGCAATACGAGCTAGGGAATACAACAATCGTCCAGCGTATTCGCTGTCCATTAATACTTTTAAATCACCTTCAAAAACATTCGCGTCTATCAGTGGCAAATCGGCAAGATTTTCGCCAATATCAAGCAGTCGATTTAAAGCATCTAATAATGCTTGCTGCTCGGCCGTCGAATAATTTAATGGAAGATAGCCATTGGATAAGCCAAAAAAAGCCTCACTCTCTGCACCGTTAAAAAGCGCATTACCAAACGCCTTGGGTAACTCAAGACGTTTTTTTTGTGCTATTTGATTCAGCTCTTTAGACAAGGACTCATTATTAATATCACACGACTCAATGGCACGAATAATGTCCAACTCATATAAAAAGCGCTGACTGTCGGGCATAACTTTACCGAGAATACTGTTCTTTCTTCCTGCAACAATGCCCACATCACACTGTTGCAAAGACAAAAAATCCAATAAACCAATATCAAATTGGGTCAAACTTTGTTGACGATCACGAGAGGCAGGTAAACTAATTGGCATAGCCATTGCTGGAGAAGATAGCGAGACAAATTGCGAACGATTTAAATCCGTTACATATTCAGACAAAACATCTTCTGCTTTAAAACGCGTGTCACAACCCGCTACTCCAGCGAGTATAATGCCGCCTAATAGAATCACTGAAAGAAAAGGTTTTTTTAACATGAACAAGCTACTTATCCAAAAACGAGAAGAAATTTCAGAAACACGCGTCGCAAAGATGGTCTTTCCCGCTACAACCAACCATTATGACACGCTATTCGGCGGCATTGCTTTGCAGTGGATGGACGAAGTTGCCTACATCGCCGCAACTCGCTTTGCCAGAAAAACCATGGTGACCATATCAACAGAGCAAGTCGACTTCAAACAACCTATACCTTCGGGTATTTTAGTCGAATTAATTGCTCGTGTGGTTCATGTTGGCAGAACATCATTGAAAGTAGAAGTGTCGATTTATCTAGAACAGTTGGATAGTGATAAACGCACAAAAGCAGTAACCGGACACTTCAACTTCGTCGCAGTGGATATCAATAAGAAACCTACCCCGATCTTTGATGAAGAAACGAATATTTAAGAAGAGATTGTAATGAGTAGCACTTCGCATTAAGTACTACTCATCACTCGAAATCACTGAGCGTGACGCTTAGCTATTTCTGCAGCCAATTCATCAAAGCTTTTTTCAGCTTCTAATTTTTGAAATAAAGCGGCTTCATTTTTCATAGAAGTACGCAAAATATCTTGCGCTACTTTTCCGGCTTGATCCGGATCTAGACCTACCAAAACAACCAAACCACCGCTAGGCGTAGGCATCTGACGAACCACCTTTGAACCAATCAGCTTTTGCTCAGTTACTTGCTTTGTTACCACACTATTTACACGGTCAACGGTTTCAGCATCGCCAGCGCCCGTTGTCTCGACATACTGCTTAACCATATTTTGCAAATCAACACTAAGCACTTGTGCCAACTCAACACGCGCCGCCGTCGAAGCCATTTGCTTCATGTAATTAGGTCCAGCCGCTGATTTTTCGCTATACCCTACGGCAGACAAAGCCACACCATCAACAGGAGCACCACACACCCAATCAGGAGCTGGCTGGTTTGAGCCATCCGCAAAAACACAATCAGGAACAACAGCAACTGGCGTATTCACCACATCTTTACTACAAGCAGCCAAAAGCATACTAGCAGCCAATAAACCTACAACTTTCATCGTCATGACTTTTTCCTTTATCTAAGATTCTGAATTACTAAGAGATAAATAGTGGCAAAATATAACTTAAACATTAAAAACATGATTGTTATTTTAGTCCATTCAGACTATTAAAAACAAAAAAAGGCGCTATAAATAGCGCCCTTTTACATCAATTTACACTAGTAATTACTCAGTGTAAGCTGCTTTTTCTTCTTCAGTTACATCTTTCATAGAAAGCTTGATACGACCACGAGCATCAACATCTAGTACTTTAACGATAACTTCTTGGCCTTCTGAAAGGAAGTCGGTTACCGCACGAATACGTTCTTCAGCAATTTGAGAGATGTGAACCAAACCGTCTTTACCCGGCAAGATATTTACGAATGCACCAAACTCAGCTAGGCGAACAACTTTACCTTTGTAAAGTTTATCCACTTCTGCTTCTGCAGTGATTTCATGAATCTTAAGCAAGGCAGCATCAGAAGCCGCTTTGTCTGCAGCGTAGATACGAACAGTACCATCGTCATCTAGATCGATAGAAGCGCCCGTCTGCTCAGTAATAGAACGGATTGTTGCGCCGCCTTTACCGATAACATCACGGATTTTTTCAGGATCAATTTTGATCGTTGCCATAGAAGGCGCATTTGGAGAAACTTCTGGACGAGCGTAACCAATAACTTTCGCCATTTCACGAAGGATATGCGTACGAGCTTCAAGCGCTTGGCTCAAGGCGATGTCCATAATTTCTTCGTTGATACCTTCGATTTTGATGTCCATTTGAAGCGCAGTGATACCTTCTGCTGTACCCGCTACTTTAAAGTCCATATCGCCAAGATGATCTTCATCACCCAAGATATCAGTCAATACAGCAAAGCCGTCGTCTTCTTTGATAAGACCCATTGCGATACCCGCAACTGGTGCTTTCAGAGGAACACCCGCATCCATCATAGACAAAGACGCACCACAAACAGACGCCATAGAGCTTGAACCGTTAGATTCAGTGATCTCTGACACGATACGAATTGTGTATGGGAATTCATCTTCAGAAGGCAATACCGCTTGAACACCACGACGAGCTAGACGACCGTGACCAATTTCACGACGACCAACACCACCCATACGACCACACTCTCCTACAGAGTAAGGAGGGAAGTTATAATGAAGCATGAAGCTGTCTTTGCTTTCGCCCGTCAAACCATCAGTCATTTGTGAGTCACGGCTAGTACCTAGAGTACAAGTTGCAATCGCCTGAGTCTCACCACGTGTAAACAAAGCAGAACCATGAGTTTTGCTTAGCAAACCCACTTCTACGTCAATTGGACGAACAGTTTTGTTGTCACGACCATCAATACGAGGTTTGCCATCGATAACACGACGACGAACTATGCGTTTTTCAAGTTTGGAGAAAGCACCTGTAACATCTGCTTCAGAGAACTCGCCTTCTTCAGTAACAAGCGCCGCAACAGCAGCATTACGAACAACACCTAGTTGAGCGTAACGAGCCATTTTTTCACTGATGCCGTATGCTTCTTCGATTTGAGCTGCGTAACCAGACTGAAGTGCATCAGTCAAAGAAACGTTTGCTGTATCAGCAACCCAATCCCAGCGAGGCTTAGCGCACTCAGCTGCGAATTCAGTAATAGCAGAGATAGCTGATTGCATTTCTTTATGAGCATAAAGAACAGCACCTAGCATTTCGTCTTCTGTAAGCTCTTGCGCTTCAGACTCAACCATCAATACTGCGTCTTTCGTACCCGCTACAACCATGTCTAGCAAAGAACCATCTAGATCAGAATAGCTTGGGTTAAGAACGTAACCAGACTCGTCGTTAAAACCAACACGAGCTGCACCGATAGGACCATTGAATGGGATACCAGAAATAGTCAATGCTGCAGATGTTGCTAACATAGCCGCAATATCAGCGTCTAAATTAGTGTTAGTAGACATTACTGTACAAACAACCTGAACTTCGTTCATGAATCCCTTAGGGAACAATGGACGAATTGGACGGTCGATCAAACGAGAAGTTAACGTTTCTTTTTCAGAAGGACGGCCTTCACGTTTTAGGAAACCACCTGGAATTTTACCAACAGCGTAAGCACGCTCTTGATAATGAACAGATAATGGGAAGAAGTCTTGACCAGGTTTCGCTGATTTAGCACCCACAACAGTAGCAAGTACTTGTGCATCACCAATTGTACAAAGAACAGCACCTGTTGCTTGACGAGCAATGCGGCCTGTTTCTAGCGTTACGGTATCGTTACCGAACTGAAAAGTTTTAGTAGTAATACTCACACGTATTCCTTTTATTAAAAAAAATTCTTCTCCCAAAGACCTCTTTTTAAGCCAGTACTCATATGGACTCTTTTTACTTTTTCATCAAAGAAAAGAAAAGTGCATATGAAGTACAGGCTGTCCCTTGGGAGACCAATAAAAAAAGGGCCATAATCACTTATGGCCCTTTCTCAGTCTTAGCGACGCAGACCTAGTTTTTTGATCAAACTAGTGTAGCGAGTTGCATCTTTACGCTTAAGGTAATCCAACAACTTACGACGCTGGTTTACCATACGGATTAGACCGCGACGAGAATGATGGTCGTGGATATGAGCTTTAAAGTGACCTTGAAGACCTTCAATGTTCTTAGTCAACAATGCTACTTGAACTTCAGGAGAACCAGTGTCACCTTCCGCTACTTGAAACTCTTTTACCAACGCTGCTTTTGATTCTGCAGACAATGCCATAATCTTAATCTCCAAATTAATATGCTATTAAAAGTAAAGGATAGCCGAGCATATTTTCAGTCATCCTAAGCTGGCAAGTTTAACACTCTTTTTAGCAGAACTCACTGCTATTTATAAAGAGAACTCGCTAGTATTTACCAATCGATAAGGTCGAATAAACGCACCTTTAATTTGCCCGAGCCCCAAGAAACGCTGTGCTCCCTGATCGTACATTCTCACCACGGTTTCATGCTCTAATGAAACAGGGCTCGGAATGGTTCGACCAAACATCATATCCTTTGTATCTATCTCAGGTAAATCTACCTTAGCGAAATGCTCCACCGCGGTATCCATAGAGATCAAATGAGAATCTAATGCCTCATAACCCTGCTCTGCAATGGCTTCAAACTCTTCTAACGTCATCATATTTTCCGGCAGATATCCTGCCGTCGAAATTCGATGCAATGAGTGAAGATGCGCACCACAACCTAACGCCTCACCAATATCCTCACCAATGGTTCGAATATAAGTACCTTTAGAACACTGAATATCAAGCGTCAGTGTATCTTCCGTTCTTGAAACAAGGGTTAGATTTGAAATAGTCACGCGACGGCGCTTCCTTTCTATAACGATGCCCTGACGAGCATATTCATACAAAGGTTTACCTTCGTGTTTTAACGCAGAATACATGGGAGGAATTTGCTCAATGTCACCACGAAATCCGTCTAGAATGCCTTCTAGAGACTCATCTGAAAGTGCTGGAATTAAGTCTTCAGTTAAGACCTCACCTTCACGATCACCGGTTGTGGTTCTTTTTCCCAACTGGATGCAGGTTAAGTAGCGCTTATTTGCATCTAATAAATATTGAGAAAATTTCGTTGCTTCTCCGAGACACAATGGCAACATTCCTGTTGCCAAAGGGTCAAGCGCCCCAGTATGCCCAGCTTTTGCTGCCTGATAAAGGCGACGGACACGCTGCAACGCTTGGTTCGAACTCAAACCTATCGGCTTGTTCAGTAGAACGATACCGTCCACTGAACGCCATTTTGCTTTAACCATACGAAATTATTACTCGTCTTCGTTACCGTTTTTTGTCTCATCATCACGAATTGCTTCATCAATCAGAGCGGACATGCGTGAACCATTTACAACACTCTGGTCATAATGAAAACGCAAATGCGGCATAACACGAAGTTTTACTTCTTGTGCTAAACGACGACGCAAGAACCCTTTTGCACTATCAAGTGCAGCCTGGTTCTCAGCCAATACTTCTGGCTGGTCATCTTTACCCAATACGGTGTAATAAATATCCGCATAGCCTAAATCTTTTGCTACACGCACTTCGTTGACAGTAACTAATCCTAAACGCGGATCTTTTACTTCAAACTGGATCAAGGACGCCAGCTCCTTTTGGAGCTGGTCACCAATCCGACTAGTACGACTAAATTCGCCTGCCATGATCTTGCCCTATTAAAGCGTACGCGCTACTTCGACGGTTTCAAAAACCTCGATCTTATCGCCTACTTTCACATCGTTGTAGTTCTTCACGCCGATACCACATTCCATACCACGGCTAACGTCATTAACCGCATCTTTGAAACGACGAAGAGACTCAAGTTCACCTTCGTAAATAACAACATCATCACGCAATACACGAATTTGCTTGTTACGGTAAACCGTACCTTCGATAACCATACAGCCGGCAATCAAACCAAACTTAGGTGAACGGAACACATCACGTACTTCTGCAGTACCTTTGATATCCTCACGAAGATCTGGAGACAACATGCCAGACAATGCAGATTTAACATCATCGATAATGTTGTAGATAATACTGTAGTAACGAAGATCGATGCTTTCACGCTCAATAAACTGCTTAGCAGAGTTGTCGGCACGCACATTGAAACCAAAAATCACGGCATCAGAAGCCAAAGCCAAAGTCGCATCCGTTTCAGTGATACCACCAACGCCGCTAGAGACGACATTCACTTTTACTTCGTCAGTGTTCAGATCAGTCAGAGACTTGATCAATGCTTCAAGAGAGCCACGAACGTCTGCCTTAAGAACTACATTCAATGTACGAACTTCGTCTTTGCCCATTTCAGAGAATAAATTCTCCAATTTAGCAGAATGTTGACGAGCAAAGCGCACTTCGCGGTACTTACCTTGGCGGAAGTTTGCTACTTCACGAGCTTTACGCTCATCAGCAACAACGATAAATTCTTCACCCGCTTCAGGCGTTCCATCAAGACCAAGAATCTCAACAGGAATAGAAGGACCAGCAGAGTTAATTGCCTTACCTGTTTCATCTAACAAAGCACGTACACGACCCATTTGCAGACCGGCCAACACAATGTCACCTTTTTTCAAGGTACCATTTTGAACAAGCAAGGTTGCAACAGAACCGCGACCACGATCAAGACGAGCCTCAACCACAACACCTTTACCAGGAGCACTAGGCACAGCGGTAAGCTCAAGCACTTCTGATTGCAAAAGAATCGCTTCTAGTAGCTCTTCGATACCTTCACCAGATTTGGCAGAAACACCAACAAACTGAACGTCACCGCCCCATTCTTCCGGCACAACTTCTTGCGCAACTAGTTCGTTTTTAACACGATCTATATCTGCACCTTCTTTATCAATCTTGGTGATGGCAACAACCATTGGAACATTACCAGCACGTGCGTGCTGAATAGCTTCAATTGTTTGCGGCATCACACCGTCATCAGCAGCACAAACCAGGATAACGATATCCGTAGCTTTAGCACCACGAGCACGCATAGACGTAAACGCGGCGTGTCCAGGCGTATCCAAGAAACTAACCATGCCATGAGGTGTTTCAACATGATAAGCACCAATGTGCTGAGTGATACCACCTGACTCACCCGCAGCAACACGAGTAGTACGAATGTAATCAAGTAATGATGTTTTACCATGGTCAACGTGACCCATTACAGTGACTACAGGTGCGCGTTTAATCGATTCACCTTCGTAGTCAATCGCTTCGATCATGTCATTCTCGACTGCATTCTCGTCGATAAACTTAACTGTATGACCCATTTCTTCAACAACTAAGGTTGCTGTATCACGATCAATTGTTTGGTTAATAGTCGCCATCGCGCCCATTTTAAACATGATTTTTATAACTTCAGCGCCTTTCACAGCCATTCTTTCAGCAAGGTCAGCAACCGTGATGCTTTCTGGCAATGCCACTTCGTGGATCATTTTCGCCGTCGGTTTTTGGAAACCATGCTCTTGTTTAGATGGCTTCTTATTCTTACGACCTAATTTACCACGACGAGTAAATTCATCTTCGTCATTCACATTTACACGTGAAGTACGCTTATTGTCTGGATTCACGCGACCACGAGGTTTGTCTTTATCTTTGTCATTATCGTGTCTAACTGGGCCTTTTTTGCCCTTAGGAGCAACAGTAGGCTTTTTACTATCCATTGCTGGTTGAGACACTTTTTTCGCTGCTTTAGGCTGCTTCGGTGATTCCACGGGTTCTGCCGCTCCTGTATCGGAAACATTCTGCTCCGTATCATTGACCGCGCCAGCATCCGCTACGACGGTTTTCACCGCTGCTTCTTGACGCGCTTTTTCTTCGGCTTCAGCCTTCGCTTTGGCCGCCTTCTCTTCTTCTTGCTTACGCTCTAACTCAAGACGCGCTTTCTCTTCTGCTAAACGCTCTTGCTCTTCTGCAAGACGTTTTGCCAACTCTTCCTGCTTCTGAGCTTCTTCATCTACATCATCACGCTTAACATAGGTGCGCTTTTTCTTAACAGCAACATTGACAGCTTTTCCGCCATCACCACGAGACAAGGTACTTGTTGTCTTGCGCTGCAAAGTAATTCGCTGGCTATTCTCGCCCTCTTCACCATGTTGACGCTTTAAATAATTCAATAGCGTTTGCTTTTCAACTTCAGAGACTTCTTGGCTTGCACTCGTTTGAGGTAGGCCAGCGTCTTTCATCTGAGCTAGTAGCTTATCGACTGGTGTATTTACCAGCTCGGATAGTATCTTTACGGTTTGAACTGTCATTAAGTTCCCCCTTATGTACTCAGATTTTATTCAGATTCAGTAAACCAAGGTGCGCGAGCAGTCAGAATAAGACGACCTGCACGCTCTTCAGTCATACCTTCAACGTCAAGCAATTCATCAACCGATTGTTCAGCCAAGTCTTCCATAGTGATAACACCCATAGAAGCAAGAACCAAAGCAAGGTGATTATCCATTCCATCCATCGCCAATAAGTCGGCAGCAGGTTTGGCACCATCTAATTGCTCTTCAGCCTGGAGCGCTTGATTCAGCAAGGCCTCTTTTGCACGTGAACGTAGCTCGTTTACTAAATCTTCATCAAATCCATCGATGTCTAACATTTCTTCCATTGGGATATAAGCGACTTCTTCTAAAGAAGTGAATCCCTCATCAACCATCTGGATCGCCAAATCATCATCGATATCTAATCCAGTAACGAAGATATCAATCAGCTTTTGCGATTCTTCTTGCTGTTTAGCTTCTGCATCTTCGCTGGTCATTACATTCAAAGACCAACCAGTCAAAGTAGACGCCAAACGAACGTTTTGACCATTTCGGCCAATAGCTTGCGCTAAATTATCACTCTTAACAGCCACATCCATAGAATGTGCGTCTTCATCAATAACAATCGAATCCACTTCTGCTGGCGCCATTGCATTGATTACTAACTGAGCAGGATTATCATCCCAAAGTACGATATCAACACGCTCACCATTCATTTCATTTGAAACTGCTTGAACTCGTGCTCCACGCATTCCAACACAAGCACCAATTGGATCAATACGGCGATCGTTTGTTTTTACGGCAATTTTTGCACGTAAACCTGGATCACGAGCAGCACCACGAATTTCAATAACTTCTTCAGAAATCTCTGGCACTTCAAGACGGAATAGCTCAATCATGAATGCTGGATCATTACGGGAAAGAATCAACTGAGCGCCACGGCTGTCATCGCGAATTTCAAGCAACAAAGCACGAATGCGATCATTCATTCTGAAGCTTTCACGGGCAATCAATTGATCTTTTGGCAATGACGCTTCCGCATTTTCGCCAAGATCAATGATCAAGCTATCACGAGTCACTTTTTTAACTTGACCATGAACCAGCCTGCCGACTTTCTCAGAATACAAAGCGACCATTTTAGCACGCTCAGCTTCGCGTACTTTTTGTACGATAACTTGTTTTGCTGTTTGAGCAGCAATACGGCCGAAAACTTCAGACTCAACTTCTTCTTCGTAAATCTCGCCGATAGGCACGCCAAGATTTTGTTCTTCAGAATCATCAATTGTTAACTCAAATGCTGGAGCAGAATAATCTTCATCTGCAACAATATGCCATTGACGGTAAGTTTTATAATCACCTGTACGCTGATCAATAGAGACACGAATTAATGCATCTTCTTCAAAACGGCGTTTGGCAGCACTAGCTAAAGCAATCTCAACGGCTTCGAAAATAACTTGTTTCGGAACATCTTTCTCGTTGGAAACGGCTTCTACTACCAAAAGAATTTCTTTGCTCATCCTTTTAGCCTCTCTTCAAGGTTAATTTTTAAAATTGTGGAACAACATTTGCCTTATCGATCAAATCAATAGGCAATAAGTATTCTTCTTGATCTACGCGAATAACAATATCTTCGCTTTCGATCCCCATTAGTTGCCCTTTAAATTTGCGACGCCCATCGAAAGGCACACGTAAACGCAAAGAAACAATAGAACCGATATAAGCCTGATACTGAGCCAAACTGAATAAAGGCCGATCTAAACCTGGTGACGATACTTCTAGGTTGTACTCCCCTGTAATTGGGTCCTCAACATCTAGAATAGAACTAGCTTGACGGCTAACACGGGCGCAATCTTCTACATCAATCCCTTTTTCATCATCCGTTTCAATGTAAATACGAAGCACAGAATCCTTACCTAAAGATAAGTATTCCATACCCCAAAACTCAAACCCTAAACCCTCAACGACTGGTCGAATAAGTTCTTCTAAAATCGTATATTTTGCTGACAATCGTTTTCTCCGAAAACCAATTTTGTAAAACGCAGAAACAAAAAACGGGCTCTAGGCCCATTTCCATTTATTAACAGTCACAGTACAGATAACAAAAAACCCCATATAGGGGTTCTCAGCACTCTGCTCAAATAAAACTGAGAGAGCATCCTTCCTAAGGAAGGTCGTCAATCCTGACACTAAACACTAAGAACAAACTGGTGCGGATACCTAAACTAGGAAAACCATGAGAAGAATATCTTAAAAAAGAGACTCAAATCTCGACAAACCAGATTGCCCTGCATCAATATCTCGACATCATACACAAAACACGACATCAATTCAAGATTGGTGCGGATGGGGGGACTCGAACCCCCACGAGCATAGCTCACCACCCCCTCAAGGTGGCGCGTCTACCAATTCCGCCACATCCGCAAGTTCACTTAATCATTAACACAAACACTTTATAACAAATACAACCAAATATTATTCAGTTACAGGTAGATCAGATGATGTCTTCTTCTTATCACCCAATTCTGGCAAACCTACCGTTTCATCAACCTGAGGAGCTGAAGGAACAAAATCAAGCGCACCTGAAACACTTTTCGCTTGTTCGCTGGCAAAATAAGCCAATCCGAAACTAGTCAAAAAGAATACCAAAGCAAATACAGCAGTCATTTTTCCGAAGAAACTACCACCACCTTGACTACCAAATACCGTCTGGGACGCACCACCACCAAAAGAGGCGCCAGCGTCCGCACCTTTTCCTTGCTGCAACAAAACCAACGCGATAATCAGAACCGCCGCCAGTACATGCAAAACTAAAATTAGTGCTTCCATTAATTAACCTGCTGTTTTTACAATCGCGATAAATTCTTCTGCATCAAGAGATGCACCACCAACAAGAGCACCATCTACATCAGGCATTTGAAACAAAGCCGAGCTGGTTGATGCCTTAACACTTCCACCATACAAAATCTGTACCTTTTGAGAAACAGACTCCGATGTTTTGGCCAAAAAGGCCCGAATAGCTTTATGAACGTCTTGCGCCTGCTCTGCACTTGCAGACAAACCAGTTCCTATTGCCCATACTGGCTCATAAGCAATAACCATATGCTCAAATGAGTCAATACCAACAACATCAATAACAGCCTGAAGCTGCTGCTCGCAGACTTCTAGGGTTTTGTTTGACTCACGTTCAGCCAATGTTTCACCGATACACAACATGGGAGTCAAACCAAATTCCAAAACCGCATTTACTTTAGAAGCGACAAGCTCATTTGTTTCGCCATAGAGAGAACGTCTCTCTGAATGACCAAGCAATACATACTTAACCCCAAAGTCACCTAACATCGAAGTGGAGACCTCTCCTGTATAAGCGCCTTTCACTTCTTGACTCACATTCTGCGCAGCTAAAACGATACTACTGTCAGATGTTAAATCGTTAACTTGTGACAAATAGGGAAAAGATGGAGCAACAACCACTTCAGAGTTAGAATCATCCATCTCAAGCAGGCCGTTAATCAGTGAAACAATAGACTCTTTAGAGCCATTCATTTTCCAGTTACCAGCTACTATTTTCTGACGAATCATATTCTAACCCCTAAATTCGAGGCGCCCATTCTATGGAATGGGCGCTATGGTTTCAAGTATTTATTATCACTCAACACATAAAATTCGTTTTATGCATCCGTTTTAGAAGAAACAACAGAGTTAACCTCTTCAACCAAATATTCAACAAGCTCGTCTACGGTATCACTATCTCGACCTTCAACCATTACCCTAATCAAAGGTTCTGTACCGGACGCTCGAAGCAAAACCCTGCCAAGGCCGTTCAAACGCTCATTTGCGATAGCAATCGCTTTTTGCAAAGCTGGCTCTTCATTTGGAACAAAACGCTTAGCAACACGGATATTTTTTAGTTTTTGCGGAAACTTCACCAAGCCAACTAAAAGCTCATCAAGAGCCTTACCTTCTTCAACCATAGCCCGCAATACTTGAAGTGCCGCAATAATACCGTCACCTGTGGTAGTAATTGAGCGACAAACAATATGCCCTGATGGCTCGCCACCCAACACCCAACCATGCTGCATAAGCTTTTCGTTCACATAACGATCTCCGACCGCGGCACGACTAAAGCCAATCCCCGTTTCTGAGAAAGCTAACTCCAAGCCAAAGTTACTCATCAAAGTACCAACGACACCACCACTAAAACGCCCAGTGCGCATCAGATGATTAGCAATAATATACAGAATATCATCACCATCACGCACCACACCGTGACGATCAACCAGTATTAACCGATCCCCATCACCATCTAGAGCAATACCAAGATCAGCTTCTTCGGCCAAAACATTCTTACATAACAATTCAGGCTTAGTCGCACCGCTAAACTCATTGATATTCAAACCATCAGGGTTTGCACCAATCGAAATAACTTCTGCCCCCAGCTCGGAGAAAACTCTAGGAGCAACGTGATAAGTCGCACCGTCAGCACAGTCTACAACGATTTTCAATCCGCTTAACTGCAAACCAATAGGAAATGTACCTTTACAATATTCTATGTAGCGCCCAGCTGCATCATCAATCCGCTTAGCACGACCAATAAGACTAGACTCAACAACCACCATCGGCTGCTCTAGAAAATACTCAATTCGCTCTTCTATCTCATCAGAAATTTTACCACCCTCTGCAGAGAAGAATTTAATCCCATTATCTGTATAAGGATTATGAGACGCACTGATAACAATGCCCGCACTCGCCCGAAAAGTTCGAGTAAGATACGCGATTGCAGGTGTTGGCATAGGACCAACCAAACGCACGTCAGCACCCGCAGCAACAATGCCAGACTCAAGGGCAGACTCAAACATATAACCAGAAATACGAGTATCCTTGCCTATCAGGATTTTTTTATCGTTTTCTTTAAAAACTTGACCAGCAGCCCAACCAAGCTTCAGCATAAACTCTGGCGTAATTGGCGTCGTACCGACTTTTCCACGAATTCCATCTGTACCAAAATATTTACGCATTAAATTTCTCTCTCAATACGAGACATCAACGCCAGCATTTCAACATGCGGCTTAACATCATGAACTCTAAAAATACGGGCACCTTTTGAATAAGCAGAAGCATTTGCTCCCATAGTGCCATACAAACGCTCTTCAACTGGTAAACCCAAAGCCTCTCCTATCATAGTCTTTCTCGAAAGACCGATAAGAACGTCAAACCCCATACCGGTAAATACCTCAGTATGCTTAAGCAATGACAAATTATGAGCCAGCGTTTTTCCAAATCCGATACCAGGATCCAAAATAAGGCGAGATCGAGGAATACCCACCAACTCACACTCTTCAACCCTAGACATCAAGTAACTAACCACATCATCCACCACCGACACATAATCCGGTCGATCCTGCATCGTCTGTGGCATACCTTTCATATGCATCAGGCAAATAGGCAACTCAGCTTCAGCCGCCGCCTGCAAAGCGCCTTCACGTTCAAGTGCCCTAACATCATTTATCAACCCCATACCCAAATGAGCTGCACCTCGAATCACCTCTTTCGTACTAGTATCTACAGACACAACGATGTCAAAGCGTTTTTTTATAGCCTCAACAATAGGCAAGACACGATCCAACTCCTGCTGAGTAGAAACGGGCGCAGCTCCAGGACGAGTCGATTCTCCGCCAACATCAATAATGCTAGCACCTTCCTGAATCATCCTTTCAGACTGGCGCAATGCCGCATCTAAAGAATTAAAAGCGCCACCATCAGAAAAAGAATCCGGCGTAACATTTAGTATCCCCATAACATGAGGAAGGGACAAGTCTAGCGACTTGTCCCCAAAAGGTATTAACGACATTAAAAAACCATATCAGTAGTTAATAATTTGAGATTATTCACCTGTTGGCTTAGGTGAAGCCTGACCCGAATTAGAATCGAGATCCTCTGACTCACTCTCATTTTCAGAAGCCCCCACCCCAGATGGAGCATCAACCTCGTCACTTACCTTGCCCACATCATCGCCTTTAGAACCAGGATCAGACCAACCCTCAGGCGCAGAAGGCTTTTTGCCATCCATAATCTCTTTGATTTGCTTAGAGTCAATCGTTTCATATTGCATCAAGGCTTCCGACATCACATCAAGCTTAGAGCGATTTTCCTCTAGAATCTGTGTAGCTTTAGCATAACAGCGACTAATAATATCCTGAACTTCGGCATCAATAATTTTACCCGTCTCAGGAGAGAAGTAATTTGCCTTGCTGCCTGTTGGCCCAGAGATATAACCACCAGAATTGTCATCTTCTTCGTAAGCAAATGGACCTAGCTTTTCAGACAAACCCCATTTAGTAACCATGTTACGAGCAATACTGGTCGCACGCTCAATATCATTGGAAGCACCAGTGGAAACACCATCAAAACCATGAATCATCTCTTCAGCGATACGACCGCCGTACAAACTACATACCTGGCTTTCAAGGCCACGCTTACTAACACTGTATTTATCTTCTTCAGGTAAATACATGGTGACACCAAGCGCACGGCCACGAGGAATAATAGACACTTTATATACTGGATCATGCTCTGGCATCAAATAGCCGATAATAGTATGACCTGCCTCGTGGTATGCAGTATTGAGCTTTTCTTTATCACTCATCACCATGGTTTTGCGCTCAGCGCCCATGAGAATCTTGTCTTTTGCAAGCTCAAGCTGCTCCATGTTAACCAAACGACGATTAGAGCGAGCTGCAAACAGCGCTGCTTCGTTTACCAAGTTCGCCAAATCAGCACCAGAAAAACCTGGCGTACCGCGAGCAATATTTTTTGGTTCAACATCATCATCGCAAGGCACTTTACGCAAATGCACTTTAAGAATCTGCTCACGACCACGAATGTCAGGCAAGCCAACTTGGACTTGTCTATCAAAACGACCAGGACGAAGCAAAGCTGGATCCAATACATCTGGACGGTTAGTCGCAGCAATAACGATAATACCTTCGTTACCTTCAAAACCATCCATTTCAACCAATAGCTGGTTTAATGTCTGCTCACGCTCATCATTACCACCGCCCATACCGGAACCACGGTTACGACCCACAGCATCAATCTCATCGATAAAGATGATGCATGGCGCGTGCTTTTTCGCCTGCTCAAACATGTCACGTACACGAGATGCACCAACACCAACGAACATTTCAACGAAATCAGAACCTGAAATTGTAAAGAAAGGCACTTTTGCTTCACCAGCAATGGCTTTTGCTAGCAAGGTTTTACCCGTACCTGGAGGCCCGCACATCAAAATACCGCGTGGAATTTTACCGCCAAGACGCTGAAACTTACTTGGTTCGCGAAGAAAATCCACCAATTCTGAAGTGTCTTCTTTTGCTTCATCACAACCAGCAACATCTGCAAAGGTCGTTTTAATCTGATCTTCAGGTAAAAGGCGCGCTTTGGACTTACCAAAAGACATTGGACCACCTTTACCACCGCCACCACCTTGCATTTGGCGCATGAAAAACATGAAAATAGCAAGAATGAGAAGAATAGGAAAACTAGCCACTAACAGTTGTGTCCAAATGCTTTGCTGCTCAGGCATACGCCCCTCAACAACCACATTATTACTCAGCAAATCATCCATAATCTTTGGATCAGCTGCCGCAGGACGAACTGTATCAAAGGTATCGCCGCTAGTTCGGCTACCGCTAATGGTATAACCATCAACAACCACTTTTGCTATACGGCCATCTTGGACTTCTTTCACAAATTCAGAATACGAAATTCGATTCGTGTCAGGTGTCGTATTAAAGTTATTAAACACAGTTAGTAGTACAGCCGCTATAACCAACCACAACAGTATATTTTTCATCATATCGTTCAAGAGCACACCTCTTAAAGGTTATTTTAAATGTCTCTGGCAATCATACCAGAACATACCCTATTAACCTTTATATTGTCTTCCTAATAAGTAAACTTCGCGACTTCTTGCTCGCGACGCATCTGGTTTACGCGTTACTACAGATTCAAATTGAGCCCGCATAGTCTTGAGGTATTCTTCAAACCCCTCTCCCTGGAACACTTTCACCAGAAAATTACCACCTGGACGCAACACTTGAGCCGCCATATCCAAGGCAAGTTCTACAAGATACATAGCTTGTGGCTGATCAGAAGAACTGTTACCACTCATATTGGGGGCCATATCCGAAATTACAAGATCTGCTTTTTGATCTCCAATTTCAGCCAAAATTGCTTCGTATACTTCTTGTTCAGTAAAATCTCCCTGAACAAAACTCACACCCGGCAAAGGAGACATTTCCAAAATATCAGAAGCAACTATTGTCCCGTTATCACCCACTAGCTTTGCCGCCACTTGAGACCACCCCCCAGGAGCGGCACCAAGATCAACAACACGCATCGCGGGCTTAAACAACTTATCCTTGTCATTAATTTCTATCAGCTTATAACTCGCTCGAGAGCGATAGCCATCTTGTTGGGATTTTTTGACATACGGATCGTCAAAATGTTCCTTCATCCAATTATTACTACTTTTTGATCTTGCCACGTTTTCATCATACCTAAATCAGTCAATATTCCGCTATAATATCGCTTAACCTCTTAAGCCTCCAATAAAGAGGGTCAACTAATATGAGAAATTTTTACTATGAGTCTTACAAACGCCCAAAAAAAGCAATATCGTCTAATCGGCCACGCTCTTAACCCTGTGGTTATGATTGCGGGCAACGGTTTAACAGAGACTGTTCTAACTGAAATAGATCGCGCTCTTGAAGATCACGAACTGATTAAAATACGTATCAGCATTGCTGACCGCGAAGTTCGCTCCGCATTAATTGAAGAAATTAATAAGATAATGAAGTCTGAAACGGTACAAACCATTGGCAAAGTAGCACTTTTCTATCGTGCCGCTTTAAAGCCAAACCCAAAGCTTTCAAACTTACTTCGTTAAGATATGGCTTAGAGATAGTCTATTTTGTGTAAAAATTAGACTATCTCTAAACTCTTCAAACTTACGGCCGATACCTTTGACAGCTAACAAAGGAGTCGTACCATGCTATTTATAGAGGCGCTCAATAGAGCCAGCACTCAGACAAACGAGAGAAAGTTGATCTCTAGAGCCAAATATCGCCCTATAATCAGCAATCAAGATTCTGTCGACTTAAGTTCTGCAGCCCATCAGGTAAAGGAAATACATCTAGATAGCCAAGCAAAATCTCAACTCACGGCATCAGCAAGCGTTTTTGCCAACCTTATAGAGCACGTTCTCAGTCATATTATAAAAAGCAACATGCACATTCACTCCCCTGAGGAGCTCGAATTAGATACGAAAGATTGGACACTTTTTCTACAAGTCCCGCCCACAACAAAAGAAAAAAACGAAAAATCAGTGGAATATGTTGCTCCAGAGACATTACAGCGCCCACCAGCAAAGCAGCTTATATTTCATATCCCGGTGAAGCCTTCTTACGGCATCCCCATAGATATGACACTCTTATTATCTCCAAATAGCGGCTCCCCAGAAGTGCCAAGCCTATTCCACACCTTCCCGAAAGAAAGTTGGCTTCCAGTTTTGCGCACTCCTTACCCACCTGAATTTTTAGAACAACAGGTCACTCACCACCATATTTTACTTGATCAAGACGGTGAGCCGGATCAGTTATCCCCTCTCTACGTTCACACAAACCAAAGCAAAATCATGGGAGAAAATACATTTCCCCTTCAATTTTTCGGTTTGCGCATTTGGAGATCTAAAAACAACACACTAACGCCTGTTGTCTTAGGAGACAAACAAATTGGCCTGCTATTTGTCGGTCACTACAAGCCAATTGAAGGAAACCCAATTAGCGCAGAAGAAAGAGCCCGGCAAGCACACAATCTTTATACCAAGGCTTAAGGCACAATATTTAGACAATAAAAAACCCTTCATACGATTCGCACGAAGGGTTCATTTTATCGGCTAAGCCAAACAAAGTGCTTAGAAAGAAAACTAAATACTAAAACTCGCACCACAACCACAGGTCGATGTGGCATTAGGGTTTTGCACAACAAAGCGCGAACCCTCTAAATTTTCTTTATAGTCCACTTCAGATCCAACAAGATATTGGAAACTTAACGGATCAACAACTAAAGTCACTCCATTACGCTGCACTTCGGTATCGTCTTCTTGATGCTCTTCATCAAATGTGAAGCCATACTGAAAGCCAGAGCAACCGCCACCTGTCACATAAACTCGCAACATGAGTCGATCATTCTCTTCTTCTTCAATCAAAGATTGCAACTTTGCCGCTGCTGCGTCTGTAAACTCGATAGGATCAATCGATTCAACCATGCTCATCTCAATACCACTAAAACCATTTCAATAAATGAATTATCCGCTTATCCGAGTAATTTAGTCAAGTATAGATCAATGCTCACGAGTTGAACGGAAGCGCACCTGAGGCCATTTCTCTTCCGCCATCATTAGATTTACTCGTGTTGGCGCCAAATAGGTTAAATGACCACCACCATCAATCGCTAAATTATCACGGCACTTGTTTTTAAATTCTTCAAACTTCTTAGCATCATCACATTCAACCCATCGAGCAGTATTAACGTTAACTGGCTCGTAGATGCACTCAACCTTGTATTCGTCTTTTAAACGATAAGCAACCACTTCATATTGCAACTGACCCACAGCACCAACAATCAGTTCATTATTACGCTGTGGCATAAATAGCTGAGTGGAACCTTCCTCAGAAAGCTGCTGCAACCCTTTCTGCAATGCTTTCATTTTCATCGGATCTTTCAAACGTACTCTACGAAACAATTCTGGAGCAAAGTGAGGAATACCAGTGAACTTCAAATCCTCACCTTCAGTAAAGGTATCACCTATTTGAATTGTGCCATGGTTATGCAAACCAATGATATCGCCAGAAAACGCCTCATCAACACCTTCACGATCACCGGCAGTAAAAGATACGGCATCCGTCACTTTGATATCTTTACCGATACGACAATGGCGCATTTTCATGCCGCGGCTATAGGTCCCTGAACACACTCGCATAAACGCAATACGGTCACGGTGTTTCGGATCCATGTTAGCCTGTATTTTAAAAATAAAGCCGGAGAACTTCTCTTCTTTCGCTTCTACTTTACGAGAATTTGTTTCGCGGTCAATCGGTGCAGGGGCCCACTTAACAAAACCATCTAGCATTTCACGAACACCAAAGTTGGACAACGCCGTACCAAAGAATACAGGCGTTAATTCACCCGCCAAATACGCATCATGGTCAAATTCATGGCTCGCACCACGAACAAGCTCAATCTCATCCATGTAAGCCGCCCAATCATCACCAAGCAACTCTTTTGCTTCATCAGACTCCAGCCCTTCGATGCGAATATCGTCCATCAAGGTATGACCACGCCCGCGAACAAATACATGAATAGTATCGGTATAAAGGTTATAAACCCCTTTAAAGAAATCACTCATGCCTATAGGCCATGTTATCGGTGCTGCTGCAATTTTCAGCACGTCTTCCACTTCATCCAACAAATCAATCGGATCACGAATATCTCGGTCCATCTTATTGATAAAGGTTAAAATAGGCGTATCTCGAAGACGACAGACGTCCATCAACTTGATCGTGCGATCCTCTACACCTTTCGCCCCATCGATAATCATCAACACAGAATCGACAGCCGTTAACGTGCGGTAAGTATCTTCGGAGAAGTCTTCGTGCCCAGGCGTATCAAGCAGATTGACGGTACGATCTTTGTATGGAAACTGCATAACAGAAGAGGTAATCGAAATACCACGCTGCTTCTCCATTGCCATCCAGTCCGAAGTTGCATGCTTATCCCCTTTGCGGCCTTTTACAGAACCGGCAGTCTGAATAAGCTGACCGAGCAATAGTAGCTTTTCTGTAATGGTTGTTTTACCCGCATCAGGGTGAGATATGATAGCAAATGTACGTCTATCGCTTACTTCATTAAGGAAATTCTGGTCTGCCATTAAAGTGTTCTTTTAGGTTATACGCGGGCTCTAAAACACTCGACCTAAAAGCCTGTGCTCAACCCCGTTATGTTAATCGTGTTTTCGTTGGCGACTATTTTCGCTGATCTCAGCGTTATAAACAATCAATGCCTATGTAATTAATCACTATTTAAAATTTCGTCCAAATTTTTCACCTCTCAAACCAAACAAATACAGAGACGTATTTACAAATGATTTGCATTACCACTACTAATAACAATAAAATAATTAACCACCTGAGTATTGATCAACAAGTCTCAGACATGATTTTTCAGTTAAGCACTGTCAATATTCGATTAAAAAATGGTAGAGCCTTAAGAATGATAGAGTCTAAAGAACTGCAGTTTAGTATCGGTGACCGTTCACTATTAACAAATTTCTCGATGACATTTGAGCCAGGAAAAATTTACGCCTTGGTAGGTCACAATGGCTCTGGAAAATCCACCCTTTTAAAATTGCTTGCTCAACAACAAAAACCAACTGCGGGCAATATTTTACTGAATAGCCAATCTATTTCTTCTTGGTCGCAAAAAAAGTTTGCTCAACAAGTGGCTTACCTGCCTCAACAAACACCTTCTACAGACAGCCTTTCTGGAAGAGATCTCGTTAGCTTTGGTCGCTACCCTTGGCATGGGTTACTCGGCAGACTGAACAAAGAAGATCAACAATATATTGACGAGGCAATGGACCTAACCGATACCACAAACTATGCAGATAGACTGGTTGATACCTTATCGGGAGGCGAACGCCAACGTTTATGGCTAGCTATGCTACTCGCTCAACGCACTCAATATCTACTTCTTGACGAGCCTCTTTCGGCACTCGATATCGCTCACCAAGTTGACATGCTTAACCTAATAAAAAAGCTAAGTGAAAAACTCAATTTAGGCGTCATTATCGTTATCCATGACATAAACATGGCGGCACGCTTTTGCGATCATATAGTGGCTCTTCATAGTGGTGAAATGATTGCTTCGGGTTCCGTAGACAGTATTTTCAATCAAGATCATCTGCAAAAAATCTACGGTATTAAAATGCATATTTCTGAACATCCCGCTGGCTATCCTATCGCCATGCCTTATTAATTAGTAATCAGGTAGTTGCTATGAAATCTTACCTTTCCTATCTAATAGTGCTTATTGCCAGTACCACTAATGCTATTGCGATGGCGGCACAAGAACAAAAATCAACACACCATCTATCCGCATCATCACTAAAAGTGGCGACCATTGATTGGACACAAACCGAAACCTTATTAGCACTTGGGGTTAATCCAATTGCCGCGGCACAAGTGATTGACTATAACTCATGGGTAAAAGCACCAGTAATCCCATCAGACACCTTCGACCTTGGCTTAAGAACACAGCCAAATCTAGAGCGTTTATCTGAATTAAAGCCAGATCGTATTTTTATATCACCCATGTTCCAGTCTCTCGAATCTCAACTATCGCGTATTGCGCCAGTCACAAACATTGCTCTCTATAAAAAAAGCAACATTTCATGGCAAGCGCTCAAAGACTTCACGCGCACAATGGCATCACAAACAAAAACAGACAAAGCAGCTGAGAAATTAATCACCCAATCAGAAACAAAGCTTGCCCAATTAGCACAAAAAATTCCGCCGAATACACCAAAGCTCATCATGATTCAATTTATGGATGCGCGGCATGTTCGGGTATTCGGTGACAACAGTATGTATAAAGTCGCTGCCAATGAAATTGGTCTAGACAGTGCCTGGCTTGGTAAAACCAACGCCTGGGGATTTTCTTTAGTTGGTATAGACAAGCTGAACAACATTAAAGGGCAACTTGTTATTATCGACCCTCTTCCAGCAGGTGTAGAGCAACACCTGCAGAATGACCAATTCTGGCAATACTTAGTGAAGCAAACAGGCAACCCCGTTTTAAAGATCTCACCCGTATGGAGTTTTGGCGCCATACCATCAACAGTTAGATTTGCTACCTTACTGACAAATAAGCTTACTAAGGAGGCAAAATAATGCGTCTATTTCCGATAGGACTTATTACTCTATTGGCCGCCTTAGTTTTGCTTTTAATGGGCTGGCAATTGTCGATCACGGGAAACCTTACTCAAAACATATTCAGTCTGTTTGAGACGAATTGGCAATCAAATACATCGGTCACACTCTCCCTAACTTGGTGGCCGCGCTTATTTACAACGCTTTTATGTGGTGCAGCGCTTGCTGTTGCTGGCGTATTAATGCAGCAAGTTCTTCGCAACCCAATCGCCTCCCCCTCGACACTAGGTGTTGCCAGCGGTGCTAGCTTCAGCCTAATGCTAGCAACAATTTATGCCCCTTGGCTTATTGAACTGTCTCATAGCTTAGTGGCTTTAGCCGGTGGCTTAATTACCATGGGGTTAGTGTTTGCTCTATCTTGGCGCAGAGCCCTATCGCCAACCATCGTCGTAATATCTGGATTGGTGATCAATTTATACTTCAGTGCTTTCAGCACCGTTTTGCTAATGCTGAACCAAGAAAAATTATCAGGCTTGATGATTTGGGGGGCTGGCTCTTTAGTACAGACAGGCTGGGACAATGTCAGCTATTTATTCCCCAGAATTATAGCCGCCGTTATTGTTGCCTTTATTTTTCTTAAACCATTGAGCCTATTAGGATTAACTGAATCAGGCGCAAAAAGCTTAGGCGTATCCTTGGCTAAACTACGTTTTGTTTGCCTTGGCTTAGCGGTGTTGCTTACTTCTTGGGTCGTTGCAAGTGTTGGTGTCATTGGCTTTATTGGTCTCGCCGCTCCCGCTATAACACGGTTAGTAGGCATTCATCGACTCGTTCCTAAACTGATCACTTCCATGATTATTGGCGCACTATTACTCACCCTAGCGGATTTACTAGTACAGCAACTACCCGGAATAATGGCAATGGTTATCCAAACAGGGGCGGCCACAGCAGCACTTGGCGCCCCGTTGATGTTATGGCTCCTTCCAAAACTCTCAATACGCAGCCAAACTCAAGTAGAAACGGTATTAACCAGGCACGTTAACCAAGTTAAAAGACTACACAAATCCGCCATCTTATGGGCTTGTTGCGTTCTTATTATTGGCTTATTTATTTTTTCCAGCGTCTCAATACAAAGTGATGGTTGGCAATGGCTAGTGCTCAATGGCGACTGGTCGATGTTGGAGTGGCGACTGCCACGACTAATAACAGCATTACTAGCCGGAACTATGCTTGCCGTTGCAGGGACCATTATTCAGCGACTCAGCGGAAACCCGATGGCAAGCCCAGAAGTGATAGGCATCAGCTCAGGTACAGCAATCGGCCTGATAGTGACGCTTTATGCAGGCTTAGCCACCAGCACAACAGGGCTTTATATTGGCGGCTTATTAGGCGCATTGGCCACCATGCTTCTGATTATACTTTTAAACAGAAAGTCTGGTTTTCAACCGGAACGAGTGCTCTTAACTGGTGTTGCTATTACCGCACTGATGAATGCCATACAAAGCTTAATTTTAGCGGGTGGAGACCCTCGCAGTTATGAATTCCTTGCTTGGCTTTCCGGTTCTACCTATTACGTAACAGTAGACACTTTATTGCCTCTGCTGATTATTACAGTGCTACTTACCTGCGTTGCTTTTGTATTTTCCAAATGGTTAGACATCTTACCGTTAGGTCAAGCAACGGCTAGCGCTTTGGGTATACGAACAGCTTCATCTCGATTAATTCTATTGTTTTTGGCCGCTTGCTTAACCGTCGCTGCAACACTAGTCGTTGGACCACTGAGTTTTGTTGGTTTAATGGCGCCTCATTTGGCGCGTCTATTTGGCTTCAGCCGTGCTAAAGAGCACCTTATCGCTGCCGCTTTAGTCGGGGGCTTTCTCATGCTTTTATCAGATTGGCTTGGCCGCCAATGGTTATATCCACAAGAAATTCCGGCTGGAATGGTCGCCTCTATAATAGGCGGACTGTATTTAATGTGGGGGCTACGACGACTCTAAGCCATCTTACTTATTTAAAATGAGTGACAATACACAAAGCAAATGAGAATAATAATGCAAATCGAAAACACTAATTTTACAGAGTTGTTATGAACCTCTTTCGTCAACTCGCCAATAACCAATTTAAGGCACTCTTTCTTGTCGTGTTATTTAGTGTAGCCAGCGCTTTACTTACTCTAGGCGTCATCGCATTTATCCAATACAAATTATTAGATGCGGCTAACCTAACATCGACTGTCATGTGGCAGTTTTTATTACTCTTAGTGGTATTGCTAACCATAGCAACGTGGGCTCAAGTGTCACTACATAAGCTTGGTCATCAGTTTGTCTATTTGAAACGCTGCCAACTCATCAAGCAATTGATCAATACTGATATTGAGCAAATCGACAATATTGGTAGCGCTCGCCTGCTCGCATCATTGAGCACTGACATTCGCAATGTCACTGTGGGGTTTGTCCATCTGCCCCAGCTTATTTACGGCGTTGTACTTACCATAGCAGCAATGGCTTACCTAGCTTTTTTATCACTTCCGCTATTTGCAATCAGCTTACTGATACTTTCTCTTACCGCCTTAATTGGCTTTAGCCTCGTCGGGAAAATTACATTTCATATCAAACAAGTACGTGACTATGACGATAAACTGTACAAAGATTATCAAGCCATTATTGATGGCCGCAAAGAGCTGGCACTCAACCCACATAAAGCAAAGCGCTACTTCGAAGAAGAGTTTTCCCCGAATGCACAACACTATCGAAATCAGATAACGCAAGCTGATACCTATAATGGCTTTGGCGCTAATATGGCAAACACCTTAATTTTAGCGCTCGTTGGCTTAAATTATTATGCGGCTCTGAGCTTTAACTGGGCCAGTTTCGAAGTCGCCTCTTCTTTTGCCCTCGTTATTCTGTTCATGCGCGCCCCTTTAATGACGGCAATAGCTTCCTTACCAACCTTGGTGACAGCGAATGTTTCAATCAAAAAACTAGAATCCTTGGCTCTGGACAATAACGCTGGGTTTACTCCACAACAAAGAACATTAGCCCCATTCAAAACACTCAGTCTGAAACAGGTCACTTATCAATATCAAACAGATTCAACAGACAAACCATTTCAAGTTGGTCCCATCAATTTTTCTGTCCAGCAAGGACAAACAATCTTCATTATTGGCGGAAATGGCAGCGGGAAATCAACCTTCGCTCGGTTATTGACTGGCCTCTATCGCCCTCATTCTGGCGAAATACTTATTAACAATGCTCCGGTCCTAGCCGAGCAATGGCCAATATATCGTCTGCAATTTTCCGCTGTTTTTAGTGATTATTATCTTTTTCGCCAGATCGCCAATGGCCATGGTGAGAATATCGACGACGCAGAAATTGATGAATGGTTAGGTCATCTAGAAATGTCCCATAAAGTCTCACATAAAAAAGGACATTTATCAGACACTCGCTACTCTCAAGGACAACGTAAACGACTCGCATTGCTCATGGCGGTCATGGAGCAGCGCGGCTGTATTCTTCTTGATGAATGGGCGGCCGATCAAGATCCAAGATTTAGAAAAATATTCTACCGATCACTCCTACCACGATTAAAAGAACGTGGTGTCACTGTCATCGCAATTACCCATGATGACAAGTATTTCGATTCTGCTGATCGAATTTTCAAAATGGACTTAGGCTCCCTAACCGAGCTCAGCGTTTCTGAACCACAGCAAAACAACACCATTTTTTCACAGATCATTTCTTAGAAATGTAACCCTCAACATATAAAAAAAGGAAAAGACATGAAACCGCGCTTTACCCTGACCCCACTGTCATTTGCTATTGCTTTGGCGCTATCAATCAACACGGCTCATGCAGAAGAAATGGGAACACTTGTTATAGAAGGTGATACAGAACAAAGTTCTACTACCAATAACTTCAACTATGTAAGCAACGTTGCCCAAACGGCGACAAAAACAGACGAAAAAATCACCAAGATTCCTCGCGCCGTTTCCGTTGTAACTCGCGAACAAATGGATGATCGCGCACCGATCAGTATCTCTGATGCCTTGCAATATACGCCAAGCATTCAGACCAACTTCTATGGTGAAGACAACAAACAAGACTGGTTTGTGATTCGTGGATTTAAACAAGCAAATAACGGTTTATACCAAGACGGCACACGCCTTTATTCATCTGGCTTTTATAGCTGGCAAATTGACCCTTTTATGTTGGAACGTATCGAAGTCTTACGTGGACCAGCTTCCACACTGAATGGTCAAACGCCACCTGGCGGCGTGGTTAATGTCATCAGTAAACGCGCTCAACTTGAAGAGGACTTTGGTTCCGTAACAGGCACGGTAGGCTCCTACGATCGCAAAGAAATCAATCTTGATGTGAACAAAGCCATCAACGATAAACTAGCGTTTCGCATGGTGGCAGTTACCCGTGAGAATGGCACCAAGGTCGACAGTGTAGAAGCGAACCGCACACTACTTGCCCCCTCTTTAGCCTGGAAAATCAGCGATGATACTAAGCTAACCGTGCTTGCAAGTTATCAAAAAGACGACTCGGATCCCTACCTGCAATTTTTACCGATGGAAGGCACCTTAACATCTAACCCAAATGGTAAAATTGGTTATGATACCGCCTTAGGAAATGCTGACTGGGAAACCTTTCAACGCGAGCAAACTTCTGTAGGCTATGAGCTAGAGCACGCGTTCAATGACAGCTTAAGCTTCCAGCAGTCTGCGCGTTTTAGCCATATGGATATTAACCTGCGTCAAATGTACTTTGGCCAATATTCAGCTGATGTTAATCAAGTTGGGCCTTTGCTTGATCCAACAGGAGCAAGAAGTAACATTGTTAGAGCCGCTTCTACCGCAGATGGCGATTCTGATGCCTTCAATATTGATAACCGTTTTATCTATAAATTTAATACTGGCGCTGCAAAACACACCTTGCTAGCAGGTATTGATTATCAGAGTATCGATATTAATAATAAAGACTATGCATCAGACCCGATTACTGCAGATGGCAACACCCCCCTAGCCGTACCAGGTATCGGTACCGTTGCTGGGAACCCTAATTTTAATATCTATAACCCAAGCTATAGCAACAACATTGTTTTGCTAAACCCTACTACATTAGCAACCATGACAGATGCCGATCTGCAAACCACAAAGACCAAAAATCGCCAGTTAGGTTTCTACCTTCAAGACAAAGCCAACATCACAGACAAGTTCACTGTCATTGCGGGCGCTCGTTATGATGACACCAGCAACGAAACGAACAATACGTCTACCAATACAAAAACGGACATAGACCTCCACCAGTGGACAGGAAACCTAGGCGCATCTTATCAGCTGGATAACGGTCTGGTGCCTTATGCCAATTACGCGCAATCTTTTAACCCGGTTCTTGCTTTGGATGCAGACAACAATCCAGCAAAACCAGAAAAATCAGACAGCTACGAAGTGGGTATAAAATTCAAACCACAAAGCTTTGATGGGCAATTTGGCATAGCAGCTTATCAAGTAACCAAAGAAAATCTAAAGAGCGGTGACAGCGGTACAGCCAGCTTCCGACAGATAGGGGAAGTGCGTAACCGAGGCATTGAATTTGAAGCGGTTGCTAATCTAAACAGAGCTGTCACGTTAGTCGGCACATTGAGCTATGTAGACTCGGAAGTTACCGAAGACACCAATAGCGCAAATGTCGGCAAAACACCGGCTCAAATCGCCAGTAAGCTGGCTTCTGTCTGGAGTAACTACCGCTTTATCGACGGCATACTAGATGGCTTAAAAGTGGGGGCTGGCGTGCGCTATATCGGTGAAACCTATGCAGACAATACAGAAACCAACAAAGTACCGTCTTATGCCCTTGTCGATGCCATGGCAAGCTACCGAGTAGATAATTATAAGTTCCAATTAGTCGCAAAAAACCTACTCGATAAGGAATACATCGCTACCTGTAGTGGGTTCTGCTACTACGGTGATAGCCGCAACATCATGGCCAGCGTGACTTACGACTGGTAATCGTGCCAATACTCTTTTAGCTTAAAAGAGTATTCCAAATCTAAGAGCCTAGTATTAAACGATACTAGGCTCTTTTTTATCGATTCACTTAAGGTGTAAATGAGAGGATTCAGGCACTCCAGAAGTCCAATCATCGAGTCTAATAGTCGATATAAATAGGCTTTCAGACCAAGCGACAGTAATCACGCCCCAGTCAAAAGAAAAGCTTTTTAGACCATATTGCCGGCCCTGCCAATGCAATGAATAAGACAAATCGCTTAATAAGCTTGGCAGACAATTAATACTATTCAAGTCGTCTATCAAACCGCTTCCACAAGCTTTGAGCAGTGCTTCCTTCGCCGTCCACAACGTAAAAAAGCTTTTGCTTCGATCAAGACAACGGTCAAGTTGCTGTATCTCATCTGGGTGACAGACCATTTCAATCATTGACTCAAGATCCGCCATTTCCCGAAAGCACTCAATGTCCACGCCGATAACACTTTTATCAGTGGATTCAACAAGAGCAACCGCAACAGAATTACCACTGTGACTAAGGTTAAAGGCAATACATTCTTCAACAAAAGGCTTACCAAATGGAGTTTGATCAAAATACCATTCAGATGCGTTTTTGAATGGAAAGTAATGACTCAAAGTCCGTCGTTTAAAAGCATGTGCAAAAGCATATTGCTCACGTAAGTGTTCAAAGCGAAACATTGAGGCACGTTTCTTTTCGCTGTCATCAAGCATGCTATCTACAGGGAAAGCGTTTTCACTAAATGCGATCGTCAATGTCATGCTATTCCCAAGGCTGTAAGCCACTTTCTTGATTCCATTCAAAAGTATAATCTACAAAGGACTTTCGCTTAGCTCGAGAAGTACGCTTTGGCGTTCCCAAGGATATAATCCCAAGCACTTGGTCTTTTTCATCCATACCCATTACCTGACGAAGCGCGTCATCCGTTTCTTGAGTATGCCAAATCCCGCCAAAGCCCATTGCGTGAGCAGCCAACAATATATGCTCACACGCCGCTGCCCCCGCCAACTGCTGATCTAATACCGAAACACTCGTATCTTGATTTATAGCGGTATAAACACAAATCATCATTGGCGTATTAATGATCTCTTCAATAAAACGCTGAAAGTAGACTTCATTTTCCACTTCACCATCGTAAATAGTACGAAGCAGTCCCTCTAAATCTTTCATGCCTTGTCCCTGAATCACCACAAATCGCCACGGCTTTAAATTGCCATGATCAGGAACCGTCATAGCAGTCTGTAAAATCTGTGCTAATTCCTCTCTATTTGGCGCAGGCTGTAAAAGACTGCCTCGCGCATAAGAGCGACGTGTCATTAATGCATCAATAGCATCCATCTTTCATTTTCCTTTTATAAAGCGTTTCAACACCATGCAAACCTATCACGATAAAATACATAAATAATAACACGCTAAGATGAGATTGATTCCTAAAAACGAAAGTTAAAAACAAAACAGAGTAAAAGCTTGTTATGGGACATTTTTGTCCTCAATATAAGCTCAAACCTAGCAATCAGTGCCAATCAAAGTTGGCACTGATTTTTCATTAGGTTGCTTGATAATAAAAACAATAGGACAAATACAGATGGGAATTCCCACTTTTTTACGGCTTCGCAATATAGGCATTGGCGGCAGGCTTTTTTTGGCTTTCGTCTTAATTTCTTCCATCACCATTGTTGCCAGCGGCTTGGCGACAAATACGTATTTACAACTCAGTGATCGCCTTCTTTTATTGAAATATCAGGACATTCCGGGGCTAGATGCTGCGGCTCGATTAAACGATAAAAGCCGCCAAATCGTCGCGACTGCACCGATGCTCGTGACCAGCGATGCCTCTATCTCTAGAGAAAAAACCATGAACGAATTGAGAGTTGCCATTAATGAAATGGATGCTCTCATGCGCAATCTACCAGACTACAACCGATATTTTCTTGAACTGATGGCCCAAATTCAAAACAGTCTAACGCTCTTAAATCAAAGTGTTGAACGTCGCGAAGTTATAAGACGCGAGCTGGCAACACAGTCATTGCTGATTTTCCCTTTATTTCAAGATCTTATTTTTCAAGTGGGTCAATTGGAAGGCTCTGCAGAATTAGAGCAAGTCATTAATCGCCTTTACTATTTCTCCGCATTAATAGAAAAAGTCAGCAATGATGCCTCTTTTAATGAACTAGATTACACCTTTTTACGACTTGAAAAATTAGGTTCAGAGATTGCCCAATACCTCACCCTGCTGCCACAGGTGCCTCTACCATTGCGCCAATCGTTACTCGACTTATTAATCATGAGCTCTCGACAAGGCGAACTTTTCCAACTTAAAAATGAAGAGTTAGACTTGCTTTATCAACAAAGTTTTCTATTGGAAAATAGCCAACAACATATCCAACAGCTAGCAGCCCAAATCAATCAATATACAAATTACACCAACACCAGTATTCGAGGCTCTCTTGAAGGTGCTATCAAATCCATCAACAACAGCATTCGCGATATTCTATTACTGTCTCTCATCAGCCTAAGCATTGCTTGTGCTATCTCTTGGTTTTATGTTCGACGCAATGTGTTGCAGCGCATCATCGAACTACAAAGAAATATGCGTGCCATTGCAAGCTCTCAACTGGATACGAAAATACGCATTGTGGGACACGATGAAGTCTCCAGCATGGCTAGAGACTTACAATACTTCCAGAAAACGGCCATAGAAGTAGAAAAAACCAACCAAGTTCTTGCCGCAGAAATAGAAGAAAGAGTCGCGGCAGAAGCGCAGCTAAAAGCGGCTCAGAACGAGCTGGTACAAGCAGGAAAACTCGCGGCATTAGGTCAGCTTGGCGTTGGTATCACCCATGAAATCAACCAGCCATTAACCGCCATCGCCAGCCACTTACACACAGCTGGGCGACACATGGAAAAAGATCAAGTGGACAAAGCGCGAAATAGCTTAGACAAAATTGGCTTATTGCTTACCAAAATCACTCGGATAACCAAACACCTTAAAGCCTTTGCTCGCGTTGCAGGCACTGAATTGACTCCCATCTGTTTAGACACAGTAATCCAAGACGCCATCGAGCTCATGTCGAGCCAGATCGTCGACCAACATTGCACACTAGATTATCAAACAAACTCAGCGTCACTCTATGTTCTTGCCGAGCCAATCAGGCTAGAACAAGTCATGGTGAATCTAATAAGCAATGGCGTTGACGCCCTATCAAGTGCTCCAGTGAAACAGCTCTCTATCAGAGTATATGAACAAGACGAAAGGATAATGATTGACGTTTGTGACACTGGAATTGGCATAGATGAGAGTCAGTTAGAACAAATTTTCGATCCATTTTTCACTCAAAAAGAAGTTGGCCAAGGGCTCGGTTTAGGCTTATCGATTAGCTACAACATAGTTCAAGATTTTGGCGGCCAAATAAGAGTGACATCCACACCAGAAGCCGGCAGCCGATTTACCTTGGAATTAACAAAGGCAGAAAAATAAATGCTTAATACAATAAAAATAATCATTATCGACGATGATCAAACCATCATCGAAGCATTAACCGAAATGCTCGAGCTTGAAGGCTTCCTGATAGAAAGCTATTTCAGAGCAGACAAAGCCATTAATCTACTTGATAAAAATAGCGCCGCGGTCGTGCTTAGCGATGTCAGAATGCCCCAAATGGACGGCATGAGTTTACTGACTCGCCTTCAACAACTAGACAATGAATTGCCGGTCTTGCTCATGAGCGGTCATGGCGACATCCCAATGGCTATAGAAGCGATGAAAGAAGGCGCTTACGACTTTCTTGAAAAACCATTACAACCAGCCCAACTGATAAGCAAGCTGCAACGTGCTGCAGAAAAAAGACATTTAGTGCTAGAGAACCGGAAACTAAAACAAAATCTCGCTCAACAAACAGGCTTAGCAGCCTTTATTATTGGCGAGTCTGCGGCAATCAAGAATATTCGCCAACATATATCCTCTCTGGCGCAGGCAAACATTGACACTATTATCTATGGTGAAACAGGCTGCGGCAAAGACGTGGTCGCCAGAGCTCTTCACCAGTTCAGTCTTCGTAACAATGGACGATTCATTGCGATTAACTGTGGCGGCATCAGCGAAAGCCTGATTGAAAGCGAGCTTTTTGGGCATGAAGCAGGCTCGTTCACAGGAGCTAATAAGCGTCATATCGGCAAAATTGAAGCAGCCAATGGCGGCACACTGTTTCTGGACGAGATAGAAACCATGCCACTACCGGTTCAAATAAAACTACTGCGTGTATTACAAGAGCGCACCATTGAGCGAGTCGGCAGCACCATGCCAATTCCGGTCGAACTCACGGTTATTGCAGCCAGCAAAGACAATCTCGCTCAACTGGGTGATGAAGGCAAATTTCGTAAAGATCTATTTTACCGTCTCAATGTTGCCAGCCTGACCATTCCACCGCTTAGAGATAGACCAGAAGACATTTTACCGTTATTTCATCACTATGCCCGAAAAGCGGCAGATCATTTTTCCAGAGACCTACCAAGCATCACACCAGCCTATCTGGATTATTTAATTCAGCACCAGTGGCCAGGCAATGTCCGTGAATTAAAAAACTCAGCGGATAGGTTTGTACTCGGGATAAGCGAAACCTCTCTCGCATCGATTAAACGGGATGATGACATAAACGGCAGCTATGAAGAACGTATGGACCAATTCGAGCGCCACATAATAGAAGAAGGGCTCAGAGCCACAAACGGCCTATTAAATGAAGCGGCCGAACTATTAGATATGTCTCGTAAAACGCTCTACCGTAAAATGAAGAAACACCAACTAGAAAAACAGCAGTTTAAAATACTAGAAGACGAAGGACAGGAATGACCCATTTGACATTTTCCAATGAGACTAAAGCGTCCCAAAGATCCTATCCTCACCTAAAGGAAATTCATAAGCCACTGTTTTAAAAGGATTTAAAACTATTGGCATTAGCCTTGCTCTATCTGGATCAATCCTTCATGTGTGAAGGATTGATCCATCTCCGACAACGGAACCTCCCGACCGGTGATAACAATAAAAAAATACATCACGAGGAAAAAATAATGCCTATTAAATTATTAACAGGTTTAGTGCTCTCTAGTTCTTTACTATTCGGTGCCAGCTCCGCCCTAGCCGATGATTGCAGCTACCGTGGCGTTCTGGACGATAAGTTCTGCGACGAAAACTACGACCTTGTTGCCGATCTACCAAAAGATTCAAGCCAGTGGAGAGATCCAAGCACCTTAGTATTCACCTACACTCCTGTGGAAGACCCTGCGGTTTATAAAGACGCTTTCAGTGATTTCCAAAAATATCTCAGTGAAGTGACTGGCAAAAAAGTGGTGTATTACACGGTTCATTCCAATGCTGCCGAAGTAGAAGCGTTACGATCTGGCAGATTACACATAGCAGGCTTTTCTACAGGCCCAACCGGCTACGCTGTAAACCTAGGCGGCTTAGTGCCAATCGCTGTCAAAGGCACAGAGGAATCTTTCCAAGGCTACAACCTGATCACCATTGTTCGCAAAGACAGCAACATGACGAAAATGACAGACCTAAAAGGCAAAGTGGTTGCTCATACGTCTGCATCTTCAAACTCTGGCAACTTAGCGCCTCGCGCCATCTTCCCAGCATTAGGACTAACACCAGATAAAGATTATGAAGTGAAATATTCAGGCAAGCATGATCAATCTATTATGGGTGTATTATCAGGAGACTATGATGCTGCGCCTGTCGCCTCAGATGTTTTCAAACGTATGGTTGATGCAAAACGCGTGAGCAAAGATGACTTCCGTATTATTTATACCAGTCCTCGCTTCCCAACCTCATCCTTCGGTTACGCTTATGACCTCAATCCTGAACTGGTTGAGAAAATCAAAAAAGCCTTCTTCACCTTCCGCTTTCCGCCAGAGATGCAAAAAACCTTCGGTGGTGCAGATCGCTTCTTTCCTGTGACATACAAAGAAGATTGGCAAGTTATCCGCGACATTGCTCATTCGTCTGGTACCGCTTACACCAAAGCAGGACTTAAGCAACTTGCTGAAGCTGATGCTGCTAAAGCCGCAGCAGCTAAACGTAAAAAAGAAGCTGCAACTAAAAGCCAATAAACGATTAATTCTACTCGTTTAACTTAATTTAAAAGACTTATTTATAAGGACTCCAATAGCCTGATAATTCAGGCTATTGGACCTATTCGCCTGTAGGAAATCATCATGTCTGTTACTCAAAACACAGCTGAGCGTTCAAACTTTTTAGAAATTCGAAACTTAAAAAAAGAATACACCGCTGGAAATCCCATTTTAAAAGGGATAGATATTAGCATCACAGAACCTGGCATCATTGCCATCATAGGACCTTCTGGAACAGGCAAAAGCACACTACTTCGCTGCATCAACCGCTTAATCGATCCAACAGATGGACAAATTTTATTTGATGAAGCCGATTTGTGTTTAGCCAAAGGAGCCCAACTACGTAAACTGCGCCGTCAAGTCGGCATGGTATTCCAAGAATACAATCTTGTTGAACGATTAACCGTCATTGAAAATGTTCTAACAGGTCGACTCGGTTACATGTCTGCATGGCATGCTTGGCGAAGAAAGTTCAGCCAAGAAGACATTAATACGGCCTTTGAATTATTAGACGCTGTTGGCTTAACAGAACATGCTAGCAAACGCGCAGATAGCTTGTCTGGCGGCCAACGACAGCGCGTTGGCATCGCTAGAGCGGTTATGCAAAACCCTAAAATCCTCTTAGCTGATGAGCCAACCTCTTCTCTCGATCCAAAAACCGCCGTAGAAATCATGGAGCTGCTAGAGCGCTTCTCAGCAGAAAAAAACATTCCTGCTCTGGTCAATATTCATGATGTAAAACTGGCCAGCCGTTTTGCCAAGCGCATGATAGGTATGAGCAACGGTGTTGTGGTTTACGACGGACCTCCAGAAGGTATTACTGATGAACACCTAAAACAAATTTATGGGGGTGAATCATGGCTGGTATAAACACTCCCCAAAATAGAGAAAACCCGTTTAAACAAAATTGGTTTGTCACCGCAACTTGGCTACTGGTCATTTGTTATGTGCTGTACTCTTTTAACGCTATGGGCCTAAGCTGGGAACGCTTTAACGATGGCTTAGGACACGCAAGCAACTTATTAGGGCGCATGGTGCCACCTAACTTTAGTCGCTGGTCATTGCTAATGAGCGGACTGATAGAGAGCCTTGAAATTGCTATCATTTCCAGTATTTGCGGTATTTTCATTTCATTATTTTTAGGGCTGTTTGCAGCTCGCAATATGATGCCAAGCTGGGTCAGTACACCAGTAAGAACGCTAATTGCACTTTGTCGTACCTTTCATCCAGTGATCATTGCGATCTTGTTTGTTAAAAGTGTGGGATTTGGCGCTTTGGCAGGGATTCTTACCCTTGTGGTGGCCTCAATCGGCTTTATTGCCAAGCTCTTTGCAGAAGCGATTGAAGAAATATCACTTAAACAAGTGGAAGCCATTCGAGCTACTGGCGCAGGTTTTACTAGTATTATTTTATTTTCTGTCATGCCACAGGTGTTTTCTCGCTTTATCGGTTTTTCCACCTATCAACTCGACTCTAACTTACGTAACTCAACCATGGTGGGAATTGTCGGTGCTGGCGGTTTAGGCGGCACACTTTTTTCTGCCTTCCAGCGTTTCGACTATGACTTTGTCGCGGCCATCCTTATCGTCATTATCGCTCTTATCATGTTTGGTGAATTCCTATCCAACATTGTTCGACGCATTTTCCGCTAGTTTGACCTAGGAGCTAATTTTATGAACACAATAGATCATCACTGGCAACGTTTCACGCTTAAGCAAAAACTGTCACGCTATGCCGTTTATTTAGTACTCGTTATAGCCTTTGTACAGTCTATTCAGTCTGTAGAGGTCATTCCTGAATTTCTATTAGATGCACCTGAACAAATGGCGGACATGTTTACCCGCATGTGGCCAATAGACTTTGCTTACTACCCGGTCGCTGTTCATGACGCCATGATAGAGACACTCAATATCGCGACGCTAGGCACTCTCATCACATTGATTTTTGCTATTCCATTAGCCTTGATGAATGCCAGCAACATTGTTAATTCAGCTTGGTGTCACTGGATATCTCGGTTTTTTCTAGTGTCTTCTCGATCAGTTAATTCATTAGTTTGGGCACTGCTTTTTGTCTCTATCTTCGGTCCAGGCGTTATTGCTGGCGTTTTAGCCATTGCCTTTCGCTCTATCGGCTTTGTCGGCAAGTTACTTGGCGAAGCCATCGAAGAAGTAAATATGGGGTCTATCGAAGCATTAAAAGCCACGGGCGCTTCTTGGATGTCTATTTTACTTAAGGGTTACTGGCCTCAAGTGTTACCGGCTTTCTTTAGTATCGTACTATTTCGCTGGGATATTAATGTCCGAGAGTCTGCTGTCTTAGGTTTGGTAGGAGCTGGCGGTATCGGCGTGGTGCTGGATGATTCAATGAACTTATTTCAATGGGATAGAGTTGCTATGTCTCTTTTGGCTATTTTTGTCATCGTCATATTGGCTGAAATTGTTGTGGTAAATATTCGTAAACGCTTACTTTAACACTCTTCTGTAAGAAGTTTTTTGCACAAAAAAGGAGCCTAAGTCGGCTCCTTTTCATTTTAACTAAGCAACGAATTATTTTGTACTTTCATCACTCGATAATGCTTCAGGACGCTTGGAGAAAATACGACGTACAATTACAAAGAATAAAGGTACAAAGAAGATCGCCAATACGGTAGCAGTTAACGTACCACCAACAATACCTGAACCAATTGAGATACGGCTGTTAGCACCAGCTCCTGAAGAAAGAGCCAGCGGCAAGGTTCCCACCATAAACGCCATTGACGTCATAATGATAGGACGTAGACGCAAACGAGCAGCTTGAGCCGCAGCATCCCATACATTGACCCCACGACGATAAGCCGCTTCCGCAAACTCAACAATCAAGATCGCGTTTTTAGAAGACAAACCTATGGTGGTTAATAGAGCGACCTGAAAATACACATCATTTTCTAGGCCACGCAAATGCGCAGCAGCCGCTGAGCCTATTACCCCAAGAGGAATAACTAAAATCACAGAGAAAGGCACAGTCCAGCTCTCATATAGAGCAGCAAGGCATAAAAACACAACAAGAATGGAGATAGCATAAAGCAGTTGTGTCTGACCACTAGATAAACGTTCCTGGTAAGACAATCCACTCCATGAACCAGTTACGCCCGGTAGAGCGTTGGTCACACGTTGTAATTCATCCATTGCCGCGCCAGAACTTACGCCAGGCGCACCAGAACCTTGAATTTCATAAGACGCTAAGCCATTAAAGCGCGATAAGCTTTTCGGTCCATACGTCCACTCACTCTTAGCAAAGGCAGAAAATGGCGTCATGGTATTGTCATTACCGCGAACATACCAGTGTTGCAAATCTTCTGGTGAAGAACGATATTCAGCATCGCCCTGCATGTAAACCGTCTTCACTCGGCCACGGTCGATAAAATCATTAACGTAACGACCAGCCCAAGCGCTACTCAAAGTCGAACTAATATCAGACATTGACAAACCAAGCGCTGACGCTTTTTCTTGGTCTATATCAATATGCAATTGCGGCCCTTCAGACTGAGATCCCAAACGCACACCTGTCAAAAGCGGGCTTGCATTCGCATCATTCAACAAAGCATTTCGCATTTCTAATAAATCTTCACGTGTGGTATTACCCGTTGCCTGAAGCTGGAATGTAAAGCCGCTACTTTGACCCAAACCTTGGATAGAAGGTGGTATCAAAGAAAAAATTTGCGCGTCACGTATTCCAGCAAAAGCACCGTATGAACGCCCAACAATAGCGCTAGCGCTATTTGCTGGTCCAACTCGCTCACTCCAATCTTTTAAGGCGATGAATGCTAAGCCTGCATTTTGACCAGTTCCCATGAAGTTAAAACCTGAGATGGTAAAAATAGCATTAACATTCTTTTTTTCTGTCTCTAGGAAATAGGTTTCAATCTCTCTCATAACCTTATCGGTACGGGACATAGATGCCCCTTCTGGTAAAGACACCATCACCATCACTCGACCTTGATCTTCTGTTGGTAAAAAGCCTGACGGCAAATTCGTCATCAATCCAGCCAAGCCAGCAACAATTAACCCGTATACCAGCATCCAACGAACAGGCTTTTTAATAATGCGACTAACACCATTGAAATATTTGCCAGTAACACGATCAAAATTACGGTTAAACCAACCACCAAGGCCTTTTTTGCTAGTTTCGTGATTGGCTTTCAACAAGGTGGCACACAAGGCTGGCGTTAAGGTTAAAGCCACCACAACAGACAGCACCATCGATGCAACAATAGTGATAGAGAACTGGCGATAAATAACACCAGTTGAGCCACTAAAGAATGCCATCGGCAAAAATACCGCAGACAAAACAACGGCAATACCAATTAAGGCACTGGTAATCTCTTTCATGGATTTGATCGTCGCCTCTTTAGGAGACAGTTTCTCTTCCTCCATGACACGCTCTACGTTCTCTACCACTACAATGGCATCATCCACCAGTAAGCCGATAGACAACACAACACCAAACATAGTTAACGTATTTATAGAGAAACCAAACAACTCTAAAACACCAAATGTACCTAAAAGGACAACAGGCACCGCAATCGCCGGTATCAGTGTTGCACGCCAGTTCTGCAAGAAAATGAACATGACAATGATAACGAGAGCAATTGCCTCAAAAAGTGTTTTAACCACTTCCTCAATGGATATTTTAATGAAGTCCGTGTTATCAACAGGGAAAGAAAACTTGTACCCCTCAGGCAAGCTATTGGATAAATCGCTTAATGTCTTCTTAACCGCTTCAGAAGTCGATAAGGCATTCGCGCCCGGTGCTAGCATAACCGCTAAACCAGAAGAAGGATGCCCATTCAAACGAGGGATATATCCATAGGACTCACTGCCCAGCTCAACTCTTGCTACATCACTTAAACGAACCGTTGCACCACTGTCATCGTAAGTCAGAATAATGTCTTTGAACTGCTCAACGGTCTGAAGTTTCGATTGTGCGGTTACTGTAACGTTTAGCTCTTGCCCTTTAATGATTGGGTAAGCACCGAGGCTACCGGCTGCAACTTGCGTATTCTGCGCATTGATAGCCGCAGAAATATCAGAAGGCATTAGGCTATATGACGCAAGTTTTAGCGGATCTAACCAGACACGCATTGCATATTCAGCACCAAACACCTGAATACTACCAACACCATCAACACGAGATACTGGATCTTGAATACTTGATACTAAAAAATCTGAGATATCATTTGCAGAATCTTTATCCGTTTCATCGTAAACAGCAGCAACCATCAAAAAGTCTGAGTTAGCTTTTTTAACAGAAACACCGTTCTGCTGAACGGACGTGGGCAGATTAGACGTAATTTGTTGAATCTTATTCTGTACTTGCACCTGAGCAATATCGGCATCCGTACCTTGCTCGAAGGTCACACTGATGCTACTTCGGCCACTAGAACTACTGGATGACGAGAAATACAACAGGCCATCAAGACCCGTAAGTTGTTGCTCTAATACCTGAGTAACACTGTTCTCAACCGTTTCGGCTGACGCACCTGAATAAGTAGCAGAAATACTAATAGTCGGCGGTGCAACATTGGGGTATTGAGATATAGGTAAGGTCGTTATCGCACCAAGGCCTGCCAGCATGATCGCGATGGAAATAACCCACGCGAATACCGGACGATTTATAAAAAATTGAGCTAACATAGATTAATTCCCTTGAGCCGCAGAACCATTAGCGTCGACAATAGCACCAGTTTTACTGTCTCGTTTCATCGCAACAGTCGTGACTTCATTACCTGGTTTTGCCTTCATAGAGCCTTCGACAATCACTTTTTCGCCAGCTTTAATACCAGACAGAACCAACCATTGATTTTCTAACGCACGCTCAACGCTTAAAACACGACGTTCAACCACATTTTTATCGTTAACAACCAAAACAATTGGGTTCCCTTTCACATCTCGTGATACCGCTTGTTGAGGCACGAGAAGAGCCGCATTATGAGTTAATTCATGAATCAAGCCACGGACAAACATTCCCGGTAATAATAGGTTATCTGGGTTTGGAAACTCAGCGCGCAAAGTTACACTACCAGTAGACTCATCCACGCTAACTTCTCTCGCTTTCAGACTGCCTTGGTATTGGTATTTACTGCCGTCTTCAAGAATCAAAGATACTTTATTAGAACCTTTCTCAACATCATCTTGAGCTAGAAAACTACGCTGTTTCAACTGGTCTAAACTGGTTTGGGATAAATCGACAAAAATAGGATCCAAAGAGCGGACTGTTGTCATTACCGTTGCTTGACTACCCGTTACCAAGGCACCAACAGTCACACGCGAAATACCAATTCGCCCATCAATAGGTGATCTGATCTTGGTGTAGCCTAAATTGATTTTAGCGTTTTCCAAAGCCGCTTCAGAACCTTTTTGCTTTGCCCTAGCTTCTAAGTAAGCCACTTGAGCATCATCCAGATCTTGTTGAGAAACATTGTTTTGCTTACGCAGCAAAGTGTAACGCTCTTTTTTCAACTGAGCAGACTCTAGGCTTGCATTCGCAGACTCAAGATCGGCTTGAGCCTGATTGTAAGAAGAGACATATGTGGAGTCATCTAATTCATAAAGCAAGTCACCTGTTTTAACGTTTTGACCTTCTTCAAAGAAGCGCTTCTTTACAATCCCACCGACTTGAGGGCGAATTTCCGCCACCAAACTTGATGTAGTTCGTCCTGGCAGTTCAGCGATTAAATCTGTTTTTTGAGGCTCAATTGTTACAACGCCCACTTGGACTTTAGGTGGTGCAGATGGTGCAGCCGCAGACTTAGGAGCCTCCTCCTGACAGCCAGCCAGCAACAAAACAAGTAAGACACTTGAAGCAAATTTAAATTTAGACAACATTGAGGAGACTTCCTTTCGAAATATTGAGAATGATCATTCACAAGCACTATAATATAAGCAATACACCTAATATATGACAAATCGTGCAAATAAATGAGAACTATTAAATTACCATGCAATAACGATCTACGAAAACAATGCATTATTGATGCCATGGAGCAACACGTCCTGACCAAAGGCTTTCATAAGGCAAGCATGAGTGAGATTGCAAAAACAGCAGGATTAAGTGTCGGCCAAATTTATCGTTACTATGCCCACAAAGATGACATTATTTGTGCTTTAGTAGAGCAGCTTACACAAAAAAGGTTACAGTTTATGGCGTCTTTTTTAGATAAAAAAGATTGGCTAGAAAGACACTTTTCTGAAGACAACCCAGAAACTCACAACATGAGAATCATACATACAGAGATCCAAGCAGAAGCCACGCGCAACCCAGTGATTGCTAAAATCTACAGCGAATCTCATCTTCGACTACAAAATCGTGCCGTCGCTATTCTACGATCACGCCATCCAACGATGACAGAAAATGAAGCCATCGCTCGGATTGAAATGCTGGTAACGTTAACGGAAGGATTACTCGTCCGCTGGGATTTTCAAACCAGACCATTTACCACAGAAACAGTCGAAATCTACCGACAAACGCTCGACAACATCTTGCCCGATAGCGTTTAACTAGACAGATTATACTGGTTTAAAAATGGCTCTAATTTGAGGCCAACGACTCACCAGCATTGCGATAAAAATCAAAAAACAACCTAGAATTTGGCCTGACGCCATAGATTCACTAAACCAGAAAACGGCAAAAATCGCTGTCCAAACCGGCTCCAAGTTCATAATAACAGCCGCATGACTTACCGGGGTTAGACTCATCCCATAAGTTTGCAACAAGAAACGCAAACTACTTGCCACCAAAGTACTGAGCAAAAACCATCCTGCCACGGCCATACTAACACTGTGTGGAAGCGTTTCTGTTAACAGAGAAAGTAACAGTAAAAAACACCCAGCCACACTCAATTGAATGGCTGTTAACACAAGTGCATGCATACGCATGGAAAAGCGAGATAATAAATTTAATTGAAATGCCGAGCCTAAAGCAGCCCCCAAAAAATACAGGTGGGAAAACTCAAAATCCAATCCATTGTTTAAGGCCAAAAAACCCAAACCAACCACAGCAATAGGCAACGCAATCCAAATACTTAAAGGAGGCCTTGCACCAAACATAAAACGCGCAATAACAGGTACCAGCACAACACCAAGACTAGTAATGAAAGCACCCACTCCTAGGTTTGAGCCTTGATCTAGACCAGTAACCCAAAACATCATGGTGACGCCCATCACCAAGCCGACCAAACTCGCTTGCTTAATGTCTTGCCAATCTAAACCACGAAAATACTTTTGCCCAGCAAGAAACAACACAAAACCAGCAACAATAAAGCGCACCCCCATGAAAAAAAGAGGCGGCAAACCAGCCAACGCTTCTTTTGAAAAAATCCAGCCAAAGCCCGCCAGAATAGTCACCAGCACCAATATCAATTCGGCTTTTAAATGAGTACCGTGTTTCAAGAGCTTTCCTTACAGTAAAACGTACAAAAAAATAACAGTTCAATAATTAAACAAACCAATGAGCATGACGCAAAAAAGCCCACACAACCCGTCATATTCACTGGCTGTGTGGGCTTTCCTATCAAATATTTGTACTAGCTAAGACCTTATTTAGCGCCTTTTGGCCAAGCAATAAAAATAGAAATCAAAGCAGCGACAGCCAATATCCAGCTGTATTGAACATAACCAATAAGCTCTAATGGCGACACCTTCGCCAAAGACGACGCTAGTAAAATTTGCGCACCGTAAGGCAAAATCCCCTGCACGACACAGGAGAAAATATCCAACAAACTCGCACTGCGCTTCGGATCGACATTGTAACGTTCGGCAATATTTTTTGCGACAGAACCATTAATTAGAATAGAGACAGTGTTATTGGCTGTACACAAATTGGTTAATGCTACTGCTGCACTGATACTCAACTCACCAGCTCGAGTTGATCCTGCTTTTGCGCCTAAGGCTTTACTTATACGCTCTATTGCACCCACCAACCAATTCAAACCACCTTGGGATTTCATAAGTGCTGCAAGACCACCAATCAACAAGGATAGAATCAAAATTTCCTGCATCCCAGTATAACCCGCATAAATATCAGCAGACAAAGATGCTACAGAATAACCAGGCTGCATGGTCAAACCAATCACACCCGCTAAAATAATACCGCTGAACAGCACTAACATTACATTAACACCAGCAACCGCCAAACCTAAGACAACGACATAAGGCAAAACGCGAATCAAGTCATAGTCTTTAATATCCGTAATCTGCGCATTGCTGCTCTGGAAAAACAACCAAACTAAAGTCACCAAGGCGGCAGGTAAGGCAATTTTAAAATTCATGCGAAATTTATCACGCATGTCACAACCCTGAGTTCGCGTTGCCGCGATAGTGGTATCAGAAATAATCGACAAATTATCGCCAAACATCGCGCCACCAATGACCGTACCTACCGTTAACAGCAAAGGCAAATCGGCGGCTTCAGCAACACCAATAGCGATTGGAGCGATGGCTGCAATCGTTCCCATGGACGTTCCCATAGACGTTGCAACGAACGCGGTGATAACAAACAAACCGGGTAATAATAGCGAAGGCGGAACCACGCTTAAGCCAAAGTTAACGGTGGCATCAACACCACCAACGCTTTTTGCAACGCTAGCGAAGGCCCCAGCCAATAAATAAATCAGCACCATGGTCACAATAGTGTTGTCGCCCACACCTTCAATAAAGGTTTCGATGCGCTGATTAAAGTGCCCTTTGCCTAATAAAATTGCCAATGCAATAGCTGGCAAAATAGCAACAGGCGCTGATATCTGATAGAAGGCAAAATCCACACCTTCAGACTGATACCAAAGGCCGCTGCCGACAAAAAGAACGAGGAAAAGTAACAATGGCAACAATGCCAGAGGAGATTTAGAAGTCATATCGTCTGAGGATTCCAGATTGAGTTAACCCTGCAACTTTTGGTCATAGGGAAGAAAGGCGGGAATGATAGTAAAAAGTAGTCCACGAGACCAATAATAATTAGCAATGTCGTTGTCACAAAACGTTATAACAAAAACAACATGTAATAATGTTTTTTATTCAATATCGCTATATAAGATATTAAGACAACAAAAAGTCCAGTATTAAAACCGCCCGCTATCTGGCCATTCCAATACTGGACTTTGTTGTACGCTATTAAAGACAGCCTATTTATAAGAAAAATTCGGCCTGAACATTATTTTTTTAACTTATAGGCAACCACATAATCGCCAATTGTGGTGCCAATGGAACCATGGCCACCTGCAACCTGAACAACCATTTGCTCACCCTTACTATTTAAATAAGTCATTGGTGTTGCTTGGCCACCCGCTGGTAAACGACCTTTCCATAATTCTTTACCAGTAGACAAGTCATAAGCTCGCAAGTAGTTATCAACAGATGCCGCCATGAAAACCACACCGCCTTCTGTAATCACTGGACCACCAATACCGGGCATGCCCATTTCTACTGGCAACTTCAGTGGCGTCATGTCCTCAATGGTACCGTTTTTATGCTGCCAAACCGTTTTACCTGTTTTAAGGTCAACCCCAGCCACATAACCCCAAGGTGGTTGCTGGCAAGGTACGCCTAATGGTGACAAGAAAGGTTTTAACTCAACCGCATAGTCTGCACCTTCATTAGAGTTAATGCCTTGCTCACCTTTGTTTGCTCCACTCAAATCCGCTCCCTCTCTTGGTTGCAACGTTGAGGTGAAAGCTAAGTAAAGTGGCATACCAAACATTTGCTGGCGCTTAGGATCTACAGCGATACTACCCCAGTTAAACACCCCAAAGTTACCAGGGTAAACAATGGTTCCCTGCTCAGATGGTGGCGTGTATCGACCTTCATAACGCAACTGCTTAAATTGAATCCGACACATTAATTGATCCAGAGGAGTCGCGCCCCACATATCAGTTTCCGTTAACTTAGCAGGCTTAAAAGATAAAGCCGAAGTCGGTTGAGTTTTCGCTGCGTAATCGCCAGGAATGGTACCCTGCGGTGCAGGTTCCTCAGTAATAGGAAAAATAGGTTCACCTGTTTTCCTATTCAACACGTAAACATCACCTTGTTTGGTGGGCACAACTAAAGCAGGCTGTTTGCCCGTTGGCGTGTCTAAATCCAACAACGCGGGTTGAGCTGGTGTGTCCATATCCCATAAATCATGATGAACAAACTGCTGAACCCAAGCGACCTGACCTGTTTCGAGACTCAAAGCCACCACCGAAGTCGCATATTTCTCTTCTGCAGGTGAACGGTACATACCTAATTGGTCAGGTGTGCGGTTCCCCATTGGAAAATACGCTAAACCAAGCTCTTCATCCGCACTGGCAACAGACCAACTATTCGGCGAACTTGTCGCATAAGTTTCGTCTGGCCCAATAGGCGTCGTATCATCTGGATGTCCAGAGTCCCAGTTCCACTTCAACTCACCCGTTTTCGCATCATAAGCTCGAATAACACCAGACGGGGAATTGATATCATAGTTATCATTTACCGAACCCGCGACAATGACCACGCCACCAGCCACTAATGGTGGTGATGTTGAATAGTAATAACCAGACTGCTTGAATGGCATATTATGCATTAAATCTAATTCGCCATTATCCGCAAAATTAGCACAGCGGGCACCGGTCGTTGGATCGACGGCAACTAAACGCGCATCGGATGTTGGCAAGAACAACTGAGCATCACACTGCATGCTGGTTAAGCTTTCAGCTGGTACTGATGACTTTTGAACAGGCGGGAGTTTGGCTGAATTAGAGGGCGGTAAATAAGATACTCCGCGACAAGTCTGATGCTGTCGCTGACTTTCAGCTGGCACTTTTGCATCATATACCCACTGTTCTTCGCCCGTATCCGCATCCAATGCCACAATCCAGTTATGTGGCGTACAGACATAAAGAGCGTTAGCAAGTTTCAACGGTGTAGCTTCGTAAGTCGTTTCACCAACGTCTTGTGGGCCTTTTTTATCACCTGTTTGATATTGCCAAGCGACTTGAAGCTGGTCTGCATTATCCGGTGTAATTTGAGCCAATGGCGAAAAGCGCTGACCTAAGTTACTACGCCCATACGCATTCCACTCCCCCTGATTAACATCGCCAGTATCCGCATCAGACATAGTGACTGAACGCGTCATCGTGCCTTCAACGGTAGTTGGTGATGTCATGAATAAAGGAGAAATAGTAACCAAGGCGGCTGCAAGCCAAACGGGAAACAATAAGCGCCCGCCACTTTGACGTTTAAAGTACGCCAATAAGATAAGAGGGACCGCCAACACCAAGAAAAGCCCCATTCGTGAAGCTAAAGGCCACCAGCTTAAGCCGGATTCCATAATCGACCAGATTAAGGTGCCAATTAACAACAAAGCATAAATAAGGTTTGCGACTTTATTGCGTTTTTTTAATAACAAAGCAACGGCGATAAAAGCAACGCCAGCAACAACATAATAAAGACTGCCATCTAACGAAACTAGCCAGCCGCCACCTACTAACAAAGCCAAACCAATGGCTAAAAAGAGTACCGAGAGAACAATCATATGACACAATCCCTTCGAGTTTAATTCGTTCATTGAATCCAGTAAATCAGCAGCAAGGCGACCGCAAAACAGCCGCTCAGCCACTTATTCACCATAGATGATTACAACTCAAAGTAAAAGCGTAGAGCATAAAATGACAAAATAGACTTTTTTCTTACATATTTATCAAATAATACTTATAACAAGGATCAAATCTTAGTAACGTCATAGCCATATACAGCATCTAACTTAGACTGAATAACATTCGGTGCAAAGCGCCCTGCGGCTTGAAGCGCCTTTAGCTTCATCTTCCCAAACACACCGCCGTGCATGTGATATAAACCGGTGTTGGCTTTAGACATATTCTGAATATTAGTTGCTCTAGGTTTACGAGATTGCTCGTATCTTTGCAGAGCCTCCTCCAAAACATAACGTGATAAACACTCAGCGAGCACATATCCGTCTTCAATAGCCATCGCGGCACCTTGCGCCATGAAAGGCAACATAGGGTGACAAGCATCCCCCAGTAAAACCACTCGACCTTGATGCCAAGTTGATAATTCAGCCCTGCCATTTAAAGCCCATAAAAAAGTATGGCTCGCGGATTTTATTAACTCGCTTACTTCAGGGTGCCAATCTGCAAAAGCACGCTTCAACTCGTTTACATCGCCCTCTTCACGCCATGATTCAGATTGCCAATCACTGCGCTCTTCCACGGCAACAAAGTTCACATAGTCACCGCCGCGCAAATAGTAGCTCACAAAATGACGGCCCGGACCCACCCAAACACAGGCATCCGGCTTGATATCAACCGTTAGATCACTGACCGGGATAACACCACGCCATGCAACTTGCCCCATAAAGGCTGGGCGCTCTTGCCCTAACATTTTCTCACGTACTTTTGAACGAATACCATCGGCACCAATTAACAAATCGGCGTAAAACTCTCGACCCTCTTCGAGCAACAAACAAACCTGCTTGAGCTCAGTATTGTCTCGATAGCCAACCACGACTGCATTTAATACCAATTCGACCCCTGCGTTTGCACAAGCTTCAGCTAAAACCTGATGTAAATCAGCACGATGCAAATGCCAGTAAGGAGCACCATAACGAGCTTCGGCATGTTCCCCCAATGGCGACTTCAGAAAATACTCACCCGACTTATAATCACGGATCGCAGCGTGTTGTGGGACAAAGGCGAATTGGCTCAATTCAGCTTCTAACCCTAAGTGTCGCAAAACTTTTAAAGCATTGGGACTTATTTGCAGTCCAGCGCCAACTTCACCTAGGCTCGCAGCTTGCTCACACACCACGACTTGAATACCTTGCTTAGCCAGCGCCAATGCCGCACACAAGCCTCCAATCCCAGCCCCAGCAATCACAACACTATTCACCTGATCCACTCACCTGCCCTCTTCGTTAATGCTGATTTTTGCAAGAATCAAAAGCGCCATAGTAGCGAATTCTTACCTAAATAAAACCGATCTATATCACTTATGGTGAAACAAAAAATATGGAAATACTTTTCAAATACTATGGCTCGATCCTTGCTATATTTCTCCAGTAGTGCGAAAACATTATAAGTAGCCTAGCAAATCAGGGTAACGATATAGCTAGATTCCACCTTACAAACTAAAGAAGTCTCCCCAATGTGGGGCGGATGCACAAAAAGAGCACGCAAATGTGTGCAAGTTTAAAGCACCCACCTCCGGCTTGATAAAGAGAACGAGGTATACATGGAAAAACTAACGAGCCATTATCAGTCAGCTGATTTTTTTGACGAGTTAATTGATGACAAAGGCACAGCAAGATCTCCTGCAAAACAACTCTTGGGATATCTAGACAGTCTTTCAGAAGATGAGCTAGAAAAGAGGCGCCTCACTGCCGAAGCAACAATACAAGAAATGGGCATCAGCTTCACGGTCTACACAGAGGAAGGCAATATAGACAGAGCATGGCCCTTCGATATAGTTCCCCGCACGATAGAAGCCTCAGACTGGAAAATAGCTGAAGCAGGATTAAAACAACGCCTCACCGCCCTTAACCTTTTCATCAACGACCTCTACCACGATCAAAACGTCATCAAAGACGGCATCATTCCAGAACACATCATTAAAGACTCCAAAAATTTTAGACCAGAATGCGTTGGCGTATCGCCAGCCTACGGCGTATGGGCACATATTTGTGGTACCGATTTAGTACGAGATGAAAACGGCGACTTCTTTGTTTTAGAAGATAACTTACGTGTGCCCTCTGGCGTATCATACATGCTAGAAAACCGCGCCATTACCAAGCGTGTTCTCCCTGAATTGTTTGAAAACGAATCCATCTTACCGGTCGATTCATATACCTCGCAATTGTTTGACACCTTGGCGTCTTTGTCTCCAAGAGACATAGAAAACCCTGAGATCGTAGTGTTAACACCGGGTATTTATAACTCCGCTTATTTTGAACACGCTTTCTTGGCGCAACAAATGGGCGCGGAATTAGTAGAAGGCAGTGATTTGTTTGTCGACAGCGACGACTGCGTCTATATGAAAACCATCGATGGGCCAGAGCGTGTGGATGTGATCTACCGTCGTATTGACGACTTATTCATCGATCCAGAAGCCTTTGATCCAGAATCTGTACTGGGTGTTGCGGGTCTCATGCGTGCATGGCGAGCAGGCAATGTCGCCTTAGCAAACGCACCGGGCGCTGGTGTTGCCGATGACAAAGTCGTTTACGCTTATGTTCCAGCTATTATTCGTTACTACTTAAACGAAGAGCCAATTCTTAACAACGTCGAAACTTTCTTATGTGACGATCCTGAACAGCGAGCCTACGTCCTTGCTAACCTAGATAAATTGGTGGTTAAACCAGCCAACGAATCTGGCGGTTATGGCATGCTGGTTGGTCCTCATTCAACAAAAAAAGAACAAGCACTGTTTGCTGAGCTAATTACTAAAAATCCTCGTAATTACATTGCTCAACCAACATTAAGATTATCAACCGCACCAACGCTTATATCCAAAGGTGTGTTAGAACCTCGCCACTTAGACCTTCGTCCATTCATCTTACAAGCCAAGGATACTTACGTTACCACTGGTGGCTTAACCCGCGTCGCAATGAAAAAAGGCTCCTTGGTCGTTAATTCGTCACAAGGTGGTGGTAGTAAAGACACTTGGATTGTTGAAACAAAGGGGCAGTAATCATGTTATCTAGAGTCGCAGAACGCTTGTATTGGAGCGCACGGTATTTGGAACGCGTTGAAAACACGGCCCGCTTGGTCAGTGTTTATGACGACCTATTGTTCGACCTTCCAAAAAACATCGAAGTATCTTGGTATAACTTAATCGAGATACTCAGTGGCGAAGAATTATTCGAACAACGCTATAAAGTCAAAGACGAACGCAACGTGGTGAAATTTCTTTTAGCCGATGACACCAACTTCAACTCCATGTTGTCATCATTGAAAATGGTTAAAGAAAATATTCGTACCACACGTGATGCTGTTCCCAGAGAAACGTGGGAACTGATAAACGAGCTGGATCTATACGCACAACAGAATATAAAACAAGGCATCAACCGCTCGGGTCGCCATGATTTTCTCAATACCATCATTGAAGGCTGTCAAAAAATCATCGGCCTATTTGCTGGCGCCATGAGACGTGATTCAGGCTGGCACTTTCTCATTATGGGCCGCTATCTAGAGCGAGCCGACATGGGAACCCGTATTCTGGATGCCGCTGTGTCATTAATGCTGCAATCAGAGCCAGAGGCGCGAATCCAACTTGGCCAAGTGACTTGGTCAAAAGTATTAAAATCTCAAAGTGCGTATTTGGATTATCGTCGCACCGTTCGAACTTCTATCAACGGAGCGAAAGCAACGACATTCTTGATGAATGACCTTTGTTTCCCAAGATCTTTAGCTTACTGCTTGGGACAAATAGGTGAAGCAGCGACAAAATTACCCCGCGCAGGTTTGATTACCGCTCAGGTAGATAAACTTTTAGAGTTTGATTACCCAATCAATAGTTCAGAAGATTTGGATGAAGACTTTCATAACCATCTCAATGATATACAGATTGCCATTATCGAAATAAATCACCAGATCACCGAAAACTGGTTTCATTTTCGGCAAGGAGACGCTGCATGACCATTAGAGTCGCAATACAGCACAAGACTACCTACGAGTTTGATCGTTTTATCAACGTGGCACCCCACGTGTTAAGACTGCAACCGGCGGCGCACTCACGAACAAAAATTCACGCTTACTCATTGAAAGTGCTGCCAGAAACGCATTTTCTTAATGTGCAACAGGACCCATTTGGTAACTTTCAAACTCGCTTAGTGTTTCCTGAAAAAACCAATAAGTTAGAGTTTTACGTGGAAGTGATCGCTGATATGACAGTGATCAATCCATTTGATTTTTTCGTGGAAAGCTACGCGGAAGAGTATCCATTTGCCTACGACAAAGCCCTGAAAAAAGAGCTAGAACCTTATTTACAAGTCACCGAATCTTGCTCTTTATTAGATAAATGGCTTTCGACCGTTGACCGTAAAAACACACCAATCAACGATTTCCTAGTTGCGATTAACAGCCGCTTAGCGGCCGATATTGGCTACGGAATCCGCCTAGAGCCTGGCGTTCAAACCTGCGAAGAAACTCTGACCCTGAAAAAAGGTTCTTGTCGAGACACCTCTTGGCTATTGGTACAAATTCTTCGCAGCCTAGGTTTAGCAGCGCGCTTCGCATCTGGCTATCTTGTTCAGCTAACCTCTGATGTAAAAGCACTCGACGGCCCATCAGGCCCCGAAGAAGATTTCACCGACTTACACGCATGGTGTGAAGTCTTTTTACCAGGCGCAGGCTGGGTTGGATTAGACCCAACGTCTGGTTTGTTTGCTGGCGAAGGTCACATTCCATTAGCTTGTACTCCAGAGCCAGCTTCCGCAGCACCGATCACAGGCTTAATAGACGAATGTGAATGCGAATTTAGTTACAGCAACATTGTGACTCGTATTCATGAAGATCCTCGTGTAACCAAACCCTATGCCGAAGGCGAATGGGACACCATCAAAGCCCTAGGTTTTGCGGTCGACAAACAGCTTGAAGACGGTGACGTCCGTCTGACAATGGGTGGTGAGCCAACGTTCGTATCCATCGACGACATGGATTCAGAACAGTGGAATACCGGCGCATTGGGTGCAGAAAAACTCAAATTAGCCAAAGACTTACTGATCAAAATGAAGCAAGAATTCGGTGCTAACGGCCTACTTCATTATGGCCAAGGCAAGTGGTATCCGGGCGAAGAAGTACCGCGTTGGGCACTGGGTTGTTTCTGGCGCACCGACGGCGAAGCCCTGTGGAATGATCCGAAATATTTAGCACGCGTAGACAAAGACTACAAACACACCATCAAAGACGCACAAGCCTTTGGTGAACTCTTGTGTGATAAGCTCGCGCTGGATAAGCAATACCTTCAAAGTACTTACGAAGACACCCTGTATTATTTGTGGATGGAGCAATCGCTTCCCGCAGATGCAGACCCAACCAAAGCCGATTTAAAAGACGACTTAGAACGCCGCCGTCTAGCGAAACTGCTTAGCCGTGGTTTAAGCACTACTACAGGCTACGTTTTACCGTTAGAATTCGATACAGTAAACAATCGTTGGAACAGTTCACTTTGGCCGATGCGCAGTGACGTTATCACCTTGATTCCAGGCGACAGCCCAATGGGCTATCGTTTGCCGCTGAATTCTTTACCTGCGCAAGCGGAAGAAGATCGCATTCCTGAACGAGATCCGTTCGATCCTCGTCAACCTTTAGCGAACAAAAAAGACAACGCAGTACTAGACAGCGTCGCCAAACAGCACTTCGCTAAAAAAACAGCACCATCAAAACCAGCGTTAGCTCCTGAGAAAACACTTAAAAACGTGATTCGTACCACATTGTGTATCGAACCACGAGATGGGCGCTTGCATGTGTTCATGCCCCCCATGACGCATCTTGAACATTTTGTCGCAGTTCTTGAGCATCTTGAAGCGGTAGCAAAAGCCCTTGATAAACCTATCGTTGTCGAAGGTTACGAGCCACCAAAAGACCCACGTTTGCAAAAGTTTTTGATCACGCCAGATCCAGGTGTTATCGAGGTGAACATTCACCCAGCGGCAAGCTGGAAAGAATTGGTTCACAATACTGAAACCCTGTATCACCAAGCTTATCTTTCTCGCCTTGGCGCAGAAAAATTCATGCTGGATGGTCGCCATACAGGCACTGGTGGTGGTAACCACGTGACACTGGGTGGTCGCACTCCAGCAGACAGTCCTTTGTTGCGCCGCCCTGAATTATTACAAAGTTTAGTCACCTTCTGGCAGCATCATCCTGGCTTGTCCTACCTTTTCTCTGGCATGTTCATTGGCCCAACCAGCCAAGCGCCGCGCCCAGACGAAGGCCGTGATGAAGCCTTGTATGAAATGGAAATTGCTTTCCAAAACATGCCGGAAGGCTTAGTAGATGAACCTTGGTTAGCGGATCGTTTAATGCGAAATTTGCTGGTCGACATCACAGGCAACACCCATCGCTCTGAATTTTGTATTGATAAGCTTTACGCGGCTGGCAGCGCCAGTGGTCGCCAAGGTTTATTAGAATTCCGTGGCTTCGAAATGCCGCCACATCCGCATATGTCGCTCGTGCAAATGCTGCTGTTGCGCTGCCTCGTGGCACGTTTCTGGAAGGAACCGTACAAAAAGCCTTTGGTACGTTGGGGCACAAGCCTTCATGACAAATTCATGCTGCCGCATTTTGTTTGGCAAGACGTGAAAGAAGTGGTCGAAGACCTTCAGCGCCATGGTTTCCCATTCAAATTAGAATGGTTGGCTCCATTTGAAGAGTTCCGTTTCCCTCATTACGGTCGTCAGAAAATCGATGATATGGAAATTGAGCTTCGTTGGGCGATTGAACCTTGGCACGTACTAGGCGAAGAAATCACCGGATCGGGCACCGCTCGCTATGTGGATTCTTCCGTTGAACGTTTGCAGGTGAAACTATCCGGTTTAACCGATGGACGTTACGTGCTGAGCTGTAATGGTCGCCGCGTGCCGATTCGTTCCACTGGCCGTAAAGGCGAATATGTGGGTGCGGTTCGTTATAAAGCTTGGGCGCCACCATCTGCCTTGCACCCAACTTTAGGCATTGATGCGCCGTTAGTATTTGATTTGATTGATACTTGGAACGGCTTATCTGTTGGCGGTTGTACCTATCATGTGTCTCATCCTGGTGGACGAACCTACGATAATGTACCGGTCAACAGCAACGAAGCAGAAGCACGTCGGGTTAACCGTTTTTGGGATCATGGCTTCACTCAAGGCACACTATCTCCACCACCGGCCTTTAGTGCACTGCGCTCTTTTTACCCTAATGGCGACGAGCCTCGCGCTATGTCGCCACCAGCAGAAGAGCCAATAAATGAATATCCTCATACATTAGATCTAAGGAAGCAGTATAATGTTCTCTAATAATTAATTTTTTAGGCTCAAGCTCATTATGCAACTTCAAACAGGTACTTTTATAACGTCGTTAATCGATGAAAAAACGACGTTATCTTCCGCCTATGATAAACCGATAAATGCTTATGATGAGGCCTTCACGGAAGATCGCCAACCGCGCGCGCATTGGGAAACCTTGCTGCGCAACATAAGCAGTCTTTCAGACGAAGAAATGCTCGACCGACAACGTCGTGTCCAGCGTATTCTTCGTGAAGACGGAGCTACCTACAATTTAACCAGCGACCCGCTTACACCCAGTGTTTGGTCGCTGGACCTTATTCCCAATATTATTCCAACCGATGAGTGGCTTGAGATTGAGCAGGGCTTAGCTCAGCGCTCAAACTTACTGGATCTCATTTTAAAAGATCTTTATGGCCCGCAGGAACTACTGAAAAACGGCATTATTCCTTCTGAGATTATTTTTAGTCATCCCGGTTTTTTACGCCAATGCCACGGAGTTATGGTTCCAGGGGCTCATCAATTACTGCACCATGCCGTGGATCTGGTTCGTGACCATAATGGCCAATTTCAAGTTATTGGCGATCGGACCCAAGCGCCAAATGGCGCTGGTTATGCACTGGAAAATCGCACTGTTGTATCTCGCGTTATTCCAAACAGTTTCCGTGATAGTCAAGTACGTCGTCTGGCAGGATTTTTTCAATCCTTCAAAAACATGCTGTCGTCTCTTGCCAGCCAATGGACTGATACGCCACGTATCGTCATGCTGTCTCCCGGCGCTTACAGCAGCACGTATTTCGAGCAAGCTTACTTATCAAACTACCTTGGTTTTCCATTAGTTCAAGGCAGCGATTTAACCGTACGTAATGGCGCAGTTTGGATGAAATCCTTAAACGGCTTAGCTCGTGTCGATGTAATTTTGCGTCGTGTCGATGATGCCTATTGCGATCAAGCCGAACTAAGAGCGGATTCTTTCCTTGGTGTTCCAGGCTTATTAGAAGTGGTTCGAGCAGGCAATGTTGTACTTGCTAACCCATTGGGAAGCGGTATTTTAGAAGCGCCAGCATTAGTAAAATTTTTGCCTGCCATCAGTGAGTTTTTGACAGGCGAACAACTTACTTTACCTTCTGTAGCAACTTGGTGGTGTGGTGATAAAGACGATTTAAATTATGTGATCGCCAATCTTAGTAACCTGATTATCAAGCCTGCGATTCGTAGCAATAGCAGCAACAGTATTTATGGCCACACGCTAAGCGAAAAGCAAAAACTTAATACGATAGAAAAAATTAAAAAAGCCCCGCATTTATATGCAGCACAAAACTATGTACCGGGTTCCATGTCACCCATTTGGTTAAATGGAAAGATACAAGCTAGACCGAGCCTGTTACGCGCTTTCACCGTTGCTAGCCCAACAGGCTACACGGTTATGCCCGGCGGTTTGTCTCGTGCTGGTGAATCGACGAAAGAAGCCATCGTCACCAATATGTCCAGCTCCAAAAGTAAAGATACTTGGATCATCGCAGCGGAACCCGAAGCGCCAAGTAACTTGCTCACAGACCAAGTGCTGCTGCAAGACGAAGCCTTACAATCAAATTTACCAAGCCGAGTGGTAGAAAACTTATTCTGGATGGGCCGTTATGCCGAACGCGCCGAAATCAGTATGCGCTTGCTGCGTACCATTTTTAAACAAATGAATGGTATTGATCCACTACCAGAAGAAAGCCGTCGCATGTTGCTTGAAATGGTATCGACACAAACTGGCTGCTTACCCGGTTTTATAAAAGCGGATGAAAAACTGCTTGCCAACCCTGATGCCGAGCTCGTTTCAATCATTACGGATGGCAGTCGTGCGGGATCGGTCAAAGCCAACCTGCAAGCCATGTTAAGTTGTGGTGAGCAAGTTAAAGAAATGCTGTCTGCTGACACTCGTATCATCATCAATGAGTTGCGTGATCATATTCATGAGCTAGATCGCTCTTATACCAATGGTTTACCTCCCGCGCCGGAAGAATCGCTAGACAGCCTAGTCACTTCCCTATTGGCACTGTCGGGGTTGAACCATGAAAGCATGTTGCGCGGACTAGACTGGACGTTTCAGGAAATTGGCCGCCGTACTGAACGCGCATTGCAAACCGCTACCTTGTTACGCTCAGCACTGACCAAGCCCTTATCATCAGGGCCGCAGCAGCAGATTCTAGAATCTGTTTTATTAAGCGTAGAAGCCCTTATTTCCTTCCGTCGTCGCTACCGGAATCGTGCTCGTGTGGCTTATGGATTAGATCTCTTAATGATCGATGGCACGAACCCACGTTCTTTACTTTATCAAGTAGAACAACTGCGCAAATACATCAGAGAACTGCCCAGAAATGAGACAACTACAGCAGGTCTAAGCCCTGAAAATAAAATCATTTTAAAATCACTCAATGATATTCAGCTTGCCGATTTGGAAGAGCTTGCCACGATTGACCCAGATAGCCAAAGCCGTCAAAAACTAGAGCAACTCATGACCGAGCTTTTAGATCAGCTTGAGCAATTCACTGTCCTCATTAGCGATAAGTATTTTGACCATACCGCTGGCCCGCAGTCATTGACGGCAGCCATCAGAGGATCCAATGTATGAGATACCGCGTTCGTCATATAACAGCATATAGCTATGGGGCACCTGTGAGTCTATGCTACAACATGGCTCACTTATTGCCGCGAGATACACGCAATCAACGCTGTTTAAATCAAAAAATACAAATCAATCCGCCGCCAGTTTATCAAAACGATGGCGAAGATTATTTTGGTAATCAAACGTTCTATTTTTCAATTCAAGAAGCTCATAAAAAGTTGGTCATTGATGTCACCACCGACTTTGAAATTTCGCCACTAGACGTACTACAATGGCAGGCACAAAGCACTCTGACTTGTGGCCAATTACGTGCCCAATTAGACAATCCAAATACTCCCGAACTGCGCATGGCAAAAGAGTATTTACTGGATTCACCGCAAATACGCTGCTCAGAAGACCTAAAAGCTTATGCGCAAAGTACTTTTGCTGATGACAAACCAGTCTTGCAAGCGGCGCTGGCTTTCACCCATAAGATCTTCACCGAGTTCAAATTTGACCCAACCACCACCACCGTTGCGACACCACTTGAACAAGTACTTAAACAACGCAGTGGTGTGTGTCAGGATTTCGCCCACTTAGCGATTGGCTGCTTGCGCTCGGTTGGCATTCCAGCACGCTATATGAGCGGCTACTTAGAAACCTTGCCACCACCGGGGCAAGAAAAGCTTGTTGGTGCTGATGCGTCTCATGCTTGGTTCGCCGTACTTATTCCAGAATTAGGCTGGGTAGAATTTGATCCAACTAATGATTTGATGCCAAGCGACCAACATATTGTCACCGCATGGGGACGAGATTATGCCGATGTCACACCATTGCAAGGTGTTATCTTTGAAGGCGGAGGTTCTCAGCAGTTGGCCGTATCAGTGGACGTAAGACGAGTCTAACGAACACCAGCTCTTTGCTCATCATAATAAGGGCATAACCCCCAATTGCAGCACCGTTTAAAAGTGTACAATTATCGGACAAAAGTCATACTACATAGCATGTAGAGCCGATATAAGGTAAGCTTCGCGAAATTCTTGCATAACCTGATTTTTCAGCTTTGCACCTGCCTTTATAAAACATGAGAACATCTATGAGTTTCGACAAACTTGGGCTTTCTGCCCCCATCCTAAAAGCCATTGAAGATCAAGGCTATACTGAGCCGTCTGCAATTCAGGCTCAGGCAATACCTGCCATTCTTGAAGGCCAAGATGTGATGGCCGCGGCCCAAACAGGGACAGGCAAAACAGCCGGTTTTACCCTACCCTTGCTTGAAATTCTAAGTAAAGGCGAACACGCGCAAAGCAATCAAGTCCGTGCCTTAGTACTAACACCAACACGAGAACTCGCCGCTCAAGTCGCAGAAAGCGTAAAGAACTACGGCCAACATTTAGGCCTTAAATCGACCGTCGTATTTGGTGGCGTAAAAATCAACCCTCAAATGATGGCCCTTCGCCGCGGCGCGGATATTCTTATCGCTACGCCTGGCCGTATGATGGATTTGTACAACCAAAAAGCGGTACGTTTCGACAAACTAGAAGTTCTTGTTCTTGACGAAGCCGACCGCATGTTGGACATGGGGTTTATCCATGACATCAAAAAAATCCTAGCGATTTTGCCGAAGAAACGCCAAAACTTATTGTTCTCTGCGACTTTCTCTCCAGAAATACGCCAGCTAGCAAAGGGCTTGGTAAACAACCCTGTTGAAATTTCCGTTACGCCACGCAACGCGACAGCCGTTTCTGTTGAACAATGGTTACACCCTGTCGACAAAAAACGTAAAACTGAATTGTTAATTCAACTGATTGCCCAAGGCCGCTGGGATCAAGCCTTGGTATTTTCTCGCACCAAACACGGTGCCAACAAGATCACCAAACAACTAGAAGACGCCGGCATTCGTGCTAGTGCGATTCACGGCAATAAGAGCCAAGGCGCACGTACTCGCGCTTTATCAGACTTTAAAGAAGGCCGCATTCGTATTCTTGTGGCTACTGACATCGCCGCTCGTGGACTAGACATCGAACAGCTACCTCACGTGGTCAACTTTGACTTACCAGACGTGGCTGAAGATTACGTTCACCGTATTGGTCGTACTGGCCGTGCAGGCGCGACAGGCAAAGCAATTTCATTGGTTGCCGCTGACGAGCTGGATCAATTACGCGCTATTGAACGCTTAACTCAGAAGCTTATTGAACGCCGCTATGAAGATGACTTCATGCCAACACACATGTTGCCTGATACCACTCTGGATACGCGCCCGATCAAACCAAACAAGCCTAAAAAGCCGAAATCACCACGTGATCAACAGGGTGCAGCAAGACAAGGCAATGGCGCAAAGCAAGGTGGCAATCCAGCTAAAGGTAATGCACCTAAGTCTGGTAACCGTCGCCCAGCCGCCCCGAAAGCTGAAATGACACCGGGACAAGGTCTACGTAGCAAGCCTCTAGCGCCAGCACGTCGTAACCGTAAACCAGATTAATACTCGACTAATCTGCTAGTATATATGAAGCCACAGTGAGACTATCTCTCTGTGGCTTTTTTGCAAAAACGCTTAACGAAACTCACCATCATCAAGGACGTGTTATGGGCATAATCATCCTTCCGCTGTTTTTATTTTGGCTAGTCTGCTTTCTTTTCTCTTTTCGAATGGGTTATGTCTTATTGAAAGAGGAAAAACTGTTTGCTTATAAAATATTACCAACGATTGCCGCCATCCTTCTCGCCTTTCTGTATATGAAGCACTCGATCAACCAGTTTGAAAGTAGTGAGTCGCTTTGGGCATTTGAGATAATTTTTTACTTCTTATTTAACCTTGATGCCGCCGCCCTATACTTAGCCGCACTGCTATCTTACTTCATCCTAAGAAAACGAATAAAAAACCCATCGATCAAATCTCTTATTTTCATCATCGCATTGTCTATTTCTTTAGGAACCTTGCTAGGCGCTTTTGGTAGCGAAGCTTTTATGGAAAAAAACAATATTGAGCAGACCTATTAGAAGAGGGTGACATCTGATTCTCAATTTTAGAAACAGATGTCACTTTGAACAAAAACTAGCTCAGCTTATAAGAGCTAATTTCTTTCAATACACTTTCAAAACGCTCTCCAGCCTGAACAGAACCTTCATCCGTTTTGTTCACCATATCCAGAATTCGCTCAGAACGCTCGCTGACATTTTGAATATTCTTATTAATTTCTTCCGACACCTGAGATTGTTCTTCTGACGCAGTAGCGACACGCTCGATAGTTTGTGCTAATTGCTCAATCGCATCAAACAAGCCCTGCATCATGGTGACGTTTTCGCTTACTATGTCGGAAGTTTGCGTGGCCATGCTCGCACACTGATCCATAGATTGCAGAGCGCTCTTGCCAGAGCCTACCAAGGCTTCGATCATAGAGCGTATTTCTTCTGTAGAGTTCTGCGTGCGCTGAGCAAGCGTTCTTACTTCATCAGCAACTACGGCGAAGCCTCGACCTTGTTCACCTGCACGAGCCGCTTCAATAGCAGCATTCAATGCCAATAAATTGGTTTGTTCAGCAATGGATTCAATGGTTTGCAAGATAGTGCTAATTTGCTCTGTATGACTCGTAACAGACTGCACCGCTTTATATCCACCATTCACTTCTGAAGACAAATTAGCGATGGATTGTAGAATCGTCTGCATACGCGCTGACCCTTGGGTACTTTGCTCTCGAATACTCTCGGTAGCGTCTGCTGAAGACAGCATATCTTGGGAAATCGTATTACTGGTAAGCGACATCTCTTCTACTGCGGATGCCATCAGATCCGTTTGATTAAATTGGTCTTTGGTTTCTTGTAGTGCAGTTTTCGAATAGCCACTTAGTACATTCATACTTTCTTTTGATTCAGACGCCATATCTACCATCAAATGAAAAGATTCACTCAAATGGTCTAAATGCATGTTTAAATATTGAATAATCTCGCCCAACTCATCTTTTGACGTATTCTCAATTCGTCCCACCAAATTACGCTCTGAAGAGACATTTGATAACGCTTGGCTAATACGCTCCACCCGTTTGGACAGAGAACGTGTCAACGAGAACGCCAAGAAAATCACCGGTGTAATCAGTACAATAAAACCAATAATCAAACCATTACGATAAAGTTCACTGCGAGACGTTAACGCAGCACTGAGATTATTAATTTCGGAGCTAATTTTATCTGCAACTCCTTTTATCAAACCTATTTTCGCCGTAGCAAGTCCAAACCAATCTGCTGGGCCATTTACAGTAGAAACATCCTTCATCGCCAAAAAAGCATCTGTAGCCTGTGTGACGGCCTTCCAATTATCATTTTTCATCGCCGCATTCAGTAATGCTTCTTCTTTATCTGACGCCGTCACCATAAAGTGTTCTAACTGATGATTCTCATCTTCAATGAAAGCTGCAATCTGAGACTGACGCTTTAATGTTGTAGACTTAGCTGCATACACACCATTTAAAGCACCACGATATTGACCTGCACGCTCCTTCATCCACAATAGACTTAAGCGAGCCTCTAGCGCTTTGGCAATATCTCGATTGCTAATGTCCAAAATAACGCGTTGAATGGAATTTAATGCTTGGCGATTCACCTCTGAATAAAAATCAAACGCGCCATTATCTGCTGCCAAAGCATCGACTTTTTGCCGAACTTGATTCTTGTCTTTCAACATAGCCAAAACAGACATTCGTAAACGATTTAGACGCTCAGAAGTAAGCTCTTCAAAAGAACCACTCTCTAAGTTTCTCAATGCGGCTTCCGCATTGTCCGCAATTTTACGCTGGGCCAATAAAGCATCTCTTCCGTTATTACCTTTACTGCCTAAAAAGCCCGCACTCAAACCCCGTTCAACTGCAAAATTATGAGCCACACCATCTAAAACAGACGACAACTTCACCATGTCTTCTGCGACATGACCTTCATGAACACCTTCATTTAAATCGTTAACTAAAAAGCCAACAATAATAATGGCAAACAGCGATGGTAAAATACCAACAATAGCTACCGATTGAGACACTTTAAGGTTTGAGAATAAGGACACTAGCCTCTCCTTGTCATTGTTTTAAGAAAGCTTAGATTAAATTATGCACTTTGCATGCCCAGTACTTATTTTTTTTACATTATCTAGATTTCAAGTAATTTTCTTACTTCCTAGATGTCTATTTAATTCGATATGTTGAAAACAAAAAAACCACCCGAAGGTGGTTTTATATAAACAAAATAACGCTCTGCTATTAACTGTGTTTCAGTTCAGCTTCTGGCACTTCATCTTGTTCAAACACTTTCGAATCAGTATGACCAAGCCATTTCGAGGTGATACTGCCTGCGGTCATGGCACCATTAACGTTCACAGCGGTACGCCCCATATCGATCAAAGGCTCAATAGAGATCAGTAAGCCAGCTAATGCAACAGGCATATCCAACGCCGACAAAACGATCAAAGCCGCGAACGTCGCGCCACCACCAATGCCTGCAATACCAAATGAACTAATGGTAACGATGGCAATCAGTGAAATAATAAAGCTAGGGTCCAATGGATTAATGCCCACGGTTGGTGCAATCATCACGGCCAACATGGCTGGGTATAAACCAGCACAACCATTTTGCCCCATCGTCGCACCAAAAGATGCCGAGAAGTTTGACTCCCCTTCACCATTACCAAGACGTTTTACCTGAGTATCGATATTCAGCGGAATCGTACCCGCACTAGAGCGAGAGGTGAAAGCAAACAACAATACTGGCAAGACTTTCTTAAAGTAACGCAGCGGCGAAATACCGTTGAACGCTAACAGACATAAATGCAGAACGAGGATCAATGCTAGACCAACATAAGATGCCACAACAAAGTTAAGCAACGTCAAGATGTCATCAACATTAGAACCCGCAACCACCTTAGTCATCAGCGCCAAAATACCATATGGCGTAAGGCTTAACACCATACGAACCAAGGTTCTAACAATAGATTGAGCTACATCAACAAAACGTTCAAAACTAGCGCCTAATTCTGGCTCTTTACGAGCAACTGTTACACCTGCCACACCAACAAACGCAGCAAAGATAACCACAGCAATGGTTGAAGTTGGACGGCTACCCGCTAAATCAGCGAAAGGGTTACCCGGGAAGAAAGACGTAATCATATCAGCAAAAGACACACTAGCCAGACCATCAAGACGTGTCTCCAATGCCGCACCACGCGCCATTTCGCGAGCACCTTGCACAATACCATCAGCCGACAAACCAAATAGATTACTGACAAAAACACCGATCAAAGCAGAAACCGCAGTGGTCGCCAACAAGATACCGATAATACCGCCAGACATTTTGCCCAATGAGCCCGTGTCTTTCACCTTGACGATCGCGCCAATGATAGACACTAAAATCAACGGCATAATGATCATCTTCAGCAAGCTAACATAGCCATAACCGACGATATTCACATACTCTAATGTTTCGTTAGCTTCTGTACTGCCAACACCATAGATAAATTGCAATGCGGCACCAAAGGCAACACCCAAACCCAAACCAGTGAATACCTGCGTGGATAACGTCTTTTTCGCTTTTTGCAGTTTGAACAACAACGCGATTAACAAAGCGAACACCGCTAAGTTAATAATGGGATACAACATGGAGAAAAAACCTTAACAAATTAGTCATTGAACACCGGCTCCTTGCTTATCTAAACATCAATAAACACTGAAAACCGACAAGTTGCGGCAATGTTAACAAAATCTTGACTAAATGGATAAGAAGGAAAAATCATTACCTTATATAAGAAAAACAAATAAGGAAAAAACTTGAACGCCTTATAAACACATCCAGAAATCACAAATCACTACACTTATCCATTTGCCAAAATGCATAAATTCGACTTTTATTAGAGGCACTAAAAATAGCTAACCAACAAAACATATTACAAGGAAGTAAACAGTGACTAGACAAAAATCGTGGCGATTCCCTATAAGAATCCTTGTCACTAACATGTTTCTTCTCGCCATAGTAATTACTGCAAGCATTGCAATTACGCTGCAATACAGTGCCAGTAAAAAAGCCGCTGTTGATCACATGCTATCAAGTATTAACTTACTTTCTGATCATATGAGCGAAAGTGTTTCTCATCTCGACAACGATGCCAAACAAACCGTTAATCTACTTGCCGAGCTAATCAGCTCAGATTTATCCAGCACCAGCATAGAACAAAAAAGCAGTCTATTTGCTCAGTTTCTACAAAAGCGTCCCGAGCTATACAGCCTTTATATTGGTGACATACAAGAAAACTTCTTTCAGCTTATCAACCTAGATTCCGCCAAAGACACAAGACAATTAATGAAAGCACAAGCAGATGACCGCTGGGCTGCTATCGATATTTCCGGTCGAGGAGAAAACCGCTTACGCAAGACTTATTATTATTCCAGCACCTTTCACCTGAACCACCAAAAAACAGAACGCAGCGATTTTACTCCGACTAAACGGCCATGGTTTGCAGCATCCGTGCAGAATCATATTTATAAAATACCACCTTACCTTTTTGAGCACTTACAAGTATCTGGACAAACGTACGCCAAGAGAATTCGCAATACAGAACAAGTAATTGGCTTGGACATTCTGCTGTCTTCTTTATCAGACCAATTGTCCATGTCTTCTTCAAAGATTATAAATGGCCAAGAGCAAGCTTTTTTATTCAATCAAAGTGGTAACATCATTGCATCAAACACCACACATAATGACTTAGACAAATTGCCACAGTCCCAATATATACAAGATCACCTCAGCATAGACCCTAAAAAATTAATCGATATTGCCAACAACCCAAAGGCAAAGCAGCCAACCCTTATCGAAAAAGAAGACACGTCTAGATACTATGCCTTTGTCACTGCCATCGGCAATGACATACTCAACCAGCAATATATCGCTGTCGCCCTACCAAAAGAGAAGCTGTTTCAGCAAGCAACCAAGGAAGCGCTTCGTTCTACATTATTAAATGCCTTGGCAATGATAATCCTATTACCCATTGTCTGGCTTTTCAGCTCACCTATCGTGCGCCCAATTCGACATTTACAGCTCGAAACAGAGAAAATAAAGCAACGTCAATTTGATGATGTGACCTTTACTGACTCATACATTAAAGAAATTTGGCAACTGTCTAACTCCTTTGTTTCTATGACGGAAGACATTAAACAGCACGAAGCCAGCCAAAAAGAGTTTATGGAGGCATTAATACGTCTTATCGCTACCGCCATCGATGACAAATCCGCTCATACTGGTGGTCACTGCTATCGTGTTCCAGAACTTGGTCTGATGATCTCTGACGCTTTAGAAAAAGCCAAAGAAGGGCCGTATAAAGACTTTCACTTTGCCAATGATAATGAACGTTTAGAATTCCGCGTTGCTGCTTGGTTGCACGACTGCGGCAAAATCACCATGCCAGAACACATCATAGACAAAGGTTCCAAGCTGGAATGTATTTATAATCGCATTCATGAAGTTCGCATGCGATTTGAAGTCTTATGGCGTGATGCCGAAATAGAGTATTTACGCGCCGTGCACATTGAAAAACAAGATCCAACCGTCGCTTTAACAACATGGCAAGAAAACCAAACAAGGCTTCAAGAAGAATTTGCTTTCGTAGCCAAAGCCAACGTTGGCAGTGAATTTATGAGCGAAAAAGACCGGGAAAGAATCAAAACCATTGGAGCGCAAGAGTGGGCTCGAAATTTTAATAATCGCCTAGGATTATCTCCTGCAGAAGAAATGATGTTTGCCAAACAAGAGCAAAATAACAAGCTAGACAGCGACCAACCTAGCGCCATAGAAACCCTAATGTCAGACAAACCAGAGCACATCATTCCACGGCATAAAGAGATCAAGTTTGACGCATCGCTAGGTATCAAAATGACAATACCTGAACACCAATATAACCAAGGTGAAATCTACAACCTCACCATACAAAGAGGCACACTGACCACAGAAGACAGATTCAAGATCAACGAACACATGATCAGCACCATTACCATGCTAGACAGCTTGCCGTTCCCGCCAGAATTAAGTCGAGTACCGCTTTACGCCTCCACTCACCACGAAAGAATGGATGGCAAAGGTTACCCACGAAAACTCAATGCTGAACAGCTCAGCATTCCCGACAGAGTCCTAATGATCGCCGATGTATTTGAAGCGCTCACCGCTGCAGATCGGCCTTATAAAAAGGCCAAGCCAATCAGCGTTGCCATCAACATCATGTTTAACATGTGCCAAGAAGGTCACCTAGACCTACAACTATTCCGCTTCTTTCTAACCAGCGGCACTTACTTAGCATACGCCGAAAAATTCTTACCCGAGAGTCAAATAGATAAAGTGGATATCACTCCTTACTTAGAAGAATGACAGAGAAAACAGAAAGCTGACTGAGAACGTCAACAGAGCACAATCCTTCTTGCGCCACCTCGCTATATAACGCAATATATAACGCATCGATATTCATCCTATTTCCAAACAGGTAGATCAGGGTAAAACCATGCGATTATTTAACTCTCTCAGCACCATACTACTCAGTTTTTTGATGTTTAGCCCTTCGAGCTATGCCGAAGAAGTCCACGCTGCCGTTGCATCTAACTTCACTGCTGCCATGAAAGACATCGCCAAACAATACGAGGAAGAATCTGGAAATAAAGTTATTTTATCCTTCGGATCTTCCGGTAAGTTCTTTGCTCAAATCCAACATGGCGCACCTTTTGATGTCTTTCTATCCGCGGATCAAAACAAACCCGATGCCTTAGAAAAAGCAGGCGCCATAATCCCAAACAGTCGCTTCACCTATGCCATTGGCGCCTTGGCTTTGTGGTCGTCTAAAGCCGATTTCATCGACAACAATGCCGCTCGTTTAAAAAACGGAGATTTTAATAAACTGGCCTTAGCCAACCCAAAGCTGGCGCCTTATGGTGTCGCAGCAATGGAAGTGCTAAAAGGCTTAGGACTCACAGAAAAGACACGATCAAAATGGGTAATGGGCGAAAACATCTCGCAAACCTATCAATTTGTCAGCACGGGGAATACCGATTTAGGATTTGTCGCCCTGTCACAAATAATGAGCAAAGGACACATTAAATCAGGCTCAAGCTGGATCATCCCCTCGGATCAATACAGCCCAATACGCCAAGATGCCGTGCTATTGAAAAAGGCAGACAATAACGCCGCAGCAAAAGGTCTGCTTGACTATCTACGCAGCGACAAAGCCCGTAACATCATCCATTCATACGGTTATAAAACGGAATAACAGCCAATATGCTTTCTGCGTCAGACTTAGAAGCCATTTGGCTAACCTTTAAAGTAGCAACCACAGTTACGGTGATTCTACTACTCATCGGCACCCCAATCGCTTGGTGGCTAGCACGCACTCGTTCGCGTTTAAAAGGCCCCATCAGCGCCATCGTTGCCCTACCGCTTGTACTCCCACCCACCGTATTAGGCTTTTATCTACTGATCGCCATGGGACCCAACGGTTTTATTGGTCAATTAACTCAAGAGTTAGGTATAGGAACACTGCCATTTACTTTTTGGGGGTTAATAGTCGCGTCAGTATTTTATTCTCTGCCTTTTGTTGTTCAGCCCATACAAAACGCCATTGAAGCCATTGGCGAGCGACCATTAGAAGTGGCCGCCACCTTGCGAGCAGGAAGCTGGGATCGTTTTTTTACCGTTGTTTTACCATTAGCGAAACCAGGCTTTATTACCGCTGCTATTTTAGGATTTACGCACACGGTCGGCGAATTTGGCGTTGTCTTAATGATAGGCGGCAACATTCCCGGACAAACTCGCGTGGTATCCGTACAAATTTATGACCATGTTGAAGCCTTGGAATATGACCAAGCTCACAAGCTCGCTGCCATCATGATCATCTTTTCTTTTGTGGTGTTGCTCAGCCTTTATAGCTTCCAACGCAAAAACACCCTGTGGGGAGCGAAATAGCCATGCCAACCAACAAAATCGCCATAGAAAACAAAGAACAAGACCTGCACGCTAAATTTCACCTACAGCACCCAAAATCTCGCTTTGCTTTAAACGTTGATCTCACGTTGCCAGACAGTGGCGTCACCGCTATTTTCGGGCAATCAGGCTCAGGGAAAACAACGCTATTGCGCTGTATTGCCGGATTAGAGAAAGCGCAACAAGGGTATTTTGTGATGAAGGGGGAAACATGGCAAAACGATAATTTTTTCCTACCGACACACAAACGGCCATTAGGCTATGTCTTCCAGGAACCCAGCCTTTTCCCCCATTTAACCGCAAAAGGCAATTTAGATTACGCCATTAAACGCAGCGGTATTCCCTTACCAACTGGTTTATATGACCAAGTCATCGACTTAATGGGCATTGAATCCATACTAAAGAATAATTCACAGCAACTGTCTGGCGGTGAAAAACAACGTGTTGCTATCGCGCGTGCCTTATTGATTCAACCCAAATTATTACTGATGGATGAGCCCTTAGCCTCACTGGATAATGCAAGAAAACAAGAGATTTTACCGTACCTAGAAAAGCTGAAGTCCACACTCAACACGCCCATTTTGTATGTCAGTCACTCAGTCGAAGAAGTGATGCGCCTAGCGGATCATGTTGTACTGATGGAAGATGGCGAAGTCGCCACTCAAGGACAGGTAGAAGAGGTTTTCTCACAACTAACATCACCATTGCTGTTTAATAATAACACTGGCGTCATCTGGCAAGGCCAGATTGTCGAACAAGATGAGAAATGGCACTTATCAAAAGTATCTTGTGCTGGCAGTGACTTATGGATTCGTAACAACGGCGACAGTCTTGGACAGCAGGTTCGAGTCAGAATACTCGCCACCGATGTGAGTCTAACGCTTACGCGTCATGAAGATTCCAGCATATTGAATCGACTGTCCGTCACCGTGCTAGATATTGTTGCCGACAAAGACCCAGCCATGGCGTTAGTCCGCTTACAGACAGAGCAAAACACGCTTATTGCAAGATTGACCTATCGATCCGTTGATCACCTAGCCTTGGTGGCAGGAAAGACACTCTGGGCGCAAATTAAAAGTGTGGCACTGGTCAGATAATCGAACCTGCGTCACTCATCTTTCAGTAGAATAACGCTTGGCGCTTTGAACAAGGCACAGGCTGCCTGCCCTACTTCCAGTTCCAGCTCTATTGCGCTTATATTCGTGATAACAGCAGACACAGACTTACCACCGCCAATGTCTAATGTCACATCCGTATTCACCGCACCAGGCAACAAACGAGAAATCGTACCGACCAACTTATTTCGAGCGCTGGTGACCACCTTGGTATTCGTGCTTAAAATCACTGAGGATGCCTTAATCAAAGCCACCACATCGCTGTTCTTCTCTAACCCAAGCTGCTCAACGCTTTCCTGAGTGATCATCGCAATGATGGATTGATTAGTACCAATATCCAACTCCACCTCAGTATTCACAGCCCCAAGAGTAATATTGCTAACCGTGCCTCTAAATTGATTTCTTGCACTGGTTCTCACACTCTCACTCCTCATAAAACTCGCCACATCGTTCAGGTTATGCAGTTTATCGCCTAAGCGCTCAATGAATTTTCGATGCTCATCCTGCAAGGCTTGGAAACCTGAAATCACCCTATGGCCCAACTCAGTTAACAAAGTTCCGCCGCCTTGCGCGCCACCCGTAGAGCGAACAACCAAAGGCTGAGCCGACATATTATTCATCGCATCAATACGATCCCACGCGGTTTTATAACTGATCCCCACCTGCTTCGCCGCCTTAGAAATAGAGCCACACGCATTAATCGCTGCCAACAACTCAATCTGCGCCGACGCAAAAGGTTTATGCTGCTCGGTTAACAGGAACACCTCTCCCTTCAACCCAGCCAACGCTGTTTTCTTATCCGTCATAAACACCTGTGTGCTAATCGCATCTAAAATCTTACTAACCAGTTTATATTAAAGACAATTTTAATACCCATGGTATTAAAAATACATCATCAGATAAACCAACGAGAAGAAGTAAAAAACTTAATGTCGAGAAAGCATTAATGACATATCAGTCGATATGAAAGTGAGGGTAATGGCTTACACAATTTAGTGTAGGCCATCTATTAGAACACCCAAAAATCGTAGGCAATAAAAAAGCCCCGATACGTCAGTTTTCACTAACCTATCGGGGCTTATTTTATATGGTGGGCCTGCCCAGACTTGAACTGGGGACCTGCCGATTATGAGTCGGATGCTCTAACCAACTGAGCTACAGGCCCTAAAAGCGTTGAAGATTATAGCGATATGCTTGCCGCTTGCCAAGAAGTCGATGCGATTTAAGTGTAATAAATCTTCGAAAGTGGTTGATAAACAGGCTGTTTTTCAATCAACCACTTGCCCAGCCCTCTTGTTTTCTGCCTTTCCGCACTTTCGATTTGTCGCTACAAGAAAATTTAAACTCGTTCAAAAGCGTACTTTATTTCGGTATAAGTCACTTTGGTCTTAATCGCTTCTAAGGCAATTAGGTGCAGTAGCTGTTCACGAGTAGTACAGGCATCAGGCAAGATGCTGACTTGATATGGATCGGCGGCATCCGAAATAGCGGTATGCGTTACGCAGTTTTGCGTCATCATGCCGCAGATAACCAAGCGGTCGACTTCCAGCTCTTCTAACACTTGCGTCAGGTTTGTCTCTTGAAATGCATCGGCGTGTGTTTTTGTTACGATAGGCGCATCTGGTGCGGCATCTAAGATAGCTTGGTGTAATTTCACCCCTTCGCTGCCTTCAGCAAATAGCGGAGATTCGCTTGCAGCGACATGTTGCACAAGGATCACGGCTGCATCTTGCTCTTTCGCGGCGTGAATGGCGTTAAGTATTTCTTTTAGGGCTTCATCTGCATTCCATAAAGGAAAGCTACCATTGGTGAAGTAGTCGTTTTGTGGATCAATCACTAATAATGCGGTGCGGCTCATTGTTGGCTCCTATTCTGTTGTTTACAAAGACTGTATCAAGAATCCTAGAATCGCAAAACGATGGATTCCATTACAGTGTCAAATTTGACATATTAGAAGGCTAAAATGACAAACAGGATAAATCCTTGAAACACTATCAAATCGCTGTGCTTGCTTATCCTCATTCTCTTTTGTCAGCTGTTTATGGTTTTGCAGAAACATTCGAGCTAGCTAATGAAGCCTGTAAAGAATCAGATTTAGAAGTTCGTATCACTACGCATATTTTAAACGAGGCAGATCTACAGAAAGACTTAGGCACGCAATCGCACTATCACGCAGTCTTGTTGCCCCCTAGCTTAAATAAAGCCAGTTATGGCGAAATGAATATCGGCATCAATGATTTTTTAATCGCACAGCATCAACAAGGCGCCATACTTTGCAGTGCCTGCGCTGGCGCGTTCTTTTTGGCTTACACTGGCCTCACAGATAAACGCCAATTGACGACGCACTGGGCACTAGAAACGTTATTCAAGGAACGCTTTCCGAAACAAGCAATAGATACGTCTAAGATTTTGATCAATCAAGGCGATATCATTAGCGCTGGCGGCATGATGTCTTGGATGGATCTGGCGCTGGAATTAGTACAAGCTCTCACCAATGCTCATATCGTTCGTCAGCTAGGCAAAACCTTGGTAATTGATACAGGCAACAGAGAACAGCGCTATTATCAGCAGTTTCAGCCAAATTTCGATCACGGCGACGGCGCGATTCTGACCGTTCAGCATCACCTACAAGGGCATTTTTTCAAACGGCAGCGCACAGAAAGCATGGCCGCTTTGGCAAAGCTCACACCAAGAACTTTTTTAAGACGCTTTTCAAAATGCACAGAACTCAACCCAAATGAATATCTGCAGCGCGTTCGTATTCAGGCTGCTTGCGATACGTTGGAGCAAACAACATTGCCATTCGAAAGTATTGCGCTGCAAGTGGGTTATGAAGATGTGGGAAGTTGCCGTAAAGCTTTTCAGAAGATAATGGGGTTAACACCCAGTGCGTTTCGTCAGCGTTTTGTATCGTCAATATCTGGCTAATTAAGCGGTTAGCTAAAAAAAGCAAAACCAAAAAGAGTTTTGCTTTGCTCTCAATCGCTACTATTCAGTGGAGATAATTCTATCGACACAACTCAATCAACGATAAACAGCGTTGCGCCTTCAGAGGTGGATGAACGGTGCGGCTCGGCATCATCAGCTACCTGATAACTCATGCCCGCAGATAATACAAAAGTACGACCGTCTTTTAATACTGTTTTCAGCTCGCCACTCATGCAAAAAAGAATGTGACCTTTGGTACACCAATGATCCGCTAAATACCCAGCAGAGTAGGTCACAATTCTAACGCGAATATCGCCGAACTGCTTGGTCTGCCAATAGGCAAAACCGCTTTCACCTTTGTGGGTCGTTTTTTCGACACCTTGCCAATCTGTTACGCCAAAGGGTAAATCTGTAATCTTCATAACGACGCCTTAAAATCCTTCTACTAACAAGAACAATGCCGCTCTATTTCAGCGGCATAACATGAGAAGTAGTAAGCGTTAGCAGACGGGTAAGGTCAAGTACTATATTGAATGGTTAAGCGATCTCTATTTGGTAACAAAATGTCTCTGCCGAACCATGAGAAATTCGGTATTCTAAAGGCGTTTTGTCATAGCCATAAGCCACTCGCTCAATAACAGCAACAGGACTATTTTCCACCGTGTTCAAAGCCATAGCAATGCTCGTGCTGGCAGAGGCTATCGTTAAGGTTTCTTTCGCCGAAGCGATAAGCTGCCCACATTGTTGCTCATAAAATGGGTATAGCAAATTACCAAACTCAGACAATTCTAAATCGATCAAACTAGTAAATAATGACGCAGGCAGCCAAATCTCTTCCGTTAACACCACGCGGTCTTCCAATAAACGCAAACGTTCAAGACAAATCGCCTTGTCATTAACATCTATTTTTAAGGCGTCAGCAGCTTGCTGTGGTGGATTTTTGAAAGTTCTGGACAGCAGTTGACTTTCGGGCATAACAAAACGCCCATCGGAAGACATTTGACGGAAGAAGCGAAACAAAGAGGCATTAAAATCAGGACGACGCACAAAAGTGCCACGACCTTGACTACGATAAAGCAAGCCATCGTTAACTAGAGTATCTACCGCTTTACGAATAGTACCGATAGCCACTTCATATTTTTTTGTTAGTTCACTTTCCGTTGGAATTGGCACATCCGGTAACCAAGCTCCTGAACTAATATTGTCTAGCAATTCATCACGTACCTGTTGATACAGCGGCAACCTATGATCCCGCCCATGCTTAAACAGCGCCATTTTCTTCTCTCTTTAGTAAATTGCACCATTCTAATCCCAGCGCAGCGAAGCGTCTATGATTGTTGACTTAATATTCATATAAACATATATTCATCTATATGAATTACATAAGTATACATTTATCCTTACACCAATAAATTTAACAACATGCAGGTAAAGGTTTTTTAATGATTTCCGACACCAATCTGCCAGTAACAGGCATCGACACACATGCGCATATTTTTCGCACTGATTTGCCTATGACAGCTGAACGCAGGTACGCGCCAGACTATAATGCGCTGCCTGAAGACTTCTTAACGCATTTAGCAGGTCATCGTATTTCTCATGGTGTATTGGTTCAGCCTAGTTTTTTAGGCACTGACAACAGTTTTATGGTGCGAGCATTACGTCAACACCCTCTGAAGCTCAAAGGCATTGCGGTTGTTGATCCAGCTATTAGCGATATTGAATTAGATGAATTGGATGCAGCAGGTGTCGTTGGTATTCGCCTCAATTTGATTAAAAAACCATTGGAAAACTACACATCTCAAGCTTGGCAAACTTTTTTAAGCAAATTAGCAAAGCGTAAATGGGTCGTGGAAGTACAGCGAGAAATAGACGATTTAGCCAGCTTCTTACCCGCTATCTTGGAGTCTGGTGTCGAAGTAGTCATTGATCATTTTGCGCGTACAAATGAAGGAATAGATCCATTTAACCCAGCCCATCAAGACTTTTTAGATTTATTGAGCAGTGGCGCGCCAATCTGGACAAAAGTGTCGGCGGCTTACCGCTGTAATGCCAATATTGAACAAGCAAAAGATATGCTAGCAGTCTTGCGTTTGGCCTATGGCCATTCAGACTATTTTTTATGGGGCAGTGACTGGCCAAATACGCAATTTGAAGAACGCACCGACTACACAAGTCAGTGTCGCTTTATGGAAGCACTACTACCCAACATGGATGAGCGCAGTAGAGTATTGGTTACGAACCCAAGCAGATTGTTTGGATTTCAACCGCTCGATAAAAACAAATAAGAGAAACTATTATTATGAGTCTACTTGTTGTTGGAGCAATCCTCCTCTCCATCATTCTAGGGTATAAAACCCGTATCAATATTGGTCTTTTCGCTATCGCCTTCGCCTATTTAATCGGCAGCTTTGCACTAGGACTAAGTCCTAACGACATTATTAAAATGTGGCCGTTGAAGATCTTCTTTATTATCTTTTCTGTGTCCTTGTTTTACAGCTTTGCCATTATCAATGGCACGTTAGAAAAGCTCGCCGAGCATCTTATGTATCGTTGCCGCCGCTTTCCTCACTTATTGCCATACGCAATTTATATTACGACAACTATCATTTCAGCGCTTGGAGCAGGCTACTACACAGTCTTAGCCTTTATGGCTCCGATTACCTTACTACTGTGCCAACGTACAGGCATGAGCATGGTAGTTGGTTCTATGTCGGTTGGTTACGGCGCATTAACGGGCGCGAATTTCATGTCTAGCCAAAGCGGCATTATCTTCCGCGGCATCATGGCCAGCGCTGGTGTTACCGAAAACCAAGCCTTCATAAACTCTATTGGCATTTTCTTAAGCACGGCTATTATTCCTTTAATTGTGATCACCGCATTAGTGTTCTTCACTAAGCACCGTGCTAATGTCGCCAAAAATGACTTCCAAGTAGAACGCCCTACGCCGTTCAATAAAGAGCAATCACAAACCTTAACTCTAACTCTTATCATGATGGGCTTAGTGCTACTTGCACCAATTTCGCATCTTCTATTGCCTGATAATGAGACGATTAACTTTATTAATTCCAAGATGAACATAGGCCTAATCGCCAGCGTGTTCTCTGTTATCGCATTATTATTGAAACTTGGAGACGAGCGTAAAGCCTTTGCCTCTGTGCCTTGGTCAACGCTTATTATGATCTGTGGCGTAGGTATGTTGATCTCGGTAGCGATAAAAGCCGGTACAATCAATGACCTTGCCTCTTGGATTGGTACTTCAATCCCAGCCGCTTTGGTGCCCGTTGTATTCGGTATTGTTGCTGCTTTCATGTCCCTTTTTGCCAGTACATTGGGCGTGGTTACGCCAGCGCTTTTCCCAATCGTACCGTCAATTGCACAAAGTCTGTCATTGGATCCGATGATGCTATTCATCTGTATCGTAGTCGGTGCTCAGGCCACAGCCATATCGCCTTTCTCTTCTGGAGGAAGTTTGATTCTAGGGGCTTGCCCAACAGAAGAAAGTCGAACAAAACTGTTCCCTCAACTTCTGTTCCGCGCTGCCCCACTGGGCTTTGCTGCGGCCCTACTATTTAATTTGCTAATCACTTTTGTGCTTTAGTAACGGATAACCTCTTTGGGCGTATGCATCACTATGGTGCTGCGCCTTTTTTTACATATATGGAGATACCCTCATGACTCTTTCTTTGCGCACTCGGATACTGAGTGTCAGCATTCTTGCTGTTGTTATCACAACGGCATATCTAGTCACAGAAACGACCCTTTCTCTGACGCAACAAATGCGCGATTCATTAGTAAAAGATGTTCGTCATTTCTCAAAAGCCTATGGCGATAACACAAGCGAGTGGCTGAACAGCCGAAAAGTCATTGCGGCTTCGCTTGCTAACACGCTAGAACGAGCACCTGATCAATCACCTTACATCGCGATTAAACAAGCTTATGACAGTGGTAAATTTGCCTTAACCTATTACGGCAATAATGATGGCAAAATGTACCGCCAAGACCCAGCGTTAGACGCAAAACGCCCAGGTTACGATCCTCGCCAAAAGAGCTGGTATCAAGAAGCAATGAGTATTGGTCAGCCAAGTATTCTTGGACCAAACATCAGCTCTACGACCAAAGAATTGGTTATTATCTTAACTAATCCTGTGACTAAAAATGGTCAAAACTTTGGTACGGTCGGCGCAAATCTAAGTTTGGATCAGCTGTCCAAACAAGTTGCTGAGCTTGATATCCCGGGTTCAGGCTCTGCCATGATGGTCGCATCCAACAACGACATTATTGCCCATGCTGACAAAGATATGGTGATGAAAAAAGCCGAATCTATTTCCTCTATTTTCGCACCTCGCGCACTATCCAAGCTTGCAAAAGAAGATAGGCTAGCCGAAGAAACATTAAATGAGCGAGATGTATTTGCTTACGCTCAGAATATTCCTAATACAGATTGGACCTTAGTCTTCACCATGGACAAAAGTGAACTAATGGCGCCAGTTTATAAAGTATTGGTTCGTCAGATCATCACTGCATTGGTTCTGCTTGTGGCATTTAGCTGTTTCTTGTATTGGTTATTTAAAGTGATATTTAGCGACTTAACGCGCGTTTCTAAAGCACTACAAGATATATCTAAAGGCAAAGGCGATTTACGCGCTCGCATAGAGGTAAAACGTGACGATGAAATTGGCGTCTTAGCACAAGGTTTTAATGACTTTGTGGGTCACATGCATGGCGTAGTTGAACGCTTAAAAGTACTTTCTAAAGACGTCGCAAACGAAGCTCAAAATGTATCGAACTCGTCGACTCAAAGCGCCTCTCGTGTTGCCACTCAACAGCAAGAAATCGACATGGTCGCTTCTGCTGTTACTGAAATGGCGGCAGCAACTCACGAAATCGCGGGCAACGCAGAGCAAACAGCCAAAGCCGCTGGTCACTCTGTTGAGCTGGGACAAAAAGGCAGTGCGCAAGTACAAAAAAGTCGTAATTCGACTCACCAACTTGCCAACGAAGTGAGCCTTGCTACTGGACAGATTTCTGAATTAGATAATCACGCTCAACAAATTAGTGGCATTCTATCGACTATTACAGGCATCGCAGAACAAACCAACTTGCTAGCCCTTAATGCCGCGATTGAAGCGGCTCGTGCCGGCGAACATGGTCGTGGTTTTGCCGTGGTTGCAGATGAAGTGCGTACGCTTTCTCAACGTACTCACGCTTCGACCGAAGAAATTCAAAAAATGATTGAGCTACTACAAGAGCAAACATCAAAAGCGGTTACTTCAATGCAAAACAGCAGCGCCAAAGCACAAACCAGTGTTGCGGATGCTGATGCAGCGACAGAGAGCCTAGAAGAAATTGCCAATGCCATCATCAGCATTTCAGACATGGCGACGCAAATTGCTACCGCTGCAGAAGAACAAACAGCCGTGACCAATGAAATCAGCCAAAACAGCGAGACCATTCGCCAAGTGGCGGCCGATTTAGCCATTGAAAGTAAAACGGGTGTAGAACAATCAAAACGACTTAACCAACTTGCCAAGCAAGTAGACAGCGAAGTCGGCCAGTTCCAGATCTAAGCTTGTAACACTAAAAATTGAATCTTATTTCAACCAAAGCCCCGCAAGGGGCTTTTTTACGCCTAACATTTCACCAGCATAACGAACCTCACCAGAAGCGCCTCAAATTTTAGACAAAAAAAAGTGATGGCTCATAAATGAGGCATCACTTAAAAAAAAAGGGAAGTACAAAAATGAATCTTTAGCGATTAAAAGAAACATCACCCTTAAAAAGGGCTACTGACTCTAGCTAACAAGTAAAAAACACAAAATAGCGTGGAGCACAGATTCTTTTTCGAGCTTAAAACTTCGATCAAACTCGAGAAAATTCAAAACATTGAAGGCGATCTAACAGATGAACTAAATAAGCTCACTCAAGATCAAAAGACTTCAAGATGTGGGAATGATAGGAAGAAAATGGATCTAAAACAATGCGCACAAGACATCATGAACATTCTTATCTTGTTCAGGATATTTTGTGTATTTTGATGACAATTAGTAAGAAGCTGTCACTAAAAGTCACGAAAGTAGCGTATTAAGTAAAAATGTTTTTGTACTCTTTTCAAAACAATAAGTTACTTTCGGGGACTATTTTAACATCGTAATATCCGTCAGCACCCACGCACTATTGTGTTGAGTAAAACCAATTTTAGGGTAGTAATCCACTGCCTGAGGCGCAGACAATAAAATTAACGAACACTTGGGTTGTAAGGCTTCCTTGGTCATTCGGATCAGCGTTTTACCAATCCCCGTTGCCTGCACAGATTCATCCACTGCCAAGTCCGATAAGTAACAACAAAAGGCAAAATCCGTCACCGAACGCGCCACGCCGACCAAGGCCTCGCCTTGCCATGCCGTAATCAACAAATTAGCATTTTCCAACATAGCCTCTATTGTTTCAGGCTCATCGATAGGACGACGCGCGCCCAATGTCGTTTTCGCCAGCAACTCAACAAACTGCTTAGCCGTAATAGCCTGATTCACCTTATAAACGATAGGAAGCGATAACTCGATGGATTGCTCAATAGACATTAGGACACCTTTTTCGATGCGGTAAAACGGCAGCATAAAGTAATTTATGCGTTTATTAAATAAGAAAGCACTTACCTAAAGTTAAGCCTAAACAATAGTAAACACTCATCCAAAACTATCGATCTGCCGATAAAATTCGCAGAGCAACAGCGGCAGCTGAAGTACGGTTTTCGACACCTAGTTTTGGGAAAATTTGCTCTAAGTGCTTGTTGACTGTGCGCGGGCTCATTTCAAGAATTTCAGCGATCTCACGGTTAGTTTTCCCATTGGCAATCCAGTGCAAGACTTCTGACTCGCGATCCGTAAGGTCGAGTTCTTTCTTTAATAAAGCAGGGCCGGTGGGTTTGTCTCCGTCTTCAAGACGTAATAGCACTTCTTTTTGTTCGGTGACGCCCATCATTTTCAGCGCTAAGGGGTACTCTAATCCACTGAGTTTCAGCAGGTTCCCCACGGCAGGCTGATGAGCTAACCAGAGGCGTATTTGCAAAGCCAGCTCAGTACTTTGCCATTCACTGCTTGCTCGCGCCTTAGCAAGTAAGGCGTAGGTTTGTGGCGTCGCCCACGCAATTTCACCGGCGTAGGTTGTCGTCATCAAATACTGTCCCATACTGTCCAGTGCGGACTGAGCGTTGTTGCTCAAACGCGCATTAGACAAATGTACACGCATGCGAGCAATCAATTCATTGGGCTGAATCGGCTTGGTAAGATAATCCACACCACCCGCTTCTAAGCCACGTACAATGTCGTCGGTATCGCTCAAACCTGTCATGAAAATAACTGGAATCGACGCCAGACTTTGCTCTGCTTTCAACGCTCGGCAGGTGTCAAAACCATCCATATTCGGCATTATGGCATCGAGCAAAATGATGTCGGGACGAATTCGTCGAGCAATGGTTAAGGCTTGCTTGCCTTCAAGGGCAACAAGCACATCCATATTAGCAGCTTCCAAAGTGTCATGAATTAGGCTCAACGCATCTGGCGAGTCGTCGACCACTAAAACAATGTCACTTTTATTACTCGGGTTCATAGTTGGATTTCTCGCTAACATCACTGATTAAACGTGAGTGTGTTTGTATGTATTGGGCAATCGCGTCGAACTGAAAACTTTGATACAAGCTTTCCAATTGTTGTAAATGGCTCGAGTCAATGACATCTGTTTTAGCCAGCTGATCTAGCAAACCGCCGACGCCTTTTTTATAACCCATCTCCGCAAACGCCATCAGTTCGCGCACACTTTCATGGTCTGGAATGCCGGCAGTTTGTTGCTCTTCTAGCCGATTGTGCTCGTGCTCTTCATTGCTGTCAGCGAACTTTTCCACAAGCCTAGGCACAGCAACATCGACGTCGGTTTCTTGATAGACCCATTCCAACACTAGCCAATGTTTGATGGCATCCAACAAATCACTGTTGTTCACAGGCTTAACAAGATACTGATTAAACGCTGCTTGCTCATCTGGCTTACGTTGGTTCTCTTTGGCATCAGCAGACAACATAATAATTGGCGCACTATAAGCTCGATCACGTAGCAACTTAGCTAAACTCAACCCATCCATACCGGGCATGGAGACATCTAATACGAATAAATCTGGCGAGCAAGAATCCAGCTCATCCAAGCAAGCCTCAGCGTCGGAGGCTTCCAAAACATTAAAGCCCAGCGGCACGAGAATATCCGACAACAAACCACGTACCACAGGGTCATCGTCTACCACCATAAGAGTACGCTGATAGCCACGGTAACTTACGATGCGTTTGTATTCATAAGCAGAGCCATCTCCTTGGCTCACCCAAGGTAGCATCAAACTGACGCGAAATTCACTGCCTTCGCCCACCACAGAATGTGCCTGCAAATCGCCGCCCATGATGTCTGTTAACAGTTTCACTATGGTCAAGCCCAAGCCTGTGCCAGGTAAATTACCAGTACTGATGTCACGTACTCGCTCGAAAGGATCAAAAATACGTTTTAAGTGGCCTTCTTTAATGCCTACACCCGTATCTCGGATAACAAACTCAGCCACTTGATTACGATAATTGACTTCGAACAATACCGAGCCTTTTGGCGTGTATTTCACGGCATTTGACAACAAGTTAATCAAAATTTGCCGTAAACGCTTTTCATCTGTTATGACATGTTGAGGCAATGGTGCGAGAATTTTTGACTGCAATTGAATGCCTTTGTCACGCGCTTGCATGGCAAACATGCTGTTTAGCTGATCGATTAACTTCGGCAAATCCACCGTATTGCGATATAGATCAAAACGCCCTGCTTCGATCTTGGAAATATCCAATAAACCTTCGATCAAATCCGCCAAATACAAACCACTACGATGAATAATATCCAAACCATTCTGGTGCCCAGAAGGTGTATTAGCTTTCTCGGATAAGAGTTGTGCATAGCCAATAATAGATTGCAGCGGTGTGCGTAATTCATGACTAATACCGGTGAGATAGCGACTTTTTGCTTCATTTGCTCGCTCAGCTTGTTCTTTTGCCCCTTGCAAGGCTCGGTCGGTTTCTTGGTGAGCATCAACTTCACGAATCAATTTTCTTGTTTGCCTATTAGACTCCTTCTGCGCCACCACACGACTTTCATGAGCGAGAACAAACAACCATGATAAGACACCAGAAACGATCAACAGAGTAAAGAACAGCGCCAACATAGTCTCTTTTAACAAGACTTCTTCATTCAGCGATGTCGGTGCCATTTGCGTATAAATCAACATCATCAGTGCGGCATTGATAATATTGATTATTAGCAACAAAGAGGCAAAACGACCAAAGCGAGAGCTCAGCGCCTTAACGAGTCTCTTAGGTAAAAAAAGCTTTAAGAAATAGTCACTCTGCTGCCCAATGCTTGCCTGTGGTTTACAGCTATCTAAACAGCGTACATCTAAGGAGCAACACAAAGAACAAATCGGCTGCATGTAGGCAGAGCAAAAACTCATGTCTTCCGTTTCGAACGCATTCTCACAAATCCCACAAGTCAGAGTGACATACTTAGGGCTGTGTTGTTTTGCCAGCTCAATCATCGGAATCAATTCAGGGCTTTGGCGCGCTAGGTAATATTTACCCTTGGTGAGCCACGCAATCAGCGGCACAAACACAAAACACGAACCTAAGGATATAAAGTGACACAAGCTTTTCGCCACTTCACCAAAGACACCTAAATAACTCACTAAACCTAACGTGGTCGCAATCAACATCGAGCCCGTTCCGACAGGGTTAATGTCGTATAAATGCGCGCGTTTAAACTCGACATAATTAGGGCTTAAACCCAACGGTTTGTTGATTAATAAATCCGCTGACAAGCTACCTAACCAACTCACCGCAGCGATGGCAAACACGCCTAAAATAGCGCTCAAAGCCTGATAAATCCCCAATTCCATCAGCAATAATGCAATAGTTACGTTGAATACCAACCAGACAACACGACCGGGGTGAGAGTGAGTTAAGCGTGAGAAAAAATTCGACCAAGCAATAGAACCCGCATAGGCGTTGGTTAAATTGATTTTCATCTGGCAGATAAACACAAACACCGCCGCCAAAAGCAAAGCGGTGGTAGGCGATGTGGTTAAAAAGAAAAAGATGCGCTGATACAAATAGGTTGGATCGGTGGCTTGTATCGCTGAAGCGCCATCGGAAATCGCCAAGTAAGCCAAAAACGAACCCAATAACATTTTGATGGCACCAATAAATACCCAACCTGGACCCGCTAAAATCAGCCAAAACCACCAGCGTCGGCGGTTTTGTTTGGTTTTTATAGGAAAAAAGCGTAAGTAGTCGACTTGCTCGCCAATCTGCGCCATCAAGGCAAACAGCACAGATGCTGCTGCGCCAAACAAAACCCAATCAAAATGCGTGCTTTGCGGCAAATCAGCTGGTGCATATTGTGTCCAGCCTTCGAAGTTTTGGTATTCCTGCGTCACCACTACGCCAATCGCCGCTACTTGTAACACCAACCAAATCCACTGGGTACCGTTTTGAAAGCGACTAATAGCACGAATACCGTGTGTTACAATGGGAATAACAAATATGGCCGAGAGCGCATAACCCAAAGCCAAAGGAATGCCTAATAGAACCTCCATTGCAGAGGCCAAAATAGCCGCTTCAATGGCAAAGAATATAAAGGTGAAAGTCGCATAAATCAGCGAGGTAATAGTCGATCCAAGGTAACCAAAGCCCGCGCCTCGGGTCAATAAGTCTATATCCAAACCATGCTTAGCGGAATAATAAGCAATGGGGAAACCCGTGACGAAAAACACCGCCAACACAGTGAGAATAGCTGCCACCGCGTTGGTAAAACCATAAGCGAGGGTAATAACCGCAGCCAGTCCTTCCAACGCCAAAAACGCGGTTGCACCAAGCGCGGTATGACCAACACGCTCAATACTCATCGCATGGCCCTGCTTGGAGCCGTTGTCATGCCGAGAAGTGTAGCGTAGAGCGTAATCTTCCATGGTTTGATCGGCGACCCACTTATTGTAGTGGCGTCGCACCTTAAAGATCTTTTGTGCCGCCGTCATAGAATCTCGTGCTTAGACGATAAAATGACGCTCTTTGGCTTAGGAAACAAAAATGAGTTAGGCAAAAGCAAGTACCAAACCCGCTAGCGCAATAGCAGAGCCACTAATGCGCGTCGCTAAAGGCGTACCAATTTTCGTCATCAGCTGACCAAAACCCAGACCAACCGCATGCAAGCCCGCCGTAGCCAAAGCAAAACCCAACGCATATTGCAGACCATTGGCACTCAAAGGCATTTCCATACCATGCGCTGCACCGTGGAATAACGCAAAAGCCCCTGCAATCGCCATGCAAGCCGCTGTTGGTAAACGCTTAGCAAACAACACCAAAGCACCCAATACGACGACAGACAATAGAATACCTTGTTCAACGAATGGTACGTTCAAACCGGCCACGGCTAAGCCGCCGCCCAACAACATAGTCACGACAAACGCCGCAGGGATCGCCCACAAAGCGCGGCCACCGATGCTCGCCGCCCAAAGACCAATCGCCACCATGGCCAAAAGATGATCCAAACCGCCCATTGGGTGAGCAAATCCCGTCATAAAGCTAGAAGCTTGTTCATGCCCCGGATGAGCAAAAACGGAACCAGAAGCCAATACTGAAGCCGCTACCAACAAACCTTTTGTTTTCAATGCTCTTTCTTTCAACGCATTCATAATTTTTCTCCTAATATTTCGTAAACCTGAACTTAATACTTCCCAACGACGTTACGAGCACAGTAGCCATTTAAACGACAGCTTTCGCTGCAGGTATTTCTTTTGCTTCCAACATCCCTTCAGACACAATGATCTGAATAATCTCATCCAAGCCTTGGGCTTTTTTGAGATTCGAAAAGATAAACGGACGATCACCTCGTTGAATCTTGGCATCGTGCGCCATCACATCCAAAGACGCACCAACCAAAGGCGCTAAGTCCGTTTTATTAATAATCAACAAATCCGATTTCGTAATACCAGGACCGCCTTTACGAGGAATCTTGTCACCTGCAGAAACGTCAATAACATAAATGGTAAAATCGGATAACTCTGGGCTAAAGGTCGCACTCAAGTTGTCGCCACCACTTTCCACAAACACCACATCCAATTCGCCATGACGCTCTAGCAATTGATCAATCGCCGCCAAGTTCATTGATGCATCTTCACGAATCGCCGTGTGCGGACAACCACCTGTCTCCACTCCCAAGATACGGTCCGCATCCAAGGCTTCATGCTGGGTTAAGAACTTCGCATCTTCTTGGGTATAAATATCATTGGTCACCACGGCAATGTTGTAATAGTCACGCATCGCGCTACATAAAGAACGCAGCAACGCGGTTTTACCTGATCCTACTGGACCACCCACACCAATTCGTAAGGTTTGTTTTTTCATACTAGGTTCCTTTTAAAAATAAATTCGAAATCTTATGGTTAGACCAATCACTTGTAGGTCGGCATTTATGCCGACAAAAACTCGCCACAACAAATCACGCCTTGTCGGGCTAAAGCCGCGACCTACAAAACTAATTCCTCATTATGGTAGATAAGGCTAAGTTGACCGATTCGCCTAAGACCGAAATAGCCGTGAGTATTGTGTTTCATGCTGAGCACTGGCTATGGCAATGGCCGGTAGGCCTGCGCCAACACGGTCTTCTTCAATGGTTAATGACATGGCAATGGCGTGTCGAATGTCTGTCTGTAATTCACCTAACAATTCTTGTGCTTGGGTTTGCCCAAGGGGAACCAGCTTGGTAGCGGCGGCAATTTGGTTTTCCAACCAAGACCAAGCAAAGCCGAGTGAAGCAAGATCTATTTTCACCCCCCAATAATTGGCTGCAATAGCAAATAAGGTGACAAAGCTCATCTCGTCTAAACGCTTAAACGGCGTATCGATTTGCAGGCTGCCCATTAGACGAAACAAGGCTTCACCCATCGCAGTATCATTCAGTCGCAGCTCTTTGGTTTCTCGGCAGGCCAGTACTAAATCATTCAGTTCAAATAATCTTTCTGTGTCTTGCCGCTTAGCGGCATCCATACATAACCGCAGCACAGGTAAATCCACACGTGCTACCGACTGTTGCAACTGCAAGCTAATCCAGTCAGACACCTCAGCTTTGTTTTTTACCCAGCCTTGATCAATGGCGTATTCCATGCCTTGAGAAAAAGCAAAGCCGCCCACAGGCAAACCGACGCTGCTTAACTGCAAAAGCCGCAGCAAGCTAATATCAGTGGTATCAATGTTAGTGGTGACTGTGCCCATGACTATAAGCTCCAGATTCTGGGACAAAAACGCCCTCTTCATGGGTAACGATCAAGCCAAGCATGTGCAACATGTCTTCTAAAACGTGGTCAGGTTTGATGCGTAGCCAGCGTTCGCCAATTTGAATTTTGGTGTGACGATTGCCCAAGTGGTAGCAGGCTTTGGAGAAGGCTTCCCAATCTTCACAGCTAGCATGAGCGACGTCTTCTACTGCGCCAGTCACTTGAACTATCCTTCCGCATTCGGACTTTAAAAATTCACCGACTAACAGCGGCTTACCACGCTCAAGAAAAACTCGAACCTCTTCGTCATTGTCACCTATAAGTTTCAATCTACCACGATCACGCTGTTCATGGGTTAGCGTCACTGTGGTGTGGACTGGATCGTGACAATGGGTGCCTAACCTTTCGTAAATATCTAGCATATGCTGTTCCTAAAAAAACGCCCCTAAAAGAGAGTATAAAGCTGAGCCAAGGGCAATACTTCAGCTGGCTCACAGGTTAATAATTCCCCATCCGCTCGCACTTCATAGGTTTGCGGATCAACGGTAATGTTCGGCAACCAATCGTTGTGAATCATATCGAGCTTGGAAATATTGCGAGTGTTTTTACAGGCCACCAAGGTACGATCTAAACCAAGGGATTCTTTCAAGCCATTGTTCAATGCTGCCTGTGAAACAAAGGTCACAGACGTCGCTGCAGCAGCTTTGCCGAATGAACCAAACATAGGACGATAGTGCACTGGCTGTGGCGTCGGAATTGAGGCATTTGGGTCACCCATTGGCGCGCTGGCAATCATGCCGCCTTTAATAATCATCGAAGGTTTTACAGCAAAAAAGGCTGGCTTCCATAAGACTAAATCCGCCATTTTTCCCAGCTCAATCGATCCGACTTCATGGCTAATACCATGAGCAATGGCAGGGTTGATGGTGTACTTGGCAATATAGCGACGAGCCCGAAAGTTATCCGCGCCCAATTCTTGATCTTCTGCCAACAAACCAAACTGCTGCTTCATTTTGTGGGCGGTTTGCCATGTACGCGTCACCACTTCACCAACGCGTCCCATGGCTTGGGAATCAGACGAAATCATACTGAAAGCACCACGATCATGAAGAATGTCTTCCGCTGCAATGGTTTCTTTGCGAATACGTGAATCTGCAAACGCCACATCTTCTGCAATATTGCTGTCCAGATGGTGACACACCATCAGCATGTCTAAATGCTCATCGACCGTGTTGTGAGTATAAGGGCGCGTTGGATTAGTTGAGGATGGCAAGACATTCGGATTGGAACAGGCTTGAATAATATCAGGGGCATGACCGCCACCTGCGCCTTCGGTGTGATAAGTGTGAATCACTCGATCTTTAAAGGCATCAATGGTGCTGTCGACGAAGCCAGATTCGTTCAAGGTGTCAGTGTGAATCGCCACTTGCACGTCGTAGGCTTCAGCGACACTCAAACAGCAATCAATCGACGCTGGCGTGGTGCCCCAATCTTCGTGCAGTTTCAGTCCACAAGCACCTGCTTCCAGTTGTTCTTCTAAAGCTTCTGGCAAACTGGCGTTGCCTTTGCCCAAAAAGCCCAAGTTCATCGGCATGCTGTCCGTGGCTTGTAACATCTTGCCAAGATACCAAGGCCCAGGCGTACAAGTCGTTGCTTTAGTTCCCGTTGCAGGCCCTGTGCCGCCGCCAATCATGGTGGTGACGCCAGAGGTTAAGGCTTCTTCAATTTGTTGCGGACAAATAAAATGAATGTGTGCATCAATGCCACCGGCAGTCAAAATAGAGCCTTCACCAGCGATGACTTCCGTTCCCGGCCCAACCACAATATCGACGTTATCTTGCACGTCTGGGTTGCCGGCTTTACCGACTTTAAAAATGCGACCGTCTTTGATGCCAACATCGCCTTTTACTATGCCCCAATGATCTAACACCAAGGCATTGGTAATCACTAAATCCACAGCCACGTCGTTGGTCACTTGGCTTTGTCCCATGCCGTCGCGGATAACCTTGCCGCCGCCGAATTTCACTTCGTCGCCATAGACAGTAAAATCTTTTTCCACCTGAATCCAGATATCGGTATCGCCTAAACGCACACGGTCGCCCGTAGTCGGACCGAACATCTGCGCGTAACTTTGTCTGTCCATCGTCGCCATTATTCTGCTCCTACCAATGTGCCCATGACGTCGCCACGGAAGCCATAAATAGTTTTCGTGCCAGCGTATTCGACCAGCTCTACTTCACGGCCTTGGCCGGGTTCAAATCGCACTGCGGTACCAGAAGCAATATTCAAGCGAAAGCCCTTAGTCACTGCACGATCAAAAGACAAAGCGGGATTCACTTCAAAAAAATGATAATGGGAGCCAATTTGTACAGGACGATCACCGGTATTTTCGACGCGAATTTTCACCGTTTTACGGCCCACATTGAGCTCAATATCGCCAGCGGCTACCTGTATTTCACCTGGAATCATGATGTTTTCCTTTTAAAAAAAAGAACCTGACACACACTTTTAATGACGTAACGAGTAGTCATTAATTAATTGGATTGTGAACGGTAACTAGCTTGGTCCCATCTGGGAACGTCGCTTCCACCTGCACTTCATGGACCAACTCAACCACACCGTCCATTACTTGTTCCGCACTCAATAAGGTTTTGCCATAGGCCATTAATTCCGCCACGGTTTTACCATCGCGAGCGCCTTCGATAATTTCCATAGTGATGTACGCCATGGCTTCGGGATAATTCAATTTAAGGCCGCGATTCAAACGTCGTTCGGCTAGTAAGGCAGCGGTAAATACCAACAGCTTGTCTTTTTCTCTTGGGAGGAGTTCCATTTTTATGCTCCGTTACTTATCTTTATGATTGTTTTCGTTGAACCAAAAAAGAGCGTACGCACCTTTTTAGGTCAACCAAATTCTCGGTTCATTGGATTTTTTGTTGATTAATACCGGGCGAATATCTCGCCAACACTGAATAAATAGCTGTTTTACTTGTTCCGAATCATCGTGAAGACTGCGAACTAAGATGTATTCACCTACAAGACTCACGCCACTTAATGACCCATGTTGGTTACAGTGCTGGCGTAGGGAGTCGATCAGTTCGTCATGATTGACTGAATTAGAAGGTTCCTTTAAATCAAACGGCCCTGCGATCATCAAACCATTAATTGGCTTACCATCTAATCCCGCTTTGGCCGAAAAAACAGCACGGCTACTATCATCAATAACCAATCGTTCACGCATCTTAAGACGACCGTTCTGACGAATCTGAAAGCCTTGTTCTGCGTGGCCTTCGCCAAAATCTTCTTGGTTGGCTGGCAAACCAAAACAGGTAATTTCCCAGCCTATGAACTTGGCGTTATCCGCAAGCTCGATACGGTTTTCAAGGCGTGTGTGGGCATTAGGATACAAAATGGTTTCTTGTGGCAACCATTCCATTAAGCTGTTTTCAGCGACGTTTAACTGGGTAATTTGATGCTGTAAGGTTTTGTCTTTACGAGCACGATAAACACGACCTGCCCCAGGCGTGGTGATTAAAACGTGTGTATTTTGAGATAAGTTTGCTGTAATCGTGAGGCGATCCCCCGAAACCAAACCGCCCGGTGGATGCAATAAATAGACGTGTGCCGTATCTCGACCCTCAGGGTAAAAAGGCTTTTGCACATACAAAGGCCCTTTATGGTCACAGGTTTTCAACACGGTTCCGCGAGTGGTCTTATCAAAACCCAACGTCAGAAACGCATGCCACTGCGAAGCACCAACTTCGGGCAACATGGACGTTTCTATCAGCGGCTTTTGTTCAAATTTTTCTGCTAAAGCAAGATTATGTTTATTATTCATTGATGCCCTATAGCGTTTTTTTGCGTATCGCCTAATCGCTAGATAATGCAAAAACTAGACCGCTAAATACTGCTTAATCAAAGTATCGTTAAGGTTCTCCATTTTATCCGCCGCTACAATGCGTCCCTTTTCCATCAAACGAAACTCTTTACCCACACGACGAGCGAAGCCAAGCTTTTGCTCTACCAATATGACGGTCAAACCTTCTTCTGCATTGAGCTTTAAGATCACATCGCCAATTTGCTTAACAATGTTGGGCTGAATGCCTTCGTTTGGCTCGTCTAAGATCAAGACTTTTGGCTCTAATACCAAGGCGCGACCTATCGCCAGTTGCTGTTGCTGACCGCCAGACAAATCGCCACCACGACGATGTAGCATGTCTTTCAATACAGGAAAAAGCTCAAAGATTTTCTCAGGGATTTCTTTTGGATTATCGTTTAGAGTGCCTTTGGTGCGCTTACTTCGCACTGGCAAACCAATGCGCAGATTTTCTTCCACCGTGAGCATGGGGAAAATGTCTCGACCTTGGGGAACGTAACCAATACCTGAGTAAGCGCGCTTCTCTGCGCTTTGCTTGTTTAGGGTTTCGCCTTCCATAGTGATCTCGCCACTTTTAATCGGCAGTAACCCCATGATGGCTTTTAGCAAGGTGGTTTTGCCCACACCGTTGCGGCCCATGATGCAAGTTATCGAACCGGGGACTATGTCTAAATCCAAGCCCCAAAGAATCTGTGTGCCGCCGTAAAGTTGATCAACCTTGTTAATGGATATCATGCCTGTTCTCCTGCCGCAGCCTCTTCACCAAGGTACACTTCAATCACGTCTTTATTACTTTGAATCTGGTCCATTGTGCCTTCGGCCAACACTGAGCCTTGATGCAAAACGGTGACTGTGCGAGCAATACTGCGCACAAATTCCATATCGTGTTCGACCACAATCACAGTTCGCTCTCCAGCCAGAGAGGTTAGTAGCTCCGCCGTGCGTTCTGTCTCTTGTGCTGTCATGCCAGCTACAGGCTCATCGATCAACAAAAGTCTTGGCTCTGCCACCAACAACATACCGATTTCTAACCATTGTTTTTGACCATGAGACAAGGCACCCGCCAACATGAATCTATGCTTAGCTAAACCAATGGTTTTTAATACTTCATCAATGCGGTCGATTTGTGTCGGTGTTAAACGCGAGAACAAGGTCGGCAAGACACGCTTGTCAGTCTTAAGAGACAACTCCAAATTATCGAACACAGTTTGTTCTTCAAACACGGTTGGCTTTTGGAATTTACGACCAATACCAAGCTGAGCAATTTCCGCTTCGTCTTTATTTAATAAGTTGTGATTCTGCCCAAAGAAAACCGTGCCAGAATCACACTGGGTTTTACCCGTAATCACATCCATCAAAGTGGTTTTACCCGCTCCATTGGCACCGATCAAACAGCGTAATTCGCCATCGTTAATATAAAGATTAAGATTGTTTAGCGCTTTGAAGCCGTCGAAGCTCAAATTCAAATCTTCCACGTACAGAATCATCTGATTACCGACATTTACCTCGGCCTGCGCTGGAGCCAAAAATGGCCAAACCTGATCACGACGGAAGAGTTCACGGGTGCTATCTAACGTACTCATGCTTGTGACTCCTTATTCATCACTGTATTTCGCTTAGCCTTTAGCTGCCCATAAAGCCCCATCAAACCTTTTGGCAAATACAAAGTAACCAACACAAACATAGCACCTAAGGCGAACAACCAAGCATCGGGCATGATGGCAGTAAAACGAGTTTTCGCGTAGTTCACTAACAAGGCCCCAATCACCGCGCCAATCAAGGTGCCACGACCACCTACCGCTACCCAAATCACCATCTCGATCGAGTTAATCGGGGAGAATTCACCTGGGTTAATAATGCCCACTTGCGGTACATACAAAGCGCCAGCAATGCCAGCGATGACAGCGGAATAAACAAACAACCACACTTTGTATCTATCAGTACGATAGCCGATAAAACGTGAACGGGATTCTGAATCACGAATCGCCAACACCACCTTGCCAAGACGAGAAGACAAAATCTTTTGGCTTACAACAAACACCACAGCCAGCAAGATAGCCGTGATCAAGAACAAGGCAACTCGCGTGCTGTCGGCCTGTAAACTGAAGCCAAGAATTTCTTTAAAATCGGTCAGGCCATTGTTGCCACCAAAGCCCATTTCGTTACGGAAGAACGCCAACAGCAAGGCATAGGTTAAGGCTTGCGTCATGATGGAAAGATAAACGCCCGTTACACGAGAACGGAACGCTAACCAACCAAACACAAAGGCCAACAAACCAGGCACTAGCACTGCCATTAACATGGCGAACCAGAACTGATCCATGCCCAGCCAAAACCAAGGCAATTCTTTCCAGTCTAAAAACACCATAAAGTCAGGCAACAAAGGATTACCGTAAACCCCGCGATCACCAATTTGACGCATCAAATACATGCCCATCGCGTAACCGCCCAAGGCGAAAAATGCCCCGTGACCTAAACTCAAAATACCGCAATAACCCCAGATAATGTCCACTGCTAGCGCCAGCATGGCGTAGCATAAATACTTGCCCAATAAGGTGATGGTGTAAGTACTGACATAAAAAACTGAGTCAGCGGGTAACAATAGATTCGCCGCCGAGGCCAAAATAGTCACACTCAATAAAATCACCACAAATGGCAGAGTGTGTTTGCCCGTCGAGCGTCCTTCAGAAAACCAAGCTGTAAGACGTTTCATTCTGCCGCCCTCCCTTTTTGTGGAAAGAGTCCCTTAGGACGTTTTTGAATAAAGAGAATAATAAACACCAACACCAGAATAGCCGCGAGAACTGCCCCCGTGGTTGGCTCAAGAAATTTCGTCGCGATACCCAATGTAAAGGCCGCTACCAAGGTGCCAAGCAAGTTGCCCACGCCACCGAACACCACCACCATGAAGGAATCGATAATGTAAGATTGACCCAAGTTTGGTCCAACATTGGTCAGCTGACTTAACGCCACACCAGCAATACCTGCGATACCAGACCCCAAACCAAAGGTCATCGCATCGACCCAATTGGTTTTTACACCCATGGCTTTTGCCATATTGCGATTTTGCGAGACTGCACGAACGTTTAGCCCCAGAGAGGTTTTCTTCAATACAATCACCAAGACGATGAACACCAACAAGGCAAAGGCTAAAATATACAAACGGTTTAGCGTTAAAGATAAAACGGGGTTAATTTCCCAAGAGCCACTCATCCAGCTAGGCGTGGATACTTGACGGTTAAGCGGTGAGAAAATCGTCCGTACCAATTGCTGCAAGATCAAACTAATACCAAAAGTGGCCAGCAAGGTTTCCAATGGGCGGCCATGCAAACGACAAATAACTAAGCGCTCTATCAATACGCCCATCAAGCCAGATACTAAAAAGGCAGCTGGAATCGCTACCCAAATCGAGTAATCGATGTAATTCGGCATGATCAGCTGCACCACATAGGTGGTGTAAGCACCCAACATGATCATTTCGCCATGGGCCATATTGATAACGCCCATCACACCAAAAGTAATCGCTAAGCCAATAGATGCCAGCAACAATACCGAGCCAAGGCTCAAACCAAAAAACAACTGATCGACAAAGGCAAAACGATTCACTCGTTGAGCGATTTTTTCTAACGCCACATTGGCAGCACTCACAACAGCGGCGCTGTCGTCGCGGGTAAGTCGAGTCAGCAGGTTTCGTACATCACTTTCTAAGCTTGTGGACATTTTTTCAATCGCCGCAATGCGATTAGAAGGTGCCAACCCCGTTTGTGATGCCGTATTCATAGCAAGCGCCAATCCCATGGCTTCTTTAACTTTTTTGTTCGGCTCATTCGGGTAAAGGCCTTCTAAAACCTCGACCGTGTCGTCATCTAATTTAGACAAGAGCTCTCTAACCGCACTTTCACGCACACCAGGCGACTTCGCAGTGAGTTGAATTCGGGCCATGGCATTGCGTAAATAGCCACGTAATTTATTGTTTACTCGAATTTTATCCACATCTCCTTTCTGAAGATCCGTTCGAGTTTGTTGAGTAAATACATCTTTATAAACAGTTTCACCATTCACATCGGACTGACCAACAACCTGACCTTCCGCTTCGATGTAATACAAATTGCCCTCTAATAAAGTACGGAAAAGGGGCAAAACACTGTCGTCAGATGCGGCCTCAATTCTGACCAGAATCGGCTCTACTTCTTTCATTTTGGCTTCACCCAACTCGACTAAAAGAGGGTCCAAAGACGTCGACTCCGCGCCATAGCTGGGAAAGGATAAAAGCCCAAAAAGACAGCAGCAAAGTGCGATGCAATGTTTCACGGTGATACGTCTCAAGGTCATACTCCATGTATCGGAAGGTTTTTAAATCAGAACTCGATTTGAAGAGAAAAATGACTCTCTGAATAGACAAGCTATTCAGCCGCTATACAGAGAGTCGAGGTTACCCCTGGGGATGGGTCAAATTAATAATTCTGACCAGAACACGACTTGGTTTTGGTGTTGTAGTTACCGCACTTAATCGGCGCCGTCCAATCTGAAATCAGATCTTTAGAACCTGGTAAGAAGTCAGACCACGCATCACCCGCCACCACGCCATCGGTTTCCCAAACCACTTCAAACTGACCATTGTCTTGGATCTCGCCAATTAGCACAGGTTTGCTCAAGTGATGGTTTTTGTTCATTACCGCAACACCACCGGTTAGATTTGGCGTTGTTTGACCGATCATGGCTTGCTCAACCGCATCAACATCTGTTGTGCCCGCTTTCGTTACTGCGTTCGCCCACATTTTGAAACCGATATAAGTCGCTTCCATTGGGTCATTGGTTACACGATCAGAGTTTTTAGTGTAGGCATGCCACGCTTTAATAAAGGCTTCGTTTTCTGGTGTTTCAACACTTTGGAAATAGTTCCAAGCCGCCAAATGACCAACCAATGGTTTTGTATCTAAACCAGAAAGCTCTTCTTCACCAACAGAGAAAGCCACAACAGGAATGTCTTCAGATGAAATACCTTGATTACCCAATTCTTTGTAGAAAGGTACATTTGCGTCACCATTGATAGTAGACACCACGGCAGTTTTCATACCTTCGCTACCGAATTTACTGATGTCAGAGACAATAGACTGCCAATCAGAATGACCAAATGGCGTGTAGTTGATCATAATGTCTTTTGCTGCAACACCTTTGGCTTTTAGGTACGCCTCAAGAATTTTGTTGGTGGTACGAGGGTAAACGTAATCTGTTCCAGCGAGCACAAAGCGCTCTACGCCAAGATCGTTCATCAAATAATCCACCGCAGGAATCGCCTGTTGGTTTGGCGCAGCCCCTGTGTAGAACACGTTTTTAGACGACTCTTCGCCTTCGTACTGAACTGGGTAGAACATTAAACCGTTCAACTCTTCCAATACTGGCAATACCGATTTACGAGAAACCGATGTCCAACTACCAAAAATCACATCCACTTTGTCTTTGGTTAATAACTCGCGACCTTTTTCTGCAAACAATGGCCAGTTTGATGCTGGGTCAACCACCACAGCTTCGATCTTCTTACCTAACAAACCACCCTTTTTGTTTTGCTCATCCACCATCATCAAGACAGTGTCTTTTAGCGTGGTTTCAGAAATCGCCATGGTGCCAGACAAGGAGTGCAACACACCGACCTTGATTGTGTCTGCTGCTAGCGAAGGAAGCGCAATAAGCGTTGCACCAGAGAGCACAATCGCAGAAGTAAGCGTTTTGATTTTCATAGTTGGAGCCGTCCTATTGTGATTTATAATATTTTTGAGTCTTCAGGTAAGGTTTTTAGAAAACCTCAAATCTGTAGAGCCAGTATTAAAAAATCACTGGAAGAAAGGTATGCGCGAAATGACTTACAGGGATACGTCATTTGACGTATAGGGCAATACGAATGCCTTTTCTGAAAAGGGGTTAATCTCTTGAACTGCCCAGCTTCCAAGGCTCAAGAGCGGACATTATCTGTCCCTATGCAAGTAATTAATCGCTTGTACTCGCAATCAAAATTCGAAGTAATCGTTTGAATTGAAAAAAAAGCAACCGACCTGCTGATACAAGAACCTAGCTACCCTTAAACTCAGAATTAAATTCTAAAAAAAATCATAATTTGCATAATTATTATGCTCAATGACTAAGCTTCAGTATGGGCGACACGAAATAAACTAAAGGTGCGAATGATTTTTTGAAAAAAGAATAAAGGTAATGAGAGAGTTAGAAGTATCGCATGAAGAGATTTTCCGCTGCGTCCATGCAGCACAATTCATCCTGATAAGAGACAGAGCCTCCATCCTAGAGGCATGAGCGAGTCCAATCACTCTCTGTCTGCAAAATAACTTAGCGAAAATAAGCCGCTTCTGCAAGAAAAGTATTTGTATAATTCACTAAATCATAGAGAAATGTTTGAAAGAGACTAAATAATTAACAGCACTACTTCTCTTAAATATTCTTTCTCATGAGTTTTTATCCATTCTGCAAATCTCAAATAAAATCATGTATACACCTATTCTATCCCTCTTTTAGTATGCTCATCTCAGCGGGATGACCATAGGTGACGGCGAGCACCTGAGACGAATAAAGAGCCTAAGTATTGGATCCACACCAATACGTTTAGGTACGAAACAAGCGTAAGCAAATGAAATAACAAGATGACATTCCTGCAAACGAAAAAAGCTCTGATAGCATTAGCTATCAGAGCTTTCTTAATTTAAAGCTTGATGATTTTTATCCCCTTGCGGGATACTTATCCCACATGCTTATACTACCATCGGCGATGGCGAGCGCCCGCGGCTTGCAAAGAGTCACTTCTGAGTTCGGGATGGGAGAAGGTGGTTCAGTCTCTTCGCATTCAAGTTTTCTCCAGACGAAAAAAAGCCCTGACAGCATAGCTATCAGGGCCTTCTTAATGTAAAGCTTGACGACGACCTACTCTCACATGGGATCTCCCACACTACCATCGGCGATGGCGCTTTTCACTTCTGAGTTCGGGATGGGATCAGGTGGTTCAACGCCTCTATGATCGTCAAGCAATTCGTTTTGCGTATTGTTTTGAGCTATGCGTTTATTGCATTGTCTTTCGACTTGTCTCAAAACACGCGAATACGTGCTTGGATCTTTAACAATTCATTTTGAAATAACGTGTATCAAGCGATAAACCAGCTTATTCAATATCGTATATGTGTCTTTGTCATTTTGATGATCTTGAGCTTTCACTCTTCTCATCCAAAACCACTTTGGTGTTATATGGTCAAGCCTCACGAGCAATTAGTATTGGTTAGCTCAATGCCTCACAGCACTTACACACCCAACCTATCAACGTCCTAGTCTCGAACGGCTCTTTAGGGGACTTATGTCCCAGTGAGATCTTATCTTAAGGGAGGCTTCCCGCTTAGATGCTTTCAGCGGTTATCCCGTCCGAACATAGCTACCCGGCAATGCCACTGGCGTGACAACCGGAACACCAGAGGTTCGTCCACTCCGGTCCTCTCGTACTAGGAGCAGCTCCTCTCAAATCTCAAACGTCCACGGCAGATAGGGACCGAACTGTCTCACGACGTTCTAAACCCAGCTCGCGTACCACTTTAAATGGCGAACAGCCATACCCTTGGGACCGGCTTCAGCCCCAGGATGTGATGAGCCGACATCGAGGTGCCAAACACCGCCGTCGATGTGAACTCTTGGGCGGTATCAGCCTGTTATCCCCGGAGTACCTTTTATCCGTTGAGCGATGGCCCTTCCATACAGAACCACCGGATCACTAAGACCTACTTTCGTACCTGCTCGACGTGTCTGTCTCGCAGTTAAGCGTGCTTTTGCCTTTACACTCTATGCATGATTTCCGACCATGCTGAGCACACCTTCGTGCTCCTCCGTTACTCTTTGGGAGGAGACCGCCCCAGTCAAACTACCCACCACACAGTGTCCTCGATCCCGATAAGGGACCTGAGTTAGAACCTCAAACATACCAGGGTGGTATTTCAAGAGTGGCTCCATGCAAACTGGCGTCTGCACTTCAAAGCCTCCCACCTATCCTACACAAGTAGGTTCAAAGTTCACTGTGAAGCTATAGTAAAGGTTCACGGGGTCTTTCCGTCTAGCCGCGGATACACAGCATCTTCACTGCGATTTCAATTTCACTGAGTCTCGGGTGGAGACAGTGTGGCCATCGTTACGCCATTCGTGCAGGTCGGAACTTACCCGACAAGGAATTTCGCTACCTTAGGACCGTTATAGTTACGGCCGCCGTTTACTTGGGCTTCGATCAAGAGCTTCGCTTGCGCTAACCCCATCAATTAACCTTCAAGCACCGGGCAGGCGTCACACCCTATACGTCCACTTTCGTGTTTGCAGAGTGCTGTGTTTTTAATAAACAGTCGCAGCCACCTGGTATCTTCGACCGACTAGTGCTTACGGAGCAAGTCCTTCACACCGGCCGGCGTACCTTCTCCCGAAGTTACGGTACCATTTTGCCTAGTTCCTTCACCCGAGTTCTCTCAAGCGCCTTGGTATTCTCTACCTGACCACCTGTGTCGGTTTGGGGTACGGTCAATGTATATCTGAAGCTTAGAAGTTTTTCCTGGAAGCATGGCATCAACCACTTCGCCCAAAAGAGGGCTCGTCATCAGTTCTCGGCATTCTCTCTAAAAGAGTGACCCGGATTTGCCTAAGTCACTTGCCTACCGCCTTAAACACAGACAACCATCGCTGTGCTGGCCTAGCCTTCTCCGTCTCTCCATCGCAATATACATCGGTACAGGAATATTAACCTGTTTTCCATCGACTACGCATTTCTGCCTCGCCTTAGGGGCCGACTCACCCTGCCCTGATTAACATGGGACAGGAAACCTTGGTCTTCCGGCGGGGGAGTTTTTCACTCCCCTTATCGTTACTCATGTCAACATTCGCACTTCTGATACCTCCAGCCTGCCTTACAGCTTGACCTTCAACGGCTTACAGAACGCTCCTCTACCATGCCTAATAAATTAAGCATCCGTAGCTTCGGTGTACAGTTTGAGCCCCGTTATATCTTCCGCGCAGGCCGACTCGACTAGTGAGCTATTACGCTTTCTTTAAAGGATGGCTGCTTCTAAGCCAACCTCCTAGCTGTCTAAGCCTTCCCACATCGTTTCCCACTTAACTGTAACTTTGGGACCTTAGCTGACGGTCTGGGTTGTTTCCCTTTCCACGACGGACGTTAGCACCCGCCGTGTGTCTCCCGTAATTGCACTCATTGGTATTCGGAGTTTGCATGGGGTTGGTAAGTCGGGATGACCCCCTAGCCCAAACAGTGCTCTACCCCCAATGGTGAGATACGAGGCGCTACCTAAATAGCTTTCGAGGAGAACCAGCTATCTCCGAGCTTGATTAGCCTTTCACTCCTATCCACAAGTCATCCCCAGCCTTTTCAACGGATGTGGGTTCGGTCCTCCAGTTGATGTTACTCAACCTTCAACCTGCTCATGGATAGATCGCCCGGTTTCGGGTCTATTCCCAGCAACTAAACGCCCTATTAAGACTCGGTTTCCCTACGGCTCCACTATGTGCTTAACCTTGCTACTGAAAATAAGTCGTTGACCCATTATACAAAAGGTACGCAGTCACGGAACAAGTCCGCTCCCACTGCTTGTACGTACACGGTTTCAGGATCTATTTCACTCCCCTCACAGGGGTTCTTTTCGCCTTTCCCTCACGGTACTGGTTCACTATCGGTCAGTCAGGAGTATTTAGCCTTGGAGGATGGTCCCCCCATATTCAGACAGGATAACACGTGTCCCGTCCTACTCGTTTTCATGATTAAGGTGTTTTCGTATACGGGGCTATCACCCTCTATCGCGGCACTTTCCAGAGCCTTCTACTAACACCAAAACCACTTAAGGGCTAATCCCCTTTCGCTCGCCGCTACTTAGGGAATCTCGGTTGATTTCTTTTCCTCCGGGTACTTAGATGTTTCAGTTCCCCGGGTTCGCCTCCACACAGCTATGTATTCACTGTGGGATACTCTACAAGTAGAGTGGGTTTCCCCATTCGGACATGTTCGGATCAAAGTCTGTTTATCGACTCCCCGAACCTTTTCGCAGATTACCACGTCCTTCATCGCCTCTGACTGCCAAGGCATCCACCGTGCACGCTTGGTCACTTGACCATATAACCCAAAATAGTTTCGGATCACATACCAAAGAGCTTTTGTGTCTCTCTGGATTTACGATAATAGAAGTCACTAGGTTAAAGTGAACTTCCACCGGTTTAACGCTTGATTCATCGTTATTTCAAAATTCGAATTGTTAAAGAGCAAGTTTAGTGCAAAGCACTAAGTCAGATGCTTGATGGACAAACCATTCAAACCTCTTGCTTAGAACTCTGTGCTAATGCTTTTAAGATAGGTATCAGATAATTTGTGTGAACGCTCACCAGAGGTTTCTATCGTTTAAGGAGGTGATCCAGCCCCAGGTTCCCCTAGGGCTACCTTGTTACGACTTCACCCCAGTCATTGACCACTCCGTGGTAACCGCCATCCCCGAAGGGTTAAGCTAGCTACTTCTGGAGCAATCAACTCCCATGGTGTGACGGGCGGTGTGTACAAGGCCCGGGAACGTATTCACCGTGACATTCTGATTCACGATTACTAGCGATTCCGACTTCATGGAGTCGAGTTGCAGACTCCAATCCGGACTACGACGTACTTTCTGGGATTCGCTTACTATCGCTAGTTCGCAGCCCTCTGTATACGCCATTGTAGCACGTGTGTAGCCCTACTCGTAAGGGCCATGATGACTTGACGTCGTCCCCACCTTCCTCCGGTTTGTCACCGGCAGTCTCCTTAAAGTTCCCACCCGAAGTGCTGGCAAATAAGGATAAGGGTTGCGCTCGTTACGGGACTTAACCCAACATTTCACAACACGAGCTGACGACAGCCATGCAGCACCTGTCTCAGAGTTCCCGAAGGCACTAAGCTATCTCTAGCGAATTCTCTGGATGTCAAGAGTAGGTAAGGTTCTTCGCGTTGCGTCGAATTAAACCACATGCTCCACCGCTTGTGCGGGCCCCCGTCAATTCATTTGAGTTTTAACCTTGCGGCCGTACTCCCCAGGCGGTCTACTTATTGCGTTAGCTGCGCCACTAAGTCATTACAACCCAACGGCTAGTAGACATCGTTTACGGCGTGGACTACCAGGGTATCTAATCCTGTTTGCTCCCCACGCTTTCGCACCTCAGTGTCAGTATTAGTCCAGGGTGTCGCCTTCGCCACTGATGTTCCTTCCTATATCTACGCATTTCACCGCTACACAGGAAATTCCACACCCCTCTACCATACTCTAGCCTGCCAGTATCGGGTGCCATTCCAAGGTTGAGCCCTGGGATTTCACATCCGACTTAACAAACCACCTACGCGCGCTTTACGCCCAGTAATTCCGATTAACGCTTGCACCCTCTGTATTACCGCGGCTGCTGGCACAGAGTTAGCCGGTGCTTCTTCTGGGGCTAACGTCAAAGTAACTGGATATTAGCCAGTTACCCTTCCTCACCCCTGAAAGTGCTTTACAACCCTAAGGCCTTCTTCACACACGCGGCATGGCTGGATCAGGCTTCCGCCCATTGTCCAATATTCCCCACTGCTGCCTCCCGTAGGAGTCTGGGCCGTGTCTCAGTCCCAGTGTGACTGGCCATCCTCTCAGACCAGTTAAAGATCGTCGCCTTGGTAGGCCTTTACCCTACCAACTAGCTAATCTTACGCAGGCTCATCTAATAGCGGAAGGCTCCGAAGAGTCCCCTCCTTTCCCCCTTAGGGCGTATGCGGTATTAGCATGCGTTTCCACATGTTGTCCCCCTCTACTAGGCAGATTCCTACGCGTTACTCACCCGTCCGCCGCTCGTCAGCAGGAGCAAGCCCCCCTGTTACCGCTCGACTTGCATGTGTTAAGCCTGCCGCCAGCGTTCAATCTGAGCCATGATCAAACTCTTCAGTTAAAAAGTTTGCTTACTCAAAATCTATTACACTAACAATAACTTAATCATTTCGTCGTCCCGAAGAACAACAAAACAACATAAAGCGAATTGACGTGTTAGACGTTTCGCAAGACTTCAATTTTTTTGATTATCTCGAATCGGTTAAAAACCAATCCGGACAATCTTCTGAAGCCTCCAGCGAGCGCCCACACAAATTATCTGATTATCTATTTTAAAGAGCGTGCTAACTTGAATGGCTAACCAAATCTTCATTTAGTTAGTTGAACTTGGTCTTCGTTGCTCTGAAGCCTTGTCCGTGTCAGCGAGGGCGTATATTAAGGATCTACAGATTTTGTGCAACCCTTTTTTCAACTAATTTTGAAATTAATTAAAAAAACACCAAATAACAAAAAAGACACCGAAGTGTCTTTTTCTAAGTAGTCACTCAGTCAGGGCCGATTAACCGCCGACATAACTAAGCATTACACCGGCAGCAACAGCTGAACCAATAACTCCAGCTACGTTTGGCCCCATAGCATGCATCAATAAGAAATTTTGTTTATTCGCTTCAAGCCCCACTTTATTAGCAACACGTGCAGCCATTGGTACAGCCGACACACCCGCTGCGCCAATCAATGGGTTAATTGCTTCTTTCGAGTATCGATTCATTAACTTCGCCATTAAGACACCAGCGGCTGTACCGATAGAAAACGCGATCAAACCTAAACTCAAGATACCTAACGTTTCCAGATTTAAAAAAGCTTCTGAACTCAACTTAGAGCCAACCCCCAAACCCAAGAAGATCGTCACAATATTAATCAACGCATTTTGAGCAGTATCACTTAAGCGGTCAACAACACCACACTCACGCATTAAATTACCAAAACAGAACATCCCAAGCAGAGGAGCGGCCGACGGTAAAAACATCGCAACCAGAATAATAACTACGATTGGAAAGACTATTTTTTCTTTCTTCGTAACAGGCCTAAGCTGCTCCATCTTAATGGAACGCTCCTCTTTCGATGTCAGCGCTCGCATGATTGGCGGCTGAATAAGCGGTACTAGCGCCATATAAGAGTAAGCAGCTACTGCAATCGCCCCCAATAAATCTGGCGCCAGTCGGCTAGCAACGAAAATAGCGGTTGGGCCATCGGCACCACCAATGATACCTATTGCCGCCGCATCAGCTAAAGAAAAATCCATAATGCCAGATGCACTCAATAGCACCGCACCAATAACAGTAGCAAAGATACCAAACTGTGCAGCTGCACCAAGAAGCAACGTTTTCGGGTTGGCAAGCATAGGACCAAAGTCCGTCATAGCACCAACGCCCATAAAGATAATCAAAGGAAACAAGCCTGTCTCAATACCACCATGATAAATATAATATTGAAGGCCGCCCGGAGACACCATATGCCCAGTCGCATCATAAACAGGTGCAGCCATAAAGCCTGCACCAGGAATATTAACTAAAACTGCACCAATACCAATAGGTAAAAGAAGGAGCGGCTCAAAACCTTTTTTTATTGCCAAATAAACCAACAGCAAACCAACACAGATCATCACAAACTGACCAAGTTCCAGCTGATAAATCCCTGTATCGTGATAAAGATTTAATAATTTATTTTCCATTGTCGATTAATTCCCTTGATTACAACGTAAGAAGTGACTGACCAACTTGCACGGAGTCACCTTCTTTTACATTAATAGAACCAACGACACCGGACTTAGGAGCAGAAATTTCTGTTTCCATCTTCATCGCTTCGAGAATCATGACAGTATCACCCTCTTCAACTTGCTGCCCTTGAGATACCAACACTTTAAAGATATTTCCAGACAATGGAGAGGGAACATCTTCACCAGATGACGCAGCAGGAGCCGTAGGCGCTTGACTTGCAGCTTTTTGAACATTCGCAACAGGCTGGATATCACTAACATCACCACCTTCCGATACCTGAACAACAAAACTCTGCCCAGAAACAGAAACCGTATATACACTCGCATCACCAGAGGAAGCGCTTGCAACCGCAGGCTTACTATCACCTGCATCCTCAAGTGTCGGAACAGGTTCGAACGCACTAGCGTCACCACGATTCTGTAAGAACTTAAGACCTATTTGAGGGAACAAAGCAAAAGTTAACACATCATCAATCTGATCATCAGATAACTGAATATTTTTTTCTTTCGATAGATCAACCAACTCTTCAGTCAACTTATCCATTTCTGGTGATAGCAAATCCGCTGGTCGACAAGTAATCGCCTCAGCCCCATCTAAAACTCTCGCCTGTAACTCTTTATTAAACTCCGCAGGAGCTGCACCATACTCCCCCTTCAAAATACCCGCCGTCTCTTTTGAGATAGATTTATAGCGCTCACCAGTAAGAACATTCAAAACCGCCTGGGTACCAACTATTTGTGACGTCGGCGTGACAAGTGGAATCAAGCCTAAATCTTCGCGGACTTTTGGAATTTCTTTTAATACTTCGTCAAACTTATCAGCCGCACCTTGCTCTTTAAGCTGGCTTTCCATATTGGTCAACATACCGCCAGGCACTTGGGCAATCAATATTCGAGAATCTGTACCACGAAGAGACCCTTCAAATTTCGCGTATTTCTTTCTAACTTCTCGGAAATAAGCCGCAATCTCTTCTAACAACTCTAGATCTAAGCCTGTATCCCTATCTGTCCCTTGCAAAGCGGCAACAACAGACTCTGTCGCACTATGACCATAAGTCATCGACATAGAAGAAATAGCTGTATCGACTCGATCCACACCAGCTTCAACCGCCTTCAAAATAGTCATATCAGACAGGCCAGACGTAGCATGCGCATGTAACTGCACCTCTAGTTGAGTTTGCGCCTTCAACAAACCAACCATTTCAAAAGCATCGTATGGAGTCAAAATGCCAGACATATCTTTTATAGCGATAGAGTCTGCCCCCATATCCTCCAGAGTCTTTGCATAGTCTACCCAGTTCTTAGTGGTATGAACTCGACTCTTGGTGTAAGAAATTGTTCCTTGAGCATGCTTACCTTGCTGCTTAACAGCTTTAATGGCTGTTTCCAAATTGCGCGGATCATTCATTGCATCAAAAATTCGAAAAACATCAACACCATTGAAAGCGGCTCGTTCAACAAATTTATTCACAACATCATCGGCATAATGACGATAGCCAAGAAGATTCTGCCCGCGCAACAACATTTGCTGAGGCGTTTTAGGCATTGCCTTTTTCAGCTCACGAATACGCTCCCAAGGATCTTCCCCAATATAGCGAATACAAGAATCGAATGTTGCGCCACCCCAAGATTCAAGAGACCAAAAACCAACTTGATCAAGTTTTTCAGCGATAGGAAGCATATCGTCGATACGCATACGGGTAGCAAACAAAGATTGGTGAGCATCACGTAAAACGACATCCGTAATGCCAAGAGGTTGCTTTGTTGTTGTCATGTTTCAGCCTCAAAGAAATTAGAAAAATTAATATTAGGAAATTAAGAGTTTTTACTGTTTCTGTGTTGGTGAACAGCAGCTGTAATAACCGCTGTCATTTGCGCATCCACACCAGAAGAAGCAATATTTTTAGAAACAGGCTTTAACACCGCAGGCACAGGAGCTTCAGGAAATAAATAATTCAGCAGTCTCGACATATAACCCGTCGCAAAAATCAACACCACCAGAAACAGGAATACAAATCCCATTCCTAACACCATCAACCCCACACCATCTTCCAGCAACCCACTCATAGCATCATCACCTTTTTTCTCGTCTTGTTTGTACAGATCTAATGTGATCAGATGCACACCCAAGAACGCTGTTTATTTTTGATAGTTAGTTTTTTACCACAAACCAGAACAGTTTCATATTTTTATTGCATAACAGTTATACTTATTTCGTGAACAATTCTACAAAAAGCGACCCCACCTTGAAAAAACCAATTAACACAAACATGGTACTAGCCGTTGCACCTATGGAAGGTGTTATGGATCACACAATGAGAGCATTGTTGTCACAAATTGGCGGCATGGACTATTTAGTATCAGAATTCATTCGGGTCACCCAATATCCAATCCCTACACACTCATTCAAGCGCCTCATCCCTGAAAATACCAACAAAGCAAGAACAGCACACAACCACCCCGTTCACACTCAGTTACTTGGTAGCAATGCAGGGCTAATGGCAGAAAGTGCCTTAAATGCAATTGAAGCCGGCGCCACACATATCGACGTGAACTTTGGATGCCCCGCCAAACGCGTAAATGGCCATGGAGGAGGATCGGTTTTACTACAAACACCCGACACACTGTATGACATAATGAGCACGATTCGAAAAACATTATCCAGCGATATCCCCGTATCCGCCAAAATACGCCTAGGCTTCGAGGATGAAGAGCTCTTATTTGACAATGTCGCCGCCATTGAGGCTGCCGGAGTCGGAACACTTACTATTCATGGCCGCACAAAAAAAGATGGCTACAAGCCACCAGCCAGATGGGAGAAAATAGGCGAGATTCAAGATAAAACAAAAATGATAGTGGTTGCCAATGGGGATATCACAGATGCAGAGTCTTTGTTGCGATGCCAATCCATTACAGGCTGCCAGCACTTTATGATCGGACGAGGTTCGCTCAACAACCCATTTGTTTTCCAACAAATAAGAGAAGAACTCAATGGGCAAGAATGCACAACCAACGCAGCAAGCCTAAATAGCCTATTTATTAATTACAGCACAGAACTACAAGAATATTATGACGAAGTTGCTACGCTCGGTAGACTAAAACAGTGGTGTGGACATTTAAGATTTGGTTTTGAGGAAATAAAAGACAACCTTCAAACACTAAGACGCTGCAAAAGCACAAGCGAATTAACACAAACATTCGAAAGCGTGATAACAACAAAGCAATGAAGAAAAACAGAAAAAGTTAATTTTTATAACAGATATAAAAAGTGGGAAATTAAAATAAGGAGGGAGATAGTAATGGTGCACCCGAGAGGATTCGAACCTCTGACCGCTCGGTTCGTAGCCGAGTACTCTATCCAGCTGAGCTACGGGTGCGTAGCAATATTTTGCTTTTACTAAATGACTTAAAGAGGATAGCTTAAAATCATTATTTTGATATTGGTGCACCCGAGAGGATTCGAACCTCTGACCGCTCGGTTCGTAGCCGAGTACTCTATCCAGCTGAGCTACGGGTGCATAGCAATATTTTTTTTAACAACGACACTTTAAAGAGGATAGCTTTAAAATGTTTTTTGGAATGGTGCACCCGAGAGGATTCGAACCTCTGACCGCTCGGTTCGTAGCCGAGTACTCTATCCAGCTGAGCTACGGGTGCATAACGATAATTCCAGTCTTTTATTATTAGAGAGGATAGTCTCTAAAAGACAAACTTGAAATGGCGGAGAGTGAGGGATTCGAACCCTCGATGAGTGTTAACCCATACACCCTTAGCAGGGGCGCGCCTTCGGCCACTCGGCCAACTCTCCGTAACAAGTGGGGCGCATTATATACGACACATTTGTCTTGTAAAGACTTTTTTAAAAATTAATCTTCAGAAACTTGATCGTCTTGCTCTTTTTGAATGCGAAGATAAATTTCTTCACGGTGAACAGACACATCTTTAGGTGCATTGATGCCAATACGAACCTGATTTCCTTTTACACCCAACACAGTGACAGAAACTTCATCACCAACCATTAAAGTTTCACCAACACGACGAGTAAGAATAAGCATAAGAATATCTCCCTGTTATAGCTTTTAAGATTCACTCAGATGAATTGCCCGACAACTATTGTAGGGCAATTCCTACAAAATCAATTGTAGCCTCTCAATAAAAATTAAACTATGCATAACCAAAGGATTTTATGTATCCAATTGTTAAGCTTCTCGAACTCCGGATGCCGCCTCATTTAACTTAAAAGCAGAATGCAGTGCTCGAACCGCCAATTCCATGTATTTCTCGTCAATAATGACAGACACTTTAATCTCTGAAGTAGAAATCAACTGGATGTTAATAGACTCAGCTGCCAGAGCTTTAAACATCGTACTTGCCACACCGGCATGAGAGCGCATTCCGACACCAACAATGGACACCTTCGCAATTTTGGCATCAGACAGCACAGCATTCGCCCCGAGCTCTTTTGCAATGACATTTAAAGTAGACAAAGCCTGATCATATTCATTGCGATGCACGGTGAAGGTAAAGTCCGTTGTGCCATCAACAGATACGTTTTGAACAATCATATCTACTTCGATGTTGGCATCACTAACAGGACCCAGGATACGAGAAGCAATACCCGGAATATCAGGAACGCCTTTCAAAGTTAATTTAGCTTCATCTCTATTGAATGCAATTCCAGAAACCGCTGGCTGCTCCATATTCGTATTCCCCTCAGTTGTAATCAACGTACCCTCACCTTCAACAAAACTAGATAGCACCCTAAGCGGCACTTGATATTTACCAGCAAACTCTACAGAACGAATTTGCAACACCTTCGAGCCAAGGCTAGCCATCTCTAACATTTCTTCAAAGGTGATCTTATCCAAACGTCGAGCACTATCTACAACACGAGGATCCGTTGTATAAACACCATCCACATCGGTGTAGATTTGACATTCATCCGCTTTCAACGCAGCAGCAAGCGCAACACCCGTCGTATCAGAGCCACCTCGGCCTAATGTCGTAATGTTGCCAAACTCATCAGCCCCTTGAAAACCAGCCGCCACAATCACTCGCCCAGCATCTAAGTCTGTACGCATCGCATCGGTATCGATCTTTTGAATTCTAGCCTTACCATGAGCGCTGTCAGTTGTAATACGAATCTGAGAGCCTGTATAAGAACGAGCATCAAGACCACGCTTCATCAATGCCATTGACAAAAGAGCAATAGTAACCTGCTCTCCGGTCGACAGTAGCACGTCCATTTCACGCGCACTTGGTGAAGCATTAATACTTTTCGCAAGATCAATCAGCCTGTTGGTTTCACCACTCATAGCTGAAACCACAACGACTATGTCATCACCTTGTTGCTTATGCCTTAACACTCGATCTGCAACGGCCTCGATACGCTCTATTGTGCCTACCGAGGTGCCGCCGTATTTTTGAACTAACAACGCCATAATTTTTCCACTATTTAAATCAAAAAAGCCGAATTCCAAGCTCTTAAGGAACGATTCAATTTAAACTCTTTCAGCAACCCAGCCAGGCACCAACTCAAGAGCTGTAGACAAGCCATCTGGATTATTACCACCAGCTTGAGCCATATCTGGGCGACCACCACCTTTACCATCAACATAAGGCGCGACCATCTTAATAAGATCTCCAGCCTTCACATTTTTAGTCAGTTCTTTGGTTACGCCAGCAATTAAACTTACTTTGCCATCATTCACCGCAGCCAATAATATAACGGCAGACTCAAGCTTACTTTTTAGTTCATCAAGCAAGTCCCGTAATGCTTTTGGATCTTCCACCTTGACCTGAGCAACCAAAAGCTTACCGCCGTTAATATCTACAGCTTGAGAAGCCAAATCAGCGCCTGCCAATGCCGCCATTTTACCTTTCAACACATCCAACTCTTTTTGCAAGCTACGCGTTTGCTCGTTCAAAGCAGCCACTTTATCAAGCGCACTGTCTTTATTACCTTTAACAAGGCTAGCAATACCATCAAGAACAGATTCTGTCTGACGAGTCGTATCTATTGCCATCTTACCAGTAACCGCCTCAATACGACGGACACCAGCAGCAATACCGCTTTCTGTTACAATTTTAAAGAAACCAATATCACCTGTTCGACTAACATGAGTACCGCCACACAACTCAATCGAGTAATCAGCCCCCATTGTCAATACACGTACTTCGCTGTCGTATTTTTCACCAAACAACGCCATAGCGCCTTTAGCCTTCGCCGACTCAACATCCATGATGTCTGTTTCTACTGAACGGTTTAAGCGAATCTGCTCGTTAACCATGTCTTCAATTTGTTCGATTTCTGTCGCCGTAACGCCTTCAAAATGCGAGAAGTCAAAACGCAATCGCTCAGCATTCACCAAAGAGCCCTTTTGCAGTACATGATCACCTAAGATACGACGCAAAGCTTCGTGCATTAAGTGAGTAGCAGAGTGGTTTAATGTCGTTGCCATACGCAAAGTACGATCCACTTCACCAGTCACCTGATCACCAACCGCCAAACGGCCTTCTTTCAGCTCACCGTAATGCAAATGCGCTTTAGCTTGCTTCGTTGTATTAGAGACTTTAAACGCACCAGCACCGCGCAACCAACCCTGATCGCCAACTTGACCACCAGATTCAGCATAAAACGGCGTCGTTTTCAAAATCACCGCCGCAACTTGGCCTGCCTCGATAGCTTGAACTTCGCTACCATCAACCAGGATCATTTCCACTTCACACGTGCCATCTAGATTCTCATACCCAGTAAATTCAGTAACAGAATCCAACTTAACGCCACTCGACATATCCATAGAGAAGTTACTGGCTGAACGAGCACGAGCACGCTGTGCATCCATAGCAACTTCAAATCCAGCTTCATCTATTTCTAAGTCATTCTCACGGGCAACATCATTGGTTAAATCGGCAGGAAAGCCATACGTGTCGTAAAGCTTGAAAACTGTCTCGCCAGGGATAACTTTTTTATCGCCTAATTCGGATATCGCTTCTTCAAGAATCTTCATGCCCTGATCAAGGGTTTTGGCAAACTGCTCTTCTTCTTTTAACAGAATAGAAGCAACACGATCTTTTAACTTGGTCAACTCTGGGTAAGCTTGCCCCATTTCAACATCAAGCGCTTCTACCAACTTATGGAAGAACACACCTTTTTGACCTAGCTTGTTACCGTGGCGAATCGCGCGACGAATAATACGACGCAAAACGTAACCACGACCTTCATTTGACGGAATCACACCATCAACAATCATGAATGAACAAGAGCGAATATGGTCAGCAATAACACGCAATGACTGCGCACTCAGGTCTTGAGCACCCACCACTTGTGCCGCCGCCTTGATGAGGTTTTGGAATAAATCAATTTCGTAGTTACTATGAACGCCCTGCAAAATAGCAGCAATACGCTCTAAACCCATTCCCGTATCAACAGAAGGCTTAGGCAAAGGCGCCATAACACCATCAGCAGAACGATTGAACTGCATGAAAACCACGTTCCAGATTTCGATAAAACGATCACCATCTTCCTCAGGAGAACCTGGAGGCCCGCCCCAAATATGATCGCCGTGATCATAGAAGACTTCAGAACAAGGACCACAAGGACCAGTATCGCCCATCGCCCAGAAATTATCAGACTGGTAACGACCGCCTTTGTTATCACCAATACGGATAATTTTTTCTGCAGGAAGACCGATATCTTTATTCCAAATATCAAAGGCTTCATCGTCGTCTGCGTAAACAGTTACCAACAATTTTTCTGTTGGCAACTTCAGCACAACCGTTAGAAACTCCCACGCGTAATGAATCGCGTCTTTTTTGAAGTAATCACCAAAGCTGAAGTTACCGAGCATTTCAAAGAAAGTATGATGGCGTGCAGTATAGCCAACATTTTCTAGGTCATTGTGCTTACCACCCGCTCGCACACAACGTTGAGACGTCGTTGCTCGTGAATATGGGCGAAGATCTTCTCCCAAAAACACATCTTTAAACTGGACCATACCAGCGTTAGTGAATAGCAATGTTGGATCATTTCCTGGAACCAATGAGCTGGATTCCACAATCTGATGCTGCTTACTTTCAAAGTACGATAAAAATGACTGGCGTAACTCAGAACTCTTCATAATGGGATGAGTCTCTATCTCTATTTTCTGGACGAATTGGATTGCGTGAATGGCAGATTAACATGTGCCGATTCGATGCAACGAAAAGCACAAAATAGTACACGCAAAGGATAGGTGTTTTCAAAAGAAACTGTAGTAATTTAAAGCTTATTTTGTGCATAACTTAAGCAAAAGCAGGATTTATGGATGTAAACCTACTTTTGCTTAACGTTTATAGGAAGGTATTACTGAGAGTCTTCGCCACGAATATAGCGATAATGAGGTCGGGAAGTCATTCTGGTCACTAATTCATAACCTATAGTACCAGCATAATCTGCGACCTGTTCGACAGGCACATCGCCACCCCAAAGAACAACCTCCTGCCCCATAGCAGGTTCAACAGCTGAATCTTGCATGCGTACCGTAATCATATCCATGGACACTCGACCAGCTAGACTGGCTGGTTGGCCATCGATATTTAATGGAGTGCCATTTACAGCATGGCGCGGATAACCATCACCGTAACCCACCGCGACGGTTGCTAATACATGATCTTCCGCCGCAACATAACCAAGGCCATAACCGACTTTATCGCATTGTTTAAGCTGACGCGTCGAAATCACTTTTGACGACAAAGTCATCGCTGGACGCAAACCCAACGCTCGACCGCTCACTTCAGCAAAAGGCGAAATTCCGTACAACATTATACCTGGTCGAATCCAACCACCTTCTGGCACGCTCCACTTCATAATCGCTGCAGAATTCGCCACACTGGCCTCAATATCACCAATCGATTGGCGCGCTTGTTCAAAGTAAGCCAACTGCTGCATCGTCGTTAGATCAGATAAGTCATCCGCACAAGAAAAATGTGTCATCAAAACAACCTCTCCCACTTGACCGCTGCTTTTCAACGATTCAACAAACACGGGCGCTGTTTCCTTATCCACACCAAGGCGATGCATACCAGAATCTAACTTCAGAAAAATTTTTTCAATTCTTGCATGGCTCGCCTGCAACTCATCAAGTTGCTGAGCATTTTCCAAAGCGGCCCAAAAGCCATATTTCTCGCAAAGCGCCCACTCTTCACCTTCAAATACGCCTTCTAATAATAAAATAGGTGAAACGATACCTGCTTCACGCAAAGCAATCGCCTCTTCAATGGCGGCCACCGCAAAAGCATCGACTTCTTCATCTAAGTAACGTGACACTTCAACCGCACCATGTCCGTACGCATTACTTTTAACAACAGCGAACGCCTTACAAGTCGGCTGTAACTTTTTTGCATAATGATAGTTTTGTAGGATCGCCTCCAAATCTACCGTTGCCGTGAGTGGCCTTGCCATTTTTGCCCCTTAAACTTTCAAAGCGTTTTACTATTTATAACGTTGTACAGAAAGATCTTGTGAGTCGATCTCCGTTTTATCGCCAGACATAATATCCGCAATTACGGCAGCTGAGCCGCAGCTCATTGTCCAACCCAATGTTCCGTGCCCTGTATTCAAATACAAACCATCAATACCTGTACGACCAACAACTGGTGTGCCATCTGGCGTCATTGGGCGAAGTCCCGTCCAATAGTCTGCTTGAGATAACTCACAACCTTGATTAAATAAATCATGCACCACATGCGTAATGGTTTCTGTGCGTACTTTAGGTAAATCAAGATTATAGCCATTTAGCTCCGCGGTTCCGGCAGCACGAATCCGACCACCCAATCGCGTCACCGCTACTTTATAAGTTTCGTCCATCACAGTAGAAATAGGCGCGAACTGTGAATCGGTAATTGGCACAGTTAAGGAATACCCTTTCACGGGATAAACAGGAATAGAAATATCAATCGCTTTAAGTAACTCTTTTGAGTAGCTACCCATAGACACCAAGACATTATCAAACTCAAAGTCAGCCTGATCGGTTTTAACGGCGCGTATTTTACCACCTTCTACAACCAAGCGCTCAACTGCCACTCCAAATTTAAATGTTACTCCTAATTCATCACAGTGCTTTTTAAGCTCCTCGCAAAAAACAAAGCAGTCACCCGTCTCATCGCCTACCAACCTAAGTCCACCTTTAAACTTATCAATGACAGGAGCGAGACCTGGCTCCACGTCTAAAATTTGCGCTGGTGTTAACACTTGATGAGGAACATTCAAAGCTTTAAGCACCTTAATATCTTTTTCAGACGCTTCTACTTGCTCATCCTTGCGGAATAACTGAGTCAGACCACCCTGCCCATCATCGTACTTAATACCAATGTCTTTGCGCATGGCAATAAATTGATCTCGACTGTATTCCGCCAGTGCCACCATACGAGATTTATTCACGTCATAGGCTTTTTCAGTACAGTTCGCCAACATTTTCCCCATCCAAGCCAGCTTTTTAAGCTCAGGATCGGCGCTCACTTTTAACGGTGCGTGTTTTTGCATTAGCCATTTAATAGCCTTAAGAGGAATACCTGGCGCCGCCCAAGGTGCAGAATAGCCAGGAGAAATTTGCCCTGCGTTAGCAAAGCTCGTCTCTAAGGCCACACCTTCCTGACGGTCAATTACCGTCACATCAAACCCTTTTTTCGCTAAGTAATAGGCTGACGTTAAACCAACAACCCCCGCACCCAACACGCAAACACGCATAGAAAAACCCCAAACATAAGTAAAGTCGTATCATCTATATTTACACAAGATATATAGTTTTATCACCTAATTTACATTCATATAGAAGAATAAAAACCCACAAATAAACAAAAATAAAGTCTATTACAAATTAAATGTAAAAAATTTATTTGACTGATAAAATAGCGGCTTAATCCAAATATGCAGCGAGAAAGACATGAAAGAGCACCAAACATCCATTTTCGAACAAGCCATGTCACTGCTAAGTCACAGAGAACACAGCAAAAAGGAATTAACCACAAAATTAAAGTCAAGAGGTCACGAGGAAGAAGAGATTGAAGCGACCATTGAGCGTCTTGAAGAAATGAACTATCTCAACGACGCTCGCTTTGCAGAAATTTTTGTCCGAAGCCGCTTAAGTAAACCGCTTGGAGCAAGTCGAATACAGCAAGAACTATTACAAAAAGGCATTAATAGTGAGTTAGCAAAAACAGCAATATTAGAAGCGGATGCAGATTGGTTCGAGTTAGCAAAGCAATTAAAAGAGAGAAGGTTCGGGGAAGAAGCGAGCACTGACTTTAAAGAAAAAGCCAAACAATCACGCTACCTTCAATATAGAGGGTTTGACTTCGATCAAATCAAATACGCCATATCCTCCCAAGATGAGTATTGAGAGTGTCTGGTTCAAAAATAATGCATCTGTCAGGTCAGGCTAAAGCTAGTACACATAATAGGAAACTTAATGCTATACGTTATCTTCTTTTTCCATTAGTGCTGCTAAATAGCGCTCTTCCATCTCAACATAATTTTTTTGAACGGATTCTATCTTCTCGTCCAATTCGTTTATTTTTTTCTGAAGAACCTCGAATTCTTCTAGCTGATCTTGCTTATCAAACAACTCCGCCTCTAAACGCTTTCGCTCCTCTTCTAGCTCTTCATTAATTTCACGAAGGTTTTCAACCTCCTCTTGGTTTTGACTGGCTAAAACATCTTCATCATCCACAACCTCATCACCTATCAGCTCAGGGTGAAGTAGCTTGTTCTCTAAGTTTTCACGTAGAACTCTCGCCTTATCTAAGTCTCGCTCAAGCATTTCAACATACAACTCAGACTCATTGACCATTAAACGCAAAGAGCTTAGTTTTGACGCTTGGTCATTCGCAAAAGCATCAGACTCTTCAGTAAATGAATTTTGATGAAGTAAGTCTTCCATATTTTTCATGGCACTACGCTCTTCCTCCATAACACCATAGATATCAATTCCTTGACGATCATCTTTATTTTGTTTTTCAAGCAATGCTGCTTTCTGTTTTAGCGCCTCGTCACGCTTAATCATATCAATATTAAGGTTATATTTAATGGCCTGTAAACTGTCTAATTTTCCTTCTAAGCGCTTAACCACACGACTACTTTCTAATAATGTTTTTTCTAATCGAACAATGGAGATATCGTGAATACCAATGTGCTTACCATCCCCCTCATGATCCACTTTCACTTTACGAACTTGATCTTTTAAATCTGCAATTATCGTTTTTTGGTAAGCTGCCAACTGCTTAAGATCAGACACCTTTTCATCTAACTCTGAACGGACAGAGTGCACAAAATCAGACTGATCAGCACTATTCAAATACTCTTCTAAAGCATCAATATAAAGCGAGTTATCGTTTTCCTCTTTGACTTCCGCTAAATGCAGTTTTAAGCGCTCTGCAAATTCATATAAGCTCGCCATCTCAGATCGAAGTGAAGCAAGTGAGTCGTCAAGCTCGACTTCTTTATCCAACTGCTTTTGAAGTTTCCCAAGTTCAAGGTTTAAATTAGACGTGACATTTACTTGCGCAAAGACCTTTTCTCCTGCCTTCTGAATCACTTTATTTAGCTCTTGAAGTAAGGACTGATTCACTTTTAATGACTTCAAAAGCGCATCAATTTCTTGTGCATGATCCACTTTATCTAAAAGGCTTTTGAATGCTACCAAAAGCGCTAACGCTTCAGAATGAGATACTGAGCGCTCAATGATGTCTATCTCGACATCCAAAAAAATAGCCCAACACGACAAAGCCGCACGCCCCTGGAAGTCAGATTTAGGCAACTCAACAAGGAGTTGAGAACATATGCTTTTCTGTTGCTCAAGCAACGACAGCCACTGTCTTTTTTCACTTTCCGTTGCATCATGATTATCATCATGCAACTCAACAGGCTCCGCCGCATCATCAGTACCTCGGTCTGGCACCATTTTCCGCAGAGAAAAATATTTCATCAAGACAAATACAAACACCACGGACAAAAGTGCACTCGAAGCAATAAGTCCCCATTGCCAAATCAACATATCGTGACAGTCCTATTTAATGCCAAACCTAAAAAATAATCATAGAGGGATATGCCTTAAGAAACCATAGAACCTACATTTTTTAACGTACACACCACAAAAAAAAGCAGGTACGGGACCTAATACTATTCACATAAGGGCTAAAATTAATAGATCGAGCCCGCATTAACTATCTCTTCAAAAGCAAACATCAAATGACGTTACCTGTACATCAAGTTCTTTCGGGGTGAGGCGATTGAAGAAGTGGCTAGGCGCTTAAATATCTGTTCAGAAGGATTAGCATCGGAGCAACTTCTTGCTAAGAGTGGCGTATCTCAAGCAAGGCAGCGCCTTGGCTTTGATTCTATGCTATGGCTTTTCCAGCATAAAGATGAGTATTGAGATAATGAGCGATTTGCTCGGGATGATTACAAACCAATTTATAGCTCCTAAATGCAGCTATTGAAAGCACTCGAGCAAGCGAAACCAGACGCGGCTTTACTATGTAGTTGCAGAAGAAGTTCGTACCCTTACTAGTCGAACTCAGGGATCAACAGCTGAACTTTGAGCCATTATTGAAAAGCGACAAGAACAATCGAAAGCAGAATCAAAAAAGGTGTACCGATGCACACCTTTCCTTTTGATGACGATAAAATGATCATTAATCAAGCTAACGAATCTTACTTACTTCCAAACAGTGGACACTAAAACCATCCAATAAATCAATTCCTTCTTGCCACTGCCCTAGATGACTTTCTGAGCCAATATGCCCACATTCACCTAGCACCTTAAGATCACTTCCCCAAGCTTCTGATAGTAACTTGGCTCGTGATAATGAAAGATAAGGGTCATTGCTTGACGCAACAACAAGAGAAGGTATATGAAGTTTGCTTAAAGGAATGGAACGAAAACTGGCATAAGGAGCAGGTGGTTCCGCCCACTCAGCCTCAACATCAGCAGGTGCCACCAAGAAAATACCGATGACTTGGCTTGCCAACACCGCAGTCCAATGTATCACTGCAATGCAGCCAACAGAGTGAGCCACCAATATTGTAGGCTTTTCGCTTCGCCTTATGACACTATCTAAAGTCGCAACCCAATCTGACTTAGCAGGTGTATCCCAATCTTCTTGATAAACACGCTCCATAGTCGAGCAATCATTTTCCCAATAGGATTGCCAATGATTGGATGGAGAACCACCACCGCCGGGAATAGTTAAAAAACGCAGAGTATTTTCAGTTTTTAAGAGACGAGGCATATTTTCACCCTCCTTTGCTTAAAAGATGAACTTTTGATCTGGCCTTAAGCCACTTTTGGCGACAAGGCCAATCTACTCGTAATGAGTCCAAAGCCGAAGCACTTTTATCATTTTCTCTGCTTCTAACACTTGATAAACGAGTCTATGTTGAATGTTAATTCTGCGCGAATAAGCACCAGAAAGATCACCGACTAACTTTTCGAACGGAGGTGGTTTTTGAAAAGGGTCCTGCGCGACCAAACTGAGTAACTCTTGAGCTTTTGGTTTCAGCCCAATAGACGCTAATTTTTTTGCATCCTTCTGAGCTTGCTTAGTATAAATCAACTTCCATGTCACCAATCTAACTCCTCATCACATTCACTAGCGGGAGTATCCATTCCCTCGCGAATCGATTCACGCATATTAGGCACTGATAGTAAAAACAGGGTTTCCTGAATCGCTGACCAGTCTTCTTCCGATACCAAAACCGCATTATTGCGCTTACCTGTAATAACAATAGGCTGATGAGAATCTGCCGTTTCATCAATCAGTCGATACAAATTACTACGTGCTTCTGTTGCCGTCATTCCAGCCATCACACACCTCAAAATCGTTTAAATAATAAGCAAATTGTACGCTTTATGGCACGTACGTCAAGACGGACGCTTTTTTTGATTTTCATTTTTCATTTACCTCTTAATAGAAATATAGACTCAGTCAGCAAGAGTAGACAGTTTTACACATTGCTATAAAAGAACCTTTAAAAAAACCTTAGACTAAAAAACATTAAACACAAAAAATAAAGTTTCACTGGAAATTAAAATCAAAAAAGTTATCCACAAAAAAAACAAAAAACCTTTAGCCTGTTGATGCAAACATCAAGCTATTAATAAACAAGCCATTACCTGTTGATAAGCTTGTTAACAACATTAATATAAGTACAGTAATCTCTATGCACACAATCAGCGAGGAGAAAACATCATGGAGTAATAATATAACAAGAGGATTAGAAAAGAGGGGGCGATGGAGTACAAAAGTACCCTCATCGCTATGAACTATCACCCAGCTAAAAGTTAAATTGTAAGCTTTAAAACCAAGTAACAGCATCGTCAGAAAGTGTACGTTACCCATGTTGCGAAGGACTTACAAGATAATTATTAGTGTAGTTATATCTGGAGTAAACATGAAAGAAAAAAACGTCTATGTTAGCCCTTATGTCCGTATGAAGAATGGACGCTTAGAGCACGTATGCGGTCACTATCGCTCATTACCAGCTTGAGTCTAGATTGAATCAAAACTCTCTTTATAAGTTTATAAAGAGAGTTTTTTTGTTAAAAGAGCCAAGAGAGTTAAGAGAATCTGGGCAAACTAAACGGTCTTTTCAGAAGAAACGCCGCTTGGTTTGAGTCTCCTCCTAACTAGCTCTATCTGAAATTGTTGCCCTAAAGGCCAAGCTACAAAGTGGCGGATCACGCTTCGCTCATGCCGCCCTACGCGTTGTTTTAAATAAGTTTTCAGGCAATAAAAAAGCGAGCCGCAGCTCGCTTTTTTCGATTCCAATAAAGAGAAAACTAAGTGCTAACCCAAGGCTCTGGAATGATGCTCTAAATGATCGTCGATAAAGCTGGCGATGAAGAAGTAGCTGTGGTCGTAGCCCGGTTGACGGCGTAGCGTAATCGGGTGTCCGGCTTTTTCACAGGCTGCTTCTAGGGCTTCTGGTTTAAGTTGTTCTACCAAGAAGTTATCGGCTTCGCCTTGATCAATAAACAATGGTAAGCGCTCACTTGCGTTCTCGATCAGAAAAGTGGCGTCCCATTCGTTCCAAGTGGCTTTGTCTTCACCTAGATATCCAGTAAAGGCTTTTTCGCCCCAAGGACAATTAGTTGGATTAACGATCGGTGCGAACGCTGAGACAGATTGATACTTGCCTGGGTTTTTCAACGCACAAATCAAGGCTCCGTGACCACCCATGGAGTGACCAGAGATAGAACGCTTGTCTGTTACAGGGAAGTTGGCTTCAACCAAATGCGGCAGCTCTTGAACAACGTAATCGTACATGTGATACGTGTGCGAATAAGGCTCAACCGTCGCATTAATATAAAAACCAGCAGCGGAACCAAAATCGTAACTTTCATGTTCGTTTGGATAATCCGTGCCACGAGGGCTGGTATCTGGACAAACAATAGCTAAGCCTAGCTCTGCTGCTTTACGAAAGGCACCGGCTTTTTGCGTGAAGTTCTCATCGTTACAGGTCAGACCTGACAACCAATACAAAACAGGCACTTTTTGCGTTTCTGCTTGTGGTGGTAGGTAAATAGCAAACGTCATTTCCCCTTTCACTGACAAGCTTTCATGCTTATAACGCTTCAACCAACCGCCGAAGCTTTTCGTGCTAGATAAAAGTTCCATATTCTTCTCCTAAACGTTAGCCATTGACTTGTTACACAGCTAAATAGCGGCAACAAAATGGCTAACGGGATTAGTTCAACTGATCTTAGCGATTACTTTTGGTCAAAAAGGATGACAGTACGGATACTCTCGCCTTTGTGCATCAAATCAAATGCTTCGTTGATTTGCTCAAGCGGCATAGTGTGCGTTACGAATGGATCGATTTCGATTTTGCCGTTCATGTAGTCTTCTACGTAACCTGGTAATTGGCTGCGGCCTTTTACACCACCAAAAGCAGAACCCTTCCAGACTCGGCCAGTTACCAATTGGAACGGACGAGTGGAGATTTCTTGGCCAGCACCAGCAACACCAATGATGATGGATTCACCCCAACCCTTATGGCAACACTCAAGTGCAGAGCGCATAACTTGTACGTTACCGATACACTCGAAAGAGTAATCTACACCGCCATCCGTCATTTCAACGATAACTTCTTGGATAGGCTTGTCGAAGTTTTTCGGGTTAACGCAATCGGTCGCGCCGAACTGTTGCGCCATTTCGAACTTAGATTCGTTAATGTCGATCGCGATAATGCGAGAAGCACCAGCCATGCGAGCACCTTGGATACAAGACAGACCAATGCCGCCAAGACCGAAGATAGCAACGGTATCGCCTTTTTCGACTTTCGCTGTGTTTAGTACCGCACCGATACCTGTTGTGATACCACAACCTAGCAAGCAGACTTTCTCTAATGGCGCATCAACGTGGATTTTTGCCAAAGAAATTTCTGGGACAACGCTGTATTCAGAAAAAGTAGACGTCCCCATGTAATGGAAAATAGGCTCGCCATTGATGCTGAAACGGCTTGTGCCATCTGGCATAAGGCCTTTACCTTGTGTTTCACGAACCGCTTGGCAAAGGTTAGTTTTGCCAGACTTACAGAATTTACACACGCCACATTCAGCTGTGTAAAGTGGGATAACATGATCGCCCACTTTTAGAGTCGTAACGCCTTCGCCTACCGCTTTAACAACACCCGCGCCTTCATGGCCTAGGATTGCAGGGAAAATACCTTCTGGATCTTCACCAGACAAAGTGAACGCATCAGTGTGACAAACACCCGTAGCAACCATGCGAACTAGCACTTCGCCTTTTTGCGGATCTTGAACGTCAACTTCTTCGATTTTAAGAGGTTGGCCTGGGCCCCAAGCAACAGCTGCTTTACATTTCATTGCGTACTCCAAAGTGTGTTTTGATTCATTTTCGATGCAATCAGTGTAGACGCAAATGATTACAAGGATAATGCCCAATTTGGAAAATGATTATTGCCATATAGCAATAATCATTTTAAAAACCTTCATTTTAGTTATAATGTAACAACTCAAGCATCAAGCCAAACCTCTTTTAACGGTACAAAAAGACTATGAAAAACTGGGAAGCCATGGAAGCGTTCGTCGAAGTTGTCAGACAAGGCAGCTTTTCAGCCGCAGCGATAAAGCTTAGCGTATCCGCTTCGCACATTAGTCGATTGATCACCCAACTAGAGGCGGAGCTTGAAACTACCCTGCTATTTCGAACCACACGCCGTATTCGTTTAAGTGACGCGGGCGAGCTTTACTATCAGCATTGTCGCGGCTTGCCAGAAGCGTTAAGCAGCGCCGAAGAAGTCATTTCAACGCTCAATCAAGCTCCTATTGGCTCGTTCAAAATGACCTGTGCCACGACCTTTGGCGAACGTTACATTGCACCATTAATGAATGACTTTCTGCTGAATCATCCAAAAATAGAACTGGATTTTCATCTAACGAACCGCTCGGTAGATTTGATAGAGGAAGGTTACGACCTTGCTATTCGCATGGGCGCCATGAAGGACTCCAGCCATTTGTCGCGGCGTTTATGTGACCGTGAGGAATACCTTTGTGCATCGCGGGAATACATAGACCAACACGGCATGCCGCACACGCTGGCGGAATTAAGCAAACACAGCTGCCTAATTGGTTCAAAAACCCACTGGCTGTTTCAGCAAGATGGGCAACGTAAAGAAGTAAAAGTGAGCAGCAACTGGCGCAGTAATTCAGGCCCAGCTTTACTAGATGCGGTTAGAAAAGGCTTGGGAATTGCTCAGCTACCAGACTATTACGTCGGGGATGACCTTGCCAGTGGCAAGCTCATCCCCTTGTTAACGCAATATCAGTATCCCTACAGCGGTGTTTGGTTGGTTTACCCTAAGGTACGTCAGCCGTCGCCGAAGCTACAAAGTATATGTGATTATCTCATTCAACGTTTTAAACAAGATCCACCATTTGCCAAATAACTCACGTATGGTTAAATACGCTCCACATACCCACTTTTAAGCATCATTAAGCGAAGCCCATGTTTTCACAAGAAGATCTCATTCAAGTTGCTCGTCAAACTATGCCATTTGGTAAATACCAAGGCCGTGTGTTGATCGATCTGCCAGAAGCCTATTTACTATGGTTTGCCCACGAAGGTTGGCCGAATGGTAATTTAGGGCAATGGTTGCAGCTCGCGCTGGAAATCAAAATTAATGGTTTGGAAAAACTGGTCGATCCCTTGCGTAAACCGACCGAGAAAAAGCCAGACGAACCTAAGGTTCGCATTCGCTTTGATGATTAAACGCCTACTTTCCAATCCTACATTTTCTAAGATTTTTCATTAGGCTTTCGGCTATAAATTAATGTATTGCCGTCTTTATTTCCGTTTCTCTTTAGAACGAATCCAGAACCTTCTGCCACTTTGATAGAAGCAATGTTATCTGCTTTAACTTCCGCCAACAGGGGCTCATCAAAGTAGCGCACCAATTTAGACAACATTTGATGGGCCAAGCCTTTTCCGCGCGCTTCCGGTGCAATGGTCCATGATAGCTCCCACGCATTTCCCAAACGGTCCGCTCGACAAGACCCAACCGCGATTCCATCTACTTCAGCTATCCACAAAAGCCTTTTCTCAGGATTGCTCAAGGATGCTTTTAACCATGTATAATGTGATTCCAACACGACTTCATCGGTGTTATGAGACGCGTGACGGGTTTCTGGATCATTGCGCCATATAAAAAGTTTTTCAGCGTCTTTCATATTGGCAGGTCGTAAACTCACTCGATCTGTCATATTACACCTTATGCATTTTCCTTAATTTTAAGTCTGTTTGAATCTGAGTATACACCTTTGCTTTCTCTCACCAGAGTAATAAATTAAGGTATAAATTTTGCTTAATTCCACACTTACTACATCAACATTATGACAAGGAAAATACACTAAATGGACATAAGAATCGACGATCTATCTGCCCCAGAAGTCAAACAAATACTCACAGATCACCTTGAAGATATGTTTGCCACATCTCCACCAGAATGCGTTTTTGCATTAGATCTAGAAGGACTAAAAAAACCAAACATTACCTTTTGGACCGTTTGGGAAGACAGCCAATTACTCGGCTGTGGTGCACTTAAAACACTAGATGGCACTCACGGTGAAATTAAATCCATGCGTACTACTAGCGCCGCTCGCAACAAGGGCGTTGCCTCTACCCTACTACGTCATATTCTCGATACAGCCAAGCAAAAAGGACTCAATAAAATCAGCCTAGAAACCGGGTCACAAGACTTTTTCGAGCCAGCTAGAAAGCTTTACGCCAAGCATGACTTTAGTGAATGCGGCCCCTTCTCCGATTACAAACTGGACCCTTACAGCGTATTTATGACCAGAGCGCTTTGAATCGCCACTAGTTCAGTAGACACTTCTCAGTCATCTTTTCGAACAGTTTCTCATACTCAACAGGTGACAACATATCATTAGCGCTATGGCGTCTGACAGGGTTATAAAACATTTCTATATAATTAAAAATGTCTTGTTTGGCTTCGCCCCTTGTCGAGTAAATCTTTCGCTTCACTCGCTCTCTCTTTAAAAGCTGGAAAAAGCTTTCAGCAACAGCATTATCATGACAGTTCCCACGTCGACTCATGCTGGCTTGTAAATTGTGATCGTCCAAAAATCTATGCCACTCATAGCTCGTAAACTGACTGCCTTGGTCTGAATGGATTATTACCCTTTGCTTTGATTTTCTTCTCCACACAGCCATCATCAGTGCATCAAGAACAAGTTCCTTCACCATTCTTGGTCCCATGCTCCAGCCTATTATTCGACGGGAATAGAGATCAAGCACGACAGATAAATATAGCCAGCCTTCGTGAGTTCGGATATAGGTGATATCTGTAACCCACGCTGTATTCGGGCTTTCTGGATTAAACTGTCTTTCAAGCACATTGTTGGCTATTGTATGTGTTTCTCCTGACCGAGCTCTAGGCTTTCGGTAACCCACCTGAGCCTTAAGGCCTGCTCTTCGCATCAGATAATGCACTCGATTTAATACCACAAGATTCATCAAGGATCTCAGGTCTTGATAGATCTTTCGATAACCGTAGACACAACCCGATTCCAGCCAAAGTTGTTTAACAAGACCTGTTAGCTGTTCATTTTCCTTAGCAAGTTTTGATTTTGGCTCTTTCAACCAAACGTAATAGCCACTGGGATGAACATCGAAGAGATTACACAGTCGCCTTACTGAAAAATCGGCACAGTGGTCCCTGATAAAGGCGTATCTTAGTCTGGGTGGCTTGCGAAGTACGCCGCGGCTTTTTTTAACAGGTCGCGCTCTTCCGTCACTCGCTTGAGTTCTTTCCGAAGACGAAGGATCTCGCTCGACTCAGCAGAAGCCTCTGCAAACGATTCTGCCTCAGGGCCATATCGTTTAATCCAAGCGTATAAACTGTGAGTGGTGGTGCCTAAGCGATTAGCGACTTCAGCAACACTAAAGCCTGCTTCAGTCACTTGCTTAACCGCTTCAATTTTGAATTGTTCTGGGTAACGTGTTTTGCTCATAAATACCTCTCAATTAGATCATTTTATCTAACTAAAAGGTGTCTAGCTAATTAGTGGCGATTCACTTTAATCGAATAAGCCATTACAGTTCCATGGTTTATTTTCTCCATCTGTACATTACAGCTGTTAAATAAGCCCGCTAAACTTTTAGTATTCACGATGAAGAGCGAAGGAGACGGGCATGAAAACGATCGGCATTATTGGTGGCATGAGTTGGGAATCTTCCGCCTTATATTACAAAACCATCAACGAGTTAACCAAACAGCGCCTTGGCGGATTACATTCCGCCAAGATTGTTTTATCCAGTGTCGATTTTGCGGAAATTGAGCGCTTACAACATCAAGGCGATTGGTTACAGTTAGGCGAAATACTCGCTCTAGAAGCCAAGCGATTAGAGCAAGCTCAGGCAGATTTCATTCTTATTGCTACCAACACTATGCACAAGGTAGCGGACGTTGTTCAAAGTGCAATACACGCCCCTTTGCTGCATATTGCCGATGCAACAGCCAAGGAGCTTGTGAAGCAGAAGCATCAAAAAGTAGGCTTTATTGGTACACGCTATTCGATGGAAGAAGACTTCTATATTAAGCGTCTAGAGGATCAATATGGCTTAGAGGTTATTACTCCATCGAAGCAAGACAGGGACGAGATACATAGAATTATTTACGAAGAGTTATGCCTTGGGAAAATTCTTCCTGAATCAAGACAGATCTATATCGATATTGTAAATCGCTTACAAGCCAGCGGGGCACAAGCTGTTATCGAAGGCTGCACGGAAATCACTTTATTACTAAAGCAAGAACACGTCGCTGTGCCTTTGTTTGACACCACATACATTCATGCTAAAGCCGCTGTAGATAAGGCATTAGAATAAATAATTAAGCATAAAAAAAGCCAGCGCGAACGCTGGCTCGGGTTTTCTATATTTGGAAAGGGAACAACCAAATAAAGAAACTACAGCCCACCATGAGTTAACTTGGCAGGATCGAGTAAGGAGAGCAATTCGTCTCGGCTTAACTCTGTTTCTTCTTCTGCAACATCCACCACTGGCCGCCCCTCTTTATAGGCTTTTTTCGCGATTTCCGCTGCTTTTCCATAACCTATAATTGGGTTTAGCGCAGTCACCAAAATAGGATTACGATGCAATGCTTCATTCAATTTATCCTCATTGACCGTTAGCGTGGCGATGGCGTTATCTGCCAATAGCTGCCCGCTGTTTGCCAATAGTTTGATGCTGTTTAATAAGTTCTTAGCAATCATTGGCAGCATAACATTCAGTTCAAAATTACCTGATTGACCGCCAATAGTAATAGCTGCGTCATTACCTATCACCTGGGCCGCGACCATAGCTGTTGCTTCTGGAATCACGGGATTTACTTTACCAGGCATAATGGAAGAACCTGGTTGCAAGGCTTGTAGAGAAATCTCACCTAATCCCGCCAATGGGCCAGAATTCATCCAGCGCAGGTCATTAGCAATTTTCATGTAAGTCACAGCAACCGCCTTTAGCTGGCCGGATAAAGCAACCGCTGTATCTTGGGATCCTATCAGAGCAAAAAAATTGTCGCCTTTGCTAAAAGTCACGTTTGTTAAATAAGACAACTCTTTAGCAAATAGTTCAGCAAATTCTGGATGAGCATTAATCCCCGTCCCGACAGCCGTTCCGCCTTGGGCAAGCTTGGTTGTCTTAGCTTCAAGATAGGTTAAATTATCAATATTGTCTTGTAGCTGTGCGGCCCACGCATGAAATGTTTGATCCAAGCGCACAGGCATGGCATCCATTAAATGCGTGCGGCCTGTTTTAGTGTACTCAGCCAGCGCAGTGCCTTTCTCAAGAATCGTCTCTTTCAAATGGGTCAAAGCAGGCAACAGGTGACCAGTTAATTCTAACGTTGCGCTCACATGGATGGCGCTCGGAATGACATCGTTGCTGCTCTGGCCATAATTTACATGGTCATTGGGATTCACTGCTGAACCGTGATGAGTGCTCGCTAATGTCGCAATCACCTCATTGGCATTCATGTTTGAGCTGGTGCCAGAGCCCGTTTGAAAAACATCCACAGGAAAATGCTGCATAAGATTGTCGCTGTCTAACAGCTCATCACAGGCACTTTGAATCGCTTTCGACATTTCTGGCGTTAGGCATTCAAGAGATTCATTGGCGCGTGCCGCTGCAGCTTTGATTAAGATAAGTGAACGAATGAAGGCTTCCGGCAATGGCTCATCGCTAATTGGAAAGTTATTAATGGCTCTTTGTGTTTGGGCACCATAGAGTGCTTTTTTTGGGACCTCTAATTCGCCCATGCTGTCTTTTTCAATACGCATTTTCATTGGTAAATGATGTCCTTATTGCTCGAAAGAAGAAATAAAGTAATGGCTCAATATTCGTAAACTGTGCTCCATCTTGAAGTAATTCTTAGCATCTTGATACGTTACAATTAGGTGCTTAAGATTCGACAAGGGCAAATACACTTTATCTAAACAGGTCTGACGCCAGTGAGGCGCAATGCTGCTATCACAAACCGTATCCAGCAAAACATTAAATACCCTCTGATGCAGTAAAGTGGCATCGGTAATACTCAAACGCTCAGCGTACTCTTCTGTTAGGTTCAAATAATGATAGAGCACTTCTGGGGAATCTGCACACTGCCCGCCCTGAATGGTTTGCTCGAGTACTGAAAATGGTACTAAATAATGACTCATTGATTCGCCCTCTGTAGATTCCTACACACAAAATATAAATGATAACTATTATCAATAATGTGCAGAAAGGTCTGATCTGTCAAGTTGATGATAACGATTCTTATTAATTTTCAGTATTTGCTGCGCTTAGTTGATCAAAATCAATCACTAGAAGGTACCAGAAACACAAAAGCCCCTGCTATGTCGTCCATAACAGGGGCTTCAAGGAAGTTACTCTCTTGATTCTTAAAAAGTCTTGTTCTTAGTGATGATGACCACCAACACCGTGAGCATGGCCATGCGCAATTTCGTCATTCGTCGCTTCACGAGAGTCTACGATCTGAATGTTGAAAGTTAGATCTTTACCAGACAATGGGTGGTTCAAATCAACAGTAGCGTGCTTCAGGCCAACTTTAACAATCGTCACCTGACGCATGCCTTTATCAGTTTGTACCATAGCCACCATGCCGGCTTTCCAACGTTTCGCACCTTGTAAATGTTTTACTGGCATTTGTTGCTGACGATCTTCATGGCGTTCGCCGTAAGCATCAGCACAAGCAACAGTGACTTCAAACTCGTCACCAACTTCTTTTCCTTCCATGGCTTTTTCAAGCCCTGGAATAACATTACCGTGACCATGCAAATACGCCGCTGGATCTTTACCCGCCGAAGTTTCGATCAACTCTTCGCCATGACGCAAAGTATAGTGGAATTGAACGACTTGATTGTCTGCAATCGACATGCTGTTTCCTCATTTTTAATTCAATAATTGAGCGCTAGCGCTTATTTTGTCTGGTTCTACTGTATCCGAGCATTATAGTGACTCTATCGAAACTTACCTAGACCCACCTTCATCTAAAAGATAGAAAGCTCTAAGAAATCTTCTTTAATAATGATGTCTTTCACCAATGAAGCTGCGGTTTTCTCAAAAGGAGAATGGTCCAGCACATAAACGGGATGTTCATCGAAATACTGCACTAAGGCTTTTTCAAAATCATCATGCAAAGACCCTAAAGTGGATCGCAGCATTTTGTCATTAAAGCTTGAACCTTCCACCTCAATTTTAGTGATTTTTGGCGCCACCAAATATAGACGGTCTTCTTCAATCCGCACACCGGATTCAAAAGAAGGATTCACTCTCGTTGTGAGTGAAAATTCTTGACCAAATGCAGTCAAGGTACCTGTCATTTTACTAATCAAATCAACCAGCACTAAACCGCCATCGCGCTCGGTAAAATCAATATGTGCCGATGTGACCACAAGATCCAAGTTGAGTGTATTACTGTCTACAGTTAGCTGAATTTGGTTCTGTTGCGGCTCTGCCAATTGCTTAGCCACTTCCTTATTCACATCATCTTCGCTGACACGAAAACTGTTACAACCCGCTAAAAACACAGAAATGGATACCAATAAAAATGTCGTAAAGGCTCGAATGTATTTACTCATTCCGCTCTCCTTTCATCACACTCAAGTCACGCTTTTCATACCAAAACCGCATAAAATCTTCTGTGACTTTTTGCTCTATTTCGACCGCTTCATCGGTTGGGCAAAATAGTGAGACAGTAAAAATATTAAACCCTTCAATCGTGGTCGTGATTCGAACTCTGGGCTCGGGGCCCGATATTTTTATGTCCAAACGTTTCTCAATAAGACTGTTATAACGAATGGCCACCTCATGAAAATGCTCACTGTATTCACGAATATTATTGAGGATATGCTCTTTAATTAAAAATAAATTCACATCGTCAGTAGCACGAGAAATTGAGAAAGTATGCGTCACGTATCGACGCATGTAATTCAAGTTTTGTACGGTATGCAGTAGTAAAACACTATTAGGAACCACTGTAGTGCGACCAGTATATGTGTAACTGCCGCCTTTCAAATCGACTTCAAATAATGTCGTCGAGAGCCAATCACTGTCGGTTACTTCCCCTTCATAATTGGCAATGCGTATCCAGTCCCCAACCTGATACGGTCTTGTACTGGCACGATAAAAAGCCCCAACGATACAAGCAATAAATTCTTTTGTTGCGATAACCAATGCCACCATGAAAGCAGCAATTGAGATGGCAATATTCTGAAGTTCAGATGACCAAATAAGAACCAGACCGACAACTAAAAACAAATTAAATATGTTGTCGACAGTATTAATTCTTTGGCGTTTTTTATCGTGTTCAATCTTTTGATGAAGTCGAATAGCACGCTTGGTGTAACGTCGAACAATGTAAGACAATAAAATCCAAGCGACTGTTAAAACAATCTCAACATGATCCATCAGAATGGAAAAATCTAATTGGGAAAAATCAACAGACATAAAAGTGTTTCCTTTATTAAGCCCGCTACTTTAACAATCATTGTTAGGATCAACAAACAAAAGCGCTAGACAAGAGATGAAAAATAACTGTATATTTATACAGTATTATTTTTCACGAGGTGGATTATGCCTGTAATTATTAAATATGTTGTAGAACGCGATGGAATTGAAAAAATGACGTTTACTTCGAAAGCAGAAGCCGATGCGTACGACAAACTGTTGGATACTGCCGAAGCGCTGTATGAAATCCTAGATCAAAGTGAACTAGCAGGAGACCATGGCCAAAAAGAAGCACTTTCCATGTACCTTGCACAAAGCAAAGACTCTATTTTGGACATTTTTAGCAATAAAAAGAAAAGCCCTCAGAAAACAAAAAAAACAAATAAGTCATCCAGTACACAGCTTGACCTAGCGGAAGACACTCCTAAAAAGTCGCTTGAAGACTTAGTCATAGAGCCTGATGAAGATGTGGTGTATGACGAAGAAAGCACCCTTTCCTTTGATGATGAGTTAACAAACTACCGTGAAAGTGATGCTGCGTAACAGAGCATCACTTTCACTATTACAAAGCTAACAAAGGTTTAAATGTCTAACGCCCTTTATTAGCACGAATTTTATACTGGGTTTTGCAATAGCCGCGAGAAATATCGGGATTGCGCAATGCCGAATACTTACTCGCGCGCCCTGACACCCTAGCCCGCCAGTTTCTAAAGGCTTTAGATTTAAGATTACTTCGCATTAATAAAATAACATCCGGCTCAGAAAGCCCATAAAGTGTTTGAATGGCTTCAAATGGCGTACGATCTTCCCAAGCCATTTCGATAATTCGTGACATGTCTGGAGCCAAAATATAGTCTGTAGACAAAATCATTCCTTAAGTAATAAACATGATGAGCGTTATACGAAGGGATGAAGTCAACGGATCAACTATTTTTGGCTGCAATTATTTATCGCGGAGAATTACCAGCCTGCCTTACTAACCAATCAAAAAACACCATCGCTGCGCCATGTAATTCCGTCCCAGATCGACGCACTAAATAAAACGATTCGCTGGCTTCAATATCTTTTCTAAACGGCTGGCCAAACGGAGCGACCAGTTTGCCTTCGTTCAACATACCCTCCACCATAGAAGAACGAGCCAACGCCACACCTTGTCCAAGTTCCGCCATGCGCAAAGTCGAAACAAGCGTATCGAATTGCATCCCGACGGACGAATCGACATTATCCACGCCCATGATATTCAGCCAATAACCCCAACCTTCTTCGTAGCCAATAACATGCAAAAGCGCATGATTCACCAAATCCTCAGGTTCCAACAAAGGCGATTTTTCCATCAATTCAGGAGAACATACCGGAACCAAATTATCCCAAGTCAGTCGTTGCGAGATTAGCCCAGGCCATTCACCATGTCCCCAGCGAATTTCCATATCGTCTTCATCGTCTAGTGCTTGAACCCAAATGTTACTCACGTAGCGAATATCGTAATGGGGATAAGCGGCACTAAAATCCGCAAGTTTGGGCGCTAACCAGTGAGAAAAGAACGACAAACTGCCACACACTTTGATTGTTTGTTTATCGTGCTGAGTAAAGATCTCGTTCGTGCCAACTGTCAAACGAGAAATCGCATCTTTTACCACAGGAAAGTAAGAACGCCCTTCTTCAGTTAGACTCAAACCACGTGGCAGACGTTTAAATAATGACACACCCAAATGACTTTCTAACAAACGAATCTGCTGACTTACTGCCCCTTGGGTCAAGCATAACTCTTCCGCTGCATGCGTGAAATTAAGACATCGAGCCGATACCTCAAAGGTATGCAGCCAATTTAATGGAGGAAGGGATTTCTTACTCATGATGAATACCCAAAAAAGGAGAGAATCTTGACCAACAATTGTGGCCAAGATTTGTCATCAATACTAGGGAAGGTGCGAATAAGTCTACTAAGACTCAGTCTTTCAGAGAAATCGTCAAATAAGGCGCGACTCTGAAGGAATGTAGGTACCTTTCAAAGAGTCGCAACAACATGTGGCGTTTTCTCTGAAAGACCCGCAGGGCATGCTCTAAAAGCCTGTATTCTTTGTTGAGCACCTCGAAAATAGAACCACTATTCCCATTCGGCACTCGCCTCGAAAAACAGGCTTTTATCCACATGCTGAGACAAGAGGACTTGTTCGCACCTTCCCTAGAGGACTTGCCCAAGGAAACGCTGTAGGCGTGGATTTTCAGAACTAAAGAAACGCTCAGGGCTTTCTTCGAAAACTAACTCACCGTCCTCCATGAACACCACGCGGTCAGCCACTTCACGAGCAAAGCCCATTTCATGGGTCACCACCACCATAGTCATACCGTCACCAGCAAGGCTTTTCATAACGTCCAGCACTTCCCCCACCATTTCTGGGTCAAGGGCACTGGTTGGTTCATCAAACAACATAATCTTAGGATGCATAGCTAACGCTCGCGCGATTGCTACGCGCTGCTGCTGACCACCAGACAAGTGCGATGGGTAGTTATTCATGCGTTCAGCTAACCCTACTTTTTTAAGCAACTCACGGCCTTCCTGCTCAGCGACAGCACGAGGCTTTTTCTTCACCTTAATCGGTGACAAAGACACATTCCCCAGCGCCGTTTTGTGCGGAAACAGATTAAAAGACTGAAACACCATGCCCACTTCTTCGCGCACTTTATTAATATTGGTTTTGCGATCCGTCAGGCTCACTTCATCAATATGAATTGTGCCATCAGAAATGGTCTCTAGCTGATTCAAGGTGCGTAAAAATGTCGATTTACCTGAGCCACTTGGCCCAATGATCACCACCACTTCTCCACGATTAATATCGAGAGAGACATTCTTTAAAGCATGGCAACCGTTCGGATAAATCTTATCAATATTACGAGCTTGAATGATGCTCTTATCGGTCATATTAGTCACTGGCAGATAACCTCTTTTCAAGTCGCTGAATAACCCAAGACAAAGTACCGGTTAACACCAAGTACATCAGTGCAACCGCAAACCATACTTCAAATGGTGCGAACGTAGAACTCACCACTTCGCGGCCAGCCTTGGTTAAATCTGTGATGGAAATAACCGACACCAAAGACGAGTCTTTAATCAGGTTAATAAACTGTCCGGCCATTGGCGGTAGAGTACGCTTAAACGCCTGCGGCAAAATCACATTAACCATAGCCTGAACGTAATTCATTCCTAAACTGCGCGCCGCTTCCATTTGACCTGGGCTAATGGACTGAATACCTGAACGTACAATTTCAGCGATATAGGCGCCAGTAAACACAGACAAGGCCGCCACACCCGCGGTAAAACGATCTAGATCCAATACCGTGCCGATAAAAAAGTAGAAGATAAAAATCTGTACTAACAAGGGAGTGCCACGAATCAGCTCAATGTAAGTCACGGACAAATAACGCAACGCAGGATTGGTCGATATTCGAGCTAACCCCGCAAACAATCCGATAATCACAGCAAAGACCAAAGACACCACAGATAATTGTAATGTCATTACTAGCCCCCACGTGAGAGGACCAATATTCCAGTTTTCTACTTCAGCGACAGGATCGCCTTCAAATACCAAATCACCATTACTAACCAACAAATTATCAAACTTCTTGATCACTAACGGATCATCACCGTAATCGGAAGTAACAACCAACTTTCCCTTTTCGATCGTTGCGGAACCATCAAAAGGAGATCGAACCGTTGTCGCTTCGGTGTTGATTATGTACTGCGGAATACGTTCCCAGCGCCAAGTGTAATCAATACTTTTGCTGCCAACATAAATGCCAAAGCCGAGCCCTATAATGATTAGAACAAAGACCGCTTTCCACAAAAGCAAATGAGGTTGTTTTTCCATCGATGAGGAGCCCCGTCGTTTTTTTACTCACAGAAAATAAATCAAAGAAATAAAAAGTGGCGCTAAACTGCGCCACTTTTTATTGATATGAATCTTACTGAACGTTACTTAACCAAGAATTACTAGCAAACCATTTTTGATAGATTTTATCGTAAGTACCATCACCTTTAATTTGCGCAAGGTAGTTGTTCAAGAAATTCATGAAATCCGGATCACCTTTACGAATTGCAAAACCTAGAGGCTCATAAGTGAAGGACTCGTCTAAATGCACAACCTTACCTTCACTTTGTGACGCGTAAATCGCGTTATATGGCAAATCATAAACGAAAGCATCGGCATTACCATTTACCACTTCTAGAGCCGCTTCTGACTCTGTTTCAAACAGGTTCAACTTGGCTCTGCTCATGTATCGTTTTACAGCGTAATCAGATGTCGCACCCAATTTAGTCGCTACCGTGTATTTAGCATCGTTCAAATCACGATAATTGGTGATTTTACCTTTTAGCTTAGGGCTCAAAAGAATCGTTTGACCAACCACAATGTAGGGGTCAGTAAAGTTCACTTTCAAGTTGCGCTCTGGCGTGATCGTCATGCCAGAAATGATGATATCGCACTTATCAGTTAACAACGCAGGGATAATGCCATCCCATGCTGTGTTACGAATATCTAGCTTTACACCCATCGCTTTGGCCATGGTTTTCGCGATATCAACGTCAAAACCAACGATGTCGCCTTTTTTATCGCGCATATCAAACGGCATGTAACCCGCTTCTGCACAAACACGTAACTCGCCACGGTTAAGCACTTGATTTAAAGTCGACTTTTCCCACAAATCATTATCTGAAGCTGATGCTAGTGTTGCGCCACATAGAGCCAATGCTGTTATAAATATTTTTTTCATTCTTATATGTCCCCAGTTTATGTAAAAAAACAAACCCTAATTTGTTTTAAATGCATGACCCTAACGCCATTTTCTAGCGGCGCATAATACAGGAGTTGACACTAACAGTCCTATTGAAACGTTAATGTATTCCATCGTATTTTTCATTTTGCTCAAAGTTAAGCCAACTCTGTTTCTAATGAAGTAAGTGCCCTAACTTGTTCAAACGCCTGCTGTAAGTCCGCAATTAAGTCTTCAGTGTCTTCAATCCCCACAGATATCCGCACTAAACCTTCTGAAATTCCCAAAGCCAAACGCTCTTCTAACGTGTTTTCAACATGACTCGTGGTTCTGGCTGGCCCATAAATAGTTTCTACTGCCCCCAAATTACCCGCACAATGCGCGTACTGTAATTGCGGCAATAACACCTTCACTGTATCCATGCCACCAACCAGGACAAAACTCACAATCGCCCCAAAGCCTCGCATTTGCTCACAGGCAATAGCATGATTCGGATGACTGACCAACCCAGGGTAATTCACCGCTTCCACCAGAGTTTCCGTTAATAAGTATTCTGCAATCGCTTGTGCGCTGCTTTGTTGCTGACGCATTCGCAGTGCCAAGGTTTTCATGCCACGAATAATCAAATAGGCAGAAAACGGGTCCAACGACGCACCATTAATTTCTCGATAATGACGAACTTTAGTCATTAATTTTTCCGAACCACAGACCAAACCGCCCATGGCATCGGCGTGACCACTCAAAAACTTGGTTGCACTATGTACTACAATATCGACACCTAACGCCAAAGGACTTTGATTCATTGGCGTCGCAAAAGTGTTATCTGCAATCACCAAGGCGCCTACTTTTTTAGCCGCCGCCACAAGGCGCTTTACATCAACAACTTTCAACGTCGGGTTAGTTGGCGTTTCCAAATACAAGACATCGCAACCTTTAGCGATTTCGGCTTCTATTTGCTCGTGGCTGTGCGTTTCACAAAGCGTCACGCTCACACCCATGCGCGGTAAAAACTCTTCAAAAACTTTATTGGTGCCGCCATAGCTGTCTTTCGTCGATACCACGCGGCAGCCATTCGATAAAAAGGTATACAGCACACCGCTGATCGCCGCCATGCCCGTACTAAAGGCCACCGCCGACTCGGCATTTTCTAAACCGCAAATTTTTGCTTCTAATGTTTCTACGGTTGGATTGCTCATGCGGCTATAAATAAAACCGGGGGCAGCACCCAAAGCAACGTCGTACCATTCATCAATATCTTGGTAGCCATAAGCGGCACTCGCAACAATCGGAGTTTGCGTCGCACGATATGGATGCTCAACTTGTTCGCCGCTCCACACCGAACGCGTTCCACTTCCCGCCTGATCAAAGGTAGGCTTCGCCACTTTATTACTCATTACACATCTCTCACGCTCAACAACTAAACAGCCATTACAGACTCAATCAGATTCCACTATAGCCAAATGAGGAAAACGCGAGAAATCATCTTATCAAGCACTAAGGGTCGGTTTTTTTAATGGATAAAACGTCAGCAGAATGACTTATACTATTCGTTCCTCTACATGTATTTCATAACGTTTAAGGCCTTTAATGAAACCTGCCGCTTCGCCAAATAATACTGTCGATAAAAATATGCTTGGCGTGTTTCGCTACAGCCGTCGCGCCATTGATTTGGTCTGGAAAACTTCCCCAGCGTTAACCATCGGCTTGGCCATGGCAACTCTAGTTGCCGGTGTCACGCCAGCCGCCATGGCGTATGTGGGACAGTTGATCGTGGATGCGGTTGTTGCCGCTATGGAAAGCTACAAACAAGACCAAGTCTTGCATTATCAAACTGCTCTAAGCTACGTGTTATTGGAAGGCATTTTGGTTTTGGTCATTGCTGCCGCGCAACGCGCATTAACCGCTCAGCAGGCCATTTTACAAGGTTTATTAGGTCAAAAAGTCAACTTACTGATCTTAGAGAAAGCCCAAAGCCTAACACTCTCGCATTTTGAAGATTCAGAATTTTACGACAAATTAGTTCGTGCTCGCCGTGAGGCCTCCAGCCGCCCGCTTGCTCTGGTGAATAAAACCTTTGCCCTGCTGCAAAATGCCATTACGTTATCCAGTTTTGCAGTCTTGCTGTGGCATTTTTCACCGTGGGCTCTGGCGTTATTAATTTGTGGGGCTTTGCCTTCTTTTATCGCCGAGGCTAAATTTTCTGGCGATGCCTTTTTGATGTTTCGTTGGCGCTCCCCCGAAGTGCGCCAGCAAAACTATTTAGAAACCTTGCTCGCTCGGGAAGACAACATCAAAGAAGTTCGTCTGTACCAACTGGGCGACCGCTTTTTGCAACGCTACACCGAAATATTCATCAAGCTATTCAGAGAAAGTAAGCGACTGATTTTGCGCCGTGAAAGCTGGGGCTTCGCCCTTGGCGTGATAAGTACCTTGGTGTTTTATGGCGCCTATGGCTGGATCGTCAGTGACACCATTATTGGCGCGATTACTTTGGGTCAAATGACCATGTATTTACTGTTATTCAAACAAGGTCAAAGCTCTGTTTCCGCATCACTTACTTCTATTAGTGGCATGTACGAAGACAATTTATACCTATCCAACCTCTACGAATACCTAGAACAAGAAACACCGCTTTCGACTTCTGGTCTTACGAAAGGACCCATTCCAAACGATGGTATTCGTTTTGAAAACGTCTCTTTCCAATATCCAGGCAATGAAAAACCCGCACTTGCCAATATCAACTTACACATTCGCCCCGGCCACAGCCTCGCGATTGTCGGTGAAAATGGTTCAGGTAAAACCACACTAATCAAACTATTAACGCGACTGTATAACCCAACACAAGGGCGCATTTTGCTAGACGGCTTGGATTTGCTGGAATGGGAAGAAAGCGCACTACTAAAACGTGTTGGGGTGATATTCCAAGACTTTGTGCGCTATCAATTTATTGTTGGTGAAAACATCGGCGCTGGCGACAACGACAGATTTAACGATCAAACCGGCTGGAAAAAAGCGGCCGAACTTGGCAAGGCCACCGACTTTATTGATGAGCTGGAACAAGGTTACCAAACCCAACTTGGCCGCTGGTTCCGTGGCGGACAAGAATTGTCTGGTGGGCAATGGCAAAAAATCGCTTTGGCACGCGCTTTCATGCGCGAAGACGCCGATATTTTGGTGTTAGACGAACCGACAGCGGCAATGGATGCTCAGGCCGAAGCCAATATTTTCCAGCATTTCCAAGAACATACCAAAGACAAAATGGCGATTCTGATTTCACATCGTTTCTCCACTGTGCGTCTCGCGCACGAGATCATTGTCATGGAACATGGGCAAATTAAAGAACGCGGCACCCACGATTCATTATTAGCGCAACAAGGTCAATACGCCCATTTATTTACCTTGCAGGCGCAGGGATATCGCTAAAAGTCTGATCAAGGCCAACCTATGAAGTCGGCTTTTTTGTTATGCTTTGTCTCATCAAATTCGCTCTTTGGCGAAGTTTACGAGAATAACTCACAGGAACAGCCGTTTTGAACCGACGTAACTTTATAAAATCTAGCCTTTTAGTCGCCATGAGCAGTTCACTGCCGAGAGTCGTTCTTGCCGCTACGCCTTCTGCTGGTTTCGACTATGAATTAATCGTCGAAGCGGCCGATGTGAATATCGTATCTGGCGGCAGCACGCCAGCACTTTGCTTTAATGGCGGTTATCCGGCACCTGTGATTCGCGCTAAGCAGCATCAGCCCGTACGTATTCGTGTGATCAACAAGTTAAACGAGCCGACGACAATCCATTGGCATGGCATGAGAATCCCGATTGCCATGGACGGCGTGCCGTTTTTAAGCCAACCGCCTATCATGCCCGGCGAAACCTTCGACTATGAGTTCACGCCACCCGATGCTGGCTCTTTCTGGTATCACCCACACATGAACAGCGTCGAACAGCTTGGCAAAGGCTTGGTTGGCGCATTGATCGTAGATGAAGCTGAGAAGCCAGACTTTGATGAAGATCTGGTGCTTTGTATGAAGAACTGGCACATCAAAGACGATGGTTCTTTTACCGCTTTGACGACGCCACAGAATGCCTTTCGCATGGGAACACCCGGTCGCGTCATGACCATCAATGGTGAAATCCATCCAACTTATGAAGTCCCTGCTGGCGGAGCGATTCGAGTACGCTTGTTAAACGTCGATAACACAGTGATGTACCAAATAAATTCAACCGATCCAGCCGCTCAGATCCTTGCTATTGATGGCAACCCAATTGCAGAGCCCACAGCGTTAACCAATCACATGGCCGCACCGGGGATGCGCCTTGATCTTGGCGTAATAGCTCCGAGCAAGGTCGGAGAAACTGTCACCTTTAAACACAAGAACAAGCCAATGGTGACCATCAAAGCCGTGGCGAGCCAACTTAAAGACCGCGGTTTACCTAAGTTGCCACTCAACCCCATCCCTGCGCTAGATTTAGAGAACGCGGAAACCATTAAATTTGCGTTTGAATGGAACGCCAACATCACGCCGATAGAGAAAGATGGCAAGGTGAGCTACAACTTCTGGACGATGAATCGCCGTTCTTGGGAAGGCATGTCAAAAGGCCATATTCCAGATCCTCTTGCCACATTAGAGCGTGGTAAAACCTATATTTTCGAGCTGTCGAATTTGACCCAATATCACCATCCGATTCATATCCACGGTCATACTTTCACGGTTTTGAAATCGAACAAAAAAGCCATTACACCATTCCATTCGGATACCGTCTTGCTGGGTCAGAATGAAACCGTACTTGCTGCCCTAGTAGCCGATAATCCGGGGCGTTGGATGTATCACTGCCATATCATCGAACACTTAAAGACAGGCTTTATGAGCTTTGTTGAAGTGACGTAAAACAGACAATAAATACCAGATCAATTAGACAAAAGTTGATCTGGTATTTATTAATCAGTACTCATAACTAAATAAAGTCATCGCTACCAAAATCATCAAAGCCGCCCATATCGTCGAACCCTCCTTGATCAAAGCCGCCTGAATCAATATCGCTTTGATCCATATTGGCTTGGTCGAATCCGGCCTGCCCAAAGCCTCGGTTAGGATCTAAACCATCACTTGATTGATCAAAACCTGCCTGACCGAATCCACTTTGGTCTGCGCTACCGCTATCGGCAAAGCTGTCCTGCCCAGCATCTGATGCAGGTCCAATATCAGAAGCCGCAGGTGTTTCGTTAATAACATTGGCCATGTCTGCTTCGGAGTGATGGCTAAACATGTTCATCAACATATTACCAACCACCATACCACCAGCCACACCAGCAGCGGTTTGCAAGGCGCCACCTAAAAAGCTACCAGCACCGGAACGACCTCGACCAACACTTTGCGATTGACTGTCAGCTTGATTCCTTGATTGTTGCCCTCTTGTCTGTTGGTTGCTTGATTGACCAAAGCTTTGTTGAGAGCCATTACCTCTCCCCCAACCTGAACCTTGTTGAACAGATCCTTGAGAAGAAGCCTGCTCGCCACCAAATAGCCCAGATAAGAAACCGCCAGAACTAGGCTTAGCTGATACATTACGCTCCAGTTCTTCAACACGAGCATTTAACTGCTTTAACGCAGCCTCTTGCATAATAATCGTTTGCGCCATGTAGTAAGGCGCTGCGGGATTCGCCACGAGATGTTTATTAATCTGTGCTTCTGCTGCTTTGTCTCGCTCACCAGTGTTTTTCTCTGCCGTATTAATACGCTCAAACAAACTATCAATTAAACCGTTTGCGTCGTTACTCATGTTCTTGTCTCCAACTAAAAATAGTCAGCAGGCAAATGAAAAAAAAGGGGCCTGCAATCTCTTAATGATAAGGCTAGGGAATGCGCGAACAAGTGATTAAAGAGTCAGGAAAAAGGAAACAAGGCTTGGAGGAAGATTGAGATTTTTACTTAATTGGATTATCTAAAGAACAACAACAAAAAAACGCCAGATCAAGCGAGCTTGATCTGGCGTTTTTTAATGTCAGTAACCTAGTTGCTGAGCTTAGAGCTCTTCGTCGCTTTCTAGGTTTTCTAGATCTTCATCTTGCTCATCAGTCGCATCACGTTTTGTGCGTTGTGCTGGTGCGGCTAGAATTTCAAGATAGAACTCAGTCCATTCTTGGCTTTCAGCAAAGCTAATTTTTTCATTAATTTGAGCGACATGAATCTCTTCAGCAAGCGCTTCATTTTGACCAAAGCGGCAATCAAATCCCCAAAAATCAGCGTATTCTGGCAATTTTTTATTGCGCTCTCTTTTTAGATACTTCTTAACTTCGTTCTTTGTTGCTTCAATTAAACGTGGGTATTTGATGGTTGGATGAGATAGTTTAAATGTCTTTTTCATTGGGATCCTAAAGGATTAAAAGTCAGGAGAAGTTATTGCATACTCCAAATTGCCGAGCATGATAACGGATCGACTTATTTGTCGCCATGAATAAGTCGATAAAATCTCTGCTACGCCAATTATTCTGCCGTATAAGATCGCAACAAACGATGAATAAAAGCCAACTTCTCCCGCACCGCTGGAACCAAGACAAAAGGATACAAATCCGGTTGTCCCATGCCACGGTTCAAGTTGTTTACAGCAAACGTTAACGGCACATATTGCGTTAGAATATCGTCGAAATTATCGTGTCGATATGGGTCGATATTCACCATCACTGCGAGGTTCTGGCGATTCCCCCCTGCGGGCTGAAGACTCAAACCAAAATCGCTTGCCATCTCTAAAGTATCGACAATATGCAGATAATGCGCCCATGTTTCTGCCCAATCTTCCCAAGGATGAGAAGAAGCGTACACACTCACAAAGGATTGCTGCCAATCTGGATTGGGCGCTTTGTAATGCGCTTCTAATGCATCTGCATAACTAACCGTTTCATCACCAAAAACAGATCGAAAGTCAGCCAAAACCTGCTCATCATCAAACACCAACCAATCCCAATAATAATGGCCAATTTCATGACGAAAATGACCAATGACTGTCCTATAGGATTCTTGCATGTCTTCGCGCATTTGCTCACGGTCAACCGAGTTGCCTTCTGCGGCATTAATCGTCACCTGTCCAGAAGCGTGGCCTGTCATTGCGCTCACATCTTCTGGCACCACGTTATTTTCAGAAATAAAATCAAACGATAAACCGTCTTCTGGTTCTGTTTTTTTACTCACTAAAGGCAAGCCAAGGCGCAGCAGAGAATACACCAAGCGATGCTTAGCAAACTCCAGTTGTTGCCATGCCTGACGTTCTTCAATTTTCTCTAAATTCGGAATATGGCGGTTCAATTCACAAGCCATACAAAACGTACTGCCGCCTTCTTCCACCATCCAGTTACAGACTTGGTGCTGATGGTTTTCACAGTAATACCAACGCTTTGCGGGAATGGATTTGTCAGCCATAGCATACCAAGCATTATCAACTGATTTTAGCGCACTAATCACCAACTGATCAGGCAAAAAACCCAACGAAGAGGAACATTGCTCACAGTGAGTATTTTCGAATAACACCGTTTGTCCGCATTGCTGGCAGCTAAAAATTTTCATAAAACTCCTGCTATTAAAAAATTGTCTATAATTGCGTCCTGCTAGGATCATAGTTTACAGTACGGCAAATCACCTACTCTTATACTCACTAAATACAACTATTGAGACGACACATTGCTGAAGAAAAATAACAAGAGCTTCACAACTATTTCAGACGTTGCGAAATACGCCAAAGTGGGTAAGACCAGTGTTTCACGTTACCTCAATGGGGAACAAGACAAATTATCAGATGAGCTACGAGAAAAAATTGCGCAAGCCATCACTCACCTAGATTTTCGTCCTAACCATTCGGCCCGAATGCTCAGAGCGGGACACTCAAAACTCATCGGTCTGTTACTCGCGGATGTGACTAACCCCTATTCCATCGATGTACTGCAAGGGATTGAACATATTTGCCGTCGCGAAGGCTACATGTTGATGGTCTGTAATACTGACAACAAAGAAGATTTACAGGACAGCTATTTATCCTTACTCGAAGCTCACCGAGTCGATGGCATCATAGTCAACACTGCTGGCATGGCACAAAAACAAGTAAACAATTTAAAACGTCTATCTTGCCCTTTGGTATTGGTTGATAGAATCAATACGTCTTTAGGGTTCGATACTATCGGACTCGACAACGAAGCCGCCGCAAACGATGCGTGCGAGCACTTACAAGCCAACGCTTACGAATCCATCTTGGTGGTGACCGAATCCATCGCGATTGATCCTCGCCAAGCAAGGGTCGATGCGATCCAAGCCTTCATAAAAGAAAACGACAACATTACGTGCGATGTCATTGAAATTGAAAAGATGAGCGTTAGTTTGTTAGTCAAGGTCATTGAAGACTTCATCGCCGCTCACCCAAAGCGCAAAAAAGCCATATTCACCACCAATGGTGTCGCTATGATGAGTACCGCGAAAGCCTTGAAACAGTTAGACATTCGTATCGGCTCGCAAATAGGCTTAATCAGCATAGACGACCCAGAATGGGCTCAATTGTTCGAAGGCGGTATTACCGTCATGCGCCAGCCAACGCAACTCATAGGTCAAACCGCTTGCGAGCGATTGCTTGCTAGAGTTCAAGGCAACAACGAAGCCCCACAGCACATAAAGCTCAAAGCCGAACTCGTTATTCGTCATTCCACCTAGCGCCTTTACAAAAAAACATTTAAATAAAAATTATATGATTAAAAAACAACCATATATTTTTTTAAAAGCAATTCACAAACCCTATTCATGGAATCGATTCCATGATACTTTCATCGAATACTATTTGACCTCCATAAACACAAAAACCTCAGGGGCAATCTACATGCAAAATAATCAATCACATTCTTTTGTCACACTTGGCGAAGCCATGGCTATGTTTGTGGCCAAAACGCCAGGCCAACTTGCTGACATTGAAGAATTCCACCGCTCTTTAGCTGGGGCGGAAGTTAACGTCGCTATCGGTATGGCTCGCTTAGGTTTTGAAGCCTGCTACATTAGCAAAGTCGGTAAAGACAGCTTTGGTCAATTTATTCGTCAAGCAATTAGCAATGAGAATATTCACACAGACCGGATTTCTGAAAGCGCTAATCACGCTACTGGTTTTATGCTGAAATCCAACGTAACCGACGGCAGCGACCCTAAGGTAGAATACTTCCGCAAAAACTCTGCCGCTTCCACATTAAGCGCTACAGACATAGACGAAAATTTATTCAAAGCGGGTTCCCATTTACATCTAACTGGCATCTCGATAGCAGTATCTAGCTCAATGCGTGAGGCGACAAAACACGCCTTAAACCTAGCCAAAGAGCGAGGCTGCAGTGTGTCTTTTGACACAAATTTACGACCAACTTTATGGCCTGATGAAGCCACTATGATTGCGAATATTAATGAATTTGCCTTTTCCAGCGACATCGTTTTGCCGGGTATAGAAGAAGGCAAAATCCTCGCGGGTAGTGATCAACCAGAAGTGATTGCCGACTTTTATCTGCAGCAAGGCGTCAAAACAGTTATCGTTAAACTAGGTAGCAAAGGCGCATTCTTCAAAACCAGTACTGGTGAATCAGGAACGGTTGCAGGCTTCCCAGTGGAAAAAGTGGTCGATACAGTGGGTGCTGGCGATAGCTTTGCTGTTGGTGTAATTTCAGCATTACTCGATGGAAAAACCATGGAGCAAGCTGCTCGTCGCGGAAACCTGCTCGGCTCTTTAACTGTGCAAGTTCGTGGTGACAGTGAAGGTTTACCAACTCGTGCGCGCCTCAATAGTTTAGAAAAATAATTAAGAGAAAAGCGACCTATACGAAGACAGCCAAAAGGGAGTAACGAGATGAAGAAAAAGGTCATTTTATACCGAGACATTCCAGCAGAAGAGCGCCAGCGACTTGAAGCACAGTATGACGTGACCTTCTTTAATAATATCAATGAAGATAACAAAGATGCCTTCATAGCTGCCCTTGCTGACACGGAAGGCTTAATAGGCACCAGCACTAAAATGGGTGCAGAGCTATTGAGCCTTGCACCTAGGCTCAAAGCCGCATCGACGATTTCCGTTGGCACAGATCTATATGATTTGAATTACCTCACCGAGCGTGGCATTCCCTTAATGCACACGCCAGGCGTATTAGACGAAACCACCGCCGATACTATGTTTACGCTGATCATGTGTACTGCAAGACGTGCTGTTGAATTATCTAACATGGTGCGAGAAGGTCGCTGGAACAGTAACATAGGTGAGTCGCTTTACGGCACTGATGTACACGGAAAAACCCTTGGTATTATTGGCATGGGCCGCATAGGTTATGCCATCGCTAAACGCGGACATTTTGGTTTTAACATGAAGATCCAGTACAGCAACCGCAGTCGCAAACCAGACGCCGAGCAAGATCTAAACGCTACTTACATGGACATGGAAGAACTACTCAAAACATCCGATTTTGTTTGCGTGATGACGCCATTAACCGCGGAAACTGAACGATTAATCGGCGCAAAAGAATTCGCTATGATGAAGCCAAATGCCATTTTCATTAATGGGTCTCGTGGCAAAGTTATTGATGAAGCAGCGCTTATCGACGCTCTCAGTAAACGCACCATTCGCGCTGCGGGTTTAGATGTCTTTGAAGTCGAACCTTTACCTGGCGACTCACCGCTTTGCAAACTGGACAATGCGGTGCTTTTCCCACACATAGGATCAGCAACGGCAGAAACACGTCTTGCTATGATTACCTGTGCAGTCGACAACCTGATCAATGCACTCAATGGTGATATCTCGCAGAACTGCGCCAATCAACATTTGTTAAGTAGATAGCCTTTTGGCTATCTACAGCCCCATACCTACTCTATTTCTCCTTCTAAGAACAATAACTTGACCCAAGTCAGCAGCCATAAAAATGACTAATGCTACTCTTTCACTTATGGAAACCACTATAGTCGAGAGGGATAAAATGTCTAACTTACCGGTATTTAAAAACGAAAAAGATCATCTTTATTTGCCATTTATGAGCAGCTTCTATAATGCCTTCGCTCAACCATTTGGCTGGGCGCTGTTCCGCATTATTATCGGCGGCATGCTGGTTGTGGAAGGCTGGCCAAAAATCATTGCTCCTTTTGCTCAAGTGGGCTTTGTGGAAAACTTAGGCTTTTATCCAGGTTGGCTTTGGTCACCCATGTTAGCTGGCATGCAGTTCTTTGGTGGTATGTTCATTGCCGTGGGATTAATCACCCGACCAATCGCAATCGCGAACGCGGTTATGTTGGCCATTACGTTATGGTTCCATGCTGCTCACCCTTATGGCGACGCTTTATTAACTCAAGCTGGTATAGACGCACTAAACGCTGGAAGTGACTTCTTCACACAAAATGGTATAAAACGTTTGGCTGATGGCGGTGGCGCGTTTCTTTCTTCTGTACAACTAAAAGCAGAACTGGCTTCTATCTTCTGGACTGCTGGCGCCCTATTACTTGCCGCGTTTGGCGGGGGCTATTTCTCGCTAGACCGCCTGTTTAAGAAACAGTTCTAAGGCTTTATTCCATAAAAAAGGAAGAGATGTATACCACCTCTTCCTTTCATTAACTCTTATTCTGTCTTTCTAAATAAAAAACTAAAGCACAACCATCTTGTCTTTTAGTTCAGAAAAGCCAAGCTCATCTAAACTCTTAGATACGTGATTAAAGAACGTCGATTCTTTATCGCCATCCCCGCAATGATGTAACATCACTAAGGTACGATTAACCACCCCAATCAAGTTCCCCTTCAATACAGTTATTAGGGGTTCACTCAATGTCATATCCGTATCAAGCGCGCGAACCAAAAGGTCGTATTTATTCAACCGACATTCTACATACGGTTTACAAAGGTCCCAGCGTTCAGCATCAATGAGAAGCTCATCCAGTGAAGAAAATACCTTCTCAGCCAATGACTTGTCGATTTGAGAGTAGCGCTCGAATGTAGCAATAGCATCATCGCAATCTAGCGCTCGGCAAATAGAGACATAATCGCGAAAAAAATCAAAGCTCTTTGTTTCTTCGAACAAGCGTAGCGCTTCATTTTTCCTCACTTCTAAATGGATTTTGGCCTCAGGCAGTTTATTCCCAAGAGCAGCCCATTCAGACAAACAATAAGACGCACGAATGCCACTTAATGAAATATCTTCAGCTAAGGCATGATCGAAGAAATACTCGTATTGGACTAGAGCTTCCGAGTATTTTTCTTTTTTTGCTAATTCTCTTGCTTGGGTAAGAACGTCCCTAATATCACTACTCATTTAATTTACTTATGTTGAGTCTCAAAATTGTATTTGAACCTCTTACAGATTAATCTTGTTGCCCAGACGACTAAACTCTTTAGAAAGCCAAATATAAGTCACTTTACCAATAATATCAGACTCAGAAAAAGCCCCCCAATAGCGACTGTCATTACTGTTATCTCGCCAATCACCTAAGACAAATACTTGCCCTTCTGGCACCACAGTTTCGGACATAGACATAGAGACTTCGTTGCGTCTAAAGCGCTCATCAACTGAAGCAATAAGCTCGGGTTTACCGTTTAATATCACTTGGCCATTTTCAATAGCCACTCTATCATTCCCTAGGGCTACCACTCGTTGAGTAAACAAGGTTTGTCTGTTATTTGGATAACGAAACACCACGACATCACCCACGTTTAAAGACAAATCTTTTGTATCAACAGCAATGTAATCGCCAGGCTGAAGCGTCGGCATCATAGAACGGGAGGGAACCTGATAAAGCTCAAAACCCAACAAGGCACCACGAGACGAGATAAGCGTTTGACCAAGAAACAAGATCAAAGCCAGTATAATCAGGTAGCAATACCAGCGGTTATAAGGCTTCAGTTCGTAGGTTTTATTTGCCAAGGCAAGTCTCACAGCACTGAGCATGGCATACAAATAAAGGCACAGTAAAAAGGCTATGAAAAACCAAATACCATAGGCAGTTGAAAGCCAGCCAAGCTTACCAAATACAAATAACCCACCAAATTGTAGAAAAAACAGCCATAACCCTTTTTTCAAATTCCCTGCATACACATGTCCAAATCCCGGCGATAAGATCGACAACATCAAGGCCCAAATAGGGCTTCTTTTCTTTACGTTTTGCTTCCCTTCAATCATTAATAAAGCTCTTCTTTATCAGCTTATACTTTACCTGCGCCCCGTTATAAAACCGAACGAAATCGAGAAAAACGCGCGGCATCAATAATTGACCAAAGATGTAAAATTCCGCCAACTAACCACATAAAGAACAAAATCACCGTTGCCCCTAATGCATAGCTCACAAAGACGGTTACAAAAAAGAACAGCGCCATAAAGATACGTCCCTGCACCAACTGACCTAATCCAGGAATAAAAACATTACAAAGTGCAGCAATCACATTGCCACCTGAACCTTGACCAGACATAAGAGCTCCCATCATAAAACCACTAAAAAATTAAGAATAAGGACAAAACAGATAAATGAAAAGCAACTTCCATTACCAGCCATTACTAAAAATACGCTTTCTTATCCTGATAGGCTTGTTTGATGTGCTCTATCAATAGCCTCAACTTTTCCGGAAGGTATTTAGTAAAAGGGTAAATAGCGTAAACGCCCAGTTGCCGGGGTTGGTAATCCGGTAAAATGGTGACTAACTTGCCTTGCTGTAAATCTTCATACACACAGCAACGCGGCACATAGACGATTCCAAAACCCGCCAAGGCGGCCTTGCGTAATGCTTGGGCGTTATTCGTGGCGAAACTACCGCTGATGCGTACACTTTCTTCAATGTTGTTTCGAGTAAAGCGCCAATCAAACGAGCCTTGGGCTTGGTAGGTGTAAGCTAAGCAATTATGATCTTTCAGTGCTTCTAAGCTGCTGACGTCACCATGACGCTCGATGTAACTTGGCGAGCAACAGATTACCCAATTTGATTGAATCAAAGGCTTGGCAATTAGGCTTGAATCTTCCAACTTGCCGGTTCGAATCGCCAGATCTAATCCTTCGCCAACCAGATCCACAAAGTCATTTTCAAGGCGCATATCCACGGTAATATTCGGGTATTTTTGACAAAAATCCGCCACCGCTTCAGCCAATAACAATTCCCCAGAAATCGTCGGCACGGACATCTTTATCGTGCCTGTGAGCCCTTGACTAAACGCCGACACAGAAGCAATTGCGTCGCTCACTTGGCCTTCTATATTCTTGGCGTGAACATACAAACTCTCTCCTGCTTCGGTAAGGCTGAGCCGTCTTGTCGTTCGATGAATCAACTGTGCACCAAGGTCTTGTTCAAGCTTACTAATGCGCTTACTTAAGGCTGGTGTCGACAACCCGGCTTGCTGAGCCGCTTTATTAAACGACCCCGCATCGGCTACATTCACAAAAAGCGTTAAATCGGCTGCGTTCAATGTTGTGCCCTTTTAATTAAGACGTTTTTAGAAATAGTTTATTAGTTTATGTCGTATTTATTATAAATAGAACTGAGACTATAGTGAATGAACAAAATAAAAGGAGCAGAATCCATGCGTCTCAAAGACTGCCACAACTTCCAAGACTTTCGCACCCTAGCCAAAAAACGCCTACCAAGTCCGATCTTCAATTACATTGATGGTGGTGCCGACGACGAGACAACTTACCGCCGCAACACGGCCGCATTTGAAACCTGCGACCTAGTGCCCAGCGTCCTGACTGGCGTAAAAGACGTGGACTTGTCAGTTACCGTTATGGGGCAAAAACTCGCCCTGCCAATATACTGTTCGCCTACTGCCTTACAGCGATTATTCCATCACGATGGTGAAAGAGCCGTCGCCAATGCCGCGGAAAAATACGGCACCATGTTTGGCGTATCATCTCTTGGCACAGTGAGCATGGAAGAAATCGCAAAGCAAACTACCACGCCTCAGGTCTATCAGTTTTACTTCCATAAAGACCGCGAACTGAACCGCGCCATGATGCAACGCGCCAAAGACGCAGGCGTGCAAGTGATGATGTTAACAGTCGATTCTATTACTGGCGGCAACCGAGAACGCGACCTTCGTACAGGATTCGCCATTCCTTTTAAATTGAACCTAAAAGGCATGCTGCAATTTGTCCTCAAACCCATGTGGGGCATTAACTACGTGACCCATGAGAAATTCCGTTTGCCGCAGCTCGACGAACATGTCGACATGGGATCAGGTGCAACTTCGATTGGCGACTACTTTACCAACATGCTCGACCCATCAATGAACTGGGACGACGTAGCGGAAATGGTGAAATTCTGGGACGGAGAGTTTTGCTTAAAAGGCATCATGAGCCGAGAAGACGCCCGCAAAGCGGTGGAAATTGGTTGCACTGGCGTGATTATTTCCAATCATGGCGGACGTCAACTTGATGGCTCGCGCAGCTCCTTTGACCAACTAGCAGAAATTGTTGATGAAGTGGGTGACGAAATAGACGTTATCTTCGACAGCGGCGTACAACGGGGCACACACGTACTCAAAGCTTTATCCCTAGGCGCCAAAGCCGTCGGCATCGGCCGTATGTACTTATACCCACTCGCCGCCGCTGGACAACCCGGCGTAGAACGCGCACTTGGACTCATGAAAGCCGAACTCGAACGAGACATGAAACTCATGGGCAAAACATCAATTGATCAACTAACAAAAGAGAACTTGCGGTTTAGGTCTTAGCCTTCGACATATTGGTTAATAGATTTGGCTCTGCAACGACTATCGTGGAGCTAATCTTGGATCAATAGAAAAGGCGACTCGTTGAGCAGTCTCCGTAAATTCTCGACATTTATGGTGTTTAGGATTTAGTAACGCATAAAAGTCACCCGATATAACACTGGGTACCAATAATACAAGGCTTTCAGCACTTTCTAGCCATTCCGCCCCCATATCGGCTAATTCTTGCGGAGCTGGATAATCTCTCCAATTGTCTGGTAAATCACTCTCTTGAAACGCCATGATCAGTTCTTCTGGAACATCGATGGACAACATCGCGAACTGATCCAAGGCTTTTGCATCCGTTAAATGCGCAACTGTTTCAAGTAGACAGACAGACTTTGATTCACCTAAATACACACAATCAAATCCTTTTGGGTTCCAGCGACCGCCATAAGTTCTTGCGCCATAACCATCAAACGCCGTATCAGCAAACTCCATTTTGCACAAACGATAGAGCTTCATTAGATGATTACCCCATGTTTAATTCTACCGATAAGGTCTATCACCGCTTCTTGCCCTAGCGGATATTTCGCGTAATCAGCAGGGCTTATGCCACCGAGCGCAATGGCTGGTGTATTAAGCCAGTTTTCGGCCTTTTGTTTGTCTTGATCAAACAAATTTAATGCGGCATCAATGATTCGAGCAGCATTATAAACTTTGACTGCAGAAGCCCCCGTCCATTTTGTACGCGCTTTAGTGTGGCGACTTAAAGTCCCTCTATCAACTCCTGCCGCTTTCAGCACGGTAGCCTGCTTGATCTGTGCCTGTTTAACAATGCGTCCAAGAAAAGCAAAGTCGAACCCTTCTGCTAATTGATTTGACGCACTCACTGGATCATTAGACAAAGCTAATGCAGGCAGAAGCCCTACTTTTTCTTTTTTACTGGGTTTAAAAGCTCGAATTGCCATAAAACCTCCAAATTATGATGCAGTTGCAACATTTATTGTAGCGTTTGCATCAAGATGCGCAAGTCACACTCCTTAAAAAAGTGCTATATCTCGCATTGAGAACCATTCGGATAATGTGAAATCATCGACTCTTGAGCGTTTTACTAACGCTCTGGGGAAAAAACTAGAAGTTCGCTTGGCGTGATTTTTTCATCAGCAAAGCAACAGAAAACCACCAACAACGCCACATAACATATTCGCGCCAGTGTCAAAGTGAGACATTGTTTGCAGCCTTTTGTCACACAGCTAAAACTACAACTCCCCCACTAAATCCCGCCATTGCTGACGATACAGGTTCAGCAGTGGTTTTATTTGTACGTCACACATAGCTAGGCTGAGGCGGCCTTTTAGCTTTAAGCTTTTGTTAGACAGCAAGGCCGCGCCGCCGGAGGTGCCGGTAACATCACGAGAGGCATAAATTTCATTTTGGCTGCGCATACAAGCCAATAAGGTGAGGAAATTAACATTATTGCTAAATGCGCCTTCGACGATAACGGTGTCGCTGCTGTCCATCAGATCCAGACAATAATCCGTCATCAAAGCCACGTACACATCCGCCAAAGCAGACTGCCGAGCAGGCGTTAATTCAATGCCTCGGTCAATAATACGCCCTTCGCAGTGGGCAAATGGCCCGCCGCCTTTGGCAAAGGCAGGAATAGCCAAAATACCGTTTTCTAAAATGAAGTTCACATCGCTCAAGGTCGCTTTGCTGTCACTGCGCAGCTGCTCCCACTCACGCCCGCCCATAAAGCGAATCGTCGGTGTAGCACGCCCGAGAGCGTCCACATTGGCGAGCATGTCTTTGTCTTCTTGTAGCGAATCCAGCTTACCGTTAATGGTGGCGATGACCGTCCAAGTACCGCTAGACACGACAGTGAGCTTTTCCATCGGTTGCCCGATATAAGGCACCAACGAAGCGTTGGAATCATGTATACCGTTGAAGATAACGCAACTCGGCGGCAAGCCCGTTTCTTTGGCTAAGTCTGGCAAAATGGTGCCCAGTTTTGCGCCCGTTTCCATGACTTCTGGAAAGCGCTCTGCCCACTGCTGTTGTTCACAAAAAGTAGAAAACTGACAGCTGGTCGGATTCCACAGATCGGTATGACAACCTAACGAGGTGACTTCAGCGGCTTTGTTTCCACTGAGTTTATAGCCCCAATATTGCGGATACAAGAGTAACGAATCGACTGTTGCGAACTCATCTGCAAAGCGTTTTTGCTGCCAGAACAATTGCGCACCTAAGTTCAAGCCTTGGGGCAATCTAGGACTAAAAGACTCACTAAAGTCTGGACGTGCCGCATCGTACTCTGCTTTTAGGTCAGACACGCCATCGTATTCATAATCCAGTATCGGCAAGGCAAGTTGGTCGCCCTTCATGCACGCAATGGTCGCGCCATGAGTGGTAATCGCAATGCTGGCAATAAAATAGCGCTGGGCTAAATCGGCAAGGGTGTCTTTGATCCATTGCCAAATAGAATCCACATCCACATGAGGATATGGCGGCGCGTCAACGACGCCATTAACACGTTTTTCAATATGCAATAACGCGCCAGTTTGCCCATCCATCTGGCAGATCTTAATGTTGGTTTTACCAATGTCTAACACTGCTACCACGCGTGTTTTATTAGGTTGCAACACATTAAAGCGAAACACTTCTTGCAGCGCATCAGCGACAGGTTCAAACGATGGGGTTTTGGTTTCCATGATGTCCGCCATGTATTCCCACCAACGCTGCATAACGGGATGGTCAGCTAAGGCTTGTGAATCCAGATCATCCGCATCAAAGGTGGCATACAATCGGTTTGCGTTTTGATCACTCTCATTAGCATCCAAGTGAATATAATAATTACGGATGCCATGTTGCTTAAGGTGCTCAGCAAGCTCTGGCCAGAGTTCATCATGACGTTTCTTGTATTCTTCTTCACAGCCTTTGTGTAAATACATTACTGAGGCATATCTCATAACGCTTTTGCCTTTTTGTTTTTATATAGAGTAATCAGTACTGGTAAACTCACAACAGTGATTAACATCACGCCAACGATAATCGTCATGACGATGCCTGGAATATTCAACAGCCCCATACCAAAGGTGACCAAACCCATTAGAATCACCGCCAACACCACACCAGCAATGCTTCCGCTACCGCCAAGGATGCTCACGCCCCCTAGAACCACCATGGTAATAATACTGAGTTCCCAACCCATGGCGATACTTGGGCGCGTGCTGCCCAAACGTGAAGTAAGCAGAATAGAGGCAACACCAGACATCACACCGACCAAGGTAAACAGGATCAAACGATGCTTATCCACCTTGATCCCCGAATAATAAGACGCCGTCGGATTATTACCAATCGCATAGGTGTAACGGCCAAACGTAGTGCGATGCAGCAACCAATAAAACACCAAAGCAAAGAAGGCAAACAACACCAGTTCAAACGAGAATACCCAATAAACATACCCCTGCCCAAAGAACTCAAAGCCATCTGGATAGTCACGTACAACTTGGTCGCCCAACAAGATATAACTGATACCACGAAATAAACTCATGGTACCGATTGTCACCACAATGGAGGGAATCTTGAAACGCGTCACCAAGACGCCATTAAACAGACCACAAGCCGCCCCCGCCAAAATACCAACAAATGCGACCGCATAAACGGGTGCGCCCATTTGTGCGACTAACCCCATCAAGGTACTGGAAAGCGAAATAATAGCTGCCACAGAAATATCAATTTCTTTGGCGATAATCAGCATCGCCATCGGCAAAGCGATTAAGGCTTTTTCGGTAAAGTTAAAGGTCGCATCCGATAGATTCCAAGGGTCTAAAAAATAAGGGGATAAATAAGAATTCATCACGCACACTAAAAAGACGATTAAGACCAAAAAACTTTCCCAGCGTAGCAAGCCCTGTAGTTTGCTGGTAAACATTGAATCTGGCGTTGCTGATTTTTTTATTGTTGTATCCATATGCGCCTCTAATTAGCTCGTATTTCGTCATTTGCATTGGGGTTACGTAAGATAATCCGCGCCTTATCTTTGCCAGATGTTGCATTGGCAATGACGGCGATAATAATCACCAAACCTGAAATCGCCATTTGCCAAAACGGTGAGACACCAATAATGGGCAAGGCGTTATTCACCACGCCGATAAACAAGGCACCAATCACACACCCCACCACAGTGCCCAAACCGCCAACGATACTCACACCACCAATCACGCACGCCGCGATTACTTGCAGTTCAAAGCCATTGGCTACATCCACATAGGCAACCGCAAAGCGCGATACCCACAAATATCCACATAAACCAGATAAGGTACCCGACACTAAAAAAGCATAAAACTGCACCTTACCCACGTTTACACCGGAGTAAAATGCGGCCATTGGGTTGCCGCCTGCCGAATAAAAGTTACGTCCCCAAACACTGAACTTCATTGCCCAGAAAAATAAGATAATGGCAGCGACGGCCATCCAGCCAAGCACAGGCATGGATAAAATTTCATAGCGGGGTAAGCCTATAAAAGACTCGCTCATTTGGTGAGAATTCACCCACGCACCGTCTGATAATAGAAACGTCGCGCCACGATAAATACTCATGGTACCAAGGGTAATCACAATAGAAGGCACTTTTAATAGCCAAACAAATAAGCCGTTAATCGCCCCTAACAAGGCGCCAATAAACAGCGATAAAAATATCAACAATGACATATGGAGCTCGGGGAAATATTGATTCACCATAGCGACAAACATGCCAGTAAAGGCCACGTTGGCCGCCACAGACAAATCAATACAACGCGTTAGAATGACCAACATTTGCCCCAGCGCTAGCATGATCAGAATTGAGGTATCATTAAAAATGCTGACACTGTTCGATAGACTAATAAAATCAGGGCTGATCACGCCAACACCAAAAAACATCGCCAGCACAATGATGCTGAGCACGCCTTCACGGGAGTAAATTAAACGTTTTAACATGTCACACTGCCTCCCGTCGCAAGCGAAACCACCTTCTCAGGCGTTGCGTCAGCACGTGATAATTCACCGACCATTAGACCTTCGTTCATCACCAAAATACGATCTGACATACCAAGAATTTCCGGTAACTCCGACGACACCATGATCACAGACAAGCCTGAATCCACCAGTTCAGACATAAACTCATGCACCGCCGCTTTCGACCCTATGTCGATGCCTTTGGTTGGCTCATCTAAAATAATGACTTTCGGGTTGGTGGCGAGCCATTTAGCGATAACGACTTTTTGTTGATTACCACCCGATAGGTTCATCACCTTTTCATTCCAACAAGACGCTTTAACCTGCAAACGCTCACAATATTGGCGAGCCAGTGCCATTTCGCCTTCTTGGTCGATTTGTCCGTGTTTCGCCAAACGCTCCATCTGTGGCAAACTAACGTTTTGATAAATAGGCAATTCCAACACGATACCTTGTTTCTGACGTTCTTCTGGCACATACACAATGCCGTTATCGATAGCCTCTTTGGGTGAGTGAATAATCACTTCTTTACCATTCATTTTGACAGAGCCTGTCACATGATCCGTAGTACCAAACAAAGCTTGCATCACTTCCGTTCTGCCAGACCCTACCAGACCATAAACACCAAGAATCTCGCCTTTTTTCAAACTAAAACTAATATTGGCGAACTCTGTTGTGTGACATAAGTTACTCACCTCTAATAGTGTCTCGCCAATTTCTACGTCTTTTTTCGGATAAGTGGCTTCGATGCTTCGCGCTACCATCATTTCCACTAACTTCGCCTCGTTGGTGTCTTTGATAAAACCTTCGCCCACAAAAGAACCATCACGGAACACGGTATAGCGATCTGCCAGAGTGAAAATCTCATCGAACTTGTGGGTAATAAAAAGTATCGCCTTACCTTGGCTTTTTAAGGTATTTACCAGTTCATAAAGCTCGTGAATTTCATGATGAGATAACGCCGCCGTGGGCTCATCTAAAATCACTACTTTGGCATCAACAGACAAAGCGCGAGCGATACCGACCATGTGTTTTTGGCCAATACTTAATTCGCGTAAGATTTGATTAGGGTTCATGTGAGCATTGATTGACGACAGAATTTCTTGTGACCTCGTCTCCATCGCAGGCCAATCAATGGAAAAGCGTTTAGTCAGCGGATAGTTCCCTAGAAAAATGTTTTCCGCCACCGTCAGATCATCAAACAACACGGTTTCTTGATGAATCGCAGTGATGCCTAAAGCATGAGAATCGTGAGGGGAATGAAACTGCACAGACTTGCCATTAAAAATAATTTCCCCACCATCCGGCTGATAAATGCCAGTCATGGTTTTTACTAGAGTCGATTTACCTGCGCCGTTTTCACCGATCAAAGCGGTCACTTGGCCAGGATAAAGATGAAGGTCGACACCATCCAGTGCTTTCACACCTGGAAAAACCTTACTCACCTTTTTTAGACTAAAAATTGCATTGTTCATAACGGCTGCTCTTATTGTTATTCATTATGAAATTATTGAACGAGTAAAACCCCACCCCCTCCCCTTCATAAGGGGAGGGAACAAAAACTCTTAGTGCCTCCTCATGCTAAGGGGGAGGTTGGGAAAGCTCTGTTATAACCCCCCAACCTAGCCCTCCCTTCATAAGTAGAAAGAACAAAAGCTCTTAGCGCCTCCTCATGCTAAGGGGGAGGTTGGGAGCGGGTTAGTAGCGACTAGAAAATAGAAGAGAATTCATCAACGTTTGAAGCATCGTAAATAAAGGGCTTCGCCATTGCGCCGTCGCCATTTTTGTCTAGCTCAAGCGTGCCCATACGACCCATTGGAATTTCGGTTTTCGTACCTTTGCCTTTCACAAGGTTGTACGCCAGCATGGTTGCTGAATAACCAAGATCGATTGGGTTCCAGATAGCAAAGCTATGAATGGCACCGCTGTGCACATGACCTGCCAATTCAGAAGGAAGACCTAAACCAGTCACATACACTTTGCCTGTTAATCCCAAATCGCTAACAGCTTGCGCTGCGGCCAAAATACCGACAGTCGTTGGTGCCACGATAACATCTAGATCAGGGTGGTTTTTGATCAAGGCGGTGGCTTCACGGAAACTCTTATCCGCTAAGTCATCACCGTAAACGGTATCGACAAGTTTTAGGTTAGGAAATTTGCTAAGGGATTTTTTCATCTCACCAATCCAAATATTTTGGTTGGTCGAGGTTGGCGTTGCGCTCAGGATGGCAAAAGTACCAGATTTTTTGCCTTTGGCTTTAATAGCATCAGCAGCAAGCTGCACATTCATTTCGCCAATCAGACTATTACTAGAAGGGTTTAAATGAACTTGGCGACCTTCTTTGCCAACACCAGAGTCCCAAGAAATGACTTTAATGCCACGCTGTTGGGCTTTTTTCAAGGAAGGAACCAAGGCATCCGCATCGTTTGCAGATACCGCAATCGCATCAACACGCTGCGCGATCAGCGAGTTGATGATTTCAATTTGGCCTTCAGCGGTAGTAGACGTTGGCCCAGTGTAGATAATCTCCACATCGCCTAACTCTTTTTTAGCTTCTTCTGCACCGCGGTACGCCGCTTCGAAAAAGCCAATACCTAATGCTTTCACTAACAACGCCACTCGAACCTGATCCGCTGCATACGTACCAGAAGCAAATAAAGTTGCAGAAGCCAACACACATGCCGTGATGAGTTTGTTTTTCATAATTATCTCCAAGAGCGCGCTCATCGTCACACAACAAGAAGTTGTCGTATCCGAGACGCGGTTTATTGTTTTTGTTTTTCTACTATGATCAATCGACACCCTGCCGCTTTGATCACTTCTTTACTCTTGTTATCTATTCCATCGTCCGTGATGACGATATCTATCTGTGAGAGAGGACAAATGATCATACTTGATCGGTTTTGAAACTTTGTACTATCAACCAAAAGCACCCGCTGATCTGCTCGATTTATCAATTTCATTACCGCTTGTACGATTTGTGGATCTGTCTCCATCACACCATGAGAATTAATGCCATATGCACCGATAAAAAGAACATCAGCGTAGGTGTGGTTGGAAATATCATCTGGAAACGGACTCAAAATAATGTTCTGTTCCCGATGGATTTTTCCGCTCGGCACGGTCACGCTGCACTTACTCTTTTTAATCAATTGATCGGCAATGGAAAACGAATTGGTCAGCACTTGCAGCTTTAAGCCACGCATAAACTCAGACATAGCCGCTGTCGTTGTGCCGCCGCTGATCATTATTGACATATTGTCCGATAATAAATCCACCGCCGCTTTCGCAATACAACGCTTTATGTCCATGTTAATCGTTTGACTAACCGAGTAAGGCCTTCCCAATAAACTCACATCAGATGGAGGATTAATGGCTTCCGCCCCACCTCGCACCCGACGCAGTTTCTTTTGCTTGTCTAAAAAGCTGATATCTCTTCGAACTGTTGCTTCTGAAGCGCCTAACACGTCGGCTAGGTGCGCTACCGTCACAATCGGTCGAGCTTCAACTTCAGACAAGATCACTCTATGCCTTTCAATTTCGTGCATCGATTAAATCCCTCGATAATCAATATAATTAATTTTCAATCATTATCAAGCACTATTGATCACAAAAACACATAAAAAGATAAAAAATGCTTGAAAATGATTATTTTTGTTTTAACATGAAATCTATCAATCATTCTAACCCGCTGATTGTTCATAACAAAAATAAAATTTAAGTCTTTGATAAATGGCCATAAAACAGAGCTTTAGGCTGTTAAATAAGACAAAACTTGAGGTTAAACGATGTCTACTAATTTACTCCCCAATCTTTGGAACGATGCTGAAGCGGCTCTTCTAAGCGAACCAGAATTATTGCAATATCGATCAAACTTGCTTGGTTCTGACATGCGCGTGACCAACTACGGTGGCGGCAATACCTCAGCAAAAATCGAAATGAACGACACGCTTACCGGAGAAAAAACCACTGTATTGTGGGTAAAAGGTTCTGGCGGCGACATTGGTTCTATGGGGTTAGATGGCTTTTCAACACTTTATATGGATAAGCTGAATCAGCTTTTACCGCTTTACCGCGGCTTAGAGTTTGAAGATGAAATGGTGGCTTACCTGCCACACTGTACTTACAACCTAAACTCCCGCGCAGCCAGTATCGATACACCGCTTCATGCTTATTTACCTTACCTTCATGTTGACCATCTTCACCCAGACGCGGTGATTGCTATTGCGGCAAGCAAAAACAGCAAACAACTGACAGAAGACATTTTCAACGGTGAGATTGGCTGGCTTCCTTGGCGCCGTCCAGGTTTTCAGCTGGGCATGGATTTACACAAAATCGCCACTGAAAATCCACACCTAAAAGGTGTCGTACTAGAAAGCCACGGCCTGTTTACGTGGTCGAATGGCAACAAAGATTGTTACCTAAACTCGCTGAATATTATTAACAAAGCGCAAACGTGGCTAGAACAAAAAAGTGCTGGCAAAGCCGCCTTTGGTGGCGAGCTATTCAAGACTCTGCCTGATGAAAAACGCCAACAAGTGGTTTCGAGCTTAATGCCACTCATTCGAGGCAAAACCAGCGAAAAACAACGTCAAATTGGTCACTTCAATGCATCCGAAGAAGTGTTGCAGTTCGTCAATTCGAAAGACTTAGACCGTCTTGCTAAACTTGGCACCTCTTGTCCTGACCACTTCTTACGCACGAAAATTCGTCCATTTGTTGTGGCTTATGATCCGCAAAAAGACAACCTAGACGAAGTCATCGAATCGCTAGATAAAAGCCTTGCTGATTACCGTGAAGATTACGCGGGCTATTATAACCGTTGTAAACGCGATAACAGCCCAGCTATGCGCGATCCAAACCCAGTCATTTATCTAATTCCAGGCGTTGGCATGTTGTCGTTCGCAAAAGACAAAGCCACGGCACGAATTGCTGGCGAGTTCTATGTTAATGCGATTAATGTAATGCGTGGCGCAGACAGCGTGAGCGAATACGTTGGCTTGCCAGAACAAGAAGCCTTCGACATTGAATACTGGTTATTGGAAGAAGCCAAACTGCAACGTATGCCAAAACCAAAATCCTTAGCAGGTCATATCGCTTTGGTAACGGGTGCGGCTGGCGGTATTGGTCTTGCGACGGCTAAACGTCTAGCCAAAGAAGGTGCCAACATAGTATTGATGGACATAGACGAAGACGCTCTGACGACGGCACAAGCAGACATCATCGGCGAATTTGGTAAAGATTCCGCCTCGAGCATCAAGATGGATGTGACCAACGAAGACGATGTTATCCGTGCAGTAAAACATTGCGCTGTCGCCTTTGGTGGTTTGGACATTGTTGTCTCCAATGCAGGCATCGCCTCTTCCGCACCATTAGAAGAAACGTCTCTTGCACTATGGAATAAAAACCAAAGCATCTTATCTACAGGTTATTTCTTGGTTGCTCGCGAAGCCTTTAGTCTGTTAAAACAACAGGATATGGGCGGCAACATGGTATTTATTGCCAGTAAAAACGGTTTGGTTGCCAGTGCAAACGCCAGCGCCTATTGCGTAGCAAAAGCTTCTGAGATTCAGCTTGCGCGCTGCGTTGCACTAGAAGGTGCACCACTTGGCATTCGTTCAAACGTGGTTAACCCAGATGCGGTGTTGCGTGGCTCAAAAATTTGGACTGGTAAATGGAAAGAAGAAAGGGCCAGCGCTTACAAACTATCGACCGATGATTTAGAAGAGCATTATCGCCAACGCAGTATGCTGAAGCTGAATGTTTTCCCTGAAGACATCGCCGAGGCCATTTACTTCTTTGCGTCTGACGCGTCGTCTAAATCGACAGGTAATATTCTGAATGTTGATGCGGGGCATGCGCCATCTTTTACTCGCTAGTTCAGTGAAAAAAACCTTGTCTCCAAAGAGCAACGAGGACTTTGCGCATTTAGACACTTAGCGCAAAGTCCCTAAAAAATAAAAAAGGATTCACCATGAAACAGCTCATTGATCAAAACTTGCTGCAAGAACACAACGCCAAACAGGAAGCCGCCGTCACTAGTGATTACAACGCGCTGGCGGAAAAACTGGATCGCTCCGGCATCAAAATCGACACTATTTTAGAGCAAGCTAAGCAATTTACCGTCGCTGTTCCATCTTGGGGAGTAGGCACAGGTGGCACGCGTTTCGCTCGCTTCCCTGGTTTAGGCGAACCACGCAATATTTTCGAAAAGCTGGATGATTGTTCTGTTATTCAATTGCTATCACAAGCTACACCGGCGGTGTCTCTACATATTCCTTGGGATCGCCCAAAAGATCCAAACGAACTTCGCCAGTATGCCGAACAATACGGCCTGCATTTTGACGCGATGAATTCCAATACTTTCCAAGATCAAATTGGTCAGGAAGAGTCGTACAAATTCGGTAGTTTGACCCATACGGATAAAGCCGTGCGCGAACAAGCTATTGCTCACAATATCGATGTCGTCGAACTTGGCCAAAAGCTAGGTTCAAAAGCACTTACTGTGTGGGTGGGTGATGGCTCAAACTTCCCAGGCCAACAACACTTTAAAAACAGCTTCACGCACTATTTAGAAAGCATTAAAGAGGTTTACAAAAGCCTACCAGACGACTGGAACATGCTGTTGGAACACAAAATCTTTGAGCCGGCGTTTTACTCTACCGTAATTCAAGATTGGGGCAGTAACTACCTTGCAGCAAAAGAAACGGGCGAGCGCTGTATGTCATTGGTGGATTTGGGACACCACGCACCGAACGTCAATATTGAAATGATCGTTAGCCGTCTTGCGCAATTCGGCAAGCTTGGTGGATTCCACTTTAACGACAGTAAATACGGTGATGACGATTTAGACAGCGGCTCTATCAATCCTTACCAGCTGTTCTTGATCTTCAACGAGCTAACAGACATTCGAGCGCAAGATCCTGCCTACAGCCCATTCTACATGTTGGATCAATCCCACAACGTAACCGACCCTGTGGAAAGTTTGATGTACAGTGCGGCGGAAGTGCAGCGCGCTTTCGTGAAAAGCTTATTAGTAGATCGCAAAGCCTTAACTCAATACCAAGAAGCAAACGACCCAATGATGGCGCAGGCCAGCTTAAAGCAAGCCTATAACCTGGACGTTGAGCCAATCTTACAAATGGCCCGTTTACAAGCAGGTGGTGCCATCGATCCAGTGAGCTGTTACCGAGCGAGTGGCTACCGTGCTGCCGTTGCCAAATCTCGACCTGCAGACCCGAATAAAACAGGCTCAGGAATTGTATAACTAGCGGACAAAAGCGCACACGAAATAGAGTAGCTATCAGAAAATATAGTCTTTCGTAGAGGCTATATTTTTTTAACTATTTTAATTTTAGAAACGATGTTTCATTAAAAATATTTATTTAAAAATATAAATTTAGATATTCATTTCAAATAGAAATATTGTGATTTATATTAAACAAGACATGAAGCCAATCCAAAAATAACAAAGGGATTAAAAATGCATGAATTACTAAGAGAAAAGAAGCATGTTGTTTCACGCGATCAAGTCGTCGAAGCAATCGATCTTTTAACTCAAAATCTCATTAATATTGAAGACACTACCGGTGACTTTCTGCTACGCCTTGAAGACGGTCGAGTGATCGACACCAAAGGTTGGGCAGGCTGGGAATGGACTCATGGCATTGGCTTATATGGTTTATTCAAGTATTGGCAAATCACCAACAACCCAGACACGCTAAAAATTATTCACGATTGGTTTGAACAACGCCTGAGTGAAGGCACGCCAACTAAAAACATCAACACGGTTGCACCTTTTTTAACACTGGCTTGTTTGCATGAACGTACGCCAAAAGAGTCTTGGCAGCCGTATTTGGAAGAATGGGCAGAATGGGTCATGTACGAAATGCCCCGCGTGCAAGAAGGCGGTCTTCAGCACATCGTTTATAACAGCGTAAACCACAACCAAATGTGGGACGACACCTTAATGATGAGCGTCCTGCCGCTCGCCAAAATAGGCAAATTACTTAATAAACCCGACTATGTAGAAGAAGCAAAATACCAATTTTTGACTCACATTCAATACCTAATGGATTCAAAAAGCGGCCTGTGGTTTCACGGCTGGACGTTCGAAGGTAACCACAACTTTGCCGATGCTTTATGGGCTCGCGGTAATAGCTGGGTCACCATTGTGATTCCTGAATTTATTGAATTATTGGATTTGGATGAAAACGATCCGATTCGCCGCTTCTTGTTATCTACTTTAGAACGCCAAGTCAAAGCCTTGAGCGAACTACAACACAGCGATGGCCTCTGGCACACCTTGTTAGACGATAGCAGCACTTACCTAGAAGCGTCCGCCTCCGCGGGATTCGCCTATGGCATTTTAAAAGCCGTACGCAAACGCTATCTCTCTAGTGACTATTTACCTATTGCGGAAAAAGCCATCAAAGCGGTCTATGGCAACATTGACGCGCAAGGCGAACTGCAAAACACCTCCTTTGGCACCGCCATGGGTGACGACTTGGAGTATTACAAAAACATTAAAATCACCTCTATGCCTTATGGGCAAGCCATGGCGATTTTATGTCTTAGCGAGAGTCTACGTCGCTATATCTAGCTATATTTTAAAAAAGCAAAACCCACTATCAATTTCTTAAAAAACAATAAACATAAGAAGGATAAGAAAATGAAAACTAAATTATTTACCACAGCACTTACCCTAATAAGCTTAGGGCTAGCCTCGGCATCCGCTTATGCGGAGAACTTACGTTTTGGCTACGCGAGTAACGCGACACCAACCGTTGAAGCCATGAAAAAATTTGCCGAATTAGTGGATCAGAAAACAAAAGGCGATGTCACTGTTACCTTTTTTCCTGACAGCCAATTAGGTGGCGAACGTGAAATGGTCGAGTTACTACAAGCTGGTCTGCTAGACATGACCAAAGTCAGTGGCGGCTTAATGGAAAGCTTTGCTCCTGTTTATGGTGTCTTTTCCATGCCGTACCTATTTGATAGCCAAGAGCATTTCTACAATGTGATGGATAATCCAAAAATCACCACACCGATTTATGAATCTTCAAAAGGCGAAGGGATTTTGGGGCTAACCTATTACGACAGTGGCGCTCGTAGTTTCTATACCTCAGAAAAAATCATCCGTAATGTGGACGACCTAAAAGGTCTCAAAATTCGCGTAATGCAAAGCCCAACGTCTATCAAGATGGTAAAAATGCTGGGTGGCTCACCTATCGCTATGGGACAAGCTGACGTCTACTCGTCAATTCAACAAGGCGTACTAGATGGCGCGGAGAACAATGAGTTTGCCCTAACGATTGCTCGTCATGCCGAAGTCGCGAAACATTATTCTTATGACGTGCATTCTCGTGTGCCAGATATCGTGTTGATCTCTAAAGCAACCATGGATCGCTTAACACCAGACCAGCGTAAAGCGGTTAAAGAAGCGGCAAAAGAGTCTACTGAGTTTCAAAAGAAAGCCTGGACAAAAGCCGTTAACGACGCAAAAACCATGAGCGAAGAAAAATTTGGTGTGACCTTTTATTACCCAGATGTTAGTGAGTTTCAAGCGGCCGTTCAGCCAATGTATGAAGAGCTAAAATCCGATCCGGCAAAATATAAGGTTTATCAGGCAATCCGCCAGCAAGCGGAGTCAAAATAATGCCCAAAATAAGACGTTTCCTGGACATCTGTCTAGGGACAACGTGCTCTCTCTTACTCCTTAGTATGGTCGTGATACTTAGCTGGCAGGTAATCAGCCGTTATGTTTTCAACGACCCTTCGACTTACACCGAAGAGTTACTAAGGTTAGGATTGGTCTGGTTGTCTCTATTAGGAGCTGCTTATTCTGCTGGCCGCGGTTCTCATATGGCCATTGATCTACTGCGCGATATTTCGCGCGGTAGATTTCAAAAACTCCTTAAGATGTTAGTCCCTATCAGCTTTATTATTTTCAGCATTTACGTACTGATTCTGGGCGGTTTACACAGCATGCAAATCGCTTCGAAACAACTCACCGCTGTACTGCAAATGCCGATGTCGAGTTTTTACGCGGCTTTACCCGTCTGCGGAGTATTGCTGATTTTGTACGCTATTTTGAATTTGATTGATGTATTAAAAGAGCCAATGAACAGCAAGACTGGCTCTGATATCGATCAACCACTAAGCATGGGAGAATAAACATGGCGGGTGAAGCGAGCCTTGTGCTCATTATTACGTTTTCTATCCTGTCTCTTTTAGGGTTACCACTGGCTATCTCCTTGGTTGCCTCGTCATTGGCAGCAGTCACCATGATGGTGCCAGTGGATATGGCGCTCTTTACTTCTGCCCAAAAAATGGTGGCGAGTTTAGACAGTTTCTCTCTGTTAGCCGTACCTTTTTTCATTCTCTCTGGCGTCATCATGAACTCCGGCGGCATTGCCATTCGCTTGGTTAACTTCGCAAAACTCATGGCTGGGCGTATTCCTGGCTCTTTAGCGCAAACCAACATCGCGGGTAACGTATTATTTGGCTGTATTTCAGGCTCGGCCATTGCGGCGTCTACGTCAATTGGTAGCGTTATGGTGCCGATTCAAGCCAAAGAAGGCTATGACAGATCGTTTGCTGCGGCAGTGAATATCGCCTCGGCCCCAACGGGCATGCTGGTGCCGCCAACCACGGCTTTTATCATTTACTCATTAATTTCTGGTGGCACTTCTGTCGCTGCGTTGTTCTTGGGTGGCGCTGTAGCGGGCGTTATTTGGGCACTGGGCTTGGTGTTGGTCACAATTATTATTGCTAAAAAGCGCAAATACCCTTTATCAGATCGAGTGCCTTTTAAAGAAGCTGTTAAGATCACTCTTGATGCAATTCCTAGCTTATTTCTCATCGTCTTTATTATTGGTGGGATTGTTATGGGCGTGGTGACGCCAGTAGAAGCCTCAGGTATTGCGGTCATTTACACCATGATTTTGGCGTTCTTCATCCATAAAACCACACCACTTCGTGCCTTGCCTAAGTTCCTAATCGAAACATCCCACATTACTGGCACCATCATGTTGCTTTTAGCGGCATCTGCCACCTTGTCTTTTGCCATGGCATTCACAGGTATTCCTGCAGCGATATCCGCTTTGATCCTCGGGATTTCTAACGATCCGATCATGGTTATGCTGATCATCAATATCTTATTACTGGTGATAGGCTGCTTTATGGACATTGGACCAGCAATCTTGATCTTCACGCCGATCTTGCTACCGATTGCCATGAAAGTAGGCTACGACCCTGTGCATTTCGGTGTCGTAATGGTGTTTAACCTTGCTATCGGCACGATCACACCGCCTGTCGGTACTGGCTTATTCGTCGGGGCTACGGTTGCCAAGGTGAAAGTCGAAAAAGTCATTGTCGCACTCGCGCCTTTCTATCTTGTTCTGTTCAGCTTACTCGCGCTGATCTCTTACGTTCCAGTCATCACGCTATTCTTACCATCCTTTTTCGGTCTATGAGGGTATTGACTAAACAACTCGATTAAAAATCATTTGGGACAAAAAGGTGGGAAATAATAAAGGCGCTTCATTGCTGAAGCGCCTTTATTTTTGAAAGCTAGCGAATACTGCTTAGATTAAATCAGTGAACGTACGTAAGCTTCGATCTCTGGGTTTTGGTTGTTATCAAAGAAACATTGCTGGAAGCGACTTCCTGCTACGGCTGTGCGAACCAATTCTTGGTCCATCGCTTTTAACCCATCCAAGTAGCTGTCTTTCATTGTCGCGGCTTTCACTTGATTAAGGATACCCGCATTTTTCACTTGCGGCTCTCTTCTCTCTACTGGATAACCCTGCCCACGAGGACCTGAGAATGCTTTTTCAAAGATATAGCGAGCGTTTAATTCTGCAGCCCAACCAAACCCTTTAGCGAATGCCATGGCAATAGCATTACCATTGTTAATTTGATTAAACAGAAACGCGTCAGATGGCTCCAAGCAATAGCCACATACCACGCCTGGATGAGCATTTAACGACATCATAGCGCCCTGTCCTGTGCCACAGCCAGAAACGACAAAGTCCACTGAGTTTGAATTCAACAAAAGGCTAGCCATGATACCTAAGTGGATATAAGTCAAGTGATGATCGTTCTCGCCATCCATTCCGACATTGAATACATCATGATTAAATGGCTCTACTGCTGTATTGAGCTGCTCCAAAATCGTTGCGTTTTTCCCCGCTTGGCTATTCTCCATCATTAATGCAATTTTCATCATTCTCTCCTAATTTTGTCTGAATAATTCTCAGCAATTATTGTTGTAGAGGCTACGGTGTCGCAGTCCTGAATTAATAAGTCATACCACTCAACTATACCAATAGAAAAACAATATTCAATATTTTTCACAATACAATAAAATAAAAATGAAATGATGTTTCAATAAAATAAAATTAACATTGTTATTTCAAAATTGTTCTTCTAGTATAGTTCTACAATATGAAAAGCAGCCGCGATGCATGCTGCTATCAATATAATAAAGAGGAAGTACTATGTTCGATCTGACGGGTAAAGTAGCCATTGTCACTGGATGCAATACAGGTCTGGGGCAAGGCATGGCGCTAGCACTAGCCAATGCAGGCGCAGACATCGTTGGTGTTAATAGAAGCGACCCTGCAGAAACAATCGATTTGATCCAAAAAGCAGGTCGGAAATTTCACAACGTAAATGCAGACATGAGCAAGATGGACAGTGTTGATCATGTTATAAAAGAGGCCGTTTCCGCCTTTGGAAAAGTCGATATCCTTGTCAATAATGCTGGCATCATTCGTCGTAACGACGCATTAGATTTTACCGAAAAAGACTGGGATGAGGTCATGGATCTCAATATCAAATCACTCTTCTTCATGTGCCAAGGCTTTGCTAAACAAATTATTGCTCAGGGAACACCTGGTAATATTATTAACATCGCTTCTATGTTGTCTTACCAAGGTGGTATTCGAGTGCCTTCATACACCGCATCGAAAAGTGGCGTTATGGGCGTAACAAAATCACTCGCTAATGAATGGGCAAAACATGGCATCAATGTCAATGCCATCGCACCAGGCTACATGGCGACCAACAATACTGAAGCATTAAGAGCAAACGAAAGCAGGTCCGAAGAAATTTTAGGCAGAATCCCTGCTGCCCGCTGGGGAACACCAGAAGACATGGCTGGCCCTATCGTCTTTTTAGCATCAGAAGCCTCTCGTTATGTCCACGGCTATACCATTGCCGTTGATGGCGGTTGGCTTGCACGTTAACGTGCATTTATATGGGATGGGGTGTTGTTGAATAAAAAAATGTCATATAGTAAATAGACAAAATCCCATTTCAAAAAAAATGAAACTTATGAAGAACGAAGAAAACGCCCTGCAAATTGAACCTGTTTCATCTGTGATGAAGATGTTCGCCATTATCACGGCTTTAGCTGAACACAAGTCGCTTGGTATTACAGAATTATCTCAAATAGTCATGAGCTCAAAGAGCACTGTCTATCGTTTCCTACAAACCATGAAAATGCTGGGATTTGTTTCCCAAGAAGGCGACGATGACCGTTATTGGCTAACGCTAAAATTATTTGAAGTCAGTTCAAAAGCATTAGAATACGTTGATCTGGTGTCCCTGACCGAGCCTTACATGGCTAGCATTGGCGAAAAGACAAAAGAAGCACTGCATTTAGGCGTACGTGATGGCGATAGTATTATCTATATCTACAAAGTCGATGCGCAATACAATCTGCGAATGCAATCACGTATCGGTGGGCGCAATCCGTTGTATTCAACCGCAATTGGTAAGGTGCTTTTGGCAGAACGCTCAGAGAGTGATATTAGACAAATCTTTGAAAAAGTAGACTTTATTCCATCCACTGCAAAGACTCATGTCTCTGTTGATTCGCTGTTAGAAGAGCTAAACGACGTGAAAAGCCAAGGCTATGGTGTCGATAATGAGGAACAAGAAGAAGGGCTACGTTGCATTGCTGCACCAATATATGATCGTCTTGGCAATGTTATAGCCGGGCTCAGCGTATCCTTTCCGACATTGCGCCACTCTAGCGAAAAGTTTGATCAATATGTTAGCTTGCTACAAGATGCAGCAAGCAGTATTTCTGAGAAGCTAGGCTACAAAAAATAGTTAACGAAAATAGCTACAAAAAGGATTAGGCGGATTTTATCCGCCTAATCCGCCCTCCTTTTACAGCAAAGCCTAATAACTGATTGCTCACCAAGACAACACAGGCATCGCCAATCACTTGCCAGTGATTCAACCTATCTGCTTAATCAAGTCCACAATTTCTTGCTTCGCTTTTTCGCGCGACGCAGCATGACGATCATCTGCAAATTCCTGGTACTCAGAACCAATTTCATAAAACCGATCTACCCCCAAATACTTGGCTAATTGTTTAATATGAGGGCCTAAGTGGTTCATATGTTCACGAACACCACCAAAGCCAAAACCGAACTCTCCGGATGATGTTAGTAGTACTAGGGTTTTCCCTGACAAAATAGGCTCAATCGGGAAGTCTCCTCGCGCTAAATCAAAGGTAAAAGTCTTATTCACTCTCAACATTTGATCAAACCATGCCTTCAATACTGCTGGCATACCGTAGTTATACATAGGGGCAGTAATGAGGATGATATCCGCTTGAGCCACTTCATCAAAATACCTATCGGACTCAGCTAATACTAGCTGCTGTGACTCGCTTCTGTTTTGCTCTGGGGTGAATGCCGCAGCAATCCAATCTTGGCATATAAAGCTTGGCGGATTAAGACCTAGATCGCGATAGACCACTTTATCTTGATGATTTTTATTCATCCATGTTTTTATAAAACACCGTCCGAATGACTTCGAAATCGAATTATAGCTTGCCGTCGAATTATCAGTACGACGTACACTAGAATCGATATGTAAGATATTTTTCATATTTTAGGCCTCTTCTAACTCATAAGTAGTAGGCACAGTGTGTTCAGTAATTATTGTCGTGACAAAGGGCAATATTTTTCTTATAAAGTAGATATTCTCATCTATAGAGTATTTTATGTTCCAGCTTCTACCCTCATTGAATGCCATAAAAGCCTTCGAAGCTGCCGCTCGATTAAGCAGCTTCAAAGACGCTGCCAATGAATTGAATGTGACGTCGACTGCGATTTCGCATCAAATCAGAGCACTTGAAGACACCTTAAATATACGATTATTTGAACGAAAAACGCGAGCAGTCACATTAACGAGAGAAGGTGAATTACTGGCAGCAACCGCAAACCAATCTTTACAAGAGTTACTATCAACAGTGAATCAGCTGAAAGGCTCACCTCGCACTTTAACCATCAGCACAACCAGTTCGTTTGCTGCTATGTGGTTAGTACCTAATCTTGCTGACTTTCAAGCACAGTCTCCTGACATCGACATTCAAATTAGAGCCGAAGAATCACTCATAGATATAGAACATGATAGACGTGTAGATATGGCGATTCGCTACGGTGAACTGCCTAAAGAAGATGAAAGGAAAGCACTTATTAACCAACCCTTGCTTCAAGAATATCTTGGCTTTTTTGCGACCCCAGAATATTGGGAAAAACATCGTGAAAATCCAGCCGCGTCGGTGTTTTTCTGCACTCAATGGAAAAACCCAAAACTACCAATGTTAGGGGTAGAAGAGGCAATAAATAAAACCACTCCCAACGCACTACCAAGTATTCGTTATTTCAATGATGAAAACCTAACCGCACAGGCAGCCTTGTCTGGTCAAGGTATTGCTCTAATAAGCCAACTTGCTGTCGCCAACTCAGTCAAAAATACTTGGTTAATCCAAGGCACAGAAAAAATGTCGGCTACTATTACTGGCTTGCATTACTATTTAGTTATACCCAAGCGCTTGCAAGCCAACCAAGCCGTAAAAAATTTTAAGGACTGGCTTCAACACACACTAACTTAGAAACACGATATTGTTTTTCTTTAAGAGCCTATTTCCTTATACAAATACTTACGGCATGTTCTTTCATCCATTCTGTTAAGTACAAAGACCAACACACTAATCACGGCCACTGAAAAAACAATTCGTCCCCAAAAAATCGTCATAAAATCTGCACCTATTAAAAGAACCAGCAAAGTATCTTCAATCAAGCTGTGCAATAAATTCAACAACATCATGGCGACGAAAATATCTCTGGGAGAAATATGGCCCCGCTTTGCTTCGTTAATGAGCAAACCGCCACCAAATGACACCCCTAGCGTAATACCAACAACCGTCAAATTGGTTGCCTCTCGGCTGATGCCCAGCACAGACAAGATCGGCTTAAGTAACATCCCCATGAGCTTTTCAATGCCCAGTAATTTAAGCAAACGTAACAGTGTCATTAACGCGGCGATTACCACAAAAATCATCGCAAGGCTTTGTAGTTGGTCAAGCGCCCAGGCCATATAGCTAGGATCACTGGTTGGTGTATGTTTCCACACAGTGTGCGCAGTTGTGTTTAATAGATCTCCGCTTTGATAAATATGGTGAAGTATCCAACCCATTAATAAACCACCACCCAGACGAATCACTAGTGTCGCCACAATACCTACTCCAGCTTTTTTAGCCACCGCCACCTCTACTGGCAATGAATGTGCGAGCAGCAATAACGTCCCTAAAATAGAGACTTGAGCGACGGTTAAGTCGGCATCCATACTCATAAAGACCACAAGCCCAGCGTACATATTGGTAACCAGTGTTGTTGCCCACACCAACCCCATTTCACTAGGCAAGCCAACCAAAGACATAACAGGACTCAACCAGCTACTTAGCAGTTCTATACCACCAAACTCTTCAATAACCTTGATCACGATAATCATCGGAATCATGATCTTATAAAGCGTCCAGGTGACATCAATGATCTCGTTCCAGAGACCATCCCACAAAAGTCCAATCCAACGGGATATACGTTTATTCACTTCTCTTGCTCCAAACAATGTATGAATGAAGTCTATTGCGATAAGAAGAAATATGTTGATCAATTTAATAATTGATAACACCTAATATTTTTAATATAAAAGCCATTAAGAAATTTCTAGTCGTATAACTATTTTTTGAGAAATTTATGGAATTAGACAAAATAGACCGAAAAATTCTAGTCATCTTGCAGCGTAATAATCGCATCGCAAATGTTGAACTGGCCGAAGAAGTAGGACTATCGCCACCAGCTTGCCACAAAAGGGTAAAACGCCTGAGAGATGACAACATCATCGTCGGTGACGTTGCTATTGTGAACCCCGAATTAAGTGGCAATAAATTGACTCTTCTAGTATCAGTAGAAATGGAGCGGGATCGAAAAGATGTGTACGATGCTTTTAAACGCGTCGTTAGCAAAGCGCCAGAAGTGAGGCACTGCTACCAAATCACAGGCGGCTATGATTTTATGATGGTCGTCACTGTGCCAGATATCCAAGCTTTTGAAAGCTTTGTCGATAGAGTACTTCACACCGAAGCCAACATCCGAAAGTTCCAAACCTCGGTATCACTGCGAACGGTGAAATCCTCAACCGAGGTTCATTTGAAGGAATAGGTTACGTAGAGGCTGAGCAAAATGCTTAGGCTCAACAGCTGTCAGGGATATGGAGTCACATTGCTGAAATTGACTGAACTCTTTGATAGCTTCAACAAAGGCACCAATTACCAAGTCGTCATCAAAGTGCTGTGTTTCATTTCGCAGCTCCAGATACAGAGATTTTATTTCTAACCGTCGCTCTTTACGGTGGGCTTTGCAATCCATACGACCTATGAACTCACCTCGAAATAATAGCGGTAGGCAAAAGTAACCATATTGGCGTTTGGGTTCCGGCACATAACATTCAATCTGATAATCGTATTGAAACAGGCTTTTTAGTCGATCACGCTGAATCACGCTGTTATCAAAGGGCGACAGTATTAATAAGCGATTATTCAAACGAGGCAAACGGCGCTCTAATGCGTTCACCTCTATTACAAAAATATCGCCATTAGGGATGGTTACCTGCGCTAACAAGTCTTGTGCCAAGCGTTCATCAACTAGGCTCTTCATCGCTTTACGCAACCCAGTATTACGACGTAAATAAGTCAATCCTTTTAACGAAACCAGACCATGACAGCGTAATTGCTGCTCAAGTAGATGGTTCGCAAACTCGTCCATGCTTGGCACTGTTGTATCAATGTGAGAAGGTAAAACTCGCTCGGTTAAATCATAAACTTTCTGAAAGCCTTCACAAGAACAGACCATGAGGTCGCCTTGCATATAGAGTTGCTCAAGTGCTTTTTTTGCGGGTTTCCAATCCCACCAGCCAGCGCCATTATTACTGGATTTGGTTTCGATATTTCGGGAACGAAGTGGCCCATCAGCAGCAATGCGAGCCAATAGCTCGGCCATTAGTTTTTCATCTGGCTCTTTGTACCAATGGGTTTGACCGCCTTTAATGGCATTTTTGTAAGGTAAGGAAAAGCGAAAATCACCTATCGGAAGAAAAGCTGCCGCATGGGACCAATATTCAAACACATCGCCATCCAGCAACAGTTGATTGGTCATCGTAGGCTCAAACTTCGGCACTCTAGAGTGCAACACATGATGATGCGCCCGCTCCACTACAGAAATGGTATCAATCTGCACATAACCAATATGTTCAACCGCCTTACGCGCACCAGATAAACCTCTACCAAACGGATTCTTCTGTAACAGCCCCTGGGACGCCAAAGCAAGACGACGCAGTCGAGCTAGATCTTTCACAGACTTGAATTCGATCATGGTTGAAGAAAGCCTTATTGAAGGTTTAACGAATCAGATTTGGCAAACAATCGTACCTGTTGTGCGCTTTTCCCAATTTTTCAACGTAACAGAGCGGTATTTTTGCATGATGTTATCCGCAACGAAGGTGGTAATACCCACATGATCCAATAATGCGGTCATCACAGATTCCGCTGCTCGAACGGCGCCATCTTCACACTTTAGCGCTATGGCAAGCTTCAATTCTGGAATCGCTGCAACATAAACACCTTCCGCACCCACTTTTAGAAAGACGCGCTTCTGTAAAATTCTCATCATATCGGTACAGTAACGCGCCGTCCCAGCCACCATAAAAGGATACTCAACTACTGCGTCATATAAGGTTTTACAGGCTTTCTGGCGCTCTGTTGATAAGCTATCAGGACTAGCAAACTTAGCAAATGCTAAAGCAAGATTCGTTAGCGGCATAGCCCATGTAGGTGCGGAGCAACCGTCTGGGGACCAAGGTGCTGTGCTGTAATCGTACTCACACATATCCGCCATGGTACCGGCAATCTTCTGCTGCACAGGGTGATCAATACCAATGTAGCCTTCTGATGAAACACCAAGCAACTTCGCCAACCCCAGCATTCCCGCGTGCTTTCCAGAGCAGTTGTTATGTAGCTGATTTGGCTCTTTTCCTTCACCGGCTAGCACATAACCCGCTTCAGCACGCATGGGCCAATGACAACCACATTCAAAATCCGCCTCAGACGACGCCAGTTTATCCAGCATACTTTGTACAGTTGCTACATGTTCTGGTTCGCCATTATGAGACGCACAACAAATGGAAATTTCATCGTTACTGAACCCAAAACGTTCCGCCCCTCCCATCTCAATAAAAGCCAACGCCTGCATTGCTTTAATCGCACTGCGAGGATAAACCAAGGCATCTACATCGCCCCAAGATTCAACGATTGTACCTGTGCTAGAAACAATAACCGCTTTAATACTGTGTTCACTTTCAACGATACCGCCGCGTGTTACATGCACGGAAAGAGATGCATGCTGCATAGGGCTGTTCCTGTATCTAAGAATGGAAGTTAAAATAAAATATTAGAAACAGAGTAAGCTGACCGTAGGGATAAAACAACTTGCCAGAAGAAGCTTTTTTTATCCCTACGATGCCAAAGAGGTTTGCAGGTAATCATCACAGACATCTAGCTCATAAACCGTTTTCGACTTAGCTAAACAATTTCGCATTTCTTTACGGGCACGTTGGTAACTCTCGTCATCAAGGTCGCTAATTTTTTCCCATTGCTCTCGGCTTGGCCATTGCGCATAGCCCACCAAAACATTGGATTTATCGGACGTATGCAACCTTGAACCAAAACTGCCACAGTTCTTATAAATCGCTTTTGTCACTTCAAGCCATGCCGCACGAAAAGAAACTTCCGTGCCTTCTTTGATTTCAAACTCATAAACCGCAATAAACATCTTATCTCCTTATATTACCGAACACCTTATTTAACCAAGAACAGGTCTAAAAAAGCTACGCTCGTAACTGATAATACAGTCCACTCTATCCGCAAATTCAAATGCTTTAATACAGTCAGAATCGCTTAAAGACTGGTGACGATACTCTTCGTATGCGGATAGGCTCTCGAATGTAAATAACGCTAATGCGATGTTATTCGCCCCCTCTGAAGGTAGAAAGTAACCATTATGCTGACCACCAAATTTTTCAACCAAAAAAAATCCACCTCCTTACTTATCCGTAAAGCACGCTTTCTGCTTTTCAGATCGATTACATACCTTACATAGAAAGTAATCATTCAGTAAATACTTCTATTTCAAACAATCCCCCACCTAAACAGGAATCCGGAGTGAGCTTACAAGCTTCTGAACTATCCGACATCATCACAAAATCATTGCTAAGTGGATATTTTAAATATCAGCTATAAAAATTCCTTTTATTGCAAGTTTTTGATATTTTCAATAAAAGTCTCTCAACTATTTAATGTATATAGAATTTTTAGGACAGTTATATGGACAAAATTGATAAAAAAATTCTGCGCTTATTACAAAAAGATGGCCGCCTTACCAATGCGGATTTAGCAGAGCAGGTCAACGTGAGTCCGGCTACTTGCCATCGAAGGACACACCAACTTTTTAAAGAGGGCTATATTAACGAAGTACGTGCTGTGATTGCACCTGAGAAAGTAGACCGCAGTGCCTTGGTGTTAGTCGGCGTAGTTTTAGATAGATCAACACAAGAGAGCTTTGCGACGTTTGAAGGTGCTATTTCTAAGTTACCTTTCATTTTGGATTGCCACCTAGTCGCGGGAGATTTTGATTACTTCCTAAAGGTCCGAGTGAAGGACATGGCCGACTTTAATAAACTACATAGTGACCAATTATTGGCGTTGCCAAGTGTTCGGCAATTACGCACTTTTTTTGTCATGAAAGAAGTCAAAGATAACGCGCCATTGGCGTTTTAAGCGTCTTTCCGCGGCACACTGAAAAAGGCTTCCCTATGGAAGCCTTTTCACGAAATGACGAGCAATGCTAAAAACTCACATTAGCCGTTACGATAAATATAACTATAGCCATTGATAGCAGGAACCCCACCAAGGTGGGCGTAAAGTACTTTAGAACCTTCAGGGAAAAAACCTTTTTGCGCTAAACCAATCAAACCTTGCATAGATTTCCCTTCATATACTGGGTCTGTCATCATACCTTCTAAACGAGCAACTAAACGAATAGCATCGTTTGTTTCGTCTGATGGCACGCCATAAGCAGGATAAGCATAATCTTCATTGATAACGATATCATCAGCGGTCATTTCACGCCCTAGCTCTACCAATTCGGCGGTATTTTTCGCTATCGCCAACACTTGATCTCGTGTTTGCTGTGGCGTGCCAGACGCATCGATACCAATCACATTTTTAGAACGACCATCAGCTGCAAAACCAACAGCCATACCAGCATGAGTAGAACCCGTTACCGTACAAACCACAATGTAATCGAACTTGAAGCCTAATTCTTTTTCTTGCTCGCGCACTTCCTCAGCAAACCCTACATAACCCAAGCCACCATACTTATGCACTGACGCACCTGCTGGAATTGGGTACGGAATACCCCCTTTCGCTTTCACGTCTTCTATGGCGTTTTTCCAGCTTTCACGAATACCAATATCAAATCCATCATTCACTAAATCGATGTCAGCGCCCATCACACGACTCATCAGTATGTTACCAACACGGTCGTAAACGGCGTCTTCAAATGGCACCCAGCTTTCTTGTACCAAGCGACATTTCATACCAATTTTTGCCGCCGTCGCGGTGACCAAACGAGTATGGTTGGATTGCACACCGCCGATACTGACCAAGGTATCCGCACCCGATGCAATCGCATCCGGCACAATGTATTCCAATTTACGTAGCTTGTTACCGCCCAGTGCCAAACCAGAATTACAGTCTTCACGTTTCGCATAGACTTCAATATTGCCTAAGTGATCAGACAGGCGCTGAAGCTTTTCAATTGGCGTTGGTCCAAAGGTAAGTGGGTAACGTTCAAATTTTTTCAGATTCATAGTGGTCGTTCCTTTTGGCTTTATGTTTGTGATTTAAGTTGTTACCAGAGTACCGAAAAGGAAATGAAATGTGCTTTCTAATAATGTCTTTTTTTGACAAATAAAAACCAATATTCAATAAAAAATTAATTTATTTTTATCATAAATTAATAAATTACGAAATACTCTATCTACACTAAAAACAGACATCCATCCTAGTTATTTATACCTCTTCAGGGCATAGCACCAGAAAAACTAGGCACAAAAAAACCGCTGATACGATCTTCTTGCGAATCGTATCAGCGGCCTAAGGGAGGTCAACGCTTTTTCTATTTAAATATAAATTTAAGTCACTGCAAGCGACCAAACTGGATCTGGAATCATCATAATGGCTTCCACCTGCACTTCAGCATCCATTGGCATTGCACTGACCGAGACAACCGCCCTCGCAGGAAGTGGCGAACTTAAATACTTAATCATTGCCTCATTAAATTCTGCAAGTTTCGACATGTCTTTAAGATAAATAGTCAGTTTCACCACTTGTTCAAGAGAACCACCCGATGCGATTGCCACCGCATTTAAATTATGAAAAACCTGAGCCGTTTGTTCGGCCATCGAGCCTTGTAATAAACGATTGGATCCAACAACAAGAGGAATTTGCCCAGATAGGAATGCCCAGTTACCAGACTTTATTGCTTGAGAGCAAACATCCGATTCGGATGGCGCCAACTCGGTTTCGATTGAATGAAGCATGACATATCTCCTTTAGAAGATTGGACCCTCTACGGCAAAAGCAATACACTTTTGGCGACTGCTTGAGTACGTGGAACAAAGGTATCGAGCAAACAAAGCTCACCATCGGTGTGCATTTTCGCCCCCACAGGTCCTGTTCCACACAAAGTCGGAACGCCCATTGACGACGTAAAACCCGCGTCAGAACAGCCACCGGTAAATTCTCCTTCAACCGAGAAACCCAGCGATTCTGCTTGCGCCTGGTAATGCTTCAGCAAGGTATCGCTCATGCTGGATTCAAACGGATGAAACGCTGAAATCAGTTTTACCGACGCTGTAACACCAGGGATTTTAGGAATATCGACAATGGCCTGAATCGCGTCCATGGCATTCACCATTTGCTCTTTGGTAATGTAGCGTAAATCCAATTTGGCTTTTGCATCCGGCGCAATGGTATTGGAAGACATGCCACCGCTAATCAAACCGACATTGGTCGTGACGCCTGTTTTATAATCGGTGAGAGCATGTAAATCCGTGATGATCAAAGCTAACGCCCCAATCGCACTAGCGCCATCGGCATGGTTTACTCCTGAATGCGCGGCTTTACCTTTGACGACAATTTCAAAGCTCGCACCGCCTTTTCGAGCCGATACCACATTGCCGCTGATGCGACCCGGTTCAGCATTGAGCACCGCTTTTGCCCCTTTCACCATTTGCTGAATAACATGACGTCCTTCTGGCGAACCGATTTCTTCATCGCCCGTAAACAAGCCAACAACGGGGTGAGGCAATTCCTCAATGTCAGAGTTATTCAACAAATACTGCAAACCTCTTAACACAAAACAATTCAACACCAGACCAGATTTCATATCCGCGACCCCAGGTCCAAACGCGGTCATACCATCACGAGTAAAGCCGCGTGTTGCCACCGTGCCTTTTGGGAAAACTGTGTCTCTGTGTCCCATCAAAAAGATGGCCGGCTGAGAATCTTTTTTATCAAATCCAGAGCCAATACGTGCTTCCAACACATCGCCAGAACTATCTGATTTATGCCAGTGGCATTCGATACCGTCGGCTTCTAACCAAGCCGCCATTAACCGCCCAGCCGCATCAACGCCTTCTTTGTCATAGCTGTTAGAATCGGTATCAACTAATTCTTGCAGACACTGAATCATCTCGTCCTCTTGAGTGGCGAGCCAATCACAGAGTAAATCCGCATAAGGCGCGAGTGCGTTATTGCTTAGCTTTTTTGCTGTTGCGAATGTCATGTTGCTCTCCTTAACGTGCTGCCTGAATCGTGGCGCCTTGTTCTGATAAATCCCAAAAAAGCCCCGTCATAATCTGCAAAGCTTCACGACATACGGATGCTAAAACATGTTCATTTGGCGCATGTTGACTGCACGCAGGGTAAGAATGTGGCACCCAAACGGTGGGTAAATTGAGAATATTAGCAAACACATCATTTGGTAATGAGCCACCTAGATTAGGCAATAACACTGGTTTCTTTCCCGTTGTTTTCGCAAGAGAACCCAAAGCCCAACCCACCCAAGGATCTTCTGGATCAAGGCGTGTCGCCTCCATCGTATGGCCGCTATCAGTGACTTCAACATCACTAAAACCATGTAGATCCAAATGATCTCGAATGTGTTTTAAGAAGTTTTGGCTGTCGCTTTCAACCACAAAACGCAGCTGACAATGGGCGCTGGCGTAACCGGGAATAGCATTCACCGGCATATCTGGATTGCCGGTTTTACAGGCCAGCATTTCCAAGGTATTCCATGCAAAAACCCGCTCTGCTGAGGTTAAACCTGGCTCTCCCCAGTTAGAATCAATAGCAGGGCTGTTCGCGCCTTCCCCCACGGGAATATCTTTTAAAGCAACTCGAACCGACTCAGGTAAACGCGCTGGCAACAACCCTTTGACTAAAATCTTGCCTTTAGCATCCACCATAGACGCCCAAGCATGGGCCAAACGTGTGCCAGCGTTACTCAATAATCCGCCCCAATTACCAGAATGATGCGCTCCATCGCGCAACAACACTTTCAGATCAAAATTAAAGCCACCACGGGAACCGAGGAAAATAGTCGGATGCTCAGCACTCAGCCTTGGGCCATCGGAGGCAATAAACAAATCCGCTGCCAGTTCCTCTTTATGAAGCTGACAAAGCTCGGCCAATCCGGGTGATCCAGCTTCTTCACCCATTTCTACAATCACCTTGACGTTAAAGCCTAACTGGCCTTCTTTCGCCTCTATCACCTGCTTCAGTGCCGCAAAGTTAATGGTGTGCTGACCTTTATTATCCGCCGTCCCACGTCCATACCAACGGTCGCCATCTACCACGACCTTCCATGGTGACAATCCTGTTTTCCATTGATCATCATAACCGCGCACTACATCCCCGTGACCATAAGTCAGTAACGTTAATAGCGCTGGATCTTCGATTCGTTCCGCAATCAAAAATGGCCAAGACCCCGGTTGGTTTGGTTCGGTCACAGGATTCGCCACAATGCGTGATTGAAAGCCTAAAGAAGCCAATTCCGGTATAATAATGTTTTGTAAATATGCATGTAACTGATCAAACGCATCGTGATTTTGACTTTCACTGTGAACGCTAACGCGCTGTTCTAATGCCGTAAAAAATGCACCAGAATCGAAATAAAACTCCGCTCCCTGAATAGTAGATTGGCGACTCATGATCTCTCCTTAAAAAAATAAATAGGTAACAAGTCAAAATGAAAAGTATTTAAGAAGCCCTATCCCACGCACTAGAATCCAACACATCAGGCAATCCCAAAGCCGGCTCTGGGGTCAAAACAGATGACAACAAAGCTTGTGTATAAGGATGTTGAGCATTTTGAAAAATCCCTTCTCGGGTGCCCTGCTCGACAATTTTGCCGCGATACATCACCGCCACGCGATCCACTAAATGTTCCACTACGCCAAGGTTATGACTGATAAATAAATATGTCAGCCCTAGCTCTTTCTTCAAATCCATCAAGAGGTTAAGAATTTGCGCCTGTACAGACACATCCAGCGCCGACGTAGGCTCATCACACACCAAGATGTTAGGTTTAAGAATCAAAGCACGCGCAATAGCAACTCGTTGACGCTGGCCTCCTGACAATTGACCCGGATAATTTTTTAACAAACGTTCAGGTAAGCCCACCAAATCGCTGATGTCTTTCACCGCTTTTTGCTGACTCTTAGCGTCACCAATTTTATGCAGCTGCAAGGGTAAACGAATAATTTGTTCGATGGTTTTACGTGGGTTCAAAGATGAATAAGGATCTTGAAAAATCGGTTGCAGCTGACGAGACATAGATAAGCGAGAACTAGCACCGCGCATCTTGTCATTAATCAACACATCACCATCGGTTGGCTCTAACAAACCTAGAATCATTTTTGCCAAGGTGCTTTTGCCACAGCCAGATTCTCCCACCAAACCTAAAGTCTCACCGGGACGAATGCGCAATGAAATACCGTCCACTGCTTTTAGTAATGTTGGCTCTTTAAAAGCGCCATTTTTAAGATGAAAATGACGCGACAAGTTCGTTAATTCCAAAGCGTATTCTGACATTACATCGCCTCCTTAAACGACGTCATCGCAACCGGACAACGTACTTGATGATCCTCTGCACCTAGATGATTTTCTAGGCTAGGCGAACGGTAACAACACTCGCTTATAGAGGCGCTACAACGATTTTCAAATGCACAACCTTTGAGCTCGCCAATCAAACTCGGCACCACGCCAGAAATAGATTCCAAGTGACTTCCAGGTAAAGTTTTACCTGGAATGGGAATACAGTTAAGCAAGCCCTTGGTATAAGGATGTTGTGGGTCAGCAAATAAGTCTTTTGCCGCAGCGCTTTCCACCACTTGGCCGGCATACATCACCGCCACACGATCAGCGATACGCGCCACCACACCAAGGTCATGGGTGATAAAAATAACGGCGGTGCCAAATTCTTGTTGAAGCTCACGTATCAAACGTAATATCTGCGCTTGAATCGTGACATCTAGCGCTGTGGTTGGCTCATCAGCGATGATCAAATCTGGCTCGCACATCAGCGCCATCGCGATCATCACCCGTTGACGCAAACCACCTGATAATTGATGTGGATATTGATCTAAACGCTTCTCCGGATAAGGTACACCAGCACGCTCCAATAAATACACTGCGCGTTTTTTGGCTTCGTCTTTGCTTACTTTTTTGTGTTTAATAATGCCTTCACAAAGCTGATTGCCCAAGGTATAAGAAGGATTCAGTGAAGTCATTGGCTCTTGGAAAATCATCGACATGCGCATACCGCGTACTTGATTGCGCTCTTTTTTCGATAAAGACAATAAATCCATACCGTCGAAATGCATTGTCTCAGCGGTCACTTCGGCACGCTTCGGTAACAACCCCATCAGCGCCATCGACGTCATGGATTTACCACAGCCTGATTCCCCTACAATACAGAGCATTTCACCTTTATTCACTTGCAAATCAATACCGCGCACCGCACGCAAATTACCATTTGGCGTTGGTAGACTGACTTGTAAATTTTTTACGTCGAGTACTCGTTTCATGATGTCTCCTCTGGCCTTAATTCCGGCCTTCTGGTGCGTTCATATCTCGCAAACCGTCGCCTACTAGGTTAATCGCCAATACCAACACCATCAGTGCAATACCGGGAATCGCAATGACCCACGTTTTGAAAAACATGTACGCCTTACCTTCTGAGATCATTAACCCCCAAGATGGCATGGGCGGCTGTACGCCCAAGCCTAAAAAGGACAAGGTCGCTTCTAGCAAAATGGCATGAGCCATTTCCAAGGTCATCACTACAATCAGTGCACTTAAAATATTAGGTAATAATTCACGCACCAAAATATAAGTCGTTGATGCACCTAACACTTTGGCCGAAGCAATAAACTCGGCATCACGTAATTGCTGGGTAGTGGAGCGCGCCACCACCGCGAATCGATCCCACAACAGTAAGCCCAATAAGATGATCACCATCTGCAAGGAACCACCCACCAAAGCAGACATTGCCAATGCAACAAGAACCACTGGCATCGCTAAACGCGTGGTAATGATGTAACTAATCACCGCATCCACTCTGCCACCAAAATAGCCAGCCAATACGCCCAATGTGGTGCCGATAAACCCAGAAATAAGTGCAGCGGACAAACCAATCGTCAAGGAAATTCGCGCCCCGTAAAGCAAACGACTTAGGTAATCTCGACCTAATTTGTCGGTGCCAAACACGTGCTCCCAAGAGCCTTTATCGTGCCAAACTGGCGGAATCATGCGTTGAGAAATATTCTGCAAATAAGGGTCATGAGGCGCTAACCAAGGCGCTAAAATCGCCAATATGACAATCACACCAAGAATGATCGACCCTATTAACAAACCACGGTGATCCAAGAAGAGATTCATCATGCGACGCCATTCTGGTACCTCTGGTAAAAAAGAATTGGGGCTCGAAGCTGTTGAAACAGTAGAAGTAGAATCAGACATAGTAGACACCTCAGCGGACACGCAAACGTGGATCAAGCATGGCGTTGATCACATCTGCTAAAAAAGTTAACAGGATATAAAACACCGCAATAATCAAAACCACGGCTTGCACCACGGGATAATCATTACGGGTAATCGCATCCCACGCGAGCTGGCCTAAACCTTTTAGAGAAAACACCGATTCGATGACCACCGAGCCGCCCAACATAAAACCCAGCTCAACCGCTGCCAAGGCAACAACCGGTATCACTGCATTGCGCAGAGCGTGTTTAAAAATGACAGTGGACTCATTCAACCCCTTGGAACGAGCGGTGCGAATGTAATCGGAATTCAACACTTCTAACATGCCAGTTCGGGTCAAACGCATCATGGCTGGCATAGCGTAATAACCCAGCGCAATAGCAGGTAAAACAAAATGCTGCCATGTTGCATTGCCACCCGCGGGCAGCCAATGCAGATTCACCGCAAAGATAACTATCAAGGTTAAACCAAACCAAAAGCTCGGCATGGCCTGACCAATAACCGCAATGGTCAACGCCAAGCGGTCAATCCAGGTATCTTGTTTAATCGCCGCAATCACACCAAGAGGAATCGCAATAACTGTCGCCAATGCAAGCGCCAAACCACCCAATGTCAGTGTGACAGGCAATCGGTCACTAATAAGCGACATCACGGTATCTTGAAAATAATAAGAACGGCCAAAATCCAACTGCACCGCCGCCCATAACCAATCAAAATATTGATAAACCATAGGTTTATCCAAACCAAAATCGATACGGATCTGCTCTACTTGTTCAGCTGTGGATTCTGGACCTGCTATTGAAATAGCCAAATCACCTGACAAGTGCAGCAACATAAAACTCACAATAGACACAGTGATTGCCACACTAAACGCCACCAGTAATCGACGAATTATAAATACCAACATAACTTCTCCCCAAAACGCCTTTGCACCTTTGTGTCGATACACCTAAACGCAAACTAGCGACGCTTACTTCACCTGTTTAAATCAAGTAGTAAGCGTCTTACTTATTACTTCCAGCTTGATTCTACAAAGCGAGGAAGTTCATCAGGATAAGCGGTAAAATTCAGCTCTTTACTGAAGGCGTAGTTACTTGAGTATGAAAACATGGGCGCCCAATAGGCTTCTTGGGTAATTTTTTTAATTGCGTCACTGTAGTTTTTCTTGCGAATCTCAGGGGTAACATTGGTATCCGCCGCGTTCAACAAGTTCACAACACTACTGTCATGATTTATGTCATCTGCGCCACCATTGAAATACACACTGATAATGGCAGATGCATCATTCACAGAATAAGAACCCCACGTCTGGAACGCTAAAGGCACCTTGCCTGAACGTTGTTCTTTACGTAACGCAGCATAGGTCAACATGTGCATTTTAGACGTAATACCAACAGCACGAAGATCACCCAAAATAGCCTCGGCTAAGTCCATATCTCGGTAAGCATAAAAGTCCGTCTGGAAACCATTTGGATAACCGGCCTCAGCAAGCAAAACTTTCGCTTTCGCTGGGTCATAGGCGTATTTTTTCGCAGCAGATAGGTCACAACCAAACTGCGTAGGAAAACATGGAGTGTAAAGAGCACGGCTTCCACCACGTACGAGTTCATTCGCCAGCGCATCGCGATTGATCGCATAATTCACCGCTTCACGAACTAATTTATTGCGGAATGGTGAATCCTTTAACGCCTCACTACTGGTATCCATTGCCAAATAACCCACGCGCATGGTTTCGGAACTAATCACCTGCAAATTAGGCATCATTTTCATTTCATCCGCCTGGTCTGACGGCACACGCCAAGTCCAATCAACGCCGCCTGTCATCAGCTGAGCAAGACGAGCATCTGGGTCAGGAATGACTCTAAATTGGATTTTACCGATGGCTGGCTTTTTAATTGGACCACCTTCAAAATAGCCTTCATAACGCTCTAAATTCGCCCCTTCACCACTCAACACCTCGGTAATTTTATAAGGGCCAGTACCAATTGGCGCTTTGGCATAGCCTTCAATGCCAACGGATTTAAAATATTTTTCAGGGAAAATAGGCGTTGGACCAGATAAATATTCCAATGCCGCTGGGAAAGGCTGTTTCAGAACTAAACGTACCGTGTAATCGTCTAATTGTTCTGCATGATCTATCCAATCGACGTTTTGGCGGGTGACGATTTTAGACTCAGGTGAAGTGACATAATTAAAGGTGAAAGCCACATCCGCTGCACTAAAAGCATCGCCGTTTTGAAAAGTGACGCCTTTACGCAAAGTGAAAAGCAAATGAGTCGGATCTTCCCACTTCCAGCTGGTTGCCAACAAAGGCTGATACTCGCCTGTTTCCATGTCTCGATAAATCAAAGTATCCCAAGCAAGATGCGACAAAATAATCCCTTCTCGCACATTATTGTGATAAGGGCTGACATTTTCTGGCTCAAGTCCTACCGCGTATATCAAGGTATCGTTCGCCTTATTAGCTAATGCTGGCGCGGCAGCACCAACCAGTGAGCAAGCAATAAGAACACTAACCAAAGTCCTACGTGGAGCGTTATCTAATACAGGAAATAGAGCAAACTTATTCTGACTGGTTTTTTTCATCATTTCGTTCCTTTTAGACCTTTAAATATGATATTTATGCAATGCAACTTTCATTCACACTATGCAAAAAAAACCATTGCCACAATTAAAAAAAATGCAAAGAATCGTTGCCAAAAAAGCATGACTATGGCGAAATGACAGAATTATCAAAATGCTATAAAAACCGCCAATATTCACTAAAATGCAGGAAAAACACGATGAAAGCCGCATTACGTTTACAAGACACTGCTCTGCGTTACTTTTTAGAGGTCGCTAGATATGGTTCTATTAGTGAGGCATCATTGCACCTAAATGTAGCAGCGAGCGCTATAAGTAGGCAGATAAATAGCCTAGAAGATATTCTTGGTACAACCCTGTTTGAACGCCGCCCTCGCGGCATGGAATTGAGTGCAGCGGGTGAAATGTTAGCCGTGTATGCACGTAAGAACGCACTAGAATCGGACAGAGTTGTATCGGAAATAGCTGCTTTAGAAGGCTTAAATCGAGGTCATGTAAATATCTCATGTTCGGAAGGTTTTGCGATGGAATTCTTACCACGTAACATTGCAAATTTTCGAAAAAAACATGAAGGTATTCATTTTCATATCAATGTCAGCTCACCTGCGGAAGTATCGCGGCGTGTTAGTCATGGCGATGCTGACATAGGCGTTACTTTAAATTTGTCTCCTGCCAAAGACATCCAAGTCGCCTATCGACAGCCCTCACCCGTCGTTGCTGTTGTCCATCCAAACCACCCATTGGCAAACAAAAAAACCGTCACTCTCGCGCAATTACAACCCTATCCGATTGCCTTACCAGAAGAAAACACCACAGTAAGACAGCTGTTTGATATCTGTTGCAGTCGTTTAAACCTATTATTCGATCCGGTTCTGGTATCCAACAACATGGCAACATTAAACCGCTTTACGACCTATGAAGGTGGCGTTCATCTTGCTGGAGAGATTTCCATGCGCCATCAACTGGCCAGCAACGAGCTAGTTGCCATCCCGATTCGTGACCGAGGCATGGACATCCGCAATATTGAAGTACAAACCCTATCTGGCCGCACCTTACCCGCAGCAGTGAGAGTATTTTTAGATTACATGATCGAAAAAATGCAGCATGAAGAGAACATTGAGGATATAAACTTGGCACTGTCGTAAAAGCACCGCTGCGCCGCTATTAAAGAGAAAAAATAGAGGGGAAGAAAAGAGCCAAAGCATTACTTTTGGCTCTTTCATTAAGACAAATGTGCTTTAAGACAGCAAGGCTTGGCCTTTTTGATAGTAAGCTTTTCTTTCTTCTTTCGGCACCATGTCGCCGCCCGTCGCCCAGATGATATGTGTTGCTTGCAACATTTTATCGCCAAGCTGGTGAGCCGTTAGGTAATCACCGCCCTCAGTTAACACTCGCAGTACGCCACTTACACCCGCGGCGCCAGACGGTTCCACTGGAATACTTTCTGCATCCACCAACATGGCCAAATGACGATACATATTATCATCAGAAACCGTATAAATACCGCTGAGCAGCGAATCCATCATAGGGCCAACAAAAGCAGAAGGTCGGCCAACTGCCAAGCCATCAGCACAGGTTTGATTATCAATGCCCAACTCTTGCACCGAAATACCGTTATGCAAGCCCGTTTCCATACCTAATACCATGCAAGGAGAATGCGTAGGCTCAGCAAAGAAACAATGCACATGATCAGTAAACACTTGCTTCAAACCAAAGGTAATACCGCCTGGTGCGCCACCAACGCCACAAGGCAAATAGACAAACAAGGGATGCTCCTTATCGACAACAATGCCCTGCTCGACTAGCTGTTTTTGTAGGCGTAACGCCGCTACGCTGTAGCCTAAAAACAGCGAAGTGGAATCTTCGTCATCGATAAAATACGCCGTGTCTTTTTGCATGGCTTCCTGTCGTCCTTGCTCTACAGCAACTCCATAATCAGCAGTATGTTCAACGACATTGACGCCTTTACTTCTCAGCAAAGCTTTTTTCCATTCACGGGCATCAGACGACATATGAACCGTGACATCAAAGCCCAATTTAGCACTCATAATGCCAATGCTTAAGCCAAGGTTCCCAGTTGATCCGACGACGATCTGATGCTTGGCAAACAGCGCTCGAAAATGCTCTGAATCCAATACTCGATAATCGTCATTGGTTTGCAATAAGCCATTCTCTAGCGCCAAACGCTCAGCATGCAACAAGACTTCATAAATTCCTCCGCGAGCTTTGATGGAGCCTGCAATCGGCAATTGATTATCACACTTCATCAATAAACGACCGAGGATTTCTAGATTCATCGAATCCGACAAGGCATGCTGCATAGCAGGAATGGCCTTTAATTCAGATTCAATAATGCCATTAGTAGCTGCCGTTTCGGGAAACACTTGAGCAAGATAAGGCGCAAAACGCGAGAGTCGATCCGACGCATCTAGCATGTCTGACATTTGCAGAGACAGCTTGGATTGAACCTCATCAAAACGCACTTTTTTCGGATTGACCCAAGTAATTTCCTGCAATGCAATGAGCGACTGCACAACAGGGGTAGAAATATAGTCAGTCACTTAAATACTCCATGAAAGCTTTCGATAAATTAGAATCCCATAAAACCGTCTGTATTTTTCAATGCAGGCAAACCAGACAACATAGCAATATCGACTCTTGGGCGCGCTAGATCGGGCGTTTTTTCTAACAAGGCCTCTAACGCTTTAGCAAACGCCAAGGTAGATAAATCATCACCGCGTCGGCCAATAATCTGTAAACCAAACGGCATGTTGTTTTTGTCTCGCCCAACAGGCAAAGTCACAGACGGATGACCCGTTAAGGTCGATGCATAAGCCATAGAAAGCCAGTGATAATAGCTTTGTGTCGGCTTGCCATCAATCTGCTCTGGATAAAGCTCATGCCAATCTCGCGGACTAATGGTGGTGGTTGGCGCAAGAATAAAGTCATATTCTTCGAAAAACATCTGCCACTCTCGATACATGACGGTTTGTTTGTTTAGTGCACTCACCACATCTAATGCGCTGTATGACTCGCCTTCTTCAATATTCATCAGAATATTTGGCCCCATTTGACCTGGATATTTGTGGGACAAATCACGATGATGTCCCGAAAAATTAAGTGCTCTTAGAATGGCGAAAATATGATCGGCATTCTCACAGCTAGGATGGGCGTTGTCACATTGGGCGAATACAGCACCAAACTTGTCGATTTTTTCTTGGAAGGATTCTCTAATCAGTTTTTCCGTCATGGCAAAACCAAAGTCGTTGGTAAACGCCACTTTCGCGCTGCTCAAATCAAAGTCTGGCAAATGACGATAAGCATCGGCGTTATGCTGCCCAACGCCTTCCACTATAGAAACCCAAGGGTCTCGACGATCAGGGCGAATCATCTGCGATAACATCAAACCAACATCTTCGACAGAACGCGCCATTGGTCCATTGGTTGATATAGGAATTAAGCCAATTGGCCGACTGTGTCCCGGCACCAAGCCCGGTGACGGACGAAAGCCAACCACGCCACAAAAGGCCGCAGGATTACGCAAGCTACCACCAGTATCCGATCCGGTTGCTAATGGCGTCATGCCACAAGCCAAAGCCACCGCCGAGCCGCCAGACGAACCAGCTGCCGAGCGCGTCACATCAAATGGGTTCGCCGTTGCACCATAAACCGCATTGCGTGTATTACCGCCCGCACTCCATTCTGGATTATTGGCTTTGCCTAATGGCAAGGCACCAGCTTGGCGTAACTGCGCGACCATTGGGTCATCGGATGTAGCCATATTATCTTTGTAAATTGTGCTACCGAATGTTGTTGGGAACCCCTTAAGGTCAACCATGTCTTTTACGCTCAGAGGCAAACCATGTAACGCACCCAGCGGCTCGCCTTTATCAATGGCTTTTTGAGCTTGCTTTGCTTGAGTCATCAAATCTTCTGGATCACAAGCAACAATGGCATTCACCGCATGATTCACCGCATTCATTCGTGCAATACAACTTTGCGCCAACTCCATAACAGACAATGACTTTTGCGCCATCAAACGGCGCGCTTCAGCTGCGTTTAGATCACATGCTTCCATCCATACCTTCTTAGTGAGTTCTTCACATTGTCATTAGAATGGAACGATGTTAAGCCGCAAAAAGGCATCGAAAAAGCGGAATAATTCGAAGGTATCCATGCATTTTAGGCAAAGCTTAGGCATTAAAAGAAAATCGGACAGTATACTGAGTTTGATTTTGACTTTAGAAAAGATTATTAGGGATGTGATGCATTAAATACACACTCAGTTGAAAAGGTGGCACATAGTGCCACCTTGAAGAGTTTTCTTTATGCGGCGAACAGATGTTTGAACTGGTCTCGCAATAGATTTTTCTGAACTTTGCCCATAGTGTTTCTTGGCAACTCATCAATGACAACGAACTCCTTTGGTTGCTTAAAGCGCGCCAAAGATTGAGCAATATTTTTTTCTATTGAATCTACATCTAATGCCACACCAGGTTTTGCTATTAAAACAGCCACAACCGTTTCACCAAAGTCTGTATGTGGCACGCCTATCACAGCACTTTCTAACACTCCTTCTTCTTCGTCTAGCAACAGTTCCAACTCTTTAGGATAAATATTGTAGCCGCCAGAGATAATGAGATCTTTATTGCGTCCAACGATATGAACATAGCCATCTTCATCAATAAGCCCTAGATCACCAGTAATAAAGAAACCATTTTCTCGCAGCTCTTCAGCGGTTTTTTCGGGCATTTGCCAGTAGCCTTTGAAGACGTTAGGTCCACGAACCTCGATCAGCCCAATTTCACCTTGAGGTAGCGTTTCCCCCGTATCCATATCAGTAATTTTCACCTCGGTTCCCGGTAAAGGAAGACCAACAGTGCCGGCACGACGCTCTCCATCATAGGGATTAGAGGTATTCATATTGGTTTCCGTCATACCATAACGTTCCAAAATACGATGCCCTGTTCGTTCTTCAAACTCAATATGAGTATCAGCCAATAAAGGTGCACTGCCTGAGATAAATAAACGCATAGGTTGAGCAAGTTGCTTAGTAAAACGAGGATCACTTAATAAACGCGTGTAAAAGGTTGGAACCCCCATCATAACTGTCGCCTGAGGCATCAAATCCAACATGATATCGAGGTCAAATTTCGGCAAGAAGATGATTTTACTGCCCGCCGTCAATGAGACGTTGGTTGCAACAAACAAACCATGGGTATGAAAAATAGGCAGTGCGTGAAGCAACACATCTTGTTCAGTAAAGCGCCACTCTTTGGCAAGCGCCTGAGAGTTGGACAACAAGTTACCCTGTGTCAGCATCGCCCCTTTTGAACGACCTGTCGTACCAGAGGTGTAAAGGAAAGAAGCCAAATCATCTTCTTCACGAGGCACAGTATCAAACTCTGTCGGCATAGATTGCGCTAATACAGAAAACTCACCGGAACCGTCTTCGTTTAGCGTTTTCAATGTCGCGTCACAAGCGGCAGCCACTGGTTGCAATGATACCGCGTGTTTCTCGTCACAAAGTAATACTTTCGCACAACTGTCTTCGACAAAATAAGACACTTCATCCGCGGTATAAGCGGTATTTAAAGGCAAAAAAACCACGCCAGCTTGCGCGCAGGCGGCATACACTGCCAAGGCTTGAGGAGATTTAGCAATTTGCACAGCGAGACAATCATCAGGCTGTAAACCTAACTGAACCAATGTATGGGCGTATTGCGAGGCCAATTCAAGAAACTCATTATGAGTCATGGTCGAGCCATCAGGCTGTTGTAAAAAAACCGATGCTTTGCCTTTATGCTTACCAAATAAGCGATCGTAAAGTGGGTTTGTCATTGTTACTCTCCTTTTTTTCTAGTTGCGATTGAAGCACTCATCGCATGTACCGCATCCGATGCTACTACTTTCTGTTCAGTGACAAATTTTTCGTGATTTTTTGATACTTTATCTAGGTCGTATAAATAATTCACCATGGCTCCGTTTGACTGTTTCAAGCCATTCGGCGATATGTCTGCATCCGCATGGACAGCCTGAATCATCGCACCGTTACCGAGATGGAAACGCGTCACTGGATCCAAGGGTTTGCCGTCCGAATGCTTCGCATTTAGCAAATAATGTGCTGCTAAAGCTTGGTCTTTGCCCTGCCCTAACGTCCCCACACCAGAACTATTAACCCACTTAGCTAAACCGGGTATTGGCGACAGGGTCACAAAGGTTTCTAGGTTTTCCAAATCTTTAGCAAGATTCGCTGCGACTTGCTTGATGAGGAAATTACCAAACGATATTCCTGCCAACCCTGGCTGACAGTTGGAAATAGAATAAAAAACCGCCGTGTCAGCCTCATCCGCTTCAATGACGTCGCGATCGGTAGTCAATAAAGATTGGATAGAGTTTGCTGTGCCTTTGGTTAATGCAACCTCGACAAAAATTAATGGTTCATCCGCCATAGTAGGATGAAAAAAACCGTAACAACGACGGTCTGAGGGTTTTAAACGTTGGCGTAAATCATCCCAACTATCAATGGCGTGCACAGCTTCATAGGCGATGATTTTTTCCAGAATACTGGCGGGACTATCCCAATTAATGGGACGTAAAACCAAAAAGCCACGATTAAACCAAGAGGTAAATAGATGATTAAAATCTACGTCTAAAATGCCCAATGAAGCATCTTCTTTGGTGGCCTTTAATAGGTCTTCGCGCATTTTTACTAATTTAGGCGTCGCCCCCGGTACTTGATTAAAACGACGAATAAGCTCCTGTCGTCTTGGCTCGGATGCAGAAGCAAAGGCCTTATAAGTCTGTTTGCTTGGCTGCTTTTGATATTCTGCCAAAGCAGCAATCACATCATCAGAGACGACTTCTAAATCGTGAGTCATAAACTCGAATAATTCACGTTTTTCATCACTGGACATGTGATCATATCGATCGAGGATGTTTCTCGCTAACGCGCCACCAGAAACTTCACCATGACGAGTGAGCAAATCCTGACACATGGCTTTTACTGTTCGATTATCTTCTTCGTTGGACCGCGCCTTGCGATAACGACGATCAAAAACAGAAGAAAACAGCTCTGTAAAAAAATTCATATCATTAGCTCTCGTTGTTTTTATGCGATTCCATTCTTATAAAATTCACCGCCGCTGCTGGGAAGTGAAGATTAATCACACTAATCTTTATGAAGACACCTACAAAGAAGAGTTTTGAAATAATATCCTTGGCATTTAAGCAAAGCAAAAAAACTCTTCACTTCATGTTGAAGAAACGCATATCTACATGATTCACCGAAATAATAGTCAGGCAAACCAACGACTTCGTATACTGACAAGAACTGACATAACACACCGATAAAATGACGCTATAACCCACTAGTAAGGAAGTTCAACACATGACAGAGCCTTTTAAAAATCTCTTTAATAACAGTGTAATTAAAAAGATGGCAGAACACTTTCAGCTCCATTGGGAAGCATTCGATAAAAAGGGGTTTATTGCTACTGCGTGCCATCAGCTTGAGACCCTAGAACTAAAAGCACGCTCACAACAAATTACCGACGCCATGAGCCAATTTTTGCCAAAAGATTTCGAACACGCGGGTCAAATTTTACTCGACTCTTTAGCGCCAGAATTCGAAGAAGGTAAAGCGGTCGAAAGTGATGGTATTTCTGGCTGGGCAGTAATGCCAATGGGTGATTATGTGGGCATTCATGGTCTTGCTCATCACGAACGTTCCATGCTCTTGCTGAATGCAATGACACGTCGCTTCACAGCTGAATTTAGCATTCGCTTTTTCTTATTGGCATCACAGGAAGAAACCCTCTCGACACTCAGAGGCTGGCTTCAAGATGGCAATAAACACGTGCGACGCCTTATCTCAGAAGGCACTCGCCCTCGCTTACCTTGGGCTATGCAGTTACCGCGCTTTATTGAAAACCCAACACCAATAATTGAATTACTTGAAGAACTGAAAGACGACCCAGAAGAATACGTGCGACGCTCGGTGGCAAATAACCTCAATGACATCGCTAAGGATCACCCAGACCGTGTGGCCGATATTGCAAGTGTATGGATGCAAGGCGCGGATATAAACCGTCAGAAGCTGATACGTCATGCTTGTCGTACCTTGTTAAAACAAGGCAACCCTAAGGCACTTATCGTTTTTGGCTATACTCAACCAAAGCTCGGCCATATAAAACTGGAAATACATGACGAACAGGTAAGATTGAACAGTCATCTAGAATTTTCATTGCAGCTTGAGTCCGCCAGCGAAGAGGATCAATCCTTAATGATTGATTACGTTATTCATCACCAAAAAAAGACAGGCAAAACCACGCCTAAAGTATTTAAGTGGAAAAAAACCACTTTGCAGGCCAATAAAAACCTATCTGTTAGTAAAAAACACCCTTTCAAAAACATCACGACTCGTGTGTATTATGATGGTCTCCATGAGGTGGAAATTATTATCAATGGCCAATCGGTTGCGAAGAAGAGCTTCTTTTTATCGACTGGCTAACCTGCCATCACGCAATTTCGCCCCGCTCCTTTAGCTTCGTAAAGTAAAATATCGGCACGTTTTACAATGCTATTTTGATCATCAAAATCTTGATAATCGGTCACGCCCAAGCTAATGGTGAATGGCGGCATGTCGCCTTCATTAAGTGCCTCGACCTTCTTACGAAGCTGCTCTGCCAACATGCCAGCATCTTCTAGGTTGGTATCTCTTACTAACACGGCAAACTCTTCACCACCCACTCGAAACAAGACGTCGGTTTCTCTTAAGCGTTTTCGCAATACGTTAACCAGTAATTTAAGTACGTTATCGCCAATATCATGACCATAGGTATCGTTGATCTTTTTAAAGTGATCGACGTCTAACAGAATCAAACTAAAATGGTGGCCGCGATTGGCAAGCGCCAACTCATCTTTGATTTGTTCATCCCATTTGTGTCGGTTATAAGCGCCGGTCAGTTTGTCACGGGTCGCCAGTTCTATTAATTGCGTTTCTACTTCATCACGACTTTCTTTTTCCATGGAAAATCGCCCCATTAAAAGCGTTAAGTCTTTTTCTAACTCATCCAGTTCATCAGAACCTTTATAGCGTGTTGTTTCGTTACTTTTATCAGAAGAAATAGAGCGATGCAGTATTTCTATTTGTCCGCGTAATGAACCTACTTTTCGGCGAAAAGACAAAATTGTATGGAGCGTTAAATATCCACCAATAGCAAAGGCTGAAACACCTAATAGAGCATTAATGATCATGAAGTCGCGTTCTTGTTTTTCAACCGTGGCGGCAACTTTAATGGTGAGCTGGTCAATATCAGCAAGAAAATGATCCGTTTGAGTATCTAAAAGAGTATCTTGCTTTTCCAATGCCGCCCATGTGCTTTTAAAATGGTCACGCCCTTGCTCTACGAAGTGGAAGAACAAATTTTCAAAGCTCAATCGGTGGCTATGTAATGCATTCACTTTTTCTATTAAAGTTTGATGGTCACTTCGCTTAATCCGAACACTACCATACTGCATGCCGCTATGAAGTATGCTGACGGCCTTATCAAGCCCAGCAGAAAGTTGCTCGCTAAAGTCGTTAAAGCCTTTCAGACTTTTTACCTTATTCGACTCATTGTCAAAAAATGCTAGACCTTGCTGGCGTATCGTTTCGACTAAAATATGCTGCTTAAGCTGCAACATTTCTACTTCAGCAATAAGCTCAGTCAGCGGAATATCAATCTCGGCAACCTCATGCATTTCGGAATAAATTTTCTGCGTTTGATAGGCTGAATAAAGAATCACCACAAACAGAAATGACAAAAGAATAAACGATAAGCTGCTAACTTTTCGTGTCATAGAGGCATTTAACCAATTAAACATAAAGGGTTCTTGATCAACGTTAAAAAAATAAAGTTAAAAAGAGCGAAAGGGAATAGAGGCTCTCTTAGTAGAATTACATACTAGCATAATTAAAAGCCCTAAAAATGAGGATATAGGGCTCAAAAATCCAGTATTTAGCCAGCTTTGGTTTGATTTCGTCCAGCCTCTTTGGCTTCGTATAACAAGACATCTGCACGTTTTACGATGCCATCTTGATCATCAGAGTCTTGATACTCAGTCACTCCCAAACTAACGGTAAAAGCAGGCACCTTGTTTTCATGTAAAGACTCAACGTTTTTGCGCAACATTTCAGCTAATTTAGTGGCATCAGCAAGATGTGTATCTCTCAGCAAAATAGCAAACTCTTCTCCACCCACTCTGAACAAGATATCTGTTTCACGAAGTCGTCTTCTTAGACAGTTAACTAATAGCTTTAAAACACTGTCGCCTACATCGTGACCGTGACTATCGTTAATCTTTTTAAAATTGTCTACATCCAACAAGATCAAACTAAAATAATGACCACGGTTCGCCAATGCTAATTCATCCTTAATATGTTCATCCCATTTATGGCGATTAAATACGCCAGTCAGCTTGTCTCGTGTTGCCAGCTCAAGCAGCTGGGTTTCTACTTCATCGCGGTTTTCTTTTTCTAGACACAAACGCGTCATTAAGATTTTTAAATCTTTTTCCAGCTCATCTAGCTCATCAAAGCCCTTATTGAATACAACTCGCTCATTTTCATCAGCCGAAATTGAGCGATGGAGAGAATCGATGTGTCCTCGCAAAGAGCCAACTTTACGACGAAAGGATAAGATGGTGTAAATCGTCAAATAGCCACCGATTGTAAACGCCAAAAAGCCGAGAATGGCATTCACAATCATAAAATGCTGTTCATGCTGTTCAACAGTCGCCGCCACTTTGATGGTGATTTGATCAATATTAACGAGCAAATCATCGGCCTCTTTATCCAGTAGGTAATATTGCTTTTCCAGTTCATCCCAGGGGTGACCTAAGCCTTCCTTGGCTTGCTTTAAAAATAGCGAAAATGCGTTTTCCACACTTATTCTATGGACCTGCAGTGTTTTAATATGCTGGATTAAGGCCTGATGATCAGCCACATTAATTCGCACACTGCCAAACTTCATGCCCACATGAAGAATGCTCATTGCTTTGTCGAGCTGTGCAGACAATTTATGACTAAATTCATCGAAACCTTTCATGCTCTTAGCTTGCAGCACTTCATTAGTAAAAAAAGCTTCACCTTGCTGGCGGATGGTTTCCATTAGTAAATGCTGTTTGAGCTGTAAAATTTCTACATCAGCAATGATCTGAGAAAGCGGAATATCTATCTCAGCAACTTCTTGCATTTCTTTGTAGATTTTCTGTGTTTGATAAGCCGAATAAAGAATCACTACAAAAAGAAAAGACAAAAGCACAAAAGCACAAAAGATAGGCTCGTTATTTTTCGGGTCATTGAGACATTTAACCAACTAAACATAAAAGAGGTCTTAGTAAATGTGATGAATATGAGTTAGCTTTATGTGGCAAATATTCCGCCCTGTAAAAGAAACATTAAGATACGCACTTTAACATAAAATTACATTTTTAATGCGATGAAAGGACATATATAAGTTTTATACGGAGGGTTAAAAAAAGCTAACAACCCCATACAGTAAAAGTATTGGTCAGAACGGGGTAAACTAGCTATAAATGATTATAGGCGAGTAGAATTAGCCGTAAAATGGACAATGTTCCAAGGATATACAACCAATGCTCTACCGATTAACCTTAACCTTCTTTCTCACTCTTAGTGTATTGGTACCAAAAGGTGCTCTTGCTGAAAAGCAGGCAACCATTATCTATGATGCTGAAATGCCAAGAATAAACGCCCCCTTAAAAGGTAGCTATGCGCAACTGGCTAGCCTTATTGACCAATATCGAGCACAAAACCCCAGTACATTTTTTATTTTCGGTGGCGATAGTCTAGGACCAAGCATGATTTCGTCTATGGATCGAGGTGCCCATATTATTGATATGCTTAACAGTTTAGCTCCTAATGTCATGGGCGTTTCAAAACGTGAGTTGACCTATGAAGAAGATGAGCTCATTCTCCGTACGTACGAAGCAGCCTTCCCTATTGTATCAAGCAATCTATTCGAACCTGGTAGTCAGCAAGCTCCTGAAGGTATTAAGGCCTACACCATACTTCAACAAGGCCAAGTGAAACTGGGTTTTATGTCTATCCTAGACCCCATCATTCTAGAAAAATACCCAACGAAAAGGCTCGAAGTCGCTGAACCTGAAAGCGTTATCAGAGAGACCGTTAAAAAAATCAGAGAGCAAAATGTCGACTTGATCGTTATGCATTACTCCACCTACACCCCTCTTATTGACCAGCTTCTGGCCGAAGGCGTGATTGATTTTGCGCTCTTTAAAGATCAAAACTTAGATTTAAATGTCCGTGAGAGAAAGCCAAAACACCACAATAATATACAGATTACAGAAGAAACCGACGCGGCTGTCATTCAGCTCACTTGGCAAGAGGATAGTCCAAGCGATAGCCTCACCGTAAAAAGCACCATAGTAAACATTACGAACTTGCCTTCAAAACCACAGGTTTTACAGCAAGAAGTACAATACGACAGTCGGCTCAACTCCTTATTGAATGAAGTAGTGGGCACGACCAATATACTCATTGATCTAGATAGAAAAACACTGCGTACATCTGAAAATAACTTTGCAAATTTCGTCGCGGATACTTTTAAGTACTTTACCGAGGCTCAAATCGTCTTGATTAATAGCGGAACATTCCGTGGAAACAAACTCATCAAAGAAGGAGAGCAAATAACCGTCAAAGACATTCGTTTAATATTACCCTACCGAAACAAAGTTAAGCTCATTGAAGCGAATGGACAACAAATCAACGAGGCGCTGGAACACGGACTGAATGGATTGGAACAACACAGTGGACAATTTCTACAGGTGGCTGGCATTAAGGTAACATATGACTCAACACTGCCAGTTGGACAGAGATTATTGTCTGTCACTCTAAACGATAAACCACTTAATCCCACACAAACTTACAGGGTAGCGATTCTTGATTATTTATTAAAGGGCGGCGATGGCTTTAACATGTTCAAGAACAACAAAATATTAACCTACTCACAAATCTCAAACTTAACCCTATCAGACATTATGACCGTTGAAATTCAACAACAAGAAACCATAGAACCTAAAGTAGATGGGCGCTTAAAAGATGTATCAATGGACTTATGAATAAACCAGACCGAACGACATTTTTTCCGATACCGAATGCGAAACAAGGTCGTCGACTAAGCCTAGGTAAGCAGCTAAGTATATTAATGCTCGTCGTCCTGCTGCTTTTCATTTCTGTAGGCTTCGTATTACAAACTCGTTTAGAGCAAACTCAGCTAGTCCTTAATGATTTGACCCTGACGACTATACCTGCCATGAACAGTTCGACACGAGGCGTATTAAAATCCAGTGAGTTGTTATTAGCGCTTGAATCGCTGACCTCCGCAAGATCGCCAGCGGAAAGAAGAATTGCTGAGCTAGAAGTTCAAAAAAAGATTGATGAATCCACTAAGGATATTGGGTATAAAAATCAAACAGAAATATTACTACTCAAATCCATTCGAGAGGAAACCATAAGCCTCAATCAACTGATTGACCAGAAGCTTGATCTAGCCAATCAAATAAATATCGATTTAAGTTCCTTATGGGATCTAAAAAAACACGCAGAATACATTAAGATTAAACAAGATAAATCAGAAGAAAAAGATCGCAACCAACTGATACAATGGAAAGTTGCCTTCCTAGAAGTGATATCGCTCGCTTATCACATAACCACAACCGAAAGACTCGGTGATTTACAAGAAATACATCGCAACCTTGAACGTCACCTTAACGTTTTAGATAGTGTAGAGACAAATCTATCGGAAAAAAATAAAGTAACAATCCAATCAATAAACGCAAACCTAAGAGATATCCTGTCTGACCCAGAAAACCTAACAGAGCTGCGAGCCAATTACTTGCGCGTCATGGGGCGAGCACGCGGCCGCGAGCATTTTATTCGCAATATGATCAGTGATTACAGCAACATAACCAATCAACTTTCTCTTAATGAACATAAAAACTTACAAGTCAAGGCGGCTGAACTTGACCAAGGAATGCATAATCAAAAAACTTGGTTTATTAGCGGATTTCTTTTATTGGCAGGAATGGTGATAGCCACATTGGCTTTTTACTCTAATGCGATTAAGCGTTTGAAAAAATTGACTCGAAAAATCCATCGTATGACAGAAGACTCAAATGATAATACATTGTACATGGATGAGATCGATGAGTTGTTTCAAGCATTCGATGGATTTTCACAAACAATCGATATGCAAAAACAACGCTTAGAAGCATTGTCACTCACCGACAGCCTAACTAACATAGCTAATAGGAGGGCCTTTGACCTACATCTATTCGAGCAGCTCGCAATTCAAAAAAATGGCCCATATGACTTGTCAGTTTTATTGATTGATGTCGACTTCTTTAAGCAATACAACGACTATTATGGTCATATTAGCGGCGATGAGGCATTACAAAAAATAGCAGCGATATTAGACAGTACAATTGATAAAAAAACGGATTTGATCGCACGTTATGGCGGAGAAGAGTTTGTTGTCATTTTATCGGGTAAAAACGCAGCTGACGCCAAGCAAGTCGCACAAAAAATGCAACAGGCTTTAAACCTTGCCAATATAGAACATGCTGACAGCCAAGCTTTTAGCGTCGTCACTATCAGCATAGGCATAGTGACGATACATCAAGGAGAAACCACTGACACAGACACATTGATGAAAAAAGCAGACACGGCATTGTATCATTCTAAACATCACGGCCGTAACAGAGCGACTCACTTCAATGACATAACATAATTATCCGTAACGTTTAGGCTGTGGCTTTTCCTATGCGCTTCAGCAGTATCAAAATGATCACCAAAGCAAAAATACCTAGAATAGAGCCAGTAAAGCCAACACTTTCTAAACCAACAAGCTGAATAACCTGCCCGCCCACCAGTGCTCCCGCACCAATTCCTAAATTAATAATGCCCGAATACAACGACATAATAATATCCGCTGCCGTATCATCTACTTTCAACACTCGTATTTGCATACTCAAGCCAATAATCATCAGAGACGCGCCCCAAAGAAGAACACTGGTAATGAGTAAAGAGGGACTTGGTGACACAAAATACAAAGCCCCCATACACAAGGATGCAATAACTACACTGCAAACCAACATCAAAGTATTGGCTTTTTCACCAAAGTAGCTAAACAGTATACTGCCGACAATCCCAGCCATACCAAATAGCAGCAACAGTAACGTAGTGAATTGACCACTGGCTGAGCCGACCTCTTTTAAGAAGGGCTCAATGTAACTGTAAGCCGTGTAATGGGCAGAAAATATCATGAAGATAAACAAATACATGCCTAGCAATACTTTATTACGAAGCACCTCTGGCACCTTACTCAGCGACCCCGAAAACAAACTAGGTAGATTAGGTAATAAACGATACATGGCCAGCATGATGATTAATGCGATGACCGCAATCACCGCAAAAGTGGTTCGCCACCCCAAAAGTTGGCCAATAATACGGCCCGCAGGCACACCAAGCACCATGGCCAAGCCAGTACCTGTTGCCAGTACACTCAATGCAAAGGTATGTTTTCCTTGCGGCGCGACACGAATCGCAATAGAAGCAGTAATCGACCAAAACACCGCATGAGCAAACGCAATTCCGATACGACTTATCAATAAAGTCGTAAAACTCCACGCGACGACCGACAAAATATGACTCGCAATAAATAAGCCGAACAATCCTAACAATAACGTCTTGCGCTCTAATTTACGTGTCATCAGCATCATTGGCAGCGACATCAGCGCCACAATCCATGCATACACAGTCAACATCCAACCAACATGAGCAGGCGAAACAGAAAAACTCTCAGCGATATCCGTCAACAATCCAACTGGCACAAACTCTGTGGTATTAAAAATAAAAGCACTGAAACCCAGCACAAAAACGCGCAAGTATTGAACACGACGAGAAGCCGTATCCTCATTAGAAGAGGTTGATATCATGGTGTCCTGCAGGAATATGAGCGAATAGAAAGGCGACTATTTTCCACTTTTTTAAGCATAACGGAATAGTGAAATATGAATGTATCTTGATAGTTTCATTAATGCAGAACCGGATAAATAAAAAACTTAAAACACGCCATATAGGTTTATAAGATAAAAACTGTCAAATACGTTTGATAAACCTATAAATTGTTTTGATTTTTTATAGAAAATGCCATACAACAGTGCATCTAAAGTGATGCAAGAACCGCACAACCCCATGCATTACAATTACCCTGTGTGGAAGGAACCAATATGAATAACTTATCCGTCAAAGCGAAATTCATTACGCTTATTTTATCCATCATTATTATATTTTTGGTGGCATTAAGCTTAATAAAAACCAAAAGCACACAGTTAGCAGATCGCTTTGATCAATTCTACGAAGAAAACCATAATGTCTCACTCAATTTGGAACGAGTGAAAGAAGCGCAAGTGAATATCGTGCTCAATGTACGAGGTTTACAAATTGCTTATCTACTCTCTCTCGACAAACAAATTCCAGGTTACCTAGAAGCTATTTCGAAAAACTACAATACAACACCATCGCTTATGAATGAGCTTAACAAAGGTCTTCCTAAGCAATCAGACGAATCGAAAAAGCTTCATACTCTGGTCAAAGACTTTCAGAACAAGACAAAGACTTTTGTTAGCACAATGGAAAACTCGGCTGATCACAAAGCCCCCTTCCCAGTCTTTTCTGCTTTCATCGGCTCCTATAATGATCTAATGACCTACTTCACTGCACTCACAGACAAAACAAATGAAGAGGTCATCAATGCCAAACAACAAACAGAAGGCCTGATTGCAGAAATAGATATTAGCTTCTGGCTTTCTATCTTAGTCGCCTTGGTTATTTCCATCACGCTTAGCTATTTAATATCCAATAATATAGTACGTGGTATTTTAGCGGTTCGTGACGCCGCGCAAAATATGGCACAAGGCCACCTCAATAAACCCGTGAAAGTATCAGGCAGTGATGAAATTGCAGAGCTTGGCAATGCGATAAATACATCCGCTGAAAACTTACGAAAAGTCCTTAAGGGTGTGCTTAGTTCGGTAGAAAAGGTTAATGAAAACAGCAAAGATGTCTTAAAAGTAAACCAAGAAGTTGGTGAATATTCCGTCCACATTATGGACAACACAACTCAAGTGGTCGTAGCACTAGATCAGATGTCTGCTAATAACCGCACCATTGCTGACAATACACAGCAATCTGCTCAGGCCGCCAGCGACATTCGCACTGTTGCACAAAATAGTTTAACAACGGCCAATGGCACTTTAGATGCGATTAACCAATTAGTTTCTTCATTAAAAGAAACGGGTGACGTTGTTACTAAACTACGCCAAGAAACAAGCAACATAGAAACCATTTTAGATGTGATTCGTAGTATCGCAGAGCAAACTAACTTACTTGCTCTAAATGCCGCTATTGAAGCAGCACGCGCTGGTGAACAAGGTCGAGGCTTTGCCGTGGTAGCTGATGAGGTGCGAACACTAGCACAACGTTCACAAGACAGTGTCAATGAAATTGAAACCCTCCTAGCGCAGTTAAGCACAGCCAGTGGTCAAGCAGTAAACCGCATGGAAGTCAGCTTCAAACTAGTAGAGTCCTCCAAAGAACAAGTCGAAAAAACCAACGAGCTCACTGGCAATATTTTAGCAGGCATTGAGCAAGTATCTGAACAAGCTCAACACATAGCCCAATCCATAGAAGAACAAATGGAAGTATCCGAAGACATCACCAAGAAAATGCATTCAGTACAAAGCCTAACAAATCAAAGCGCGGAAATGGCCAAACGTTCTGGCATTAATATGGCCGAAAGCAGTGTTGATGTGCAACAACAACTAAGCTTCTTCAAACTCTAACGACAGGCTAGCCAAACAACACCTTACGCACCTGACCGTTATCAAACTGTTAGGTGCTTTTCATAGCTATCATATTCCCTCTTCCCCATTAGAAAACACCACAAAATACGAACATAGATCATTAAAACGCCTACTCCTTTTATACAATCGTTTTTCAGCTATGAGACAATATTGACTAATAAACAAACAACCATGAGTTCCAATGATTCCTTCTATTTTATATTTTTCCCCCTTGCTAGCACCATGGAAAGCGCAGTTAAATGCAGCCTTATCCACTTATGAGCAAACTGTCGAATGGAAGGCGATGCAAAGTATCGATCAGCCGCCAACTTCTGCCATAGTATTACTAGCAGAAAAAGACATAAAAACATCTGATTGGCCGCTTATAGCCTCCCGAAGAACCATCGTCATTGTTAACGAATGGTGTTTAGAAAATAGTATTAAATGGATACTAAAAGGCGCTGTAAACTGCTTCGCCCATGATGACGAACACCTTATCTCTTGGCTGATTTCCGAACTTTCAAAATTTACTGTAAACCGTTCCGAGCAAACTAAAGATGACATGCTACAAATCATCATTAATGCTATTCCAGCCCCAATCTTTTTCAAAGACCACTTACATATTTACCGTGGCTGTAATACCGCATTTGGCCAGTTTATAGGACATTCACGAGAAGAGATTATTGGATGCTCCGTCTATGATCTCGCCCCCAAGCACCTTGCAGAAAAATATTATGAAGCCGACTGTAAGCTACTAGCCAAAGGTGGCACCCAACGCTATGAAGCAGAAGCTCTACTTTGCGATGGTTCTATTCATGAAATCGAATTCAATAAAGCCGTCTTTACAACCTCGAAAGGACATCCAGCGGGCCAGGTTGGCGTTATGCTAGACATTACTGAACGCAACCAGCTTATCCATCAACTAGACAAAGCCACACGTACGGACCCATTAACAGGCACATCAAACCGCCGAGAGTTTAACCTCATTATTCAAGACGAGTTCGATAAGCGAAAACATTCAGAACAAAGGAACTGTCTAATGGCTCTCGATGTGGATTTTTTCAAAAAAATCAACGATAAATTTGGTCACGGAGGAGGTGATAAAGCACTGCAACTCATCGCAAAATGGCTTCAAAGCAAACTGCGCCCCAGTGACAGCCTCTTCCGTATAGGTGGCGAAGAATTCTATATTTTGATACGAGATACCGACATACAAAATGCCTTCGAGATTGCTAAGCAATTATGTAAAGGCATGGCAACTCACTCCTTCCAGATCAACCAACAGGCTGTTCACATCACACTATCTGCAGGCGTTATTGAATTAGACCCAACAACAGATCTAGAAAGCTCTCTCGACAAGGTAGATAAAGCTTTATACGAGGCAAAGTCTGACGGTCGAAACTGCGTTTGCCCAGTATTTACGTAGCATATTTTTATATTAAAAATTAACATTAACGGGAACGATTTCCATTCCTGTTTGTCGTAATGGAAGTAATTCACCAATCAACCGAGTTTCCCACTACGTAAATAGGTACTTGTAATGAAACGTCCAACAATAAAAACATCGCTTTTCACCCTAGCTGGTGCAACTACTATGCTCGCTTTAAGCAGTACTTCTGCCCAAGCCAGTGGCGAGGTTAATGTCTATTCAGCGCGCAGCGAAGCGCTAATTTCTCCTTTACTAGACATATATGCAAAAGAAAACAACGTCAAAGTAAACCTAATTACCGGCAGTGCAGATGCCTTATTGAGCCGTCTCAAATCGGAAGGTGATGCCAGCCCAGCGGATGTATTTATCACAGTCGATGCCGGACGTTTGTATCGTGCAAAAGAAGCAGGTGTGCTCCAGGCGTTTGAAACAAGCAACTTAAATACAGTTGTACCTGAGCATCTAAAAGACCGTGACGGTTACTGGTACGGATTGTCTCAGCGTGCTCGCGTGATACTTTATAATCCTGAAACCGTCTCCGCTGCTGATTTATCGACATACGAAGACCTAGCTGATCCTAAGTGGAAAGGCAAAATCTGCATTCGCTCTTCTAGCAACATCTACAACCAATCTTTGGTTGCTTCAATGATCGACGCAAATGGAGAAAAACAAACATTAGAATGGATCAAAGGTCTAGTTGCTAACTTCGCACGTCCACCAGCTGGCGGCGACACAGATCAGATCAAAGCAGCTGCCGCAGGCGTTTGTGACATCGCTGTCGCAAATACCTATTACTTTGGCCGTTTAGGTTTAAGTGACAAACCTGACGAACACGCTGTTTTTGATAAACTAAAAATGTTCTGGCCTAACCAAGCGGCCAACGAGCGTGGCGCTCACGTCAATGTCAGCGGTATTGGCATCACAGCATCTTCTAAAAACACCGACAACGCCAAACAATTAATCGATTTCTTAACCAATAAGCAAAGCCAAGAATGGTACGCCAACGTGAACAACGAATACGCCGTGATTGAGGGCGTGACACCACCTAAAAGCTTAGCGACGTTTGGTGAATTCAAAGCCGATAAAGTGTCTTTGAGTGTATTAGGTGAAAACAACCGCCAAGCGGTTAAACTAATGGACCAAGGTGGTTGGAAGTAATACTCCAGCTACAGCCAAATCGTTAAACTGCAATACTTAAAAGAGGAGGCTATTTAGCCTCCTCTTCCATTAAACTCCAAAACGCTTCTACCAGCGGATTCTTCAAGCTTTTCTTCAGTGTAAACAAACCAATATCGTATGGCTCCAGCTCAGGTTGCACGTCCAACACCTTAATTCGATCTACCAACGGGCTATTATCTAAAACGATTTTCGGCACCACACCAATCCCAAAACCTAAGCTCACCATACTCACGATCGCCTCGTTACCTGTGACTTGTGCATAAATCCGTGGCGCGATGTCGAGTTGACGAAACCATTCATCAATACGCGTTCGAGACACTCCACTTTCAGAAAGGATCATCGGGATATTTGCCCACTCTTCTGGCGACGTTGGGGTATTGGTCGGAACATTCGGCACTTGCTGCTCCAGGGGCGCAATAAACAACAATGGCGAGATGGCGATCTGTTTAAAGTCTAACCCTCGCGGTAAATTCGCAGGACGCGCAGCAATGGTAATATCCTCTTTGCCATCCAGAATATGTGCAATCGCATGTTCTGGATCGCCCGTACGCAATTTGATTTCAATCGCTGGATAGGCAATACGAAAACGACGCAGCAATTCATACAAAAAACTATAACTCGCTGTGACTGAGCCATACAGGCTGATTTCACCGCTCAGTTGGTCGGAATTATCAGTCAGTTCATGACGAATCAAATTCCATTGTCGGCTGGTATCGCGAGCGTATTTAAGAAATTTCTGCCCTTCTTGAGTCAATGCCACTGTACGATTGTCACGGTTAAACAAAGCCACGCCGAGCTCGTCTTCTAAGTGTCGGATGTTTCGTGACATGGCAGAAATACTGATGTGACATTCGTCACTGGCGCGTCCGAAATTCAACGTTTCCGCTAAGGCGAGAAACTGCTTAAGCGTTTTTATATTCATAATGAAGCCTGCACCCTATTGCTGTTTACTCATCATAAATCATGATTGCAATAAATGGGATACTATATTGCGAATATATCAATTTACGAAAAGGTTATACTAGGATAGATTAACCCTACTCGCAGAATGTCAGGAAAATCATTGCTTGGCGACTGTGTCATCCATTTTTAATATCCGCGTGTTTTTATCGCTGATACATTAATTTAAAAGGTGTGTTTATCATGGCTAATTACTTCAATACTTTGCCGCTACGCGAGCAACTAGCTCAACTAGCAAAATGTCGCTTCATGGACAGCTCTGAATTTGCAGACGGCGTAGAAGCGCTTAAAGGCAAAAAAATGGTTGTTATCGGTTGTGGTGCACAAGGTCTTAACCAAGGCTTGAACCTACGTGATTCTGGACTAGATGTTTCTTACGCATTGCGCCCTGAAGCGATTGCACAAAAACGTCAGTCTTGGAAAAATGCGACTGAAAACGGTTTTGTTGTAGGTACTTACGAAGATTTGATCCCAACAGCTGATGTTGTATTGAACCTAACACCTGATAAGCAACACACTCCAGTTGTTACAGCCGTTATGCCTCTTATGAAAGAAGGCGCTTGCCTATCTTACTCTCACGGTTTCAACATCGTAGAAGAAGGCATGCAAGTACGTGACGACCTTACAGTAATCATGGTTGCACCTAAGTGCCCAGGTTCTGAAGTTCGCGCTGAATACGTTCGTGGTTTTGGTGTTCCAACACTTATCGCGGTTCACGAAGATAACGACCCTAAAGGCGAAGGTCTTGCACTAGCGAAAGCTTACGCTGTTGGTACTGGCGGTCACAAAGCAGGCGTTTTGATGTCTTCTTTCATCGCTGAAGTTAAATCCGACCTTATGGGTGAGCAAACTATCCTTTGTGGTATGTTGCAGACTGGCTCTATCCTTTGCTTCGACAAAATGGTTGAAGAAGGCATCGACGCTGGCTACGCATCTCGTTTGATCCAATTCGGTTGGGAAACTATCACTGAAGCATTGAAATACGGCGGCGTGACTAACATGCTAGATCGTCTTTCTAACCCAGCTAAGATCAAAGCATTCGATCTTTCTGAAGAGCTAAAAGTGATCATGCGTCCTTTGTACAACAAACACCAAGATGACATCATCAACGGCACTTTCTCTCGCGTAATGATGGAAGACTGGGCGAACGATGATAAAAACCTTCTTCAATGGCGTGCAGACACAGCGGAAACTAACTTCGAGAAAACACCAGCTGGCGATGTAGAAATTTCTGAACAAGAATTCTTCGACAACGGTATCTTGATGGTTGCTATGGTTAAAGCGGGCGTTGAGCTTGCTTTCGAAACCATGACTGCTGCAGGCATCATTGCTGAATCGGCTTACTACGAGTCTCTACACGAAACGCCACTAATCGCGAACACCATCGCTCGTAAGAAATTGTACGAAATGAACGCGACAATCTCTGATACAGCGGAATACGGTTGCTACCTATACAACCACGCTTGTGTTCCATTATTGGCTGACTTCATGAAAGACATTAAAACTGACGTGATCGGTAAAGGTCTTTCTTTAGAAGACACAGGCGTTGATAACAAGCGCTTGATCGAAGTAAACACAGCACTTCGCTCTCACCCAGTAGAAGCGGTTGGTTCGGTTCTTCGTGGCCACATGGCGGATATGAAAAAGATCGTTTAATACGATTATTGCGCTCGCCAATACTTTGTTAAACCAAGTATTGGCGGACTCATAACATCGTAATGTACCCATAAAAGCCGAGCTTCAAAACTCGGCTTTTTTGTCTCTACTTGTTATCAACAAAACATTAGGAAATACCATGGACAGCATCCGCTTAGACAATATTCTATTTGATAAAGTCACTGTGAACTTTGATGATCGCTTTACGCTAAGTGAGATTAACTGGACCATTGAACCTAACCAACATTGGGTGATCACTGGCACCAACGGATCAGGAAAGTCGGCTTTGGCCGCCGTGCTTGCTGGAGTGGGCGATATTGAAAACGGTACAGTCACTGGTCTTCCAAAAAACGTCGGATTGGTGTCTTTTGAAGCCCAAGCCGAATTGATCGCTAAAGAACTAAAAAAAGACGACGCCGACATCATGGATGTGATTTCCCTCGGCACCCCCGTTCATGAAATGATCTTCGACAACTGCCAAGACTCTGAACTGGCTCACTCTCTTGTAGAAAAGTTCGGCCTAAGCAAACTACTCGACCGCGCCTTTCGTAAGCTGTCTACTGGCGAAACCCGCAAAGTCATGCTGATTCGCGCTTTATCCAGCAAGCCAGATTTGCTTATCTTAGACGAACCCTTCGATGGCTTAGACGTGGATACGCTTGCCATGCTGCAAGCACATCTAGCGTCCATCATAGACACCACACCGATGGTCCTGGTGCTAAACCGCTTTGACGAGATGCCAGACTTCATCACTCACGTCGCCTATATGGACAATGGCAAGCTGGCTCTTACAGTAGACAAAAAAGACGAAAACGCCTTCAACGAGCTTTATCAATTACTGCATTTGAAAACCACCGATCTCAGCGTGCCAGAGGCCGACCCAGCGAACAAACTACCAGTACTCGATCCAAGCCAACCGCTCGTCAAGCTGAACCAAGCGACCATCAAATACGGTGATACTGTCATTGTCGATAAACTGGATTGGACCATTGAGCGCGGCCAACATTGGCAACTCAGCGGCCCCAATGGCAGCGGCAAAACCTGCGTCTTGTCTTTGATCACTGGCGATCATCCACAATGCTACACCAACGACATTTTTGTCTTCGGATTCCAGCGTGGGAACGGCGAAAGCATCTGGCAGATCAAACAATTTATCGGCTATGTTTCCACGGCACTGCAATGGGAATACCGCGTCAGCACCAGTTGTAAAAACGTTATTATTTCCGGCTTCTACGACAGCATCGGCATGTACAGCAAATCTACCGATAACCAGAAGCAAATTGCAGATCAATGGCTTGAACTACTCGGCATGAAAGACCGCGCCGACCAGCCCTTCAACAAACTCTCATACGGCGACCAGCGTTTACTACTCATCGCCCGCGCCATGGTCAAACACCCGCCATTATTGATCCTAGATGAACCCTGCCTCGGCCTAGACGACATGAACCGCCAACTTGTCCTCGCGCTGATCGAGAAAATTTGTGAAGGGAAAGAAACCACAGTGCTCTACGTCAACCACCACACGGAAGACCAGATCAAAGGGATAGAGAACTACTTGGGGTTGAAGAAGAACGACTAGCTTAAAGCTAAATGAGGCAAGACCTCTCAAAAGTTTTTGACAAAAAAACAAGATGATAGAAAGTCGTATTTATTAGCGATAAGATACGCAAGTCATCAACAATGAAACCTATAGGGAACACTGTGAACCATACTCTACGCTCGATAACTGTTGCACTGGCTTGTGTCGCTAGCTTGTCTGCTAACGCGGATCCAAAAACACCAGGTACGCATAAAGGCTACTCCACTATCGATATGACCTCTGCGGGCATGCCAGCAGATGTGAAGATGATTTCTGTTGCGGATATCAAGAAAGAACTGCAAGGCAAAGCGCCTTTTGCCGTTGGTTTAGATATTGATGACACTAGCTTATTCAGTACGCCAGTTTTTTATCGTGGTCAGCAAGAATTTTCCCCTAATGGTTACTCTTACCTATCGAATCAAGATTTTTGGGATAAGGCGAATTGTGGTTGGGACGCATTCAGCATGCCTAAGAATATTGCTAAAGAATTGATTGCCATGCACCAAGAACGCGGTGATAGCATTTATTTCATCACTGGTCGTACCGGTTCTGACTGTAATTTCACTACCGAATATTTGAAAAAAACTTTTGATATCAAAGATATGCACGATGTTATTTTTGCAGGATCAAGCCGTACTGAATACACGAAAACTAAGTACATTAAAGACAATGACATTAAAATTTATTACGGTGATGCGGATGGTGACATTATTTCAGCTCGTAATGCTGGCGCAGAAGGCATTCGAGTAATGCGCGCGGCTAACTCTAGCTACAAGCCAATTCCGAAAAATGGCATTTATGGCGAACGAGTGCTAAAAGACTCTCAGTACTAATAACACATAGTACTAAAAAGCAGAAAGCCGAAAGTCATTAGATTTTCGGCTTTCTGCTTTTCTACTCTTACGCTACTGACTCTATCCCAGTCTCATCTGTTTTCAAACACGACATATCCATTGTGGTATTTTTCACGCGCCCCGAAAAGCCGCCAATGGCCTGAGCAACCCACTCTGCTGCATTTGGAATGACCTCAATGAGTTGAGGAAGGTCATTTACACATAAAAACTTGATGTCAGGGTCCGTTGCTCTTTGTAATATTGCCAAAGTATCAGCAGGCGGTTGCCCTTTTCCATATCCACTTGAGATGTGAAGGTGGTCATCTGACGTGTTGATCTTGGCCTCTTTATCCATGATACAAGCATGATTATGCAGTCCTTGCGGGAAAAATTGCTCCAAATTCCGAAACCTATACTGGATATTGTTAACAAAGCAATCGGGAAAACGAGCAAAGAGTTCAGCCATTTTTGAACGTCGAAATGGATGGACAACATGTGCCGCGGAATACAACTCTGACGCAGAGAAGCCTAGCATTTTAGCCGCATTCACCTGCATAAAGTAATGAAATTTCGCGGGATCAATACGTGCTTCACTGCCGCTAATTCGCTCACTAAAATCAGCCCATTTGCCTCGCAAAACAGGCGCTAGTCCATCAAACACATCAGTCGGTTTTAAAGGTGCAGCCAAGAATACATCGTCGTTAAAGTAGATGAATCGCTCACTCAGCCCCTCAATTCGCCACAACATACTTTCAATGGCCAAAGAATTAAAGGTGGGTAACACGTGAGTGAATCCAGCAAAGATTTCCGCATGATAAGCTAGATGCACTTTATTCCTAATGCTTTCCGATAGACCTGATAAATCAGGGCCTTTATCATCAACGACAATCCAGATTTTACCTATCCAAGGAGCATGATTTTCAATCGATTGAATGCAATACAGGATTTCATCGTTACACATCCACCTATGAGGATTCGACGCATTTTCATTCAATGGCAAAGATTCCATTGCCATATATTTTTGTCGTTTTTGTCTATGTTTCGCATCACTCCCATCGACCCAAGTGATGACAGCATCAATCGGTTCAAGCTTGAGTTCGGTTGTATTACTTAGCATTTCAATATCCGTGCATGACGATGTCTTTGCTGATGCAAATAGTGGCTCAGGCTGATCGTCGAACGAGTCAATTCTAGGTGGGTCAACTCTTCAATGAGTTAAGCTGATAGTGAATCTATCGGTTGTTTTCTAGCTATTCGAAAGGAATAAAACTGTCTTACATTATTTTTCCAATGATACCTTATACTTGCTAAGCAGAGCTTGCTCTTTTTTGCCCTTCATCGCCAAGCGACCTTGATTCCAAACATTGATCAATTCTTGTCTTTTTTCAGAGGGAATTTTATTTGAAAAGATGGGCATTTCAACTAGGTTTTTCTCTAAGCCTGGACGCACAACTATGAGGTCATCGTTTAAGTTCAGCTGGTTTAAAACATACTGCAGGACGAGCTCGTTATCTGCATATAAGTCGACTCGGTTTTCTTTAATCATCTGAAAGATACGGTCAACGACATCATCATAACCCGCGATGACTTCAACAAAGTTAGCGTTTTTCGGGTCATCGATATAGTTTTGATAGCCAGCACTCATCGAGCTGTAATCCCAACCAGGACCCGTTGCGATTCGTTTGCCATTTAAAGATTGGATGCCTTGATAACGCCAAGGATCATTCTTTCGAACAACAAAAGCACTGGCGTAGGAAAAAGTTGCTTCATCGGCGTAGCTAAAGCCTTTCTCTGAATTCTTCGAATAGAGATATTCTGGCAACATATCACATAACCCTTCGGCTACCATGTCCAACCCTCTTGCTAGAGGTACTTCAAAGTATTCGAGGGTATATCCTTTTGAAGAGTATATTTGCTCAACCATGTCGATGACGACACCACGCTCAGGAGCTGCTTTTGTTGGGAATATTGTCATCGGTGGCCATTGGTCGTAACACACTTTTAGTGTCTTCGCATGACTAACACTCGACACGCCAGCTACCAAGGCAAACATAAGGAGGGATAGCATTCTTAGTTTATTACCTTTCAACACGATCTCTCCCCTTATCTTTCGCTCCGTAGAGCTTCAAATCGGCACGTTTAAACAGTTCATCAATTGACTGATCTTCAGGCTCCGATGATTCAACACCAAGGCTTACAGTATAAGTGACTGTCTTATCTTCCACTTCTAACGCAGCATCACTTATAGTTTGACGTATTTTATCAGCAAGCTGGCAGGCAGCATCCAATCCGGTATCTGGAAGAAATATAGCGAACTCTTCGCCGCCCACTCTACCAAGAAGGTCTGATTTTCTTAAAAAGCCCTGAAGTGTTTGGGTAAAGTGGATGAGTACTTTGTCCCCGATAAAATGACCATAAGTATCATTGATACGCTTAAAAAAATCTAAATCCATCAGGACAAAAGACGCTGTCGATTTTTGACGCTGGGAAAGCACCAACAACTGTTGGGCTGTTTCAAAAAAGCTTCCTCGATTTAAGACATCCGTCAAAGAATCCCTTGTTGCGAGGTATTTGAGTTTTTCATTGAGAATTTGTAGGTCTTCGGTACGTTTTGCCACGGCATTCTCTAACCAATCTCGCTTGGCTTGCTCGTCTTCTAACAATCGCTCTCTGTCCGAAGACATAGCGGAAAGCATATTATTCATATGTTCTTGAAGCTGACTAAGTTCGTTATTTTCAGCGTTCGATAAATGAATGCGCTTACTGATACTTGTGCTTAACTGCACCTCATTCACTTGCGACATTAGCTCTCTTAAAGGTGTTGCTAAATAGCGGTCAAAGGCCCAAATAAACAGCCAGAATAAGACAGTTAACTTGATGAATGCGGTAATAGCAATCAAAGCAAAGCCGAACCAAACTCGTTCTAGCACCACACCTGAGGATGAATAAAGTACCAGCGTACCAAGAGGTATGCTTTCGCCATTTAGAGTCCAGCTTAATGCTGATGTCGAATCAAAAATAGACAGTGGAACAGAGCTAGAGTCGTAGAATCTTTTCGATATTATACTTTGCGAATTTTGGTCTAAAACATCCACACCTTCAATAATTGGCATTTGAATCAGCCCCGAGGTAAGCGAATCTAACTGGTTGCGGTTGTACTGCCACAAGCTAGTAGAAATTGGACCCCGAACCGTTGCTTCCAATTGCTGTAATTCGCTGACAATAGCATCCTGCGTTTTCAGATATTCGCTCAAAAACTGTAAACTTGTGATTAGAAGGGTAACAACCAAATAAATGGAAAAAATCACACGCATCATTTTTTGGGAGAGATTGTTTGGACGCAGGAACCTTACAAACATTAAAAATGGACCTTTCCAGCAAACTTTAAGCTAAAGTTTACCTTAGATGATTCCCGTGCTAAATGAAATCTACTTATCTACAACAAAGAAAAACCTCTGCTTACATATTTTGTATTTTTCGCAGCTATTTTATTCTTGTATTTTTCTCAAAACGAAAAAGCCAACTCGTCGAGAGGTGTGAAGAAATCTCGACGAGTTGGCTTTTCAAGAAAGCATGTGACAGTTTGCCCATTCTATCTATACTCGGCTCTAAAACGCTTGAGTTCAGCAGCTAACCAGTCACTGCTTTTCACTACCTTGTTCCCCTCACAATGAATGAGATACTGCTTTCCAGATATCGCGCTTTTGCTAGCAGAATAATCGATAAAATCCTCTGCCGATTTGATTTTATCCTGATAATAATCGTACTTGCGTTGTATATGATCAAACGCCTCCTTACCATTATACATGGAACCATTTCTTTCATATTGGCAATTTGTTTTTTCGACATACTCCAATAGATGATTTATTTCATCTTGTGTCGAAGCAAAGACACTTGTTGTTAATATAGTCATAATTAGAAAAAATAGTATTTTCAATAGTACATTTCCTCTTATTGATTATCAGATTTAACATTATTAAAAAAAATAGTTTGACCATTTTTCTGCACTATAAATTCTTTTGGATCAAGTTTTTCAGCAGCCAGTTCCTTGGCTAAATCCATCACGGGATCATCAATACCCTCATCGGTCAATTGAAACGTACCAAAATGCATTCCCACGCTTAATTTAGACTCAAGATCTAGGTGAGCCTGAATCGCTTCTGCAGGATTCATATGCTGATTTTTCATAAACCAACGTGGCTCATAAGCACCAATAGGCAAAATACTCAGATCCATCGGCCCCATTTTTTCTTGCACTTCTTTAAACTGACGATTGTAAGCGGTGTCCCCTGCAAATAAGACTTTTAAATCTGAGGACTCAATGACATATCCTCCCCAAAGCGCTTCAAAGCGATCGAATAGCCCTCGGGTAGACCAGTGCTGCATTGGAATAAGTGTAATAATAGAACCATCTTTTGATGAATAGTTTTGCCACCAGTCGAGCTCTACAACATTTTTAATGCCTTTATCTTCGAGGTATTTTTTATTCCCTAAAGGCACAATAAAGGTGGGATGATCTTTCTTGTTGATAGCGACTAATGAATCAAGATCCATATGGTCGTAATGATTATGGCTAATAATAACGACATCCACTTTTGGTAATGCTTCTATAGAAGCCCCCGGACTTCTGTGTCGTTTCGGCCCTATCCATGAAAATGGACTGGCTCTCTCGGAAAAAATAGGATCAGTTAATACGGTAAGACGTTCAAATTGAACAAGCTCTGTTGCATGATTAATAAAAGTAACCATGCCTTCACCCGGCATAAGGGGCTGAGTAAAATTAGGTTTCCAATTATCATCAACGAATTCAGGCCATGGCTCGGCATCGCCCCATAGTTTCCACTTAATTACGTCAAAAAGACTCTTCCCGACCTCAGCCGTACGGTCTTCATTATAGAAAATCTTTCCATCGCTATGATCCGATACAGGAATACGATTACCGGAGCATGCTGCAAGGGATATTCCGCTTATTATGAATAACAGAACCTTTGATAATGATATAGGCATGCAGTTCAGCATAGAATCCTCACCATGATATAAATAGAAACCTTTATATCAGCAGAATAAGATTGGAGACACTGATCAAGCAAGACGCAAATAAGGTTATTCAAATCAAATTTTGCGTTTCTCAATAAAAACTAATTAGCCCTTTATCTATTTATAAAGGGCTGATGTTTTTTATAACTCTTCATCTCTGACAAATGTCGAACGATTTGTCGGGAAAATAATTTTATCGGCTGGCACAGCAGGAGAAAAATAGTAGCCTTGTATGATCTCGCACCCTTTTGATTGTAAATAATCAAATTGAGCTTGAGTTTCCACACCCTCAACCACGATGACTAAATCCATATTGCTAGCGAGCTGTAGAATTGTATCTGTCATTTGGCGTTGTGCTTTGTCTTCGGGTAGACGATTGACAAAGCTGCGATCAATTTTTAACGTATCCCAAGGCAATATAGCAACATAGGAAAGTGAAGAATATCCTGTACCAAAGTCATCGATTGCTAACTGAATACCCAAGGCTTTTAGCGCAACAAGTTGAGGAATGACGTCTTGCTCACGCTCAATAAACGAGGACTCCGTTAACTCAAGTTGTAACATCGAAGCAGGTAAGCGACTTTTTAACAAAGTATGTTTGACCGTATTCATAAATTGACCAAAACGCAGCTGATGAGCGGACACATTCACCGACATTTTAATATCCTTTATACCGCTATCAAGCCAAGCTTTACCCTGCTTACAGGCGGTCAACAAAACCCATTCACCAAGCTTTTCAATTAAGCCCATTTCTTCTGCGACTGGGATAAACTCATCCGGTCCAATCCACCCTAGCTCGGCATCATACCAACGCACTAAAGCCTCAACACCAACAATTTTTTTCGTGGCGCTGGCGTATTGAGGTTGGTAGAAAACTTGTAATTGTTCGGCTTCAAGTGCCTGCTTTAGCTTCACACTCAACTGTATTTTTCTCTGGCTCACACTGGTTAACTTTTCTTCATAATAGCCAATACTGCCTCGCCCCTCACTTTTAGCTGCATACAAAGCAGAATCAGCTTTTTGTAATATATCTCCTTTATCACTAGGGCCTTGAAAACTAACGCCTAAGGTTGCAGATACATAAATTTCACTTCCTTGTGGAAGCGTTATCACTGACTTGCAAGCACCTTGAATAGTTTGGCTTAATTGATCAATCACCTCTTTATCTGATGTAACAATCAAGACCGCAAATTCATCACCACCTGTTCGGCACACATGAGCCGTAAATGTCGGAATGCTACTTAACGTGCCCAACAATCGCTGGCCAACCACAGACAACACCATGTCACCTGCACCATGCCCATAACTGTCATTTACATCTTTAAAATGATCGAGATCGACAACAATCAAACATATGCTCTCTGCAGAAAGGTCGGTGATTATCTCATCCAATACACGCCTATTCTCTAAGCCTGTTAATGGGTCATGGCGCGCTAAGTAAAAAAGTTCATTTTGTGTTTCCTTCAGCTCATCTATGTTTACTAATGAATAAACATAGGTTTCAGCCTGACTAGATTCAGCGCCAACAGGTGTAATTGTCAATAATCCTTGAGAAGCCTTACCAAACTTAACCTCGCCACGCCAATGACCACTTTTATCAATAGGGAGCATATCTGAATCTGCGGATGAAAAGAGTGTATGAATAGGTGTCACGCCAGGAATTAACCCTTTAGATAGACCAACCATAGAGCAAAACGCAGGATTCGCCTTGATAATCAGACCACTTGTATCAACAACTGCAAGACCTTCTTTTACGTTATTAAACACGGTAGCGGCTTGCTTCAGGCCATAATTTTTCTCGGATAATTCACGTTTCAGCTGACGGTTAATCGTAAATAATGAAGACCATTTTACCGTGTCGTTTGCTAGGTAAGCAGACAAAGAACGATGGCCTATGATGGCAAAAAAGATGAGAGGAATACTAAAGGAACAAGCCATGACTATTTTGCCACTCAATCCGCCGATAACAATATCAAGCACGACAGGATTGATGCCGAAAGCAATAAATGGGAACAGCACACCATCTAGACACAAGGTAAAAATAAACAGCAAAATATAAACAGCAGTCGTCACTGGATAAGACCATTGACATTTTTTCACTGCATCAAAGCAATAAAACAGAAACAGCAGCTCCGCAATAATCAGCGAGCCACCTAATATAATAAAAGCAATAGAGACATCAAATAATGCTGCAGAAATACTGTGAGGGTTGATGATGCCTGGTGTCGTAAGAATTTTGCCCACCAGCAAGGACAGCGATACATTGAACACATTAACCAACACAACAAGGCGTACTAAATGGCGAAGTATAAAAATGTCTCGTTCAACAAACACAAACAGAACAGATGCCATCATAAAAGCACCGTAACAAAGATTTCCGCCAGAAATATTAATCTTTTCTGTAATTGGAAGGCTGTACACATTGCCAAAAAAGCCACCAATTAGCAGTACTAAAGCAATGTAAGTATAAAAAGATGTGCGCCGTAAGCTACCGCTAAGAAAAGAAAAATACAGAGGAAAAATCGAAAATAGAATTACCTGAGCAAGAAGCAGTACGACCATAAAAGCATAACCTTGTATTAGAACGGTAAAGTCTATCCTAAAACCATAGAAGTGATTAGCACGTATAACGAAAAACAACCTACACCTGAAAAAGCATAGTCTATGAGCTTCTAAAAAAACATTGCTCACAATAAATTATCAAAGGAGTTTAATAAAATTAAACTGCTCAGACTTACATTGCGATGCAATTCCTTACAGTCTTAATCTTGTTTCTTATCTGCCCAAAGTCGACTATCTCATAGTAGTCGATATATTAATCAATAAGAGGCCGTCCCAAAATGAAGAAAAACTTACACCCTTTAGATAGAGCGATTCGAGGTGTTGTTGGGATTGTTTTTACTGGTTTTGCTGTTTTCAACGGCGACTATCTACAGGAACCCATTTTAGAAGTACTCATAGGTATATTTGGCGCCCTCAATTTAATATCTCTACTGTTTGGATGGTGTCCCGTCTACCATTTTGCAGGTATTAGTACTGACAAAAGTAAAAAATAAAAATACGCTTATCTTTCAAGGTTTTTATGCCACCACTATCAGAATTGCAAAGGGATAAATCTTTTCGCTTAAAGTTGATAATGATTTGTCTGAGTGTTGCGTTATCTGTCTCTACAATTTATGTGGTCGTATCTTATCGCCTTGCCGCTGACTTAGGATTAAAAACAGAACTGGATTCACTGCACCGCCAAGCCATGCTACTGCAAGGCGAACTTCTATTAACAGATAAAGAAGATTCAAAAGAACGGGTATCTGAGCTTATCGAACTGGTGTATTTCAATGATAATTTAGACTCATCAGAATTTTACTTAAACCTCTCCGGCCCGAATTTACAGTGGTCTATTACTAATAAAATATCCCCCTTTCAGTTAGAACGTTTGATGCCAGCATTAGCATCACATACCTACAAGCGTATGCCTATGAAAGATATGCCGAACGGTGTGGAAGTATTGGACGATAAGCAATTTATTTGGCAGATGATTCTAGGAGAGCAATACCAAATCACCATTATTAAGACCTCGAAAAATATCGATGACACGCTAAATTTTGTCATGAAACGCCTAATCATTACCTCCATTATCGTCTTCTGGTTAGCAACTTGGTTCGCCCTCACCCTATCATCGTGGATGAATAAACGTGTTCAGGGTAAAAACGATGCACTTGCTCATTTGGCCACTCATGATTCGTTAACAGGCCTACCTAACAGACTATTTCTGACCAATATGATGCAAAACGTCATCCCCAACCCAATAGACACAAAACCGTTAAAATCAGGTTATATTGACAAATTAGCGCTTCAGCAAGCTAGCCTCTTCGTTATTGATTTGGATAAATTCAAAGAAGTAAACGACTCATTTGGGCATGCGGCGGGGGACACGCTATTGATAAAAGTAGCGCAGAAACTAAAGCAAGCGCTAAATGAAACACAAACTCTTGTTCGTATTGGCGGCGATGAATTTATTATTTGGTCTCCTGAATTAAGCATAGAAGAAGCCTATAAATTGGTTCAGAAGTTAATACTTATCTGCAATGAGCCGGTTATGGTAAACAATCTTTCAATCAGTACAGGAGCCAGCATAGGTTTTTCACACTACCCAAGCCACGCAATAGATGCTGAATCCCTAATCATTTGCGCGGATACCGCCATGCATGAAGCAAAGCAAAAACGCAGTGGTTGGAGTATGTTTAGTGAAAGTAATAAAAAGTGCGGTCGCCAACGTTTAAAATTGCGTGCGGATCTCGATAATGCATTATCAGACAGACAAATTAAACTGCACTATCAGCCAAAAGTGTCACTTAAAAATGGCCATATTATTGGCGTAGAAGCATTAGCTCGTTGGCATCATCCCACCGATGGACTTCTTGCTCCAATACACTTTATTGACCTTATAGAGCAAAGTGGACGCGTTCAAGAGTTTGGACGCTATGTAATTCTAAATGCCATTGAACAACTTGATATTTGGCACACTCAGGGCATATTGACACCAATCGCGATCAACCTATCACCATACAATTTACTTGACCCAAGTCTATTAGAATTCACCATTACGCTGCTTAAAAAGCATAAAATTGATCCAAGTAAACTAGAAATAGAACTAATCGAATCTTCTACCAGCATTAACATAGATGACATATCGAGTCGTTTAAGTGACTTTAAAAATGCTGGAATCAAATTGGCCATAGACGATTTTGGGACAGGTATGAGCTCTCTGTCTTATATCAGCAATCTCAATGTAAACCACATAAAAATTGATCGCTCTTTTACCAATGGCATCGAACAAGATTCTAAAAAACAAGCTGTTGTGTCTACTGCCATCATGCTGGCGAATTCTTTTGGCAGCGAAGCTATTGCAGAAGGCATCGAGAATAAAACTCAAGCCGATATGCTGATCAAAATGGGTTGTCTATATGGCCAAGGCTATTATTACGCCAAGCCAATGACGGCAGAAAACATGCAAGCCATGTTACAGGCTGATGCTGCTCTGCCACTCTAACGCGTTTTCCTCAAATACAGCAAGACGTAATCACTCACTCGTATTAACTTGACCTAACCCAAAAACTCACACAATATTAAGCTTCATTTAAATACTTAAGGAGATTATTGATGATTGTATTCAACTCAACGCCGATTAAGACTGCACAGAGTATCAGACTTTAGAATAGCGTTAGACGTTTTACCGTTTTTCTTTGAACTGCCCCTCTTATAAGATTTCTTTCGGGATATCTTTCTTTGCACTGTCTCATCCGGCGTTTTTAGTTTTATCTAACTAATTTTTGTATCTTTAGCCGGAGCTAAAACATTGAATATATCTAGATTACAACCTTTAGGTTGGAGCCATTTTTTCCTGCAACAAACAGACACTCAAACGTTTGAAAAACTACAATCTAACGAATTACAGGTCTTTCGAATCAGTGCGATTCATCGTTCGGTCATCAAAGGCTTAGGTGGCAATTGGGAAGAAGGCGAAGTGGAACTGCTTTGCCCAGAAAGCTTTCAACCAGTCAGCGAACATTTTTGTGTCGGTGATTGGGTGATCATAGAACAAGCTCATGAGCACTTTCGTATCATTGAAGTATTAGACGCGAAAAACCAACTAGAACGCTTGAGCAACCAGAAACGGCAACTCATGGCGGCGAATTTGGACTACCTTTTTATTGTCACCAGCGCAAACAGTGACTTTAGCCTCAAACGATTAGAGCGCTATCTCGCTATGGCTTACGAGTCTCATATCGAGCCTGTCATTGTGCTAAACAAAATCGATTTGACTGACAAGACGGACGACTTTTTAGACCAAATTCGAGATCTAAAGGTCCAAAATGTTGTCTGTCTCTCTACATTACAGCCCGATACACTTTTGTCATTGACGAGCTATCTCAATACAGGAACAACTATTGCAATGGTTGGATCTTCTGGAGTTGGTAAATCATCGATAATAAATGCGCTCTTTCACAGACAATCTAGCTCTCCTGACATTCAGGAAATAGGTGAAATCCGTGAAGACGATGATAAAGGCAAGCACACCACAACGTCTCGACAACTGCTGATTAATGCCGACGGCGTGTTATTCATCGATACACCAGGCATCCGTGAGTTACAGCTACTTAATGCCCAAGACGGTTTAGAGATAGCCTTCCACGACATTGTACAACTGGCCCAACACTGCAAATTTAACAATTGCTGTCACCAAACAGAACCTGGCTGTGAAGTTTTGTATGCGTTGGAGAGCGGCGAATTACCGAAATCTCATTGGGATAATTACCAAAAGCTACTAAAAGAGGACGCATTTAATGCTCGTTCAGCTCAAGGAGCCTATGCTCAGAAGCAGCATATGAAAACCTTCAGTAAGAAAATCCTCAGAACACAGTCTAAAAATCGCTTAGAAAAAGGAAAATAAAACCTAAAAAAGAGGCTCATCATGAGCCTCTTTTTTAATACTATATTATCTTGAAAAGGCTTCTATTATGCGTTTGGTGAAACCGGAATACCTTCAAGATTTTCAAGCACTAACCATTCCGCCAATTTAATGCGTAAGTCATCAACACCGTCACCATTTAAAGAAGAGAAAGTTTGTACTGAGCCATCAACACCCAGTGTTTTCAGAACTTTCTGTACAGCCAACATGGTGGATTTTGCGGGACCACGTTTTAGCTTGTCAGACTTGGTCAACAACACATGAACTTTCATACCATTTGATTTTGCCCAATCCAACATCATTTCATCGAATTCTTTCAAAGGGTGGCGAACGTCCATTACTAAGACAACACCAGCCAAAGAACGACGATTCATCAGGTAATCTTGCATGTGTGCTTGCCAAACTTTTTTCATGGCAATAGGCACTTTAGCGAAGCCGTAACCTGGAAGGTCAATTAGACGACGGTCGTCAACATTCAAACCAAAACAGTTAATCAACTGAGTTCGGCCCGGTGTTTTTGATGTCCGAGCTAATTTTCTTTGATTCGTGAGGGTATTAAGTGCAGTGGATTTACCTGCGTTTGATCGACCTGCAAATGCGACTTCGACACCTTGGTCTAAAGGACATTGGGAAAGCTTCTCTGCACTCTTAATAAAATGCGCGGATTGGAAAGTGGAGTCAAAAGGTGTCATAAGTTGATATTCGTCAATAGATTCGGATTTGCATTCAGGTTTATTTCAATTGCTGTATATAATGCCAGCAAACACGAAAATATGCCATGTTAAACTCGACTGCCAGCCCAAATCTGGGCAAATCAACACAATCAAGACAGAGATTTACAAAACAAGACAAATAATGGCCAAGAGATAGGCCTTATCTTTGTAAGTTTTGTGTAAACTTACTGGAAAATTAGAACCTTAAGTCTTTGATGGAATCGTATTCTGTTGTAAATCTGTGCATGATGTAAGAATACCTTTAGTAAGTTAACAAACATTAATTCGACTAGGAGCCATCCATGATAAAGCTGTTTTCAGCACTCGTACTTTCTCTTCTCATCCCACTGACGGCAGCGGCGGCTGAATACAGTGACGGTAACGGCTACACAACGATCAAAACACCCGTTCGCACCAGTGACCCTAGTAAAATCGAAGTGACTGAGATTTTCTGGTACGGCTGCCCACACTGCTACAAACTTGAGCCTATTACTCAAGCCTGGAAAAAAGACTTGCCAAGCGATGTGGATTTTAAATTCTTACCAGCCGTCTTCGGACGTGGTTGGTTAGCGCACGCTAAAGCCTTCTATGTTGCAGACCTACTTGGCATAGAAGACAAAATCCGCGCAGACCTTTTTAATGCTATCCATGTTGAGCGTCGTAACCTAAACTCTGAAGATGCGCTGGCCGCTTTCTTCGTAAATTATGGTGTCAGCGAAGATGAATTCCGTAAGCAGTACAATTCTTTTGCGGTGAACAGCCGTCTTAGCCAAGCTGATGCTAAAATACGCGCTTACGGTGCTCGTGGTGTACCTGGATTGGTTGTAGACGGCAAATATTTGGTCAGTGCTGAAACTGCTAATGGCAATGAAAACATCTATAAAGTCGTTGATTTTCTAATTGAAAAAGAACGTCAGAAAAAATAAAAATGAGGCGATATGACGGAATCATCGAGTGACAAATTAATAGAAGCGTTACGTAAAGCTGTTTCTAGAACCAGCATGCTTGCTGAAGGAAATGGCCCTGAACTTGATTCCGTTGTTCGCCAGATTCGCCAAGTCATAACCAAAGGGGCGAATGCTCAAGAAATACAAGATGCTCTGAATGACGCGGAGCCACTTCTCATAAAAAGTGACGAAGCCCAAATAAGTCGCGCCAAACAGGTCAGAAGCACCTTACAAGAACTCATTAACCTCCTTGAAAAACAAGACAGTAAAAACGTCCCTCATCAAGAAAAAAAGCAGCTTGAAGCGCAGATACGCTTACACTGGCAAGTATCTTCTCAATGGCCAAACCTCCTAAAAAGCTTTTTGGCACTTGCAGAAAAGACACTATCCCCAACAGAGTCCAGCCAACCTAAAAGCTCCCTGTTCAGTCGTTTATTTAATCGTGATCTAGCGACAAAGCCCCAGAAAAACGATCAAGAAATCATGATGCAAATAAGCCATACGCTTGCTGCGCTCACGAACAACCTATCTTTGCCAAGCCATTACGATGAAGACATTCTGGACCTGAAAAAAGCACTGCTAGGCAATGATAATATTCAGCAACTGCCAGGATTGCTCGATGAAGTAATCAATTTGGTCATGATCGCTATTGGTAAAACTCAAGAAAGTTTGACCAACTATCTCAATCAACTGAATAAACAACTTGCTAGTATCAATGAGTCTATCTCTAGCAGCTACCACTCACAGAAAACACTGTCTGATAGCCGCGAAGGCTTTAATAGCCAATTACAAAAACAAGTCACCGACACCTCTCAAGCCGTTCAGAGCGCAGACGATTTAGAGAGCTTAAAAACGCTGATTAACGACAGATTATCCACCATATCTAGCACCATGAGTGAATACAAAACACAAATGGTTGAGCAAGAAAAACACGCCACTCAATCTATCACGCTACTAAAAAATAAAGTAACGCGGATGGAAAAAGACACTGTGTCCTTGCGCTCTTTATTACAAGAAAAGCTCGCTCAAGCGATGACAGATTCATTAACCGATTTACCAAATCGCACGGCCTATCAAGACGCTATTTTGCCGCTGTGTAAAATCATGCAGAAAACACAAAAACCTATTTGCCTTGCCGTCTGCGATATAGACCACTTTAAAAAAGTAAACGATACGTGGGGACATCTAGCTGGCGACAAAGTATTACGTCTAGTACCCAAGCAAATTCGTGGTGCTCTAGCAAAAGAAGATCTCATTTTCCGCTACGGTGGGGAAGAGTTTGTTATCGCGTTTCCAAACACAAATTTAACACAAGCCATTGAACGCGCTGAGGCCATTCGTTTAGCGGTCGCCAAAACGCCATTTAATATGCAAGGCGAGCCTGTATCGATTTCAATTTCAGTCGGTATCGCAGAGCTACAAGAACAAGAAAACCCAGAATCCCTGTTTGCCAGAGCAGACAAACAACTCTATTTAGCCAAAGAAGCTGGCCGCAATCGAGTAATGGCAAATAAATAGTTTTGGTAAAGCAGTACCAGAGCCTTGCCGTCGCGGTTACAATAACGGCTTATATTGAATGCAGCGCTGCCAAATACAAGGGTTAAAAGCTTTTCAATAAGGCTATCCAATAAAATTTTCCAATTAAAGAGAATGGCGCGCAATTACACCATTAGGATGAAGTAGTTTATGCAAGACGATCAGAAAAAAACCACCGATTTTGGCTTCAAAGAAATTCCAACTGATGAAAAAGTAAAGGCCGTCGCGCAAGTTTTCCATTCCGTAGCCGCCAAATACGACATCATGAATGATTTGATGTCTGGTGGTATTCACCGTCTCTGGAAACGACACACTATTAGCCAATCCGGTGTTCGCGCTGGCAACTGTGTATTAGATATCGCTGGTGGCACAGGTGATTTGACCGTTAAATTCTCTCGTCTTGTTGGCAGTGAAGGCCAAGTGGTCCTTGCAGACATTAACGATTCCATGCTGAAAGTAGGCCGTGACAAGCTCGCCAATCAAGGCATTGTTGGTAACGTTAAATTCGTTCAAGCCAACGCTGAAGCTCTGCCTTTCCCAGATGATACTTTTGACTGTATTACCATCGCCTTTGGTCTTCGCAATGTTACCGATAAATCCAAGGCGCTTGCCTCCATGTATCGCGTATTAAAGCCTGGTGGTCGTTTATTGGTGTTAGAGTTTTCCAAACCAGAATCTGAGCTTTTATCGCAAGTCTATGACCAATACTCTTTCCGTCTATTGCCAACCATGGGCAAACTGATCGCCAATGATGCCGACAGCTATCGCTATCTTGCTGAATCCATTCGTATGCATCCAGATCAAGAAACACTAAAAAGCATGATGGATGAAGTCGGATTTGAACGCACCAGCTACCAAAACTTAACAGGCGGCATCGTTGCGCTTCATAAAGGATTTAAATTCTAGTCATGTTAATCAGTACTTTTCGTTTACTGCGCATACTGTATACGGTCATGCGCTTTCGTCTTGATGTGTTTATTCCTTTCGCGCTTTTGCCTTGGTATATCCGTTGCACGCTTGGCCTTGTTTGCTCGATTGGCCGTAAGCGCGCTAGCAAAAATAAAGGTGAGCGCCTTCGGCTGGCTTTAGAAAGCCTTGGCCCTATCTTTGTTAAGTTCGGACAAATATTGTCGACTCGACGAGACTTGTTAGACGACGATATCGCCGATGAATTAGCAAAACTGCAAGACAAAGTCCCCGCCTTTCCCGGCCATATCGCTCAAGCTATTGTCGAAAGAGATTTAAAAGCACCAGTATCTGAACTGTTTGCTGAGTTTTCAGCAACACCTCTTGCCTCTGCGTCCATTGCACAAGTGCATACTGCCAAGCTGCATTCTGGTGAAGAGGTGGTTGTTAAAGTTATTCGACCAAACATAGAAAAAACCATCAGCAAAGACATTAGCCTGCTTTACACCTTGGCGCACCTTGTTGCTAATTTAAGTGCCGATGGCCGCCGATTAAGACCTGTTGAAGTAGTCACAGATTACGAATACACCATTCTAGATGAATTAGATCTTGCCAAAGAAGCGGGTAACACAGGCTTATTACAACGTAACTTTACCAATTCCGACCTACTATATGTGCCACAAGTCCATTGGGACTATAGCCACCGCAATGTCATGGTAATGGAGCGCATATCTGGGATTCCAGTAGCCGATATTGCTGCGCTAAACAAAGCCAATGTAGACATGAAATGCTTAGCAGAACGCGGTGTGGAAATCTTTTTCACCCAAGTTTTTTCACACAGCTTTTTCCATGCTGATATGCATCCGGGCAATATTTTTGTGGATGTATCAAATCCACAGAAACCTAAATATATTGCCATCGATTGTGCCATCATGGGCAGCCTAGATGACGCTGATAAAAGCTATTTAGCACGCAATCTATTGGCTTTTTTCCAGCGAGATTATCGCTTAGTGGCAGAACTTCACGTTGAAAGTGGTTGGGTTCCTAAAGGCACTCCTGTTCATGCGTTTGAATCTGCTATTCGCAGTGTTTGTGAACCTATGTTTGCCAAACCACTGAAAGACATTTCTTTTGGTCAGGTACTGATTGGTTTATTCCAAACCGCACGACGCTTTAATATGGAAGTTCAGCCTCAGCTGGTTTTATTGGAAAAAACTCTACTCAATATTGAAGGTTTAGGTCGCCAACTTTATCCCGACTTGGACCTATGGGTAACAGCAAAACCCTTCCTAGAACGCTGGATGCGTGAACAGATGGGACCAAAACGCGTGATAGAAGAAGTCCGCAAGCAAGCGCCACAGTGGGCAGGCCAACTACCACAAATCCCGAATTTAGTGTTTACTGCATTATCGCAAATGTCGCATCAAGAAGAACGCATGCAAGCGCAAACCGAGGCCATTGAGCAGTTAAGCAAAGAATTGAAAAAAGGTCGAAAAAATACCCCTTTTAGATTGCTTGGCATATTAAGCTTAGGGGCGGCTTGGGTTATTACTGACCCTGTTTCTTTAAACCATATCAAAGACGCAGACTTAACCAGCTTAGGGCTGCTTTTAGTAGGGATTTACCTGCTTGTCTTAAAACCGTAACCTTTGAGAGACTATAATGAAATCCGATGTACTGGCTGAATTAGCAGCCACTCTAGAACAACGCAAAGCCGCAGCAGCAGATTCTTCATATGTTGCCAGTCTTCACGCAAAAGGGTTAAATAAGATCCTAGAAAAAGTTGGTGAGGAAAGCATCGAGACTATTATTGCCGCGAAAGACGCTGTCGTTTCAGGCGATAAATCCGATTTAATTTATGAAACAGCGGATCTATGGTTTCATACACTTGTCATGTTATCTCATTTAGATATTGGCCCAGATGCTATACTGGATGAACTAGCACGCAGATTTAATTTGTCTGGCTTAGAAGAAAAGGCCAGTCGCACCAAATAAGCAGTAGGAGTAATTTATGTTAGGCGGAATCAGCATTTGGCAATTATTAATCGTTTTAGCCATTTTAGTACTTATTTTTGGCACCAAGAAACTTAAAAACCTTGGCTCTGATCTAGGTGGTGCAGTCAAAGGTTTTAAAGAGGCCGTCGATAAAGACGGCGATACCGAAGACGAAAAAACAGCCCAGCATAAAGTCATTGATGCTGATGCCAAAAAAGACGATAAGAGCGCCTAATCTGTGTTCGACATTGGCTTTTCTGAACTACTTGTTGTTTTCGTGGTTGGCCTTTTAATTCTTGGGCCAGAACGTCTGCCCCATGCCGCCAAAACGGCGGGGCTATGGGTTCGTAAAATTCGCCGCAGTATCAGCTCTGTGCAAAGAGAAATTAATGCACAACTAGATCACGAAGAGCTGCAACAGAAGATTAACGAGACCAATCAGCGCCTGCTGAAAGAAGGTCAAGCGATTCAAAATACCATTACGCCTTACCCTGAAGGTTATGAAGCCAAAGCAGACGAGCTTGAGCCCGTCATTGCTGAGCCGTCAAAAGCAGAAGACGTTGATACCATTAAACAAGAAGCCCAGCCATCAATAAACAATGAGTCAGCATCAACAGATACAATCGACTCTGCTGAGCCACAAGCCGTAGATAAGATTAAAGAAACGTCCGAAACAGCGGCTTCTCGAACCTAATTATTATTAAACTATACGCGGACATGTGACGCATTATGAGTACAGATTCTTCCAATCAAGCACCACTTGTCGCTCATCTTATCGAGCTGAGAAATCGTCTATTAAAATGTGTTCTGGCTATACTGATTCTCTTTCTTGGCCTGTACTCTTTCGCCAACGATTTATATCTTATTGTCTCTGAACCATTACGACTGTTACTGCCTGCTGGTAGCTCTTTGATAGCAACAGAAGTGGCTTCTCCTTTTCTCGCACCACTCAAGCTAACCTTTGCCGTCGCAGTACTCATTTCGGTTCCCTACACTCTTTTTCAAGCATGGTCTTTTATCGCCCCTGCGCTATATAAAAACGAAAAACAAATTGCCATCCCCTTGCTCATTTCCAGTATCTTTCTGTTTTATGCGGGGGTTTTGTTTGCTTACTTTGTTGTATTGCCGCTGATTTTTGGCTTTTTTACCACGGTAGGACCAGGTGAAGTCACCGTAATGACAGACATTAACAACTACCTAAACTTTGTTTTAAAGTTGTTTTTTGCCTTTGGCGTCACCTTTGAAATCCCAGTTGCTACCTACTTACTGATTAAAGCCGGCGTTACCACCGTTGCGACACTATCAAAGAAACGTCCTTACATTTTTCTAGGCTGTTTTGTGGTCGGTATGCTGATCACACCACCGGATATTTTTTCTCAGACCCTACTAGCAATCCCAATGTGGATGCTCTTTGAGCTTGGACTTATTGCTGGCCGCACAGTGAAAGTTGTGGTTGATGGCAGTGAAGAAAAAGAAGAAGAGGTAACAAATAGAGCGAGCTAGGCGACTCATCATTATTGCGAAATGCTGAGTCAGCGGCCCACTTAATCCAACATAAAGGTGACAGGGCCATCGTTAGTAAATGAGACCTTCATATCAGCCCCAAAGCGCCCTGTTTCAACGTTATCGTACTGAGCACGCACTTTGCTAACAAAGTCGTTAAACAACCTCTCGCCCTCTGCTGGAACCGCTGCAGTAGAAAATCCAGGTCGAAGGCCTTTCTTAGTTTCTGCCGCCAAAGTAAATTGCGACACCAGCAAAATACCGCCAGCCACTTGCTGAACATTTAAGTTCATTTTGCCATCTTCATCGCCAAACATACGGTATTTCAAAAGCTTGCCAGCGAGTCGCTGGGTATCGGCTTCCGTGTCACCTTTTTCTATACCGACCAACACGAGTTGTCCGTGATCAATCGCTCCTATGGTGTCACCATCAACGACGACGCTGGCGTTTATGGCTCTCTGCACTAAGACCTTCATTCCCTTTCACTCCTATTCGACTAGATTAATAAGGCTACCAACTTTACCAAAGCCCAGAAAAAACAAAAGCGCCCGAAGGCGCTTCTGTCGCTCACAAATTCATTTGCATGAATTCATTTGCTGCTGCTCTTTATAGAATAGCGACTATTACTTACGACCAGCGCGTTTACGCTCGTTTTCAGTCAATAGTTTCTTACGAACACGAATACTTTCTGGTGTTACTTCAACCAATTCATCGTCTTCGATAAACTCAAGCGCTTGCTCAAGTGTATGACGAATCGGTGGTGTCAACGTCAAGGCTTCATCTGTACCAGAGGCGCGCATGTTAGTTAACGCCTTACCTTTAACTGGGTTAACAGACAAGTCGTTATCACGTGAGTGAATACCGATTACTTGACCTTCGTAAACTTCAACAGCGTGACCCAAGAACAAGCGACCACGGCTTTGTAGGTTAAACAAAGCAAACGCTGCTGTTTTACCTGTCACCATACTGATCAATACACCATTCTGGCGACTACCAACATCACCTTCTTTTACTGGTCCGTAATGGTCAAATACGCTCGTCATGATACCTGAACCAGACGTCAACGTTAGGAACAAACCACGGAAGCCGATCAAACCACGAGAAGGCGTCATGAATTCAAGACGAACACGACCCTTGCCATCTGGCTCCATGTTAGTCAACTCAGCTTTACGCAAGCCAAGCTCTTCCATGATAGAACCTTGATGCTGCTCTTCAACGTCAATAACCACTAACTCATATGGTTCTTGAACTTTTCCATCAACAATCTTTTGAACTACTTCAGGACGAGATACACCCATCTCAAAGCCTTCACGACGCATATTTTCAATCAATACAGACAGATGAAGCTCACCACGTCCAGATACAATGAATTTGTCAGGCGTTTCGCCTTGGCGAACACGTAGAGCTACGTTATGGATAAGCTCGCGCTCAAGACGATCTGAGATATTACGAGTCGTAATGTATTTACCTTCTTTACCAGCAAACGGAGAATCGTTCACCATGAAAGTCATACTTACTGTTGGCTCATCAACCGTCAATGCAGGAAGCGCTTCAACACACTCAGGGTTACATAGAGTGTCAGAAATACTCAAACCATCAATACCAGTGATACATACGATATCACCTGCAGACGCTTGATCAGTATCAACGCGCGCTAGACCGTGGTAGCCCTTCACGTTTAGGACTTTACCTTTACGCTCTTTGCCATCCGCAGATTTAACGATAACTTGCTGGTTTGGAGATAACAGACCACGAGTAATACGGCCGATACCAATAACACCAACGTATGCATCGTAATCCAATGCAGAAACCTGCATTTGGAACATACCTTCTGGATCTACATCAGGAACAGGCACGCTGTCGACGATCATTTGGTAAAGAGGCGTCATGTCTTCCGCCATATTTTCTGGATCATCACCAGAAATACCATTGATTGCAGACGCATAGATAACAGGGAAATCTAATTGCTCTTCTGTTGCACCAAGGCTGTCGAACAAATCAAAAACCTGATCCATAACCCAATCAGGACGAGCACCTGGGCGGTCAATTTTGTTGATAACAACGATAGGACGAAGACCACGCTCAAATGCTTTTGATGTTACGAAGCGAGTTTGTGGCATTGGGCCATCAACAGCGTCAACCAACAAAAGTACAGAGTCAACCATAGACAATACACGCTCAACCTCACCACCGAAATCGGCGTGTCCAGGTGTATCAACGATATTAATACGGTAATCGTGCCACATGATTGACGTGTTTTTCGCCAAAATAGTGATGCCGCGTTCTTTCTCTTGATCGTTCGAATCCATGATTCGTTCAGAACCTAGGTCCTTACGATCTAGTGTACCAGATTGGCTTAGTAGCTGATCAACCAAGGTAGTTTTACCATGGTCAACGTGGGCAATAATAGCTACGTTACGTAACTTATTGATATCATTAGACATTTATAGTTCTCTGCATTTAGCGTGAGCAAAAAGATATACCGCCGCTTGATACGGGCAGGTATGCTCTTCAAGCGTCTCGGATCTTGGTGCGGGGTAAAATTCGCGCAATTGTACCCTTATATTGATCAATATCCCATTAAAGTGACAAAAAAAGTCCACAAAAAATACTTCAACAGGGTAAAAAGCGCATTCGAATAAAAACGATAACACTCATATACTACAAAAATGCTACCGTTTTTTAGTACTTATTACGGTAGGTAAACACCTACATTTTCATGCCCTTTACCCAATAGGTAAGAAGCATGCATTCGGCTCATGACCCCTTTGCCGCAATACAGCAAATGAGGCACATCTTTTTCTAATTCCGACCAATTAGATTCCAAGGCAAAAAATGGAATCACTTTGACAGGACGACCACTTACTCTTAATGGTCGATTGCTTGCTTCATCTGGGTGACGGATGTCGATAATGACTTCATCACCTACAGGCATACGCACAATCGGCACTTCGCCCTGATATTGCTTCGCTACATCGTCCATCACATTCTGAATAGACATAACTTGGGCATTTTCAATTGCGGCTTCTAATACCGCAAAATCAAAATTAGATTCTTGCTTCTCTACTCGGTGCATTTTAGCTCGCGTCGTTGGCTTAACCGAGATCACACCACAGAACTCAGGCATACTGGCTGCAAAAGGCGCGGTACCAATTTCGATGGCTTTATCAATGATGACCTGTTTATTGGTAGTAATTAAAGGACGAAGCACTAACTCTTCGGTCACCTGATCAATGACTTTCAAGTTCATCAGGGTTTGGCTGGATACCTGAGCAACACTTTCGCCAGTCACTAGGGCTTTCGCTCCAACTTCAGACATTACCTGAGACGCTGCTCGCAACATCATACGTTTCAGAATCACGCCCATTTCTGCGTTATCGACTTTTGTTAGTATCTCGCCGACAACCGCTTCGAAAGGCACGGTAATGAATTTCACATTGAGCGCCGAGCCGTATTTTTCCCACAGGAAGTTGGATACTTGCTTCACGCCAATTTCATGGGCGTCACCACCAAGGTTAAAAAAGCAAAAGTGCGTTTTCAAGCCTCGACTCATGGTCAAAAAGGAGCTCACTGTAGAATCGTATCCGCCAGACATCAGGGACAACACAGAATCTTGCGACCCTAGAGGATAACCACCTAGCCCTTCTACACGTTGTTCAATCATCCATACTCGATTATCACGAATATCGATAGGCACCAATACTTCAGGATTTTTCAAACGAACAGCCAACGCGCCACAACGAGCTTTTAAACAGCCGCCGATATGTCGCTCAGCATCCACCGACGTAAAGTCGTGATGACCAACACGTTTAACACGGACAGCAAACACAGCATCTTTAATGACATCACCATACGAAACGATGGCCTGTTCAACAATGTCATCCAAATCAACTAATGGGAATTCACGAACATACTGAAAATGAGCAATACCGGAGATATTAGAAAGTGCCTGTATAAAGTCTTCTCGTAATTCATCCCTATCAGAAAACACTTCAATAAAATCCCAGTTGCCAGAAACAACGACATCGGCATCGTACTTTTTAAGAACCAACTTAACATTGTGTCGAAGCTGTTTAATAAACGCCTTTCTAACTGGACGACTTTTAATGGTGATTTCTGCAAAAAACTTAACAATAAATTTCATAGGGGTTGTGATTTATACCGGATATTGGGAAGGCGCATAGTATAAAGAAAAGACAGTCGATACGAAAACGCTAAATTCGCACCAACAATGAACAAAATACCGAATTTAGGCACCGTTATGGTGCAATCTGACTTTTTGCACGCTTCTTTTTGGCCACCATTAAGCTCGATATTAATCTTAAAAACTCTATCTCATTGTAATATAAGCATTTATTACCTCGCACAGATTTCTGGCACAAGTTATGCTTACTATCTGCTTGATAAATAACTCGACAAATGGCGCTTTGTATTAAATATTAAAGCCCCTTTTACAACGAAAAATAATTTCGCTTTAACTACGACTGGAGAACAACTATGTCAAACAAGACCCTTGCCTTGATTGCTGAGCATGATGCGAAGTGGGTTGACCTTCGCTTTACCGATTTTAAAGGTAAAGAACAACACGTAACGATTCCAGCTATTACGGTAGACGAAGAGTTTTTCGAAAACGGCCAAATGTTTGATGGTTCATCCATCGCTGGTTGGAAAGGCATTAACGAATCAGACATGATCATGATGCCTCAGGACGATACAGCTATCATCGATCCTTTCACTGAAGAATCAACTGTTATTGTTCGTTGTAACATCATCGAACCTTCTACTATGCAAGGCTATGACCGTGACCCACGCTCTGTTGCCCTTCGTGCAGAAGAGTTCCTTAAGTCGACTGGTCTTGGCGACACAGCTTTCTTTGGTCCAGAGCCTGAATTTTTCATCTTTGATGATGTTAAATGGAAAACAGACATGTCAGGTTGTTCTGTAGAGATCAACTCTGAAGAAGCAGCTTGGTCTTCAAATAAGAAATTTGAAGGCGGCAACATGGGTCACCGTCCTTTCGTAAAAGGCGGCTACTTCCCTGTACCACCAGTTGATTCTCACCACGATTTACGTGGCGCTATGTGTGGCGCTATGGAAACAATGGGCTTGGTTATTGAAGTTCATCACCACGAAGTAGCAACCGCTGGTCAAAACGAAATCGGTGTTAAATTCAACACTCTAGTTAAGAAAGCGGATGAAGTTCAAATTCTTAAGTACTGTGTACACAACGTTGCTCACGCTTACGGCAAAACTGCGACTTTCATGCCTAAACCAATCGTTGGTGACAACGGTTCTGGTATGCACGTTCACCAGTCTTTCTGGAAAAACGGTGAAAACCAATTCGCTGGTGATCAATACGCTGGTCTATCTGAAATGGCGCTTTACTACATCGGTGGTATCATCAAGCACGCTAAAGCATTGAACGCGTTCACTAACGCTTCAACTAACTCTTATAAGCGTCTTGTTCCTCACTTCGAAGCTCCTGTAATGCTTGCATACTCTGCACGTAACCGTTCTGCTTCTATTCGTATCCCATACGTTGCAAGCCCTAAAGGCAAACGTATTGAAGCTCGTTTCCCTGATCCAACCGCTAACCCATACCTAGCATTTGCAGCTATGTTGATGGCTGGTATCGATGGTATCAAAAACAAGATTCACCCTGGCGATGCTGCAGACAAAGATTTGTACGACCTTCCAGCTGAAGAAGCTCATGCGATTCCACAGGTTGCTAGCAGCCTAGAAGAAGCACTTAAGTGCCTAGACGAAGATCGCACGTTCTTGACTCAAGGCGGCGTATTCTCTGACGACATGATCGATGCTTACATCGAACTTAAAACTGGCGAAGCTCGTCGCGTTTCTATGACGACTCACCCACTTGAGTTTGAACTTTACTACAGCGCTTAATACTTAATCGCTAAGTAAATACGAAAGCCTCGACCTTGTTCGAGGCTTTTTTTTCTCTAACGTTTTAGCCCTGTTTTGTTGCTCGCATTTGTAGGTTTTTTTGTATGGCTTTTAATGCACAACTTTTTTGCACAGCTTTTTAATGCACAACTTTTTTTGCACGAAAAGAAACACCAATACCAAGATGCACTATAATTGTGCATAGAACTTTTTTTAGTTAATACAAAGACCTTAATAAATACGCTATCTCGGACTGCCCAATGTTGGTTCGCTTTTTGCAACTGTTATTAAAGGAAATCATAAAAAGCAGTAGTCAATAGAGAGGCACTGTCTGTGTATAGTTTATTAATCGACCATTTATCCACTGCAGTTGTTCAATTGAACGACAAACTTGAGATCGAGTATCTAAATCCTGCAGCTGAAATGCTATTGGCGGTCAGCCGACGACGAATTTATGGCAATGACATTGGCGCCGCTTTTCGTGAAAACGAAGAAAGCATTCAGGCCCTTTATGCCGCAATAAAATCTGGCCACCCTTTCACTAAGCGAGAGGCAGAAATAGAGAGCAGCAATAACAGAAAGCTTTTTTGTGACTATACCGTCACGCCTGTTATGGGCACATCGAATGAAACTGAAAGCCTCATTATAGAGCTGTACCCTCGCGATAGAATGAAACGCATCTCTCAAGAAGACGAGATTATAGCGAACCATGAAAGCAGCAAAGAGCTGGTGCGAGGCTTGGCACATGAAATTAAAAACCCATTAGGCGGTATTCGTGGTGCGGCACAATTAATTAGTCGCGCTTTCACAGACGAAGCGCTAAACGATTACACACAAGTCATCATTGAAGAGTCAGATCGGTTACGTGACCTTGTTGACCGCTTATTAGGCCCCAGACAATTACCTAAAAACAAGCCTCTTAATATCCACAAGGTAATTGAGCGCGTTAGACAGCTTATTTCAGTCGAAACAGACAACCAAATTGAACTGATTCGAGATTACGATCCAAGTATTCCAGACTTGATCGGCGACGAGTCTCAGTTGATTCAAGCCTTACTCAATATCACCAGAAACGCCATGCAAGCGCTGTTGGATGATGAAGACAATCGCCATAAAACCATTCATATGGTGACTCGAGCATTACGCCAATTCACCATTGGCTCTAAGCGCCATCGCCTAGTATGCAAAATCAGCATTATAGACAATGGCCCAGGCATACCAGAAGCCATTCTTAAAACACTATTTTATCCCATGGTCAGTGGACGAGCCGATGGAACAGGCTTAGGGCTATCCATCGCGCAATCCGTGATTCATCAGCACCATGGCATTATTGAATGTAACAGTTACCCGAAAAAAACCGAATTTAATATATTAATTCCCATTGAGACGACAGTCCAAGACCAGGAGAAACACTCATGACAGCAGAAGAAACAGTATGGATTGTTGATGACGATCGTTCTATTCGCTGGGTACTAGAAAAAACATTAGAACAAGAAGGCATCCAATGTCGTTTATTTGATTCCGCCGAAAACCTAGTCAACATGATTGATAAAGAGCAACCAAGCGCCATTATCAGTGATATTAGAATGCCAGGCATGGACGGCCTAGCTTTACTTGAAAAGCTACAGAAAGATCATCCCTATTTGCCTGTTATTATCATGACAGCACACTCGGATCTTGAAAGCGCTGTAGCCTCTTACCAAGGCGGTGCCTTTGAATATTTGCCAAAACCTTTCGATGTAGAAGAAGCGGTTAGTCTGGTGAAACGAGCCATGCTCCACCACCGCAATGCAAGACCCAGCACTGACAATATGGATATTGCAGAAGAGCCAGAAGTCGATAAAGAAATCATCGGCGAAGCTCCTGCTATGCAGGAGGTTTTCCGCGCCATTGGTCGACTTGCTAACTCAAACATTACGGTTTTAATCAACGGTGAATCTGGTACCGGTAAAGAGTTGGTAGCACAAGCACTGCATACTCATAGCCCAAGAGCAGCAAACCCTTTTATTGCCTTAAACATGGCAGCAATTCCACACGACTTAATCGAGTCTGAGTTATTTGGTCATGAAAAAGGCGCGTTCACGGGTGCCAACACTCAACGTCGCGGCCGCTTCGAACAAGCCAATGGCGGTACACTTTTCTTAGACGAAATCGGTGATATGCCAGCCGAAACACAAACTCGTTTATTACGCGTTTTGGCAGACGGTGAGTTTTATCGTGTTGGTGGTCATACACCAGTCAAAGTTGACGTGCGAATCATTGCAGCAACCCATCAAAACTTAGAAAACTTGGTACAGAAAGGTTCGTTCCGTGAAGATTTATTTCACCGCCTAAACGTTATTCGTATCCATTTGCCTAAGCTTGCAGAGCGTCGCGAAGATATTCCTAAACTTGCCCGTCACTTTCTAAGCCGTGCAGCGGAAGAGCTAGCGGTGGAACCGAAACAACTCAGCAAAGAAACCGAAAACTATCTAACACAGTTAGAATGGCCTGGTAACGTTCGACAATTAGAAAACACTTGTCGTTGGTTGATTGTTATGGCTTCTGGACGTGAAGTTTTGGTGGAGGATTTGCCACCTGAATTACTGGCTGCCGTTCCTCACGAACAACCCTTTGCATCATGGGAAGAAGCACTTAAAAATTGGGTGGACAGCACATTGGCAACAGGCCAAAAAGGCATTCTCGATCAAGCCGTGCCAAAGTTTGAGCGCATCATGATAGAAACAGCGCTAGCACATACTGGCGGACGCCGACGCGATGCATCCTTACTACTAGGCTGGGGACGAAATACGTTAACTCGCAAAATTAAAGAGTTAAATATCGATCACGCCGAGCAAGATGAAGACTAATTTTCAGCGATTAAAATAACGCTAATCAAGAAAATGTAATGCAGGCAAAACTATATGCAATTTGCCTGCATTATCTCAGTTTTCTACTGTTTTGGACTTGCTTTTACGGACACAATCCCCTACTAATTAAGGACAACAATTTGTTTATTAATCAACGGGAAGCTAGCTATGTATCCAACACTTCAGTCCATGGGTATCACCAGCATACAGGACATTGAAAAATTCACTTTGCGTTACGAAGGCGGACACGACGTTTTAAAAATCTATTACCGCCGTGAAAAAGGCTCGTTACTTCCGAAAAGCAAGAAATTCAAGTTTGGTCGCTCAACCAAAACCGTGTTAGCGGATGGTGGTCAACAAACTTACCGTCAAGTTCAAGAGCCCTCTCTAATCGTTTTACGCGCAATGGAAGAGCTAGAGCAAATTGTTGGTCGACAACACGAAACAAAAGCATCAAAAGATGACCTGATCAAAGAGCTAGAACACTTAGAAAAAGTAATGAATAGTAAGATCAGTGAAATCAAAGAAAAAATCGAATCTATGCAATAATAGAATTCTATCTAGCAGGAACGCCTTTCCATCGATCAAGACACCATGTTTAGGTCATTAATCGAAAGGCATACCTGCTGGCTCCCTTTCAAAAATCCCGCTACAATCCAACGTTATCCGTTTTCCCATATACTTTTATAAGCTTATTTATATGCATCTTGTAACATCCGTCGAAGAACTTGCCGATATCATCCGACAAGGTGGCGTCATAGCTTATCCAACCGAAGCAGTTTGGGGCTTAGGCTGTGATCCTTATAACGAGTCTGCTGTGAGGCGAATTCTGGCACTAAAAAATCGCCCAGAATACAAAGGTCTGATTTTGATCGCTGGGGCAAAAGACCAACTAACACCTTGGCTAAAGATGCTAGATACTAAAGCAGCTGAACGCTTAATCAGCAAAAATGATATTCCCACTTCTTGGGTCGTACCAGATACCACCATTACCCCAAGCTGGGTGAGGGGTGAGCATCAAAGCGTTGCCATACGTTTGTCACAGCATCAGCCAGTACAGTCTTTGTGCGCCGCTTACCAAGGCGCGATAGTATCGACATCTGCCAACCCGGCAGGGCTAGATCCAGCTATGAGCGCAGAAGAAGTGCATGCGTATTTTGGTGACAAGGTGGATGCTATTTTTAATGCACCATTGGGTAAGGCCACGCAACCCTCACAGGTTCGAGATATTTTGACGGATACGCTATTTCGAGCTTAAACCCTTTCTATTGAATCAACCTTTTAATTCAATAAGCGGATCAAAAACACCTTAAAAGGCGATATTGCGCGAACATCCTGTGCAAAAGCGTTATTTTTATCCACATAAATAAAAAAAACGGCGCTTCATTTTTTGTACAAATGAAGCGCCGTTTTTACTTTTATATGCTGAAACTAGATGTTAATGACCGCCTAAGTAGGCTTCACGCACTTCAGGGTTCACCAATAACTCTTGACCAGTTCCCGTCATACGTATTTCACCATTCACCATCACATAGCCTCGATTAGCCAGTTTTAGGGCGTGGTTGGCATTCTGCTCAACTAGGAAGATTGTCATCCCTGTGCTAGCAACATCCTTCAGAATCTGAAAAATTTGCTTAACGATAATGGGCGCCAGACCTAAACTAGGCTCATCTAATAACAACAATTTTGGACGACTCATCAAGGCACGAGCAATGGCCAACATTTGTTGTTCACCACCAGACATCGTTGAGGCGCGCTGATTGCGACGCTCTTTCAGCCTAGGGAATAAATCAAACATGTGCTGCATGTCTTCTTCCGCATGATCCATGCCGATTGGGATTGTCCCCATCAGCAAATTCTCTTCTACTGACATGCCTGGAAAAATTCGGCGACCTTCAGGCGATTGAGCCAAACCATGGGACGCGACATAGTGAGCCGATTTTTGTGAAATATCTTCACCACGGTAAATAATCTCACCTGACGAAATACGCGGCTGCCCAAAAATAGACATTAACAAGGTAGACTTGCCCGCTCCATTCGCACCAATCAAGGTAACAATTTCACCTTCCTCGACCGTCAAAGAGACTTTTTTCAAGGCTTGAATGGGGCCGTAATGAACGTCAACGTTTTTAAATTCCATTAATGTAGTCATAGGGTTACCTCTTCACCTTCTTCTGCACCAAGGTAAGCAGCAACAACCTTTGGATTACTCTTAATATCATCTGGACCACCTTTGGCAATAACCACCCCATGATCCAACACAACGATGTAATCGGAGATGTCCATAACCATGCCCATGTCATGCTCGATCAACAACACCGTCGTGTTATGTTCATCACGCAACACACGAATCATTTTAGTAAGTGCTTCTGTTTCAGAAGGGTTCAGACCGGCTGCAGGCTCATCCAGACAAACAATTTCAGGATTAGTACACATGGCACGCGCAATTTCTAAGCGACGCTGTTGACCATAAGAAAGTTCACCAGCTAAACGGTTAGCAGACTCGACCAGATCAACAACACCCAGCCAATAAAAAACACGTTCTAAGGCTTCTTCTTCCGCTTTTCTATACGCTTTCGTATTCAAGATACCGGAGATTAAGCTGCGATTGACTCGCATATGCTGAGCAACCAGCAAGTTCTCAACCACCGACATTTCTTTAAACAAACGAATATTCTGAAAGGTTCGAGACAAACCTGCGCGGTTTACAAGGTGAGAACCACCAAACATTTTGTACTTAAGACGAGCAAAAAATGCGACAGGTGAGAAAAAGTCAGTCACCTTAAATGGTTCGCCAAGCACTTTAATAATGCTGGTTTCTTTGCCGCCAGCCGACAAAATAATTTTTCCGCCTGTCGCCTTATAAAACCCTGTTAAACAGTTAAATACCGTCGTTTTACCAGCGCCATTCGGTCCAATCAGAGCGGATACAGAACCGCGCTTAATATCAAAAGTCACATCATTTAGTGCTTTAATACCACCAAAGTGCATCACCAAGTTTTCAACTGCTAAAATATTTTCTTGGCTCATTTCACTACCCCTTTTTTCGCAGCAAAACCTGTTCGAGTAACACGAACAATACCTCGAGGTTTCCAAATCATCATCACTACCATCAGAATACCAAACATCAACACACGGTATTCTGCGAACTCCCTTAACATTTCAGGTAACACAGTCAAACAGAAGGCAGCAATAACAACACCTAGTGTCGATCCCATACCGCCAAGCACCACGATAGCCAGTATCAAAGCGGACTCGAAAAAGGTAAACGACGATGGGTTAACGAAACCTTGGTATGTCGCAAAAAACACACCAGCTAAACCACCAGTTGATGCGCCCAACATAAATGCCGAAAGTTTTACCAATACATGGTTTAAACCTAATGAACGGCAGGCAATTTCATCTTCACGAAGCGCTTCCCATGCACGGCCAATTGGCATTTTCACCAAACGATGCTTAATAAAAAGCACGGCCCATACCACTGCGAACAATACGATATAAATGAACATGTATTTATAGGCAGAATCATAAGGGATATTAAAGAACTCGTGGAAGGTTTCACCGTCTCTCGACCTACGTTTAAACTCTAGGCCAAAGAATGTTGGCAGAGGCGCAGATACACCATTAGGACCATGAGTGAAGGATGCCCAGTTCGTCAAAATAAGACGTATTATTTCACCAAAACCTAGCGTCACGATCGCCAGATAGTCACCATGCATTCGCAACACAGGAAAGCCCAATATTGCACCAGCGATCGCTGCCATTATTGCGGCAATTGGCAACATAGACCAGAAACCCAGTCCTAAATTTTCATAACCCAATGCGAGACCGTAAGCACCGATGGCATAAAAACCAACAAAACCTAAATCCAGTAAGCCAGCCAATCCAACAACGATATTAAGGCCAAGCCCCAACAATACGTATATCAAACCAAGAATAATAACGGTTAGGACATATTTTGATGCAATAAATGGCACCAAAAGACCAATCGCTATCACTAATGGAATAATCCATACCATTTTAGATTTATGCCCTGGCGGAAGAACCTCTACACCTTCATCGTTATTAGCATAACGAAAGGCCATTGCGATGCCTCTTTCTGTCTGCAAAAAACTGGACATAACAAAACGTCCAATGGCAACCGCTGCGACCATCCAAGCCACTTTTCCAAACTCAGTATTAAAACCGTAACCATCCAGCACAACACCAACGATTGGACCAAACAAGATCAACGCCATAAAGCCAGCAATCAGAGCATCAATACTACTTTTCTTAAAATTTATTCCTACAGTTTGGCTCATTTATACTTTCTCCACTTCAGGTTTGCCGAGAAGGCCACTTGGGCGAACAATCAAAATGAGAACTAACAAAGAGAATGAAAATACATCTTTATAATCAGAACTAATCAACCCAGCGAACAAAGCCTCGGACAAACCAAGAATCAGCCCACCTAACATGGCTCCTGGTAAAGATCCAATACCGCCCAACACAGCCGCAGTAAAGGCTTTAATACCAATGATAAAACCAACATAAAAATCAAAAGCACCGTAATCTAGGGTAACCAGAACACCCGCCAATGCCGCCATAACAGCACCAATAACAAAAACAGTTGAGATAACTTTGTCTGTATCTATGCCCAAAATAGACGCCATTTTTCGGTCTTGCTGAGTAGCACGACACATACGGCCCAGTTTGGTTTTTTGGATAACATAGGTAAGTACACCCATGCCTAAGATAGAAATAAACAGAATCAATAGCTTCATATAGGTGATCTGTACAAAGCCATCACCCACATTAAAACGCAATGCACCCGTTAAAAGAGTCGGTACACCTTGCTGATTAGCACCCTGACTAAGTTGTACATAGTTTTGCAAAATCAAAGACATACCGATTGCGGAAATCAATACGGCTAAACGACTAGAGCTACGTAATGGGCGGTATGCGATACGTTCAATTACCCACCCATAAGCCCCTGTTACAGCAACGGTAAGAAACAATGTGCCGACAAGAATAATAGGAAAAGATTCGATACCGAAAAAAGTTAAAATCGCAAGAGCAATTGCGGTGATATAAGCTGACACCATGTACACATCGCCGTGGGCGAAGTTAATCATGCCTATGATGCCATATACCATGGTGTAACCGATCGCAATGAGTCCGTATACAGAACCAAGGGTAAGACCGTTTACCAGCTGCTGGAGAACGATATCCATCGTAAGACCTCGTGGGAATTTTTTTAATATAGAGAGCATGTTTACCAGCGCAATCCCTGGCTGGTAAACATGTGTAGGTTATTACTGAAATGTAAAAACTAAATAGAAATTAATCTACTACGTGATATTTGCCTTGACCGTCCCACTCATACATAACGTAATCAGAAACAGTCAAATCACCTTTATCATCAAAGTTTTTCTTACCCATTACGGTATCTATAGAATGAGATTTCAACCACTCAGCCCCTTTGATTGGGTCTAAGTTGTTGTTAGATAGAGCTGCGACAGCAACTTGCATCGCTGTATAAGAGTACAGAGTGTAACCTTCTGGCTCATAACCGCCGTCACGGAATTCTTTGATAACTTTTTTACCTGATGGGTAAGAGGTTGGTGGCGCACCAAATGTCATCAGTACACCGTCTACGTATTTAGGAGAACCGGCAACAGAAACAAACTCATCGGATACGATACCGTCTCCAGAAATGAAGATTGCTTTAGAACCTTGCTCACGCAACTGGCGAACTAATGGACCAGCCTCAGAATGAAGACCACCGAAATACACAACATCAGCGTCTACAGAGCGGATTTTTGTAATCAAGGCGTTGAAATCTTTCTCGCCACGAGTCAAACCTTCATACATGACTTCTTTTACGCCATAAGCGTTAAGCGTTGACTTCATAGCATCAGCAAGACCTTTACCGTAGGTGTCTTTATCATGAATAACGGCTACGCGCTTTGCGTTTAATTTATCCACAATATAGCTTGCTGCCACATCGCCTTGCTGATCATCACGACCACACACGCGGAAAACGTTTGGCAAACCTTGGTCAGTAAGCGTTGGGTTAGTCGATGCCGGTGTTACCATGATTACACCCGCTTCTTCGTAGATTTTGGAAGCTGGGATAGAAGAAGATGAACAGAAGTGACCAACAACAGCAAGCGCGCCATCAGAGTCTACCAATCGGTTAGCAACCGATACGGCTTGTTTAGGTTCACAAGCATCATCCGCTTTTACAAGCTTGATCATTTCGCCGTTAACACCACCCGCAGCATTAATATCCATCGCTGCTTTTTCAGCCCCTTTCCATAATTGCTCACCGAAAGCTGCATAAGCTCCCGTATGAGGACCTGCAACACCAATGACAACATCTGCTTGAGCCAATGTCGCAGCCCCCGCAACAGCAAGAGAAATTAATGTTTTTCTAACAACCGCATTTGACATAAGAAAAGCCTCTACTCGTTTTGTGTTTTATCGTTATTATTCAAAAGCAAGAAGCGTTCCAATAATTAAACCCTAAAGAAAAGGCATAAATAATGGAACTTTCACAGCAACTATTCAAAAAATGTGCATCTTTATGATGCTACACATTAATATCAGACTAAACTTTGGTCAATAGTAGTGCATGCAAATATTGAAAATAGCTTAGATAAAAACCTAATTTTCCATAAATAAGAAAAATTAATCACTGCGTATTATAAGTTTTGTGGTGTTTTATTCTGAAACAGGAAAAGCCCTGCACTAAGCGAGAGCAAATATTGGAGATATTGTATCGGTGGGTGTAATGACTTCGATGAATCCATTACAAATATAATCGTTGTCTTATAATTTAGTACAAAAAACCAGCAAAGGTATTTTAAAAAGGTCGGATTTTTTATCAAAAACCTCTGGTTTTATCAAAAATCTGAATATCTATTTATTTCTCAGACGAAATAGAAGGAGGTATCAACACCGGCGAAGAAGTAAGTAAGTCAGACAAGTGCACTAGACGAACACCGTCCTTATCTAAATGATTGAGACGCTTTTTAAGATAAGCCATGGTCTCCGGATATGGATGCCCAATTGCCAAAGCACTTCCATGTAATCTAGCGAGCTTCAATAATCGAGAAAACTGTTTATCGATTGCTTGTTCAGTACGAATGTTATCCAAGAAGACATCTCGACTAACGGTTTCCAACCCATGCTCCTGTGCTGTCTTTTCAGCCACACTTTTTGGGCTGGTAAGGCTGTCGATAAAAAATAGTGAACGGCCTTTAAGGGTTTCCATTACCCATTTCATGGGCTCCGCTTTCGTCGTTAGCAGGCTCCCCATGTGATTGTTTACGCCTTGTATGCCTGGCAAACCGTCCAGGTCTTTGATCAGCGTCTCTTTTAGTTCGTGTTCGGTCATCTTGGCGTATAGCCCACCTGGGCCAAGCTTTAATTCGCGCTGATTCTCCATTGGAGCATGCAGCAAAGTGATTCGCTTTTGCTTCTGTGCCGTTAATGCTGTTTGAGTCGCAAATGGCGTACTGGGCAAAATAGCCAACGCGACCTCTGTCGGCAATGACAAGGATGATTCCATACCATGGCGGTTGTAACCTAGGTCATCAATCAAAATCGCAATTCTTGGCATTTTTGGATGGGTATCAACCGCTAATTTTTTGGCCGGAGCCACTTCTTGCTTAGACTTCTTATCTTTTAGGTTGGTCTTTATAGAGGGTGAAACCACTTTCGTATCAGATTGAGCGGGCGCATCTAAAAAAGGCACAATCGCTGGTACCCAAGGCTTAACAGCCTCAAACATAGGCTGGCTGATCGATTTTGGCGAGTCAGTAACTACAGGATGTTCTGACGGCTTCTCCAGTTCATTTTTTAAAGTAGGCAAAACTGGACCAAGGTGCTGAGGAAGAACCTCTGGCACCTCAAAAAAGGTTTCATTTTCTGTCGGCTCACCTTGGCCAGCCATGTCATTGGCAGCACTCACTGAAACATATTCGACACGATCTAACTCTGTCTCTGACGCGTTTGCTCCACCTGAAAGAACAAGCAAACTAAATATAACCACTACAAATTTATTAAAATCAAACAAGCGCGTTTTTACCAACAATATATATGAAAAATGACATCACTACTTCTGAGCTAGCTTAGGTAGCGTCTTCAAAATAGTCACTGCTTGGAATAGCTGAAAATCTGTTTTTGCTAACTCACCAATATCCGACTTTACATCGGCACTGGTGCGCTCTTCTCCACCTGTTCCATTACCTAAGTGCCCTTTAAGCTCGGCTTCTTTGACAAAAAACTGCCCTTTATCAAAAGTTAAAGTAGCCTGTGGAACCACCAAATCAGGCGTAATACCTTGCGCTTGGATAGAACGGCCATTTGGCGTGTAATACAGAGCGGTGGTTAATTTCACCGCATCACCATTAGACAGGGGCACTACTGTTTGAACGGAACCTTTACCAAAAGACTCTGTTCCTAAAATCACGGCACGTTGATGATCTTGCAGGGCGCCAGCAACAATCTCTGAAGCCGATGCAGAGCCCTCATTAATCAACACAACAACTGGCACACTATCGAATTTGGTGTTTTTCTCTGTCGCCATATACTGATTTTTAGACAATTCATGACGGCCATTGGTATACACAATCATGCCTTTATCGATAAAAGCATCCACCACACCAACCGCGCTTTGTAATACACCGCCAGGATTATTACGAAGATCTAAAACAACACCTTGAATTTTACTTTCTTTACTAAGCTTATCAATGGCTTGGTGAAATTCTGAGGCGCTGTCACCTTGGAACTGACTAATTCGAAAGTACGCAATACCATCACCTAACCATTTATCAGTGACACTTGCATCTTCTATTAAACCGCGCGTTAATTCATAGTGTTTCAGCTCACCATCACGTTCAATATCCAGCGTCACAGTAGAGCCAATTTCACCACGCATTAGCGTTACAATGTCTTTCATTCCCAAATCTGTGATCAAGGTATTATCAATTTTTATAATGACATCACCTGGCAAGATCCCAGCTTCAGCCGCCGCCGAACCATCAACAGGCGTTACGATCGTTAGACGCTTATCTTTCATCTCAACTTCAACGCCAATGCCTGCGTAGTTTCCGGAGGTTAGTTCATTAAAGTCGACTAATTCTTCTTTGGTGAAATACTCAGAATGCGGATCAAGACCTGATACCATTCCCTTTAATGCCTTATGAAGAATATCTTGATCAGACATCACCTCAACGTAGCCCTCACGGATCGTCTCAAAGGTTTCCACAAAAGACTGAATCTCAGCGGTAGGCAACTTAGACTGCTCTTTAGTATCGGCAGTAAGCTGCGCTGAAAAGGCAGGTTGAACCAATAACACCATAAATAAAAAAGAGATGCGTTGACGCAAAGTGTTGATCATTTTTCTTCCTATAACGTTATGCGCTGACCGCAAGTTTTAGTGTGTACTGTCATTACCCTGCGTTCACCCAAGAAAGTGGTTTTAATGGCGTACCATTATGTCGAATTGCAAAAAATAATGCAGGATCAGGACGGCCACCAGTACTACCAACCATGGCTATCGTATCGTTTGCTCCAACCCATTCGCCCACTTCTTTCAGTAAACTTTGGTTGTAGCCGTATAATGACATGTAACCATCACCATGGTCTAAAATAAGTAAAAATCCAAAACCACGCATCCAGTCAGAAAAAACCACTCTACCCGAAAAAATAGCATGAACAGGTTCGCCTTCTTTCGCACGTAAAGTAACACCACCTAGGTTAATACTGCCGTTGGATGACAAAGCTGAGAGTGTTTTTAAAGGACGAACCAATTTGCCACGTTGCGATGAGAAAGGCACATCTTGGTCTGGAATCTGAATATCTGCCAAGGCTTCTTCCAAGCGTTGCAACATATCCTGTAGGTTTTTCTGATCTTGAACTAATTGCTTAGAGCGCTTATCGCCCTTCGCTAAATCTTTGTCCAATTTGGCCAATAAATTACGTCGATCCGCTTGCTGGCTAGTCAGACGACTACGCTCTGCTTTTAATTCAATTTCTTCTTTGGCTTGCTGTGCTCGGTGACTACGAATGCTCTTTTCAACCAAGTTCAAATCGCTCACTTCGGTCACAAAGCCATTGATAAGGGACTGTCTAGCATTAGAAAAGTAGCGATTGTATTGCACCAAACGCTGAGCTTCTTCAGAGTTATCGCCATTCAATAACAGCTTGATACTTTCTTCATTGCCGGAACGATAAACCGCCCTTAATTGGGCGGCTATTTGTTCATTTTGTTGTTGAATACTTAATTGGAGAGACCGCTGCTGTACTCTTAACTCCCCCAGCTGCTTTTCTCCTTTTTTTAAGCTATCTTGAATATTCTGGATCTTTTTAAGCAGCTCTTGAATGTCTTTCTCTTTAGTTTCAAGCTGCTTTTCCACGTCAGATCGCTCAGATTTCACCTCTTTCAACCAGCTATTAAGCTTTTTCAGGTCTTTCTGTAATGCCTGAATCTGTTGTTTCGCTTCTTCTGGCGTTTGAGGTTCACCTGCCGCCCAGCCAACGCTGGACAACAGGAATAAACTCAAAAAAAGATGGCGGAATAATACGGTCATTCTTGCCTCAATCTCGTGTCAGCAAGCTGACACCCGTCATCTCAGCAGGTTTTTCCATTCCCATCATATCGAGCAAAGTAGGCGCAAGATCACACAATGCCCCTTCTTTAATGCCTACTCCTGGAGTTGGAGAAAACAGCACCAAAGGCACAGGACCAATTGTGTGCGACGTTAAAGGCTGAGCCCCATCATCACTTAACATTTGTTCAACGTTGCCATGATCCGCAGTGATCAAACATTGGCCGCCATTCACTTTTAAGGCTTCAATAATACGACCTAAACAAGCATCAACGGCTTCTACAGCTTTCACTGCTGCTTCAAAAATACCACTGTGTCCAACCATGTCACCGTTGGCAAAGTTACAAATAATGGTGTCGTATTTACCCGCTTCGATCACTTCCACCAGCTTATCGGTAACTTCTGGCGCACTCATTTCTGGTTTCAAATCGTAAGTAGCCACATTCGGCGATGGAATCAATTCGCGCTCTTCACCATCAAACAAGGCTTCTTCGCCACCATTAAAGAAAAAGGTGACGTGGGCGTATTTTTCGGTTTCCGCGATACGTAGTTGTTTCTTACCCTGCTTCGCCAACACCTCGCCCAAGGTATTTGTCAATGCAACAGGAGGAAACGCCACATCGGCTTTGATAGTAGAAGCAAACTCAGTAAAAGTAACAAAAGACGCCAGTTTCGGATAAACAGCGCGAGTGAAACCATCAAAGTCAGCTTCGGTAAAAGCACGAGTTAACTGACGAGCGCGATCTGGACGGAAGTTAGCGAAGATAATCGCATCGCCATCTTGAACGGGCGCAGACTCACCAACAATTGTGGCTTTTACAAATTCGTCATTTTCGTCACGATCATAAGCAGCTTGAATAGCCGCTTCCGCCGTATCAGCTTGGAACTCACCTTTACCTAGGACAATTGCATCGTAAGCCGTTTGCACGCGATCCCATCGATTATCACGGTCCATGGCATAGTAACGACCAGTCAAGGTAGCAATTTTGCCAACGCCTAGTTCTACCAGTTTAGCGTCTAGTTCAGCCGCTGGGGTTTTAGCAGAACGAGGTGGCGTATCACGGCCATCAGTGAAACCATGAACATAAATTGCTTTTGCACCGCGTTTGGCAGCGAGCTCACACATTGCCATGATTTGCTCATGGTGACTGTGAACACCACCATTAGAAAGCAAGCCTAAAATATGTACCGCTTTACCTGCACTTACCGCTTTATCAACCGCATTAACAAGAGCATCATTTTCAAAAAATGAACCATCTTCAATGGCTTTACCGATACGAGTAAAGTTTTGGTAAACCACACGGCCAGCACCTAAATTCATGTGACCCACTTCGGAATTACCCATTTGACCTTCGGGCAAACCCACCGCAAGACCAGACGTTTTTATAAGTGTATGTGGCTGATTATTCCAAAGTGCATCCCAGTTAGGCGTGTTCGCAGCAGCAATGGCGTTGGATTTGGAGGTTTCGCTGTATCCCCATCCATCAAGAATAAAGAGAGCGGTGGTTTTTTTGTTCATGTTAATCTATCCCGTAAATTGATCATGATTATGCCTCGATACTATCACAGGCTTGTAATTTAGTTACAGAGCAGCACAGCTATTCAGACTATTAATTTAATTAATAGAGTCCCTAAGACTGATTTCGCTTCGCCATTAGCCAGTCCCGAAAAATCACCACTTGTTCAAGATCGGCCTTGTCGATCGGGTAAGACAGAAGATATTCGTGAGGAGTGGAAACCGCTTTACCAAAAGGAGCCACCAGCTCGCCATTTTGAAGACTACGTTCGGCAAGTATGGTTGGCATAATAGCAATGCCCATGCTGCTCTTAGCCGCCTCAAGCAACATATGAAAATGCGCAAAAGAAGCACCAGCAAAAGAGCCACTTTCCAAGCCTTGGGAAACCATCCAATCTGGCCAAGCATTAATGCGAGAGGACAAGTGCAAGAAAGGGAAGGACGTAACATCTTCAACTTTCCATGCTTCCAGTGGCTTGTCATCAATACGCGCCAATAACTCAGGAGAGCAAACAGCCACGACGCTTTCTTTCATCAACTGATAAGAAACAGCGCGAGGCCAATGGTCACCACCGTAATGCAAGATAATATCGATGCTTTCAGGGTCTATTTTAGCGGCGTCGTCTAAAGAACGAACTTTAATTTGAAATTGTGGGTGAGCGGTTTGAAATTCAGCCAGTAAAGGCATCAGCCAATAAGAAGCCAAGGTAGGCAAGGCCGAAATTGTTAACGTGGTTTTTTCATCTTCTCGATGCAACATACGTAAACACGCGTTTTCCATACCATCCAGTAGTGGCACCACTTCTTTATAGTAAGCCGCCCCCGTTCCAGTTAATACCAAGCGCTTATTAAGACGAATAAATAAATCTCGTGACAAAAACTCTTCAAGGTTGCGAATCTGTCGACTGACCGCACTCTGAGTAAGGTGCAACTCTTCAGCGGCTTTGGTGAAACTTAAATGTCGAACGGACGCTTCAAAACATTTTAATGCAGTTGACGATGGGATATAACGACGCATGTAGGCGTTACTCATTCACATAAATTAAAAGACATAAATATAAAGGCAAAAAAGAAAGTAAAAACAATAAAGCAATAACTGTATCCTATATCACTCTTATTCCCAACCAGTAAAATAAAAAACGCACCATAAAGATGCGTTTTGAAAGAGCGATTAATCGCAGTAAACTTACTTAACCGCCGAACTAACCGAAACATTTACCATGTAGCGAACGAAGCAAAGACGAGCCTGTTTTTAACAACGTATTGGCGAGCGTAGTAATCATTCTAATCTAAAGCATGCGACTGCTGACCTAGATGATACGTATGCGCCCCCACTTCATAAAATAAACGCTTCAATTCTCGAAATGAAATATCTCTCAACACCGAGGTTGGAATGGATAAATTCTCTCTTCGGCCAGAAAGCCACTCAGCCAATTCTGCCCCCACCACAGTACCAGGACCAATACCTCGACCGCTGTAACCTGCCACACTAAACAAGCCTTTTTGTAGCTGCTGACAATGGGGCAAATGGTCTTCGCTATAGGCGATTTTACCTGTCCAACAATAATCCCATTCCACTTTAGTTAAGATAGGAAACAATTCTGATATCCGCTGGGTCGCCCAGTTAGCATGAACTCCGCCTTCGCCACCCATGCCACCAAACACTAAACGGCCTTGCTGATCTAAGCGGAAAGAGCTCATTACCGTACAGGTATCCCAAACGCCTTCTTTGTTTGGTAACACACTGGCCAATTGCACGTCGCTTAAAGGCTTAGTTGCCAACTGGGAATAAAATATAGGCACAAATTTACGTGCTTGTTCTTTCACTCCGAATTCGCTGTACGCATTCGTCGCGAGAATCACTTTTTCAGCATGGATCTGACCTTTTTCCGTGTGCAAAACCCAGCCATTTTCAGCAGGTTCAATTTTGCTAACGGGCGACTGATCAAAAAGCTTAGCGCCTTCTTTTAACGCCGCATGGGCAAGGCCACGAGCGTAAGCCAATGGCTGAATCGTTCCAGCTCTTGGATCAAACAAGGCAGAATTGAATTTGCCAGAACCAATGCGAGCTTGGGCTTCTGCGGCATCCAACAACTGAACGGGCGCTCCGCGTTTTTTCATTTGTTCATAACGACGTTGTAATTGCGCCAAACCGTTTTTCCCCACGCCTGCGTGCAAGGTTCCGTTTCGCACAGGTTCGCATTGAATGTCGTATTCTTTAATTAGGCTATAAACAAAATCAGGTGCCGCTGCCAATGCCTCGTACATAACATTGCCCGCTTCTGCGCCAATAGCCTGATCCAGCTGATCTGGTTCTAGCCAAACACCGGCGTTCGCCAAGCCAACATTTCGACCCGAGCCGCCAAAGCCAACCTCTTGCGCTTCAACCACAGCAACGGAAACACCAAATTTAGCAAGATGCAACGCGGCAGAAAGACCGGTAAAACCTGCACCGACGATCACTACTTCGACGTCCACGCGCCCTTCAAGAGGCGTTAATATTGGCGCATCTGGAGAGCTTGCTCGCCATAACGAATTGCAGACTTTTTCTGACATAAGACGACTCCATTAAAGACATTGGCCAAACTGTTAGCCAAAACCTAAACAGGCGAGAACGCCTCGCCTGTAACTGACCTAAAAAAGCGCTTGCCTAAAGAACACTCCGCAAAAGAACATCCTTACTCAAAGACGATCCCTTGAGCCAACGGCAAATCACCACCGTAGTTCACTGTGTTTGTGGTGCGACGCATGTAGTTTCTCCATGCATCAGAACCAGATTCACGACCGCCGCCCGTTTCCTTCTCACCACCAAACGCACCACCAATTTCAGCGCCAGACGTACCGATATTAACGTTGGCGATACCACAGTCAGAACCCGCTGGTGACATAAACATTTCTGCTTCACGCATGCTTTCTGTAAACACTGCGGAAGATAGGCCTTGTGGCACTTCATTTTGGATTTCAATCGCTTCGTCAAACGTCTTGTAAGTCAAAACATACATGATAGGCGCGAAGGTTTCTTCATGAACGATTGGCGCATCGTGAGCAATACGAACAATCGCTGGACGCACATAGAAACCACCAGCAGGAACACCTTCAGTGACACGTTCACCACCGCAGACAACTTCACCGCCTTGTTTCTTGGCTGTTTCTAGAGCCGCTTGCATACGGTTAAAGCTGCCTTCATCGATTAGTGGGCCAACAAGATTACCCTCAACGATTGGGCTACCGACGCGAAGCGAACCGTACGATTTCGCCAAACGCTCAACCAAGCCATCAACGATAGATTCATGGGTAATCAAACGACGTAATGTTGTACAACGCTGACCTGCTGTGCCCGCTGCTGAGAAAACAATCGCACGCAGAGCAAGATCCAAATCCGCGGTATCAGACACTATCATGGCGTTATTACCGCCCAGCTCTAACAAAGAGCGACCTAACCGACCCGCGACAGTTTTCGCCACAGCTCGACCCATCGCTGTTGAACCCGTTGCAGACACCAGCGGGAAGGTCTCGCTTGCGGCAATCGCTTCACCAAGATCTCGATCGCCAATCATCACAGACACTGCCGCTTTAGGGATATCAGGCATATCAGCAATAACGTTTTGCGCGATTTGGTACATAGCCAAGGCACACAAAGGCGCTTTTTCAGAAGGTTTTAGTAGGATCGGATCACCACAAACAAGGCCAAGCATGGCATTCCAAGCCCAAACCGCCATAGGGAAGTTAAACGCGGTAATAACCGCAACAGGGCCAAGTGGATGCCATTGTTCCATCATTCGGTGACCAGGACGTTCAGAGACGATAGACAGGCCATGCAACATACGAGATTGACCGACCGCGAAATCACACACGTCAATCCACTCTTGCACTTCACCCAAAGCTTCTGGGGTAATTTTACCCGCTTCCAAAGAGATCACTTGTGCCAATTCGTTTTTGTACTTACGGGCTTCTTCGCCAATACGACGAACCAATTCACCACGACGTGGCGCAGGAATGGTACGCAAAACCTTAAACGCGTCTTTCAGCTCAGCATTGGCCTTGTCTAACTGCGCTGGTGTTGCATTCTTAAAACTAGACAAAGCCTCACCATCAATTGGGCTATAAGCTGTAAATGCACTGCCTTCACCTAAAGTCTGGGTGTTACCAGTGAGCACGCTGTAAAAAGTATCGCCCTGTTTTAGGCTATTTACGCCCAGTGTTTCTAAGCAAGTCAGTGACATAGGAACCTCTAAATTAAATCTAATGAGTGTTACGAGAATGTCTTCACCATAACCAGCCTAGTACAGAATGAGAAATACCGTTTTCCTGCCAGTGATCTAGTTTTTTCCTATGGCTAGATATTATGTCTATAGGTATATTAGAAAGGTGAACTAAATATCTTTAATCAGCCGAGTCATCTTTTAAAAGAGCAAGCCGATGGACATTCGATCATTACGTTATTTTATTGCTGTTTACGAGGAACGCAGCCTCAGCGCCGCTGCTAAGCGTTGCTTTGTGGCACAACCGTCCATATCAACCACGGTATCGCAATTAGAAGAGGATTTGGGCACCAAGCTTTTTGTACGTCATTCCAAAGGAGTATCGCCTACCGATAGCGGCTCCCAGCTCTATCCACACGCCTGTAAAATGGTCAGCGACCTCAGTGCCATGCGCAGTTTATTTACCGAAACGCCCACACCGCTGGCTTTGTCTATCTCATTAACGCCCTTTTTATCTGGCGCTTTAATCAGCCAAGTCATCAAAACCATGCTTGATGAAGTTCATGGACTAGCGTTAAAACTCGTTGATGAATCTGAAAGCGCCGATTTGCGTTTTACTTGTCATCGTTACACCAGTGAAGAAGACGTGTTTTATCCCCTTTGGGAAGATGACTATGTAATCGCCATGCCGTTGGATCATTGGTTAGCAGATTTCCCTTCGCTATCCATCAAGCAAATCGACAAACAACCCTTTATTTCTCGCACGCCATGCGACATTTTGGAATCTTGGAACTACTTGATGCAAAAACAGGAACTCACCACCGATGTTCGTGCGCAAGTAAAAACAGAAGAGTACGCGTTGGATTTAGTCGCTGCAGGCTTGGGGATTTCTCTGATCCCTGAACACTCGTCACGGGGACGAAATGACCTATGTTTACGGCCACTTAACGATGTGAAGTTAAAACGTGTGGTAGGCTTGGCGCATAAAAAAGAACGCAGTTTTCCGGCTCATCTTATCAATACTATCCTGACCGCTAAGCAACAGTTATTAATCAACAAGAACCCAACAGAAATACGGCTCGCATAACTTTTATGCATAACAAGGTGCGTTTTTACCTTTTGCATTTCTTGTAAGCGGTGGATTAGAGTAAGTCCTATTAGATAGAGATGACCTCTTTCCAAATTGACTAACTCAGGAGCGCTCCATGAAGCCCGCCGATTTTTTCGCATCCTTGTGGGATCACTACACAAACATCACGCCACAGGCTCAGCGTATACAGCAATTATTTAAAAGCCATGGCGAAAACGTGCTGAATGATCACGTGGCTTTTCGTACTTTTAACAACTCACCAATCTCATTAGAAAAGCTTGAACCACAACTAGAAGCTATTGGTTACAAAGCCTACGGCGCATTTCTATTCGAGAGCAAACACCTAAAAGCCCGTTGTTACAAACATCAAACGGATGTCGATTCACCAAAGGTTTTCCTATCTGAGCTATTAGTAGAAGAACTGCCAGCAAACTGCCAAGACATCATTGCCAAATTTATCGCACAAATTCCGAGTGATGCAGTGCAATCCCCAGCTATTTTTTGGGCTGGAAAGCTATGGGATACACCAACAGAAGCCGAATATCTCACGCTAGCGGAGCACAGTGAATACGCTGCATGGTTATCAACCATGGGATTACAAGCTAACCATTTCACTGTCAGCATTAATCACTTGCAGAAATTCCCTACGATTGAAGATGTAAATACTCTATTGTTAAACGAAGGTTACGCATTAAACCAAGTGGGTGGCTTAGTAAAAGGCACACCTGATTCCTTCTTGGAGCAATCTTCCACCATGGCCGACAAAGTCGAATACACCTTTACTGATGGCCAACAGAAAACCATCCCTAGCTGCTTTTATGAGTTCGCTCGTCGTCACACCATGCCAAACGGCGTGCTGTTTGATAGCTTTATCGAAGGCAACGCAGACAAAATCTTTGACTCAACCAGCACCAAGTAACGGACTGAAAAAAACTCATCACATAACGAGCCCTAGTGGCTCGTTTTTGCGTTTTAAACCTTGTAGCATCATATCTTTGTCATCTTTGTGTGATAAAAACCTTTATGTAATGTGACAAGCAAAAGTAGTTCTTGAGAGCCTGTACCGATCCATCAGGCCGTGTATAATGCTCGCAGTTTAAATATGAGCCTACTATTATGATTAACCAACTTATCGAATTTTCTATCAACCACTGGGAAATGGTCGCAGTCTTTTTTGCGATTCTTGCCACTTTACTTTTTGTTGAAAGCAAAGGCGGCGCGCAAGGGCTTACACCTTCTGCTGCGACGAACCTAATGAACAGCGACGATGCTGTTGTTGTCGACATCCGTCCAGAGAAAGAATTCAGCACTGGCCACATCACAGGCGCGCTAAATATTCCTGCGACTAAGATGAAAGACAACATGAACCGCCTTGAGAAACACAAAGACGCCCCTATTATTATAGTTTGCAAATCTGGTGTAACGTCTGGCGCGAGCGCGAAAGACCTTAAAAAAGCTGGTTTTGGTAAAGTTTACAAACTACAAGGTGGCATTGCAGAATGGCAATCATCCAATCTGCCACTGGTTAAAGGATAAGAGAAAAATTTATGGCTACTGTCACTATCTACTCGAGCGATTACTGTCCATTTTGCGTTAGAGCAAAGCAACTGTTAACGGCAAAAAATGTTGCCTTTAACGAAATTCGCGTGGACGGAGAACGTGAACTACGACAAGAAATGATGGAAAAAAGTGGCCGACACACCGTTCCGCAAATTTGGATCGGTGAAAAACATGTTGGTGGATGCGACGATCTTTTTGCCCTTGAACGTGAACAAAAACTAGATACCTTACTTACACAATAGTAAGAAGATAAGTTATCACAGGGTATAAATGAGCTGCGCCCTCATCACTTTAATAAATTATTAAAAAAAGGAACTACGATGTCCGATACAGCTGAAACACCAGAAGCACAAACACAAGAAGCGCAAGCACCACAACTTTCTATGCAACGCGTGTTTTTGAAAGATATTTCTTTTGAATCTCCTCGTTCACCTATGATTTTCCAAGAAGAATGGAAACCAGAAGTGGGCTTAGAATTAAATACTAAAAGTCGCCAAGTTGGTGAAAGTGTTTATGAAGTTGTATTAGAAATCACTGTCACTGTCAAAAATGGCACAGAAACTGGCTATTTGGTTCAAGTACAACAAGGTGGTTTATTCGTTATTTCTGGTCTTGATGACCAGCAATTACATCACGCTTTGGGCGCTTTCTGTCCTGCTACTCTATTCCCATACGCTCGTGAAAACATCGATGCGATTGTAGTAAAAGGCAGCTTCCCAGCGATCATGCTTGCACCAATCAACTTTGATGCGCTTTATGTCGAAAGCCTACAAAAGCAACAGGCTGAAACAACTCAATAAAACATTGAGTAATAAAACCATTAGAGTTACGAAAAAGGAGGCCACGCGCTTCCTTTTTTATTGCATAATAGAAATCGCTCGCCTTTTAGTATCGCCAGTACTTTTAGTATCGCAAGAATATATGGAAGCTGTGATGAAAAAGAAAAAGAAAACCTGCCAAAATTGCCTCAGAGCGCGCTGGTTAGTCCTTTACCTCGCTTGCTTTGCATTATTTGCCCTTCTGTTCGCTGATCAGTTTTTAGATAAAGGAATATAAAGTGAAGTGGGTATTTATTTGGGTAACTATTTGCTTACTGGCTGGTTGCTCAACCTATCAACAAGATATTGAAGAAGGTTTAAGCCTAGCAAAAGAAGGCCAATGGAAAGACGCTGAAGACAAACTGGAAGGGGTATTAGACAACTCACAAGACCAGCTACTCTACTATATGGAAATCGGCGCCCTTGCCCAAAACCAAGGAAATTTTGAACGCAGCAATACATTACTAGAAAAAGCAGAGCGATTAAGCGATACCTTCTTTCCTGATAATTTTTCGAATCGTTCCTGGGCGCTGCTCAGCAACCCAAGACAAGGCGACTATCGCGGCAGTGGTCTAGAACGCGTTTACATCAGCTATCTCAAATCTTTGAACTACCTCGCTCTGGCTGAGCAAGAAAAAAATAGTTCTAAAAAACGCCAACTCAATGATGCCGCCTTAGTAGAAGTACGACGCATTGACATCAAACTTAATGAAATCCGCACCCAAACCCCAAGTTATCAAGACCTTAATGCCAAAGAAAACCAAGCCTTTTACATGAAGGCATTAAACTGGTTAGGTGACTTTTATACTGGCGGACGTGACACAGATAAATTCCTCTATCGTGATGATGCTTGGGCTCGTTACTTAGCTGGTCTGCAATACGAAATCGATGGCGAATTCGATGATGCGCGCGTCAGTTATGAAAAAGCGGCTAACTTGTATGAAGACGGCTATGCAAAACAATACGCTTTGCCAAGCACGACAGCAGAACGAGCTTGGTTAGATGCGATTCGCATGATGCAAAAAGGCGGCTTTAGTCAGAGTGAAATTCAACAAAAAATAGACACAAAACTGTCTGCTGACATGCAAGCAACCCTTAAACAATACCATCAAGGTGATGCTGAACTGGTGGTACTAGAACACCAAGGTTTTATCCCTGATAAAAGCGAAATGACCTTGTTGCTGTATGCCGATCCACGAGCTTATTCATTGGTATTAGAGCCATTGCACGGCGGTGGAAACGTTGAAGTAAACGATGCCTTCCGCTGGTTTACTATGGTTTATGCCGACATTAATCCGCTCAACCTAATTGCCAACTATAAAGCTGGCGGCGCATGGGGAACCTTTTCAGGCATCTTCACCAAACGCGTAATTCTCGGACGTCCTGTTTGGCAGCAACTTAATGACATTAAAGTCGACAAGTTACTAACAGAGCAAACCATACGCGTGACGGTCCCTTATTATCGTCGCTTCACTTTGGATCAACATCAGCCAACATTGCAGGTAAATACCCCCACTGTTGCGCCTTTTAATAATAGCTTACGAATGACCTCTCTCGCCGACATCGCTTTTCAGGAACAACTGGCACAGGCCCAACGTGACATCTATGAAGGCTTGGTCAGAGAGCTATTGCGCAGCTGGTTAACGTATCAAGTGTCGTCCAATGTGAAAGATCAAAATGCAGCATTAATTTTGAATCTGATCGGACAAGTCGCGGTATTTGCCTCATCTGCGTCAGATACCCGAAACTGGCTGACCCTACCCGCACAAGTAAGGCTCACTCGTGAGCCATTACCACCGGGCGAATACAATCCAGACTATACAGTGAATAAAAAAGCGTTTTCCCTAGGCAAGGTCAACTTAGAAGCCAATAAAATTAAACTTTGGAATCTACGCAACCCCTATTAAATTGATTACACTAACAGCTTGGCATCAGGCTAAAGCGGACGTAAGGAAAATATTATGCGCATCGGTACACTTAAACAGTCTAATTTGATCTCTCTATCTTGGAAGGGGTTCATTGCCCTATCTATGACCCTGTTATTAACCGCGTGTTCCGGTAGTGTAAAGCGCCTAGATACGAATGAAGACGTCATGTTGTCTGACCGTTGGAATGACACAGATTCTCGTCTAGTAGCAGAAGAAATGATGAGTGACATGCTGACCTTCCCTTGGTTCCGTGATTACAACTTCGGCAATAAAGGCAACCCAACAGTTATTGTCCAAACCATCCGTAACAAAACGTCTGAACATATTCCGGTAGATACCTTTATCAATGACATCAAGCGCAGCCTATTACGTTCTGGTAAAGTCGATTTTGTCGTCTCTGGCGCAGAACGCGACGAAATTCGTAGTGAGCGTGAAGAGCAAGAATTAAACGCAGCACCAGACACTGTCGCTAAGTTTGGTCTAGAACAAGGCGCAGGTTTCGCCCTATCTGGCTCTATCAACTCGATCGTTGATTCTAATGGCGACCAACGTGTGAGCTTCTACCAAGTTGACCTTAAATTGATTGATATGACAACAAACCGTGAAGTGTGGAATGGTCAGAAGAAAATCAAAAAACTGGCAGACAAAGGCTTTTTCTAATTATGAAACTTACCGCTCTACCAACATCGTATAACTGGATAATGGTAACGGGTCTATTATTCAGTCTAACGGGCTGTACAGGTTTAATGACCAAGTCCGAACAAGCACCAGAGACAATACCAAACTGGGTATTGTCACCGCCTCGGGATAATACCTATTTATACGGTGTTGGCAGTGCGCCGCGCATTGAAAACATTGCGCTCGCCTTTAATCAGGCCGAGCAAAACGGTAATGCTCAGATCGCCCAACAGCTGCGAACACAAGTCAGTCAGATTAATACTCAAGATACGCAAGTTCGATCTGAACAAGGCGAAGAACAGGTTTCAAAAACACAAACGGCCTATACTCAAGTCACTACATCCCCAATTGAGTTAGAACAAACTAAGAACGAAAAACGCTTTGCTGGGGAAAACTACGTTTACGCCATGCAATCCATTGACCGTAGCCGCATTGTTGCCAAGCTCAAAGTTGCGATAAACGACACAGACGCGACAATTCGTGAACAAGCCGCTTTGCTAAGCAAGGCCGACGACCAATATCCTGCCCCTCAGGATTGGCAAACATACATGCAGCTTATTCCGTATTTTGCCCAACGCAAATCCTATGAAGATGAACTCAGCCTCTATTCGACCGAACGCACCAACGCCGGTAAAGCGGACGCTGATATCAATGCAATAGAAAAGCGGCTTAATCTCGCTCTAAGCCATTATGGATTTGATGTTTCGTCGACAAGGCAAGCCGACCAATTAGCCAGTGCGCTCTCGCATTTTGGCCTAACGCCCAAAAGCGGCTCGCTTTTCAAACTAAATAGCAAAACCGTGCAACATACAGAAGAACAAGATGGACGTTTTTATGCCTTTGAAGACGGCACATTAGAACTTATCGGCCCATCGGATTCTCGCTTGGCGTCTTGGACTGTCAGCTCCAGAGGCATTGCAAAAAGCCTCGGCAAAGCCAAAAAGCAAGCGTCTAACAGCTGGTCAAAACAAGCCATAGAAGCCATGTTTACTTGGTTAACTCGTTTGGATTAACGCCTTTCAAGGTCATGAAAGATATACGCTATGTGCTCTAAATTCTGTTAGACTGCGCTGCATTAAACCACTCGCCGTGAGTGGTTTTACATACCATTAGGAACACCAGTGTCAAAATTCTTTTATCGTGGTAGACCCGATATCATGGGTAAGCATAATTTGGGCAATTATCAGCCTAAACCTAAAGTAAAACCTGGTAGCGAAGAGAATCCGCTCATTTTACAAGTGCAAACTCCCGAGCGTGAGAGCGAGATAAACGCTATCTTGATCGCTAATGACTTGATCGCAGAGGTTACGATTAACAGCGAAGTGACCGAGGATATTACGTCTTTGGATATGGTACTTAACAAACCAGCGCCACAAATCGTTGAAAAAGCACCACAACGCAATGACCCTTGCCCATGTGGAAGCTCCAAGAAATACAAAAAGTGCTGCGGCTAGTAAATAAGCCGCTACAAAACAAAAAATAGCGACCATGATAGAAATGACATGGCCGCTATTTTTTTGCGATAGATCCATCGCTATAGATTAAGCCAAATCTTCATAAGGCAAACCCACATACTGCATGGCAATAATACGACGCCCTTCTTCATTATCCGTGTAAAAACTCAGTTCAGAACTCATAAATTTTTCATGGGTTGCCGCATCAGTGTCATGCACATCACCCTGACTAAAATCATGCAACATGCTGGTCATCCACCATGAAAAACGTTCTCCGTGCCAAACACGACGCAAACAAATATCCGAATACTGAGAGATACACTCTTTATCGCCTTCTTTGTAGACCCGTGTCATTACCTTATACAAGGTTGCCACATCGGAAGCCGCAAGGTTCAAACCTTTCGCGCCTGTTGGAGGAACAATATGAGCGGCATCACCAACCAAAAATAAATTGCCGTATTGCATAGGCTCACACACAAAAGAGCGCAATGGAGCGATACTTTTCTCAATACTTGGTCCAGTGACCAATTTCGCCGCCACATCATCAGGCAGACGGCGTTTTAACTCCGTCCAAAAATCCTCATCGCTCCAGTTTTCAACTTTATCTGTCAAAGGAACCTGAAGATAATAACGAGAACGTGTAGCGGAGCGCATGCTGGTCATGGCAAAACCACGATCCGTTTTACAGTAGATCAATTCGTCGTTTACTGGCGGCGTATCAGACAACACACCCAGCCAACCGAACGGATAAACACGCTCAAACTCTTTGCGGGAAGATTCTGGAATGGTTTGACGAGACACGCCGTGGAAACCATCACAGCCAGCGATGTAATCACAATCCAATCTGTGTAACTCACCGCTCTGCTCAAAGGTCACATAAGGCGCGTCGCTTTTCACATCATGCAGCGCCACATTGCTGGATTCGTAATAAGTGGTTAAACCCGCTTTCTCACGAGCGTCCATCAAGTCTCGGGTCACTTCGGTTTGCCCATAAACCATCACGGTGCTGCCACCAGTGAGTTTTTCCAACTCAATCTGCACGCGTTTGTTGTTAAACGCCAGTTCCACACCATGATGCACTTGGCCTTCACGATCCATACGCTCACCAACGCCTGCTTCACGCAACAAATCCGTCATACCTTGTTCAAGTACGCCTGCACGAATTCGACCTAGAATATATTCACCAGAGACTCGTTCGATAATGACATTATCAATGCCCTGCTTTGCTAAAAGTTGGCCCAGTAATAGACCTGATGGACCTGCACCAATAATGGCAACTTGCGTTTTCATGTTTCTCTCCAATTATTGTTATTTTCGATGTCGATTCAGTGATCAACTTCTTTATAACAACCATAATGGAAGATAAAGACATCAGGCGTTAGGTGATATTTACTCAAAAAATTGTACTTTTTGATTAAAATCAATTTTATAGAAAATCATCACATACACAAATAAAAGTGACATTTTCAGCCTTTTACCCTATAAATATCGATAAATACCTGTTTATTTGTACTTTTTAACGAAAAGTAAAAATACTCTCTGAAAGTACATTTATGTCACTTTTAAATAAGAAGAACAAAATGCAAAAACAAAAAAATGACATCCCACACTTTGGGCTTTATGGTGAATCCAGCTGGATTAATGACTCTGAATTTTTCCATATTGAAGACATAGAATCTCGCAGCGGTGGCTTAGGCTGGAAGATCAGTCCACATCGTCACGCCCAGCTTTTCCAGATTCTGATTTTAAAATCAGGCGAAGCCAAAGTTCAACTCGACGAGCAGCAACAAAAACTACAAGGTGCGTGGGCGATTATTGTGCCTGCTGGTGTTGTCCATGGTTTTCGCTTCGCACCAGATACCGATGGCCGAGTCATCACCATTGCCGAACCTTTGCTTGAAGATACGTACGAAGAAAAAGCCGCCAAGTTTATTCAGCCGCTACTTAGTCGGGCCTGTTACATTGATTTTAACGGCCATAGAAATATGTTTTCCGAGCTTTGGCCGTTAATTCAGCAGCTGGAAAGCGAATCTACCCTTATCCGTGAAGGTCGCGCCTTAATGAGTGAATATCTTATTAAAGCCATTTTACTGCTGCTCCACCGCCAACATAGCAATGGCGAGAGCAATGTCGCCAACAAAACCGAAGCCAGTGACGCACACCAACTCAAAGAGCTCATTGAGAAACACTATCGCGAGCACTGGAGCAACCACAAGTATGCCGATGCGCTTGGCACTTCCATCAGCCGCTTGAATAGGCTCAGCAAAACCACCTTTAACCAAAGCGTATTGGACTTAATTCATGATCGAGTTTTGTTAGAAGCAAAGCGTAGCCTGATTTATACCGCACGCTCGGTGGAAGAAATTAGCTACGATTTGGGCTTTAAAGACCCAGGGTATTTTTCACGCTTTTTCAAACGCTCCACAGGTATTCCGCCAGGAAAGTATAGAGCCCTCAGCAATCAGCCCTCAATATGAAGCCTTTGAACAATAACGGTGTGTTTGAAACCACCTAAAAGTCATTAGATGAATTTATCTAATCTATTAGCTGAAAATTGATCGTTTGCTGAATAATTGGTCAAAACCTAAAATAACAAGTGTCAAAAATGACTTAACTTTTTAGGAGAATCACTATGAATAACGATCTTAAATATGATGCTTTCGGTAACCTTGATGCGGATTACTATGTGGAAAAAGCGTATGAGCTACGTCGTCAATACTACGCTCAATTGACTAAAAAAACGGTTGCTGGTGTTAAAGCATTCTATGCAAAATTGACTGCTAATCGTTCAATGAAATCAGCTCAACCTCAGCACTAAAATTTCAGTACAACACTTTTACGTCAACTGTATTTGACTGGTTTATCTCCGTTGTTGTGAACAAAAAAAACAACAGCCGTTATAAAAGCAAATAAGGCATGACGATTAAAGAACCCAATGTTCCCGATGATCGAAAGGCAAGAATAAGAAATCGATCCGGTAACGGGTTTCTCCTCCCAGAAACACCGATAAAACCCCAACGTTCCTAATAGATCCCACCCTCTTAGCAGAACATTTTCACCTCAGCACAGTCATCAAAGTGTCATAAATATGACATAAAATATCGTTCTAGCCACTTCATTCATCTAGACGTATTTGAGACATCATGAGTCAAATGGACAATATTGCTCTACTAGAGAAAATTCTTTCGAATGGATTAATCACACCATACTTTCAGCCTATCTATGATTTAAGTAATGGTGAAATATATGGCCATGAAGCACTTTCCCGTGGCCCAATGAACTCGACGCTTTTCTCTCCAGATCCACTATTTACGCTCGCTCAACAGGAAGGAAAGCTGCATAAATTAGAATTGCTTTGCCGAGAAAAAGCCTTATCAAAATTCGCCAAGCTAGAGCTAAAGGGCCGTTTATTTCTGAATGTCAGCGCATCGTTATTAGGATCACCCGACCATCAATCCGGCATGACATTAGCGATTTTGAACGAGCTGGGATTGGATCAAAAAGATATCGTCATCGAACTTTCTGAACAACATCCATACGACCACAATGGCTTGCCGCGCAGCAGTGTCGATCACTATCGTGAAATGGGGTTTCAAGTCGCCATTGATGACCTTGGAGTGGGCTATTCGGGCTTACAGCTTTGGTCTGAACTACAACCAGACATCGTCAAAGTCGACAAGCATTTCATTCAAGGAATCGATAAAGACGAAATCAAACGTGAGTTTGTTCGCTCTATTCTGACTATTGCCCAGCGTCTCAACTGCATCCTCATTGCTGAAGGCATAGAAACACAGCAAGAACTCGATCAATTGATAGAAATAGGTGTCACATTAGGACAAGGTTATTTTCTTGGTCGCCCAGTAGAGCATCCGGCTTTTTCGACTCATCCGTATTTGGTAAAACAGGCCCAACGACGCTCCCAATTTCAAGTTGACCACTCAGAGACTGTTCAAACACTGTGTCGGCCTACGCCAAGCTTGCAAGAAACCAGCTTATTAGAAGACGCGTCTCAGTATTTTAAAAAACAACAAGACCTAGTGGCGATTCCTGTAGTAAACAGCGACAACAAACCAATCGGTGTAGTCCGCCGTCACCAGCTACATGAGCTTTTCTCTACGCCTTATGGACGTGCCTTGTACGAACACAAACCCGTCACAAACTTACTCAGCGATGATGTATTGATTGTTGAAAGCAATGTCAGCTTATCCAGTGTTTCCACCTTGATGACCAACCAAGAAGCCGACACTCTGAACAATGAAATCATTGTGGTCCGAGAGGGTAAGTTCATCGGCACAGGTCACCTTCGAGATCTCTTAAAGCGCATTACCGAACTAAAAATTCAAAATGCTACTTATTCGAATCCTCTGACGCTATTACCTGGCAACGTTCCGATTCATCGAGAAGTCAGTCGTCGTTTACTAGCCAATGAAGACTTTTATGTAGCCTATTTCGACTTAAATGACTTTAAACCTTTTAATGACTTCTTTGGCTATTCCATTGGTGATGAAGTCATTCAGCTGGTTGGCTCTTTAATAAAAAATCAGGTAAACCCTGAGAATAATTTCATTGGTCATATTGGCGGCGACGACTTTGTGGTAATTTTTGGCGATCAGGATTGGCGTCAGCAATGTGACAACATATTAAACATCTTTGGGCAAAAAGTACGCGAATTTTATACCGAAGACACCTTACAAGACGGCGGTGTTTGGACTAAAAACCGCCAAGGTGACACACTCTTCCATCCTATTTTAAGCCTCGCTATTGGTGTGGTTCACCCCAATCCGAAGCAATGCACCAATCATCACCAAGTAGCAGAGCTCGCAGCTCAAGCGAAAAAATCCGCCAAGCAGCAAGGTGGCAATCATATCTACCTACAGCCGTATCTAAATACCCATGTACTTGATACAGCGCATTAAGGTTTATTGAACTGTCACAAAGCCCTCATAAGTTTGTCATATACGCGCTTTACCTTTAAGAAAGACCTTAGAGGAGGCGCTTATGCAGACGACATTTCGTTCGGTATTTATTTCTGATGTACACCTCGGCACAAAATCTTGCCAAGCCATACACCTATTGGATTTTTTACAGTCGATTAAAACCGATACCTTGTATCTAGTCGGTGACATTATCGACCTGCAAGAAATGCGTCATAAAGCCTACTTTGTCGATGCTCATCACCGCGTCGTAGAGCAAATACTAGAGATGGCAAAGTCTGGAACAAAAGTTATTTATATTCCGGGAAATCATGACGCCTTCTTTCGTCAATTTGTAGGACAAACCCTTTCTGGGATTGAGATAAAACTCAACGCGCGTCATAAAACCGCCAACGGTCGTACTTTCCATGTCAGCCATGGCGATGAATTCGATCAAATGGTAAAAATCAGCCCACTCATGCTCGCCATAGGCGATAAAGCCCATGGTCTCATGTTATCGCTGAATCAATGGATAAATGGCGTGAGACGCTTGATAGGCTTACCTTATTGGTCACTGGCAGGCTATTTAAAAAGCCACATCAGCAAAGCAAAAGAATTTATCGAACGCTTTGAAACCGCCGCCCTAAAATCCGCCAAAAACCAAAAAGTCGACGGCTACATCTGCGGCCATATTCACTTTGCCTCCTTTCAGCTCAAAGACGATGTTCTCTATTGCAACGATGGCGATTGGGTAGAACATTGCACAGCATTAACAGAATCTACTGCAGGGGAAATGAGCCTAATACATTGGTCGGAAAACCCAAGAGTCTTAGCCACCGAACCCAAAGAAGAGGCTTGGGGATTATCACCAGTGCCTGCTCGGAATTAGCGGGGCTATTTTAGCCCTATCAAATAATAAGCGCTACAGCGCAACGCAGATGTAGAAGAAGCCAACGGCTGAAGCTAAAATAATGGGTAACAAGGTACCGATAAGCTCATTAAAAAGCTACACAGGTCATACATTGGGAGCTTGTGGTGCATTAGAGGCTTGGTGCTCAATTGAAATGATGAGAAACAATTGGTTCTGCCCTACTGTAAACCTAACCACTATTGACCCAGAGTGTGGTGATTTAGATTACATTATGGCGGAAGGTCGTGAGATAGAAACAGACTATGTAATGAGTAACAACTTCGCATTCGGAGGTATTAATACCTCCTTGATTTTCAAACGCTACGCAAACTAATTCTAGCAGCAGATCAGGTAAAGTAACGTTTTTTTACCTGATCTGCTGCAACCATCAAGTACTACAATATTCAATTCGTTAAATAGCGATAGATAAACGAATTTAAATTCTCATATTGCTAAGTACATCAACAAATTGCATTAAAAAACCAAGATACGATCATTTTAGTCATCAGCTTTGACCCTTCTCTTCTAAATCTCTAGTATCTATGCATCTCATTTTTAAAAGATGTCGCATATGAACCCCATTCTTCAAGCCCAAACTAATCACAAGTCCATTCGTCAATACACAGAGCAAGCCATTGATGAAGCGTTACTGATGCAGCTTATTCAAAGCGCTCAAGGCGCAGCCTCTTCAAGTTTTATTCAGGCCTACTCTCTTGTTCAAATAACAGACCAAAACAATCGCCAGAAAATTGCCACACTTGCTGGCGGTCAAAAATGGGTGGGATCGGCGGCGGAGTTTTTGGTAATTTGTGCGGACCTGACTCGTGTAGAACATTGCAGCTTAGAACAAGGCTTAGGTGAACTAGAAGGAAATACGGAACATTTCATCGCAGCGACAACTGATGCAACGTTTTTTGCGCAGAACCTAATGCTAGGCGCCGAATCCGTTGGCCTTGGTGCTGTATTTATTGGTGGTATTCGCAACGACCCAGAACAAGTCGCTGAACTGCTAAACTTGCCAGACCAAGTCTATCCAATTTTCGGCCTTTGCCTTGGCTATCCTGACGCGCAACCGGATCTAAAACCACGCTTACCAGTGGATGTTATCCTTCATAGGGACAGCTATGACAACAACCGCTGCGCTCAAGATGTAAAAGCTTACGATGCTCAAATGCAAAAATACTACCAGAGCCGTGGCGATAATCAGAAAAGCAGTAATTGGTCAGAACAAACCGCCGCAGCTGTACAGAAAAAGAAACGCGAACATATGCTAAGCTTTTTACAGAAGCGTGGCTTTTTGAAACGCTAATATGTAATCAATCAACTGTTAACTCTCTAAAGGAAAGGAAAGAACATGATCTCTAATGTACCTAATGTTGTTTTTAAAACTCGTATTCGTAACGAAGAGTTAGGCGGACCAAACCCATTTGAGTGGAAAGACGTTACTACTGCAGACTTATTCAACAACAAAAAAGTCGTTGTTTTTTCTTTACCGGGTGCATTCACCCCAACTTGCTCAACGTCTCACCTACCTCGCTATGAAGAACTTTACGAAGAATTCAAAGCGCAAGGCGTTGATGCGGTAATCTGTGTCTCTGTAAACGATGCATTCGTTATGTTCCAGTGGGGCAAAAGCCAAAACGCAAAAAACGTTTTCCTTTTACCTGACGGCAACGGTGACTTCACTCGTCAAATGGGCATGCTTGTCAAAAAAGACAACCTCGGTTTTGGCATGCGCAGCTGGCGTTATTCTATGCTTGTTGAAAACGGTGAAATCAAGAAAATGTTTTCTGAAGCGGGCTTCCAAGACGATGCACCAAGCGATCCGTTCGAAGTGTCTGATGCCGACACCATGTTGAACTACTTGAAAAGCAACTAATTCAAGGCGTTAATGAATTGGCCAATAAAAAGCAGACGTTTTCATAAACGTCTGCTTTTTTTGTACTCATGACAGACGATCAGCAGGTGAAAGAGCATCTAACAGTTCACTTTTCTCGCCTTCGATCGCTTGAACTAATAACTGTGATGTTGTCGGACCAAGCGTGAAACCTTGATGACCATGCCCAAAATGAAACCACAAGCCTTTATGGTTTGGTGCTTCACCCACAAGTGGCAGCATGTCTGGCATACAAGGACGCGTACCCATCCATTGAGGCTCTTCTACTTGCTCACCTAAATCAATCATGTCATTAAGCGCCGCGGCCCCACGTTCAAGCTGTCTAGTGTCCATTGGCGAATTCAGCGGAACTAAAGCCGCACCGGTTGTCACCCTTAAACCTTTCACCATCGGCGCCGCCAGCACACCATTTGCTACATCTAAAAATGGCCGTTGCAGTATTTTAGGCGCATTAAAATGGCCGTGATAACCACGCTTGTATACCATAGGAATTCGATAACCAAAGCGCTTTAATAACTCTGGTGACCAAGGCCCAAGCGCTACCACCACTTGCTCAGCTTTAAGCTCACCCTCATTGGTGAGTATTTGCCAACCCTTCGCTGTATGCTGCAAGGTATTGGCGTCACCCGTGACAAAACGACCACCTCGCTTAACAAATAAATCACAGTAGGCTTTGGTTAACGCTCCAGGAGAAGTGCAACTCCAGCTTTGCGTATAATGCACCGCGCCCGCTGGCGCTTTCTTCAACGAGGGCTCTTCTTTCAAATAGCCTTTGCCGTCAAAAATATTCGAGGTGACACCATATTCACTAAGCAAAAAACTGGCTTTTTTAGAGGCTTTCTCAAACTCAGCATCGTCTCTGTGCAACATGACAAGACCACAGCGAGAGATCAAATGCTCAGACTCAGAGTCACGAATTAAAGGGGCATGATCTGCCGTGGAACGAATCGTTAATTGGGAATGAACACGAGAAATCTTAGCGTGTTTTTCGGCTGATGAATGACAAAAATACGACCATAAAGCAGGCAGCATAGGTAACGCTCCGCTCATTTTCCAAGTCACGTCATTACTTATTTCCAGCGCATATTTAAACAGCGTCACCATATCTCTTGGTAACGCATAGGGCTCGGCCGCTTCTACTTGGATCATACCAGCGTTGCCATAACTGGTTTCTAACCCTGCACCAGTACGGTCAATGATAGTCACCTGATGACCTCTTGCCTGCAACGCCAAGGCACTGCTCACCCCAACCATTCCTGCGCCCAACACAAGAAACTCTGCCATATTCCTTCCTCGACATCATTCCAATAAAAAACAATCTTCTCTCATCACTATAGCAATTTTACCCAATGAAGCAGTAAGAGATTCACTGATTTATCAATAGCCTTAATCAGCCAGAACGTTTTTTTGTAAAAAGCCTCGCTCGACCAATTGCATCAAAAGAGCTTTGGTGCGCTCACGAAACATATCTCGCAATAAACGCACCGTTGGCGTAATAGACTGGCGACTTGGACAAATCAACCAAAGTTCACCTTGTGGGATGTTATAATCTGTCAACAAGGGCACTACGCGACCAGCAAGCAAATCATTAGCTATATCCAAAGAGGATTTAACCGCTACCCCTTTTCCTGCCACACACCAACGCCTCACTAAGTCGCCATCGTTCGCCGCACAATAGGCTTTAGGCTTAACCTTGTAAGTCTTATCTGCCCCAGACTCGTTACCAGAGAAGTGCCATGTATCGTTCAAAATATTTTGCAGCTGATAAAACAAACCTTGGTGATTGAGCAAATCTTTAGGGTGTTTCGGTGCATTCTGTAATTCCAAGTAACTTGGGCTGGCGACCAATAAACGCGGTACGTTACAAATTTTAAAGCCATAGACATTGGAATCTGCTGGCGCACCATAACGCAGAGCAATATCCAACGCATCTCGATAAAAATCGACATTGCTGTCGCTAATATGTGCCCGCAGTGTCACTTTTGGATGTTGCACCATAAAGTCATCCACCCAAGGAATCGCAATATTGCGCCCCAAGTCAGACGAAACAGCTAAGCGAATTTCACCACTAATAATATCCAGATCATTATGAATAGTTTGTTTTGCTTGATCCAACATAGACATAGCAGAAATACACTGGGGCAAGTAACGCTCGCCCGCACTAGAAAGTCGTAGATGGCGCGTAGTACGCACAAACAACTCGACACCAAGCGCAGCCTCTATTCGCTTAACAGCGGCGCTCGCTGTCGCCATTTGCATGTCTAAATGCGTGGCTGCAGCCGTAATACTGCGAAACTCCGCGACTTTAAGCACGACTCGAAGATCTTCAAGCTGCATGAACTACCCCCTATTGGATATGAAAACCACCACTTATTATCAATTAATATTTGATAATAATTCAATGAAAACCCTGTTTTTCATTTAGCTGAGTCTCGTTACTATAACGCCATTGAATTGAACGACTCTAGCTTTCTAGGGTGCCAAACAGTTTTACTTATTTTGGAGAGAGAAGATGTCACACCAGATTATTACTGATCTAGAAAAACGCCATACAGCAAAACATTACGATGCGGTGCAGAAAATTCCTCAGGCCGATTTAGACGTTATCTACGAAGCAATGCGCCTATCGCCTTCTTCTATTAACTCGCAGCCATGGAAATTTATCGTGATTGAAAGCGACGCGGCAAAACAGCGCTTCCACGATACCTTTGCGAACAAATTCCAGTTCAACCAAAAACACGCTAAAGGCGCTTCGCACATTATTTTATTTGCACACAAAACTCACTACAGCCGTGAAGACTACGCAAATGTGGTGGATAAAGGCATTGAAGATGGCCGCACCAAACCCGAAAACAGAGAGCAAGCTTTTGGCGGTTTTGTGTTTGCAGAAATGAACATGGACGAAAACGGTAACAACGCAGCATGGACAAAGTCACAAACTTACATCGCACTTGGTAATGTTATGCATACAGCCGCTCGCCTTGGTATTGACTCCACGCCTATGGAAGGTGTTGACCCAGAATTGATCGGAGAAATCTTCAGTGCAGAACTGGAAGGTTACCAATGCGACGTAGCACTCGCGATCGGTTATCACCACAAAGACGAAGACTACAACGCCGCATTACCTAAATCGCGTCTAGCAATGAAAGACGTAGTAACCGTACTTTAAAGTTTATTTAAAAAGCAAAAAGAGCAAGCCATGAAAGTGACTTGCTCTTTTTTATACTTAAAAATATCACACGCAAAATAAGCTTAATATACTGTTTTTAAAAACTTGAATTAGGCTCTTCTAAAAATGCCAACTCTTCTGCAGAAGACTGACGACCTAAAATAGCATTTCTGTGTGGATAACGGCCGAAACGATCCACAATTTTTTTGTGTTTTAACTCGAAATCCAGATTATTAACTATTCCCAAATCTCTAAATAGAGTTACTGCTTCCTCATGAATCACAGCGGATTCACTGTGCATATACGGCATATATAAAAAGCTTCGCTCTGAAAGCGATAACTCTTGGTCAAAACCTTTGGAGATAGCCACTTGAGCCAAGGCTAAAGCCATAGGGTCAGCAGCAAAGGATGCTGGTTTATCGCGGTAAATATTACGTGAGAATTGGTCCAGTATGATTATTTCAGCCAAGGCGCTTTTAGGAGAATGACGCCAAGCAGACAGTTCTCCCTGAACGGCTTGTTGATGAAGTTCTCCGAAACGATTTTTTATTGTGTTATCAAAGTCGATGTTTTTCTCAAACCATTGATTTGGTTCAATATCGTTAAACCAAAAATCCAATACTCTTTGATACATAACGTCCGCCTCGCACTTACAGAGTAACTAAAAATATAGTGGTTAGAACTGTTAAATTCCAATCACTATATTTTTAATATTCCAGCAAACTACAGCCTAATCGCTGTTAATGCCTCAATCACGTCTTTCAGCTGCTGTGTAATTAATGGCTGTTTCTGCTTATCAAGCTGATACTCAGATTCTTTCGCTAGTTCGTCGTTAATGTAAGTTGCTTGGGAAAGTTCGAGCTGGATGGCGTGAATGCCGTCGTTTGGTTGGCCGAAATGACGAGTAATGTAGCCGCCTTTAAAACGGCCATTGAGTACTTGCGTGTAGTTTGGTCGCAATATTTGCGTGACGGCGTTTGCGATTGTCTCGTCACAAGCTTTGCCTTCATTGGTGCCCCAGTTAAAATCTGGCAATGTGCCTTCAAACAACATAGGCACTTCCGCTGCGATGCTGTGGGCATCGAACAATATAGCGTAGCCGAATTTGGCTTTGAGTCGCGCGAGTTCTTGCTCAATCGTGCCGTGATAGGGTTTCCAAATATGCTCTTTACAAAAGGTTTTATGCTCGTCACTTGGTGCTTTACCTTCAGCAAAAACAGGCGTGTCTTCGAATAAAATGTCGGGGAACAGACCCGTGGTTTTCGTCGCGTAAAGTGGCTTGTCATCATAGGGACGATTAAGGTCAATAACATAACGGGAGTAATTTGCCTTGATAAAGCCCACCCCCAATGACTCTAAAAAATCATAAAGCTCAGGAATAAACCAATCCGTATCGGGCAGTTTTTTAGCTTGATCTGTCAATCCAGCTTGTACCTCAGCCGTTAAGTTCAAACCAGAATGCGGCATGCTGACCAGCAAAGGCGAATCGCCCTGAATAAAATCAAATGCCGGTACGGCTAATACGTCATGCGTTGTCATTATGTTTCCTCTTAACTACTTTTGCCTTCATAGATTCTATTTTTTACTAGGTTGCCGCCAAGCCAATAGCTTAGCTCACCTGGGCTTTCTACATCCCAGCACACAAAGTCAGCGGCTTTCCCCACTTCTAAGCTACCATGAGTATCCGCCATACCCAATGCTTTTGCAGCATGGATGGTCGCGCCAGCCAACGACTCTTCTGGCGTCAGTGCGAACAAGGTACACGCCATGTTCATCATTAGTCGAAGCGACAACGCAGGCGAGGTACCGGGGTTTGCATCCGTGGCAATCGCCATCGGCACGCCATATTGGCGCAGCAAGGCGATCGGCGGACGTTGGGTTTCTTTTAGTGTAAAAAACGCCCCCGGCAATAACACCGCAACCGTGCCGGATTCTGCCATGGCTTTTACGTCTGATTCTTCAATAAATTCAATATGATCCGCCGACAACGCCTTGAACGACGATGCCATAGAAGTTCCACCTAACGAAGACAATTGCTCCGCATGGATTTTCACTGGCAAGCCCAATGACTCTGCGGTTTTAAAATAGCGCGCCACTTGCTCGGTGCTAAAGGCAATGCCTTCGCAAAAAGCATCCACCGCATCAGCCACGCCAAGCTCAGCCACTTTTGGTAGAACCGTGTCACATAGGTAATCAATATAAGCGTCTTTATCGTCATATTCTGGCGGCATGGCATGTGCTGCCAAACAAGTACGTTTTACCGTCACGGGAAATTGCTTTCCTAGTTCCGTCGCTACGCTAAGCATTTTCAATTCTGCATCGAGGGACAGACCATAGCCAGATTTGATCTCAACTGTGGTCACACCATCGGCTATTAAGCTTTTCAGACGACGAGAAGCGCTAGCAATTAACTTCACTTCGCTGGCGTCACGAGTGGCTTTCACAGAGGAAGCGATACCGCCGCCCTGCTTGGCGATTTCTTGATAACTTACGCCATTCAACCGTTGTTCGAATTCACCTGCGCGGTTGCCGCCGAACACAAGGTGCGTGTGACAATCGATCAAACCCGGTGTAACCCAACCACCGCCTAAATCATGTTCAGCCTGAGTCTCATAGGCTGGCAGGTCATGTGCTTCGCCAATCCAAGCAATACGGCCACCAACGACGCCTATCGCTGCGTTTTCAATCACGCTATAACGACCATTTGCCATGGTCGCCACGTGCGCGTTGCGCCATAAACTGTCTAACTTCATAAAAGAATCTTGAGTCATATTTTCTGTCATGCTGTGTGCCATAGCCCCTCTTTTTCGCTCAATTTTTATAACGATCATTGATGCCATAGCATCATAGTAAAAACGAAAAAAGCAGTTCCTAAAGAACTGCTTTTAAAATCTAACTCAGCAGATTACACAACCAAACTTGGTAACAAGCCATCAGGCATGGTGTCGTTATGAACCGCTTCCAACAAGAGTTCATTCGCTTTTTCAATATCGGTCGCGAAGTAACGGTCTTTATCATAGAAAGGCACACGAGCACGCAATGTCGCACGAGCGTTTTCTAGACGTTTGCTGGATTTCAATGGTGCGCGGAAGTCCAAACCTTGTACCGCAGACAGAATTTCCACTGCTAAGATACCGCGGGTATTTTCCGCCATGTCTTTCAAGCGGCGCGCTGCGAAGGTCGCCATAGAAACGTGGTCTTCTTGGTTCGCCGAAGTCGGCAAACTATCAACAGACGCAGGGTGCGCGTAGGTTTTATTCTCGCTCGCCAATGCCGCTGCCGTTACTTGCGCAATCATGAAACCAGAGTTTACACCGCCATTGTCTACTAGAAACGGAGGCAGTTTGCTCAAGTTACTGTCGATCAACAACGCCATACGACGTTCTGACAAACTACCAATTTCAGCAATCGCCAAAGCAAGGTTATCTGCAGCCATAGCGACAGGCTCTGCATGGAAATTACCGCCAGAAATGATGTCGCCTTCCGCGGCAAATACTAATGGGTTGTCCGATACTGAGTTCGCTTCCACACACAAGACTTTTGCAGTACTGCGAATTTGTTCTAGGCACGCGCCCATTACTTGCGGCTGACAACGTAGAGAATACGGGTCTTGGACTTTCTCACAACCTTGGTGAGAATCGCCCAACTCTGATGTTTCCCCTAATAGGTGACGATACGCTGCCGCGGCATCCATTTGCGTTTGATGCCCGCGCACTTCATGAATTCGCGCATCGAATGGGCTACGGCTACCAAGCGCTGCTTCCACAGACAAAGAGCCACACACAACAGCGGACGCAAACAAATCTTCCGCTTCAAATAAACCTTCTAGGGCAAACGCCGTCGATGCTTGCGTGCCGTTTAACAGTGCTAGACCTTCTTTTGGCGCTAAAGCAATTGGCTCAAGCCCTGCGATAGACAAAGCGGCTTGACCAGAAATGACTTCACCACGGTAGCGAGCTTTGCCTTCTCCTAGCAAAATCGTACTCATGTGCGCCAATGGCGCTAAATCACCCGACGCACCTACCGAACCTTTTTTCGGAATGCATGGATACACTTCTTTATTAATCAACGTTAGCAACGCTTGAATCACTTCAAGACGAATACCAGAGAAACCACGGGCAAGGCTGTTTACTTTCAGCGCCATAATCAATTTGACGGTTTTGTCTTCCATTAGCTGACCGATGCCCGCTGCATGAGACAGTACGATACTGCGTTGTAACTCATCCAAATCTTCTGGTGCAATACGCGTATTCGCCAACAAACCAAAGCCAGTGTTAATACCATACACCGTGCGATTTTCTGCAATTACATCATTAACAACTTGTGTACTGGCGTGAATCGCGGGGAAAGCGCTTTCGTCTAGCGTCAGCTTAACGTGACGACGGCTAATTTGGCGCAATTCGTTTAGAGTCAATTGACCTGGTTTTATGGTTAATTCAAACATAGTGTTCTCCAATTTTGATGTCATATTTTGCCATCAAATAATTTTTATTATATTGTTTTACGCCCTTGTGAGGCTTCTTCTATACGCATTACGCAGCACTTAAAACAAATAATATTTAAGTGCTACGTCATATCTAAAGACCAAGTAATTATCTATTACTTACCAGTGATCATAGGTAAATTTAACCCCTGCTCTTTCGCGCAATCGATAGCAATATCATAACCCGCATCCGCATGACGCATCACACCAGTCGCTGGATCGTTATGAAGAACACGAGCAATACGCGCTGCCGCATCGTCACTACCGTCACACACAATTACCATGCCGGAATGCTGAGAGAAGCCCATACCTACGCCACCGCCGTGGTGTAAAGATACCCAAGTCGCACCAGATGCTGTGTTCAGCAAGGCATTCAATAGAGGCCAATCTGATACGGCATCTGAGCCATCTTTCATGCCTTCCGTTTCGCGGTTCGGGCTAGATACAGAACCAGAGTCAAGATGGTCACGACCGATAACGATTGGCGCAGACAATTCACCGCTACGCACCATTTCATTAAAAGCTAAGCCAAGTTTGGCACGTTGACCAAGACCAACCCAACAAATACGCGCTGGCAAACCTTGGAATTGAATACGCTCACGAGCCATGTCTAACCAACGGTGTAAATGCTCATCATCAGGAATCAACTCTTTTACTTTGGCATCGGTTTTATAAATATCTTCTGGATCACCAGACAAAGCTGCCCAACGGAAAGGACCGATACCACGGCAGAACAACGGACGAATGTAAGCAGGTACGAAACCTGGGAAATCAAAGGCATTTTCGACACCTTCTTCCATCGCCATTTGACGAATGTTGTTACCATAATCAAACGTTGGCACACCCATTTTTTGGAAATCCAACATGGCTTGTACATGTTTCGCCATGGATTTTTTCGCAGCAGTTACGATTTTTTTTGACTGAGTTTGTGCTTTCTCGCGGTACTCTTCCCAGCTCATGCCTAGTGGCAAGTAGCCGTTTAATGGATCATGAGCCGATGTTTGGTCTGTCACCATATCTGGGCGAATACCACGTTTTACCATTTCAGGTAGAATTTCTGCAGCGTTACCGCAAAGCGCGATAGACACTGCCTTGCCTTCCGCTGTGTATTTTTTGATGCGAGCCATTGCATCGTCTAGATCAGTCGCTTGCTCATCCACATAGCGAGTACGTAGGCGGAAATCTATACGGCTTTGCTGACATTCAATATTCAATGAACACGCGCCAGCCAAGGTTGCTGCTAGTGGCTGAGCACCACCCATGCCACCAAGACCCGCCGTTAATACCCAGCGACCAGCCAATTTACCATCGTAATGCTGACGACCTGCTTCAACAAAGGTTTCGTAAGTACCTTGCACAATGCCTTGGCTACCGATGTAAATCCAAGAGCCCGCTGTCATTTGGCCGTACATCGCCAAGCCTTTCGCGTCTAGCTCGTTAAAATGTTCCCAGTTGGCCCAATGTGGCACTAGGTTTGAGTTAGCGATTAATACACGAGGTGCGTTGCTATGGGTTTTGAATACCCCCACTGGCTTACCTGATTGCACCAACAAGGTTTCGTCTTCTTCTAGCTCTTTTAGGGATTCAACAATCTTGTCATAACATTCCCAATCACGCGCCGCACGACCAATACCACCGTAAACCACCAATTCTTCTGGGTTTTCCGCTACATCAGGATCCAGGTTGTTCATCAACATACGCATTGGCGCTTCAGTGAACCAAGATTTAGCTGTCAATGTTGTTCCAGTTGCTGCTTTTACGACACCTGCGCGGTAACGTTTTTGAGCGAGTGTTTGCTTAGTCATTTTTTCACCTATCAAAGAATGTCTTTTGATTCTGATTAAAAGGAAGATTTAACGAACATGTATATACAATTCATCTAAAGATAAAATCTAATTTTTCTAGATGCAAGCCATTTTTGAAAATAAATCCAACGAATTCAAATTAAAAAGGACAAGTGACACACACTAAAAAGCAAAAAAACCTTAACAATCAAGCACGACATAAGTGAATCACCAGATGAAAAAGAAACTCATAAAAAACACACTTGTATATACATTATATTTTCCATTACACTCAAAGCATCAATATTCATTAGGACAGGACTTGTGACTAGCCATAACCCCACTCATTGCGATAGCACTCAATACTATTTTGCGCAACGCGCTTTGCTCTCTTCTGGCTGGGCGAAAGATGTGCTTTTTTCTGTTAAAAATGGTCAATTTCACTCTTTTGCAGCAGACAGCGTGCCAACAGCAGACTGCCATGTTTTATCTGGCCCCGTCTTACCAACACTTGCCAACGTGCATTCTCATGCCTTTCAGCGAGTAATGGCGGGAGCCGCAGAAGTCAGCTTAAATCCGAATGATAGTTTTTGGAGTTGGCGCGATTTGATGTACAAGATCGTGCAAAAGCTTACGCCAGATGATGCTCATATCATTGCCAAACAGCTTTATATCGACATGCTAAAAGCCGGTTATACACAAGTCGGGGAATTCCACTATCTACACCACGATGTTGGCGGAAAGCATTATGGCCAGCTCGGAGAAATGTCGAATCAGATCATCGCTGCAGCTGACGAGTCTGGGCTAGGCTTAACGTTGCTACCTGTGCTGTATTCGCACTCTGGTTTTGGAGGACAAGCACCGAACGCCGGACAAGCGCGCTTCATCAACAGCACAGATTCTTATTTGGCGTTACATCAAGCCTGCGATAAAGCATTAGCAAATCATCCTCGCCATAAATTGGGGATCTGTTTTCACTCGCTGCGCGCTGTGACCAAACCACAAATTGAGACTGTACTTTCTGCGTTAAAACAAGACGTTCCGATACACATTCATATCGCCGAGCAACAAAAAGAAGTGCAAGACAGCTTAGCTTTCAGCGGGCAACGTCCAGTGGAATGGCTACATAATGAAGTCGGCCTAAATGGTCGCTGGTGCTTGGTTCACGCCACTCATCTAACCGATACAGAACGCCAAGCCATCGCCAGCAACCAAGCGGTAGCAGGGCTTTGCCCGACGACAGAAGCAAATTTAGGCGATGGCATTTTCCCAGGCGTAGCGTTCGAACAAGACGGAGGCCGTTGGGGTATTGGCTCAGACAGCCATGTGAGCTTGTCGATTGTCGAAGAATTACGAACTTACGAATACGGGCAGCGCCTACGCGACCAACAACGCAATCGTTTATATCGTGCCGACCAAACCAGTATTGGTGACAACCTTTATCAGCAAGCTTTGTTGGGTGGCAATCAAGCCTGCGATGTGTCATTAGGGTTAAGCCAAGGTAACCGAGCAGACTTTATAGTACTCGACGAATCTCATCCTTTTATCGCCGCAAGTGAAGCAAAAGACCTACTCAATCGCTGGCTATTCGCCACTAATGAAAACCTTGTGAAAGACGTTTTTGTCGCTGGCAAACACACCATAAAAGACTTCCACCACCAGCATGAAGACAGCAGCCGTCTGGCCTTTACTCAAGTCATTAAAAAGGCCATGTACCATGCCTAATTTCATTATTATCGAGCAATCACAATTCTTGCGAATGCCATGGAAAAACGGCCTTGGCGAAACCCTAGAGATTCAACGTCATGAAGATAAAATAGGCCTACGTTTTCGTATCAGCCAGGCTTCGGTTGTGGAAAACGGCATGTTTTCCGATTTCAGCGGATTGCATCGCACCTTGGTGTTGTTATCTGGTGAAGGCATGACACTCGAACACACAGATAGCAGCAGCAAAAGCAGTCATATTTTAAACAAGCTACTAGACATAGCGCGCTTCTCAGGTGGTGATGAAACTTATGCCACACTGAAAAGTGGCAAAATTGAAGACCTGAATATCATGGTGCGAGACACCGACACTCAAGCAAAAGTAGAAGCATACTCAGCACCTTGCTCGGTATTACTTTCAAATAACGATACCTCGATCTCAACTAGCGACACCTTGTTCAGTGGTTTTTATGCTGCTGAAGACACTGTGATGGATATAGAGAGCGCAACTCCTTTGCTAATCAAAGCACACAGCATGGTAATTTTTTCAGAAGAAATCAATGCGACATTGGCTCAAGGAAACGGCATATTGATAAAAGTGACCGCGATTTAACGCTTCACTCGGACAAGCATACACTTTAAAAAAGTACTCCCTTGACCCTTTCAACCAATCTAAGTTGAAAGGGTCTTTTTTTAGAGCGACTTTCTTACTATCGAATATTACTGAACATCCGCAAAATGCGTTGCTAGCAACGCGTTACTGCGAACCAACAGACTACTTTTTTCGATTTCTGGTGCTAACCAGCGATCTTCATCATAAGAAGGAATACTTTCACGAATCAGCTCCCACGCTTTAAAAGTTCCCTCTCCCATGCTGCCAGGTTCAATAAACTCACAGGCTTGGGCGGCACAAAGGTACTCGATCGCTAAGATTTTGTTAGTGTTTTCCAGTACGGTTAATAACTTAAGCGCAGCCATGGTGCCCATACTCAAATGATCTTCCTGCAAGGCAGAAGTCACATAATTATCTGTCACTGCAGGTACCGCAAAGCGTTTGTTCTCGGCACACAAAGAAGCAGCCACATATTGAACAATCATCATGCCAGAGTTCACACCTGGTTCAGACACCAAGTAGGCAGGTAAACCGCTGACCAATGGATTCACCAGTCGATCCAAGCGGCGTTCAGAAATGCCTCCTAACTCAGCAATGCTGATGGCCATCAAATCCGCCGCAATGGCCACACTCTCACCGTGAGGATTGGCTTGCGAGACTACACGATAATTTTCCGGCGTGCCAAGCACCAACGGATTGTCAGTAGCCGAACTAAGCTCCGTATTTACTTGCATAGCAACATGCTTAAGTTGATCTCTTACCGCGCCATGCACTTGAGGAATAGAGCGAACACTTAAGGCATCCTGAGTGCGAATGCCGTGATGACTCGTTAGATTTTCACTGCCTTTGAGCAGACCTCGTAAATTACGTCCAACCGTTTGTACACCTTCATAAGGCTTTAACGATAAGACTTCTGGGTCGAGTGCATCTTGCTGGCCTTCTAATGCCTCAAAACTTAACGCACTAATAACATCTGCCCATTTGGTTAAGCGCCATGCGTCATCTATCGCAAGACAAGATAACCCTGTCATACATGGCGTGCCGTTCACTAGACTTAAACCGTCTTTTGCACCCAATCTAATTGGCTCCAACCCTTCCGCCAAAAAAGCATCGGTGGTTGGTACTACCTTGCCTTGATAAGAAACGGTTCCGATACCTAATAAGCAAACACCAATATGCGCCATATGCGTTAAATAACCGACTGATCCCTGGCTAGGCACCTGAGGTGTTATTCCACGATTCAAGAAATCCAATAAGCCTTGAACCAGATTGCGGTGAATACCAGATTTTCCCTTACTGTAATTCACCACCGCCGCGCACATAATGGCGCGGCACTGCTCATCGGGTAAGATTGGCCCAACGCCACAAGCATGGCTGAGCAAGGTGTTACGAGACAACTTACTCAGTTGCTCTGCCGTCAAACTCACACTACAAAGCGACCCTAAACCTGTGTTAATGCCATAAGCATTTTTGCCACTTTTAACAATGCATTGAACAATAAGCTGGGCGTTATCAATTTTCTCCCAGATGGAGTCCGATAACTCTAGCAAGGCGCCATAACGCGCTACTTGCACAACGTCTTGCCAACGAATCGCTTGTTCGCCAATTATTACTTTTGCACTATTACTCATTATATCGCTCAATTTTCACACAGTTGCGGCGCGACGCTGAACAAAGCGGTCAACGTATTCGTCCGCAGGATTATTCAAAATATCATGAGGCGTGCCGACCTGAATCAATTGCCCGTCTTTCATGATCGCAATACGATTACCAATACGCAGCGCTTCGTCCAAGTCATGAGTGATAAACACGATGGTTTTGTGAAGTGTGCTTTGCAATGTTAAAAGCTGGTCCTGCATTTCTGTACGAATAAGCGGATCTAAGGCACTAAACGCCTCATCCATCAAAATAATATCGGTATCCGCAGCTAACGCACGCGCCAAGCCTACACGCTGACGCATCCCGCCAGATAATTGTGCAGGATAACGAGATTCATAACCTTTCAGGCCAACCGTGTCTATCCAATAATTGGCTTTTTCTTCTTGGTACGCTTTGGTTTCACCGCGTACTTTTAAGCCGTAACCAACATTGTCCAATACGGTTTTGTGAGGCAATAAACCAAAGCTTTGAAACACCATACTGATTTTATTACGGCGGAACTGACGTAGTTGATTTGAGTTGTATTGCAGGATGTCTTCACCGTCTACGTAAATATGACCACTTGTCGGGTCAATCAGACGATTAAAGTGGCGCACTAAGGTAGATTTTCCTGAACCAGACAAACCCATGATGACAAAAATCTCGCCAGAGTCGATGCTCATTGAAATGTCATTTACGCCAACCACACAACCGGTTTTGGCCAAAATATCACTTTTTGATTCAGCGCTTTCGATCAGTTTTATTGCAGCGGGAACATTGTCGCCAAATACCTTAAATACGTTTTCGATTATTATTTTTTGCTTTGAAGAGGTCATACTTATGCTCCGTATTTTGGCTTGCCATAGGCTTGTGTGATTCGGTCAAACACCACAGCTAAAATAACAATGGCCAATCCAGCTTCGAGCCCACGCCCCACATTTAGTGTCTGAATGCCAATAAGAACATCTTCGCCCAATCCTCGAGCGCCAATCATAGAAGCAATCACAACCATAGAAAGAGCCATCATGGTAGTTTGGTTAATACCCGCCATAATGCTAGGCAAGGACAAAGGCAACTGCACACCAAAGAGCAGCTGAGAACGAGTCACACCAAAAGAATGCACAGCTTCAATAACTTCTTTATCCACTTGGCGAATACCCAGATCTGTTAACCGTATAAGAGGTGGCACAGCATAAATAACTGTCGCAAAAATAGCGGGCACTTTCCCTAAGCCAAACAACATAAGCACTGGAATCAAGTAAACAAAACTTGGCATGGTTTGCATGATATCCAGCATCGGCATAAGTACTTTTCGCAACCTATCACTGCGCGCAGAAAGTATCCCCATCGGTATACCAATCAATACCGAAATAAAGGTGGAAATCAGCATCAGCGCCAAGGTTTGCATGAGCTTATCCCACAAGCCAACTGCTCCGACAAAAAAGAGCAAGCCTGTAAGAATCACCGTTGGCAAAATTTTTCTAGTCGCATGAAAAGCAATGACCGCCACAAATATAAGCATCATCCACCAGGGTACAAAGCGGAGAAACTTTTCAAGATTCACGATGGAAATTAAAAGGACATCAGAAATATGTCGAAAGACATCACCGTAATTGGTTACAAGATCATCAACCCAAGCGTTGATCCAATTAGCGGTTGTAAAAGTAAACTGCTGTGGAAACATATCAGTACCTAATTTTTATTCGAAAAATGCGCCTTCTCTGCATTTCCTTTAAGAGAAGGCGTCATGATTAAAGACCGCTTTGAATGTTTTTCGCCGCGTTAGCACTCACCCACGTCGTCCAAATCTCAGGCTTTTCTTTTAAGAAAGTTTTGGCCAGTTCAGGCGCATCAATATGCTCTACGCTCATACGCGCTAAATAGGTATTTAACAGATCAATAGGGATATTTACTTTCGAAAGCACATTCACAAGCTCAGGCGCTTCATCGTGAAAGGTTTTAGATAGTCCAACTTGAATAGTAACGCTTTTGTCTACGCCCGGTTTTTCCTCTAATTTGATTACATCAACACGACCTAAAAGCGCGGTTGGTGACCAGTAATAGAATAAAATAGGTTCTTTACGTTTATAGCTAGACAGTACTGCTGCATCTAAGGCAGGGCCCGTGCCGGATCGGAAATTCGTATAGCTGTTTTCTAAACCATAATCTTTTAGCATTTCTGTGTTTTCTGTTTCACATGTCCAGCCAGCAGGACAGTTATAGAAGCGACCTTTAGAGGGCTCTTCTTGATCTCGAAAAATAGCAGAGTACTGAGCGAGATCGGCAATATTTTTTAAATTAGGAGCGCTGGCTTTAATACCACGGGAAGCATCCCCTTCAACCACAAAACGTGGTACGTACCAACCTTCTACCGCGCCGACTACTGGCGCTCCAACACCTACAACTTTGCCCGCTTCAGCCGCTTTATTCCACACTTCACTTCGGCCTACCCACTCTTCCGCAAACACTTGAATATCATTGGTGCTAAGAGCATTTTCCATTGAGATAGAGTTACCAGGTAAGCTATCTACTTTACAGCCATAACCTTCTTTTAAAAGTGTTTGCATGATCTCAGTTAGCAGCATGCCACTTTCCCAATTCAGTCCTGCAAATTTCACCGCTTTACCTGAATCGCACCAATCACTGGCAAAACTGGCATTTGCGCCAGCAGTTAAAGCAAGGCCCACAGCAACACATTTTACTTTGCTCATTACTTTCATGTGATCGTTCCTCATGTTCGTTTTTTTAATTTGGCCACAAGTTATCGATGCGCCTCAGCTAACCCACACCTAATGGAATTAATTGCATCAATAATATTTTATACAACAACTGGTAGTAACATGTATATACAAGCAAGCCATATGCCAACATTTTTTTTCAAACTAATCGTGAAAGAAATAAAGGAAAATAAGAAAAGATAGGTCGTACAGCACATAAAAAAGCCCTTTCTATGCACTAAAAAGGGCTTCGACGCACCAAAATAAAACAAAAAACTAACGACCAAAATGTCCGAATAGTTGAAAACGCGAACCAGGGTGTAATAGGCGAGCAGCCGTTACGATATCATCGCCCGCCCAAGTACGACGTTTGATTTGTAAACAAGGTTCTGATGCTTGAATTTGTAGGCGTTCGCATTCGACAGCATTAGGCAAGACAGCTTCCACTAAATGCTCGCCTTCCGTCATCGGTGCTACGCTCATCAGGTATTCATAAGGCGTGTGTCTGGCAAAATCTTGTTTATCGTAATCTGGTGCTAACGTTGCATTAACAATTCGTTCTTCTATTTGAATAGGTAAATCGTTTTCGAAGTGCAAAACCACAGAGCGAAAAATGCCATGATTTGTACGAACGCCGAGCGTCATTGCCTCTTCCATGGAGGCTTTGGCAGATTCCAGTACTAATAATTCAGAACGATGTTTATGGCCACGAGCAGCAACCTCTTCCGCTATGTTATGAACTTCAAATAACGCTGAATGAGCTTTTTTCTCCGCAACAAACGTACCTAAGCCTTGGTGACGAACAAGGTAGCCTTCTGCCGTTAATTCACGTAATGCACGATTCACCGTCATACGACTCACACCCAATGCCTTAACGACTTCCGCCTCCGAAGGTATACGTTGATTCGTTTGCCACTCACCCGATGAAATTTTTAACGAGATAGCCTGTTTTAGTTTGGCATAAATAGGCTGTGGTGCATCTGGTAAATCATCGAACAAGTTAGCTAAATTGGGAGCGGTTACGTCAGACACTAGAGATTCCATATGTTCATGAATTTAAGGGGAAATTATATCGTGAGTCGGCAAGAACAAACAATAAACTTGTCTATACACTACTAAATAGGTGCCAGCCAGAGTGCAGCTAACCACGAAAGCCCCATCAATAAAGAAAAGATCACGCCCCAGCGGGGCGTCTTCACGTCAACCGATGCCATTGTTTGATGCTTTTTACGACCATGAATCATAGCTTTAATAAGGCGCTCTTTAAGGCAAAGCTCATGGTAAAGCACAGCCAATACATGCATAGCGACCAGCCCTAATAGGACGTTAGGTAAGAAATGATGAATCGATGCCAATTGGCTAGCCAAATCTTCTGAAATAAGAGAATAAAAAGGCCCAAACCAAAACACTTCATCACTGGTAAATAACCCTGTTCCCCACTGCACAGAAAGCGCAAGCAATAAAACTACCACCATCAATGCACCAACTGGATTATGACCTAAATATTTTTTGGGTCGACCTGATAACAACGACATAGCAAAGCGAAAAGCAACCTTTGGCCCCTTAACAAAATGACTAAAGCGCGCGTAGTAGGAACCGTAAAAGCCATAAAGCACACGGGCAATAATCACCGCAGACAAACCATAGCCCATATAAAAATGATACTGCACATAATCGCTTTCTGATTTTCCTGTGACAATTAAACCCGTAAACAAAAGCACTATCAGCCAATGGCTAATTCTCACAGGCCAATCCCATACCAGTGTTGACTTCATATTAACTATCCTCATTGTGCTCTAGACTGCTCAAAAATCGCTCGCTTGCAATATAGAGACATTAAACACTATGCTGTGAAAAGCAAGAATCTGATTGCCTAATATCTGCGATTAGACGATAAACATGTATCTCTGAGCGTTATCAATATTCGAAGGCGAGGCAAAAACATGGTTGTCATTGTATTCCTGATTACATTTTGCATTGTGTTGTTTTTAACATACTTACTAACTTGTAAGGGACGTTTCTATAACCGACAAAATGCCGTAATTGGTGCACCTATTGATATGGTGGCAGAAGATTTAAGCGACCTTACTAACTGGCAAAACTGGCTACCTTGGTTGGTTTACGAACCTAAAGCCCATATTGATTATGAATACTTACATTCCGGTATCCATTCCGTTTTTCCCACCTGTTTAGTTTGGCAAGGTACGCTTATTAAAAAGGGCTATATCACATTAGAACCGGCTCGCTCTGGTGCTCATTACTTTCATACTTTATTAGAAGCCCCAGCATTTTATCCGAACGACGTACATTTCAATATTGAACTCACCAAGCAAAAAGAACGCACTTTGGTTACTATTCAAATCACTGGTAAGCTCCCTTTTTTCAGCCGCTGGAAGCAAAAACACTACAGCATCTGTGCAGAGAAAGACGCGGAACTCGCCCTACTAAAATTATTGGCTTACTTAAATAAATACAGCACAGCATCCAGCCACGAATACAACGCGCCAAACTTTGAGTGGCTTGATAAATCCAAGCTAGAGAATATCGATGCGGTGACTCGTCCCTTCATCGTGAGCAACCAGCCGATGTCGCAAAAAATGGATCAAGGCTTCCATGATTTGATAACTGAGCTTGGTCCAGAAAACCCACCAGCAGGCCCAAGCTTTGCACTTTACGAAAAGGCCGATATTAGCCACCATTACTTCTCAGGCCGATTAGGTATCCCTGTGCAAAATTTAGTGCCGTGTGAGCTGTGCCCTGAGCGAATTGTCTTGCGCGGCAACTATTTGCATCTACGCTATAAAGGCGACTACCAAAACCTTTCCTTAGCTTGGCATGTTTTATACAACTTTATGCGCATACAAAACTTAAAACGAGATAGGAGACACTACGGTGTAGAAATCTTCGAGGTTGGGCCAGCTCAGACAAACAACTCAAAGGACTACATTACCTCGGTATATTTACCCATCAAATAATTGGCTTAGCCGCTTTTTTATGGGACAGTCTAATCTGAAATGACCATAACCTAACAAGTAAGGAAGTGCAGACGTGACAAAACTTTATCCATTAATCGACAGCGTGATACGCATCATGCTGACCATCGTTTTTTTCTATATTTTCAAGCACTTCATGAATGTACAAAATGATTTGTTATTGGCCTTCGTTTCCGTACTTTGTGGCTTCGTAGCTTTCCGTGGTTTAGTATTTCTCTTCAACAAACTAACAGCCAAAAAACAAGAATGACAAACTGAAAATATAGCGCGCTTTAATCCTTCCCCCTGAAAATATTACGACGCAGATTTAATGGATATAAACTCTGTGTTCTAGCTAACACTTGTCAACCAACATGAGTTTTTCTATGACCACACTCTACCAAGAACACCTAACTGTTCTCATAAATCGATATGAAAACGCCATGGCGTATTTCGGCCTAGACGGCATTGTCTTAGCATCAGGGGAAAAAAGTTATTATTTTCAGGATGATCATAACCACCCGTTTCATGCCTATTCTGGCGCACAGCAATGGTTACCTTTTAATCTAGGTGCAGAAACCTATGTTGTACTAAAAACGGGCGAAAAGCCGACCTTGGTTTGGCCTGTTCGTGATGATTTTTGGCACGCTCCAAATCCCGTTCCGAGCGGCGATTGGCAACACGATTGGAACATTGTTACCGCACGAAAAGCAGATAAATGGTTTGCAGACTTACCTAAACAAACCGCTTGGCTTGGCCCACAATCGATGCCATTCGCTGTGGCCTGTGAAGACTTAAAAGCCTATGTAGATTTTGCCAAAGCGGTAAAAACTGATTTCGAAATTCAAGCCATGCGCCAAGCTAGCATTCGCGGCGCAGCTGGTCATATCGCGGCGAAAGAAGCTTTCTTAGCGGGCATGAGCGAACTAGAGATCCATCTTGCATTTTTACAAGCCAGCCAACAAACCGCCACACAAGAACCTTACCCAGGAATCGTCGGTTTAAATGAGCACGCGGCTGTGCTGCACTATGAGCATAAATCCATAGCGAGAATACCTGACTCTCGCACATTGTTAATTGACGCCGGCGCCAACGAACATGGCTATGCCAGTGACATCACTCGCACCTTTACCCGCCACGATGATGACTTTAACGCCTTGATCAATGACCTCGATACGATGGAGCAAAAGCTTTGCCGCAGCGCCATGTCTGGTGTTAGCTTCCGAGATTTGCATCAAGACACACTAGTGGGTATTGCGACGTTACTTCTTGAGCATAAGGTTTGCTCGTTAAGTGTTGAGGAGCAGTTAACCAAGCGCATTCCACAAGTTTTCTTTCCCCATGGTTTGGGTCACTTGCTTGGCTTGCAGGTTCACGATGTGGGCGGTCATCAAATTGATCAAGCGGGTACATTAAGCAAGCCAGACGATAGTGCTCCATTCTTGCGCCTCACCAGAACATTAGAGAAAAATATGGTGATCACCATAGAACCTGGCTTATATTTTATTCCAATGCTGATCGACAAGATGAAGGCAGAGGTATCAAATCACGGTTGCGATATGGCACGTATTCAGCACTTCATGCCTTATGGCGGCATCCGTATTGAAGACAATGTCGTGGTGAAAAATGACCAGCCCGAGAACCTCACTCGTATCGCTTTTGCCAACTCGCTGTAAAAAGCTAAAACAAGATTGTTCGTTACCCAAACGAAAAGCCTAATCGTTGTATTATTTTCAACATAAAAAAAACCGGAGGAAGTTTCCTTCCTCCGGCATAGTTTCCTCACAAAAGGATACGCCTAAAATACATCATTCCCCGCAATGACAATGATTTATTTTTTCTCTTGGCGCGCCTGTGAGGCAAGACGGACAAATGCATTCGCTTCGCCATAACGGCTGTAATCACCAACTCGTTGTACCACTTCAAAAAAGACGCCATGCACTTCCTCTGTATAGAAATGGAAGAATTCACCTTCGTCATTTTGGTCATACATGATGTTGTGTGACTGCAGTTTCTTAATCATCTCTGAAGACAAGCCAAAGCGTGCTTCAATATCACGATAGTAGTTCTGTGGAATGGGTAGCTGTTTTTCGCTATCAATGTTTTTTGCCGCGGCAAAAATATCATCACAAGCAAACGCAATTTGGTGCACGCCAGAACCTTTAGATTTTTGAATGAAGCGTTGTGCCGAGGCATCACGAGCATTGGTCATGTTCAATGGAATTCGCACACGTTTGTCTTTGCTTAATGCGGTACGGCTCACGACTAACCCGTGAATATCGGGCAAGTCTTGGCTGGCATCGATATCGAAACCAAACACGGATTTATAGAAGAAAGACGCCGACAAAAAGTCAGTGTTGGAAACGGTTTGGCCAATGTGATCAAAGCGAGTTAAGCCAACGCCCGTTTCACCTTGAATGCCTTGAATGGGTTTAAAGTCCACTTCAAAAAAACGTACCGCAGCGTCTGCAGAAACAAGATAAACCAAGCTATCGCCAATACCACGAAGTGCTGGGATATTTAACTCTCCAGGACCGGCTTGATTTTCAAAACGTTCTACTCGATAACGCTCAGCCAGTGACAAGGTCGCTTTAACATCTTCAGAAGCAAAGGCCATTGCACAAACCGACACACCATGCTTTTTAAAATGTTCGTGGGCTTGGCTTTTCGGTTCGCGGTTTAGGATCAGATTGATATTTCCTTGGCGCATCAAGCTAACATTTTTAGAGCGATGTTTATGGGTTTCATGGAAACCTAATTGCGCCAAAGTATTGGTTAACGCTTCTCCGCTTTCGCCTTCAATGGCAAACTCAATAAACTCAACTTCGCTCACTTGTGGCGCTTCAATTGGAGCCGTTTTCTCTTCACGTTTGCTCACCGTTTGATCATCAAGCCAAATCAATGAACGCATGCCATCAATGGCTTTTTCTAAAGGAGAAGATGAACGAAATTCGTCGTTGAAGATTTCATGAGACAAATAGTCATCAAAGCCCTTGTCTTTCAGAACTTGTAAAAACTCGACCACTGGCATGTCGCCTTGGCCAGGAAAGCAACGGAAATGTCGGCTGTATTGCAACACGTCCATTTGTAGACTTGGCGCATCAGCGACTTGCACAAGGGCAATCTTGTTTAGCGGAATGTCATCACGTAACACATCTAAGGTGTTGCCACGGGAAAACATGTGGAAGGTATCCAAAATTATCCCCAAGTTCGGATGATCAACACGCTTCACCAAATCCCATGCTTCATGATAATCAGCAATATGGTAACCCCAAGCTAGAGCTTCATAGCCCAGCATGATGCCTTCTTTTTTGGCTATTTCAGCCAGAGCAAATAAGTCCGCGGCGCAAACATCACGATCCGCAGAAGAATAAGGCTGCACATTACTGCAAAACAACAAACGATTCGTACCCAGCTCATGAGCAACATCGATTTTGTGCTGCAACATCTTTGCCTTTTGCGAGCGCATTGGCTCAGGCATACCTTCCATATCGCGGAATGGCTGTAAGGCGATAATTTCCAAGCCTAGGTCTTGCGCCATACGACGCACATCTTTTGGCGTACCATCGAACTGAGTTAAGTCATTTTCGAAGATTTCCACGCCTTTAAAGCCGGCTTTTGCCGCCGCTTCGAATTTTTCTCTCAGCGTGCCAGATATGGTTACGGTTGCGAGTGCTGTTTTCATTCTTACGCCCTGACTGTCTATATTTCATAACGAAAACGATATATGAGAAACAAACCTGTTTTTTGCTTCAATATTTACTAATATTGATGCTAGCACAAGATTTTGAGATTGGACGCCATCTTAAGAATGAAATAAAGCGCCAAAAATATATCGAAAAAGGAATACATGACACCTTTTCAATGGCGCAACATAGGAGTGTAATATAGGAAAATTATTCCATTATTAGCGCTTGTAACGCGCCTGATTCCTTAGGGTTTCTTACTTAGTGACTGACGACCTAATAGCCAATTAGCTGCGACCGAAACCATGCGTGTACGATGGGAGACTTTTCATGTTAGAAAACCGTATTAAATATCGCCACCTTCAATGCTTTTTAGAAGTCACGCGCCAAGGTAGCGTTGTTCGCGCTGCCGATGTATTAGCGCTTACCCAACCCGCTGTATCCAAAAAACTCAAAGAATTAGAAGACATCCTGGGTGTTAGGCTATTGGAGCGCAGTAAAAAAGGCGTTGAGTTGACTCCATTTGGCAATGTATTTCTGGAGCACGCCAGCACCAGCGTTGCAGCATTACGAGAGGGCACCGAACGCGTTGTTCAAGCACAACAGAAAGGCATCAGCCGAATCAGTATTGGTGTTTTACCAACCGTAGCGACCAGTATTTTACCGGAATCCGTGAAGCGCTTTCGCACTGGTGGTATTGATGTTCGTCTGCATTTGGTCTCTGGTCCAAACGCCTTGTTAATGAGCCAACTAAGAGTCGGCGAATTGGATTTAGTAGTTGGTCGCTTAGGTGTTCCAGAAGCTATGTCAGGCTTGTCATTTCAGCATTTGTACTCGGAACAGGTCACCTTTACCGTTCGTCCGAACCACCCATTACTAACAAAAGAAAACTTCCAAATCAGCGATATCGCTAATTACACTGTGCTCTATCCACCAAAAGGCTCTATCACCGCACCCTATGTAGATCGTTTTTTATTGTCCCAAGGCGTTGGTACGCTAACCGACAGAATAGACACCATATCGGACTCGTTTGGTAAGGAGTTTATTCGCAATAACGATGCAGTGTGGATCATTTCACGCGGCGTAGTCGCGCGAGAAATTTCAGATGGTGAACTGGATGAATTGCCTGTCGACACAAAAGAAACGCTAGGGGCGGTTGGTTTAACAACACGAGCGGACTCGGTGCCGTCTATGGCGCTTAAACTCTTTATGAATGCCATTCGAGATACGGCACAAACCTTAGACAGCTATTACAAACCGATTGATCACCACCATAAAGATGGCCCAGCCATTTGATGAGCAATAGATTATCGCCACAATAGGAAAGAAAATTAATGTATTTTGCTTTGCTGCCCTTATCCCAAGAGACAAGGAGCAGCATTGCATTAACAAAACGCTAAGCTTTAAGCTTGTGCACTAACCCTTGAATCCCCAACACATAACCTTGCACGCCCATACCAACGACGATTCCGGCCGCGGCAGGAGAGATATAAGAGTGGTGACGGAAAGCTTCGCGAGCGTGTACGTTAGAGATATGAACCTCAATCACGGGCACATCAGCGCCTTTTATCGCATCGTGAAGCGCAACGGACGTGTGAGTATAAGCGCCTGGGTTGAATACCACACCCAATACTTCGCCCGCTTTAATACGACGTCCCGCTTCATGAATAAGATCAATCAATACGCCTTCATGATTAGATTGATGACATTCCACTTCATGACCTAACGTCGAAGCAGCTTCACGACACATAACTTCCACATCAGCGAGGGTCTCATAGCCGTAGGTTGCAGGCTCACGCGTGCCCAGTAAGTTTAAATTAGGGCCATTTAATACCATGATGGTAGACATACTACTTTCTCCTAAAAATCAGCGTAAATATTCAATCCACTGTATCGCCAAACATTCACACAAAGAAGCGCAGCAAGACACTCAAAGTGAAAAATGACAATACAGTGGTGATTAACAAGGTACTGGCACAAAAACTGCGCGCGCCATATTCTCCACAAACAATCGGATAAGAACTAAACATGGATACCGAAGCAAATATAACCAATGCCGTTTTTAATTCGTTGGGCATGCTAGGCGTAAGGAACAAGAGTAAGGAAACAATCACAGGAAACAAAATCAGCTTGCCAATCGCCACCAGCAGTATCGGAGTCCATTGACCTTTAATTGATACACCGACCAAAGACCCACCAATAACAATCAAAGCCACCGAGGAAGCCGCCGATACCAATAAATCAAAGCCTTTACCTACAAAGCTCGGCAAACTCAATCCAAATACAGAAAATACCAACCCTGCACCCAAAGCAATTAACAGCGGATTCGTCGAAATACGCTTCAGAACGACCATAAATAGGTTTTTCCCATTACTTTCGTTTTTCCCCTGCATGGTCTCGATAAAAATTAGGCAAACTGGCAATAAGATAATATTTTCGACCATCAAAGACATCACAAAAGCCTGCGTCAATGAATCATCAAAGAACTGCAACAGGATAGGAAAACCAATAAAGGCGCTGTTTGACATGGTCGCCCCAACACCTCTCACTCCAGCTTCTACCAATCCACTTTGAAGTAGGCGCCAGCTCAGTAACACAGTAATAAAAAAAGTCGCTAAACCACTCGCTGCATACACAGTAAGATAGTCAAAATGCAGGACTTCTTTCAGCTCCATGCTAGATAATTTCATAAAAATCAAAGCAGGCAAGGCAAGATACAAAACAAAACGACTTAACCCAGGAATTGCAGCTTGCGGTAGAAAGGAATATCGAACACAGATAAATCCCACAAATATCAAAAAAAAGATCGGTGCTGTGATGTTTATTACAGCTTCCATGTCACCATATCCTCGTGGTTTATTGCGTTATATGCTTTTAACTCGGCTAGAGTTTTCATCATAGAAATCATATCGAATAAGCGTTAAGCGATAGCTTTAGATTTTGTATTGAGTGATATTTTTTCAGGATCTGGTAGGACCAACCCTTTCTGAATATGCGAATCTAAGATAGTCAATACTGACTCAATTTCATCATCAAGAAGGTGTTTAAGCAATTTCTGATGTTCTTCTACAGAGGCTTGGCCGCGAAATGGCCGGCGGTGTAACGCCAACACCTGATAACGCATATAAAGTTCAATCACTGATGCGTGGTAACGAATCAACTGCTGAGAACCACAATGAGACACCATGGTAACGTGAAAGTCTCGGTCGGCTTTTTCCCATGCCTGAACATGGCTACCTTCGTCTTCCATCATCAGCTTTTCAACACAGTTCAAACGAAAATGCGCGCTGATCAAAGCGGACTTCCATTCCATATGACCTATTTTATTTTCCATTGATTTGCGTACTGCCGACAACTCCAACATTTGTCTCAGCTCTAATAATTCACGCAAATCGGCGGTAGAAACGGGTTTTACCGTAAAACCTTTTTGATCTACAAATAGTACAAAACCATCTGATACTAAGCGCATCAAGGTTTCACGTAAGGTATTCACACTGACACTGTAACGAATACGCAAGGCGTTTAATTTAAGCTTTTCACCTGGAGAAAGCTTACCCGTTACGATATCTGAACGTAGCTGCTCATAGACAGATTGCCCAACCAATTTACGGTCATCGGAGTTAATCATAGAAAATTTTAAAGGCCTTTTCTTTTTCTTGTAAGACCTCTGCACTATATCACGAGCAAAGTTATCTTAGTGGATAAACCAAACTAGAAGACGCCATTTGGCGTCTTCTCTTCATCACTCATTCTATGAATTTATTTAGTTACCAACAATCTCTCTAGATCAATGAGCTCACTACATCGTATTTTTCACGGAATTGATCCCAAACAGGTTTCACATCCGTTACTTCCTGACCAGTGAAGATTTCGAAAGCATCGATTCCTTGATAAAAGAACAAATCAAAGCCAGACACAATTTGCAGACCTTTTTTATTAGCTTCTATCAAAAACTCTGTATCCATTGGGGTGTAAACCGCATCAAACGCCCATTTTTGCCCTTGAATCAACTCTGCCGCCAATGGCATGCCAGGGCTTTTCAAATGACCTACAGGTGTGCAGTTTACCAAACCATCAACTTCAGCTGCCGCTTCAGCAATGTCTTCTTTGGCAACAACACGCGCCTTGTAGCCAGCTTCATTAATAGCATCAACCAAAGATTGTGCACTACGTTCGCTCAAATCGGTGACTAATACTTCTGTCGCCCCCACTTCAAACAAGGCAAATCCAATCGCTCGACCCACACCACCAGCACCAATCATCAGCACTTTACCTGCTGGTAAATCCCCGACTCGACCTTTATAACCGCGAATAAAACCAGTGTAATCGGTATTAAAAGCACATACTTTGCCGTCTTTTAGCAGCAAAGTATTACTCGCACCGACTTTCTTTACCGCGTCGTTTACTTCGTCTGCGCTGTCGATGGCGATTTGTTTATAAGGAAAAGTTACGTTAGTGCCGACGAAACCTAAAGCACGTATTTCGGTAAGCTTGGCGTTAAAGGATTCCGCCGTATCATCTTCTGGCACTTGCAACTGATAATCCACTGGCAACTGCTTTAGTTCACCCAACATCATGTGTAAAGAAGGAGATCGAGAAGCGGCAATAGCCTGACCAATTAGACCTAAATGTAACATTGTAATTGCCTCCAACGTATTCCCAAAAAGAATGTAATAATGTTATTGCGTGAGTCGTAAAGGGGATAAAAAAACGCTCCCTTTACTAAAGTAGAGGAAGCGTATACCAAAACTCATGATTTGTTGTATGACAATTTGGCATGTATTTTAATTGGAAAAATTATATCAGCATAGATCCTTTTGATATCGCATCTGTTGTAGCCAACAATTGCAATCCAGCCCCTGTGTTTGAAATCGGCAAATGATAACTACGATGCAGCTCAGTTAACGCGCCCTGTAATGCGCCACGCATTGCTAACCACATATTCAGCTCAACACCTTGAGAGCCAGCTTGTTCTACCAAGTCAAAATTAGTGAATTTAGTAAGCGCTTCCGGTTCGTTCACTATTTTATCCATACAATATAAATCGAACGGTTTATTAATGAAGCCAGCACGCTGACCATCTAGCTGATGAGACAAACCACCGGTTCCAAACACTACAACTTTCTGATTACCAGAGTAAGAACGAATAGCGTCACCAATCGCCTTACCAAAATCAAAACATCGACTGGGCTTTGGCATAGGATGACGTTCACAGTTGATCGCAATTGGAATCACTTTAATATGACCGTATTTATGACCAGGCCACATGAGCGTCAGAGGTACTGTCAATCCATGGTCCACTTTCATTTCTTGGCAAACGGTTATATCAAACTCGTGCTCAATTAATTGATTAACGATATGCCAAGACAACTCAGTTTCCCCAGTTACTGGTGGAATTTCAGCAATTCCCCAACCTTCGTCGGCATTTTCATACAAAGCAGCAGCACCAATAGCAAAAGTCGGTTTGCGATCATGAAAAAACTCTAGTCCGTGATCATTATAAAAAATGACGGCGATGTCAGGCTCTTGCTTATACAGCCATTCACGCACCGGTGGGTAGGCATCAAAAAAATCTTTCCAATAAGGTGTTTGCTCAAGACCTTGGTCCATCGCGACACCAATAGCAGGAATATGTGATGTGGCAATACCGCCAAGTATTTTCGCCATTATCTTTCTCCCTGCTGTACTAAGAAGGCTTTAAATTCCTCTGTTGTCATCCCCGTCTGCAAACCACCAACATCTTGAACATTTAAGCCCAAGATCCCAGCAAATTTGGCCAGATAATAAATACTTCCACCGGCTTCTAACATGGCAATGACATCACGTTTTTTTACAGCCAGCTTTTGCTCTGCAGAAAGTCCAAAGTTTTCACAATACTCGTCTTCATTCGCAAGGAATGCTTCTCGCCCATTTGCATTATTAAAGGAATAACACATTTTATTTAAGGGATAGCCCTTCGTTGCCATCGGCCCATCAAACATAATATTGCCCGGAATATGCCCTAACTGCCCCATCCTGTTACCTCGCTGTAAAACTATTTAATTCAATGATGTAAATACCCATTAGCAGCGAGTATAAGAACAAACGAGCTGTGCAAACCTTGATCTACATCTATTTTTTACCATTTAAAAAATAGAACGCATTATTTTTATATTTTTATATTTTTAAAATAAAAGTCCGATTTTGGCCATATATAGGAAAAAATACGTAATTAATCCTTCATTTTGATTTATTTGATATTCATTTTTGATATAGTCTGTAAAAAAATAAGGAGGTCTTATGGAGATAGCAATTCCCAACCTACGGCATTTGCGCGTATTTCTTGCAGTCGCAGAGCTAAAAAGCATCACCCGAGCTTCTGAAAATATCTTTTTATCTCAGCCTGCCATCACTCAAGCAATTGCCAAGTTAGAAGGGTTATTGAACGCATCGCTTTTTGAACGTCATTCAGATGGTATGTATCCCACCCCATCGGGTGAAGTGTGGCAAAAACGCGTCGGCCGAGCTATCGACCATATTCAAACCGCTACACAAGAAATCGTTAAAGACACGACTCAAAAAGAACGCTCGCCTAAAAATCTCATTGCCTTAATTAGCACGACTCAATTAAGAGCGTTAATTGCCGTGAGCGAAGCACAAAACTTCAGCATTGCCAGCCGAAACCTGGCCGTGTCACAATCTTCAGTTCATCGTGCCGCTCGCGATTTAGAGCGCTTACTCGGCGTTGTGTTATTTGAGAAAAACAGCCTTGGAACCAGCGCGACTAAGGCAGCGCAAACCTTGGCAAAAGCAACCAAATTGGCCTTTAGCGAATTACGCCAAGGCATTTATGAGATCAACGCCTTACAGTTTAAAGATGTCAGTACCATCACCATTGGCAGTATGCCATTGGCTCGTATGACTATTTTACCTAAATCGATTTTGCAGTTTAACGAACGTCACCCTGATGTGAACATCAATGTCACCGAAGGTCCCTACGCCGATTTGCTTCACCACTTACGCCAAGGTGACATCGATATTATCTTAGGTGCATTACGTCATCCAACACCAGCTGACGACGTCGTTCAAGAGGAGTTATGGGCACCGCCATTGTCAGTGGTGGCTCGTAAAGATCACCCATTAATGAACAAACAACATATCAGCGCACAAGATCTCGCTGAGTTTGCTTGGGTTGTTCCCGCCAAAGGCACACCCACTCGACAAGCCTTCGAAGACATTTTCAACGACGCCGGTATCGCACTACCTACACGCTTAGTTGAGTCCAGTTCGCAGATACTGATTCGTGAGTTATTAATCGAAAGTGATCGTCTAACATTAATCTCTGCACACCAAGTGGAGCGCGAAATTAATATTGAATTACTCAATGTCATCAACTTCCCACTGGATCACACTCGTCGCCCAATTGGGCTTTGTGTCCGAAAAAGCTGGCTTCCGACTGTCACACAATCTCATTTTCTTAGCTTGTTACGCGATATCTCAGAACGCTTTCGATGATTTTTTTGAAAGACATCATTGCAAAAAATGAATAGCTTATGCGGTTTATGGATTATGCCCATTAGATGTCGAATGTTAGATTTGTTATTAATATAAACCTAAATTTCGTTCAATAATAACGACATGAAATCTTGAATAGGAGCAGACTAATGAGAATTTGTATCGCAGGCGCATCTGGCGCTTTCGGCATGAAACACATGGACGCCATTGCGGCGATCGAAGGTGCAGAAGTCGTTTCTGTCGTTGGCACTAAAATCGATGCGATTAAAGCCTTTGCTGAAGAGCGCGGCGTTCCTCACTACACGACAGATTTAGCAGAAAGCCTAGCCCGTGACGACGTTGACGCTGTCATCCTAGCAACACCAACTCAAATGCATGCGGCGCAGACTATTCAGTGCCTTGAAGCCGGCAAACATGTTATGTCTGAAATCCCAATGGCAGACAACATCGAAGACGCTCGCAAAGTGGTTGAAGTGCAGAAGAAAACTGGTCTAGTAGCGATGGCTGGTCACACTCGCCGTTTTAACCCTTCCCACCAGTGGATCCACAATAAAATCATGGCGGGTGAATTAAACGTTCAACAAATGGACGTGCAAACTTACTTTTTCCGTCGCTCGAACAAAAATGCTCTTGGCAAAGCCCGTTCTTGGACCGACCATCTACTTTGGCACCATGCTTGCCACACAGTGGATTTGTTCCAATACCAAACAGGTGAAACAGCCAGCAAAGTACAAGCACTACAAGGCCCAATCCATCCTGAACTTGGCATTGCCATGGACATGAGCATTGGTATGAAAGTACCTAACGGCGCAATCTGCACCTTGTCTTTGTCTTTCAATAACGACGGTCCATTCGGCACCTTCTTCCGTTACATTTGTGACAATGGTACTTATATCGCACGTTACGACGACCTATTTGATGGCAGCGAAAACAAGATTGACCTATCTGGCGTTGCGGTTTCAAACAACGGCATCGAGCTACAAGATCGCGAGTTCATTGCAGCGATCCAAGAAGGTCGTGCACCAAACTCTTGTGTTACGCAGGCTATCGAAGCGATGGAAACCCTGCACCGCCTTGAAGAATGCCTAGAAGCCTAGATCGCAATAGTCTAAAGTGACAAGACGCTAAAGTGACTCAACAACACTCAAACGGGGAGCTTCGGCTCCTTGTTTTTATTTAAGGATATTGTTATGTCAAAACACCCTCACTTAGCCAATCCAAAGATAGGCTTAGGCTGCATGAATTTGTCCCATGCTTATGGCTCACCGGTTGAAGAAGAACAAGCCATTAAAGCCTTACATCAGGCTTTTGAAATGGGTTATCGCCATTTTGACACCGCGACTTTATATGGCGGCGGCAAAAATGAGCTTTTGGTTGGCAAAGCACTAAAAGATCGCCGCGATGAATTATTCCTCGCCAGCAAATGCGGCATGGCAATGGTCGATGGTAAAAAAGAGATTAATGGCCGACCAGAAAACATCCGCAAGCAATGCGAAGACAGCCTAAAGCGCCTGCAAACAGATCACATCGATTTGTATTATTTGCATCGCCGTGACTTCAATGTGCCAATAGAAGAAAGCGCTGGCGCACTGGGTGAGCTAGTAAAAGAAGGCAAAATTGGCGCCATCGGTTTATCCGAAGTGTCCGCTGAAACGTTAACCCGTGCCCATAGCGAATACCCGATTAGCGCCCTTCAGTCCGAATACTCTTTGTGGACACGCAATCCAGAAATCGCCGTACTAGAAGCTTGTAAGAAACTAGACATTACTTTTGTCGCTTTCAGCCCAGTCGCACGCGGATTTTTAACCGGTACTCTGAAAGACATCGCGGATTTAGAAGCCAAAGACATTCGTAATAACATGCCGCGCTTTAATGCCGAGCATTACCCGAATAATCTTGCCTTGTTGAACGATTATTTTGCCCTAGCGAAAGACATCGGCTGCACACCAGCACAACTTGCTCTGGCTTGGCTAACAGCAAAAGACGATAATATTGTCCCTATTCCGGGCACTCGTTCGGTTAATCATATGAGAGACAATTTTGAAGCGGCGCAATTAAAGCTGGATGCCAAACAAGTGAGCTTGTTAGACGAGATGATCAATCAACATAACGTCCATGGCACACGCTATACCGCTGCCCAACAAGCTGAAATTGATACTGAAGAGTTTTAAACACAGTAAACCAGCCAACAAAAAGCCCCTTTGTCGATAACAAAGGGGCTTTTGCTTAAAGCGTTATTAGGCTATTAACCTAATTTTAATTTATGCAATCTCAATCAGCATTTCACCCGGTGTGACTCGGTCGCCTTTTTTAACAAAAACCCCTTTTACCGTACCCGCCACATTAGCGTGTACTTCGGTTTCCATCTTCATCGCTTCTGTAACAAGCACAGCTTGACCCGCTTTAACGGTATCGCCTTCTTTTACCAAGACATCGATGATATTGCCCGGCATAGCCGCACTGACGTGACCAGGCTCTGTGGCACGAGAACGACCTGCGCCACCTTCAGCAACGTATTCATTCAGAGATTCGAATACCACTTCTTCTGGCATGCCATCCAAAGACAAATACAACTTGCGCTTACCAACACCAAAATCGCCTACGCCGGTGATTTCCACGTTGTAAACCTCACCATGCACATCAATCTTGAACTCGGTTGCCAATCCACCCGCCGCCGCGCCTTGACCCGCTTGCTCTGGCGGTAGCAAAACTTCTGGAACCAATGTCCCGTCAGCTCGTTGCTGTAAGAATTCACGACCTAGTTCAGGAAACATAGCAAAAGTCAGTACATCTTCTTCTGATTTCGCTAACTCACCGATCTCATTGCGCAACTTATATAGCTCCGGCGACAAGGAATCCGCTGGGCGAGCGTCGTTAACCGCTTCATTGCCTACGGCTTTCTTTTGCACTTCTGGGTTTACCGCTGCTGGCGGCTGACCGTAACCACCTAACAAATAGCGTTTTACTTCATTGGTAATAGTTTTATAACGCTGACCTGCCAATACGTTATAAACCGCTTGAGTCCCCACGATTTGCGAGGTTGGCGTTACCAGGGGCGGATAACCAAGGTCGGCACGCACACGAGGAATTTCATCAAATACCTCTCGAATCTTATCTAAGGCATTTTGCTCTTTCAGCTGATTCGCCAAATTAGACATCATGCCACCCGGCACTTGGTTAACCTGAACAGACACATCTTCGCGAGTAAATTCACTTTCAAATTGATGGTACTTTTTACGAACATCACGGAAGTAATCGGCAATCTCTGACAACAAGGCCAAGTCTAAACCCGTATCGTAATCGGTGTCTTTTAAAGCCGCCACTTGAGTCTCAGTCGCTGGGTGGCTGGTACCACTGGCAAAAGATGAAATCGCCGTATCAATACGGTCCGCTCCCGCTTCGATGGCTTTAAGCTGACACAAGGGTGCCAATCCTGACGTCGAATGACTGTGAACCACCAAAGGCAAATCAACCGCTTCTTTGATCGCTTTTACCAAGTCATACGTAGCGTAAGGCGTTAACAAACCCGCCATGTCCTTAATAGCAATAGAATCAGCCCCCATGGCTTGCATGGCTTTAGCTTGCTCGACAAACAAGGCTGGCGTATGCACTGGGCTGGTCGTATAACAAATCGTACCTTGCGCATGTTTACCGGCTTTTTTCACCGCTTTCATGGCTGTTTCAATATTGCGCAGATCATTGAGCGCATCAAACACACGGAAAACATCGATACCATTGTCTGCGGCTTTTTGCACAAAAGCTTCCACAACATCGTCAGCATAATGGCGATAACCCAGTAGATTTTGGCCACGCAATAACATTTGTAAACGGGTGTTTGGCAAAGCCGCACGAAGCTGACGCAAACGCTCCCAAGGGTCTTCTTTCAAAAAGCGTACGCAGGCATCAAAAGTCGCGCCGCCCCACACTTCTAAAGACCAAAAGCCCACTTGATCGAGTTTCTCACAAATCGGCAACATGTCCTCCGTACGCATACGAGTGGCAATCAGCGATTGGTGTGCATCACGCAAGGTAACATCTGTCACTTCTATTTTTTGTTTAACTTGACTCATTTTCTTCCTCCTGCGGATTATCGACCAACATGCGCTGCAATAGCGGCTGCCAACACCAAAGCGATGTCACTTGGATGGCGTCTAACGGAATAATTTAATAATTCAGGGTGCGCTGGAACGAATCCCGTGTTGAACTCGCCCTTAATAAAATCTGGATGTTTTAGAATTTGCTGATAATAATTGGCCGTGGTTTTAATGCCATGCAAACGCATATCGTCAATAGCCCGACGACCGCGCGCCACCATCTCATCCCAGGTCAGCGCCCATACCACCAACTTCAAACACATGGAGTCAAAGTAAGGTGGAATGTCATAACCTGTGTAAATCGCCGTATCCACACGAACACCCGGACCACCCGGTGCGTAATAGTGAGTAATACGCCCAAAGCTTGGCAGAAAATCGTTTTTAGGATCTTCCGCATTAATTCGAAATTGCATCGCGTAACCACGATAACTTATGTCTTCTTGGCGGAAGCTGAGCGGCGAACCAGCCGCAATACGAAGCTGTTCACGCACAATATCAACCCCTGTAATTTGTTCGGTAATCGTGTGCTCAACCTGAACTCGCGTATTCATTTCCATGAAATACACTTCATTACCAGACAATAAGAACTCCACTGTACCCGCGTTGACATAGCCTACTGCTTTGGCTGCTCGCACTGCGAGATCACAAATGTATTGGCGTTGTTCTGGAGTGAGTTGTGGGCTTGGTGCAATCTCTATGAGCTTTTGGTTACGACGCTGAATCGAGCAATCACGTTCATACAAATGAATCGCATCACCTTGGGAATCCGCCAAAATTTGCACTTCAATATGACAAGGGTCAACAATGCATTTCTCTAAAAACACTTCTGCAGAACCAAACGCTTTGGTCGCTTCGGAAATAACACGAGGGTATTGAGAGGTTAATTCTTCTGGGGTATCACAGCGTCGAATACCGCGACCGCCACCACCAGAAGTTGCCTTGATCATCACTGGATAACCCACTTTCCCTGCTAAAGCTAATGCCTCGTCGAGATTTGCCAGGTTTCCTTCTGAGCCTGGTGTCACCGGAATGCCTGCCGCACGCATACTGTCACGAGCTTGGGTTTTATCACCCATTTTATGAATAACAGACGAATGAGGGCCGATAAAGGTAACGCCTTTTTGCTCACACAATTCAGCAAAATGCGCATTTTCAGATAAAAAACCATAACCTGGGTGGATCGCATCACAACCCGTTTCTATGGCTAAGTTCACTAGACGCAAAGGGTCTAAATAACCGGCAAGTGGATCATCGCCCAACGAGTAAGACTCGTCTGCACGCTTGGCATGCAATGCATATCGATCCGGTTCCGTAAATATCGCGACAGAGCGAATCCCAGCCTCTGAGCAAGCGCGAATGATACGAACCGCAATTTCACCTCGGTTAGCGATCAACACTTTTTTTAACATGAGTCACTCCTTTCTTGTTTGAAGAGATCACTGCACAACGTAGTGAGCACAACTTTTGTACAAATATCTCTGAATATTCAGACTACCCAAAGATCAACCAAAGTAAAAATTGATATTACGACATTTATGTATAAGCTATACCTGATAGATAAAAGCTGATAGATAAAAGCTGATAGATAAACCGAGAGGAAACAAAAACAATGCCTCAAAGCGTACAAAGTTTAGTCAACCGACTTACTTTTAGACAATTACAAGTATTTGAAAGCGTTTATGAATTGAGTAGCTACAGCCGAGCTGGTGATATGCTGGGGCTAAGCCAACCGGCCGTGAGCAATCAAATACGACAGCTGGAAAATGCATTAGAACAACCGCTGTTTGAATACGTTGGTCGCCAACTTTACAGCACTGCGACGGCCAAGCGATTAGCCAAATGCATTCACGCCATGTTTGATGAAATACAGCGCTTTCAGGACGATTTATCTGAGGAAGCTGGGCTGATATCTGGTGAGTTGAACTTAGTAGCTGTGAGTACAGCGCAGTACGTGGTGCCTTATTTGCTTCGGGCCTATACTAGCCTACATCCAAACGTCACCATAAATGTGAAAGTCATGAACCGCGCTGCAGCTATCAAGCGTCTTGGTGAGAATCATGATGAATTAGCCATAATGGGCATGGTACCCAATGATAAACCTATGTTTAGCATACCATTTTTGAACAATGAGCTTATCGCTGTCGCACCACAAAACCATCCTCTTCTCGCCCTAGAAGACATATCATTGAGCGCATTTTTAGAACACAATTTATTGCTTCGAGAAGCGGGTTCAGGCAGTCGATTAGCTCTTGAACTACATTGCCAAAAACAACGCATTCGCTTACAAGCAGAAATGGAAATTGGTTCTAACGACGCCATAAAACACGCGGTTATTGCAGGGCTTGGCGTCGCAGTACTACCTAAACTTGGTATTCTTTCTGAATTGACACTCGGAACCTTAATCGAAGTACCGATTAAAGATTTCCCCCTTCGCCGATCTTGGTGCTTGATCCACCCACAAGGACGCCACCCCACTCCTGCGATGCGATCTTTTATTGATTATATTCAACAAAATATCGGCCAGTTTGAAGCCATGTTCTCAAGAATGAAAAGTAGATAGTCCGTCTCATTTTAATAAAAACCACATCATTGCATACGTTTAACAATTCTTCTTTCAAATAGATTATTACGTAAATATATAAACCATTCACATACATTACACGTATACAACAAATCACCAACATTAAATCAAGACCAAACTGTATAAATTCTATACACCTTGTAGGGAAATGACTACAAAATCAAAACAGCACACTGACTACACTAATTGAGGAAGCACCATGTTTTTTACCAATAAAGATAAAACAATCGCCAAAAACAAAGCGGTAGAACAGGCACTTTCTCAACATGAAAACAAAGCCTTTATTAGCGCTATGGAAAAATTTTGCGCCACCATTAGCTTTTTACCTGACGGAACAATTCTCGATGCCAATTCGTTATTCCTTAACGCTACAGGCTATTCCCTAGAAGAAGTAAAAGGGCAAAAACATGCACTATTCTGCCCTTCTCAAGTGACATCGAGGCAAGATTACAAACATTTCTGGTCAGATTTAGCTGCAGGCAAAAGCAAACAAGGCACCGTCTTACGTAGACGTAAAGATGGCTCAGAAATCTGGCTTGAAGCAACTTATTTTCCCGTTGAAGTCGATGGCGTGGTGACCAAAGTGGTCAAAATTGCCACGGATGTCACTAAAGAAAAGCGTACAGCAGATAGTCAATTAGCCGTGTATAACGCCATTGATAGGTCATCTGCCACTATTGAATTCACCCCTGACGGCACAGTAATTACGGCCAATGATAACTTTTTAAGTGCAATGGGTTATCAGTCCACCAAAGAAATTATCGGTCAGGCGCATCGCAAATTTTGTACTAATGAGTTCTATGAAAAGCATCCGAATTTTTGGGCAGAGTTAGCGAATGGAGACTTTAAAACAGGACAATTTGAGCGAGTTAGCAAACAAGGTCAAACTGTGTGGCTAGAAGCCAGCTATAACCCCATTTTCGATCAATTTGGTAAGGTTGTAAAAGTCCTTAAAGTTGCCTCTGACATTACAGAGCGTGTGAACACGCAACTCGCTATTCAACACGCGGCAGAAGTAGCTCACTCCACGTCAGTAGAAACTGCTCAAGTTTCAGAGAATGGCGCTCAAATTTTACGTCGCACAGTCGAAACGTCAGACAAAATTGTGGCCGATGTTGAAGTTTCTACCGAGTTGATCGAACAATTAAACCATCAGTCTGAAAGTATCGCCAAGATAGTGACAACCATTGGGTCTATTGCTGATCAAACCAATTTACTGGCATTAAACGCCGCTATTGAAGCCGCTCGCGCTGGTGAAAATGGTCGTGGGTTTGCGGTAGTGGCTGATGAAGTTCGAACACTAGCAGCAAGAACAAGCAAATCAACGATCGAAATTGATGACATGGTAAAACAGAACAGCAACTTAACTCGTCAAGCCAAAGACAGTATGAGCAAGGTGAGTGAACGCTCTAAAGAGAATGCGCAATTTATAGATGAAGCATCCGGCATCATTGATGAAATTCTGAAAGGCGCGATACACGTCTCCAATACCGTTAACAAACTATTAGATATTGAGAAAAGCTAAAAAAGTCCGCTGTCTAAGATAATAGACAGCGGATATTTTTTATATTGACCAAGGAATGCTCTAACAAGAAGATTCGTTACTTCGGCATTTCATGCTCTAACAACATCAAACCAGAACCTGTATTCGAAATTGGCGCATGGTAATTTCGATGCAGCTCGGTCACTTTACCCAGTAAAGTACCACGCATTGCAATCAACATATTCAGCTCTACCGCTTGCGATCCGCCTTGCTCAACAAGATCCAAGTTAGTGTATTTCGTTAACGCTTCTGGGTCAGACACCAATTTATCAAGACAATCAATATCAAAAGTACGGTTGATAATACCCGCTCGCTCACCGTCTAACTGATGAGACATACCACCAGTACCAAAGACAACCACGTTAAGATCTTCTTCGAAAGACGCAACAGCACGACCGATCGCTTTGCCTAATTCAAACGTACGTTTAGGTTGCGGCATTGGGTATTGCTCACAGTTGATACAGACAGGTATCACTTTTACATGGCCATATTTATGACCTGGCCACATAAGATTCAGCGGAACCGTTAAACCATGATCGACCTTCATTTCTTGGCAGATTGTCATATCAAAACCGTCATCAACAATGCTGTTGGCAATGTGCCAAGACAAATCTGACTCACCAGTCACTGGAGGAATGGTAGGAATCCCCCAGCCTTCATCTGCGTTATAATATTCGTCTGCAACCCCCATCGCAAAGGTCGGCTTTTTATCAATGAAAAATTCCAAACCGTGATCGTTGTAAAACAAAATGATAACGTCAGGCTTTTTCTCATTTAACCAATCTCGTACTGGCGGATAACCATCAAAAAACGGTTTCCAATACGGCGTTTCTTCCAACCCATTTGCCATTGCGTTCGCAATCGCAGGGATATGAGAAGTCGTTATTGCACCAATAATGTTAGCCATTAGACCTCTCCTCGCCCATTTTTTTCTAGCATTGCTTTGAATTCATCAGTGCTCATACCGGTTTGTAATCCACCAATATCTTGCATGTTTAGCTTTAGCAAACCAGTAAACTTTGCTAAATAATAAATACTGCCACCTTCACGCAAAAGCCCAATCACATCTCTATTACGAATGGCTTCTTTTTGCGCTTCTGTGAGTTTGAATTTTTCACAGTAAGCTTCTGGATCTGCATTAAACTCATCACGTGCTACTTGCTCATTAAACGAGTAACACATTTTATTTAAGCCGTAGCCCTTCTTGGCCATTTGGCCATCAAAAAGGTACGTCCCTTGAAACTGTCGATCTGTATAGTTACTAGCCATCTTGCTAACCTCTATTTTTATACTTTTCGGCGAAGCTTGGATTACTTCCAATACAGACGCATTGGATTATCCACCAGCAACGCTTGCTGTAGTTCAGGCGTTGGCGCGATATGTGGAATAACATCCACAAGGTGACCGTCGTTTGGCGCCTCTACTTTCATATTTGGATGCGGCCAATCGGTTCCCCACAATACACGGTCAGAGAACCTCTCAACCAAGGTACGGGCAAAAGGATAGACATCAGAATAATCAGGCGCATGTTGCGTTAAACGCTCTGGACAACTTACCTTACACCATACATTGTCGTTGTCCGCCATGAAGTTAACAAAGCGCTGAAAGTCAGGGTGGTCAACACCATTGGCAACATTTGGCGTGCCCATGTGGTCAACTACAATGGTGGTATTCAATTCTTTCAAGAAAGGAATCAAGTCTTCTAAATCCGCCGCTTCGAAATAGACAACAATGTGCCAACCGAAAGGGCGAATTTTCTCAGCTATAGAGAAAAACACTTCTCTTGGCGTGCTATCAACAAGGCGTTTCACAAAGTTAAAACGTACACCGCGAACACCCGCTGCATGCATTTTTTCAATATCTTCATGAGTTATTGAGTCATCAACAAACGCCACACCACGCGCTAAATCACCCGCTGTCTCTAAGGCATCGATCAACGCGGAATTATCGGTACTATGACAAGATGCTTGAACAATCACATTACGAGAAAAACCCAAATGATCACGCAGCGCAAACAACTGCTCTTTGGATGCGTCGCAAGGCGTGTATTTACGTTTTGGATGATAGGGGAATTTATCCGCTGGACCAAAAACATGGCAATGCGCATCTACCGCGCCAGCTGGCGCTTTAAAAGTAGGTACGCTTGGGTTTGCGTGAAATGGAATATAATCTTTGTCCATCATGTTCAAATACCTGTTTTATTATTCGTTCTAATTAACCAGTCTTCTGTTTGACCAGTCGTTATATCGTCAATAGAAGAAAGACAACTAAAGGCCGTTGCTATGAGCAAACACTTGCCCATCAAACAGCTTTCTCGCGGTGCGTAGAATAGCCGCTGAGCCAACATCACCATTTTCTTCTTGATCTAAGATCACTGTCATCGCGCCAATCGGATGCTCAACATCCAGCGTCATACGCGCACTTGCTTCAAACTTAGCCACTTCATTAGCAGGCGAACCCTTCAGAACCGCCGCTGTTGCCACACTCACCGCTCCCAAGACCCCAATCGAGGCATGGCAACGATGAGGAATAAAAGTACGCGTGGAGATGGCGCCACCGTTCGTCGCCGCACTCACCATGGTCATTTTGGGCACAGACTTCTCTTTCACATCGCCTAAATTCATCATAGGACCGACTTGCAGGCGAATCGACTCTAGCTTGGCGCGTAAAACGTCATTGGCTTCCAGCTCTTCACGAGACTCTGTACCCTGAATGCCCATGTCCGCAGCGCGTATAATCACCACTGGCATGCCATTATCGATGCAAGTCACTTCGATACCATCAATCACATCGACCACATTACCTGTTGGCAACAAAGCACCACAGCTTGACCCTGCCGTATCTTTAAACACAATAGGCACCGCTGCAGAAAAACCAGGTACACCATCAATGCGAGCGTCACCTTCGTATTGGACTTCACCGTCATTTACGGTGACACGAGCCTCAGCAATTTGGCCTGTATTTTCCATGAAGATACGTACGGAGGTTTCGCCCTCTTGCGCTTCAACCAAGCCGCGCTCAATGGCAAACGGCGCAATACCCGCTAAAATATTGCCGCAGTTTTGCGCATCGGTCACAATCGCCTGATCAACAAACACCTGCAAAAACAAATAATCTACATCAGCGTCGTCACGTGCAGATTTTTTCACCACTGCTACTTTTGACGCCAATGGATCTGCGCCACCGATGCCGTCGATCTGACGCTCATCTGGCGAGCCCATCACCCGCAATAAAAACTGCGCGCGGGCATCGATATCGGTAGGCAAATCTTCCGCTAAAAAGTAAGCCCCTTTCGACGTGCCGCCACGCATCCACATACAAGGCGCACTTTTTATAACGCCTGTATGTTTAGACATATTTCAAGCCTTTCTCTTTTAGACGTGGACGCATTTCATAAATATCCAAGCCCAATTCGCCATTCGCCATACGTACACGTTTTGCTTCTTCATTCGCCATACGCTTACGAGACAACTCTAATACTTCTGCCGCATTCTCACGACGCACAACAACCACACCGTCATCGTCGGCTACAATCACATCACCTGGGTTAACCAAGGCATCCGCGCAAACCATAGGCACGTTAACAGAACCGACGGTTTCTTTAATCGTACCTTCAGCAAACACGGCCTTTGACCAAACAGGAAAATGCATTTCACGCAGGTCACGAGTATCACGTACACCGCCTTCAATAATTAAGCCAACGACGCCACGAGACTGAGCAGATGTTGCTAACAGATCACCAAAAAAACCGTGATTCGATGGAGACGTTGGCGCAAAGACCATCACATCGCCTGCTTTACATTGCTCAATGGCAACATGCATCATCCAGTTATCGCCCGCCGCACCAGAAATAGTGACCGCAGACCCCGCAATGGTTTTATCCATTTGGATTGGGCGCATGTAATGTGCCAATAAACCAACACGACCTTGAGATTCATGAATGGTCGCTACACCGCATTCGGCCAAACCGTCAATGACAGCTTGGTCAGCTCGTTCAATATTTTGTACTACTACATTGTTTCGCATGATGCTTTCCTATCCCTTTAATCGTTAGCCTTACGCCTTTAATCTAGAAAAAACGCTACGAGCATTGTCTTCAAAGATAGCTTGTTTCTGCTCCGCGGATAACACGGTGTTGTTGTCGATATAACGTTTTGTATCGTCAAAATAGTGACCAGATTCTGGGTCAATACCGCGTACCGCACCAATCATTTCAGAAGCAAACAAAATGTTCTTAGTAGGAATAATATCAAGAAGTAGATCAATACCACGCTGATGATAAACACAGGTATCAAAGTAGATGTTGTTCAACACGCGCTCAGCAAGGTCAAAACCTTGATCTTGCGCCATGCCACGGAAACGTCCCCAATGATAAGGAACAGCACCGCCGCCATGAGGGATAATGATTTTTAGCTCCGGGAAATCTTTAAAAACATCGGACATCATCAATTGCTGAAAGCCAGTGGTATCTGCGCCCAAATAATGAGAGCCAGTGGTGTGGAAACAATCGTTACATGCCGCGCTTACATGGATCATCGCAGGAATGTCGTATTCGCACATTTTTTCATAGATAGGATAGAAAGAGCGATCACCGAGAGACTTATCTTGCCAGTAACCGCCGCTTGGATCTGGGTTCAAGTTGATACCAATAAAGCCCATTTCTTCAACCGTACGAACGATCTCAGCAACAGACTTGCCTGGATCAACACCAGGAGATTGCGGCAATTGCGCAACTGGTGCAAAGTTCTCAGGAAACAAGTCACAAACACGGCGAATCAAATCGTTCTGATGTTCTGTCCAGTATTGGCTAGTGTATTCATTACCAATATGGTGTCCCATCCAACTAGCACGGGGAGAGAAAATAGTCAGATCAGTGCCACGCTCTTGCTGTAAACGCAGCTGGTTATTGATAATGCTGTCGCGAATTTCATCATCCGAAACAATAACTTTACCTTTTTCACCAACAAAAGCAGGATCTTTAGCGACCTGTGCTTTTTGTTTATCACGGTATTCACCTACACCAGGCGGCGTCGTTGTATAATGTCCATGGCAATCTATAATCATGTTACTACTCTCTATTCTTATTAAGGGTAACAAACGTTGCGAAGTAAAAAGGATTGCATAAATGATATGCTTTAACTTTACTTTATGAGCACAGCCGTTCAATCACAATCTGTCCAGAGTATTCTTGCATGCTATCGATTTGGCTATTTCATTTTGGCCAAAAGGGTATTGCATTTTGATATAGCTGTTTTTTAGTACAATGAGAACAGCTGCTCATTTCATATATTTATCAGGAAGAACCTGACACAAAAAACCGTCTGAGCTTTCTTGAAAAAATACATAAGACTATGATTTTTATAAATTTTTACATATATCAAAAAACTTATTAATTTTTTATATTCCTTTTTCGATATACAAGGAACATAAAAAATTCATTTCTAAAAAAGCAAAAACTACGACATTTTGGTTATGTTGCTTATCAAAGCAGACTGAAAAGTAAATTTTGAGCGAAACTCAAAGGCGAAATGTAGACCCAGCTCATATTGAGGTAATTGTGAGCCTCGAGGAAAAAATATAGGGCATTTTTAAAATGATCCTATATTATTTAGAGGGCTTATAAATGCTAGTTTCAATACAGGACAGCCTACCTTACTGCAAAGCAGGGTAGAAAATACAAAAATAAAACAACCGGGGCACAAGATCCCGAGCTTGGAGACGTTAAAATGAATCTAACAAAAAAAATCACACTTGGTTTAATTGCCGCTGGTGCTGTAAGCAGTGTTAGTGCAGCTGACCTAACCCTGACTATTGGTCACGTAGATCCTCAAGATTGGACAACCTCTAAAAAAGGCGCCGCAACTGAAGTGTTCAAAAACTTAGTTGAAGCGGAGTCTGGCGGTCGCATTGAAGTCAATGTATACCCTTCTGGCCAACTTGGCGGTGAAACTGATCTTGTTCAGTCTGCTCAGGAAGGCACATTGAGCATGGCGATGGTATCTGGCGCCTTTGCTAAAGTATGTAAAGAAGCATCTGTACTAGAAATTCCTTACCTATTCCCATCAGCCCCTGTGGCCTGGGAAGTTCTAGACGGCGAATTCGGTAAAGCATTGTCTGAACATTGCTTAGAAGAAAGCGGACTACGCACACTGGCTTATGGCGAAACAGGCTTCCGTAACTTCACCAACTCAAAGCGTCCTGTTGCTGAACCAAAAGATTTGAGTGGTTTAAAAATCCGCGTTCAAACATTGCCTCTGTACGTAGAAATGGTAAAAGCGATGGGAGCAGAACCTACGCCAATCGCATGGCCTGAAGTGCCATCAGCATTAACGACGGGTGTAGTTGACGGACAAGAAAACCCTGTGAGTGTTATCGAAGCGAATAAATTCTACGAGTTCCAAAAATATCTAACACTAGACGGTCACGTATACGGCACAGACTTCTTGCTAATCAATGAAGATCTTTATCAATCATTAAGTGATGAAGACCGTGCTATTATTGACCGTGCAGCAAAAGTTGCAGGCACTTTAGGCCGCGCAGTTCAGCAGTTTAATTCTGCGAAAGGTCTTAAATCTCTTGCAGCAAACGGCATGCAAATCACCACTCCAACACCAGCACAAATGGCTAAGTTCCGTGATGTTGCGCAACCAGCGGTTATCAACTGGTTAAAAGGTGAAGTACAGCCAGAGTGGATCGAACGCGCTCAAATGTCTGTAAAAGTTGTTAGTAATTCGCAATAAGTTCAGTACTTGATATCAAATAATCGAAAGCTATTTTATAGCTTTCGATTATTTTTCTTTTGTCACAACCCGGAAAGCTCACCATGAAGCGCCTCTACAAAAATACTCTCGCAATGTTAACTGGCACCTCCTTATTCGTTATCTTTGGCGTTGTTTTAGTCAGTAGCTTGAGCCGTTACTTATTTAACTCACCGATCCAATGGAGCGAGGAAGTCGCAAAATACGCCATGATCTACGGCACTATGTTTGGTATGGCATTGTGTTATTTAGAAGGTATTCATATTCGTTTTACTTTTTTAGAAGATATGGTTTCCGCCAAAATTCGTCATGCCTTGCATTTCATATCTGACGTTATCGCACTCGTAAGTGGCTGCGTACTAACCTATTCCGGCTACATTTTCATGATGAAACGAGGTGCAATACAAGCGCCTGGCACAGGCATTCAAATGTACTATTTCCAAGTAGCCATGGTTATCGGTGGTGCGTGCCTTGCGATAGCTGCACTTATCCGTCTCGTCGAGTATTTTCAATCTGAAACGTTAGAGAAAGGGCAATAATCATGCTAGGTTTTGGGATTCTTCTTGTTCTTTTGTTTATTGGCAGCCCTATTGCGTTCGCCATTTTATTAGGCGTTGTAGGTCATATTTACACACTACCCTTTAATGTCAGTCTCGTCGCTCAACGGATTTTTAGCGGACTAGATTCTTTCTCTATTTTAGCGATCCCACTTTTTGTTCTGGCAGGAGAGCTAATGAATGAAAGTGGTATCACTGGCCGAATCATCAACTTTGCCAATGCATTAGTTGGTCATATGAAAGCGGGCCTTGCTCACGTAAATATCTGGGCGTCGGTCATTTTTGCAGGATTATCTGGTTCAGCTGTTGCCGATACATCGGCACTTGGACGTGTGTTTATCCCTACTATGGAAAAAGAAGGCTACCCGCGTGCTTTTGCAGCGGCATTGACGGCCGCATCGTCCGTTATTGGGCCGATGATTCCACCAAGCATTCCGGTCATCATTTACGCACTTATCACCACAGGCGTCTCTGTTCCTGCTCTCTTCCTTGCTGGCGTGGCACCAGGCTTGCTGCTTGCTGTCGGCTTGTCTGTGTATGTTTATGTTTTTGCTGGTCACTACGCACCACTAAAAGAAAAACTGTCCATGAAAGAGCGCTGGAAGGCCTTTGTTGAAGCATGGATTCCACTGTTCATGCCGATATTCATTGTTGGCTCCATTCTAACGGGTATTGTTACACCTACAGAAGCGGCTGCTTTTGCCGCTGCTTATGCCTTGTTAGCTGGTATATTCATACTGAAAAGCCTAAAAATATCGCACCTGCCACGCATTTTCATTCGAGCGATGCGTGACTCGTCTGTGATTCTGATTGTGATAGGTGTGGTCGCAGCAGCGAACTGGTTATTAACCTTCTCAAGAGTACCTCAAACGGTCAGCCAAATGGTGCTGGAACAAGTGTCTAGCCCTTGGATGTTCTTGATCCTAGTGAACGTCATTTTGTTAGTTGTTGGCCTGTTCCTTGAAGGGATAGCAGCAATGCTAATATTGCTACCGATTCTGCACCCTATTGCAATGAGCCTTGGTATTGATCCAGTCCACTTTGGCATTGTGGTAATTTTCAACCTGATGATAGGACTTGTCACACCGCCGATGGGAATTTGTCTATTCGTTTCTAACTCGATAGCCAATGTAGGGATAGCTGCTATTTCGAGACAGATCATGCCACTTTTCTTAGTAGAACTGGCCGTCTTGATCTTGATTACCTTTGTGCCAAGCACGGTAACATTCTTACCAACGTTATTTGGTTACTGACGGGAGACGGGAAGCAATTAGCCATAAATTTTAGAGATAAAAAAAACGACGCGATGCGTCGTTTTTTTTGGCTATCTGTTTTTAACCTAACTAAAAAAATTTAATAAAAAACTTATAACTGAGATAAAACGTATTCTGCAGAGCTAACTTTGTATTCACCCGGCTCATCCAACCATAAATGCTGAATGATCCCATTAGTCACTAGCATCGCATAACGGCGACTACGAATGCCCATTTTAGCCGCCGAAATATCCAGCTCTAATCCCATAGAACAAGTAAATTCAGCCAAACCATCAGCAGCCATGATTAGGTTTTCAGCGTTGTTCGCTTTACCCCAAGCATTCATAACAAAAACATCGTTTACCGAAAGACAAACGATCTCGTCTATTCCTTTGTCTTTTAACGCATCAAAATGCACAACAAAACCGGGCAAATGGCTTGCACTGCACGTTGGCGTAAAAGCACCAGGTACGGCAAACATCAGTATTGTTTTACCAGAAAAAAATTCTATAACATCGATTGTCTCTGGCCCTTCTTCACCCATCACTTGGAAAGAGCCATGCGGCAACATATCACCCATAAGAATCGACATAAACGTTATCTCCACAGAATTTGGTTGCCCTAATACTAACGCAACCTAACTGAGAAAAACCATTAAACAATCTTAAATTGACTAAGTAGCTGTTTCTGGTGAGAAGCCAGTTTGGACAAGCCTTCGCTGTCTCTTTCGCTCTGATCTGAGCCCTGTGCCGCTTGCTCAGACATCTCCGATATTTCTAATACATTTTGCTTAATTTCTTGCGCAACCGCAGATTGCTCTTCGGCAGCCGTTGCAATTTGGGTACTTAAATCACGAATCTCAGCCATGCTACTTTGCAATTCAACCAGCGACAATCCCACTGTGCGCGCTTCTTCGACGCTAGAAGTAGCGCTTTTACGACTCTCCTCCATACTGCCAACGGTCTTTGTCACGCCTTGCTGCAACTGCGCAATAACCGTTTGAATTTCTTCAGTAGAGCTGTGAGTTCGTGTAGCCAAAGTCCGTACTTCATCAGCGACCACTGCGAAGCCTCGACCTTGCTCGCCAGCACGCGCCGCTTCAATGGCCGCATTTAACGCCAGCAGGTTCGTCTGCTCTGCAATACCTTGAATCACTTCTAAAATACGATCGATACTTTTTGAATGTTCATCAAGCTCATTCACCACAGTTGTGGACGCTTCAATCTGTTCAAGAAGATGTTCAATCTTATGGATATTAGTATCCATTTGTTCACGGTTTTGATTGGCTCTTTGATCAACCGATTGAATCTGACGCAAAATCACTTCCGAACTTTGTGCCACCTGATCAACCGTAGACACCATTTCGGACATAGAAGAAGCCACTTCCGTGGTTCTTTCATTTTGCGCACTCATCAAACGCTTAGAGTCACTAGCCAACCGAACATTGCTGCCAGCAGATTCCGCCACTTCATTCGATGCACGGTCTATTTCTGACATAACTGTCTGCAGTTTCGCCACCAGCCCGTTCACCCAATTAGATAACTCACCAAACTCATCTTTGGTTTTTACTTTACTACGCTGGGTAAAATCGCCATCAGCGATCTTCCCTAATACCGACATCACTTCTTTTAGTGGCTGGCGAATACTACGACTTACCCATATCGCCACCAAAACAGCAATAATGACAGAAATAACGAGAACTACTTCAATAATCAAAGTAGACAAAGACGCAGCATCACTTGCTTCCTGTTTTGCTTTATCCCCGATAGAAGACGCTTCAGCAAGTAACTTTTGCACCGATGTATTCACCACGTCCATGCTGTCTGATAATTGCTTGGCAAGTACTTCGGACTCTTGGACTAAGCGAGCATTTTTGTAAAACTTAGCGATAACCCCATCATCAGAAATAACCCCTGCCTCAATTTCGCTAACCAAGCCATTAATATTGTCATCATTTAGGTAAGATTGCTTATCCTTCAGGCTGGTGATAATTGACGCCATTGAGTCTCGAAGCTCTTGCATCCTTTCTAAGTTGCGCAGATCAAAATAATCATTCACGGTGACCTGTAAACTTTCCACTTGGCTATGCATATAAGAAGCTGCAAATTGAATTTCTGGGGTATCTCCATCCGTCACCAACAGCTCCAAGTCTTCTGCAGCGAATAAGATAGAGTCTTTTAAATCAAGCTTTTCATTTGGAATCCCAGCCTGTAGCTCCAACATTTTTTTGTGATTAGAGAAGGCGATGTCGGTAGAACTAAAAAAGTCCTTCACTTCTGTATTGATATTTTCCAAGACACCGCTCATAGCAGGAAAACCTTGCAACTGAGTGGAAAGCTGTTCAGAAACATCATTAAATCTTTGCTTATAATTCAAAAAACGTTCAGATAGACTCTCTAATGAATCCGGCGATTTACTCAATAAATACTGTAACACCGCCGCATTTGATAAATTTAAATCTTCTTTTAATGCATTACTTGTTGATGAGATGGACGCAACGTTTCCTGTCACTACATTTAATCTGTCTTCAATTTTATTGATACCAAAAAAACCCGATGCGGCAATCATCAATAAAAGCAATAATAAAATACCAAAGCCAAACAGAATCCTTTGGATTACGGATAACGACATAAATCGACCTCTACTCTAAATAAAAGCTAGTGTATTTCTCGCCTGCGCACACGGTGACAGCACATACAAAACAATGAAAACTGACCAATCATACAGGAAAATAATAACAATTTACTTACAATTATTAACACTATAAAGTCTTAAAATTTACTTAAAGAAGGCGAATTTATTTAAAAGAACATCGAGTATTGCATTGATTTCTTTCAACCCGCCAATCTGGTAAATTTACCGTCTCTCTATTTGAATTCGACCCGCACTTTATGGATTGCCCCTTATACGAAAAAATTGCCAACCAGATTGAACATCAAGTTCATGAAGGTATTTTCTTACCAGGAGCAAAGATTCCATCGGTTCGTAAATCCAGCAAACAAATGGAAGTCAGTGTCGCTACCGTACTACAAGCTTATAGCTTGTTAGAAGATCGAGGCGTCATTAAAGCACGTCCACAAAAAGGCTATTTCGTTCAAGAGACTCAACTGCAGCCAATAGAGCCTGCAAAAATTGAACCGACTCAGAACGATGGCACTATTCATGCCTTACTACGTCGCTTATTGCACGCCTCTCAAGACGGCAATATCATTCAATTTGGCGCAGCAATACCCAAAAGCCAGTTCTTACCGATTAGGCAGCTACAACGCTCTGTCGGGCGCCTAATGCGTTTAGAACCAGAAATATGTGCCGCATATGAGTTCACCCCAGGATCACTCAGCTTACGCCGCCAGATAGCCATTCGCATGCTAGACAGCGGCTGCCAACTGCAACCCGATGACATTACCATTACCTTGGGTTGCCAAAACGCCTTAATGCTTTCACTGCAGGCGGTCGCAAAAGCTGGCGATACCATTGCCATCGAAAGCCCAGCGTATCATGGGGTATTACAAATTATTGAGGTGTTGAATTTAAAAGCCGTTGAGATACCTTGCTCCGCGGAAACAGGCATAGACTTAGATGTATTGGAAAGCGCAGCCAAAGAGTGGGATATTAAAGCCTGTGTGGTAACACCAAATAATCAAAATCCGATTGGCGCTACGCTCAATCACCAAGCCAGACTACGCATTCTCAGTCAATCAATTCAATACGGCTTTACTTTAATTGAAGACGATGTCTACGGTGAGTTGAGTTATAAAGACAAACGCGAACGCTCACTAAAGGCTGACGATCAAAACAACACTGTCATCTACTGCAGTTCTTTTTCTAAAAGTATCGCCCCAGGATTTCGTATTGGTTGGATTGTCGGCGGCCCCTTTCAAACGCAGATTGAACATTACGCGTATGTTCAATCTCTTGCGATCCCCACATTAACGCAAACAGCTATCGCTAATTTCCTAGAAAACGGCGCGTATGATCGTCATTTACGAAAAACCCGACAGTCTTATCAAGACAACCTTGCACGCTGTCAGGCACTCATACGAGAGCACTTTCCTACCGGCACTAAAACCTCCACTCCAAAAGGTGGATTTTTATTATGGGTCACCTTACCAGACACGATAAACGCCATGACACTCCATTCTCAAGCCTTAGAAATTGGCATTGGCCTCCTGCCCGGTTTAGCGTTCAGTTTAACGGCACAATTCAACCATCATTTTCGATTAAATTACGCACTAAATTGGGACAATAAAACCGACGCCGCACTAAAAGAACTCGGTAAACTTTGCCAGCTTCAGCCCCCTAGGCTAGGCTAATACAGAGTTCTACAAAATTAAAATTGCAAAGTATCTGAAAGCGTTTTTCTGTATATAAGTAAAAGTTATGATTTAAGCGTTAGACATCCTAAAATTCGTCTGTACAGACAGGGCAAAAAGCGTACAATTCGCATTCTTTTTTAAACACTCTGCCTTCTTGGCCGATAACATGAATATCTGAAATAGTAGCTGGCTTGTTGCGATGGAATTTGTTGCACATCCGAGAGACCTTCCGTTAGACATTACACTAATAGAAGATCAGCCCTTTCCTCAAATGACTGAAGATAGAGCTGGGTTTGTCGGTATCACATATGTCACCCTTCGTCCTTTTGATAATGGACGCTCGGTAAGAATTACATTGGAAGAAATCGACCCAAACTTTTGCGTGTCTGGCCGTATAGCTTGGTGCACGAAAGAAACAGACGGCTACCACATCGCCATCGAATTTCCGACCAAAGAAGAGTGCTATTGTGTTCGCATGATCGAACAACTCTCTCAGATAGAACATTACCGACGCCAAGCAAAAACCGAAGGTCGACGACTCAACTACAATGAAGCCGCCGCCGAATGGATACAAAAATTCGCAGCCAGTTTTCCTGCGTTTACTATTTAATTCTTCTCTTTTTAAAAGACACTATTCAATAAGACTTTATGACAACAACACTTTCTCAGCGTGATATTGATATCATCACAACACAGCTCGGACGTACTCCTAGTGGCATCAGCGCCATTGCGCATTATTCACCTAACGGTATTCCTCAAGTATTGGAAATGGAAACTTGGGTTTTCGAACAACCATTCCCTACCCTTTATTGGCTTTCTAGCAAAGCCATAGACAAAGCGTTGGCAAAAATAGAAAGTCATGGTGTCGTAAAAGAGCTTGAACAGCGAATCAAAGAAGACGAAACATTACGAGAAGCCCATTACGCTTCCCACCGTGATTACATTGCGAGACGCTGGGAAGTCATGAGCGACGAGCACAAAGCCATTATAGAAGAGAAAGGCTTTAAGCCTTTGTTTGATAAGTTAGGTATCGGCGGTATAGCAAATTGGGATCAAGTACGATGCTTACACATGCAATATGCCCATCATCTTGCAGGTAACAACGTGATCGGCCGTATTCTAGACGAAGAATATGGCATGAAAGCCATCGCTGACGCAGAATAATAGCCATTAAAACAGACATAAAAAAAGGGGAGTGACCTGATGAGTCACTCCCCTTTTTTATTTTATAAGATCTACTTACTTCAAACTTTTTAGTATGTCTTTTAATTCTTCTGGTGTTTTTGCTTTTGGCAACACCTCACGAATACGATTGAATGCCGCTTGAGCAACCGCAGGACGCTGCGCATAAGTTGTCAATGCTCCACCAGTCCAACCAGCCAGCTTCACCATTTCGTTCTTGAAGTGATTACCGCTTACGCCATGGCCACCTAAGTTCATTAGTGCGTCTTCAATTTCTAAGTAGCTTGGGCGATCTCCACCAAACTTCATAAAATCATCTTGTTGTACTTCGGCAAACTGTTTCGACATTCTCTAAGCCCTTTGTGAAAAAACATCCTTTGTTAAAGTTAGCTATATTTGCCTTCTTGCACAAGATAAAGCATGTATCAAATCGTAAAAATCAGTCTCGTGTGCGCACACGATCCACCGCTTTTTGCCAACCTTGGTACAATTTATCTCCCGTACCTTTTTCCATTGTAGGCTCGAAACACTTATCGGCCTTCCACAAAACTTCAACCTCATCCAAAGATTGATAAAGTCCAACTTGCAAACCCGCTAAAAATGCAGCACCCAATGCCGTGGTTTCTGTCACACAGGGGCGCTCTACTGTGATTTCTAATAAATCACTTAAAAACTGCACCATAACATCATTGATTACCATGCCACCATCAACACGCAAAGAACTGAAGGTCGCGCCATCTTGCGCCATCGCCCCAACTAAATCTCTTGTCTGATAACACACAGAGCGCAAACCAGCACTAACGATATCCGCAACGCTCGTATCACGAGTTAATCCAATCATGGCACCACGAGCATCAGGATCCCAATATGGAGCACCTAATCCTGTAAAAGCAGGCACTAAATAAACGGAGTCGTCATTCAATGCTTGTTTAGCCAGACTTTGCGTTTCTTTGGCATCATCAAATAATTTCAGACCATCACGTAACCACTGAATTGCCGCGCCAGCCACAAAAATACTGCCCTCTAAGGCATAAGTAACTTTTCCGTTTAAACGATAACCTACGGTAGTCAGCAGTTTGTGTTCAGATCGAATGGCTTTATCACCCGTATTCAAAATCATGAAACAACCGGTGCCATAGGTACTTTTTACCATGCCGGGAGTAAAACATGCTTGCCCAACCAATGCCGCTTGCTGATCACCTGCGATGCCATTTACTGGAATTTCTGCGCCCAACCAAGAAGAATCAATAACACCAAAATCCGCACTACAATCCATCACTTCTGGGAACAGCACGCCACCAATACCTAATAGCTCAATCAGCTCATCATCCCATTCTTGCGTATGAATGTTGAATGCCATAGTACGAGCCGCATTTGTCGCATCGGTTTTATGGGATTTGCCATTCGTTAGTCGCCACAATAAAAAGCTGTCAACGGTACCGAAGGCCAAACGACCCGCTTGAGCTTTGTCGCGGGCGCCATCAACATTATCCAAAATCCAACGAATCTTAGTAGCTGAAAAATAGGGATCAATTAGCAACCCCGTTTTCTCTTGTACTTTTTCACCCAGACCTTGTTCACTTAAAGACTGGCAGAACACACTAGTGCGTCGATCTTGCCAAACAATGGCGTTATAAACTGGCTCACCTGTTTCTGTGTCCCATAAGATCGTTGTTTCACGCTGATTCGTGATACCTATGGTTGCTATCGCTTGCGCATCTATCCCTGTATCCTTGAGAACAGAGCGACACACGGCTAAAGTAGACGACCAAATATCTTCGGGATTATGCTCAACCCAACCATCATTAGGGAATATTTGTGGGAACTCCTGCTGAGATTGGCCAACACGAGCGCCTTTTTCATCAAACAGAATAGCCCGAGAACTGGTGGTGCCTTGGTCGATAGCCAGAATATAATGTGTCATGGTGAATTCTCTTTGAAATCACAGTCACTCAAGAAAGTAAGCGACTTAATTGTTGTTTTGTTTTTTGAACATAAATATTCAAATACGAATATTCTCTATTAAAAACCAATGCGCACTCGTTTAGCAAGCCTCGTTTAACAAGTAATGTCTTTTACCAGGAGAAGAAAACAAGATGGGCCAACTTTCTCGCCAAGACAATATTGTCGCCATAGTGAAAGAAAAGGGATACGTGACAATAGACGAATTGGCCAGCCAGTTTGCCGTCACACCGCAAACCATTCGTCGTGATATTAATGAATTAGCAAAGGCTGATCAAATACGCAGACACCATGGTGGCGCGAGCTATGACTCCAGCACAACCAACGTAGCCTACGCTACCCGACAAATTCTACAACTTCCCGCGAAAGAGCAAATAGCCAAACGAATCGCAGCCGAAATTCCCAACCATGCCTCTTTGTTTATCAACATTGGTACCACAACAGAAACCGTTGCACGGGAACTCCTCAACCATCAAGGTTTGCAAGTTATCACCAACAACCTCAATGTGGCTGCGATTTTAAGCGGAAAAGAAGACTTTACGGTCATTATTGCCGGTGGAACAGTTCGTTCCCGGGACGGCGGAGTAATGGGTGAAGCGACAATCGATTTCATTAACCAGTTCCGCGTGGACTTTGGCATCATTGGTATCAGTGGCATTGACCCTAACGATGGCTCATTATTAGACTACGATTACCAAGAGGTACGAGTTGCTCAAAGCATTATTAATAACTCACGTACCGTTTTTCTCGCTGCTGACAGCGCAAAATTTGGTCGTAATGCCGTTGTGCGATTAGGCAACATTACCCAAGTCGACAGAGTATTTACTGACGAACAGCCCCCCAAAGCCATCATAAAACTAATGAAAGAACACAAAGTTCGATTAGAAATCTGCACGCCCAAGTAACCCTTGGGCGTCACGTTATTGCGACCATCTCTATTATCCAACAGCAACTTTATCTCTTCTTCAAACCCAAAAAAGATCAAACCTTCACCAAAACTTCACAAAGCATTGTTGTCATAATGGCTCCAGAGGTTTAATATCGAACACAAATGTTCACTTTCGAACATAAACATTCGCATTTTTGATCGTGAGGCTTAGTATGAATCACTCCCATTTTGACTTATTTGTTGTTGGCGGCGGCATTAACGGCACAGGAATAGCCGCTGATGCTGCAGGACGAGGCCTACATGTTGGTCTTTGTGAAATGGGAGATTTGGCGCATGCTACATCATCATCGAGCAGCAAACTGATTCATGGTGGTTTACGATATCTCGAGCATTATGAATTCCGCCTTGTAAAAGAAGCGCTAACAGAACGTGAAGTATTACTAAAAGTCGCTCCTCATCTTGTCACGCCGATGCGCTTTCAAATGCCTCACAGACCGCACCTACGTCCAGCTTGGCTGATTCGTATCGGCTTATTCCTTTACGATAACCTTGGAAAACGTGACACACTTTTAGGATCAAAAGGCGTTAAGTACGGCTCAGACAGCCCACTAAAAGACGATATTAAACAGGGGTTTGAATATTCAGACTGCTGGGTTGATGATGCCCGCTTAGTGGTAACCAATGCTTTAAGCGCCCAACAAAATGGCGCATCTATTTTTGCTCGCACTCGCTGTACATCAGCAAAACGTGTCGACAACCAATGGCACATCAGCCTAGAAGATCAAATTACCAAAGAAACTCGCGAAATTACCGCCACAGCGTTAGTCAACGCGGCGGGCCCTTGGGTATCGTCATTCATCGAAACCAAAGTAGAAAGAAAAGCGCCTTACGGTATTCGCATGATCAAAGGTAGCCACATTGTAGTACCAAAACTTTATCAGCACTCAAACGCCTTCATCATGCAAAACACAGATAAGCGTATTGTTTTCGCAATTCCTTACCGTGAACACTACACACTGCTAGGCACTACGGACGTGGAATACAAAGGTGATCCAAATGAGGTGGCTATTTCTGAAGAAGAAACTCAGTACATTTTAAAGGTTGCAAATGACCACTTCAAAAAAACACTCTCTCCAGCTGACGTGGTTTGGAGTTATTCAGGTGTAAGACCCTTACTAGAAGATGAATCTTCTGATCCATCCGCCGTAACACGTGATTACACATTGCACCTTGATGACCAAGATCACCAAGCTCCATTGCTAAGCATTTTTGGCGGAAAAATCACCACCTACAGAAAATTAGCCCTATCCGCGATGAGAAAGCTTACCCCTTACTTTGATAACCTTGGGGATGAATGGACCCACAGCAAACCATTACCAGGTGGCGATCTAGGTATGTCTCTTGATGGCTTCGCGATGAAACTACAACAAGATTATCCTTTTATCGGAGCACAACTTGCTCATCGTTTTGCTAATAGCTACGGTACGTTGACAAATACCCTACTAGAGGAAGCTAAGTCAGAAGCCGATCTTGGTCAGCATTTCGGTAATCAGCTCTATCAAGTAGAAGTAGACTACTTAATTAATCATGAATGGTCGCACTCAGCCGAAGATATACTATGGCGTCGAACCAAACTTGGTCTTGAATTTACACCAGACCAAGTGGACACACTGGAAAGCTATGTCCAGAGCAAGATTTAATTTAGCGCCATAGAGAAACGTTAAATCACTTCTGATTAGCCCGTCTAAACGATTGTTTATGCGGGCTTTTTTTGCTCTACTAAGCACACTACACCGCTGCCATTTAACAGGACCCCAAACGCAATGGACTATGTTTTCTTCGATATCTCTATTTGGATCTATCTTGCCCTCTTTGGCGCGGCGTTTATTGCCGGTGCAATAGATGCTATCGCGGGCGGCGGTGGTCTCATTACAGTACCGGTTTTATTGGCGGCTGGTCTCTCTCCAGCAGAGGCATTGGCGACGAACAAACTCCAAGGCTGTGCAGGAACCGTCTCTGCGTCTTATCACTTTATAAAAAAAGGCCAAGTTAAACTGTCTGATATGTGGTTGCCCATCTTAATGACGGCCATCGGCGCTATTTGCGGCACGCTATTAGTCTCGTATTTAGACAGTAGCTTACTACTCAAAGCCGTCCCGATTATATTAATCGCCGTTGCCATTTTCTTTTTCTTTTTACCTAAAGTTCAACCTTATATTGCCAGTAAATTTTCACTCACTCATATACAGTTTGCGGTGATTATCGGTACCAGCATTGGCTTTTACGATGGTTTGATTGGTCCAGGAACTGGCGCTTTCTTCTCTACCGCCTATTTGTGTTTGATGGGGCTGACCGTAGTTTCAGCAACCGCCCACACCAAAGTACTCAACGCGACCAGTAACTTAGCATCACTGGCGATGTTCGCCTTTAGCGGCCACCTTATTTGGGCATTAGGTATTGTGATGGGAATTGGGCAGTGGTTTGGTGCGCAAATTGGCTCTCGCCTTGTCATCACCAAGGGCGCGAAGCTGATTCGCCCTATGGTGATTATTATGTGTTTGGCGATTTCCGTTAAATTACTATTGGATAACTAATTAGTACTAGCTCAGATCATTGGGCTTCGTCAAAGCATCCTCTGGTGAATATTCGTAGCACTGAGCAACCAACCAGCTAAGCAGCTGCTGAACTGGCTCCCGTTGATGCTGCATTTCAGGGCAAACGAACAAGTAAGCGTGGCCTTCGTCCAATGTTTCCGAAAACGGCATCACTAAACGTCCCTGCTGAATATCATCCATCACCAAAGGCGTCCTACCTAAAGCAACGCCTTGTCCAGCAATGGCGGCTTGGACAGCGAGATCACCACGGTTAAAACTAATCCCGCGAGAAGGCTTAATGCCTTTTGCATTAGCCAGCAACAGCCACTTCTCCCATTCCGCATAAGGGCTAGAAAAGCGCCACTCAGAGTCATCGTTTAATAAAGGCACTTGCGCCAATTGATTGGCTTCAGCCAAAGCACGCTGCTGTACAAACGCAGGACTGCAAACAGGAAAGACCTTATCTTTCATCAATGGAACAATGTGCCCTTTGGAGCTATGAACATGACTATGGACGATTGCCACATCAATGCGGTCACGCTGAAAGTTCACCTCTCTGTCATTTGCTTGGATACGAAGCTGCAAATCGGGGTAAGCTTCCTGCAAGCTACCCAACCGAGGAATTAACCATTTGGTGGCAAAAGATGGCATGACAGAAACGGTTAAAATATTAGACGTTTCTTCTTCCTGTAGCTCTAACACTAAATCATTAATTTCAGTAAAACTATGATTGAGCTGCACCGCTAAGCGAGCACCCGCCACCGTCAATTCTAGACGTCGATGGTAACGAACAAACAACGTCAACTTCAAACGCTCTTCTAACTGACGAATTTGCTGACTGACAGCCCCCTGCGTTAAATGCATTTCTTGCGCGGCTTTGGTAAAACTCAAATGACGTGCCGCGATAGCAAAAGTACCTAACCCAGCCAATGGAACAGACTTCATAAAACAATCACCATAAGACAATCTCAGCTACTGCAAAAATGCAAAGTCATCGAAATTAAAAATTATTTGAAAAATCATCACGCATTTTAATAATGTCTTTAATATACAACAACTTAATAGAATAAAGACTCAATCAATTAAATATAAAAATGATAAAAATAAAAAACTTAGTGTATTTTGCATTAATTTAGCTAATCCAACAAATCAATTTATATCGTTTGTAACACTTATCTAAATCGATAAAATTATCAAATCTCTTAGGTTGAACAGCGACCTAATATTTATCAATACAGCCCTAACTGTATTGCCTCTAAAACATGCCCCACAGTCATGTTTTAGATGAATATCACCATTCCCCACAGGATGATGTTATTCGCAACTGCTAGTTACTTTTGTTGAAGCCGGACCTTGTCCGGCTTTTTTTTGCTTCAAAAAAATACCTAAAAATTTGAAGCAAAAAAAACGGCAACCCTAAGGGTTGCCGCTGAATAACACATGTTAAATGTGTCCGATCATTTCTTAAGCTGCTTTGTCTTTTATCACTTCAGCTTTAGTAAAATTTGCTTGAGCAAGCTTCTCCATCAAGCGCACAACCTGACAGCTGTAGCCGTATTCGTTATCGTACCAAACGTATAATGTTGCTTGGTTGCCACGAACTTTTGTCGACAAAGAGTCCAAGATACCTGCCTGCTGTGAGCCGATGAAGTCAGAGCTCACTGCATCACACTCTTCGCTGTAACCAATTTGACCTGTCAATTCAGCGCTGTTGGATGCTTCTTTCAACAGCTGATTAATCGCTTCAACAGAGGCTGCAGATTTCAAGTTCAGACTTAATACTGCGATAGAAACGTTGATAACAGGAACTCGAATCGCACTACCGCTTAACTTACCTTCTAAAGACGGAATCGCTTTTGACACTGCTTTTGCCGCGCCGGTTTCAGTCATAACCATGTTCATGCCCGCAGCACGACCACGGCGATCACCTTTGTGGATATTATCAATTAGGTTTTGATCATTTGTGTAAGCGTGAACCGTTTCGACATGACCAGATTCGATACCGTATGATTGCTCCAAAACAGACAAAATAGGCGTAATTGCGTTTGTTGTGCAGGATGCTGCAGAAACAATGCGGTCAGTGTCTTTTATATCGCTATCGTTTACACCGAATACGATATTTTTCATTTCTTTGCCTGGAGCCGTCAGTACAACGCGCTCAATCCCTGGACGATTCAAGTGAACACTCAAACCGTCGTGGTCACGCCAGCGGCCAGTATTATCAACAAGCAATGCCTTGTTAATACCATGGGCTTGGTAATCAACTTCAGCAGGATCAGAAGCATAAATAATTTTAACCGGTGAGCCATTGATGATCAGAGCTTGATTCTCTTCATCTACTTTTACCAAGCCATCATATACGCCGTGAACAGAATCATATTTAAGCAAACTAGCACGCTTAGCAAGATCATTGTCGCACGCTTTGCGTACCACAATTGCAGCTAATGACATGCCAGGAGTAGTATGGCCAAGAGTACACATACGGCGAGCAAGCAAACGACCGATACGGCCAAACCCATAAAGAACAACAGGCGTCTCAGTACCATCGTTTGACTGAGCCGCAAGTACAGATTCAACATCCGCCTCGGCCATCAAAGACTCTAGCTCTACCACGGCATTAGCGGTGTCACTTGCCAACACTTGCTCTAACACTTGATAAACTTGAGCAAGATCCAGTTCAGGATGCTGATCAAACGCCGCCATTAAACCCGTTACAGAATCTGCCATTAAGGTATTTCCTGCCAACTGAATTTTTACTGCTTTCTCACGACCAAGTTTACCTAAAAGAGGAATCATAGATTCTGCTTGTGAAAGTGCTTGTAACCAAGTGCTTGTCATTTTCTGCCCCCGAAAAAAGACTCTGTAATATCAATATGAGCGCAGTCTAACGGCAGGCTAAGACAAAAACAAATTGTAAGAAGACAACAAAAAACCTTTAAAAACGCGTGTTTAGCGTGTTTTTTTATATAAATAACGAAATAACAAAGAAGGTATAGAAACTTTACTACATAATCACGCCATTACATGGAAGATACCTAGTATTGGCACGATTATGTTGTAATTTGGCAACGAAAACTGACAGGAAATTTCATGAATTATTTTACAAATGACGCTTTCTTTCAGCCAAAACACCCAAAAGACAAAAACAAAACAGGATTAAAGCCGGGCGATATACCAAATCAACGCGCGTAATCCCCCAGTAAACTAATGGCTGACTCCATAAAGTGAGAAGCCCATAACCAAAAGTACACATCAAAATAAACGCCATCACCCGAGCCAAAAACACCCAAGAAGACACCAAGCTTTTTAGAAAACCATTTACCTTATCGCCGTAAACGACCAAACAAGTAGCAACTAACGCTAAAGAGATGTCCTGAAGATAAGGCTGAAGGAAATGCGCAAAACGAAGATTAAGATCAAGAATAAACATAGATAAGTAACTACATGATAAACAAACTAAGGGTTATTGGTTTTTACGAGACAAAGCTTCAACATCAATTTGCCCAGAACGGGCAACCACTTTTGGACTTCCATCAACATACATTAAAGACACGTCATAAGTCGTATTATGAAGCTCAATCATGGTGCCATCTGTAAACAACCATTTTGAACGCCCAATACCATTATTAAGAGCACCTTCGCTAGGATTTCCATACTTACGGGTAAGCAAGTCACCTAACGCTTTGCGCTTTTCTTTACTTTCCACAACACCAGACAAAAGAGCCTGACGAACGTAACCCGACCCGTTTGAGTAAATCGTCGCATTGGTCACTCCCAAAATACCTTCAGGCCCCAGGCTGTAACTTACGGCACCATCCTTATAAGACGGATAACTGCTTAAGCCCATACTGTTCAGTTGTTTATTTAATTGAGAGACACTCAAATCATTCAATGGCAAACCAAACAGTTCGGCCACCTCAGCAACCTTAGGGGCAGCATCTGATTCGGCCTTCGCCAAAGTCGCAATCCCTATAAAAAAAGTAAAAACGAACATAATGAGCGTAGGGGCAATTTTAATAAGCATTAATCCTTCCTTTGAGATGCCATTCAACAGTTTGACAAGCAAAATTTGCCAAACTTGATATATAATACAACACTATAAACTCCTTCAACTCAAGGAGTACCAAAACTTTATTTTCTGAGGTAATACATGGCTCTTGTTATTGGCATCACCGGCGTTTCTGGCAGCGGAAAAAGCCGACTTTGTTCTTTATTAGCGGAAGGTCAAGGTGACAAAATCACCGTCCTATGCCAAGACAGTTTCTATAATGGGTGTGGCAGTATCGATCCAGACGTTTATAACTTTGATGATCTAAGCTCGCTAGACCTTGAAAGCATCACTCTGGCAATTCACAACTGTAAAAACCGCCAGCAGCCAAATGAAATTCCAGTGTATGACCACTCACAACACAGACGTACTGGCTACCGCAATCTAGATCCAACACACGTTGTTCTCGTGGAAGGTCACATGATGTTCCAAGACCCTGGCATTCGTGATGCCGTTGATTACCTTTTGTATGTCGACACGGATATGGACATCGCCATTGTACGTCGCCTGAAGCGCGATATTGCAGAACGAGGACGAGATGTAAATGAGGTAACAAGCCGTTACATGCGTCATGTTCGTCAGGCATCACTTAAAACGATCGATATTCGCAGCAAAGCGGATTTCATCATTCCAAACAACAAAAGCTTCACCAACGCAGCAAGCTTATTGCGTAACCACATAGACTACTTACTAAAAGAAAAAGGCGCTAAATAAGCAGGACAGCCACAAAATGTAATTTTGACAAAAACTTAAGAATCAATTGATAACAAAAAACTCATGTATTGTCTCATCATAGCATCACCTTAAATGAATCACTGTATCTATTTCTAAAATGACATAGAAACACCTGTTTCATATTTCAGTCTGTATGACAGCTGAAATCAATTCATTAGCTAAGATAGTACAATATTCAAGTATTTAGAATCGTAACTTTATTGCACTTAACTTCTCACAAAAAGCCTTATCTTAGAGAAGCCAAATATCATATTATTCATTTTTAAAATTAAGCTTATTAAAGGACTTTAAAGAATAAACCCCAGTAGATGACTGGGGTTTATTGAATAAGTTGAGACTTCGAAAGCTTTTTATCTAATGATTGAGTATGATAAATTTAAAGCATTAATTCAGACAAACTCAACGCTGTACGCTCTTGTACAGCAGGCAAAGCCTCTTCCATCTTAAGGTTCATCTGATTTGCCGTTGTTACAATGCGAGTCTCGTAGATAATCCAGTTATAGTCATCACCACGCTCTACACTACTTTTTGTCACCGACAGATTGGCAGCATTACCAGTAGAAATCCCCTTTATGCTCTTATTTTGCGTACTGTTGCTTACGCTATCACCAGCTAGGGCGCGCTCTCGCATTTGTACATCCATCACAAATGTGAAGTATGCATCTTCTACTATCGCATCAGCGAAGAAACCAGCAGCACCAGCGAAAAGCCCAGCTTGCCTGATGTCTGACCCTGAACCACCGCTAACAGAAGAAACCCCTGCGCCTATTGCAGCACCTTCAATGCCACCTTTGTAGCCAGAAGAAAGTAAAGCATTAGCTTGCTCAATTGATGTTTTAGCTGCTGAAATTATTGTTGCATTCAACATCAAGTTAGCCTTGTTAGGATCGTCAGTCACAACAAAACCTTCATCAGTTAAATGCTGAGTTATCATTTTCTGCATATCCGAACGCATACCGTTACCCGATACATCACGAATTCGTGCATAAACAATACGATTGGAAGGCGACACAGGCTCAAGCACGATAGAATGACTAAGGCGACTATCTACAACTAAATCCTGTTTATTTAGGGACGTATTAATAGCACTACACCCTACCAAAGATGCAGTAATAGAGCCAGTTATAACAATCTTAGCTAGTAGGCTTGGTAATTTCATTAGCAATGATCCTTTTTACTATTTTTTAAAAAAGCAGCATTTTTTATACCGCCTGAATTGAGAACACAACATTATAAAAAACTCACATCAAATTGCGAGAACTTTATTTGCAGAAATAAGCGCCTTGACATCCAAAAACTTACCAAACCAACTTTTCACCAACCAGCACAGCATTAGCAATATTGACTGGACAATATATGTCACACCAGAAAAAACCAAAGAAACATCCTCTTTAAAGCCTGTATTTCAGGCAAGCTATTATTGATCTAAATCAACGAAATAGCTTTAAATCCCCCGAATAACAAGCATCGTCGATATCTGAATTTGAACATGTCGTATTTGGTCACATCTCCCCCCTAAATATCAGTGAGGATAGCGCCATAATTACAACGGTAAACAAGGAATGCCTAATAAAAGCAAACCTTAAATTATCGGTTCAACGAGAGAAGCGACATTAACTCAGCTTTGTTATAAAGGGTCACTCTAATGAATCAAAATGATCTACTAAATATACGTTACGCGACAGTTCAAGAAGCACGTACAGAAATGTCAAAACTGCTTGATGCTCGCCCTGCAAACTACTCGTTGGACGCCCCACTATACAACGACCCACATATGTTCCGCGTCGATATAGAGGAAATATTCCAGAAAGAATGGCTGTTTGTTGGTATGACTAGCGAAGTGCCAAACCGTGGCGATTATTTCACCGTTGAGATCGCACAAAATCCAATCTTGATCGTTCGCGATGCAGATGGCTCTGTGAATGCATTCCACAACACCTGTCGTCACCGAGGCTCGCGCGTCTGCTTAGAGCATCGCGGCAAAGTGGCAAATCTAGTCTGTCCTTACCACCAGTGGACTTACGATCTCAAAGGAAACCTGTTATTTGCAGGTAGCGAGATGGGCGATAGCTTTGACAAATCTCAGCACGGCCTTAAAAAAGCACACTGTAAAACCGCAGGTGGCTTCATCTTTATTGCTCTTGGAAAAGAAGAACCTAAAGGTGACTTTGATGAGTTCCTAGCAACATTGGAAGAGTACATGGCTCCTTACGACGTAGAAAATACGAAGCTGGCCGCGGAATCGAACATGTACGAAAAAGCCAACTGGAAGCTCGTACTGGAAAACAACCGTGAATGCTATCACTGTGTTGGCAGCCATCCTGAACTGCTAAATACTATCCTAGAATGGGATGACACAAACGACCCACGTGCACCACAAGATTTCCTAGATCACTACGCAGATCAGGCCGCTAAATGGGATGAAGAAGGCATTCCACATGAACACCGTAGCTTCGGACCAGGCAAGCGTAACCGTATTGTTCGTATGCCCTTAAAGAAAGGCACAAAAGTGATGACCATCGACGGTGAAGCAGGCTGCAAAAAAATGCTCGGCAACATCAAAAACCCTGAGCTTGGCTCTATGCGTATACTGCACCTACCCAACTCTTGGAATCACATGCAATCTGACCACTTTATTGTGTTCCGCGTACTGCCGATCTCCGCACAAGAGTCTATGGTGACCACGAAATGGTTCGTGCATAAAGACGCAGTGGAAGGTGAAGATTACGACCCAGATCGACTACGCCAAGTTTGGGATGCCACTAATGATCAAGACAGAATTCTTGGTGAGGAAAACCAATTGGGGATTAACTCCATAGGTTACCAACCGGGCCCATACTCTGAAACATTCGAATTCGGTGTAATGAACTTCCAAGAATGGTACACAGACACCATTCAAAATAACCTGAAAAAATAAGGTCAAAATCGTACTTCAGATCAAACAAAAAAGGCGCCAAATTGGCGCCTTCTTCTATATTACTGCAACAGTAAAATAGCTATTTCTTAATATCATCAAAGAAACGTTTTACACCATCAAACCAGCTTTTTTGCTTAGGAGAATGGTCAGTACCTTCCCCCATGCTATCAGCCAATTCCGTAAACAGCTCTTTTTGGCGAGAAGTAAGATTCACCGGCGTTTCAACAACAGCCTTACAAATCAAGTCCCCTACTGGGCCACCACGAACAGGCTTAACGCCCTTGTTACGTAGACGGAACAATTTACCTGACTGACACTCAGCAGTGACTTTTAGTCGAACACGACCATCTAGCGTCGGTACATCAATTTCGCCACCCAATGCCGCTGTTGTAAAGCTAATAGGCACTTCACAATATAAGTTCGCACCATCGCGCTCAAAAATAGCATGTGGCTTAACAGAGACCTGAACAAACAAATCACCCGCTGGACCACCCTGAGTTCCCGCTTCACCTTCACCTGACAAACGAATACGATCGCCCGTATCTACGCCAGCAGGAATTTTAACATTCAGCGTTTTATATTCTTGAACACGGCCTTGACCATGACAATCTCGGCAAGGATCACTGATCACTTGGCCTGCGCCATGACATTCTGGACAAGCCTGTTGAACAGAGAAAAAGCCTTGTGACATACGTACTTGACCCGCACCACCACAAGTTCCACACGTCTTAGGTGTCGAACCTTTCTTAGCACCAGAACCATCACAAGTCTTACAGTTTACTAAGGTTGGTATGCGGATTTTTTCTTCGCATCCCCAAACCGCTTGTTCAAGATCAAGCTCTAAGGTGTAACGTAAATCGGAGCCGCGACGAGTTCGACTTTGACCGCCACCACCGCCGCCAAAAATATCACCGAATACATCACCAAAAATATCACTAAAACCACCCGCTCCAGCGCCGCCGCCATAGCCACCAGCTTGACCATTTACACCGTCATGACCGAATCGGTCGTAGGCAGCGCGCTTGTCATCAGAAGACAATATTTCATAGGCTTCAGCCAGCTCTTTGAACTTATCAAGTGCTTCTGGGTTGTCTGGGTTCTTATCTGGGTGGTACTTATTCGCTAAAGAACGATAAGCTTTTTTAATGTCTTTCTTATCCGCGTCTTTGGCCACCCCAAGAACGTCGTAATAGTCTCTTTTGCTCATCGCAGGAGTCCCGAATTGAAAAGTCTGAATTAAAAATATGAATTGAAGAGTTTCAAACGAAGGTATGAATCAAAAAACTGAAATTGAAATATATGCCGCTTAAAACTAATCAATTTAAAACAGTTTAAATAGCAAAGCACGGTCTAAAACCGTGCTCGCTATAAACAGCCCCATGATTAATGGGGAAATAAGAGCTTAGCGCTTATTTTTTGTCTTCTTTCACTTCTTCGAATTCCGCGTCTACCGCATCATCCTGAGACTTAGCTTGTTCGCCTTCAGCTGGTTGCTCACCGGCTTCAGCTTCTGCGTACATCTTCTGAGCCAAAGTACCAGATGCTTGAGTCAACGCATTTGTTTTCTCTTCGATCTTCTCTTTGTCGTTAGACGTTAGCGCTTCTTCAAGTTCAGTGATCGCTGTTTCAATCGCTTCTTTCTCTTCCGCTGTTGCTTTATCGCCAGCATCAGTCAAAGTTTTACGAGTAGCGTGAATCATGCCGTCAGCTGTGTTACGAACTTGTACAAGCTCTTCGAACTTACGATCTTCTTCAGCATTCGCTTCAGCGTCTTGAACCATTTTTTCAACTTCTTCATCGCTCAAACCAGAAGACGATTTGATAACGATAGACTGTTCTTTACCAGTCGCCTTGTCTTTCGCAGATACACTCAAGATACCGTTGGCATCGATATCGAAGCTTACTTCGATTTGTGGCACACCACGTGGAGCAGGTGGAATGTCAGCCAAGTCGAAACGACCTAGAGATTTGTTCTGAGACGCTTGCTTACGCTCGCCTTGTAATGCGTGGATTGTTACCGCATTTTGATTGTCTTCTGCTGTCGAGAACGTCTGAGATTTCTTAGTAGGAATCGTCGTGTTTTTCTCGATCAATGCCGTCATTACACCACCCATTGTCTCGATACCTAGAGACAGAGGCGTAACGTCTAGAAGAAGCACGTCTTTAACATCACCAGAAAGTACCGCACCTTGAATAGAAGCACCAATTGCAACAGCTTCGTCAGGGTTCACGTCTTTACGTGGCTCTTTACCGAAGAATTCCGTTACTTTCGCTTGTACTAGTGGCATACGAGTCTGACCACCAACCAAGATAACTTCGTCGATATCAGAAGCAGAAAGGTCTGCATCTTTCAATGCTTGACGGCAAGGCTCAAGAGACTTCATCACAAGCTCTTCAACCAAAGACTCCAACTTAGAACGAGTCAATTTAACGTTCAAGTGTTTAGGGCCCGTTGCGTCAGCAGTGATGTAAGGCAAGTTAACTTCTGTTTGAGAAGAAGAAGACAACTCAACTTTCGCTTTTTCACCCGCTTCTTTCAAACGTTGTAGCGCTAGTGGATCATTGTGTAGATCGATACCAGACGTTTTCTTGAATTCTGCTGCTAGGTATTCGATTACGCGCATATCGAAATCTTCACCACCTAGGAAAGTATCACCGTTTGTAGACAATACTTCGAATTGCTTTTCGCCATCTACGTCAGCAATTTCGATGATAGAGATATCGAACGTACCACCACCAAGGTCATAAACCGCGATAGTAGAATCACCAGAGCTCTTGTCTAGGCCGTAAGCCAAGGCAGCCGCTGTTGGCTCGTTGATAATACGTTTCACTTCAAGACCTGCAATTTTACCCGCATCTTTTGTAGCTTGGCGCTGAGAATCGTTGAAGTAAGCAGGAACCGTAATAACCGCTTCTGTTACTTTCTCGCCTAGATAGTCTTCTGCTGTCTTCTTCATTTTCTTAAGAACTTCAGCAGAAATTTGTGGTGGTGCTTTTTTGTCGCCTTTTACTTCTACCCAAGCGTCACCGTTGTCCGCAGAAATAATTTTGTAAGGCACCATAGAGATGTCTTTTTGAACCACGTCGTCTTTAAACTTACGACCGATCAAACGCTTAACCGCGAACAAAGTATTTGTTGGGTTTGTTACCGCTTGACGCTTAGCAGATTGACCAACCAGAACTTCACCGTCATCAGAAAATGCGACGATAGAAGGTGTGGTGCGATCGCCTTCAGCGTTTTCAATAACGCGAGCTTTTTCGCCATCCAATACGGCAACACAAGAGTTCGTTGTACCTAAGTCAATACCAATGATTCTACCCATGGTTTGTATCTCCAATAAATTCGTTTATGACGATGATAATTCTGTATTTGGGTACGCTTAAAAGTATTTCAAGCGTCCAGTGTCAAAAAAATGACAGTATTTTTAAGCGGCGCTTGAAACCACAACCATTGCTGGGCGCAATAAGCGGCCATTGATTGTGTAACCCTTCTGCACGACATCCATAACGGTGTTTGCTTCTAGTTCAGGGTTTGGCACCATAGTGATCGCTTGATGCAACTCAGGATTGAACGGTTCGCCGTGTGGATCAACCACTTTCACTTCAAAACGAGCCAATGTCTCAAGCAAATCTTTCAACGTCAGTTCTACACCTTCACGAACAGGGTCAGACTCACCTGTGTCTGGCGCAGAAGTTAAAGCGCGCTCAAGATTGTCCGCCACGTTCACAATAGATTTAGCAAACTTTTCTAAACCAAATTTGTGCGCTTTTTCGACATCTTGTTCTGCACGACGACGTACATTTTGTGCATCTGCATGAGCGCGAAGTGCCGCTTCTTTATACTGAGCGACTTCTTCTAACGCTTTTGCAAGTTCATCATTTTCAGTCACTTCTTCTAAAGTCTCTACTTCAGGCTCTAAAAGTTCTTCTACTGATTCGTTTTGCGTTTCGCTTTTCAAATCTTGCTCCGCGTCTAGATTAGGATTTTTTTGCTGCTCACTCATTCTTCAACTCCAAATAACAGAAACAATTCTTTGTCTGTGCAGGTTATATGGGGACAGCTTTTTACCTTTCAACACTATAGCCGTATTAATTTCATGGGAATTTAATTTACTGACAGTACTTGTCAAAAAACAACCAAGTACTGTATAAATAACCATATAAATATATTCTCTCTTTGGAGCACTCTATGCTGACCAGCATCGCTATTTCCAACTTCGCCATTGTTGAATCCCTAGAACTGGAATTCAAAAAAGGCATGACCGTGATCTCAGGTGAAACAGGAGCAGGCAAATCCATTATGGTGGATGCCTTATCGCTTTGTTTAGGTGATCGTACCGATGCTGCCGTTGTAAGACATGGACAAAAAAAAGCCGATATAAGTGCCAGCTTTGATATACAACATTATCCGCACGTCCATAAATGGCTAGAAGAAAGAGATTTAGAGCACGATCAGCACTGCATCTTACGCCGTGTAATCAGCAAAGAAGGTCGCTCCAAAGCGTACATCAATGGCCGCCCTTGCACGTTAAGTGACCTAAAAGACGTCGGTAGCCAACTGGTCGATATCCACGGACAACACGAGCATCAGTCGTTACTTAAAAAGAACGCCCAAAGACAACAGCTAGATGAATATGGCCAACTAACGGAGTTGAGTAAAAAAGTCAGTCTGCAATACTCAACGTGGCGACAACTCAAAGAAGAATTATCAGCTCAGCAAAACCGCTCATCGGAACAAGATGCCAAAATCCAACTTTTGTCTTACCAAGCACAAGAGTTGCAACAGCTTGACCTAAAAGAAGGTGAAATCGAAGCGCTAGAAAACGAACAAGCGTTTTTATCGAACATTGCTGACTCTCAATTTAAAGCCTATCAAGCCAGCGGTATTTTGATTGATAGCGACGAAGGCAATGTCTGCTCTTTATTGCACCAAGCCATTAATAGCGCCAGCCAAATTCGTCCGGCCACCAAAGAACTAGAAAACGCACTAGAAATGATGAATGTGGCATTAATCCAAGCCCAAGAAGCCGCGGACAGCCTGCACCATTACCAAGACACGTTAGAACAAAACCCAGAACGTCTAAGCGATATAGAACAACGTCTTTCTGATATTTACGACACAGCTCGTAAACACAGAACCTTGCCAGAAGGCCTTATCTCCCTTCGTGAAAGTGTCGAAGCGGAATTGAACAGCCTACAAGGCAGTGAAGAAAGCTTAGAGTCACTCAAAGAAAAAGAAGAGCAAGCCTATGAAAAACTCACAGCGCTTGCGACCACATTGACTGAAAAACGCATTATCGCCAAAGACGAATTAGCACAACAAGTCGAAGAGCAAATACATGGATTAGGCATGCCACATGCGCGCTTCTTTATTCAATGCCAACCGCTCAATCAAGTTTCTGCCAATGGTTTTGAAGACATCGAATACATGATCGCATCCAACCCAGGACAACCCGCACAGCCATTGCGCAAAGTTGCCTCAGGCGGTGAATTGTCACGTATTAGTTTAGGCATTCAAGTGGTTACCGCTCATACATCAATTATTCCAACACTGGTATTTGATGAAGTCGACGTGGGCATCAGCGGCGGCATCGCCGAGGTGGTTGGTCGCATGCTGCGCTCTGTTGGCAAACGTGGCCAAGTCTTTTGTGTTACTCACTTGGCGCAAGTGGCGGCCCAAGGCAATCAGCATTTACGCGTCAGCAAACTGGTTGAAGATGAGGCTACCTCGTCTCAAGTAGAGCTACTCAAGGATCAAGATCGCACACAAGAGATTGCACGCCTATTAGGTGGTCTAGAACTCACAGAGCAAACCCTAGCGCACGCACGCGAGATGCTTGGTAACGTCCAACTGCAGTAGCCTCAGCCAGTCATCGAGAAAGAGTAAAAACGAAAAAAGGGCCTAAACTCTGCTATTTAGGCCCTTCTCATTTACATCCTGATGGGATGTAAACGTTTATTTCTTCTTTGGACGCACGTAAAGAATTAAGCTGTGGTCTTCAATATCAAAGCCATGCTCTTCAGCGATTTCATGCTGGCGCTTTTCAATGATTGGATCAACAAATTCAATGACTCTGCCTGTTTCTAGACAAATCATGTGATCGTGATGATCCCCCTTCGCCAATTCAAAAACAGCGGTGCCTGCTTCAAAATGATGACGTTGTACCAAACCTGCAGTTTCAAACTGAGTTAGCACACGGTAAACTGTTGCCAGACCAACATCTTCACCTTGATCAAGCAGAGTGCGATAGACGTCATCAGCACTCATATGGCGGTCGCCCGCACCTTCAAGAATTTGTAAAATTTTAACTCGTGGAAGAGTTACCTTAAGTCCCGCTTTCTTTAGCTCTTGATTTTCGCTAGTCATGAGTCATTCTCTATTCGATCTTGTTGATAATTACTTTATCATTAGCACACCAGAGTAAGGATAATACAAATGAAAAAATCAGTTTTACTATTATGCGCAGCGCTTTCACTCAGCGCATGCAGTTTATTTCCACCACCTTACAAGGTTCCGGTAACACAAGGAAACCTTGTAACGAAAGAACAGCTATCTCAGTTACAAATTGGCATGTCTGAATCTCAGGTAACTTACCTACTGGGTAACCCAATGCTAAGAGACACCTTCAAGCCAAACGAATGGCATTACCTATATACTGCTTTGTACGCCACACCAGAAACCCAAACAAGTGATGTAACCGACCTAGTGCTCACTTTCAAAGATGGCGTTTTAACACAAATCAAAAACAACTAATCTTTCGTTGTTTTCGCTGCACGGTTGGCCCTAGCTTGTTTTGGGTCAACCTTCAGCTCACGATACAGCTCGACTCGCTCGCCTTCTTTTAATTCTTGCTCTTCAGCATTTCGCACTGCTTTACCAAAAATGCCGACCTTTACCGTTTCGACATCTACATCAGGAAAAAATACCTGAATATTTGAACGGCGCACGGCATCACGTACCGTACAACCTTCTTCAACCTCTAGGGCAATAATTTTTTGCTTTTCAGGCAAAGCATACGCTACTTCAACTCTCATACTATTCACCGTATACCACTTTTGCACGCTTACTGAAAGAATCCACCATGGTATTGGCTATTTGGCTAAACACACTACCAAAGGCAAATTTCAGCATACCGCTTAATTCAAATTCAATACTTAGCATGATTTTGCAGCTCGTTGGAGACAACTCCGTGAAAGTCCATACGCCATGCAAACTCTTAAACGGCCCTTTTACCAAGGTCATTTCGATACGACTAAACTCTTCCAAAAAGTTCTTCGTCGTAAAGGATTGTCGCACCGGCCCTTTCCCAACTTCTAAAGACGCCACAATTTCTGTTGGTGTTTTCGACACTAATGTAGAACTCAAACACCCAGGTAAAAACTCAGGATAACCATCAATATCGTTTACCAAGGCAAACATTTGCTCGCAACTGTAATTCACATGCGCAAATCGTTCTATATGACTCAAACTACACTCCTATCCAGCCAGCAAGAGTAATCACAATCATTGCTGGAATACTTATGTATTTCAATGTCTTATACCACCATTGAAAATGACTTGCTTGCTTTGTGATCATCTCATTTTGCAACATGGAATGCGGAATAAACCAAGCCACTAAAACAGACAACAAAATGGCCCCTACCGGCAAAAGAATCAAAGACGTAAACTCATCGAGCAATTCGAAGAAATTCAATCCAAAGACAATTTTGCTGTCCCAATGATTAAAAGACAACAGCACCGCAATACCAACAAACCAGACCGCAATCCCCATAAATAGGGCGGCCTTTAAGCGCGCGATATAAAATTTCTCATGCAACCAAGCAACGAACAATTCTAACATGGATATAGCCGACGTAAGCGCTGCTACCACCAACAATAAAAAGAATACACCCGCGAAAAATTGACCGCCCGGCAAACCACCAAAAATGATAGGCAAAGAAACAAAGGTCAAACTCGGCCCAGCTTCAACATCAATATTAAACGAGAACACCAATGGGAAGATGACCAAACCGGCCAAAATCGCCACCAGCAAATCCACGCCAACCACGATGCTACAAGCGCGAGCAATGGACATACGTTTACTCATGTAAGCGCCATAAGCAAACATAGCTCCCATGCCGACACTCAGACTAAACAAAGCCAACCCAACCGCAGATAACACCACATCAAAGGTAATATCCTGCCAAGACCAATGGAACATAAAGTCTAGCGCTGCATTCATGTTACCAATGGTCATAGAATAAAACGCCAGCAGCAGCAGGGTCACCACCAAAACGGGCAACAAAATCCGCACCACAGCTGACAAGCCACGCGTTACCGACTGCCCAACCGTTAATACCACTAACCCCATAAACACTGAATGCCATAACAGCATTTCTGTTGGTGTGGCTAATAAAGTATCAAACATGCTGGATGCGCCAACTTGCGTAATGTCTTTAAAATCACCAGACACAGCGCGATCTAAATAAGCCAGAGACCAGCCCGCAATCACGCTGTAAAAAGTCAGAATCAAAAAACCCGTTATACCAGCCAACCAAGGCACAAACACCCAAGCAGGGTGAACAATGCGACGCTCACTTAAATCGTTTACCGTATCAATCGGGTTAGAACGAACCGTGCGACCCAAAGCCACTTCGGCCATCAATACCGGCAAGCCGACCAGCAACAAACACAAGCAATACACAAACAAAAATGCACCACCGCCATTTTGCCCGAGCACATAAGGAAACTTCCAAATGTTCCCCAATCCCACCGCCGATCCACTGGCCGCAAAAATAAATATCCACGGACTTGACCAGATACCTTGTAAACATCGACTTTCAGGCATAAATTTAGGCTCTAAATACACAAGATGTGTTTAAGGATAGGAATAAAACGCATACGTGGCCAACACATACGCGCTACCTAACCAGACAAATTAATTAACAAGTGCGAATTTTCCAACATTCAGGCGCATACCTCAAGAAAAGCATAGGTTTTTGCCACTATCGACCGTATAATTTCCAACTATGAGTAAAGTAAAGAAAAAATCCAGCAGCACGGGCACCATCGCGCTTAACAAACGTGCAAAATACGACTACTTTGTCGACCAGAAGTTCGAAGCCGGTTTGGTTTTATCTGGTTGGGAAGTAAAAAGCCTGCGCGAAGGCAAAGCCCAATTAGTAGACTCCTTCGTCATCATTCACCAAAACGAAGCATGGCTCGTCGGTGCGCGTATTACGCCACTGCTTAGCGCCTCAACGCATGTCGTTTGTGAACCGATGCGACAACGCAAATTGCTGTTAAACCGCAAAGAGCTTGACCGGATCATCCAAGTCACCGAGCAAAAAGGCAAAACCTGTGCGGCCATGGCGCTGTACTGGAAAGGCAATAAGATCAAATGCGAAGTCGCCTTGGTAACCGGTAAAAAAGAACACGATAAACGTGATACAGAACGTGATCGTGATTGGTCAAGAGACAAAGAACGACTAATGAAACACAGTGCTTAGTATTTAATATTCATAGGCTATACTTAATACGGTATGAATATGAACACACTAAGCATTTCAGCGTTACCTCTAGCGTAAGCACATTGTTTGCGCTAGACTAGCGTTACCTTTTTGGGGGCGACATGGTTTCGACGTCGGTTACAAACCCAAAGGTGCATGTCGAGAGTGATGCGTGATCTCGTTAATCCCCCGCATCAATTTTATAGTCGCAAACGACGAAAACTACGCTTTAGCAGCCTAAACCGCTGCTAGTGTGCTGCCCTCAGGTTGCTTGTAGCCAGAGATTCTGCAGTATCATAAATTACAAGATGCTAACTGATGCCCCGCCTAGGGATAAGGTTCTAAGATTAAGTAGGCTCGCCATTAACACCCTGTCCTTCGGGCGGTTCGTGGTCAAATAATAGAAGTGACTATGCATGTAGAGCCGATGGCAGAGGACTGACGGACGGGGGTTCGACCCCCCCCGCCTCCACCAATTAAAGGCTTGATTTTAAAAGGGTTTGCACTTTTTAAAATGAAGTCGGTGCACATATGAGGCACCAAATAAAAAAACCACCTTCGGGTGGTTTTTTTATTGCCTAAATTCCACTTTCACACAGGTTCAGCCTTTCACCGCTTTTTAAAAAGCTCTTCATATAAGTGCCTTTTAAAAGTAAGGTTTTTGAAAAACACGTGAAAGGTGAGGCGTCAATCTCGGCTTTGTTAGCTATCTGTGTTTCTATGTTTGTTGGATAATTGTTTTTGATACGCAATGGAGAACGCGACCATGAGGCTTTTCACTTTTTTTGTGCTGTTTTCGGCTCTTCTTTCAGGCTGTTCGTCGAATGTGAAGTTGGCAGGGCAAAATGTCAGTAATGTTGACGCCAGTGTAGACATCGATAAATCAGCCGCCATTGCTGTGGTTCCGAGTAAGGATGGCGATCAACTGACCAATAAGCGCTACATTCCCGATATTGTCAGTGCGTTGAAAGAGCGTGGATTCACTGATGTCTCAGGCACTCAAAGCAATCCTGATTATCACCTGTCGATAAATTTCACGTCGGAAGAAACCACTGAGACGAAGAAAGTCCCTGTGTTTAACAACGACAGAAACGTTCCTTATACCGTATGCCATAGAAACCCAAAGACAGACGCACGAACCTGCGTCACACGTTATCGTCAATTTATGGAACCTATTGTCAGCGGTTACGATAAAGTCGAAACGCCTACGAAGGTTTATACTTTTCAGTACAAGCTGACAGACAAGAAAAACAATCTAATTTTAGATTCTAGTAACACCGTAGTGCATCCGACATGCTCCAAGTGGAAAATGTTTGAGTTCTTAGCCAAAGAAACCATCGCCAGGGCGAATTTTAATGATCCGGTCGACAAGCCTTATGCGGTCGAAATGAAAGAAGGCTATAGCTGCGAGTAAATCCATTCTAAATCAACAAGCTAGAAGTATCGTTTCTGGCTTGTTGTTATTTTATATTTCGCTTTATGCTTTGCTGCTGCGCTTTTCTTTGATCCCGCTTACTACTTATTGATCTTAGCCGTTAAGCATCTATAAGAAATCGTTATCATCTTTTCAGTCTCTTTCTACGTATCCATCTATACTGTGTATAAGCCACTTTTGTTTGGGCGTGGCTGTATCAGGACTTTTTCCAAATCCATTACGCTCACTCTGTGAGGCAAGGGGGAATCCATGATCAATCATGTTTGGGGTCTTATTCATCATCCAGATAAGGAATGGCGCGAGATAAACAAAGAGCATGAATCGGTAAGTCACTTGTACTTACACCATGTTCTTTGGATGGCGGCTATTCCGGTTGTCAGCACCTTTATTGGGACGACGCAGTTTGGTTGGACGTTCGGCGGAGAGGAAGCCATTAAGGTATCTATTATGGATGGCCTTGGTTTAGGTGTGTTGTTTTACGCACTGATTCTGCTCGCAGTGGCAATGGTCGGCAGTTTAATTCATTGGATGGCGCGAAACTTTCCAAATCGCCCGCCACGTCAGGAATGTATCGTCTTTGCTGGTTATATTGCTACGCCTATGTTTTTAAGTGGTATTTTTGCCATTTATCCGATCATTTGGCTGTGTTTGCTCGCCTGCGTAGCGGGTGTGGCTTATACCGGTTATCTATTGTATCGCGGTACACCAAGCTTTCTGGGTATTAGCCATAAACAAGGCTTTATTCTCTCTAGCACAACACTTGGTATCGGGGTTTTAGTATTAGAAGCTTTGCTGGCCGCCGTGGTGTTACTTTGGAGCTTAGGTTCGGAACACAGTATTGTGTGGAGCTTCTTCCAATAGGGTTCTTTTTAGCCTTCTAAACTAGCAAAAAACGCGCCTTTCTTAAGCAAGCACCGGAACTTTTTCCGCTGCTTGCTTTCTTATGCCTACTTATTGTTGTCATTAATTTGTGATACTTTTCTTCTGACTGCGGTTTTAGGCTATTGATTAAATTGATAAAAGGCTATGCTTACAGAATCATTACTTTGCCAGTTTGTAGAGTAAGTTATTTTGAAGTATTACTCGTAGAGAACGATTGTTAGGATAACAAGCATGCTCGCACAGCACATTCACAATATATTATGGCTTACTAGAAAGGAGTTTTGCCTTTGAGTTCACTTATCTGGCTACCTTTTCTTCCTTTATTAGGTACGTTAATCCCCCTTATTACCGCTCGTTTTAGTCGTACAGCTTGTGCGTTTATGACAGCTGCATTGCCAGCTCTAACTCTTTTCTTAGTGCTTTCTCACGCGGGTGATATTTTCCAAGGCGAACGCTTTTTAGCTGCGATACCCTGGATTCCTGCTATAGGCCTAGAGCTTGCCTTCCGTTTAGATGGTTTGGCCTTACTCTTCTCTATTTTGATTCTGGGCATTGGCTTACTGGTTATTCTGTATGCGCGCTATTATTTATCCGCGACAGACTCCATTGGTAAGTTTTACTCGTACCTTATTCTCTTCATGTTCGCCATGCTCGGCGTAGTACTGTCTGATAACTTGATTCAGCTGTGGTTTTTCTGGGAATTAACCAGTATCAGTTCATTCTTGCTGATTAGTTTCTGGGGGCACAAGACAGAAGCTAGAAAAGGCGCAAGAATGGCGCTAGCGGTGACAGGCGCTGGCGGTTTGGCATTATTAGCTGGTTTGCTCATTCTAGGCAGTACTGTGGGCAGCTTTAGCCTTCAGGATGTTTTAGACAGTGGCGACTTAATCAAAGCCAGTGCGAACTATCCCGTCATTGTGATTCTTGTGTTGCTTGGTGCCTTTACAAAATCCGCTCAGTTCCCATTCCATTTTTGGCTACCTAATGCCATGGCAGCGCCAACGCCTGTGAGTGCGTATCTTCACTCTGCAACCATGGTAAAAGCGGGTATCTTCTTGATGGCACGTTTTTACCCTGCACTGGCGGATACAGACCTTTGGTTCTTAATTGTCAGCCTAACAGGTTTAGCGACCTTCCTTGTTGGTGCTTACATCGCTATATTCCAGCATGATTTAAAAGGCTTGTTGGCTTATTCGACCATCAGTCATTTAGGCTTAATCACCTTATTACTCGGTATGGGGACAGACCTAGCGGCTGTGGCTGCTATTTTCCATGTTATCAACCACGCTATATTCAAGGCTTCTTTGTTTATGGCGGCGGGCATTATTGATCATGAATCTGGCTCGCGCGATATGCGTCAGCTGAATGGCCTATGGAAATACATGCCTTATACGGCGACCTTGGCCATGGTGGCGTCAGCGTCAATGGCGGGTGTGCCATTGATGAATGGTTTCTTGTCGAAAGAGATGTTTTTCACAGAAACACTGCATCAGGCCTCTCTTGGTTCTTTGTCTTGGTTTATTCCAGTATTAGCAACCTTAGGCGGCGTGTTTGCGGTTGCCTACTCTATGCGCTTTATTCATGATGTGTTCTTTAATGGCGAGCCCATTAACTTACCTAAAACCCCTCATGAACCACCACGCTATATGCGTGTACCAGTAGAGATTTTGGTTGGACTTTGTTTGGTTGTCGGTATTTTCCCAAGCTTAATCGTTGGCGACCTATTATTTGCTGCCGCTGGTGCAACGTTAAATGGTCCGGCCCCCACTTATAGCCTTGCCATTTGGCATGGTTTTAACTTCCCTCTATTAATGAGTTTGATTGCCTTGATTGGCGGTTTGTATATGTATCACAACCGCTCTCACATGTTTAAGTTCCAAGCGCAATTTCCTACCAGTGATCCTAAATTGGTGTTTGAAGGAGTGGTTCAATACCTGACAAACAAAGCCAGCCGCATTATTGCTTTCACAGAGAACGGTTCATTGCAGCGTTATATTTTCTTTGTCTTAGCTTTCGCTATTGTGATGACAGCGTCTACTTTGATGAAACTCAATACCACGGCAGGACAACGCCCTGAGATTCCGCTTGATGCTTTGTCTATCACTTGCGCTGTGTTGCTATGTGTTTCTGCTTTAGCCACTGTGATATGGCACAGAAGACGGGTTATCGCTTTGCTTACCTTGTCTGTTGTCGGTTTGATTGTGTCTTTGGCGTTTGCTCAGTTTTCAGCGCCAGATTTGGCCCTTACTCAGCTTTCAGTTGAAGTTGTGACGGTGATATTGTTGATCTTGGCATTGTTCTTTTTGCCACAAAGCACGCCGAAAGAATCTTCTCCCCGTCGGGTGGTTCGCGACTTAAGTCTCGCGTCATTAATTGGCGGGGTGATCGGCACCATTTCTTATGCCTTGATGACTCGTCCGCTTGATACGATCTCGACCTTTTTCACCGAAAACAGTAAAACTGGTGGCGGCGGAACCAATATTGTAAACGTGATTTTGGTGGATTTCCGTGGCTTCGATACCCTTGGCGAAATCACCGTTTTGGGTATTGCGGCGTTGGGGATTTACAAGTTGATCGCTAAAATGCGCCTCTTTATGCCATCCAGCGACGGCAATGGCTTAGCTTGGTCGGAAGACAGATACCCTATTCTTTTGGCGGTTATCTCACAAAGTTTATTGCCATTAGCCTTGTTGGTGTCAGCCTATATTTTCTTACGCGGACACAACATGCCAGGCGGTGGTTTTATTGCTGGCTTAATTACATCGGTTGCCATTATTCAGCAATATGTAGCGCACGGTGTTGAATGGATTAAGACTCGTATCAAGCTGGATTATCAAATGATGATTGGTTCAGGCATTGGTATTGCAACCCTGAGCGGTTTAGGTAGCTGGGTCTTTGGCCATACTTTCCTATCGTCTTGGTTTGATTACTTCTACTTACCAGTGATTGGTAAATTCGAATTAGCCAGTGCCATGATTTTTGATCTTGGTGTTTTCCTCACTGTAGTAGGTGCAACTATGTTGATCCTTGCCAATCTAGGTCAGTTGACCACCAGTGAGCGTCCTACTCAAAAGGAGCATGATTAATGGAAGGTTTATACGCGTTTTGCGTTGGCTTATTAACTGCCTGCGGAATCTTTCTTGCATTACGAGGCCGCACTTTTTCTGTGGTTATCGGCTTAACTCTACTGTCTTACGCGGTGAACTTGTTCTTGTTTGCCAGCGGCCGGCTCAAACTCAATGCGGCCGCTGTGCTTGGTGAATCGGAGCAATACAGTGACCCGCTACCTCAGGCCTTGGTACTAACGGCCATTGTTATTGGTTTTGCCATGACGGCATTCGCTGTAATTTTAGCAATGCGTGCTCGCGCCGATTTAGGTAACGATCATGTTGATGGTACCTTGCCTGCCCGTCCAGGCGATGCTTCGAAGAAATCTGGAGGGAGCCAATAAATGCAGCACCTGAGCATTTTTCCGATTCTGATTCCTTTGTTATTTGGCGCTATCATGTTGTTGCCGCCAATTTCACGCGACATCAATTCACAGCGTATTACCTCAATCATTGGCACCTTATTTTTACTAATTTCGTCCGCTGTTTTACTGTACAAAATAAATGCTGAAGGCGTTCAGCTTTATGCATTAGGTGGCTGGCAAGCCCCTTTTGGTATTGCTTTAGTGGCAGATAAGGTATCTAGTCTTCTTGTATTGTTAACGGCCTTTTTGGCCTTCTGTGTGATGCTCTATGCTGTCGCAGGACAAGACAAAGGTGGGGCGTATTTTCATCCATTATTTATGTTCCAAATCATGGGTATTAATGGTGCTTTCTTAACAGGCGATATCTTTAACTTATTCGTCTTTTTTGAAGTCTTGTTAATCGCGTCCTACGCGCTGTTAATTCACGCTGGCGGGAAACAGAAAACGCAGGCCGCTTTGCACTATGTCATTCTTAACCTTGTTGGTTCTAGCCTCTTCTTGTTCGGCCTTGGTATTTTATATGGCACGCTTGGTACGCTAAATATGGCGGACATGGCAATCAAAGTCGGTCAATTACAGGGTGAAACAGCGACATTAGCAAAAACTGGTGCGTTGTTATTATTGGTCGTATTCGGCTTAAAAGCCGCCATGCTACCAATGCATTTTTGGTTACCGAAAACCTACGCCAGTGCCAGTGCGCCAGTCGCCGCACTATTTGCCATTATGACTAAGGTGGGGATTTACAGTATTTTCCGCGTCTATACGGTTGTTTTTGGCGACGATGCTGGTGAACTGGCTAATATTGCGACGCCTTGGTTATGGCCTTTAGCATTACTAACCATCGCCATTGGTACCATAGGCGTGTTTGCGAGCCCAGGAATCAAGACACTCAGCGCAAATTTAGTCATTGTTTCCAGCGGTAGTTTGCTCGCTTGTGCCGCGATCAATTCCGAAGCAGCTACATCAGCCGCTCTGTATTACATGGTACACAGTACATTGGCATCCGCTGGGTTATTTTTGCTAGCCGACGTTATGTCTCGCCAACGAGGTAAAGCCGAAGACCGTTTTGTGCGCTCACGCCCATTCGTTCAACCTAGGCTACTTGGCTTTGGGTTTTCTATTGCAGCTTTGGCGTTAGTCGGTATGCCGCCGCTGTCTGGGTTTGTTGGCAAAATCATGATTCTGCAAGCCACACAATCTTCAGCGCAAACCATGTGGGTTTGGCCTTTGATTTTGATTGGTAGCTTGGCGGCTTTGATTACTTTTTCAAGAGCAGGTACGACACTATTTTGGCGCCATAATGGCAGCGCTGTCGCTGAAGCTGAGCCAGCTAAAACACCGGAGATCATAGGTATTGCACTGCTATTGTTAGCCACACCTGTTTTAGTGTTGTTCGGTGGCGATATTAGTGAATTTACTCAGCAAGCAGCAGAACATCTTCACGATATACAAGGGTCTGCTTACGCTTTATTACCAGGAGTAGCCCAATGAAGTTATTCCCTATGCCATTCCACAGCTTATTACTGTTTGTAGTTTGGTTGTTATTGAACAATTCCGTCAGTGCTGGTCACATGGTGTTGGCTGCGTTTTTTGCCATTGCTATTCCTTTGCTTGTGAATAGTATGCGTGATGAGCACCCAAAAATCCTTAAGCCTTGGTTGGCGATTCGCTATGTTCTTATGGTGCTGAAAGATATTTTGGTTGCCAATGTGGAAGTAGCTCTACTGATTATTGGTCCAATCAAGAAGCTAAAACCTGGCTTCGTCGCGATTCCGATTAATATAGACTCAGATTTAGGCATCACTATTTTAGCAAGCACAGTGTCTCTGACACCGGGCACCGTAAGCGCAGAAGTATCGAAAGACAAAGCCTGGTTATATGTGCATTCACTTCACCTAGATGACGAAGCTGAACTGATTAAAACGGTTAAGCAACGCTATGAAAAGCCAATCAAGGAGATATTTGGATGCTAAAAATAACCATCACCATCGTGGCGGTGTGTATTTGCATCGCGCTGATTTTGAATTTATGGCGTCTTTTAAAAGGCCCTACCATATCAGACCGAATTCTGGCGCTCGATACCATGTACATCAACGCCATCGCACTTATTTTACTCTACGGCATTTATGTGGGAAGCGCTTTGTATTTTGAAGCGGCGCTATTAATCGCCATGCTTGGGTTTGTCAGTACTGCGGCACTATGTAAATACTTACTTCGCGGCGACATCATAGAATAAGGATCAGTTATGCCTTTTTATCTCGAAATTATCATTTGTGTGTCTTTGCTTGTTGGCGGCGCTTTTCTACTGATAGGTTCTTATGGCCTTGCGCGTTTGCCTGACATTTATATGCGTTTGCACAGCCCAACGAAGGCATCAACATTGGGCATCACTGGTGTTTTGGTAGCGTCTATGATTTTCCAAAGTCACTTGAAAGGATTCCTTTCCATTCAAGAGTTTTTGATTACTTTGTTCTTGTTGATTACCGCTCCTGTGGCGGCAAATATGATTGCCAAAACAGCACTGCATTATCGCACTAAGCCCTTAGAAAAAACCAAAAACCAAGAGCTTATGGAAACAATCCGTAATAGAGAAACGCCTAATCAGCCAGAGGACCAGAAGTAAGTAGCTTGGCGATATCAACATTCAACATAGGTTTGTGAAAATAGTAGCCTTGGAAAACCTCACAACCTAACGATTTCAACATCTCTGCCTGCGGAGCGGTTTCTACGCCCTCCGCGACAATCCTAAGGTCCAAACTGCGTGCTAAGTGAATAATGGTTTCACAGATTTTTGCGTCTTCAATATGCCGATCACACTCTTCAACAAACGACTGGTCGAGCTTCAAGATATCTAATGGAAGTCGCTTCAAATAACTTAATGACGAATACCCAGTCCCAAAATCATCTATCGATATCTTAATATTCAACGCCTTCAATTCGGCCATAACTTCAATGCAGCGCTGAATGTCCTGTAGAAGAACGCCCTCTGTGATTTCAATCTCTAATAAACGACCTTCCATATCATAGGCTTTCAGTTGCTGTGAAATATAAGACACCAGAGAATCCGATACCAAATGTCGCCCTGAAAGATTTACTGCGATAGGAACAATATGCAAACCTTGCTCACGCCATACCTTTTGCTGTTGCAAAACCTGATCGATCACCCATTCGTCAATTTTAATGATTAGATTAGATTCTTCTGCAATAGGTATAAAGTCAGCGGGAGAAATAAGCCCTTTACTCGGATGATTCCAACGGATAAGCGCTTCCAATCCGAGAATGTTGTTTTTCTCCATAAGCACTTTTGGTTGGAAGACCAAAGAAAACTGCTTAGATGCCAGTGCATCATTAATTTCTTTCTCGAAGCCAAACTTTTTCGTGACAATATTGGCCATTTCTGGCGTGAAAAACTGCGCATTATCACGGCCTTTTTCCTTTGCCCAATACATCGCAATATCCGCTTGCTGAATCAACTTTTCAGCATCCAGGCTTGGCTCATCCTCAGGAGTATGAGTAATGCCTATACTGGTTGGTATGGTGAAATACTGTTCATTTAAATACACTGGCGCTCGCATCGCTTCCAAAATTTGCTGAGCTCGCTGAGCTAAACGACTTTCAGTAACATTCTCTGTCATCATGAAGACAAATTCATCGCCGCCCCAGCGAGCAATAACATCAAACTGATCCGATACTCCAATTAACCGCCTTGCAACTTCACATAGCAATTCATCACCGGCTTTGTGGCCTAATGTGTCATTAATAATCTTAAAGTTATCCAAATCTAAGAACAGCAATCCAACAGACGTTTTTTGCTTAGTTGCAAAGAGCAAGGCGCTAATCAAAGATTCCATTAAATAAGTACGATTGTACAAACTGGTTAATGGGTCGCTGTAAGCTAAAAACTTCAAACGCTCTTGTAGCTTCACATGACGTGTCATATCTCTAATATGAAGTGTGTACTCACTTTCTTGCGAAGTTTCTGTATTCGCTTTAGTAATGGCTATTTCAGCTGGGAAGTCATTATTCGGACTACGCTGTAAACGAAATGGGTTTCGTCGGTTCAGGATCAAACCATTTGACGTTGAGAAACCAGAGTTCAAGCTTTCAAAAATTTTCTTCCTATCTTCTTCTCGTATAAATAGGCCGATAAAGCTTTTGCCTTCCACTTGTTTTTTCAGGCAACCAAAGGTTCTCTCGGCAGCTGGGTTAAACTCCATCACAGAACCAAAACGGTTAATTGTCACAATACAATCCATTGACGAATTTAATATCGCCGACTTACGTATTTCACTTTCTTGAAAGCGCATCAAAGCATTGTCTCGTTGCGCAATTTCAGTACTCACTCGATCAATAACTTGATTGTATTTTCGAGCAATCTGTCCCACTTCTGTAAAAGGCTCCTCAGGAACAGGTCTTGAAAAATCAGCGTTGTTTTGTTGATATTGCATAGAGGTCAGCAAATCAAATAGCTCTGTCGTCGCTCTATGTTCAGCAACATTAAGGCCTTGCTCTTCTTGCTCTTTGCTTGCTCGCAGCGGCATAAGACGATTGAGCAACCACATGCCGGCATAGCCCACTACAAAACAATAGATACCAACAACCACAATACCTAGTGCTTGCACCCCAAGCTGTCCTAAGACTCCCAAACCATTATCAATTTTATCCGTTTGACCAAACAGCGCGACACTCAAAGTCCCCCAAATCCCAGCAAACAAATGGGCAGGAACCACATCAAGAGCATCGTCTAAGCGCCAGCGCTCCATCAGTAAACTACCGAAGTACACAACCACACCAGAAACAGCACCAATAATCACGGAGGCTCCAGGCGACACCACATGACAAGAAGCCGTGATACCGACTAAGCCCGCAATGGTGCCATTTAATACAAAACCCACTTCGATATAGCCATCACGGAAATAATTAATAGCGGCGGCAATGAGTGCCCCCCACGCCGCAGAAATGAAGGTGTTCAGAAGGATAATCGGCACGTCATCGGTTAGTGCTAATGTACTACCACCATTAAAGCCTATCCAACCAAACCAAATTAATAGCGTTCCTAAAGCAGACAAAGGAAGATTATTACCAGGCGGTAAACGGATGCCTTCTTCGAAGCGCCCCATTCGAGGTCCAATTATGATGATCGCAGCCAGAGCAACCCAGCCACCAACAGAATGAACAACGGTAGAGCCTGCAAAGTCAATAAAACCAAGAGCCTCCAGCCAACCCTTCGGACCATCTGAAGGATAAACGCCTGACCAAGTCCAGTGCCCAACAATCGGGTAAATAAACGCACTTAACACAACTGTGATTGCGAGATAGCCGATAAATGTCATGCGCTCGGCAACCGCTCCCGACGTGAGCGTCGAAGCGGTACCACAAAACATCATCTGAAAAAGGAAAAAGCTGATTTGCCAAGGCGTGTGTTGATCATCAAAAAAGAAATCGCTGATACCAAACAAACCCGCAACCGAGTCACCAAACATGATGCCAAAGCCGAACAACCAAAATAACGTGGTCGAGATAATAAAATCGGAGATGTTTTTTGCCGCAACGTTAATGCTATTTTTACTGCGAATACGACCGCTTTCTAAGCACAAAAAACCAGCCTGCATCATAAACACGAGCGCAGAGGCCACCAACAACCAATAATATTCTGCCATATACATCCTAAACAGTTAAAGCCGCACCAAAAAAGGTCATATTAAGTAACCTGATATAAACAACACGCACCACGCAAGAGCTAAGAGCGCAAGTGTAAAGACAAGCCCCAGCAAAGGAAGGTGCGAATATACCCTCTTGCCTCAGTATGTAGATAAAAGCCGGTTATTCGAAGCGAGTACCGAATGTGAATAGTTAACCTATTTTCGAGGTGCCCACCAAAGAATACAGACTTTTAGACTATATCCCCGGCAACGCCTCCTGCATTGCCCTAATTACCTACATCCATGTGGGTACACAGGTCTTTCAGAGCTTACTATTAAAAATAACAGGCCATATGTCGTTACGACTCTTCGAATGGTACTAGATTCCTTCAGAGCCGCGTCTTATATGACAATTTCCCTGAAAGACTAAGGCTTAGTAGACTTATTCACGCCTTCCCTATCTTAGTTATTCAATAGTTAAGCCAACTATTGAAATTCGCCGATTATAAAAAAGCAGAACAACAAAAAAGGCCACTCAAATGTAATTGAGCAGCCTTTTCCAAACAACCGTCATTTTGTAACCAAACTAAATAGAATTATCCATTTAAAGTAAGAACATTCGTTTTACTGATACGATGACGATAAATTTCACGAAGATATTTAATCGCGTTTTTAACATTGTTTATATCCAAACGAATATCGTTGATAGAAACAAAACGTTGGTTATTATCAATCAATTCACGGTACTTTTTCTCGTACATTGGTTTAATTGCATACCAATTAGTGTCAAGAATTTTCGCTGGATTTTCATAAGTCGTAAAGTACTTATCTACCAAAGCATCATCAAACTTATCATCTTGAATCATTTGAATAATTGCTTTATCAATTTCATCTGTGTATCGGTAATCATCACGGGCAAAACAGCGCTTCATGTAAGCAACCATAAGAGTCAAAAAGTCATCACTCAAACAAGGGCTTTTGGCAATTAGCGTCGTTAACGACAAGTTTGCCGATGCACCAATAACAAGCGCATAACGCTTTAATGTTGTATTAGGGCATAGACGGTTCAAGTGCATTTTTAAACGATTCAATGCAGTGAAAGATAACTTGTAGTCTCTAGGCAATGAAATAATAGAGACAATTGACGAACAGTTCTTAAAGAAATGAAGGTGGTTTAGAGCGCTCGCATCATAACCACTCTTACGATAATCCTTAATCGCTTCTCGGTATCTATCCGATTCCACCGGCAACACGCTAACACCCTCAATCGCGGATGTGTCGTTATTAAAATGCGGTAACTCAATCGAGCGGCAGAACAAGTCATCGATATCAACGCTATCTTGACGTGTACCTTCGTTGACGACACTTTCAGCATAAGCCACGGCAACAGGACCCGCTAAACTCATAAACAAGTCGTTAGCGTCCAAGCGAATGGTTTCAGCAATATCAATACCAGCTCGACGGAAGTAGTCTTCGTCGTAATCGGTTGTGACTGCTTGCGCTGTCAAGATGTTAAAAATTTGCTGGGAAATATACTGATTAGCGTATTTCTCCATGGTATTTACATCAATGTTATCTGAATCACCGCCGTTCTCTTCTTCTGCATAACGCATAATATCATTAGATATCAGCATCATAGAGTTCCATGGGCGAATACGCTCCATCACATCGGCAGGCACTTCGTCGTCTTCACGCTCTTCGTTGTAAGAGAAATTCCATTCTTCTGAAATATACTTAGTCAGCAAACGGCCAGCGTTAATATGCAAGGCCTCGGAAATCTCAACATTTTTTCCAGAGATATTCGGTAGAATACAAATACCAGACGTGAAGATAGGTTCAAATACAAAACTATGACGCTTATCCGCCACTTGGCTATGGTCTGAGCGATAGTCAAAAGTTTTGCTCAAGTAAGAAAATTGTTGCGCCAAGCCAAATTCAGATGCCATACCAGAACCGGTACCGCCGCCAGCACTAAAGATATAAAAATACAGTCGTGACTGGTTGGCTTTAATTCCGCAGGAATCAACCAAATAAGAGTGCATCTGCTTCCAGTTTTCATTACGGAATGTGGTTGCGTCTTTATTTAGAATAATCTTCGCTAAATATTGCCCTAAAATAGGAGCATTACCTGCGCCACCAGCATGCACTTCAGACAAGTCCATTATTTGTAATTTGGTGTACTCTTCTAAAAACTTCGTTCTTCCTTCTTGGTTAGAAAAACGAATTCGACCTTCAATATCTTTATCCAAATCGCCCAATAAAACGATAGGTTCAATAAGAAAAACTGGTTTAAAACCGTCTTTATCTTCAAGAGGCAAATGCTTACGAATCCAGCGCATAGGTCTGAATTCGCTCTCGCTATTTAAAATCTCTTGGTTTTCTACTTCGCGCATGTAGCTTGTTCTAGCATCGTAAACTAGCGATGCAACATCTAAGGCGATATTAGAACCACAGCGTCCCAAACCAATTAGGCAAACAGATGGAAACACCTGCTCCTTTGCGCCCTCTTCATCTGTCACCTGCGGATGGATTCGATTACGAACAACGTCTAGATTTTCTAAGATCTGTTCTAAGTTTGTCTCAGTAAAATAAAGATGTTCTATTGGGAGATTATCTTGGCTCATGTGGCATCCTTTTTGAAGCAAATAACTTACAACAGATAATCATCCACGTTATCAATGATATCGACATGACACAAAGCAGAATGCTCACCTGTTAAATGCACTATTTAATTAATTGTCTTGCTAATAGACATTGTACAAACAATATCATCCTTACATAACAATGACACTAATATGGTGAATGTGTGCACAAAATAAATGAAAAAATGACAAGCTTGAAACTGTCTTAAAGAGGCCAGCAGACCGGTTTAACAAAGTACAAACTACTCCGACATCCATACTTGATTTAAGATAATAAAAGCCGCAAACATACACTTAGCTCGTTTTTTGTACTATTCTATAGAATATCTCAAGCAACTATCTCGGGTGGCTGTTTTGTCGATCTCAACTGTGTCTAGCAATCCTTTGTCTCTGCCTAGCATGACGGCTTCGGCGGATACTGCTGCGCGCCAAGAATCTCATCGACAACTACAAGACTCCGTTCAACTGTCTGATCGAGCGAAACAACTGCTAACCACACAACTTGAACCTAAAGAATCAGAAGAGAAAGACGAAGAAGGGAAAGAATCTGTGCAAATTTCGTCCAGCATTGGACGACTATCACGAGTCACTGGACTTCAGAGAGAAGAAGTCGCTGCCTTGTATCGATCAATTGATAAATTAACCTAAGCTCGGGCAACAACTTTTTACCAGACTTAACTAAAGGTCAGAGTGTACCCGTTGACAACCAGAGATTCAGCTTCGCGCTGAAGATTGGCTAAAGTAAGGGGCCTACTATCTAACCATTCAGGTAAGAACTCTGCATGGAGGTTTTTGTCATCCGCTTTTAAGGTGAAAATCGGCATGTCACCTTCTTTTCTATCGTGGTGCAGTAAAATAGACAATCTCAATAAAATGGATAAGCGATCTAAGTCTTGTTGATCACTTTTTGTAAAACGGTAATCTAAAGACTGAGTAAACTTACGACGATGTCGCAGAATCAAATTCGCTAACGCTTGCTGTTCTTGCTGAGAAAATCCAGGCATATCCGATTCTCGAATAATATAAGCACCATGTTTATGATAGCGGCTGTGTGAAATGCCAGCCCCCACTTCATGAAGCAGCCCCGCCCAACGCAATAAATCTTCGCTGGAAATACTGTTAAGATTCCAATCGTCTTTCACTTGAGCCAATGCAGATAAAGCCGTATGTGTGACGAGTTTTGCTTGCTCTGTATCGATATGATATTGGTTCAACATATAATTAACAGTACGCTCACGAATATCGGTTTCAGCGTAACGTCCCATGATGTCGTACAGCACACCTTCTCTTAATGCGCCGCTAGAGAAATCCATTTGTTTAATGTCAAAGCACTCAAACACGGCCGTTAATATAGCGATACCAGCAGCAAAGGTACTTTTTCGTTCAGGCTTAAGACCTGGCAAGTCAATGTTATCGGAATGGCCAGCAGCAAATAGCGCTTTTTGGATTTGCTTCAGAGCCTTTGGTGTAATGCCCTTTTTGCTCCAATTGTTTTCCTTAACAATATTAAAAGCCGCTTTAGCTGTACCAGACGAACCAATTGCCACATCCCAAGTTTCGTCAATATAATCATCTTGAATACTGAGCAGCTCTAAACGCGCTGCGGTTACCGCTTTCTGAAAATTAGATTTATTAATCACCCCATCATCAAAGAAACGTTGCTTGAAGCTCACGCAGCCCATGTGGAGGCTTTCCGTTAAGATTGGTTCTAACTGCTTACCAATGATAAATTCGGTACTGCCGCCGCCAATATCCACCACTAGACGTTGGGCGTCACCGTGGTCCATGGTTCTAGAGACACCGACATAAATAAGACGAGCTTCTTCTCGGCCGGCTATAATTTCGACAGGATGGCTCATAATGTCCATTGCTTTGCCAATGAAGTCGTAGCGATTTTTGGCAACCCGCAAAGCATTGGTTCCTACCACTCGAACAGAGCCTGGCGGCATATCTTCGATGACTTGAGCAAATTGGGCTAAACAATCCAATCCTCGCTGTTGGGAATCATCATCCAAATGACCATTAACCAAACCTGCGGCCAACTGAACCTTTTCCCCAAATTCTCCAGTAATTCTTAACTGCCCATGAGTTACTTGAGCGATAACCATATGAAAACTGTTTGACCCTAAGTCTATGGCCGCAATTTTTTCAAATGGGAAGTCATGAGATTGTTGCAAAAAGAGTGATTGCATTCAGAAAGCCTTATGATGCCGAAGTCTTAATAAGCACAAGAGTATATCAGTTACTTACTGATGTCATTGGCTACAAAATGCCAAAAACAACGGAGTATTTGATGAATTTTTTATAAAAATTAGCGCCTTTTAATGAAAATCAAGACCCGTTAATGCTTTAATTTTAAAAAAACACTCCGCTGAAGCCGCGGAAAACCTGTGTTTGATCAAAAAATTACCAGAAAGTGTTTTTTTCCTGAGTTTCACTATAGACCTCGCCTTTAAGTCGAACTATAGTATGGATGGTCTCGATAGTGATAAATCAGTAACCAGATCACATTTAGATCCCAATCAAATTGTTTCGCGCTGTATTGGCTTTTGCCCTATCCGGGCTTGTTTAAACCAGAACAAAATTATAACCATCTTGTTCTTTGTTTTTAATGCCGAGTAGCTGATACATTGTAAAATACTTCCAGACACAAATTATTGTTATTAATTGATTAACTCTAATTCCGTCAATTTCCCTCAAATGAGCAAATACAAAACCCGTTTATGAACCTTACCGACTTAAAACAGAAATCAGTACACGAACTTTTAGAAATCGCAGCAGAGATGGGCCTAGACAACATGGCTCGTTCGCGTAAGCAAGATGTCATTTTCGCAATCCTAAAGCGTCATGCAAAAGGTGGGGAAGACATTTATGGCGACGGTATCTTAGAGATTCTTCAAGATGGCTTTGGCTTCCTTCGTTCACCTGACTGTTCATACTTAGCAGGCCCGGACGACATTTATGTATCACCAAGCCAAATCCGACGCTTCAATCTACGAACTGGCGATACTATTGCCGGAAAAATTCGTCCACCTAAAGATGGCGAACGTTACTTTGCTCTACTAAAAGTCAACGAAATCAATTTTGATAAGCCAGAAAGCGTTCGTAACAAAATTCTTTTTGAAAACTTAACACCGTTATTCCCTGATGAACGCTTATTGATGGAAGCTGGCAACGGCTCTACTGAAGACGTAACATCTCGTATCATTGATCTTGTTGCCCCAATGGGTAAAGGTCAGCGTGCATTGGTCGTTTCTCCGCCAAAAGCGGGTAAAACATTCATGCTGCAGAATATTGCCAATGCCATTACTCGTAACAACCCTGAATGTCATTTAATTGTGTTGCTGATTGACGAACGTCCTGAAGAAGTAACCGAAATGTCTCGTACCGTTCGCGGTGAAGTGGTTGCCTCTACGTTTGATGAGCCACCAGCTCGCCATGTTCAAGTCGCTGAAATGGTTATCGAAAAAGCAAAACGCTTAGTTGAACACAAACGCGATGTTGTGATCCTGTTGGATTCCATCACACGTTTGGCTCGTGCCTACAACACTGTTATCCCTTCATCTGGCAAAGTATTGACAGGTGGTGTGGATGCAAACGCACTAGAACGTCCAAAACGTTTCTTTGGTGCGGCACGTAATATCGAAGAAGGCGGTAGCTTAACTATTATTGCAACGGCTCTTGTCGATACTGGTTCTAAAATGGATGAAGTTATCTTTGAAGAATTCAAAGGTACTGGTAACTCCGAATTGCACCTAGATCGTAAAATTGCTGAGAAACGTACTTTCCCTGCTATCAACATCCGTCGCTCTGGTACTCGCCGTGAAGACTTGCTGACCTCTGAAGATGAGCTTCAACGTATGTGGATTCTTCGTAAACTGTTGAACCCTATGGAAGATGTTGCAGCAACAGAATTTTTGATTGACCGTCTAAAAGTGACTCAAACCAATGATGAGTTTTTTGAGTCAATGAAAGGCAAAAATAAGTAAGTAGTTATTTCTGCAGCAAAAAGCCTGCGGTAAAAAAGCCACTTCCTGAAGTGGTTTTTTTTTACTTAAATAATCAACCTAATTCCACCGCCACGACCTTAAAGTGAGCGTGACTTATATTGGAGTCGTTTAAATGAAAGAGATCACCGCGACGGTAAATGCTGTTGAATTAATCCAAAAAAATGTATATCAGATTACCTTAAAAGTAGAAAACCTAACCTTCGAGGCTGGTCAATATCTGATGGTGGTATTGCCAACTGGCGAGCAAGTTCCTTATTCCATTGGTAGCGCTCCACACGAACTACCTTATTTAACGCTGTATGTTCTTGTCTCTGACTCCGCTTCTCTTGCTAATAAGGTAGTTGAACACATCAAGTCCAGCGATAACATTACCGTTAAAGCGCCGGGCGGTGACTGCCATATTGCAAATGGTATTCTGGACTCAAATCCAGAAAACATTTTACTCATTGCTGGCGGAACCGGTTTTGCTCAAATTAAAAGTTTGTATAGTCATTTAGTCGAGCAGAATTTTACTGGCCATGTCTCGTTCTACTGGGGGTTGAGAACTTCAGAAGATGTTTTTGCTCAAGAGTGGTTAGAAGAAGCACACAAGTACACTCCATTTACGCTAGACGTTATAGTGAACGAAACGGGCGACGCTTGGCATGGTCGCAGTGGCTGGCTATATGAAGCAGTTCTGGAAGATCATCCAGATCTAAGTAAAAGTGCCGCCTTTATCAGCGGTTCCGTTGGCATGGTGTATGGCACTTTTGATCAATTGGAACTAAAAGGTCTTAGCAAAGAAAACTGCTTTTCAGACGTTTTTGCTTATGCTCCGCACCCAGATAAGCCAGCGCTCTAGTCTCACAGATTGAAATTGATCAGGCTGCTATCAGCTAAATGTGGTTGATCAAAAAAGGGAGCACCAAACGTATTTGGTGCTCCCTTTTTATTTACTCGTACATCATCAATCACTAAGCGGCGGAATTGACGGTTTCCCACAACGCTTTAATATTTTCCTGATCGCCATCGGTTACACCTTCGGCTTCCAGCGTGTCTTGCAAGATCTCAGTGAAAGCTTGGTCAAACTCATCACTCCCTACTCCTTCTGTACTACTATGTAAGCCCAAAAGACCTAGAAGATAAGCGCAGTAAAATAGCTGATCGCCCTCTTCTGCTTGGTGCTCCATATCTCGTAATCTGTCACACAACTGATCTGCGCGCTCAGCAAAGGTTATTGTCATATTCAATCTCACAATGATGATATTAATTTAATATACAAAAAAGCTGGGTATTCCCAGCTTTTTGAAAACGTACTCTATCAACGTAAATTACGTTAAGGCTTTAAGTTCAGCGTCTCTAATGTATTCGCTCGAATAGAAAGAAGTAAGTCGGTATTTTCTACCAGTGATTCACCGTAAGAAGGTACCATTTCTTTCATTTTCCCTTTCCACTCAGGCGATTCGATACGCTCTGGGAAACAACGCTCTAAAATACCAATCATAGTATTCACTGTCGTAGAAGCCCCTGGAGAAGCACCTAACAAAGCGGCAAGAGAACCATCTTCAGTTGTAATTGCTTCGGTTCCGAATTCAAGTTTCCCGCCCAATTTATCATCTTTCTTGATAATTTGGACACGTTGCCCAGCGTATGCAAGCTCCCAGTCTTCATCTTTCGCATCAGGGAAAAACTGACGTAAAGAATTACAACGGTCTTTATGAGATTGCATAACTTCACTGATCAAGTAGCGAGTTAGGTCCATATTATTCTTACCAACGCTTAACATTGGCTTGATGTTGCTAAAGCGAACACTCTTAGGCAAATCAAAAAATGAACCTGTTTTTAGGAACTTCGTCGTAAAACCAGCAAATGGACCAAACAAAATGGCTTTTTTTCCGTCGATAATACGCGTATCCAAGTGAGGCACTGACATCGGAGGCGCACCTATAGGCGCAGCGCCATATACTTTGGCAAAATGCTGTTCAACCAACTCTGGTTTCTCACACACTAACCACTGACCACTTACAGGGAAACCACCAAAACCTTTACCTTCCTTAACTTCTGCTTTCTGTAGCAAAGGCAAAGCGCCACCACCGGCACCTAGGAAAACAAATTTCGCATCAATGGTTTTACGAGCACCACTTTGCTCAATCTCAACATCCCAGCGGCCATCAGATCGTTTTTGCAAATCTTTAACTTCGCAGTTTAGGCTTAACTCAAAGTTATCTAAGCCTTCTAAATGCTTGCTCATGTTACGAGCAATGGCGCCAAAGTTTACATCTGCGCCATGTTCGATTCGTGTGGCAGCAAGTGGTTCACTGTCATCACGGTTATTCATGACAAGAGGCATCCATTCTTTCATTTTTTCACGGTCTTCCGTGTATTGCATTTCTTTGAAAGCAGGATGGGCACTCATTGCGGCATGACGTGCTTTTAACATGTCAACGTTACGCTGTCCCCATACAAAACTCTGATGCGGCACACGATGAATAAACTCCTGAGGCGCTGGCATCAAGCCTTGCTTTACAAGATAAGACCAAAACTGAAGACTGATCTCAAAGGCAGCGTTAATTGTGACCGCTTTGTCTATATTGACAGAGCCATCCGTATTTTCGGAAGTATAGTTAAGTTCGCAGTATGCAGCATGGCCTGTACCGGCATTGTTCCAACCATCGGTACTTTCCTTTGCTACACCTCCTAAACGCTCAACCATTAGTATGGTCATGCTAGGATCCAATTGCTTTAGTAACACTCCTAGGGTGGTGCTCATGGCACCGCCCCCGACTAGTAAAACGTCTACAGAATTTGAGGTCATATGATTTCGCCGTGTCATAGCCAATTGTGAATTTGAGAGGGATACAGAAAAGGAGCTTTTGGCCAGCAGCAATATTTATGAATGTACTACTTTACTTTCTCCACCCTCTCCTCAGAACGCCTTTGCTCGTACGCTGACAGTACAATAGAAAATCAGCTTAATAAGGGATTCTGAGCAGGTGTGATTCAATTATACGGATTTTAAAAGTAATGTCTTGAGACCTTAGTATAAGAATGTAGATATATTCACAATTCAACTTTCACAATAGTGGTCATTTTATTGACTTTAGCGACAAGAAAGACGATGTTAACAACATTAAGAAAAAACATGCTTCGATTTTGCTGCTATATTTAAAAAGTAATGTTCAGTATAAATATACTAAATTCTATATTTTATGTGCTGGGGAGTGTGGCTATGAAAGCGAAAGATATCATGGTGAAGAATGTCATCTGTGTCGAAATGGATGAACGCTTACCCAATGTCAGACAAATTATGGAAACAAATGGCTTCCACCATCTACCCGTTATAGAAAAAGGAAAACTGGTTGGTATCATTTCCGATAGAGATTTATTGCGCCTCATCAGCCCTTTTATAGACAGTGTCTCTGAGCAACCAAGAGACTTAGACACGTTAAATCGCGCGGCACATCAGGTCATGACCCGACAACCGATTGCGGTAAAAGCAGAAACACCGATAGAAGAGATTGTCGCTTGGTTAAAGAAAGTAGACATTTCCTGTCTACCAGTAACCGACAACGAAGACCATGTCATTGGCATTATTTCGTGGCGCGACCTTGTTAGTCACGCCACGTTTAAAGATTAATGCGTTTGAGCTTGATCGCCTAAAGAGTCGATTAAATCTTCCTCTTTGAATTCATATTTTTCCGCACAGAACTGACAGTCGACTTTTATACAACCTTGCTCAATTAAAATCTCACGAACCTCTTCTGCACCCAAGGACATGACGGCATCTAGAGTACGTTGACGAGAGCATGAACAGCCGAACTGCATGACTTTGCTGTCGTATAAGCGAACTTCTTCTTCATGATATAGGCGATGAAGTAGCTCACCTGTTTCAAGGCCAAGCAATTCGTCTTCTTTGACCGTAGACGCTAGGTGAGTCAAACGATCCCACGCATCTTCATCTCCTTCTTTTGCTTGCTCGGCAGGCAAACGCTGCAAGAACAGACCTCCACATTGTGCGCCATTCGCAGCTAGCCATACTCGGCTTGGTAACTGTTCAGATTGGGAAAAATACTGTTCAAGACATTCGGACAAAGTGTCGCCAATAATCTCTACAATACCTTGATAACGCTGCCCATTACGTGGCTGGATGGTAATCGCTAAATAACCACCCTCAAGCACTTCTTTTAAAGAAATGACTTCAGGTACTTCTTGGTTATCATCCCACTGAGCAATACCACGCAGGTTTTGATTTTCATCACATTCCGTCATCAAGGTAGACAAAAAGCCATTACCCTTCGCTTGAATCGATAACACGCCGTCTATTTTGATAATATCCCTTAACAAGGCGATTGCTGCGACAAACTCACCTAAGAGCTTTTCTAGCGACAGCGGGTACTCTTTACGTTTAATAATTTCTTGATACGCGTCGTTCAGCAATACTCGCTCGCCACGGACATTACTGTTATCAAAGGAAAAACGCTGAATTTCATTGATAGTTACATTGTTCACTAGACACACCTTGATCAGACTAAAAAAGCCCGACTTAAAAAGTTCAAATTAATATTGTCGCTATTTTACCCTTGGGGCGACTAATCATCCACTTTAAACCGTGTATAAACTGGGAATATGCACGCTTGCTATTTCGTTTAGTCTGTCGGCACTCTAAAATGTTCATATTGTACTTTTTATTGAAAAAAAGCTTAAAGCAGCCAACATCACTTCTCATTAATTAGAGATAAGAGATTCCTAGTTTTTATGATCCAATTTACTGAAGTTAGTTTACAGCGCGGTACTCAGTTCCTCCTTGAAGACACTGACCTCACCATTTTCGAAGGTCAAAAAGTCGGTCTTATTGGTGCCAATGGCGCAGGAAAATCCTCTTTATTCGCCATGATTAAAGGTGAGCTACATGCTGACACAGGGGAAGTAATACTTCCGGGCCAACGCCGTATCGCCTTTATGGCTCAAGAAGTAGAAGAAACACAACGCAGTGCTTTGGATTATTGCCTAGATGGCGACGACAAACTCAGAGAGATAGAAAATAATATTGCTAAAGCACAGGCGAGTGGAGACGATCATGCTCATGCTAGCTGGCTAGGCGAATACGAAAATGCTCATGGCTATACAGCACAATCACGTGGCGAGACACTACTACAAGGCCTAGGTTTCAAGATGTCAGACATGCAAAGACCTGTGTCGGACTTCTCGGGTGGTTGGCGAATTCGTCTTAACCTTGCCAAAGCTTTAATGTGCCCTTCCGACGTCCTTTTGCTAGATGAGCCTACCAACCACTTGGATTTGGATGCCGTGATGTGGCTGGAAAACTGGCTACGCCAATACCCAGGCACCTTACTATTGATATCCCATGATAGGGATTTCTTAGATGGCATTTGTAGCCATATTGTTCACCTTTATCAAAAGCAACTGGTACTTTATAAAGGTAACTATTCTGACTACGAGCGCCAACGTGCTGAACACCTAGCACAACAACAAGCCAACTATGAGAAACAACAAGAGAAACGTGCGCATCTACAGCAATATGTCGACCGCTTTCGATATAAGGCTGACAAAGCCAAACAAGCTCAGAGTCGCTTGAAAATGCTCGAGAAGATGGAGATTATCGGCCCTGCGCACATAGACTCACAATTTGAATTTTCCATTCCTGTTGCCGAGAAAACCTCGCAGCTGCTGATTAATTTATCCCAAGCTGATTTGGGCTACACTTCCGAAGCTGGCGAGAAAACCGTTCAACTTGGAAATACCAACTTCGCACTTCGAGATGGGCAACGTATTGGTCTGCTTGGCCCTAATGGCGCCGGCAAATCGACTCTAATAAAGTCCATTGTCGGCGAAATCGACATTCTTGCGGGTGATCGAATCTTGGGGGAAAACTTAAAAATCGGTTATTTCTCACAGCACCAACTTAGCGCTCTCGATTTAGAAGCCTCGCCGCTGTTACATATTCAACGCTTAACACCAAAAGTACTAGAAAGTGACATTCGTCGTTACTTAGGCGGCTTTGGGTTTATTGGTGACGACGCACTACGAGCGGTCAAAGGCTTTTCAGGCGGTGAAAAAGCACGCTTGGCCTTGGCGTTAATTTCTTGGACCAAACCAAACCTACTAGTACTCGATGAGCCAACCAACCATTTGGACATAGAGATGCGCCAAGCGCTAACCGAGGCCCTGCAAGAATTTCCTGGCTCAATCCTGCTGGTATCCCACGACCGCCACCTTCTTAATAGTACGGTTGATGAATTTTATCTTGTCGCTGACCATCAAATCCAAGCGTTCGATGGCGATTTACCGACGTACCATGCATGGCTGCAAGCACGACAAGCCAGTGCTGCACAACTTGAAAAAGGCGAATTAGCAGTCGACAAAATAGACAAAGTAGACCGCAAGGAAGAGCGCCGCAAAGCCGCAGAAATGCGTGAAAAGCTTCGCCCACTTCGCAAGCAAATAGAAAAATATGAAAAAGCCGCTCAAGCAGCACAAGAGCACCTTGATCGCATTGCGCAAGAAATGGCTGATTCCACTCTTTACGAGGCAGACCAAAGAGACAAATTGCAAAGCTTGCTAAGTGACGAAGCGAAATGGAAAAAAGCCCAAGCGGAGAGTGAAGAAGCTTGGTTCGAAGCGCAAGAGGAGCTAGAAGAAGCCGAAGCACAACTGGCCTAAGCTCAAACCCAAAAAAGAACGGATAAACAAAGACTAAGTGCTAGAAATCCGTAAAGTTTTGTCCTAACACAAAGCTTTTCATCTAGCACTGACTTAATATTGTAACAATAGTAAAGTACATTCCTACACAGCGAAAAGGAGAGATATTGGATGACATTTCCATACACTCGTATGCGTCGCATGCGTAAAAATGATTTTTCTCGCCGTCTGATGCGCGAACATCACCTTACAGTAGACGATTTAATCTACCCGATGTTTGTTCTTGAAGGCAATAATGTGCGTGAAGCCATTCCCTCCATGCCAAACATTGATCGTGTTTCCATCGATATATTGTTGAAAGAAGCTGAAGAATTAGTTGAACTGGGCATTCCTACCATTGCTTTGTTTCCCTACATCGAAGCCGACAAGAAATCACTTCACGCCGAAGAAGCCTATAATCCAAATGGTTTAATCCAACGCGCCGTTCGCGCTTTAAAAGAAGCTTTCCCGGAACTTGGTGTATTAACAGATGTAGCGCTAGACCCTTATACCACACACGGCCAAGACGGCATTATTGATGATTCAGGCTACGTCTTGAATGACATCACAGTCGACACTCTTGTAAAACAAGCCCTTTCACATGCTAAAGCAGGTGCAGATGTTGTTGCGCCATCCGACATGATGGACGGACGAATTGGCGAAATCCGTGATGAACTTGAAGCTGAAGGCCTTATTAACACTTTGATCATGGCCTATGCCGCTAAATACGCTTCGGCTTATTACGGCCCATTCCGTGACGCGATTGGCTCAAGTGGCAACCTTGGTAAAGGCAATAAATTTACCTACCAGATTGATCCCGCTAACTCTAACGAAGCGATCCGCGAAGTCATGTTGGATATCGAGGAAGGTGCGGATATGGTCATGGTAAAACCCGGCATGCCTTATTTAGATATTGTCCGCCGAGTAAAAACAGAACTTGAAGTACCAACGTTTGCTTATCAAGTAAGCGGAGAGTACGCAATGCACATGGCCGCCTTTCAAAATGGTTGGCTAGACAAAGATACGGTAATGATGGAATCACTCCTAGTGTTCAAACGCGCTGGTGCAGATGGCATCCTAACTTACTTTGCAAAAGATGCAGCACGCCTGCTGAAATCTAAAAGTTAACGCCTTTTAGTACAAATAAACACACAGAATCGGTGACCAGCAGGCTGCGTTGGTGTAATTTGTTATCATATGCCTACATACTGTAGGCAAAGGAACAATGATACCAACAACACAATAAAACGGTATTTAGAGAGAATTAAAGCGCATGTCTGAGCAGTCGGTGAACGAAATAGATAAAAAAGAACCAATTCCTAGTCCACCTTTAGAATTGGATGCAGAGCTTGTTTTAGAGCCCATTCCTGAACAACCACAAGATCCTAATAAGGTAGCAATTGAAGAACGCTTACCTGAAGAGATTGACTTGGCTGATCCTGAACTCTACTTCAACCGCGAGTTAAGCCACCTACAATTTAACGCGCGCGTGCTTGAACAAGCTATGGATGAAAACCACCCAATCCTAAACAGATTGATGTTTCTGTGTATCTTTAGCTCAAACATGGATGAATTTTTCGAAATCCGTGTAGCGGGTCTAAAAAGCCAATTAGAATACAGCCGTGAAAAAAATGGCCCAGACGGCATGCACCCGAAAAAAGTGCTTGGGTTAATTAGCGACCATGCCCACAAGCTGGTACGTCGCCAGTACCGTATTCTCAACGATATCATTTTGCCTAAACTGGCGACTGAAAATGTAAAATTCATTCGCCGCACCGTCTGGAATGAGAAACAAGCGGCTTGGGTAAAACGCTATTTCCGTGACAATGTGTTGCCCATCATCAGTCCAATTGGACTCGATCCAGCACACCCATTTCCAAGACTAGCAAACAAAACGTTTAACTTTGTTGTTGAATTAGAAGGTCGCGATGCTTTTGGACGAGAAAATGGTCTCGCCATTGTTCCAGCACCAAGCTCGCTACCTCGTTTGGTCAAATTACCAGACGAAGTGTGTGAAGGTGGGGATAACCTTGTCTTTCTTTCTTCTATCATTCACGCCCATGCGGATCAGCTATTCCCTGGAATGACAGTCAAAGGCTGTTTCCAATTCCGCCTTACCCGTAATGCGGATTTAGAAGTAGATTCCGACGACATCGGTGTCGACCTGGCCGGTGCATTGCGAACAGAGTTACAAAGTCGTCATTATGGTAGTTCGGTGCGATTAGAAATTGCCGAAAACTGCCCTCTTCATATCGTCGATTCTTTGCTAAAGCAATTTGATTTAGAACAGCAAGATTTGTATCGCATTGATGGTCCAGTGAATCTTAGCCGTCTTATGGCTGTACTAGAATTAGTTGATCGTCCAGACCTAATGTACCCTCCTTTTTCACCAGGTTTGCCTAGAAAGCTGGCCAGCTCTGGTGGATTATTCGAGGCAATTCGCCAACGTGATTATCTGCTGATGCATCCGTTTGAGAGCTTTTCACCTGTTATTGATTTATTGAGCGAAGCAGCAAAAGATCCAAGCGTTGTCGCTATTCGTCAGACGTTATACAGAACGGGGTCTCGCTCGCCGATTGCCAATGCATTGGTTGAGGCCGCTCGTAACGGCAAAGAAGTCACTGTGGTCATCGAATTACGCGCTCGCTTTGATGAAGCAGAAAACTTAGCCTTAGCAAGCCGCTTACAGGACGCTGGTGCCATTGTTGTCTATGGTGTTGTTCGTCATAAAACCCATGCCAAAATGATCCTAATCGTCCGTAGAGAAGGCGCAGACCTAACTCGTTACGTTCACTTGGGCACAGGTAACTATCACGCAGGTAATGCTCGCCTCTACACCGACTATAGTTTTATGACCTGCGATAAAGAGATTGGCGATGATGTTCATCGCGTTTTCCAGCAACTCACAGGGATGAGCAAAGAATTAAAAGTGAAGAAGCTATTACACGCTCCTTTCACCCTTCGTGACCGTTTGTTAGACATGATAAACAGAGAAGCAGAAAACGCACTTAAAGGTGACCCATCTCGGATCATCATTAAAGTGAATTCGTTAACAGAACAAAGACTGGTTCAATCTCTTTATAAAGCGTCTCAAGCAGGGGTAAAAATAGACCTAATTGTTCGCGGTATCTGTACATTACGTCCAGGAATAAAAGGAATTTCTTCCAATATTCGCGTGAGAAGTGTCATCGGGCGATTCCTAGAACACACCCGAGTGTATTACTTCTACAACAACCGTAATCCTCAGGTTTATCTATCCAGCGCCGATGGTATGGATCGAAACTTAAACAACCGCATTGAAGTCGCCTTCCCTCTTCAGGATTATAAACAGACTCGCCGAGTGAAAAAGGAACTTGAATATTACCTAACAGATAATACGCAAAGCTGGATTCTACAAAGCGATGGCTCATATCAGTTATCCAAACCCAGAAAAGGTGAATATCGTAGCGCTCAACGAGTACTACTTAGTGAGTTAGCTGACAATACTCGATAATTCAAAGCACCACTATACATATACATAAAAGCCCAGCATCTCAAGCTGGGCTTTTTTTTACAAAAAACTTATTCATACCCTTACAATCAAGCACACTAGCTTTCAAGTAATAACAATACTTTACTTCATATTATCAGCTTAAAGTTTGTAATATGGCTAAAGATTATCAAAAGCCCCTCTCTAAACTGGAATAATTATTAATCTAAACAGAGTTTGTTTACTAGCCTTATAAATACGACTGTACTCAACCTATTAACGACACTTGTATATTAAACATACAAAACATCAAATAGAATGAGTAATAATTACGAAAATTTCTTCCATAATGACAGGATCATGTTATGAACAAATTAACAAAGTTTTTTTCGGCTCTAGCATTAACAATCCCTCTTACAGTACAAGCTCAAACCGTTGAACTCACTACAATGAACTGGCCGCCATTCTATGCAGAAAGCCTAGAGAAAGGCGGCTTCATTACAGCCATTGTAGAAGAAGCGCTTGCTGAATCAGGTTATGACTCTACAATCGAATTCACAGGCTGGCAAAATGCATTGGACAACGCGAAAAATGGTGATAAAGACGCGATTGTCGGCGGTTATTACTCAGAAGAAAGAGCAAAAGATTACTATTTCTCAATTCCTATCTATACCGTTCTTGCTGGCCTAATCAAGAAGCCAGATTTTCCTCAGAGCAATTACTCTTCATTTGAAGAGCTTGATCAATACACTATTGCTAAACTGAAAGGAACTGTAATCGGTGAATCATTTGATAACTTTCCGTTCTCAAAAATTAAGGAATACGCAGAAGTTTCTGATGCCGTTAAAGCACTAGATTCCGGTGAAGTTCAGCTATATGCAGATAGCTTAGCTGTTGCAAAAGAAGCTGCTAAAGCTGCTGGTATTGATGGTTCTCAACTACAAATCCTTCTTCCTCCTTTAGAAGAAAATGACTTATATCTATTGATACCAAAATCAGCTCAAAATGCAGAAGCACTTCGTGATGCTTTTAATAAGGGCCTAATATCACTTCAAGGTTCTGGCCGTTACAATGAAATCTTAACTGAGTTTAATCAGCAGTAATTAGACCTAGCTTCCACAAAGCCCTGAAAGTAAGCCGCTCATTATTATGAGCAGAGCAACTTCCAGGGCTTTTTGTTTTGGCAATCCCCTCATACACACTTCCAGAACGCACATTCACACCTTCGCACAGACAACTAAGCACACGTTTTATTTGCTAATGGATTCACGCTGACGCGTTGAGCCAAAGAATAATCGCAAGTAACCGAACACAAAGCAGCTAACTACGCTGCTTTACTAAGGTGACTTCACATTTCCTTAATTCGAAGAAAGCCCTGACAGCGTTAGCTATCAGGGCCTTTTAATATAAAGCTTGATGATACTTATCCCCTTGCGGGATGCCTATCCCCTTGTGGGACGACCATCGGCGATGGCGAGCACCCTCGGCGAATAAAGCGTCACTTCTGAACGCCTGTGGCGAGTAAAAAGCGGGATGGGATCAGGTGGTTCAGTCTCTTCGTATTCAAGTTTTCTCCAGACGAAAAAAAGCCCTGACAGCGTTAGCTATCAGGGCCTTCTTAATGTAAAGCTTGACGACGACCTACTCTCACATGGGATCTCCCACACTACCATCGGCGATGGCGCTTTTCACTTCTGAGTTCGGGATGGGATCAGGTGGTTCAACGCCTCTATGATCGTCAAGCAATTCGTTTTGCGTTTGTTTTGAGGTATGCGTTTATTGCATTGTCTTTCGACTTGACTCAAAACACGCGAATACGTGCTTGGATCTTTAACAATTCATTTTGAAATAACGTGTATCAAGCGATAAACCAGCTTATTCAATATCGTATATGTGTCTTTGTCATTTTGATGATCTTGAGCTTTCACTCTTCTCATCCAAAACCACTTTGGTGTTATATGGTCAAGCCTCACGAGCAATTAGTATTGGTTAGCTCAATGCCTCACAGCACTTACACACCCAACCTATCAACGTCCTAGTCTCGAACGGCTCTTTAGGGGACTTATGTCCCAGTGAGATCTTATCTTAAGGGAGGCTTCCCGCTTAGATGCTTTCAGCGGTTATCCCGTCCGAACATAGCTACCCGGCAATGCCACTGGCGTGACAACCGGAACACCAGAGGTTCGTCCACTCCGGTCCTCTCGTACTAGGAGCAGCTCCTCTCAAATCTCAAACGTCCACGGCAGATAGGGACCGAACTGTCTCACGACGTTCTAAACCCAGCTCGCGTACCACTTTAAATGGCGAACAGCCATACCCTTGGGACCGGCTTCAGCCCCAGGATGTGATGAGCCGACATCGAGGTGCCAAACACCGCCGTCGATGTGAACTCTTGGGCGGTATCAGCCTGTTATCCCCGGAGTACCTTTTATCCGTTGAGCGATGGCCCTTCCATACAGAACCACCGGATCACTAAGACCTACTTTCGTACCTGCTCGACGTGTCTGTCTCGCAGTTAAGCGTGCTTTTGCCTTTACACTCTATGCATGATTTCCGACCATGCTGAGCACACCTTCGTGCTCCTCCGTTACTCTTTGGGAGGAGACCGCCCCAGTCAAACTACCCACCACACAGTGTCCTCGATCCCGATAAGGGACCTGAGTTAGAACCTCAAACATACCAGGGTGGTATTTCAAGAGTGGCTCCATGCAAACTGGCGTCTGCACTTCAAAGCCTCCCACCTATCCTACACAAGTAGGTTCAAAGTTCACTGTGAAGCTATAGTAAAGGTTCACGGGGTCTTTCCGTCTAGCCGCGGATACACAGCATCTTCACTGCGATTTCAATTTCACTGAGTCTCGGGTGGAGACAGTGTGGCCATCGTTACGCCATTCGTGCAGGTCGGAACTTACCCGACAAGGAATTTCGCTACCTTAGGACCGTTATAGTTACGGCCGCCGTTTACTTGGGCTTCGATCAAGAGCTTCGCTTGCGCTAACCCCATCAATTAACCTTCAAGCACCGGGCAGGCGTCACACCCTATACGTCCACTTTCGTGTTTGCAGAGTGCTGTGTTTTTAATAAACAGTCGCAGCCACCTGGTATCTTCGACCGACTAGTGCTTACGGAGCAAGTCCTTCACACCGGCCGGCGTACCTTCTCCCGAAGTTACGGTACCATTTTGCCTAGTTCCTTCACCCGAGTTCTCTCAAGCGCCTTGGTATTCTCTACCTGACCACCTGTGTCGGTTTGGGGTACGGTCAATGTATATCTGAAGCTTAGAAGTTTTTCCTGGAAGCATGGCATCAACCACTTCGCCCAAAAGAGGGCTCGTCATCAGTTCTCGGCATTCTCTCTAAAAGAGTGACCCGGATTTGCCTAAGTCACTTGCCTACCGCCTTAAACACAGACAACCATCGCTGTGCTGGCCTAGCCTTCTCCGTCTCTCCATCGCAATATACATCGGTACAGGAATATTAACCTGTTTTCCATCGACTACGCATTTCTGCCTCGCCTTAGGGGCCGACTCACCCTGCCCTGATTAACATGGGACAGGAAACCTTGGTCTTCCGGCGGGGGAGTTTTTCACTCCCCTTATCGTTACTCATGTCAACATTCGCACTTCTGATACCTCCAGCCTGCCTTACAGCTTGACCTTCAACGGCTTACAGAACGCTCCTCTACCATGCCTAATAAATTAAGCATCCGTAGCTTCGGTGTACAGTTTGAGCCCCGTTATATCTTCCGCGCAGGCCGACTCGACTAGTGAGCTATTACGCTTTCTTTAAAGGATGGCTGCTTCTAAGCCAACCTCCTAGCTGTCTAAGCCTTCCCACATCGTTTCCCACTTAACTGTAACTTTGGGACCTTAGCTGACGGTCTGGGTTGTTTCCCTTTCCACGACGGACGTTAGCACCCGCCGTGTGTCTCCCGTAATTGCACTCATTGGTATTCGGAGTTTGCATGGGGTTGGTAAGTCGGGATGACCCCCTAGCCCAAACAGTGCTCTACCCCCAATGGTGAGATACGAGGCGCTACCTAAATAGCTTTCGAGGAGAACCAGCTATCTCCGAGCTTGATTAGCCTTTCACTCCTATCCACAAGTCATCCCCAGCCTTTTCAACGGATGTGGGTTCGGTCCTCCAGTTGATGTTACTCAACCTTCAACCTGCTCATGGATAGATCGCCCGGTTTCGGGTCTATTCCCAGCAACTAAACGCCCTATTAAGACTCGGTTTCCCTACGGCTCCACTATGTGCTTAACCTTGCTACTGAAAATAAGTCGTTGACCCATTATACAAAAGGTACGCAGTCACGGAACAAGTCCGCTCCCACTGCTTGTACGTACACGGTTTCAGGATCTATTTCACTCCCCTCACAGGGGTTCTTTTCGCCTTTCCCTCACGGTACTGGTTCACTATCGGTCAGTCAGGAGTATTTAGCCTTGGAGGATGGTCCCCCCATATTCAGACAGGATAACACGTGTCCCGTCCTACTCGTTTTCATGATTAAGGTGTTTTCGTATACGGGGCTATCACCCTCTATCGCGGCACTTTCCAGAGCCTTCTACTAACACCAAAACCACTTAAGGGCTAATCCCCTTTCGCTCGCCGCTACTTAGGGAATCTCGGTTGATTTCTTTTCCTCCGGGTACTTAGATGTTTCAGTTCCCCGGGTTCGCCTCCACACAGCTATGTATTCACTGTGGGATACTCTACAAGTAGAGTGGGTTTCCCCATTCGGACATGTTCGGATCAAAGTCTGTTTATCGACTCCCCGAACCTTTTCGCAGATTACCACGTCCTTCATCGCCTCTGACTGCCAAGGCATCCACCGTGCACGCTTGGTCACTTGACCATATAACCCAAAATAGTTTCGGATCACATACCAAAGAGCTTTTGTGTCTCTCTGGATTTACGATAATAGAAGTCACTAGGTTAAAGTGAACTTCCACCGGTTTAACGCTTGATTCATCGTTATTTCAAAATTCGAATTGTTAAAGAGCAAGTTTAGTGCAAAGCACTAAGTCAGATGCTTGATGGACAAACCATTCAAACCTCTTGCTTAGAACTCTGTGCTAATGCTTTTAAGATAGGTATCAGATAATTTGTGTGAACGCTCACCAGAGGTTTCTATCGTTTAAGGAGGTGATCCAGCCCCAGGTTCCCCTAGGGCTACCTTGTTACGACTTCACCCCAGTCATTGACCACTCCGTGGTAACCGCCATCCCCGAAGGGTTAAGCTAGCTACTTCTGGAGCAATCAACTCCCATGGTGTGACGGGCGGTGTGTACAAGGCCCGGGAACGTATTCACCGTGACATTCTGATTCACGATTACTAGCGATTCCGACTTCATGGAGTCGAGTTGCAGACTCCAATCCGGACTACGACGTACTTTCTGGGATTCGCTTACTATCGCTAGTTCGCAGCCCTCTGTATACGCCATTGTAGCACGTGTGTAGCCCTACTCGTAAGGGCCATGATGACTTGACGTCGTCCCCACCTTCCTCCGGTTTGTCACCGGCAGTCTCCTTAAAGTTCCCACCCGAAGTGCTGGCAAATAAGGATAAGGGTTGCGCTCGTTACGGGACTTAACCCAACATTTCACAACACGAGCTGACGACAGCCATGCAGCACCTGTCTCAGAGTTCCCGAAGGCACTAAGCTATCTCTAGCGAATTCTCTGGATGTCAAGAGTAGGTAAGGTTCTTCGCGTTGCGTCGAATTAAACCACATGCTCCACCGCTTGTGCGGGCCCCCGTCAATTCATTTGAGTTTTAACCTTGCGGCCGTACTCCCCAGGCGGTCTACTTATTGCGTTAGCTGCGCCACTAAGTCATTACAACCCAACGGCTAGTAGACATCGTTTACGGCGTGGACTACCAGGGTATCTAATCCTGTTTGCTCCCCACGCTTTCGCACCTCAGTGTCAGTATTAGTCCAGGGTGTCGCCTTCGCCACTGATGTTCCTTCCTATATCTACGCATTTCACCGCTACACAGGAAATTCCACACCCCTCTACCATACTCTAGCCTGCCAGTATCGGGTGCCATTCCAAGGTTGAGCCCTGGGATTTCACATCCGACTTAACAAACCACCTACGCGCGCTTTACGCCCAGTAATTCCGATTAACGCTTGCACCCTCTGTATTACCGCGGCTGCTGGCACAGAGTTAGCCGGTGCTTCTTCTGGGGCTAACGTCAAAGTAACTGGATATTAGCCAGTTACCCTTCCTCACCCCTGAAAGTGCTTTACAACCCTAAGGCCTTCTTCACACACGCGGCATGGCTGGATCAGGCTTCCGCCCATTGTCCAATATTCCCCACTGCTGCCTCCCGTAGGAGTCTGGGCCGTGTCTCAGTCCCAGTGTGACTGGCCATCCTCTCAGACCAGTTAAAGATCGTCGCCTTGGTAGGCCTTTACCCTACCAACTAGCTAATCTTACGCAGGCTCATCTAATAGCGGAAGGCTCCGAAGAGTCCCCTCCTTTCCCCCTTAGGGCGTATGCGGTATTAGCATGCGTTTCCACATGTTGTCCCCCTCTACTAGGCAGATTCCTACGCGTTACTCACCCGTCCGCCGCTCGTCAGCAGGAGCAAGCTCCCCTGTTACCGCTCGACTTGCATGTGTTAAGCCTGCCGCCAGCGTTCAATCTGAGCCATGATCAAACTCTTCAGTTAAAAAGTTTGCTTACTCAAAATCTATTACACTAACAATAACTTAATCATTTCGTCGTCCCGAAGAACAACAAAACAACATAAAGCGAATTGACGTGTTAGACGTTTCGCAAGACTTCAATTTTTTTGATCATCTCGAATCGGTTAAAACCAATCCGGACAATCTTCTGAAGCCTCCAGCGAGCGCCCACACAAATTATCTGATTATCTATTTTAAAGAGCGTCTGATTCATCGTTGAACTTGCTTACTTTAGTAAGTTGCAAACCGTTGTTTGCGTCGTTCTCCGTGTCAGTGGGTGCGTATAATACATCCCAAAAAATTCTGTGCAACCTCTTTTTTAAAATTCTTTTAATTAATTGAGTTTTTCACACCTTACGTTCAAAGATTGATCAAAAACAACCAAACCTGATCACTTATTAAACAGAAAAAAAGCACCTCATATTTAAAAGGCCTCTAACCGTAAGATTAGAGGCCTTTTAAAATAGCAATTTAGACTAATAGATTAACCTAACCACTTTCTCGCATTTTGGAACAAACGCAACCATGGAGCTTGCTCTTGCCATTCGCTTGGGTGCCAGCTGTGCTGAACCGTGCGATAGACACGCTCTGGGTGAGGCATCATGATAGTTACACGACCATCTTCCGATGTTAGACCCGTTACACCTTGCGCAGAACCATTCGGGTTGAATGGATAACGCTCAGTTGCTTGGCCGTAGTTATCAACATAACGCAATGAAATCTGATTCGCCGCAGCCAAAGTTGCCATATCTTGATCCTCACGGTATTCCGTTAGACCCTCACCATGAGCAACCACGATAGGCATGCGAGAACCTTCCATACCAGCAAGCAAAATAGAATTCGATTTCTGAACTTCCACTTGAACAAGGCGAGCCTCAAATTGAGAAGATTGGTTTCGAACAAACTTCGGCCAATGCCCAGCACCAGGAATCAATTCATATAGATTCGATAACATCTGACAACCATTACACACACCAAGCGTAAAGGTATCAAGACGATTGAAGAATGCTTCGAATTGCTCACGAGCAACAGGGTTGAAAAGAATCGACTTCGCCCAACCTTCACCAGCACCTAGCACATCGCCGTAAGAGAAACCGCCACAAGCCACTAAACCACTAAATTGGTCCAGCGTCGTACGACCAGATAAGATATCACTCATGTGTACATCTACAGGAATGAAGCCCGCTTTATGGAAGGCCGCAGCCATTTCGACTTGGCCATTTACACCTTGCTCGCGCAAGACGGCAATTTTAGGTTTCACGCCAGAGGCAATAAATGCGGCTACAATGTCTTCATTTTGATCAAATTGAACATCCGCAGATAAACCTGGATCTTTCGCATCTAACAAGCTATCGAACTCTTGCTGTGCTGAATCTGGGTTATCACGCAATGCCTGAATGCGGTAACTGGTTTCAGACCAAACACGCTGCCAATTAATACGCGTTTCTTCTAATAATGCTTCACCAGCAAAACAAACACGGATCGAATCATCACCGGACAATGTTGCAATCGGTGTCGTCGTCACACCAGCACTAGCATAAGCAGAAATAACGTCCGTTACATCAGACTCATTCACCTGTATGACGGCACCCAACTCTTCGTTGAATAACGCTGGAGCTACTTGCATACGATTAGTAATGGTTTCATCAAGATCGATATTCAGACCCAAATGACTCGCGAATGACATTTCAACTAACGTAGCAAACGCACCACCATCAGAACGGTCATGATAAGCTAACAATTTGCCTGCAGCATTCAACGCCTGAGTCGTATCGAAGAAGCCAGCTAAGGTCGCTGCATCATCAACATCTGGCGCTTGCTGACCCAGTTTATTGTAAACCTGAGCAATAACAGAACCGCCAAGACGATTTTTACCCGCACCCAAATCAACCAACAACAAACGCGTATCGGCTTTGTTTTTTAGCTCTGGCGTTAACGTCTTGCGAACATCTGTTACTGGCGCAAATGCAGAAATAACCAAAGACAATGGAGAAGTCACGGCCTTTTCTTTGCCATCTTCTTTCCATACGGTTTTCATCGACATAGAGTCTTTACCAACTGGAATGGCAATATCCAATGCTGGACACAATTCCATACCAACTGCTTTTACCGTTTGATAAAGCTTCTCATCTTCGCCTTCGTGACCAGCCGCCGCCATCCAGTTCGCAGACAACTTAATGCTACTACGTTTGGTAATGTGTGCTGCTGCCAAGTTAGTCAGTGCTTCACCCACCGCCATGCGACCAGATGCAGGCGCATCGAGCAAAGCTACGGGCGTACGTTCACCCATGGTCATGGCTTCACCGGTGTAGCTTTCTAAAGAGGACGTTGTTACCGCTACATCCGCTACTGGCACCTGCCAAGGACCCACCATTTGATCACGAGCAACCATACCTGTAATTGAACGATCACCGATGGTGATTAAGAAATTTTTGCTCGCAACCGTTGGCAAGCTAAGAACACGCTTCGCTGCGTCAGCAAGATCCACATCAACAGCCGTGAAATCATCACCTGTAATAATGGCTTTCTTTGCTTCACGATGCATTTTAGGTGGCTTGCCAAATAGAACAGACATAGGCAAATCAACAGGATTATTATCGAAATGCTCATCCGCTACTTGCAAATGCATTTCTTCTTTCGCTTCACCAACAATGGCAAAAGGGCAACGCTCTCGCTCACAAATCGCAGTAAACTCTGCAACACGATCAGGAGAAACGGCCATTACATAACGCTCTTGCGATTCGTTACACCAGATTTCTAGTGGTGACATACCCGGCTCGTCATTTAGAACCTTACGCAAATCGAAGTTACCACCACGCTCACCGTCTTTTACCAATTCAGGCAAAGCGTTAGACAAACCACCAGCGCCCACATCATGGATAAAGCTGATTGGGTTTTTATCACCCATTTGCCAGCAACGGTCGATCACTTCCTGACAACGACGCTCCATTTCTGGGTTGCCACGTTGTACAGAAGCGAAATCGAGATCTTCGTTACCATCGGCAGACGCCATGGAAGATGCCGCACCGCCACCAAGGCCGATCAACATCGCAGGACCACCAAGTACGATTAACTTAGCACCTACTTTGATCTCTTGTTTTTCAACGTGTTCACGACGAATATTACCAATACCGCCCGCCAACATGATTGGCTTGTGGTAACCACGCACTTCCTCTTGTGAAGCACCCTGGATTGTTTGTTCATAAGTACGGAAGTAACCTAATAGGTTTGGACGACCAAACTCATTGTTAAACGCAGCACCACCGATAGGCCCTTCGATCATAATATCCAAAGGCGTTACGATACGAGACGGTTTGCCGTAGTAGCTTTCCCATGGCTGTTCAAAACCAGGTATTTTAAGGTCGGATACCGTGTAACCACTCAAACCTGCTTTTGGTTTAGAGCCAATACCTGTCGCGCCTTCGTCACGAATCTCACCCCCAGAACCCGTTGCCGCACCAGAGAATGGAGAAATGGCTGTTGGGTGGTTATGAGTTTCAACCTTCATCAAGATATCGATGTGTTCGTGGCTAAAATCGTATTCGCGCGTTTCTGCGGATGGGAAGAAACGACCGCCAAAGTGGCCTTCCATCACGGCCGCGTTATCTTTATATGCAGATAAGGTACCGTGTGGATTGTGTTCATGGGTGTTCTTGATCATTTTAAACAAAGAGCGCTCTTGCTCTTCGCCATCAATCGTCCAAGACGCATTAAAGATTTTATGACGACAATGCTCAGAGTTTGCTTGAGCAAACATCATTAGCTCAACATCGATTGGGTTACGACCCAACTCAATGAAAGACTCAACAAGGTAATCAATTTCGTCATCCGCAAGAGCAAGGCCTAGCGTTTGGTTTGCCTCAACCAATGCCGCTCGGCCACCGCCTAATACATCGACTGCTGTCATTGGTGCTGGTTCTGCATGAGAGAACATATCAGAAGCGTCGCTTAATGCCGGAAGCACGCTTTCTGTCATGCGGTCATGCAGCATAGCTGACAACAAATCTAGCTCTTCAAGCGCTAATGGCGCCGAGCTATGAATAAAGTATTCCACGCCACGTTCAACGCGGGATACGGCCGCAAGGCCACAGTTATGAAGGATATCGGTTGCTTTCGATGACCAAGGTGAAATCGTTCCTAAACGAGGAACTACTAAAACACTTTGATCAGATGAACTGACTTGGGAGGATTTAGGACCGTAGGCCAAAGCGCGCTGTAAAACAGTTTCCTGTTCAGCAGTCAGCGTTTGACTATCAACCAACTCCACGAAATGGAGAAATTGAGCATCAACATCTGTGACAGATGGAATAGATGCTTGCATATTGGCTAATAGCTTTGCCTTGCGAAACGCCGATAGCGCTGCGGAACCATGCAGAGTTAGCATGTTGAGTATTGCCTCACTTGGTAGTTTTGGGGAAATGGTGCGGGTATTTTAAATCAATGAGGCAAATAGAGGCCAGCAGAGTATGAAATTTCTACACAAAATGATGGAATTAATTGCCTAAGTGGCCTTTTTTGCCTGTTCCTTGAGCTTCTTTTTTTGTTCACGGCGATATTGAAAGAATTGGGTAAGCTGAAGGGAAGCTGTTTCAGACAATACGCCAGACTCAACTTTCACTTTGTGATTAAGAAATGGCGCTTCAAAAAAATGCCCCTGACTGTCCACAATACCGCTTTTGGGTTCCATCGCCGCATAAACCACTCTATCAATACGTGCATGAACCATAGCGCCCGCGCACATAGAGCAAGGCTCTAATGTGACATATAAAGTCGCACCAGGTAGCCGATAGTTATTCATGGCTTTGCAGGCCATTCGAATCGCCTGCATTTCAGCGTGAGCGGTAGGATCACAAAGAGAAATAGGCGAATTGTAACCCTCACCGATAATTTCACCGTCTAGCACTACAATCGCACCAACTGGAATCTCATTTTCAGATGCAGCTTTGGCAGCCAGCGCTATCGCGCACTCCATCCATTCTTGATCTGTCATTATTGATCTACCTCAAGGCGACTATAATTGCCTTACAAAACATAATTGCCTTTAATCTATAATCCGCTCTACACTGAACCTTACTGTCAAAATAAACACGCTAAAATAGACATATGGAGATTTATTCATGCGCACAGTGGCCGACTTGATGATTACTAACTTAATAACATTAAGAGAAAATGATTCTTTAGCGAAAGCCAAAGCATTGATGCAAGAAAAAAACATTAGGAACATCCCCATCATCAACGACGCAGGAGAATGTGTCGGCATGCTAACGCAACGTGAATATTTACGTCATGCCTTTCATTTAGTTAGCCAGTTTGGCACCCAGCAAATATCCAAGAAAGAACAGCAGACACCTATTGCTAACGCGATGAACAAAGACATACTCACTGTCAGCCCCAACACAGACTTAGACATGGCTGCAGAATTTTTTATTGAAAACAAATACGGCTGTCTACCCGTTACTCAAGACAACAAACTCGTCGGAATTTTAACACCTGTCGATTTTGTTAAACTCGCACACAAAATGTTGCAAGAATCTGCGTAAGCTAAGCACTTTCAAGCTGCTGATTAGAACCAGAGGATGCAATCTGCACCTCTTTTTCTAAACGCACTTCAATAGCCTGCAAACCAAAGTCGGTCGTAGATAAAACAAAACTAACAGACTGTCCTTTTTTTAAGCTCTTGTGACCATCACAAATAATCGATTTGTAGTGAACAAAGACATCACTGTCTTCTTCTCGCTTAATAAAACCCACACCTTTAGCGTCGTTAAACCACTTAACTTTTCCAGTTAATCTTTCCATTACTGTCTCGCCTCTTTTTTATTTTTATTAAGTAAGCGTAAGGTCAGAGGCCCAAAAAGACTTCTGACCTTATGTTTTTACAATGCATATTTACAAAGATTCAATACTGACCTTTTGCTCTTCTAACTTACTAACCGCTAATTGCAAGTCATCGCACTTAGCGCGTTCTTTCTCAACCACTTCTGCTGGCGCTTTCGCCACAAAACTGTCGTTAGAAAGCTTGCCCTGGATACGCTGCAATTCTTTTGACGCTTTATCAATTTCTTTTTGCAAACGAGCAAGCTCTGCTTCTTTATCAATCAAGCCTGCCATTGGGACAAGCACTTCCATATCACCTACTAATGCAGTAGCAGACATTGGCGCTTCATCACCCGCATTCAACCAAGTTACAGATTCTAGCTTCGCCAGAGTTTGCAAGAAGGTTAAGTTCGCATCTAAACGCGCTTGATCTTGCTCAGAACCATTACGGAACAAAATAGTCAGCGGCTTAGAAGGAGAAATATTCATTTCACCACGGATATTACGAATACCTTCGATAACACCTTTCAGCCATTCTACATCGGCTTCTGCTTGCGCATCTTTTTTCGCATCATTAGCCATTGGGTATTCACCCAGCATCACAGTGTCACCTTCAACACCCGCTAGTGGCGCAACACGCTGCCAAATTTCTTCTGTTAAGAATGGCATCATCGGGTGAGCAAGACGCAGAAAAGCTTCCAACACACGCACTAAAGTACGACGAGTCCCCATCAATTGTTCAGGCGTAGCGTTTTCGTCCCAAAGAACAGGCTTAGACAACTCCAAATACCAATCACAATATTCGTGCCACATAAATTCATACAAGGCCTGAGAAGCCAAATCAAAACGATGCGTCTCGAAAGCACGGTTGACGGCATCTTCTGCATGCTGCAAACGGGAAATAATCCACTTATCAGCAAGCGACAATTCAACTTCAGCACCACTTTGACCACAGTCTTGATCTTCTGTATTCATCAAGACATAACGCGTTGCATTCCAAATCTTATTACAGAAATTACGGTAACCTTCAAGACGGTTCAGGTCGAACTTAATATCACGCCCACCGGACGCCAATGAACAAAGCGTAAAACGCAAAGCATCAGTACCATAAGCTTGAATCCCTTCAGGATAGGTTTCGCGTGTATTCTTTTCGACTTTTTCCGCTAAGCGAGGTTGCATCATGCCGTAAGTACGTTTCGCCACCAAGGACTCGATATCAATACCATTAATCAAATCCAATGGATCAATAACATTACCTTTGGATTTCGACATTTTATCGCCGCGTTCATCACGAATAAGACCGGTAATGTAAACGGTTTTGAAAGGGACTTTATCGGTAAATTTCAAGGTCATCATGATCATTCTGGCAACCCAGAAGAAAATAATATCAAAGCCTGTTACCAACACGTCTGATTCACTAAATTCAGCAAAATCTTGTGTTTCTTCTGGCCAACCTTGTGTTGCAAACGTCCAAAGTGCTGAAGAGAACCAAGTGTCTAGCACGTCTTCATCTTGAGTTAGCTCAACATCTGCCGCGAGGCTATATTTAGCGCGAACCTCATCTTCATTTTTACCAACATAATGCTTTCCATCCGCATCATACCAAGCTGGAATTTGATGCCCCCACCAAAGCTGACGAGAGATACACCAATCATTAAGATCGCGCATCCAAGCAAAGTAGGTATTTTCCCATTGCTTAGGAACAAACTGGATATCGCCATTTTCAACCGCTTCAATCGCAGGCTTAGCCAATGACTCAACCGCCACATACCACTGCTGTGTCAAGTAAGGTTCAATCACCGTATTACCACGCTCACCACGTGGTACTTTTAGCTTATGGTCGACAACTTTCTCAAGCAAACCAAGCGCATCAAAATCGGCTACTACAGCTTTACGAGCATCAAAACGATCCATGCCATGATATTTCTCGGGGGCTACATCGTTGATCGCTGCATCGTCGGTCAATATGTTGATCAATGGCATATCGTGGCGTTTGCCAACTTCATAGTCATTGAAGTCATGAGCTGGCGTAATTTTCACACAACCCGTGCCAAATTCTTTATCTACGTATTCATCAGCAACAATTGGAATACGACGACCAACCAATGGCAGTTCAACAAATTTGCCAACTAGGTCTGTAAAACGCTCGTCATCCAACGCAACAGCAACGGCAGCATCACCAAACATAGTTTCTGGGCGTGTGGTCGCAACAACAATGTAATCCTTACCTTCCGCGGTTTTTACACCATCAGCAAGTGGGTAACGGAAGTACCACATGAAGCCATTTTCTTCTTCAGAAACCACTTCAAGATCAGAAATAGCCGTGTGTAAAACAGGGTCCCAGTTTACAAGACGCTGACCACGATAAATGATACCTTCGTCAAATAGGCGAACAAACACTTCCTGAACCGCCGCAGACATACCAGGGTCCATTGTAAAGCGCTCTTTATCCCAAGCGACAGAGTCGCCTAACACGCGCATCTGGTCAGAAATAGTGCCGCCAGACTGGCCTTTCCACTCCCAAACTTTTTCAAGAAACTTTTCACGGCCTAGCTCATGACGAGTCACATTCTGAGCGGCTAATTGGCGCTCAACCACCATTTGAGTTGCAATACCAGCATGGTCACAACCTGGCTGCCATAGTGTACGGCTACCTTTCATTCGTTCACGGCGAATCATCGCATCCATCAAGGTATGCTGAAACGCATGCCCCATGTGCAAACTGCCGGTAACGTTTGGTGGTGGAATCATGATAGAGAATGGAGAACCGTTGCCTTGAGGGGAAAAATATCCACCCTCTTCCCAACGTTTATAAATAGGCTGTTCAATACTCTGAGGTTGGTAGGTCTTTTCCATTATGATGTCTTAAGGCTCTTATGTAGCGATCAATTGTAAGTTGAGGAATTATAACGTGTCATAACAAGATAAAGAATAACACGTGGGTAATTAAGCCGTCTGCTAACACATTAGACAGCTATTAATTTGCATTACTCTTTTTGAGCCGTCTCAGCCGCCTGCAACGCTTGCATAACTTCTGATACCAGCTCTGGCAAACGTTTTTCAAGTACGTCAGCAATGGTTTTTGCGATCAAATCTTGCGATAACGCAGATTCAGTAACCACATCATCCAGCGTAACGACGCCATCTAATGACGGATCCTTAGAATCATTCTGAGAGGCTTCCAAGGAAGCGCTGTCACCAAGAGCATCTTGGTCTTGGTGATTAGCATCCGGGGTATTCTCATTAAAAGATTCTTCCAAATGCGCTTCTTGACTAGAAGAGAGAGACTCTCTCTCAGCGACGATATCCATCAAAATAGGAATATCATCTTGATTCCGCAATGCGGATATCAAGGTTTCTTCATCTGGCTCAAAAACACCATCGTCATACTGAGTGGCTAAATCTGACATAAGAAAAACCAATATTAAGAAAGCAGGATACAAGAATGAAGCGAATTTATTCACTTCATTCATCATTTGAAGCCCTCAACTTTCGCATTGAAAAACGCAAAAGTCCACCCTCTCCAAATGAAGTTAATGAACCCAACCTAGCCCAAAACAAAATAACACCTTGATCAGACTAAACTTTCCAATAAAAATCAGCATAAAAAAAGCAGCAACCACTAATGATTGCTGCTTTTAATAAAGACTATGCGCTAGTAAGAAAACGAGTTAGTTACGCTTTACCAAGCAAATAACGCGTCAACAAAGCGACTGGACGACCACTTGCACCTTTCGTTGCACCACCTGACCATGCGGTACCAGCAATATCCAAATGCGCCCAAGGATATGAGCCCGTAAAACGAGACAAGAAGCAAGCCGCCGTTACAGAACCAGCTTCTGGACCACCGATATTACCAATGTCTGCAAAGTTACTATCAAGCTGCTGCTGATATTCTTCATCAAGAGGCATTTGCCAAATTTTATCAGCTGATACTTGGCTCGCTGTTTTCAACTCAGACGCTAGACCGTCATTGTTCGCGTACATACCAGAATTAACGCTTCCCAAGGCAACCACACAAGCACCAGTCAATGTCGCGATATCCACAACCGATTTTGGCTTGAAGCGCTCAATGTAAGTCAATGCATCACAAAGCACCAAACGACCTTCAGCATCAGTATTCAAAATTTCTACCGTTTGGCCAGACATAGTCTTCACAATATCGCCTGGCTTAGTCGCACGAGCACTTGGCATATTCTCGGCTGCTGCAATGACGGCCGTGAAGTTCAGTTTTGGTTTTAACTCACAAATTGCTTTCATAGTGCCAAAAACACTGGCTGCACCACACATGTCGTATTTCATCTCGTCCATTTTCGGACCAGGCTTCAAGGAAATACCACCTGTATCGAAGGTAATACCCTTACCTAAAAGAACATGAGGCGCGTCACCTTCTTCACCACCGCGATAGTTCATCACGATTAAATAACTTGGCTGATCACTACCATGACCTACGGACAACAAGCAGTGCATGCCGAGTTCATCCATTTTGCTTTCGTCTAGTAACTCAACACCGATACTGTATTCTTCACCTAGCTGCTGAGCTTGGGATGCTAAGTAACTTGGCGTACAAACATTACCAGGAAGGTTCCCTAACTGACGAGCAAAGGCAGAACCTTTTGCCGTTGCCGTACCAATCGCCAAAGCAGCTTCGTCTGTACCCTCTAACAACAAAGCGGTGACTTTTGTCGCCTTCTCAGCGTCATCTTTTTTGAAGCCAAGGAAATTATAAAAACCTTCATTTAGCCATTGAGCAACTAAAGCAAGCACATCTGCTTGAGAACGGTTTTTCAATACTAGGCCAGCACTTGCGACAGCAACCGATGCAAATGGCAAACCTTTAATTTGAGCCGCTACAGCAGCAATCACTTTACGAGCTTGCATGTCGCTCAATTCAGCGTCTTTACCAATACCAACCAACAAAACGGCTTGAGCAAAATCTTGAGACACCGCTGGCAGCAATAAAGTCTGCGCAACGCCACCTTTAAATACACCAGTTTCACGCAACTGAGATACTTGTCCGTTGGCATTTTCATCCACCCAAGATGTGGATTCAGGGAAGTCGCCCTCACTAGGAACAAAGGCAACAAGCAAATCTGCTTGAACAGTAGACAAGCGATCAAATAACGCCATATTCATGAAAAAACCCTCAATAAAAATAACTTAGAGATATTTACACTAAACTGCGAGCAATAGAAAAACACACCAAAAGACTGGAAAAAATGCCACTTTATTAATGAAAAGAGCACCTAGAGTCAATTTTTAACACGGTATTCACAAGCTCAATCGTCGTGCGAAATCCTCACTTTTAAAAAAAACTGGATAATATACTTCTTACCACGAGATAATGGGGGCTTTAGATGTGTAATCAACTCTACGCTTAAAAAGCAGAATCCATCCAGAGGTGACTTTGAGACTATTTAAATACTTAGCGAAAGAAGTGCTGGTGTCAACAGCTGGCGTCACGCTAATTTTGCTGCTCGTCATTTTAAGCGGTCGAATTTCCAGCTACTTAGGTCGTATTGCCGATGGAAAAATGACCTTCGAATCTTTATTTTTAATTCTCGGCTACCATATTCCTAGCTTCGTACAGATGATTCTACCATTAGCCTTTTTCTTAGCTTTACTACTTTCCTTTGGGCGCCTTTATATAGAAAACGAAATGTCTGTACTGTTTTCAAGCGGCATCAGCAAGATCAAACTTGCTGGCTACACATTAGGTATTGCCTTAATTATCAGCTCAGTTAGTGCTTCTATCAACTTTTGGCTTGCCCCATACAGTGAATACAAAGCGGCCGAAACCTCGCAGGCGCAAGACCAACTGTCTGCTTTCGACCTTTTAAAACCTGGGCGTTTTGAAGGCAGCGGCCAGCGCACTACTTATATAGACAGCTTCTCTAACGAGGGTTGGATGAATCAAATATTCCTGTCCGACGTAACAAGCAAGAAGAACAGTAGCGTTCCCATTTTGACCTTTGCAGCCAATGCAGAGCAAATACGAGTCAGCGCACAAGGAGACAGAAACTATCTAGTTTTCAAAGACGGCACACGCTACGAAGGCAAGCCAGGTACAGCAAATTATCGAATAACCCAATTTGACACCTACGCTGTACGCATGGAAGACAAAACCAACAAAGTCATTGACGACGCCTACACCAAAACAACGCTAAGCTTACTTAACAGCAACTCCTTGCTGGACAAAGTCGAGCTCCAATGGCGCATTTCATTGGTCATCATCATTCCGATACTTGCCATGATCGGCCTATCGTTAAGCCAAGTAAATCCAAGGCAAGGCCGATTTTTCAAAATGCTACCGGCAATTCTTTTGATGATTTTCTACATTGCCCTTCTAATTTGGGGACGAACATCGCTCGAAAAAGGCAAACTCCCGATCCAGTTTGGTTTATGGTGGATACACGGTATATTCATATTCATCGCTGCGGTACTTTTTGCACAGTACAATCAAATATTTGAGCGCCGTAAGGCTAGACCTTCCCATACTGCGAACACAAGTGAGTAACAGAAATGACTAAAATAGACAGATATATTGGCAATAGCGTTTTATGGGCCTTTTTGATCGTCGCTGTCGTTCTGCTCGGATTGGATTTCGCCCTCACTCTTATAGAGCAAATCAAGAAAGTAAATGACAGCTACACCATCCAATCTTTGTTGCAAGTTATCCTATTTCGCCTACCGGGAAAATTCGCAGAATACATCCCTGTCGCTTCACTGATTGGCACACTAACAGGATTGGGCACACTTGCGGCCACATCGGAATTAACCGTTATGCGCGCCGCTGGCATGCCTATTTGGCGCATTGGCTTTGCTGCATGCCAGCCAATATTACTCGTTTCTTTAATAGGAATGGGGATTTCGGAGTTTGTCGCCCCCGCTGCAGAGCAGAAAGCCAATTTGATAGAAAAATTCAAAGGACAAGAAAGCGGCACGTTTTCACTGACTGGCGGTGTGTGGCTAAAAGCAGATAATAGCTTTGTTTATATCGATGCAGCCGACGACACAGGAAAGCTCTATAACTTACAAATTTTTTCGCCTGACGGTCAGAAATTAAAACACATAAAAACAGCGACCAGTGCCGAGCACATTAAAGATTCTGTTTGGCAACTCAATAATGTAAAAGAAACCATATTTGCTGCAGACCATATCGAGACCAAAAGCATGCCGCAAGCCGAATGGAGCATCAGCATAAAACCTGAACACTTATTCCTCGCTTCGCAAGAGCCTGACTCTTTATCGTTAAGCCAACTGCAGAGCTATCAAGCTTACCTGAAACAACAAAAGCTTGATGGATCACAATACGAGCTAGAATTCTGGATTACAGCACTACGACCCATCGCCTCATTAGCGTTAGTACTGGTTGCTCTATCTAGTGTATTTGGGCCATTACGGTCTTCCACTATGGGTGGTCGAATATTTACTGGTGTTATCATCGGCCTAGCGTTCCAAAACGCGCTCAACTTGTTTGGCAGAATGAGTGTCGCAATAGATTTCCCTCCGGTTATTGGCGTCAGCATTCCTATTGCTATTTGCTTACTGGCGGGCATCATATTGGTAAAACGCAGAGGCTAGGCTCTGCGTTTATATTCTTAACAAAAAGAGCCTTACTTTATTTCACTTCAACGAAGAAGCCATGAATCGAGCAATTCTCGCTAGCGCCTCTTGCAATCTAAGCTCATCACAAGTGTAAGCAAAGCGCACATATTTATGCGCGTCTTTAATGCCGAAATCTGCTCCGGGAGTAAGCGCTACTTTTTCCTGCTCAAGTAACGCTAAACACCACGCCATTGCATCTTGTGTCACATTTGATACATCCACATATATGTAAAAAGCCCCATGCGCCGGCGCAACAACAGGCAAGCCGATAGCCTTCAAACCTTCTAGCAAAACCAAGCGACGAGCATCTAATGTTTGTCGACGCACTTCGCACTCAGCCAATACATCTGGCGAGAATGCACGCACTGCCGCATATTGAGAAACACTCGGCGCGGCAATAAACAAGTTTTGCGCTAGCTTTGTCGCACCCTCGACAGCCCACTCGGGCACGACCAACCAACCTAATCGCCAACCAGTCATAGCAAAATATTTCGAGAAGCTATTCACTACAAAAATATCATCAGCAATCGACAAAGCCGAAAAATCATCGCCTTCGTAAACCAAGCCTTGATAGATTTCATCCACCAACAAATGACCACCAAGCTCACTCACCTTCTCCCACGCTTGCGCAATATAGGATTTATTGAGCACCGCTCCAGTAGGGTTAGAAGGTGAAGCAAGCCAAAGACCAGAGGTGCTTTCACTCCAGTGATTAGCCAAAGAACCCAAGTCCATTTCAAAACCTTCTTCAGGTTTTGTTTCAACCAGCGTCGCTTTCGCGCCCGCTTGAATCAAAAAATGGCGATTACATGGATAACACGGATCTGGCATCAAAACATCATCACCAGAGTTAACCATCAACGACGCCATTAACAACAATGCCCCAGAAGCTCCGGGTGTAACAATAATACGTTCTGGCGAAACGGAAACTTGATAACGACTAAGATAGTAATCACTAATTGCGTGCTTCAATTCAGGCAAGCCGGTTGCCGAAGTGTAACCCGTTTTACCTTGTTGAATCGCCTCAACACCAGCATCTGCAACCGCATCCACCGCAACAAAATCAGGCTCCCCAACTTCAAGGTGAATCACATCCTCACCTTGAGCTTGCAACTGCTTGGCACGAGCCAACACCTCCATCACCTGAAAGGGTGAAATTTGCCCTACTCTTGCTGCCAACTTGTGTTTTTCCATCCCGTTTTATCCACCTTTATCTACCTGTTTCAAAAATATCGCGACATTTTGCGCAAAAAATGTGGTTAACAGCCACATTATCTGGTAAGTTTCCGCCCGAAAATAAATCACCTAATTTTATCGGTTACAGGCTACCACAATGGAAACCTGCGAAGTGAGGCAATGCGTATGCCAAATATGAACCCTGAATCATTAATGAAAGACTTCACTCCTTATGTTGCTAAGGATGGCGAAGAATACATGAACGAAAACCAGTTGGCGCACTTTAAAAGCATTCTACTCAACTGGAAGCAAAATCTTATGGAAGAGGTTGATCGCACCGTTCACCACCTTAAAGAAGAGGCCGTGAACTATGCAGATCCAAATGACCGTGCTAGCCAAGAAGAAGAATTTAGCCTAGAGCTTCGCGCGCGCGATCGTGAGCGTAAACTGGTTAAAAAAATCTCTCAGACAATCGAGCTAATTGATGCTGACGATTATGGCTTTTGCGAAGAGTGTGGCATCGAAATCGGCATTCGCCGCTTAGAAGCTCGCCCAACAGCGACCATGTGCATTGACTGCAAAACTCTGGCTGAAATCAAAGAGAGACAAATCGGCGGCTAAGCACTGTGCATTTAAGAACAGTACTTAAACACAATGTCTAACCACGACGACCCCGTTTCGACTGTCTATCGTGGCCGCTTTGCACCTTCGCCAACCGGTCCTCTCCATTTTGGCTCGCTAGTCAGCGCATTAGCGAGCTATTTGGACGCAAAAAAACAGCAAGGCAGCTGGATCATTCGCATTGAAGATGTGGATGGAACACGCTGCAAGCCTAGCTTTTCCGAGCAAATCACCGAAACCCTTAGAAGTTACCAGCTTTTTTCTGACGAACCAATTCGCGTTCAAAGCCAGCACAGTGAAATTTACGAGCAAAAGCTGTCTGAATTAAAAAGACAACAAATCGTATTCCCCTGTAATTGCACTCGCCAGTCCCTTGCTCAGCATAATGGCAACCACCCTCAGGAATGCCAGAGCACAACTAGTAAACCTCATTCATGGCGACTAAAAGCCAGCTCAGCGGTTTATCTATGCCAAGATGATATTCAAGGTTCCCTGCAGCTCTCTGAAGATCTCAAAAACAACTGCCCAGTTTTAAAACGAAAAGACGGCTTCTTCTCTTACCAACTTGCTGTCGTGGTTGACGATCACTTACAAAACATCAGCCATTTGGTGAGAGGGGCTGATCTAATAGAAACCACGGCTCAACAACTACACCTCTATAATTTATTTGGCTGGACACCGCCGAGCATTTGCCACATCCCACTTATAATCAACCATTCTGGCGACAAAATCAGCAAACAAAATCACGCAAGAGCCATTGAAAACGGTCACCTCCCCACCCTATTGCGTGCACTCCACTATCTAAAAATTGACCTAACGGAACCCTCTTCTATAGCAGAAGCAATATCCCTAGCAATTGAAGCCTGGGATCCAAGCAAATTAAAAGGAATAAAAGACCTTCCCCTCGAAAAACAGGACCTGCACTTCATCTGAATACAGCTGCAGCGACCCATCCGACACCAAAGCAATAACATTCACACTGATTTAGATATCTATAGTCTCGACCAACCAGCCTGCATGTGTATAATCGTTACACTAGTTACAAGAGGTGACAATTCATGCACAGCATTATGATCATTTGCCCAGACAGCTCACCACTAAAAGAATCAGAAAAATGGCTGTCTCGATATGGCTTTCAAGTAAACACCAGCAACACGCTAGAACAAGCCAACCGATACTATGAGCTATCTGAATTTCACCTCCTACTCATTGATCAAGAGGCTATCAATCAATTAGCCGAAGGTCATTTAGAACTGCCTAGCACACCACATCGCATTGTACTTGACGCAAAAGCCAGCCTAAGCACAGGCGTTAGCAGCATGGCACAAGGTGCACTTTACTACCTTCCCCTGCCAACAGACTCTGAAAGCCTACTAAAACATGTCGTCAATGCCCTAGAAAAAAAAGAACAATCAACACAAACAACAGAATCCATAGCTCAAACCTCCTCTAACTCCGCGGAGGAAAGCATTGTTTTAGGCTCCGCTGGAAGCGGCATTATTGGCCAGTGCCCACCAATGCAAGAACTCTTCAGTGATATGCGTAAAATTGCAGGTACCCATGTCACCGTCCTAATACGTGGTGAATCAGGGACAGGTAAAGAACTGGTCGCCAAAGCGCTTCATAACCTAAGCCAGCGCCATAACCACCCAATTATCAGCGTAAACTGTGCCGCCATTCCAGAAAACCTAATAGAATCAGAGTTATTTGGTCATGAAAAGGGAGCATTTACAGGTGCAAACTCCTCTCACGATGGTCTTATTTACGCCGCAGACAAAGGCACACTCTTCTTAGATGAAATAGGCGAACTGCCACTAGAAGCTCAAGCAAGGCTACTGCGAGTCTTACAAGAAGGAGAAATACGCAAAGTTGGCGCAACACAGTCAACCAAAGTAAACATCCGACTCATCACCGCCACCCACAGAAATCTAATAGATATGGTCAAGAACGGACTGTTCCGGGAGGATTTATACTATCGCCTTTATGTAATGGAGCTACTTCTACCGCCACTAAGAGATAGGGGTGATGACATCTCCATGTTGGCAAAAATTCTTCTTGAGAAAGCCTGCCAGAAGCACAACAAGCCGATCTACAAATACAACCAAACATTCGACAAAGCTATCAGGGCACACAATTGGCCAGGAAACGTGCGAGAGCTCGAAAACGCAATAGAAAGAGCCGTCATTCTTAGCCCGCCTGAAAGAGTCGAAGCAGCCAACTTAAAGCTTTCCAGCCAACAACAAAGCTTACATTCTACGAACATGCCACAGTCGACAGACAACGACTTAATGGCAGGCACGACACTGGATGATTACTTCAAACATTTTGTCCTTACGCACCAACACAAGATGACAGAAACACAACTTGCACATTCCTTGGGCATATCAAGAAAAAGTTTATGGGAAAGACGACAAAAACTGGCAATACCCAAAAAGGTAACAACATAAAAGTAACACTTGATACCAAAATACCCAAAAAACAAACGCAAAATTGTAAAGAAAGTGTACAAAAATATGCCAAAACCCAACAAAATCAGCACTTTATTGTTTTTGGCACAACAAATGCCTTATATACACCACAACGATAAGAAGATTGACCAAGAATAAAAATAAGTTAATCGTCGTATGTAGGTTCTTAAAAACAACAATAAAAATAGGAACACTGTAGCCTCTTCAAATAAAAATAAAAATTTGAGGCTATGGATGGAAAATCGCTTTGGATAATTGATCTTTTTAGATATACAAGCCTTCGGGCAATGAAAACAATGCAAAAATAAAAATAAAACCTGAGTAGAACTGCAGAAGCAGCACCCACTTTGTTTTCGGAACTAGTATCTTCATGTATCCAAAGCGATTATTTTATTTACTCATTAGTAAATATTAAATCGCTTCAGTTATCTCTTCTATATCGACATACCCATTTTGCTCAAACAATACCATTATCCGTGTAACTTTAGTCTATCACGTGTAGAATGCCCTTTTCGTTAACTTTAAAATTTGTTGTCTAATGCTTACAGGATTAAAATCTCTGGTACGTAAAGCTACCTCACTGTTTGCCTCTCCAAAGGCACAGACTTACCCTATTATCATCCCTCGCAGCGATCACAGCTTATCTCGACAAGACTTAAGCCCAAATGCCGTCAAAGTATTGTATCGCCTAAATAAAGCGGGCTTCGACGCCTTTCTTGTTGGTGGCTGCGTTCGAGACCATCTTATTGGCATTGAGCCTAAAGATTTTGACGTTGTTACCAACGCGACCCCCGAAGAAGTTCACACCATATTCTCAAACTCAAGACTCATTGGCCGCCGATTCAAATTGGTCCATGTCACGTTTGGGCGCGAAATCATCGAAGTCTCAACATTTAGAGCCAATTCCGCTCAAAACGACAGCAATGATGACAACGCACAGAACACCTCTTTGAAAGGCAAAGACTCCGCTCGATCCGCCCATGGCATCGTCTTGCGTGATAATGTCTATGGCAACATTGAAGAAGATGCAGAACGCCGAGACTTCACTTTTAACGCTTTATATTACAATGTCCAGGACTTCAGTATTCACGATTACTGCGGTGGCCTGAAAGACATTGAAAATAAACAGATTCGCATCATTGGTGATGCTCGTCAGCGTTATCAAGAAGACCCTGTTCGCATGCTGCGCGCTATTCGCTTTGCCGGTAAACTAGGATTTGAATTAGAAGCCGACACTGCGGCGCCAATCAAAGAAATGGCGCATCTTTTGGATCACATTCCACCTGCACGCCTATTTGAAGAAGTATTAAAACTGCTTGGCAGTGGCAATGGCATTGATACTTTTCATTTACTTCGCCAATACGGTTTGTTCCGCTACTTATTTCCAGACGCTGAAGCCTTATTGCAAAGTGGTTGGAAGCGTCACGACATCGACCCTGAAGCGTTCATTCTGCAAGGCCTAAAAAACACCGACGACCGCATCCAAAGCGGAAAAACCACTGCACCATATTTCTTGTATGCTGTACTGCTTTGGCCTAGCGTTGCACTTCGTCATGAAGAATTTCAAGCGCAGGGCATGCCAGCAACACCGGCTTTGCACCAAGCCGCTAACATGGTACTAGACAACCAAGTCGCATCCACCGCTATCCCGCGCCGATTCTCCACGCCAATGCGTGAAATCTGGGACATGCAGTACCGACTACCAAAGCGCTACGGCAAACGAGCGTTTCTACTACTTGAACATCCTCGCTTCCGTGCGGGTTTCGACTTCTTGTTGATTCGAGAACTAAGCGGTACTGACTTAGATGGATTGGGCGATTGGTGGGAGAAATTCCAGCACGGCACAGAAAGCCAACAAAGAGACCTGATCAAAAGTATCGATTCATTCACGAAAGACAAGGATGGCCCTAAAAAGCGCCGCCCTCGTCGTCGTAGAAAGAGCAATGGCAACACATCCGAAACAGCTAAACCACAAAGCGAAACTTTTGACGAGTAAGAGGATGCGCCTTGATACACGCTTATATTGGCCTCGGCAGTAATCTTGAAAATCCAGTGGCGCAACTTGATCGCGCCATTGAAACCCTAAAGAAACACGACGATCTAAAAAATCTTCGTGTTTCTTCTATTTACGGCAGCAAGCCCGTTGGCCCACAAGATCAACCGGACTACATTAACGCCGTCGCCTCATTTAATACCGATCTTCCCCCGCTCGCCCTACTTGATCTATTACAAAGTATTGAACAGTCACAACGTCGAGTCAGAGAACGTCATTGGGGACCGCGCACCCTAGATCTAGATCTGTTATTGTACGGACAAGAAAGAATACAATTACCAAGACTAAACGTGCCACACCCCTTTATGCTAGAACGAGGATTTGTGATAAAGCCGCTTAGCGACCTAGCTCCCGATATGCTCTTAGAAAATGGCAAAACTGTTACAGAGCAGCTACACCAACTTGATACCAGCGATTTGGTTTTTATCAAAGAAGAATAAACTATGTACTCAGATAACTCACAAAGAAAACTCACCAAACCTGTTACCTTATCCACTCTCAAAAAAATGAAAGCGGAAAAAGAAAAAATTACCTGTTTAACAAGTTATGACGCCTCTTTCACCAATGTCATGAACGTCGCAGGCGTTGAAACGATTTTGGTCGGTGATTCTTTGGGCATGGTCATACAAGGCCAAGACAGCACATTACCCGTAACAATCGAAGACATGTGCTATCACACCGCAGCGGTAAAACGAGGCAACACCAACGCTTTTATCCTCACAGACATGTCTTTCATGAGTTACAGCAAACCAGAACAAGCGCTCGATAACGCAGCAAAGTTAATGCAAGCCGGCGCAAACATGGTCAAATTAGAAGGCGGAAGCTGGTTAGCAGACACCGTAAAACTACTCAGCCAGCGTGGCATTCCTGTTTGTGCGCATTTAGGCCTAACCCCTCAGTCCGTACATAAATTTGGTGGCTACAAAGTACAAGGCAAAAGCCAAGATGCGGCCGATTTACTACTGCAGGAGTCGCTGGATCTTGTCGCTGCTGGCGCCGACATTCTTCTATACGAGTGCATCCCAACCGAACTCGGCAAAACACTGACAGAAGCCGTTCCAGTGCCCACCATTGGCATAGGTGCTGGTCATCACACAGATGGCCAAGTATTGGTAATGCACGACATGCTCGGCATCAACCTAGGTCACACACCAAAATTCGTCAAAAACTTCTTAACCGATGGCCGCAATGTGACAGAAGCCTTTGAAGCCTACGTCAAAGAAGTAAAAGACATGACATTCCCTGGGGCTGAGCACGGATTCAAATCATGAAAACATTCCACACCGTCGCTGAGCTTCGAACAGCACTGAAAATAGAACGCTTGAAAGACAAAAATATTGTGTTTGTCCCAACCATGGGCAACCTACATGATGGCCATATGTCACTAATTCGAAAAGCAAAAGAAGAAGGCGACGTCATTGTGTCATCTATCTTCATCAACCCAATGCAATTTTCGGATCAAAGCGACTTAGAGCGTTACCCAAAAACCTTGGAAGAAGACAAACGAGTCCTTGAGGCCAATGGCTGTCATTACCTGTTTGCACCAGATGCACTGGAAATGTACCCAGACGGCAAACGCAGCCAAACGCAAATTGAAGTCGTCGGCATTTCTGACATTCTTTGTGGAGCGTCTCGCCCAGGCCATTTTGTTGGTGTTTCCACTGTCGTGACAAAATTATTTAATATTGTTCAGCCAGACTGTGCCATATTTGGTAACAAAGACTTTCAACAACTTAAAGTTATTGAAGACATGGTGCGAGATCTAAGCTCTAACGTACGCATCATCGGAGTAGACACAGCACGTAACGAAGATGGCCTAGCCATGAGTTCGCGTAATGGTTACCTAACAGAAGAAGAAAGACGTATCGCACCAACAATTTATCAAACTTTGTTATGGGCGAAAGATGCGCTAATTAAAAACAGTGCGAGTCACGAGGACATCTGCGAACAAGCTCAAAAGAAGCTTGAAGCGGCTGGTTTCCGTCGTGATTATTTCGAAATCCGCGCACAAGAAAGCTTACAAACACCATCAGAAGAAGAGAAGCGCCTCGTTATATTAACGGCGGCATATCTAGGCAAAGCACGCTTAATTGATAACTTACGTGTAGAACTTGCTTAATTCACTTTGAGATCTAGGGAGATTGTAATGGGCTCACCCACCGAATTAACTACTTGGCAGAAACTAGCAGAGCACAAGCAAGAAATGGCTGCTGTCAGCATGAAGTCTTTGTTTGAAGCGGACCCAAGCCGTGCTGAAAAATACACCACTCAAGCAGCTGGCTGGACATTAGATTACGCAAAAAACCGCGCCAATGAAAAAACGATTTCTCTACTAACAGACCTAGCAAAAGAAGCGGGACTTGAAAGCGCCATCAAAGGCATGTTCAGCGGTGCACATATTAACAACACCGAAGACCGCTCTGTATTGCACATCGCCCTACGCGCTAGCCAAGCACAAGAATCATTAATGGTCGATGGCGTTAACGTCTTGGCAGAAGTACGCGCAACTCTCAAGCAGATGGAACAGTTTGTCGCGCAATTACACAGCGGCGAATGGAAAGGCTACAGCGACAAAACCATTACAGACGTCGTATCGATCGGCATCGGCGGCTCTTACCTTGGGCCAAAAGTCGTTGCTGAAGCACTAACGCCATACAAAAAAGACAATATTAAAGTTCACTTCGTTGCCAACATTGATGGTTCAGACATCACCGGCAAACTGAAGCAATTGAACCCAGAAACTACCGTATTTGTTATTTCGTCTAAAACCTTCGGCACCTTAGAAACTTTGTCTAACGCTAACGCTGCGCGTGACTGGTTCCTAAGCAACGGCGGCACACAAGAGAACGTCAGCAAACATTTCGCAGCCGTTAGCTCCAACGTGAAAAAAGCCGTTGATTTTGGCATGGCGAAAGAGAACATCTTCCCAATGTGGGATTGGGTTGGCGGGCGCTACTCACTTTGGTCTGCCATTGGCTTACCTGTTGCCATCGCCGTTGGCATGGACAACTTCTACGCCTTGCTCGATGGCGCTCACCAAATGGACGAGCACTTCCGTACCGCTCCATTTGAAGAAAACCTACCGGTAATCATGGGCGCCCTTGGCGTGTGGTATATCAACTTCCACAACGCACAAACTCACGCTTTGATTCCTTACGACCATTACCTACGTGCCATGCCTGCTCACATCCAGCAGCTTGATATGGAAAGTAATGGTAAAGCAAATCTATTGAATGGCGACGGCGTAGAAACCGACACAGGCCCAATCATTTGGGGCGGTGCTGGCACCAACGGCCAACACGCTTATCACCAGTTATTACATCAAGGCACACGCCTAGTGCCTGTGGATTTTATCGCACCATTGGCGTCTCACAACCCCATTGGCGAACACCATACACAATTGTTTGCTAACTGCTTAAGCCAGTCGCAAGCCTTGATGGTCGGTAAAACCCTTGAGCAAGCAGAGCAGGAACTTCGCGATGCCGGCGCAACCGCCGAGCAAGTCGCAAAGATTGCGCCGCACAAAGTGATCAAGGGCAACCGCCCAAGTAACACCTTATTGACCGATAAAATGACACCCGCCACCGTGGGTGCCTTGATCGCCCTCTACGAGCACCGTACATTTGTACAAGGCACCATCTGGGGCATCAACTCATTCGACCAATGGGGCGTAGAGCTTGGCAAAGTATTGGGTACAGACATCTACAACCGCCTTGTTAGCGACAGCGACAACAGCGCACTGGATGCTTCGACCCAAACACTGATCAACGCGTTCAAAAAAGCTCAGGCTTAACTGCCAAACTTTTTAGCAACGCAATAAAAAACACCAGCCTCGGCTGGTGTTTTTGTTTTCTCTGTTCCCTCCCCTTCTCTTCAAGGGGAGGGTTAGGGAGGGGTTATTGAACTGTAGGTCGCGGCTTCAGCCCGACAACTTCCCTACATCACATGACACAAAATCGTAGGGCATCATAAGCGACAGCGTAATGTGCCGAAGAAAGCGAAGCTTTCATATCCACAATCAGTACGACACAGACTTTTGTACATGACACCAAGCCCTTCTCTTCTCTTGTTCGACTTATAGACAACGTATTTATTTAAAATAGTTGCATTCACTATTTTGTATGTTCTGAATAAACATACTTGCTATTTAATACGTAAGGCAGATTAGAGGTAATATTTGATGTCTGTGTTAACATAAAATATTCGATCCAATGGCTAAGGGTATACAGATGTTAGATGAAATTATCTCAAGTAAGAGAAATTCACTCAAGACAGATCGTCTTGATATGTCATTTGGCGAACTCATGAATATGTATGAAGAGGATGACCTTTTCATTACTCCTGAATATCAAAGAGTATTTAGATGGTCCTTATTCCAACAGACTCGATTTATTGAATCAGTATTATTAGGTATCCCTATTCCACCAATTTTTGTTGCTGAAGACGGGGAGGGAAAATGGGAAGTCGTCGATGGCTTACAACGCATTTCAACAATTTTTGCTTTTTTTGGCCTCTTGAACTCTGTTGCAGACAAAAACAACTCGACTTTAACAGAAGGTGAAATGGTTAAAGAACTTGATGGTATAACTATCAATTCTTTGTCTCTTAAGCTAAAGACAACTATTAAAAGGTCAGTTTGTCGTGTTGAAATTGTACGCTGGGATAGTCAAGAAGATATACGCTATGAACTATTTAATCGCTTAAATACTGGTTCAAGCCCACTATCAGAACAAGAAATAAGAAACTGTATCTTTCGCTCTTATCCTGTTGACCTTAATCAAGTATTACGAGATGTGGCTCAAGTTCCAGAATATGAAAAACTTATCAGCCCATCCCCAAAGAAAAAAGAAGAGATGTTCCTTGAAGAATTAGCACTTCGTTATTTTGCATTTAAACATTTAGAAGGCAACTTCAAAAAAACGGTTGCACAGTTTCTAACAGAATTTATGCGTGACGTCTCAAATAACTCAATAGCCTTCGATATAGAAGGTGAAAAAAATGAGTTTATAAAGTTTGTTAATTTCTTACTAGAGAAATTTGGGAAAGAAATATTTAGGCCTAAAGGAAATTTTGCAAACCATATTTTTGACTCTTTAGCATATGCAGTACCTAAAACGTACACATCAATCGAAGGAAATGAAGCAGAAATCGAAAGAGCTATCAGAGCATTACTAGATGACGAAAAATATAATTCTATTGGCACTAGTACCTTTTCAAATATGAGAATTAGAGATCGTATGGATAGGGCAATGGAGATTTTTGTTAGTGCATAATGTAATCGACGAGATCTCTGAAAATAATAACTGGCGAGATGGAGAGTTTGCAAAATACAAAACAAACTCTTTAAATGTTGAAGAGCAACTCTGGTGCAGAATGTGCGTCCCGATGATTTATGCTCATTGGGAAGGCTTTGTTGTTGATGCGTTGAAAATTATGCTGAAGCATCTTAATGAATTAAATCTTAATTCAAGTCACTTATCACCTAATCTGGTTGTAGTTAGCCTAAGTGATACCTATAAAAAGTTAAGTGGTAAACAATCATTCCAACAAAGAGTCGATTTTACAAATAGCTTTAATCAACGACTATCCCAACCAGTTAAATTTGACATTAAAATTGACACCAAATCCAATCTGAAAAGTAATGTTTTTAATGATTTATGCATTGCTTTTAATTTTGATAGTACTAAGTTTAAAAGCCAATTAATCGACATTGATCGATTAGTGCATATTCGAAATAGTATCGCCCATGGTGAGAACGCCATACAACCGGATATGACCAATATTATCAAATACATTTCCGCAGTTAGGGAAGCTATGGATCTGCTTTTATACGAAATAGATGACTATTTAGGGAGCCAAAGATATTTGTCCGAACCTACGAATAACTGCAGCAACTAAACCCTTTACCCCAAATCCAACCCATACCTAGTATTCCTGCCGCCACCTTCTAAGCGGCATAAACAACCTTTTTCAACTAAGTCACCGAGGTCTCGGGTGGCGGTGGCTTTGGAGCTGCTGGTGATGCCCATGTATTTTTTGGCGCTGAGTCCACCTTCGAATCCGTCAGATCCTGCATTAAAGAGTTTCTTAAGCACCTTCTTTTGGCGTTCATTTAATTCAGTGTGTTGATGTTTTTCCCAGAATTTGGCTTTCTTCAATACAAAGTCGACTTTCTGAGCAGCTTCTTGCTGCGCTAATAGAACTGAGTCGACAAACCATTTTACCCAGTCGGTAATATCCAAATTGAGTTGGCTGGCTTTGTTTAGTCTATCGTAATAAGCGTTTTTGTCTTTCTCGATTATCGTCGACAAGCTGAGTAATGGCGGGCGGTTGAGGTCTTGAGCCAAGGCCATTTCGGCAATCGCTCGTCCCACTCGGCCATTACCATCGTCAAATGGGTGGATAGTTTCAAACCACAAGTGCGCAATAGCCGAGCGAACAGGCCCAGAAAGAACAATGTCTTTCTCTGCTTTTAATGGGTTGGAGCGGTTAAACCAATCTAGAAATCGGTTTATTTCTGTATCGACTTGATGTGCTGGCGGCGCTTCGTAATGGACTTTTTCATAGCCAATTGGGCCTGAGACAATTTGCATAGGCTCTTCGGAATCTCGCCATTGGCCGACGTTGAGGTTACGAGCTAATAGGCTATTTTCTTGTTGTGGAAGGACTAATTGATGCCAGTGAAACAAAGTGGCTTTTGTAAGCTCGCCAGCGAAGCTATTACGCACGTCGACCATCAAGGCGGCCATACCCTCTGCCCGTGGATCGGCGACTCGCGTTGGTGGATTACTCAAGCCTAAAAAGTTCTTAATAGAGGAACGCACGTCTTCTCGATCCAAACGCTCGCCTTCTATCTGGCTGGTGTTGATGGCTTCGCTAACCATGAGGTCGATATAGGCATCGTACTGCAAAGTATTTTCAAGCTGACTCATTCCGCCGGACAAACGACCAGCCTCTAGCGCATACTGATACAAAGCGTCTCGGCATTGAGTTTCGTCAAAAGTAAAGTTTGGCCAATCAGGATGTTGCCAGCTATATTTCATAGTATGAGCCGATTAAGTGAGTTATTCGGCTCAGAATATCATTACTTTATGAGCCGAATAAAGCTATTATTTGGCTCAGCTCAGTCTAAATAGCTAAGAAACCGCCTTAACCAACCACGCTTTCATTTCTTCCAAATCCGCTCTATGGTCTAGATAGCTTTCAATAACCAAGTCGACACAAGTGGCAATGGCGTCTGGTCGGTAGGTAACGCCAACGAGTTTATCCGCAAGCAGCTCAATTGGATCTGGGAACAAGCTGTCGGTGAAGGTTTGCGCGGCGGTAATTTTCGCGTTACTCAGGTCAAGGTGAACCTCTACGCCGCCCCATTTGAAGCGTTCGTCTAGCGTGTGGGTAAATTGGGGCGATTTGCCAAAGTTCCAATCCCAGCTTTGTTGTTGTTCGAATTTCTCAAGGAAGCCAGGCAGATCTGGTAAGGCTTCAGGAGAAATTTCTTCTATGGTTGGCGTTTCATCAAAGTATTCACAAAACGCTTCGACAATAGCGTCACACACCAGTTGATGGTTAATCTGTGGATAAAGCGAATCAAGGTTGGTCACACGAGATCGAACAGAAGTAATACCTTTTGATTGGAGCTTTTTCACATCTGGATTTAGGTAATTGGCTAAACGGCTTAAGTCTGCATGCAGTAATAAGGTGCCATGGTGAAAACCTCGGTCTTTGGTTTCTTTATAAGCAGAGCCGGAGAATTTACGCATTTCTTCGCCTTCCCCCACCACTAAGTCATTTCGACCATTAGCGTAGCCTTCAATACCAAGCCTCTTCAAGCCTTGCAGAACGATCTCAGTCGACACTTCTTTGTTGTATTCAGGTTTACCCGCCATGAAGGTGAAGTTGGTATTACCCAAATCATGGAAGACAGCTCCACCGCCACTTTGGCGACGAGCAAGATGAATACTATCTTGCTCCATCTTATTAATATTGCATTCTTTCCAAGGATTTTGAGAGCGACCAATCACTACCGTGTCGGCATTACGCCATAGAAACAACACGCGCTGGTCTGCTGACATGGAGCGGAAAATACAATCTTCCACCGCGAGGTTAAAGTGAGGATTATTAGAATGGGAGATCAAAATTCGGCTTGCCATGGCAATTTCTCTTGTCACAAAAGGAGTAAGCTTAAAAATCAGCTATCTTTATAACGTTTTCTCAGATATAAAAAAACCACGGTGCTTTCACACCGTGGTTTTTAAGAGAAGATCTAACACATCAGATGTATTCGACTTTCTCAACTTCGTAGGTTGCTTCACCACTAGGGATTTTAACGACAACTTCGTCGCCTTCTTCTTTCCCTATGATTGCTTTCGCGATAGGTGAAGCGTAAGAGATTTTTTTCTCTTTCACATCGGATTCGTCGTCACCAACAATTTTGTAAGTAACCGTCTCTTCGGTATCAACATTGAAAAGTGTCACTGTTGTGCCAAAAATAACTTTGCCTGATGCTGGCAGCGTTTTCACGTCAATCACTTGTGAATCTGCAAGTTTGCCTTCGATCTCTTTAATACGACCTTCAGCGAATCCCTGCTCTTCACGAGCGGCGTGATATTCTGCGTTTTCTTTTAAGTCGCCATGCTCACGCGCGGTTGCGATATCCGCAATCACGCGAGGACGGACGACAGTTTTCAAGTGATTAAGCTCTTCTCTAAGACGAGCTTCACCCTCTACTGTCATTGGTACTTTTTTCATTATTTCCCCAAGTGCAAATCTTGCAGTCTTCTAACTTTCGTTTCACCTGTTAGGCTAATCGCCATACTCGTTGCTTCAGCTCCAGCCAATGTCGTAGTGTAACAAACCTTACGCTGTAAAGCTGTACGACGAATAACAGAAGAATCTGCAATCGCTTGCGTACCTGACGTGGTGTTGATGATGTAATCAATTTCGCCATTTTTCATCATATCAACGATATGCGGACGACCTTCATTCACCTTGTTCACTTTACGAACTTCAACGCCACGTTCCGTTAGATATTTCGCTGTGCCTTCGGTGCCGACAAGATCGAAACCTAGTTCAGCCAAACGACGAGCGACGTCTACCGCGCCTTCTTTGTCCATATCGCGAACACTGATGAAAGCACGACCAGATGTTGGTAATTCCGTACCACCACCAAGAACCGCTTTACCGAATGCTTCAGCGAAGGTATCACCCACACCCATCACTTCGCCCGTAGACTTCATTTCAGGCCCAAGAATCGGATCGACGCCCTGGAACTTGTTGAATGGGAAAACGGCTTCTTTCACGCTGTAGTAAGAAGGAATGATTTCTTTGGTGAAACCAAGCTCTTCCAGTGTTTTACCCGCCATAACCAAGGCAGCCACTTGCGCCAAAGAACGACCTATACACTTAGACACGAAAGGCACAGTACGTGATGCACGAGGGTTCACCTCGATCACGTAAATTTCACCATCCTGAACGGCAAGCTGAGTGTTCATCAAACCAACAACGCCAAGTTCTAGCGCCATGTTGGTGATCATCTCACGAATATCGTCTTGCACTTCTTTTGACAAAGAGTATGGAGGCAAAGAACACGCAGAGTCACCAGAGTGAACACCCGCTTGCTCGATATGCTGCATGATGCCGCCGATAACCACTTGATTACCATCGCTAATACAGTCGATATCAATCTCAATCGCGGCATTCAAGAAGTGATCTAGCAACACAGGGCTATCGTTAGACACTTTCACAGCACTGGTCATGTAACGCATCAATTCTTTTTCGTTGTACACGATTTCCATCGCGCGGCCGCCCAATACATAAGAAGGACGAACCACAAGTGGGTAACCGATTACGGCGGCTTTCGCTGCAGCTTGCTCAATACTACGCACTGTCGCGTTATGAGGCTGCTTGTAGCCCAAACGCTGGATCATGCTTTGGAAACGCTCACGATCTTCTGCACGGTCAATAGACTCTGGCGTTGTACCAATGATTGGCACGCCTTCGTTTTGCAAAGCACGAGCAATTTTAAGTGGTGTTTGACCACCGAACTGCACAATAACGCCTTTTGGTTTTTCTTTACGTACGATTTCCAACACGTCTTCAAGCGTTACTGGCTCGAAATACAAACGATCAGATGTATCGTAGTCAGTCGATACGGTTTCAGGGTTACAGTTCACCATGATGGTTTCGTAACCGTCTTCACGTAGACCTAGTGCTGCGTGTACACAGCAGTAATCAAATTCAATACCTTGACCGATACGGTTTGGACCACCACCAAGGATGATGATTTTATCGCGATCCGTTGGGGCTGCTTCACATTCATCTTCGTACGTTGAGTACATGTAAGCTGTATCAGTCGCAAACTCAGCAGAACAAGTATCTACACGTTTGTAAACTGGGTGAACATCCATCAAATAACGACGCTCACGCATAGACTTCTCAGTCACACTTAACAAGCTAGCAAGACGCGCGTCAGAGAAACCTTTACGCTTCAAACGACGAATTACGTCGTAAGTCATGTCGATCAGACCTTTGTCTGCCAACGCCAATTCTTCTTTGATCAAATCTTCGATTTGTACCAAGAACCAATGATCAACGCCTGTTGCAGCGTATACTTCGTCAACCGTCATGCCAGAACGGAAAGCATCACCAATGTACCAAATACGATCAGAACCTGGAGATTGAAGCTCGTAAGCCAATTTCTCTTTGCTGTTTTCTTCAGAGAAATCTAGCTGAGGGTTAAAGCCATCGGAGCCAGTTTCTAGACCGCGAAGCGCCTTTTGCAAAGACTCTTGGAAAGTACGGCCAATCGCCATGACTTCACCAACAGATTTCATTTGCGTCGTTAGACGATCATTAGCAGTTGGGAATTTCTCGAAAGTGAAACGAGGAATCTTAGTCACAACGTAGTCGATTGCTGGCTCGAAGCTCGCTGGCGTTTGGCCGCCAGTGATGTCGTTTTGCAACTCATCAAGGGTGTAACCAATCGCCAATTTCGCAGCGATTTTCGCAATTGGGAAACCCGTTGCTTTCGATGCCAAGGCAGACGAACGAGATACACGAGGGTTCATCTCAATAACCACAAGACGACCTGTTTGTGGATCCATACCAAACTGTACGTTAGAACCACCGGTTTCTACGCCGATCTCACGCAATACTGCCAAAGAGGCGTTACGCATGATTTGATATTCTTTGTCAGTCAAGGTTTGTGCTGGCGCAACGGTAATAGAGTCACCTGTGTGAACACCCATTGCGTCGAAGTTTTCAATTGCACAAACGATGATGCAGTTGTCTTTTTTGTCGCGGACAACTTCCATCTCATACTCTTTCCAACCGATCAAAGATTCATCGATTAGCAATTCATTGGTTGGAGACAGATCCAAACCACGAGTACAGATTTCGTCGAACTCTTCCATGTTGTATGCGATACCGCCACCGGTGCCGCCCATGGTGAAAGAAGGACGAATAATACAAGGGAAGCCAACTTCAGCTTGAACTTTAAGCGCTTCTTCCATGTTGTGGGCAATACCCGCACGCGGACATTCAAGGCCAATGGCACGCATCGCTAGATCAAAACGGCTACGATCTTCCGCTTTATCAATGGCGTCAGCTGTCGCACCGATCATTTCAACATTGTATTTTTCTAGCACACCGTGACGTTCAAGATCCAACGCACAGTTCAATGCCGTTTGACCACCCATCGTCGGTAAAACCGCGTCTGGACGTTCTTTCTCGATAATTTTTTCAACAGTTTTCCATTCAACTGGCTCGATGTAAGTCGCATCCGCCATTGATGGATCTGTCATAATGGTCGCTGGGTTTGAATTCACCAGAATAACGCGGAACCCTTCTTCACGAAGTGCTTTACACGCTTGCGCACCAGAATAGTCAAACTCACAAGCCTGACCGATAACAATCGGGCCAGCACCTAAAATTAAGACGCTTTTTATGTCAGTACGTTTTGGCATAATATTTCGCTCCGCTCCTACTTTTAGGCTTTAGTGGCTTTGATGTTTTCAATGAACTGATCGAACAGCGGCGCAACATCGTGTGGCCCCGGGCTCGCTTCAGGGTGACCTTGGAAGCTGAATGCACTCTTATCTGTACGTGCGATGCCTTGCAAAGAGCCATCGAACAAAGATTTGTGAGTCATCACAAGGTTAGCTGGCAAAGTGTCTTCGTCTACCGCAAAACCGTGGTTTTGGCTGGTGATCATCACTGTGCCTTTTTCAATTGCTTGTACCGGATGGTTTGCACCATGGTGACCAAACTTCATTTTCTTGGTTTTCGCACCAGAAGCCAAAGCCAAAAGTTGATGACCAAGACAAATACCAAAGACAGGAATCTCGGTTTCTAGGATCTCTTTAATGGCTTGAATCGCGTAATCACATGGCTCTGGGTCACCAGGTCCATTGGAAAGAAATACGCCATCTGGATTTAGCGCCAAAACATCACTTGCTGGCGTTTTTGCAGGAACAACAGTCAAACGGCAACCACGCTCAACCAACATACGTAGAATGTTACGTTTCACACCGTAGTCGTAAGCCACTACGTGGAAGTCAAAAGATTCAGGCGTCGTATGACCATTTACAAGATCCCAAGTAGACTCCGTCCACTCGTACGCTTTTTCAACAGTAACTTCTTTCGCTAAATCCATGCCTTTCAAGCCAGGGAACGCTTTGGCAGCAGCAACGGCAGCGGCTTCATCTAGGTTTTCACCTGCCATGATACAACCCGCTTGCGCGCCTTTTTCACGAAGGATACGAGTCAATTTACGCGTATCAATATCGGCAATACCAACCACGCCTTTGCGTTTCAAGTAAGAATCTAGAGACTCTTCAGAGCGCCAGCTACTAGCAACCAAAGGAAGATCACGAATGATCAAACCTTCACACCACACTTTATCGGATTCTTCATCTTCAGAGTTAACGCCAGTATTCCCGATGTGGGGATAGGTCAAGGTGACCATTTGTCGAGCATAGGAAGGATCGGTAAGAATTTCTTGATAACCAGTCATCGAGGTGTTGAAAACCACCTCGGCAGTTGAGGAGCCATCTGCTCCGATCGACACCCCTTTAAAAATCGTGCCGTCTTCCAGAGCCAGAATCGCTGATGTTGCCAAAGGAACCTCCCATTTAGAGACTATCAGGTTGCAAAAAAGCGAGATAAACCGGCGGCTCATCTCGCTTTTAAGAAATTGCGTTTTTGCCGTTCATCCATTGATGGATAACCAATGGATCTCGCGTTCAAAAAATCTGCCTAATTCTACTCTGATACGGATTTTGCGTCCACCGAATTGCCAAGAAAACAGGCAAAAACACGGCTTTTCAACGTATTTTTTCTTGACTTCTTAGTCAAGAATAAGCATAAAGTCAATTAATCGCTTAGCACAACAATCCATCAGCGACATTTTTGGCTGCATCGTATCCCTTTAAGTTACCCAACACTGTCAATGAAAACACCATCGCAGCGGCAGGCCCGCTACCAGTCAAAATATTGTCATCCATCACAACAGGTTCATCGGCAAGATACTCTGCCCCCGTCAACCCATCCTCAAACCCTGGGTAACAGGTCGCTTGTTTGTCCACCACAAAGCCATGGGTACCGAATACCACAGCGGGTGATGCACAAATAGCCGCTAATAAAGCATCTTCAATATCATGTTTTTCCAGCATGTCGATCAGTAACTCGCAATCACGCAAATGCTCTGCTCCAGGCATACCGCCCGCCAACACGACAGCATCAAAAATCTGATCCGCCACATCCGTCAATAAAACATCGGCTTCTAGTTTAATACCGTGAGCCATAACAATTTGCTTCGATTCATGAATACTCGCGACAGTAACATCGACACCACCGCGTCGTAACACATCGATAATCGTAATGGCTTCAATATCTTCATTGCCGTTAGCAATAGGAACTAATACCTTGCTCATACTTTCACCTCTTTCAAATACATTAATTCATTAAGGTCTCTACGACAGCTTCGTTTAAAGACCTTTCTATTTTCAGTGTAAACAAACAGGCCGCTTCTTGACCTTGCTCGGTCTGTCCTGTTTTTTCTATTTGATAATAATTTTTGCGGCGACCGACCAGTTCGAACCCCAAAGACTCATACAAGGAAATAGCCCCTAGATTCGACTCGCGCACCTCCAATAACAGCTCGCTGACATCTAACTGCACGACCGCTTCTGACCAAACCATCATCAACTGTCTGGCTAGCCCCTGTCTACGGACAGAGGAATCAATCACAATTAATTCTAATTCGGATTGATCAAGCACCACAGAAGCCGTTAACCAACCAACAATGGATTTTTGCGTTGCATCACCTAACTCAACCACCCAATTTTTGCGCGTTTTTAAGGCGTCAGTGATCAAACTTTCCCCCCAAGGATGAGGGTTAGACAAGGCATCGAGTTGAACAATAGAAAACAAATCTGACTCGGTCGCCAGACGGAAAGAAACGGAAGGAATCATAAAATTTCACGCCTCATTAAAGGCAAAGAGATTAACGGAAAAAGCTTGCCTGCATAACTTGCCACGCCTCTTTGCGCAGTTCAGGAATACGATGTAATTCAGACAAGCTAACAATGTGTGCAGTAGGATATTGCTTTAATAGACTTTCAGGCGGTAAATCTTCCACCAACTGAGTAATTTGCGCACCTGCGAGTACTAACCATGGTGTTTCAGGGAAGCCTTTTACCAAACGCCCCACATAGCTCTCTAACGCGCCAAACAGCCAATCAGTACGATTCAAAAAGTACGGGTTACGCAACTGCCCAGGCCAAGTAAAGGCACTGCCCTGCCATTCATCAATCGGCTGCTTTAACAAAGCTTGTCCCATTTTTAACGCCAAGCGCTCAATGTCTTCCGCCTGAGAAAACACCTGAGGCACATCACTTAAAATCAAGAGTTTATTAGACAAAGCATAAGCGTGAATATTCAATCGCGTAATTTGGGTATTTAGCGTTGGATCTGGCTCAACCACGATATCGACAGCCAACTCTTCGATTGGCTGTAAATCTTCCACAATAATTTCCGGTCCTGAATTTAACTGCTCACGAAGATTATGAACCAAAGGCTCTTTTTCTTCTGGCGATAATTTAGGGACAGGAGCAGGCTCAGGATCCGCCGCTTTAAAACCCATTGACGACGGCACCGAAGCGATATCCGCCGCGACATCAATATCAATTGGCCAAGGCTGAGGCGGCATAAAAACCGTCCCAGTTACATTGTCCGCAGCAGCCAACCAAGACACCACGCCCATTTGCGCTAAGCAATGCGTTTGAAAAGCCTGTTGAGGTGGTAATTCGCGGGACATAATAACCTTAATCGCAGTCGTAAAAGTGCACATTCATTGAATTGAATGTTGGTAAGCAAATATACCCGCTTACGTCGTGAGATGCCACTTGATGGCCTGAAGCTTGCTAGAGATATTTGCACGATGGCTGTGTATAATCGCAACCAATTTTGAACCTATTAAACTATTTCCCTAATATAACGCCCTATAAAAGGTAAAAGCATGACACACTTATTATCTCGTTTGATGATGATCGCGGCCGTTTCGATTAGCAGCCTCAGCTTCGCCGACAGCTTGCCAGACCTTAAAGGTCGCACTATTTTAGCTGTCACCGAAAATGCCTACACGCCACTGAACTTTGTCGACCCAGCAACAGGTGAAGGTATTGGTTGGGAATACGATGCCATGAACGAAATTGGCAAACGCCTAAACGCCAACATTGAATGGCACCTAAGCAGCTGGGACACCATGATTCAAGCCGTCAAACAAGGCCAATACGACGTCGGCATGGACGGCATTACCATTAATGAAGAACGTGCCGCGCAAATCGACTTCACCATTCCTTACATGACCTCTCAGCAATTCATGTTAGTGCGCGCCGATGAAGATCGTTTTAACGATGCAGAATCCTTTGCCGCCAACACAGATCTACAATTTGGCGCACAAGCGGGCACGACTAATTTCTATGTCGCGGTATACGACGTGCTTGATGGTGATGAAAACAACCCTCGCATCACCTTGTTGGACACTTTTGGCGCGTCAGTCCAAGCACTTAAATCTGGCGATGTGGACAGCGTATTAATGGATGCAGCCTCAGCTCGCGGTTACATCGGAGCGAATCCTGGCGCATTTAAAATTGTTGGTGGCCCGTTGGGGTCTGAAGATTTTGGATTCATTTTGGCACCAGGTTCTGATCTTGTTAAACCGATCAATGCGGCAATCAAAAGCATGAAACAAGACGGCACCTTAGAAGCGCTGAATAAAAAATGGTTCTTCGACTATAACCAGTAAAAAATTCCGGTAAATAGAAACAACCACACAGTAACGGAACGTCTACTCAAGGCCTTCCGTTATTAATTGAAGATGACCAAGGAATGGTCCTAATATGAATTGATTATGCCCTTTAAGAAATCCCTAGAACGCACGCCGTGGTGGCTCGTCACCATCATCATTATCGCTCTGGTTTTGTTATGGAACATGATTTCCGACCAAAGCTACCAACGCATCGCAGGCGCACTAAGCGAAGGGTTACTGACCACAATCGGCGTAACATTCACCGCTTTTATACTGGCAAGCTTACTTGGGTTACTCATTGCACTGGCAGGATTTTCTCGTCATCGCATACTTCGTGAATTCGCCCGCTTTTATGTAGAAATCTTCCGCGGCGTGCCGGTTCTCGTACTGCTGTTCTACATCGCCTTTGTTGGCGCACCGGAAATGGTAAAACTCTATAACTGGGTATTACAAGTTCCGATTGAAGCTGGCTGGATAGAAAAAGCCCGCACACGGGACTTCACCCTACTGTGGCGCGCCATTATTGCCTTAGCCATCAGCTACAGCGCTTTCATTGCCGAAGTATTCCGCGCAGGTATTCAAGAAGTCGGCAAAGGTCAAATTGAAGCCGCCAAAGCACTCGGCTTATCAAACTGGCACCGCTTCCGCCTTATCACCCTACCCCAAGCCATGCGTAAAATCTTACCGCCCCTTGGCAACGACCTTGTCGCCATGATCAAAGACTCTGCCCTAGTTTCAGTACTCGGCGTACAAGACATCACCCAACTCGGCAAAGTATTCAGCTCCTCCACCTTCCAATTCTTCGAAACCTACAACGTCGTCGCCTTCATGTACCTCATACTCACACTCAGCTTATCGCTCATGATCCGAGCCTTTGAAGCACATTTAAGACGCAATGATCATCATTGACTAGAGACACAACTGAGTAACTATCTCTATTCTAATTAAAGGAATGCACAATGATTAAACGAGAGCTAATTCTTCTACATTGATTCGTTCAACACGACTAAATCCCTTAGTTTTCTTGAACTCCATATTATGTTTAAAATTAGACATAGAATCTGATGGATCAATAGATTCTAAATTGAGGCGCTTTATTGTATTACGTGATACTAATACCGATAAAATGGGAGCTTCTTCTAAGTGACCTGTCTGTGTATTAAGTAATTCATCAACAGCAGTCACGACGACTAAATCGTCAGGAAGAGTTGCAAAAAGTTCATTAGCTACACGTAATACACAACTGCAAACATAGTCTTGATATATTTCATTAAACCTCCCCTTTGGCATAGATTTAATAGATAACTTACCACTTGCAAGTAAACTTTTTGATTTACTTGGCACTATTTCAGTACCGTGCACATTTATCGTTGCTTCTAGAACACCATTACCATAGAAAGAAATTTCTAAACTTGATCCAAGATTTGAAATCTCTGAAAACGGATCGAGACTTTTAATGACATCCTTTTTAGTCTCCACTTTACCAAGTAAAAGATCCTTAGCTATCTCTACTCTTTCTTTCCACTCTTCAAAGAGTTCCTGCCACTTAGCATATTCATGCTCATACTGATCTTTATCAATTTCAATAGCTTCAGTCACTTTTTGTTGAAATAGTTCTTTTTTCCTTACCTCTCGCTTAAATAATCGGTCTACAAAGCTAGGTTTATAATCTTCTAATACTTTAAGTGCTTCTAATTCTTTTTCATTATCAATTTGAGGTTTATGAGGCTGTTTTGATAAAGCAATCTCATGCCAATCTATTGAAGTGCTACACTCTTTATGGACTGACTGAATGATGTCTATTTGATTTTCATAGAGCTCAACCTCATATGCTGCTTGCTCAAGCGCCTGCATTTTATCGTATTGTTTGTGCTGCCTTTCAAGCTCTCTCTGCCTCTTTTTGGCATCGCGCTCTGCTGCACGAACCGCAGCACCAATTGAACGAACTGTTCCTTTCCATCCCATCCTTAATATCCTTTTTAAACGTCTATCATTTTATAAAAGTTCACTTCCAAATTTATACTAAGACGCTTTTCCACTTTCCACCACAAAAAAACCAACGCTAAGTTGGCTTTTGAATGCTGTACATGAAAACAAAAATAAATCCGCCGCCAATAGCCCGCAGTCATGAGCGAATAACATTTCGACGAAGGAGGCGGTAGTTTCGAGGAGAAATGTTATTCGGTCGATGACCGCAAAGACATATCCGCTGACTCAAACATCATGAGCGAATAACATTCCGACGAGGTAGGCGGTAGTTTCGAGAAAGAATGTTATTCGCTCTATGATTACAACAGTAGCTTAGCCATTAAACACGGGGATGATTTCTCTGCCGTATTTGGCGATGATTTCTTCTTCGTCGCCGCTGTCTAGGTAGATGTTAAACTGCGTGGTTCCCGCTGCTTCTAGGTCTTTAATCTTAGCGATGTGATCTTCTGGTGTACCCAATACACAGAAGCTTTTCACTATGTCTTCGGTAATGAAATCCAAGAATGGATTGTCGCTTTGGCCATGTTTTGAATAATCGTAACCACGGCGTTTTTCGATATAATCCGTCAAGCTTTTTGGCACTAAACCGGAGTCGCTGCCGTATTTTTCAACGATGTCTGCTACGTGGTTACCCACCATGGCAGGAAACCATTTAGTGTGTTCGATACAATAATCCATGTCGCCGAAGTAAGCAGGCGCGGCGGCTTGGACTTTAAAGTTAGACATATCACGTCCAGCAGCTTCACCAGCCGTAATAGATTGATCTTTAAACCATTTTACTAAATCTGGATCACCAATCTGCAATATCAAACCATCGCCTACTTCGCCTGCTGTCGCCAAGGCTTTCGGGCCATAAGCGCCAATCCAAACAGGCAATTCATAGCCTGTCGCCCAAGGCAATTTTACTGGTTCTGGGCATTCGCCATATTCCACTTCTTCACCGCGCACCATGGCTTTTACCTTGGTGGTAAATTCCGCGAGGCGCGCTAGCGTCGCTGGTTTTTTACCCATGACACGCATGGAAGAATCGCCACGACCAAGGCCGATGTCGAAACGACCATTACTTTGATGCGCCAAGCTCGCGTACAAGCTGGCAGACAAAGACCAATCACGAATATTTGGGTTAGTCACACAAGGGCCAAAACGCATAGTTTTGGTGTGCTCCATACACATTGCCATGGCCACAAATGACTCACGCCAAAGAATGTGAGAATCGTAAAACCAACAATAAGTGAAGCCAGCCGCTTCCGCCTGACGAACAAGATTTCGTGCGCGATCTGGGCTGACGAAGCCTTTAAACGTAATACCGAATTCCATAATGTGTTCCTCTTGTGATTATGTTTTTAATAGATTTTTTTATTAACAGTTAGATGGCGCTTTTAGGGCGTTACGAGCAAAACCAAGACAAGGCAAAAACAGACTAGAAAGCGGAGTTTATAAGTCATAAATGAGCATTTCGAGTCTGTTTTTAACAAAGTATTGGTGAGCGCAGTAGCCATAAACTAGTGTCCATCTGGTGGGCAGATACGCACCCCCGCATGACTAAACGGCACCTCTTTCGAAATATTCAGACGAATCAAAATCGGCGTTAGCGCTTCAACGCAACGGGCGCTTTCGGCCAAACCCGCGTTATAGGCTTTGGTGCCCATTTTTTCGATCAAAGCCATGACGCGTTTTTTGGCATCAAGGTCATTGCCGCACACCAAAATGTCGCAATTGATGCCACGCGATAAATCATTCAAGGTCACCGCTGACACGTTATGTAAGGCACCAACAACCGGGATGTCGTCGCCCAATAGCAATTGAGCCGATTCTGTCACCGAGCCAGCTGCTGGCATCACCACGGCTTTTGGGTTACCCGGAGCCAATGGCACAACGATGTCGACCAAGGTTTTACCAACGAGCAATGGCGCTAATGCGGTCAAAGTGGCATCGTGACCACTATAAGGAACTGATAAGATCACCAGATCTTCTGCAGCTTTGGCCGCGTCTTCCATCGACAAGCCAGTAATGTCCGCCTTGCAATCCTGCTCTGCCAAGGTGGCGATGAGCTGCTGCGCAGTTTCTGCTGCCTTGGCAGGATCGCGAGAACCTAATACCACGTTGACGCCAGCCAGCGCCAAACGCAGCGCAAGTCCTTTCCCTTGCGGGCCTGTTCCGCCAATAATGGCGACTTTATTGCTTACTTCGTTTTTCATCTAAAAAGATCCTCGTTATGAGCACGAATCAGGTCACGGCTCGAACTGTCGGTTTTTGACCAAGATAGGCCACGAAAAATAATCACTGGCGATTTCGCACTTTTCTCCATTAACAACCCAGACGCCGCTGCCAGTTCATCAGCAAAGGCGGGTGCGGTAACACTCAAAGGTCGTCCATAAGCATCTAACTCACCCAACATGTGCGTCACGCCTGGCACATTCGCTAAGCCAATCGCCACGTTGGTTTGCCCCAACCGCCAAGGACGACCAAAGGTGTCGCTGATCACCACACCTAAATCACAGCCAAAATGGGCTTCTAATTTGTGACACAGTAATCGCGCACTTTTGTCTGGGTCTTCGGGAAGTAAAATTAGTTGGCCGGGATGGTCAGCATTGGATTCATCCACCGCCGCATTGGCGCAGATGTAGCCATTTTTATGCTCGGCGATCAGCACGCCTTCTTCTTGATCTGGTCGCTTCATTGCTCGCACAATGCGCGTCGATTGCGAAAGAATAACTTCGACTTTGCGTGGGTCTTTATTAACCGTTTTCGCTAACTCGATTGCTTCTTCGCTGGGCGTGATGTCATCTAGATAAGCAAATGCACCTTCGCTTTTCGACACCACTTTTTGCGCGATCACCAGAATGTCGCCAGCTACCAGCGTTTGATTTTGCGTAGTTAAGGTATCAATAATTTTTTGTGCTAAATCATCACCTTCCCGAAAGTTCGGTAAGCCCATCAGACGAAACATGCTCATAGAGTCAGGCATAGTGACGCTCCTTAATGTGCGATTTATTTATGAATAGCGATCCACTGTCGCGCCATGCTTTGAAGCGTTCAGGTTGACGAATCACCGCTACTTGCAGGTCTTCGCTGTGATCAATATCCAACGCGAGATTCGCTAAATGCAAACTACGGCAGGCCAAACGATTATTCACAGCATTGGCCTTATGAGCAGACGCCGAATCACAACCATATTCAAAGTGAATCGCATCTGGAGGCGATGTTAATAACGCATTGGTGCCGCCGTCTTTGGCGACCGCAATAATGACGTTTGTGTCTCCTGCTGCAGACATTAGAGCGACAAACTCCGCAGGATCGAGTATGGCAATATCACTCGGCACAATCAGCATGCTGTCGTAGCCCGTCTGTTTGACCCAATCGCAGGCAAAATCTAACGCACTGTTTAGGCCCTTCTCTCCATCATCAAACAAGGTATTGGCTTCATAGGATTGAGCAAGAGAAAGCACTTCAAGGGACTCGCTCACCACCAGCACATCCAGCATGGGGAAATGTCGTTGAAAAAACGCCAAGGTGTTTTCAAACAAGGTCAAAGACAGCTTTTCACGGGCTGAGTCTGACAAGCTGCCAACCAACCTTTGTTTGGAACGCTTGGGCGATTTCATCGGAATCACTACGCAAAGCTTATCGATTAAGTGATAAATACTTGGCGAATACATAGCTGAATGATGTGTCATTAGGCCGCCCTCTGCTTTTTACAAGATAGAGCGAACTCAACCACTTTGGTAAGCAACGCTGTTTTGTCTTCAGGGGTTTTCATTAGGGTTGGCGTGACCAAGACATCTAGGCCTTGCCCTTGCAACCAAGTGGCCTCTTGCTGATCAACATCATCAATCACCATGGCCTGCAAGAATGTGTTGTAACAGTCATAAATACCTTTTGAATCAATGCTTTTACCCGCACTTTCGAGCATTTTATCCGCAGGGCCTTTTACCGTTTTTCCGCCAATTAATGGCGAAATAGCAATGATATAAGCACCGCTTTTTTCCATCGCTTGCTGAATATCCGGCACAGCGAGAATGGCACCAATACTGACGATAGGATTGCTCGGCGCGATGATAATCAGATCACTGTTAGCAATTTTCTCTAAGGCTTCAGGAGTCGGCTTGGCGTTTGCGATGCCTTGATATTCAATATCCAGCACGTCGGACTGACAATGCTCACGTACAAAAAACTCTTGGAAAGACAACCATCCTTGAGGTGTCTTCACTCGGGTTTGCACCACATCGTTAGTCGGCAACAAAATCGGCACGCTGACGCCATGACGTTTCGCCAAGCATTTGGTAATCTCACTGGCGCTGACGCCTTGGTGTTTTAAATTCGTTCGGTAAATATGCGTGGCGAGATCCAAATCCCCCAGGGTCATCCAAGTGTCTTGCCCTAAGGCTTTTAGCTCGGTGAGTACTTGGTGAGTTTCGTTTTTACGTCCCCAACCTTGCTGGCGGTCGATCTGATCGCCTAAGGAATAAATCAGCGTATCGATATCTGGCGAGACCCAAAGACCATGAAACTCATCGTCGTCAGCAATGTTGCCAATGATCTTGGTCGAGCTGGCGTATTGGCTTTTTGCCAAACCTTCGGCGGCTTTCGCACCCCCTACGCCACCCGCCAACAAGGTGATATTTAAGCTGGTCATTAAGCCACTCCTTGAATCGCAATGCGGTTCGTTAATGGCGCTTTGATGCTAGTGGCGGCTATTGGATAGTCTTTTACGATGTCATATTTGGTGCTGCGCTGTACTGCATGCAAACCTGCTGCATGAATATTAGCAACCATGTCTTCTGGGAAAACTTCTTGCCCATGTGTCGCCCCAGCCGCGCGAGAAATACTTTCATTCATCAAAGTGCCGCCCAAATCATTGGCACCTGAACGTAGCATTCTGGCAGCCACATCAGGGCCCATTTTCACCCATGAGGCTTGGATGTTATCGATATGACCTTGCAGCATCAGGCGAGCAATGGCGTGCATTTTAAAATGCTCGTCTTGGGTTGGGCCAGGGCGAACCTTGTCTGGGTTGTCCTTGTATAAACGGGTTTCGTAATGGATAAAACCTAAGGGAACAAACTCGGTAAATCCGCCGGTTTCTTTTTGAATATCGCGCAATAATTTGAGGTGATTTGCCCAATGAATTGGCTGATCCACATGACCGTACATAATGGTCGAGGTTGTTGGCACGCCAACATAATGGGCGGCTTTGATAATGCGCACCCACTCTTCTGTAGTGAGTTTATTTTTGGTCAATTGTTTACGTACTTCGGTATCTAGAATCTCTGCCGCTGTGCCCGGCATAGAACCCAAACCAAGGTTCTTTAACTCGGTCAAAAAGGCTTCTGGCTCAAGGCGACCTTTTTTGCAGCCATACCAAATTTCAAACGGAGAAAAGGCGTGAATATGAATCTCTGGCACACGCTTTTTCACGGCGATTATGAGGTTACGGTAATAATCAGCGCCTATGTCTGGATGCAATCCACCTTGAATACAGACTTCTGTCGCGCCTCGATTCCACGCTTCTTCGGCTCGATCTGCCACTTGTTCGATCGTTAGGAATTCCGCTTCTTTGTCGCCTTTTTCTTTGGCGAAATTGCAAAATCGGCAACCCATGTAACACACGTTAGTGAAATTGATATTGCGCGTAATCACAAAGGTTCCGACATTGCCGACGCGTTTTTCACGCACTCTGTCGGCGGTGTCTAATACGGCTTGGGCTTCTGCGCCTTGCGTAGCAAACAGCACACAAGCGTCTTCGACATTCAGTTCTTCACCCTGCAAAGATCTTTCTAAAATTGTTCGAACGGTGTCGCTCACTTGGGCATTGTTTGGCATTAACGGAAATAGGTTCATGCGATGACTCCTCCATTTACTTGAGCAGCACGGCTAACCAGCGACGCGACTCGTTGGGTTAAATTAGGGGTTAGGTATTTATTGTCCTGCTGCTGGAAACGGTCATAAATGGTCAAGCGTTCTGCCAGCGAATAACCCAGTCCTTCACAAGCTTGAGCGACACTGCTGATCTGCGGCCAGGCTCTTTCTGGATTAATAAAGTCTTTGGTCAAAGGCGAGATGCCGCCCCAATCGTTGATGCCAGCATTGATGTAACTACCGTATTCAACTTCCAAATTGGGCGGTGCTTGTATGCTGATGTCATCAGGTAAGATCAAACGGGCAATAGCGATGGTGCGTTTCATGTCGTCTAAATTCGGTTCTTGATAACCAGCCATGGCGGTGCCTGCTTTGGCACGAAAGTTCTGAATGATGACTTCTTGAATGTGCCCATAAGCAAGATGACGATCACGTATGGCAATAAGGCTGTTCACTCGATCTGTCCAGCTTTCACCGATGCCAATCAAAATCCCCGTAGTAAAGGCGATATCAAGGCGACCTGCTTGCTCTATGGTGTCGAGTCGACGTTTTGGGGTTTTATCTGGGCAAGCATGATGGGCTTGGCCTTTTTTGAGTAAATCGTTGGAGACGTTTTCCAACATCATGCCCATGCTAGCGGCAACCGGCTTTAGGCGTTTCAGCTCATCGAAAGACAAAGCACCTGCATTGACGTGAGGTAATAAACTGGTGTGCGTTAAGACACTTTCACATTGGTCATGCAGATAATCTAAGGTACTGACGTAACCAAGATTGGCCAACATCTCGCGAGCTTTCTGATGACGTTCTTCTGGTCGCTCGCCCAAACTGAACAAGGCTTCTTTGCAATCTAACGCAGCACCTTCGTGTGCGGTGTTTAGCACTTGCTCTGGCGTCATATAGTTAGCATGAGGTGAATCTGGTGATTGTACAAAGGTGCAATAACCGCAGGTGTCGCGACACATATTCGTCAGTGGGATAAATACTTTCTTTGAGTAAGTCAGCTGTTTACCCCACGCATTATCACGCGCTGTAGCGGCTTCTTGGCAGAGTGAGTATAAGTCTGGCCCAGTCGCAAACTCATAAGATATGGCTTCAGAATCAGAGATCATAGTCACTCCACGCTTTAATAATTAAATGAGATTAAATTAACTTTTTACCATTTGGTATAAAAATTAATAGCAATCATTTTGCGTAGAGTAAATTGTTTTTATTAGTGCAAAACACGCACCGATAAAGGGCTAGCGCCCTAAAGTTCAGTTAAGTGAAAAGTTAACCAAAAGGTTAAGATGATGAAATGTGGCGTTTTTTTGCACATTTTAACTGTACAAAAAGCAGACACCCTAGCGTGAATAAAGGAAGAAAATCAGTCGGAATTATTTTTAATTATTTTTTTTGGCACCAAGAGCGCGCACAACAAAATCCGTCACCGCTGATTCTGCTCGTTCAAAGTCGGCTTCATCCAAACGATGTTTACCTAATAGCACTTCCATTTGCACCGAGAAATCTGCATAAGTTTGGGTGGCAGCCCAGATAGTAAAAAACAAATGTTCAGGGTCTATATCGTCAACTAATCCCTTACTTATCCATAACTTAACTAATTCGACATCACGATCGAACTGAGGTTTTAAATGACTAATTAGGTACTCTTTTAAGACGGGCGCACCGCTTATAATTTCATGTGCAAAGACTTTAGATCCATTCGGATAGAGCCGAGAGAGCTGCATTTTTTCACGTACATAACGACGAATAACCGCTTCGGGAGTCTCGCCTTGAGTTTCTAGAAAAGAAAGCTTTTCTATCCAAATATCGAGCATTTCTTTTAACACTCGTTGATACAGTAACTCTTTGTTAGCAAAGTAATAAATCAGGTTTTGCTTGGAAATACTGGCGGCGGCGGCAATCGCTTCCATCGACGAACCGTTATAGCCTTTTTCAGCAAACACCACCTCGGCACAACGCAATATCCGAGACTCTAATTCTTCTCGATTAATCGACTGCTTAGTACGTTTTATTTTGTTATCGGTCAAAACCTGATCCGCCTTCCATAAAAAAGTTCATATCGCCAATGAGTACTATAAGACGCTGTTTTTATTAAACATTATCTTATTTTTAAATTTTAAAATAACACACTCAGATGACTCAAACGAGTTTTTATCAGCAAACTTGATTAAAACTTGGCCTGCTTATTGCTGACCGGAAAGACAAGTTGTCTGATATTTTTTTATCGTCATTTTTTACCTTTTGGTAAAGGTATTGGAAGCAGAAGTAGGAGTTAGTAATGCAAGACCTTCATATCAACGAACAACGCCTTTGGGACACTTTAATGGAAATGGGTGACATTGGCGGTACTGAAAAAGGCGGCTGCAACCGTCTTGCAGGAACAGACTTAGACAAGCAAGCCCGCGACCTGTTTGTTGCTTGGTGTGAAGCCTGCGGCTGTTCCGTTGAGGTCGATAAGATCGGCAATATCTTCGCCCGTCGCGCGGGAATAAACAATGATTTACCTGCCGTCGGCACTGGCAGCCACCTTGATACTCAACCAACGGGCGGCAAGTTCGATGGTGTGTTTGGCGTTCTTTCTGGTGTTGAAGTATTACGCACACTTCATGAAAACAACATTGAAACACCTACCGCCATGGAATTTTCTGTTTGGACCAACGAAGAAGGCTCACGCTTTCAACCTGCGATGCAAGGGTCTGGCACCTATGTTGGCCGCTTCGATCTGCAAACAGAATTGAATAAAACCGACGTCAATGGCATTCGCCTTGGCGACGAGTTGGAACGCATTGGTTATTTAGGTGACATGGAGCTGGGTAGCCGACACATGGGCGCATTTTTCGAAGCGCACATCGAACAAGGGCCTATTCTTGAAGACGAGAAAAAAGCCATTGGCATAGTGCGACTGGGCCAAGGCATTCGCTGGTACAACGTCGAAGTGGTCGGTCGCCCTTCTCATTCTGGCACTACGCCTATGCACTTACGTAAAGACGCGATGCTCGCAGCTTCCGCCATTGTGACGGAAATGAATGCCATCGCACTGCGCCATGAAAACGGCTTAGGCACAGTGGGCTTTATGCAAGTTTGGCCAAACTCCCGCAACACCATTCCGGGCAATGTGAAATTCAGCGCCGACCTGCGTAATCCAAACCCTGATGTTTTGCTCACCATGCACGAAGAACTCGTGGCGTTTTGCAAGGAAATCGCCTTAGAGCATGAACTAGAAGTCAATCTTGATCCTTTCTGGTATTTCGCACCTGTTGAGTTTAACGCTTCCGACGACGTAAAAGCCGCCACAGAAAAGCTCGGTTACAGCCATATGGACATTTACGCGGGCGCGGGACACGACGCTTGCTACATGGCGGATCTGGTGCCAACAGGGATGATTTTTACGCCTTGTTTGAATGGCATCAGTCATAACGAAGCTGAATACAGTTCGCCAGAAGAATGTGCCGCTGGCGCCAACGTGCTACTGCACGCCATGCTCGAAGCCAGTGACCGCATCGCCAAAGAACATCAATAACTAATGATGGCTAATAAATGATGATGACCAATAAATGAAGAAAGCAAAGAACCATTGAATGAAAACAACCCCATAATCAAAAAATAGAAGAGGTGGCAACAATGACCAGCAAGTCTGTTAAACAAGGTGAGTTTTATGAGCTGGAGGTCGACAGCGATCTCCAGCAAAGTTCAGCGTATAACGACGATTTAGCGCCAACCAACGTAAAAGACCGCACATGGAGCAAATGGAATATCGCCGCGTTATGGGTGGGTATGTCGATTTGTGTGCCAACTTATACTTTAGGTGGTGTATTAACGGCTTATTTTGGGCTGTCGGTAATGGAGGCGTTATTCACCATTCTTATCGCTAACATTATCTTGCTGGTGCCACTAACACTAAACGCCTACCCTGGCACTAAGTTCGGTATCCCTTTTCCTGTGTTATTACGTTCATCCTTTGGCATGATTGGCTCTAACTTCCCCTGTTTAATCCGCGCCTTGGTGGCCTGTGGTTGGTTCGGTATTCAAACCATGTTCGGTGGTTTGGCAATTCATTTATTCTTGTCTGCCGTGTCTGATGGTTGGGCAAGTTTGGGTGGCGTCGGCGAGGTGATTGGCTTCTTCATTTTCTGGGCGCTGAACATGTACGTGGTGATCCGTGGTGCAGAGTCGATTAAATGGATGGAAACCTTATCCGCGCCATTATTATTGCTCGTTGCCATTGGCCTAATGTTTTGGGCAAGCGACAAGGTATCTTTTACTGAACTACTGGCCACACCAGCAAGCCGTCCTGAAGACGCTGGTTTTATGGGGTATTTTCTAGGCGGTCTAACGGCCATGGTTGGCTTCTGGGCGACCTTGTCGCTGAACATTCCAGACTTTAGCCGCTATGCAAAATCACAAAAAGATCAGGTCATTGGTCAGATTGTTGGTTTGCCTATCACCATGTTCTTCTTCGCCGCTTTGGGCGTGGTACTCACCGCAGCATCGACAACGCTGGTGGGTGAACCCATTTCAGATCCGATTTCGTTGATTGGTAAAATCGATAGCCCATTTTGGGTAGCCGTAGCCATGATATTGATCGTTATTGCGACACTGTCTACCAACACCGCTGCTAACGTGGTTTCCCCTACCAATGACTTTCAAAACATTGCACCAAAGCTGATTAATCATACTCGTGGCGCTTTGCTCACAGGCTTGATTGGTATTTTGCTGATGGGTTGGGAATTACTCAAAAAGTTAGGTCTATTGGAATCTGATGTCAGTGTTGAAGGAATGTATTCCAACTGGCTGCTGGGCTATTCAAGCTTACTTGGCCCTATCGCTGGCATCATGATTGTCGATTATTTTTTGATAAAACGTCAGCATTTAGATTTGGTTGCACTGTATACCAAAGACAGCCTTTACCCTGCCTTCAATAGCGCAGGTCTAATTGCTTTTGCGGTTCCTGTATTGATTACGCTAGTGGCGCTGAATATGCCTGCGCTTGGCTGGTTCTATAACTACGGCTGGTTCACTGGCGCATTTACTGGTGCGATTGTGTACTTCGTACTTGCCAACATGCAAACCGCTTCTGCCACTCAAACTGACGCGTTGCAGTCTTAACCATCATTCTCTCAGCGGCGCCTTACGGTGCCGCTTATATTTCTCAACTGGAAAAGGACGACACATGAGTAGTCTATTAATAAAAGGTGGGACTATCGTCACCCACGAAGAAAGCTTCAAAGCAGATATTCTTTGTAAGGGCAACAAAATCGTCGAGCTAGGTGACATCAGCGTACTGCCAAAAGATGTTGAAACCATTGATGCCACAGGCAAACTCATTATGCCTGGCGGGATTGATCCACATACTCACATGCAGTTGCCTTTTATGGGCACTGTCGCAAAAGATGACTTTGCTTCGGGCACCGTCGCTGCGTTGGCAGGCGGTACCACGACGATAATCGACTTCGTGATTCCCAATCCTCAGCAGTCATTATTAGATGCCTACCATCAATGGCGTGATTGGGCGAAAAAAGCCCATTCAAACTACACCTTTCATGTGGCGATTACCTGGTGGGACGATACCGTCGCAGAAGAAATGAATATTCTGGTACGCGATCATGGCGTAAACAGCTTCAAACACTTCATGGCTTACAAAAATGCCATCATGGCAACCGATGACATTTTGGTGTCGAGCTTCACCAAATGCTTGGAGCTTGGCGCTATTCCCACTGTTCACGCCGAAAATGGTGAGCTGGTTTATCACTTACAAAACAAACTCATTTCGGAAGGCATGACGGGGCCAGAAGCCCATCCGCTGTCTCGTCCTTCTTCTGTGGAAGGCGAAGCGGCTAACAGAGCCATTAGCATTGCCAACACTCTTGGCGCGCCAATTTACCTTGTACATGTTTCCACCGAAGAAGCGGTCGACGCCATTCGCTACGCAAAAGATCACGGTCAAACCGTATTTGGCGAAGTGCTGGCGGGACATCTTACCGTGGATGAAAGCGTTTATCAGAACCCAGATTGGGCAACGGCCGCAGCGCATGTAATGAGTCCTCCGTTTAGACCCAAACACCACCAAGACGCGCTTTGGAAGGGTGTACAAGCGGGAACATTGCAAACCACCGCCACCGACCATTGCGCTTTCTGTGCGGAACAAAAAGCCATGGGCAAAGACAATTTTGCACAAATTCCTAATGGCACAGCGGGCGTAGAAGAACGCATGATGGTGTTATGGGAAAAAGGCGTCAACGAAGGCAAAATCACCATGAATGAATTTGTCGCCTTAACCTCGACTAACACAGCCAAAATCTTCAACATGTATCCAAACAAAGGCTGCATTCGTGTTGGGGCTGATGCTGACTTGGTGATTTGGAACCCTGCCGCAACTAAAACGATTTCCGCGAAAACCCATCATTCGAAAATCGAGCACAGTATATTTGAAGGCATGGAAATCCATGGCGTACCAGAAACGACTATTTGTAATGGCAAACTTGCGTGGCATGACAATGTAATACTTACCAAATCTGGCGATGGGAAATACATAGATCGTCCAGCTTACGCACCTTATTACGAAGCCCTAAGAAAACGCAAAGAACTGAACAAACCCAAAGCAGTTGTGCGTTAAAGATAAGCAAAAACAACCCCATCCTAGCCTTCCCCTTGGAAGTAATAAGGGGAAGGAACAGTTCAGGTCTGCTCCTCCCCCTTGTGTCTTTAAGGGAGAGGCTGGGAGGGGGTGATGAGCGGCAGTTCAAGAGCTAAAAAACAAATTCGATCAAAGCCTGTAGTACGACAAAAGACATAATCCCCGCCAGAATATCATCTAGCATGATGCCGAAGCCGCCGTGGACGTTTTTATCCACCCATGAGATAGGCCAAGGTTTCAAAATATCGAATAGGCGAAACAATACAAAACCCAGCACGATATAAAACCACCCCGCTGGCGCAAGCCACATAGTGATCCAGAAACCTACGAATTCGTCCCAGACGATGCCAGCATGGTCGTGCACGCCCATGTCTTTCGAGGTTTTACCACAAAGGTAAATTCCCACCAGCGATGTCACTACCAGCACAATGAAGTACGAGGTTGCGGTTAAATCTTGTAGGAACCAGATAAACAAAGGCACTGCGGCCAATGTGCCAAAGGTTCCCGGCGCTTTTGGCGCGGCACCAGAACCAAGGCCAAACGCCAAAAAATGTATCGGATTACGCCATACCGACGCTGGGGCTGAATTCACCATGAAACCATTACCTATTTAAATTAAAAACTAAAAGATTTTGTAGACGCTGTAACGGCCCCTAAAAATGTTGCCAACCTGTTACGTCGCCATCATAGTTTTGAATCGCAAAACCATTCTCGACAATTTCCCCCACCTTGGTACAAGGCAAGCTAAGTGTTTGAGTAATCAACGATATTTCAGCAGCTTGTGCTTTTGGTGCGGTGAAACACAATTCGTAATCATCGCCACCCGTTAACGCCAAAGCCACCGCTGTTTCAGGCTGCCAACGACTTAACTCAGAGGAAACCGGCACACGATTAGCATCGATATTCGCTCCAACGCCAGAGGCTTTAAGTATATGCTGGATATCTTGAGCAAGACCATCGGAAATATCCATCATCGCATGCACTACACGCTTCAGTGCCATGCCTGCTATCAGCCTTGGCTTTGGCCTCCAGAAGCGGTCATAGAAATAATCAAAACGCTCACTCGATACTTGCAACTCACCCGTGACAATCGGCACCGCTGCTGCGGCATCGCCAAGTAATCCAGTGACGTAAATATCATCACCGACTTTTGCCCCACTGCGTTTTACCGCCATGTCTGGCTCTACATAACCATGCACTTGCAGCGTAATGGTTAGCGGCCCTTTGGTAGTATCGCCGCCAACCAAGGCCAAACCGATCGGCTCAGCCAGTTCTGCCATACCTTGCGCCAAGCCTGCTAACCATTGCGGATCAGATTCAGGAAGCGTTAGTCCCAAAGTGAAAAACGCCGGTTTCGCGCCCATCGCGGCCAAGTCACTGACGCAGCTTGCCACCGCACGATAACCAATATCCACAGGATCCGCATCGAAAGGAAAATGTCGACCTTCGACCAAGGTATCCATAGAAAACACCAAGCTCTGACCTTGCGGCACTTGCACCTGAGCACAATCATCACCAATGCCCAACAAAAGATCTCCACGTCCCTGCGTGCTTGCCATCACAGACGCTTGAAAGATGTTTTGTATCAACTCGAATTCTTTCAACAGAAGATCCTTTTATCCTAATTAATGGCTCAACCAAGACATTCGTCTAGCGATCAAGACAAGCCAGTTTAATGACCAAGAGGATACCGTATTGTCAGCAAGATGTCAGAAGCGAATAGGAAAGATATCACCATCGCTAGAAACAAAAAAAGGCAGACCACTTACGCAGATCTGCCTTTTTTATCGTCAATCCTTGGCTAAAAACTCGCCGTTTTATTCGTCTTCTGAACGCTTAGCACGCTGTTTAGGCGTTGGAATGACTTCTAGATAAAAAGTCTTCCAATGCTGGCTTTGTGCCGAGCTAATGTTGGTATTGATATCACCTTCATGAATAGCTCTTGCCTTATCAGCCGTTTGACCAAATTTGCAGTTAAATCCCCAAAAATCCGCACCATCAGGCAAGGCTTTTTTACGCTCTGCTTTGATGTATTGCTTAACCTCATTTTTCGCTTCTTCAATAATGCGCTGATATGGTTTTTTGGGGTGAGACAATACAAAGTTCTTTTTCATTATGATCCTAAAAATATTGGATAAGGCAGCGTAACAACCACCTTGATACCCTATGATAACGGGTTAAGAATAATCCAGCTATCAATAAATAACTGCGCTCTACTATTCTATGCGTTCAACATCGATACCAAGCGCTTTAGCCCGCACCGCCCACATTTTACGCGCCAATACTCGCATGTTTTCAACACTGTCCATTTCGTCCATAATTTCCACACCAAGTAAAGTCTCAACCAAATCTTCAAGAGTCACAATTCCTTTCGATCTGCCATACTCGTCGACAACCAAAGCAATATGCTGGCGCTCATTCAGAAAACTATCCAATAGCATGGGTAATGACACCTTTTCAGGAACAGCTGTAATATCACGCCTTAAAGACTTAAGTGTTTCGCCATGTCGATCCGATGCTTTACTTAATAAGATATCATCTCTAAGAACAAAGCCGGTAATATCGTCAAAGCCTGACTTATACACAGGTAAACGTGAAAATGGCTTGTTCTTAATAAGCTCAAACACTTCCGACACTGTTTTTTCTTCTGAAAGTACAAACGCAACGATACGAGGCGTCATCACATCCATCACTTTCACAGAACCATAGCGAAACAAATTGCCGAGGATTCGAGATTCTCTATCATTAATATGCCCGCCCTCTTTGCCAAGCTCTGCCATAGCAATAAATTCATCTCGGTTAAAATGCTGTATCTCTTTTCCGTGTGCTATCAGCTTAGTCAGCTTTTCTGAAATCCATACAATAGGGTACAGAATGACGATAAGACCCTGCACAAAGTACATTGTCGGTACAACCAGTTTTGGCCAATAAATAGCACCGATGGTTTTTGGTACAATTTCCGATAAAAATAAAATAGCCATGGTCATGCATGCCGAAAAAAAACCAAACCACGCGCTGCCAAATACTGCAGTAGCTTTTGCACCTGCGCCAATCGCCCCAGCTGTATGTGCAATAGTATTAAGTGTCAAAATAGCCGCAAGAGATTGGTCAATATTGTCTTGCTTTAGTCGCTTCAAACGCGCAGCGTATTTTGGTGCTTTTTCTTTCTGCCCTTCAATATAAGAAGGCGTAATACTTAATAGCACCGCTTCCGCCACAGAACAGAGAAATGAAAAACCTATTGCAGAAACTATATACACCATCAACAAAACGGCATCTGAGCTCATTTTATATCCTTGTACTCGTCATTAAATTATCTTCACACATAAAATTAGTCTTTAGTCACAGTATTAAGTTCAACACATACTGCAAAATCTTATGCCATCGTTCAGTCGATAAGACCCGACAAAAACGTACACAGACAATATTTAGAGTTGCTGCTTATCTCACACGTTTTAATTGAATTGAGTATTCAGGGGTATGAGCCAGTAAAAACCATGGCGCATAAAAAAGCCCCGTTATTAACAAGTAATAACGGGGCTCTTAGCTGTCTTTTAATTACGCTTTCAGAAATTCTTTCAAAAGCGTTTAAATAATCGTCTATCGATTACTTCTTCGACTCTTTATTCGCATCTCGACGAGCGGCGATTTCTTCGCGGCGCACGCGCTGTGCAAGTTTGTCTAGAATGCCGTTTACGTATTTGTGGCTTTCCGTCGCGCCGAAGCCTTTTGCTAGCTCTACGCTTTCGTTGATCGCAACTCGGTATGGCACGTCTAAACGCTGAGACAATTCAAATGCACCAATGCGCATAACGGCCAATTCGATTGGGTCTAGTTCGCTTAATGGGCGGTCTAATAGTTCTTCAAACAAAGCGTCCAATTTTTTGGCGCTAGCTGTTACACCTTGTAGTAATTCGCGGAAGTAGACTTTGTCACAAGAATCCATTTCTTGATCTTGGTTCATCACGAATTGAGTTTCGATCTCGCTCACTGCAGATTGGTTCATCTGCCATTGATAGACCGCTTGTAATGCCAAACGACGAGAAGCACTGCGCAATTGCGAACGTGAAGGTTTTTTCTCTTTACGTTTTGGTGCTGGAGTTTGGTCGTTTGCTGTTTCCACTTCGCTCATTTTTTGCCTCAATTGTCCAGACTACGCCGCCTTATGGGCTGACGCTTTGGTCTGTTTGAAAGTACCCTTGGTTGTTAAAGAGCTATATTAGCTACTGCCTTTAGACAGCAGCTGAGTCATATCGACCAAAGGTACGAATATATGGGTTGTCTTAGGCGGCGATTATAGCAACATTTATTCTAGGTTTCTCGGCAAAGTTGGCGAAATATTGGTAAGAAAAAACAATTTTCAGGCTTTTCTGAAAAAAAGCCTGAAAAAGCAATGACTCAGCTTTTGACTATTCGTCAAAATCGCCTTCGAAATCTTCATCTAGGTATTTTGGCAAATAAACCAAACGTACATCTTGACCAACTTGGCGAACCGATTTAAGGGTGAGATCAACGGCTTCGTCCATCGCCTCTAGAGGCAATTTGAATAACGGACGTGCGCTGGAGCCCAATAGTTTCGGCGCCATGTAGACAACAATTTCGTCGATCAAACCGGCTTCCAAAAAGCCACCAGCCAATTCCGCGCCTGCCTCTAATAAAACTTCGTTGATGCCTGCATCAGCAAGTTGCTCCATCGCGTCCAATAAGTCGAGACGACCATCTTCACCGCGTGGGGCAAAGCGCACCGTCACGCCTTTTTTAGTGAGCACTTCTACATGCTCAGCTTCCACCTCTTCTTCTACCGAAAACATCCAAGCTTGATTGCCAGGGTAAAGGATTTTCGCTTCAGGAAGAATCGACAAAGCCGTATCCATAATAACACGAATCGGCTGACGCACGCTTTTCGGATCGGCTTCTTGGTCATCATTGTCGATACGCACTGTCATGCTTGGGTTGTCTGCCAACACCGAGCCAATCCCCGTCACAATAGCATCACTTTGCGCACGCAAACGCTGTACATCAAGACGCGCAGCGGAATCAGTAATCCACTGACTCTCGCCAGATTCCATTGCTGTGCGGCCATCCATGCTCATGGCAAGCTTCACTCGCACATAAGGAAGACCTTCTCGCATACGCTTAATAAAACCAGGGTTAAGCGCTTCGCATTCCGCTTCTAAAACTGGCCCAATTACTTCGATACCGGCTTTTTTGATTTTCGCCAGACCATTGCCAGACACTTCAGGATTCGGATCTTGCATGCCGTAAACAACACACGCAACGCCCGCTTTAATTAAGGCATCGGCACAAGGCGGCGTTTTGCCTTGGTGACTGCAAGGTTCCAAGGTGACATAAGCCGTTGCGCCAACAGCGTCTTGGTTCGCATCCGCCAAGGCATTGACTTCCGCATGGCCTTCTCCGGCTTTTACATGAAAGCCTTGCCCAATGATTTGTTGATCTTTAACTAATACACAACCAACACGTGGGTTTGGATGAGTCGTATAGCGGCCTTTTTTCGCTAATTGAATGGCTTTCGCCATCCAATGTTCGTGGTTGTAAACGGTCATGCTTTATCTTCTTTTTTAAATTCTGGGGCAGTTTTTTTCGACTCTGGGACAGAGATGCTGTGGTTTTCTAGACGATCTATTTCCTCGCGGAACTCGCTAATGTCTTTGAAGCTTCGGTACACAGAAGCAAAACGCACATAGGCCACTTGATCAAGACGCTTCAATTCTTCCATTACCGCTTCACCAGTCCAACGAGACGGTAATTCTCGCTCACCAGTCGCTTGCATTTTTTCTTTAATTCGGGTGATCGCAGTTTCTACCGCTTCAATGCTAACAGGACGTTTTTCAATGGCTTTAATTATCCCGTTGCGTAACTTGTCTTCATCGAATGCCTCTCGACTGCCATCACTTTTGATCAGTTTTGGCATTTGCAATTCAGCCACTTCAAAGGTGGTAAAACGCTCTTGGCAATGACTACAGGTACGACGGCGACGCACTTGTGCGCCTTCAGAAACCAATCGAGAATCCACTACTTTAGTATCTTGAGTTCCACAAAAAGGGCATCGCATAGTGCTTCCAATATCGCTAATTTGGTGTAAGAATGCCTTAGACTAGGCCATCGCGTGATGGGTGAAATCATACCAACCCCGCCATAATATAGCTACAAAGCGACTGTGTGCGCTTGCATCATTCTTCTATATAAGAGTGAATGATTTTATAAGGATTTATATGCCGTTCGCAGAATTATCGGGCTTAATTGCCGCCTTGTGTTGGACTATTTCGAGCCTGATGGCGCCAAACTTGATCCAACGCTTTGGTACCATGCGCTTTAATACCTTTCGTATTGTGATTGCCAGTTCGATTCTGTTAGCCATTTGCTTAATCACTCAACGCTTCAATGCAACTTTGTGGCAACACGCTGAGATCGTCATGCTGTCTGGGCTGTTGGGGATTTTCATTGGCGATACCATGTTGTTTACCGCGGTTCATCGCCTTGGCCCTCGACGCACAGGGGTTCTGTTCGCTACCAACGCGCCCATGTCGATTCTATTGGGTTGGCTATTTTTAGGGGAAAACCTTTCTTTTAATCAACTCTTTGCCTGCGGTTTAGTGCTTATGGGTGTAGTGATCGCTATTCTATTTGGCCGTAGAGTCAGTCTTCACGCTTGGGAGCAAACTAAAGGCAAATTAAGCATTGGAATTTTGCTTGCTCTTGGCGCAGCGCTTGGTCAGGCCAGTGGTGCCTTGCTTAGCAAACCCGCTTTAATTGATGGTGCCGATCCGATTGCCGTCTCCGCATTGCGAGTTGGCACGGCCGCTTTCGCTCTAGCGCTAGCATACGGTTTGTACTATCGACACAAACAACCTGCCGACGCGATTCCATTTGCGTTACTTACTCGCTCTGATTTTATAGGTATAGCGGCCCTCGCAACCATTGGTATGGTAATCGGCATGAGCGTCCTAGTCTGGGGCGTCGGCAACGCTAATGTGGGCATAGTCACCACGCTGTCTGCGGTTGTTCCTGTACTCATTCTGCCGGGCTTGTGGATTACCACAGGTCAACGTCCTGCATTTGGCGCATGGATTGGTGCGATTTTCGTTTTTGCTGGTGCGGCTCTTCTTATTCTACTAAGCCATTAACCTCATAGAGTAATTAATTACGAAGGAATCAAAAGTTTAACTTGAAATAGAAAAGCTATAAGACATAAGATTGAGAGTATTGTAATTTTATGTAAAAAATAATAAGGAAATAAGATCACGTGATTATATTGAGATATATCGGAGTGATAGCTCTGATGCTTCATTCCCTTTATTCAATAAGCGCCGAAACCATCCACGTCAACAAAGTGGTAGGTGAAAAAGAAGCGCTTATGTTTAATGTCCTTAAGCTCGTTATGAGTAAGGTTGACCCTGACACTACCTTCGTTCAAAACGACCAAGAGCTAAACACAGCTCGAGCCATTGGTGCCGTCGAATCCAAAAAACTCGATGTAATGTGGGGAGGCTCCACCTCCACTTACGAAGATAAAATGCTCCCAATCCGAATTCCCGCACTGAAAGGGCTGCTCGGACACCGAATCTTTATTATTCGCGCCAGTGACCAAGAAAAATTCAACCAAATACATTCTTTGGAAGATTTAAAGAAACTCGATGCTGGCTTAGGCAAACTTTGGGGTGACACAAAGGTAATGAAATTAGCCGACATCCCGACGGTCACTACGATGAAATACCCTAACTTATTTTTGATGCTAGAAGGCGGCCGTTTCGACTACTTCCCCAGAGCGCTTCATGAACCTTGGGTAGAAGTAAAATCTCGTCCGGAGCTGAACTTAGCCATTGAAAAACATCTCATGCTGATTTACCCATTCGCGCAATATTTCTATGTCGAAAAATCCAACAAAACGTTGCACGACAAAATTTACAAAGGCTTTGAAATGGCTATCGCTGATGGCAGCTATAACAAACTCTTCTTCAATCATCCGATGATTAAAGATGTGTTAGAGCAAGCCAACTTAAAGCAACGTACAGTCATTCGTATCAAAAATGCCACCATGCATCCAGATACGCCCTTTGACCGCAAAGAATTTTGGTTAGATTTAGACAACCTTTAAACCAACTATTTAACGGCATATTCCTTACTCCCAAAGCAACGATACGAGATAGAAATGAATTCAATCAAACAGAAATCCATGCTTTTCCTTTCTACAGCCTCACTACTCGTGATGGTGATTATTTTTTCCAGTAGTTACATGTTGGCAAAAAATCATTTTGAAGAAGCATTAAACAAACAAATAAAAGGTTTAAACAACACCTTATCGATTGCGCTGCAAGAGCCGATATTTTCTTATGATTCGGGTCTTATTGAGCGCATCATGTCCTCGTTTATGAATCTCCCTTTTGTTGACGGCATCAAAGCGTATGATCAAAGAGATAAGCTACTAGGTACAGCGAAAGATGATCAAAGTACCAAAGCAGACTCCAAGGACTTACGTGTCGATACTATAGATATCGTTTGGAGTGACAAAAGCGTCATTGGTCATCTTGAAGTGACCTACCGAATGGACAGTAATGCAGAATTACTTTCATCCATACAGATTATGTTTTTGTTAATCGGTGTGATTTTATTGCTGGTGCTACAAGTAACCAACTGGTTCGTTTTAACTCGCTATGTCGTAAACCCAATCAAAGTGGTTGCTAGCGCCATGGCTGAAATCGCACAAGGTGGCGGTGACTTAACAAGACGCCTAAACATTCAGAGTAAAGATGAAGTGGGTGCGCTGGCCCATGGTTTTGATACTTTCATTTCCAATCTTCATACCTTGGTACAAAAAATTGTTAATTCAAATAACGAGCTATCAAATTGTTCTCAAAGTATAAAGTCCAATGCTAATGAAAACACCAAGTCCACTGAGCAACAGTTGTTAGAAATTGAACAAGTTGCTACTGCACTTAACGAAATGTCATCAGCCACTCAAGAAGTCGCTAGAAACGCAAACGAAACGGCCGATAAAACCCAACGCTGTAACGAGCTGGCGCTCAAAGGCAATACCATTGTCAAAAACACCATCAATGATATTCACAACTTAGGCCAAGAAATTAATTCAACGTCTGACAAAATCATTGAATTGAAAGACCAAAGTGCGCAAATCAATACGGTATTGGATGTCATCAAAGGCGTTGCAGAACAAACCAACTTGCTGGCACTGAACGCCGCGATAGAAGCCGCACGTGCTGGCGAGCAGGGCCGCGGCTTCGCGGTCGTCGCCGATGAAGTGCGTTCATTAGCGCAACGAACTCAAGATTCAACCACAGAAATTGAAGGCATCATTAACAATTTGCAGTCCGCTTCGGAAGGCGCTAGTAAGCTAATGCAATCCACCAGCGCAACGCTGCAAAAGACCATTGATGAATCCGGTGGCGCCATCACCGCTCTAGACGATATTATTCAGGACATTGTGGTCATCAATGATATGAACGCCCAAGTAGCAACCGCCACAGAAGAACAAAGCTCTGTGGCATCTGAAGTTAGCGACAAAGTGCTGATCATTAATAATGCCACCATTGTGATTACCGACAATGCAGCAAGTATCGAACAGCTGAGTGATCAGCTCGACTCTCTTAGCTCCAGCATTAACAGTGATTTATCAAACTTTAAGCTCTAAACCATCTTAGTAAAAAAAGCGCAGTAAGAACCGCCACAATAAATAGCGGTTCTTACTCACCTCTGTATTTTTCCCAATCATCCCCTGTGCTATCCTTACCTCACTAATTGCATTTGGCTCTCCATCGACTTGCTAGACCTTTCTAGCAATCCCGTGGAGCGTTTTAACGAAACCCTTGCACGATGACACTCGTTCAAGGGTCTTCAATAACAGGATAAGTTGACTCTTTATGGCTCAGTTTGTATACAGCATGAACCGCGTTGGGAAAGTTGTTCCCCCAAAACGTGAGATTCTAAAAGATATTTCTCTTTCATTCTTCCCTGGCGCTAAGATCGGTGTATTGGGTCTTAACGGTTCTGGTAAATCGACTCTACTTCGCATTATGGCGGGTGTTGATACCGAGCATAATGGTGAAGCACGTCCAATGCCGGGCATCAAAATCGGCTACTTGGAGCAAGAGCCGCATCTTGATCCAGAAAAGAACGTGCGCGGCATCGTTGAAGAAGCCTTCACTGACGTTATCGAAGCCATGGCACGTTTGGATGCAGTTTACGCAGAATACGCAGAGCCAGACGCAGACTTTGATGCCCTAGCAAAAGAACAAGGCCAACTTGAAGCCTTGATCGAAGCAAAAGAAGGCCACAATCTAGAGCGTGCTCTTGAAGTTGCTGCCGACGCACTACGTCTGCCTCATTGGGATGCAAAAGTAGAACATCTTTCTGGTGGTGAGCGTCGTCGTGTTGCCTTATGTCGTCTATTGCTTAACAAGCCAGATATGATCCTTCTAGACGAGCCAACAAACCATTTGGATGCGGAATCCGTTGCTTGGCTAGAGCGCTTCCTAAAAGATTACCCAGGCACTGTTGTGGCGATTACCCATGACCGTTACTTCCTAGACAACGCCGCTGGCTGGATTCTGGAACTTGACCGTGGCCATGGTATTCCATACGAAGGCAACTACTCTTCTTGGTTAGAGCAAAAAGACGCGCGTCTACAAACCGAAGCGAAGCAACAAGCCTCTCACCAAAAAGCCATTAAATCGGAACTTGAGTGGGTTCGCCAAAACGCCAAAGGTCGTCAGTCTAAATCCAAAGCCCGTTTGGCTCGCTTCGAAGAAATGAACTCGCAAGAGTTCCAAGATCGTAACGAAACCAACGAATTGTACATTCCACCGGGACCACGCCTTGGTTCTAAAGTCATCGAAATCGAAGGCGTTAGCAAAAGCTTCGAACACAAGATGCTACTAGAAGACTTCAACATGGTTGTGCCACAAGGCGCTATCGTCGGTGTTGTTGGTGGTAACGGTGCAGGTAAATCTACCCTATTCAAAATGATCGCCGGCATCGAGCAACCTGATTCAGGTACCGTCACCATAGGCGAAACCGTTCAGCTTGCTTACGTTGACCAAATGCGTGAACTCGACGGTGACAAAACCGTCTTCGAAGAGATCGCCGACGGCCAAGACATGATCACGGTTCACAACTACAAAGTGCCGTCTCGTGCTTACATTGGTCGCTTTAACTTCAAAGGGTCAGATCAACAAAAATTGGTTAAGCACTTGTCTGGTGGTGAGCGTAACCGTTTGCACCTTGCCAAACTGCTTAAAGAAGGCGGCAACGTATTGCTACTGGATGAGCCGACCAACGACCTTGACGTAGAAACTTTACGTGCACTGGAAGACGCCCTATTGGCCTTCCCAGGCGCCGCGATTGTTATTTCCCATGACCGTTGGTTCCTAGACCGTATCGCGACACACATCCTAGCGTACGAAGGCGATTCTAAAGCCGTCTTCTTCGAAGGTAATTACGCAGAATACGAAGCCGACTACAAACAACGTACCGGCAACGAAGCCACACCAACTCGTATCAAATACAAACGTATTGATGCTTAATTCGTTCAACTTCGCCTAGAAAATAAAAGAGCCGTTTCCATTGGAGCGGCTTTTTTATTTCGACACATCTATCTCTTTAAATGATGCTAAGTTATCTTTTAGTTGCCCCATTTGGCGTCCACTTAATGTATAAATTTGTGACAATAACTGATATTTAGCCATCTCATCATAGTAATAAAGATTTAGGCTTTCCCGTTGGTTTCTAGCTCGAGATTGCCTTCCTATAGCTAAATCTTGAAAGCATTTGAAGTACATATGGTCTGACTCACCTAGAGAGTGCCCAAATATTGACAAGCTTTCAAAATCATTAAGCGCTTGCATAACTTGCTCACCATCATAAAGCGAACTACTGGTTTTTCTTAAAAATGAGTGTTCGTTATTTATACAAGCATCATCATCGACTCCGAAAATAATGTCGTCCTGTTTAACACTTCCATGCACATGAATAATTGATTTATCAATCTTGTACTTAGGCACACCTAAGTTATTCAAAATAACTTCAACTGAATTTGTATAGTTGAAATTAAGTATCAAGAACTGCTCTCCTTTAATATTATCTAGTAACCGATACGCATGTGAGCTTTGATCCACATCTTCAAGTTTAATAGATTTTATATAGGATTTAAGCTCTTCACATAGCTTCTTGTACTCCAATAAAAAAGCATAAGTCTCAACTTCACTCTTAGAATAACTTTCCAACTCTTTCTCTATATCAATCCAGTTGGTTTTATCCATTTTTTCCAAGTGTTTAAACAACGGCAGACTACTATCCACTAAGTTTCTAGTAAAAAACGTAGAACCGATGAAATCTCGATAACTGGTTTTCAACCTTAAATTTAAATCAAACCCATTACCTATAATCAGAACATGACTCACTTCTGTTGATCTCCTTTTAGTCATTTAACTTAGCTGTAAAACTTTCTTAGATGCTTCCGCCAAGAACCCAGAACGCGATTTGTATTTCGGATTCGCGGCCACCATTTTATCGATTTTGGTAATGAGCAAATGCGGCAAGGTCACGTTAATTTTCTCGCTTTTACCCAGCAATGGCGTGATATCTATATTCACAACCGCCCACACGCCATCAGCGAAGTCTGGGTTCTCTTTATGAGTAGCGATTGGGCTTGCGGTCGGAATGTCTTCACCATCTTCTAATAAGAGTTCAAGGTGAGAAAAGATTGCTTCTTCGGCCATTTCTAGTGCTTCATCAAATGTATCGCCAGCAGAAAAACAGCCGGGCACATCTGGCACTGTCACGCCATAACTAACGCCATTGTCGGTATGTAATACAATTGGGTATTTCATTGATCGTACCTCTGCTAAAGCTGCTAAAGCCACTAATGAACTAGTTGAGCTGAGCTTGTTTTCAAAAATTCCAATAGGTTATTTTTTGAACCAAACGAACAATAACTCCAATAACCCTTAAAATAAATAGCTATGACTTCGAGGAAAATAAAAATCTCTATAAAAAACAAAACCCTGCTTACCATTGGCAAACAGGGTTGAGTATTTCCGGTTAAAGAAGTCTGGTCAGACCAACAAAACTACCGCTTCTTAAAAATTCCACTGGCGATAACCACACCAATGCTAACAAAGGTGAGTCCGGCGATGGAGTAGCCTTCTAGATGTTCGCCAAGTACGGGGATGGCGATGAGTGCCGCGAGTACTGGTGTGAAGGCGCCGATGGCGGCCATGTTTTCCGCACCGAGTTTTTGGATGGCGTAGCCATAGGAGAATCCCGTCATTAAACCAACCAGTAGGCTTTGTACAAGGATTTGTCCTGCCAGCATGTCCCAAGAAGCCTCAGCCAAACCGCTAGAGGCCAACCCAGTTGCCCATAAGAAAGCCAGCGCGATCAAGGAGACCAAGCCCATCAAGGCGGTTGAGACCAAAGGCGGTAAGCCAGCAATCCGCAAACTGACGGTATACACAGCCCAGAAGAAGCTCGCCCCCAGCAATAATAAATCCCCTTTCCAGGTGTTTTCTGGCGCGGTGAGCAATGACAAGCTGAGTAAAACAATCACGCCAATGCAAACCAAACTCAAACCAATCTTGCGTTCACGGCTGACTTTTTCTTGATAGAAAAGCACAGCCAGCAAGGTAACAAAGAAAGGAAAGGCACCAAGAATCAATAAACCTGCATGAGACGCTGGCGCGTATTTCAAACCTGTCGCACTGAGATAAAAAAACGGCAAACCGGCACCACAGACAATACCCAACAAAAGTATCGGAGAAACCGCTTTGACTTGCGCCCTACCGCGCCACAAAAAAGGAAGCAACAATAAGGCTGGTGGAGAGAAACGCAAAACGCCTAGATCAAACGCCGTCAAGGTATTTATCATGCCAGCTCGCATACTCACCAACCAAGACGCCCAAATCAAAATACTCACAAAGGCAGCCAATAAACCAAGACGAAAACCCCAACCTGTGGCGTATTGTTTGTATTTTGGTGGCTCTTCAGCCGATATGGATGATGTGTTTTGTGTCGCTGTTTGGGGCATAACTACCTCGTGGGAAATCGATCATCTTATTATCGACCCTCACTCCCGAGCATGTCCTTGCTATTTACCCTTAATAAAGGATATTTTTTAGCATATAACACCCAATTAAAACCTATAAATGACTGAGTGTGCCAATATGGACAAAACAGACCGAGATATTCTTTCCCATTTGCAATCTGATGGACGCCTAACCAACGTTGCTTTAGCGGAGGAAATTCATTTATCACCCTCGCCTTGTTTACGTCGCGTTAAACAACTTGAAGACACTGGCGTGATCGAAGGCTATAACGCACGGATTGATCGCCAAAAAGCTGGATTCTCGATGACGGTATTTGTCGAGGTACGCTTAAAAAGCCATGCAGACGACAAACACATCGTGTTTGAGCAAGCGATTTTAGAAATGGAAGACATCATCAGCGCGCACTTAGTCTCTGGCATTGCAGATTATCGGTTAGAAGTGGTCGCGGTGGATTTACAAGACTACGAGCGTATTCTAAAAGCCCTACAGTCTTTACCTCATGTGAAAGACATTCAAAGTCATTTTGCCATTCGCTCTGTAAAAACGGCAGCACCATTGCCATTAACAAGAATGTCTTAAACGACTTATCTTGGACTATAAACGAAAAAAACCGCCTATTTTTCAATAAGCGGTTTTAACAATACTAAGGCTGCGCTTGGTTAAACCTTAAAGCTCCCTACCTGTTGATCCAGTGCTTTATACAACTTAGTAATATCTTTTGACTGTTGTTGTATAAGATTAGATACCGACTGGACAGAGTCCGTCTGATCCTTTAGTGACACCATATTTTGATTGATGTCGTTAGCAACAATGGATTGCTCCTGCGTTGCTTGTGCCGTTTGTGCCGCCATTTCCTGAACTTTCGCGAAGGATTCCTGCAAACTATTGAAAACGCTGGTTACTTCACCAAAATTCTCCACGGTAGAACCTGCATTGTCGCGGCTGTTTTGTATCGCTTTAGAAGATTCAGCCACATTGATTTTTAGCTGCTCAATCATGCCTTCGATTTCATTGGTACTGTCTTGGGTACGCGTTGCTAAGGTGCGAACTTCATCCGCAACCACAGCAAAACCACGCCCTTGCTCACCGGCACGAGCAGCCTCAATGGCTGCGTTCAATGCCAACAAGTTGGTCTGTTCTGCAATGTTACGAATCACCTCTAATACCGACGCAATACTTTCCGAGCTTTTCTCTAGCTCGCCAGAACGACCCAGAGCAATCTCGATATCAGCCACTAGTGTGGTAATTGCATGCTGAGATTTATTGACGGCTGACATACCATTTTGCGTCAAACTGTTAGAGTTTTTCGCTTCGTCTGCAGTATCACGTGCCACTGTTGCCATTTGCTGATTAGACATATCCATTTCATGGCCTGCGCTCACAATAGAGGAGGATGCATTTGCCAATGCTGTGGTGATTCCAGACGTCTGAGTAGCAACACTATTAAGCTGTTCTGTCATTTCCCCCAAGGAGTCAGACTGCTTATGAATACTGCCGATGATGCTTCTTAGACGCTCTATAAAGTCGTTAAATTCATTGGCTAAGTCACCCAGTTCATCTTTAGTAGAAAACTCGATACGTTGAGTTAAATCACCATCACCTTCCGATATTTCACGAATACGCTGTCCTAAGTAACGTACTTGATTAGTAAGCGTTTTAGGTGTTTTGTAGCTGAACCAAGCAGCTATTACCAAACCGATAACCACAACAACAATCGCCATTTTCTCAAAAGCTTTTTCCTCTTCTATTACGGCTTTTTTAGACATTTCCGCATGGTTATTTACCGCTTCACCCGCTTTATCAAGAATGCCCCTTAAAGCGCTAAAGTCTGCATTGGCTTTTTGCTCTGCTGCTTTGAAAGTCGGTGCGTCTTTGTCTAGTGCGACAAAGGCATTAGAAGAGTTTAACCAAGTAGTAAAGGCTTTATCAAAGTCCCCTAAAGACTTATAGACTTGAGGCTCTGCAGACAGGTACTGACGGAAAAGGTTAAAACGATCTTTTACTTGTTGGGCATTTTCAACACGATCCTTTTCTTCGTCATCACGCTTACCAACACCTACGACAAGGCGCTGCTCAGCAAGCTTAGCCTGATAAAGATCTCTATCCGCATTCAGAATAACTGCAGAGGCTTTTCCGTAAGAGTCAGCCTGCGCATTAAGAGCATCGCTTAGCTGACTAATGATATATACCATTGAAGCTAAAGCAGCAATAAAGGTAAGGCTCATCACAAGTACGGGCAAAGAGCTCTTCACCCTAATAGAATTTAAACGCATAACTTTGTCTCCAACAACAATCACTGTGCCTACATAATATATCCTTATATTAGGTTGACTGTGCCCGAGGAATCAATCGAGGTTAACAATTACCTACATTTAGACTGCATTTACTAACTTATAAATACTATCCTGTTGATATAGCTCAACAACATTAACATTAGACTTAATTAAAGATAGGTGACTGACCTTTGCCTTTATCAATAACATCAAGTAAAACAAAGTAATAAAGAGGACAATGGAGTGCATACGAATCTATGAAAAGAGCAACGCGATAACATGACTTTCCCAACACTTAACGCAAAACTTGCCCTAGCAGCTTGGCTAGAAACTCATACAGAGTTTCGCTTGTCAGCTCACGCAAATGATCTACCTAGTGCACTAAAAGAGCTAGAAACATATCCTAAATCTACTAGCTACTTGGCTCAATTTACACAGCTAAAGCAATACTTTAATCGTGCAATTTTAGGTTTGCTGATCGTTTCTTTGTTGTTAGGTTTAATGGCGGTACCGCCCGCCTTTGCCACCAGCCAATCGAATCAGGTCAATATTTTCTGGCTGTTTATTATTCTATTAGGCTTCCATGCGCTGAACTTTATCGTTTGGTTTGTCACCATGATGGCAACCATGAAACAGCAAACTGAAAGCAAAGGCATGCTATTAAGCCTGCTGATTTTCTTAAATCGGAAAATAAGTAAGCACTCACATATCAACACGGACGTGAGTACTGCTTACATCCATTGGCAATGCCCCGCTCACTCGAATAAATGGTTAATCAGCAGTATTTCTCATGGTGCCTGGGGTTGTTATTTATTCGCAGGCTGGATCATGACGTTGTTATTACTACTTACCAATCAGGTAAACTTTGTCTGGGAAACCACGCTATTAAGCGACGACGCCTTTGTACAGCTGACGCAAACGCTCAGCGCTATTCCACAATGGTTTGGTATTGCCCTTCCAAACCAAGTGGACATTCTCGCTAGCCGTGTCGATCTTGTTTCACAAACGGCATCCACTCGACAACACTGGGCAAATTTCCTGCTCGCGAGTATTTTCCTTTACGGCGTCTTACCAAGGGTGATTTTTACCATCGCCTGTTTGGCCATGTATCACCTCAAACGAGCGGCTCAGCCACTCAGTACACAAGAGAAAATTATTCAGAATCGTTACCGACAACAAGAAAAGCAAAGCCGAAATATCTTAGATGCCGATCATCATCGCTCTGGTTCGTCGGCTCCTGCAAATGACACAAATAGCAACACACTAGCAGAAGATGCTTTTTCACAACATTGGGCCTTGTTTGAATGGAGCCAGGCGCGACCGGATTATCTACACGCAGCTCGCTCTGTTTCCTTATTAAATGGTCGAGAAGAACAAGATCGGTTTCTTGCTTCTGCGAATGACGAGACTATGTATATTTTGGTCAATGCAGAGCAAAGTCCAGATCGTGGCACACGACGATTTTTCACCCAAGTCAGCAAGGTGTATTCAGCTTTAACCATGGTCATTGCTGATCAAGGCCAGGCTAAATTTATTGAAGATTGGCAACGCCTAGCCAAAGAAGCGCACATTTACTCTACCCAACTCAAGCAGAAGGACTAAGCCGTGTCGATATCTCTCTTGGTCGTTGGCCACGCAAACACAGGCAAAACCTCATTGATCCGCACCCTGTTGCGTAAACAAGACTTTGGCGAAGTCAGCGATAGAGCTGGAACCACTCGTCATGTAGAAAGCGTGAAGATCAATATTGGCCAAGAAGCCATTATTACCTTAACCGATACACCCGGCTTTGAAGATTCCATTGGCCTTTGGCAAATTCGCCATTCAGACACCTTTAGCTCATATCAAGGAGCCGATTGGTTAAAGCCATTTTGTGAAAGCCACTTTGCGCAGGATGAGTTTGAACAAGAAGCAAAAATTCTTAAGCAATTAACCCAAGCCGATATCATTTTATACGTGATAGACATTCGCCAAGCCCCTCTGGGTAAATATTTAGATGAACTGGCGTTACTGGCCAGTGCAAACAAACCCATTATTCCTATTTTAAACTTTAGTGCATCACCCAGCGCACATTTAGAAGCTTGGCGCAAAGTCTTAGCAGAACGCCATTTGCATGCGGTGATAAAATACGACACGGTGGCGTTTTATTTCGAGGATGAAAAACGTCTGTATCAAAGCATTCAAAGCCTCATGCCAGAAAAGTATGACGCAATTAAACACCTTATCGAATCCCGAGAAGAAGCGGCACAACTTCGCCAGACAATGGCGGCTAACCAATTGTCAGAATTAATACTAAAAGCGGCGAGCACTCGTCTTGAATGTTCAAGTTACCCACCAAAGCCTGAGGAATCCTCCGTTTTCGAAGAAAAAGTACGCGCTCTAGAAAGTCGCTACATTAAAAACTTGCTGCGACTTTATGAGTTCCAAGCAGAAGACTTAAAAGCCACCCCGCTCGCCATTAAAAATGACCGCTGGCAACAAGACATTTTTGATGCTGAAACGCTAAAAGAATGGGGCGTTGAAACCAGTACCAGCGCCTTAACGGGTGCGGCGATTGGCGCGGGCATTGATGTCATGTCTGCAGGGTTAACGCTAGGCACAGCAACAACGATTGGTGCTATTTTAGGTGCCACATGGAAAACAGGCCAACATTATAAAGACACGCTAAAAAGTAAATTCACCAAGCGTTATTATTTGTGTCTTGATAAAGCGACACTGACTCTGCTGTGTCTTCGAGGTTTGACTGCCATCCGGCATTTGCATCAACGTGGTCACGCTTCACAGCAAGCCTACGAGCTGGCGAACCAAACCCAAGACGATGAACTTATTGATCAAATAAAACCTTATTGGAAACAGGCTCAGCAACATCCAGAATGGGAAAACCAGACCTTGTCTGACTCTCTCCCAAGCAAGCAAGATTTACAGCAAGTGTTAGAAAAAGCACTGAATTCAGATAAGAGTTTTAGTAAAACCCCAGACTCACGTTAATGATTGAGCAATTCCTGATCCAAACTCTGCTGAGTTTTATGCATTTGCTCTTCACAGGATTTTAATAAGTTCACCACATCGGTTTCATGCATGCCGCTTGTATCAATTGGTGGCAGCATTTCAACGATCACCTTGCCATTATTCCAACGATTCAAACCAATTTGTCCATGCGTACTGCTGCACACAACAGGAATAACGGGGACGCCCGCTTGAACCGCAGCGTGAAAAGCACCGCGTTTAAACGGCAACCAACCACGTCCGCGGCTGCGAGTGCCTTCTGGAAACATCCAAATAGATAAGCCTGTCTTTTTCATGCTAGAGACGATCTGATCAATGGTAGCTATCGCCTGCTTACGATCCTCTCGGTTGATCAAAAAATTACCACTGGCCCAATACAAAGCACCAAAGAAAGGAATCCATCGCAAGCTAGTTTTGCCCACGGTAACCACCCCTTTGGGTACGACGACAGCTAAGGTAAACAAATCAAAATTATTCTGATGGTTTGCCACGTAAACAGCTTGGGGGATATTTTTTGCAGATTCAGCCACTCGACCTTCGACCGACAATCCAAACAAAGGGCCGACTTTTGCAAACACACGGCCCAAATAGTACACGCGATTTTTTGACCATAAGGTAAGCAGGCAAAACACAATCCCCAGAAGGGTTACGCCTACCACCAACAATAATAGCAATGTCATCCGTATCAAAAGCAACATATTGGAATAAACCTCACATTAACAGCGTGTAAGATTGGTTAGAGATTAACGCGAATGAAATGTCTCACGCCATTTAAAAAACTCTTCTGCAACCAAAGGCTTAGAGAAAAAATAGCCTTGTATTTTATCACAATGATACTGCCTTAAAAGCGCCACGCCAGCGGCATTTTCTGCGCCTTCTGCAGTCACTTTAAAACCTAAACTCTGAGACAGTTCAATCGTCGCCTTAGTAATAAATTCATCCCCTTTATTCGTATCAATATATTGAATAAAGGCTCGGTCTATTTTCACTTCATTAACTGGCAATTCGCGTAGGTAAGATAAAGATGATTGCCCAGTACCAAAGTCATCAATAGCAAGATGAATGCCCATTTTTTGAAATGCTTTCAAGACATTAATAACTTTCGCTCGGTCTTTCATCACCGCACTTTCTGTCACTTCTAATGCCAGTGCACGAGTCGGTAAACGATTCGCCTGCAAGGCTTCAGAGACAATAAATGGCAACTGATCATCTAACAAGTCATGGGCTGATAAGTTCACGGCAACACGTATTTCATGCCCTTGTGTCCACCACTTGCTTAGTTGAGACAAAACCGTATTAAGCACCCACTTAGTTAACTGCTGGATGCTACCGGCGTGTTCTAACAAAGAAATAAACTCATCGGGAGGAAGGAAACCAAGCTCTGGATGAATCCAACGAATTAGCGCTTCGGCTTCGTGGCAATCATCACCTGCTAAACCAACCTTGGGCTGATAAACAACAAACAATTGACCGCCTTCTAGCGCAGCCGGTAGATCTCGAATAATTGTCAGCTGACGGCGATGGTTTTCATCCTGACCCACTTCATAAAAAACACATAAATCACTTGATTCACGCGCTTCATCGGCAACGATGTCTAAACGTCGCATGGCACTATTTACCGTTGTCGTAGCGTGCTCAAAAGGAAGCACGGCTATGCTGATATCTAAGCGAATACCCGAACCTTTTTCGACCTCAAATTCGTTATTAAAAAAGCCTTTTAAATCACTACAATCTTGCTGAGTAATGGAGCGATCAAAAATCAGCAAAAACTTATCTGCATTCAATCTTGCTAGCTTCTTGGCATCATGTCCCCACGCTTGAAGACGCTCCGCCACTTTTGATAACAACAAGTTGCCGACATCAAAACCCAGCATATTATTGATATCTTTAAAGTGACGAATGTTAACCAGCACTAAACCTCCCTGTTCTTTGGGTAAGGTGTCGCTTAAATACTGCTCTACCGCACTCTGATTGAATAACCCTGTCAGCTGATCATGGGAGGCCCGATAGTTGAGTTCTTCTTCCCTACTGATGATAGAGTCCTGCATCGTTTTCATGGTATGAGACAAAACACCAAACTCGCCACCGACATCCGGCGCACTCACTTTATCTTTCGTTCCACCCAAGCCAATTTGTTGGGCGTAATCTACCAAACGACCGATCGGCTTCGTCATATTTCGGGCCAACGCGATACCAAAAAACAAGGCCAAAGCTAAGGCACCAGTAAAAATCAATATCAGTTGATTACGTGTGTCGCGATAACTTTCTAACCAAGGGCCATAAGGCAAATGGATAATGCCCCATTGATTTGGCATACCAAGATCCACACCAAGAGATAAATACTTTTCATCACTAGAAAAGACGGGGGATTTGAGAATACTTTCAACGTTTCCAATATCCTTCAGTAACCGTTCTTTTTCGTCTAATGGAAGGGTCGATCCACCAGCAAGAGTGTGTTCATCATCCACTTCATAGACAAAGCTGATATCTAATCCCGTTACATTTTTAATCTGCTCAGCCAAGGCTTGGTCCAGCAAAAAAGCCATACCAACCCATGCCACCACGTTGGGAGCTTTAATCGGCACTAAAACCAACTGATAAGCACGATTATCAAAGGCAATCATGGTACTGATGGATGAACCACCAGAACGGCGAGCAGCAAAGACAAGTTCCGCAATGGCATTACTAATACTCAGTTCTTGGGTAGCAGTAATGAGTTCACCTTGCGGGGAAACAAGAAGAGAGATATCCGCATTGATACGGCCACCATGGTTTTGCAGCACCGAACGAATCGTACCCGTTTCTCTGGTTGCGACTGCTTGTTTAAAACCAAAGTCAGAAGTCAAAATCTCAACGCCCTTGGTTAACTGTTCGGCACGAGCTTCTAAAAACAAATCAAAGACGTTGCGTGATACATCAATAGAATGAACACCCTGTTTATAGTTATCTTCTTTTAACGACGATAAAACAGCTAACGCTGTTCCTAGCTGGACCAATGCAAGCAACACTAAGACAAACATAATGAGTCGTGCTTGAAAGCTTTTTAACACTATAAAACCTCTTTAATACTGCCCTTAAGTGGCCAGCTGACGAGACAAAAACTCAATAAGGTGGCAATCAATAATAGGGGTTATAACATTTTTTTACCATATCAGCCCAAAGCTCTTGTATATTTATTCATCATAACATATGTTATTTATTTAAACTTCTGTTATAAGCCTTATGAAAGACCAAACTTATCGCGTATACGAAGCCATCAAGCTCGACCCTTTGGCATCGCAGCAAGCTCTTGCAGATCGACTCAATATGAGTAGAGAATCCGTTGCTGGCCACATCATGCAACTCACTCGACAAGGGTATATTCTAGGAAAAGGCTACCTACTCGCCGAACAAAACACATACGTTGTTATAGGTGGTGCCAATGTCGACATCCATGGTCGCAGCAGTACTGACTTAACTCCCTATGATTCGAACCCAGGAACCATCAACCAAAGCCCTGGAGGCGTCGGCCGTAATATCGCTGAGAACTTGGCTCGGCTCGGAGAAAATGTACATCTGGTTGCCCCTATTGGATTAGATCAGCGCGGTGACTGGCTCATTGAGCAAACCCGCTTAAGCGGTGTCGACACGCATCACGTACTGCGCCTTGATACCTTACCTACAGGCACATATTTAGCCATCAATAATGACAATGGTGAACTGCAAGCGGCCATTGCCGATATGCGTATCATTGACACATTAGACCAGCAAAAACTAAGCAGTAAGCAGTCTTTATTACAGAGCGCTTATCGCATTATCGTCGATGCTAATTTATCTGCCGAAGTGATCTCTTGGTTAGCACAGCAAACACTAACAACTCGCTTCATTGCCGATGCGGTATCCACAGCAAAAGCACCTCGCTTACGCTCTATTTTACCGCAACTAGCACTATTAAAAGTCAATCAAGACGAAGCCAGAGCCATTCTAGATTGCGACGAAACAGACCCAGAAAAACTTGCAAAAGCCATACTTGATACTGGCGTAGAAGAAGTATTACTCAGTTTAGGCAGTGAAGGCGTTTTATTTTTCAGCGCAACCGAGTGCCAACGTAAAGCTTGTTACCCGAGCTGCCCTGTCAGCGACAGTGGCGCAGGTGATGCATTATTGGCCGGCTATTTAAGCGCTCGTCAGCAAAATAAAAATCTCGACCAGTCTTTGTCTTTTGCATTAGCTTGTGCCGCTATGACACTAGAAAGCCCTTACGCCAATCACCCAGAACTTACCATTCAACATGTCACCCAATGGATAGAAAAACTATGAACCAATACCTAGATATCAACCCAGATGTAGCCGCCGCCATTGCAGCAGGAAAACCTGTTGTCGCCTTAGAAAGCACCATTATTTCTCATGGTATGCCGTGGCCACAAAATGCCGAAACGGCCAAGAAAGTAGAGCAAATCATCCGTGATAATGGCGCCGTTCCTGCGACTATCGCGATCATTGATGGTCGCCTGAAAGCGGGACTAAGCAATGACGAAATTGACACCTTAGCGAAAGCTGGCTTGTCTGTGACCAAATGCTCACGCCGTGATTTACCCCTTGTTGTCGCACAAAAACAACACGGTGCAACGACGGTTGCAGCGACAATGATTATTGCGGCAATGGCGGGTATTAAAGTGTTTGCTACGGGTGGCATTGGTGGTGTGCACCGTGGCGCGCAACAAACATTTGATATTTCAGCGGATTTACAAGAGCTAGCAAAAACCGATGTGGCGGTTGTTTGTGCTGGGGCGAAATCGATTCTGGACCTTGCGCTTACACGCGAATATTTGGAAACGCAAGGCGTGCCAGTATTGGGCTATAAAACAGATGTACTGCCTGCTTTTTATACTCGTGAAAGTGATCAGACGGTGGATTATAATATGCAATCTGCTGGCGATATTGCAGATTTCATCAAGGCAAAATGGGAAATGCAGCTGCACGGTGGGGCGATTATCGCCAACCCGATTCCTGAAGAATTTGCGATGGATAAAGCCGCTATAGATGCAGCCATTAATCAAGCATTAGCGGAAATGGAAGAACAAGGTGTGGCCGGTAAAGAGTCCACACCATTCTTGCTGGCACGGGTAGCGGAACTAACAGGTGGAGACAGCTTAGCAAGTAATATCCAGCTGGTGTTTAACAACGCTCGCCTTGCTGCCGAGATTGCAGCGGCGCTATAAATTCTGCGAGACAACTATTGGCATGCGTTTAATTTTGCCAGTAGTTGTCTTTCCAGTAGTCAATTTGGTCATCAGCAAGGAAACTCCACGCGACAAATCGACTGATTTTCTGACCTTGCGCCATTTCAATGGTTTTCACTTGGCGAGCGCCAACTTCTTTTAACATCCGATAAATCGCATCTAAATTTCCCTGACGCGCCACCAAAGAAGTGAACCAAAAGCAACGATCAGCGTATTGCACACTTTCTTTTACCATGCGCGAGACGAAACCCGCTTCACCACCATCACACCATAACTCGGCCGCCGTTCCACCAAAGTTCAGTACCGGTTTTTCGGTTGTCAGTTTTTTGCCTTTAACGCCGCGCCATTTGCGCTGGGACTCGTCGATCATCGCTGACTCACTGGTATGAAAAGGCGGATTGCATAAGGTCAAATCAAAGCGATCTTTTTCCTTCCACACACCATCAAACAGCTTAGCCGGCTGAGTTTGTAGTCGCGTACTAATCGCGCCCTTCAAGCAAGGATTAGATTTCACTATGGTGTCACAGGTCGCCACGGCTACAGGATTCACATCGGAACCGATAAACTGCCAGCCATATTCTTGATGACCAATAATCGGATACACACAGTTCGCCCCGACGCCCACATCTAAGACTTTTATGCCTTTTCCACGGGGAATAACGCCCTGATTACTGGTCGCTAGCAAGTCAGCTAAATAATGAATGTAATCCGCTCGACCAGGAATGGGTGGGCAAAGATAGCCTGGTGGAATATCCCAAAAAGCGACACCATAAAAATGACTTAATAAAGCACGGTTTAAAGTTTTCACCGCAGCAGGGTTGGCAAAATCAACGGATTCATTGCCATATTGATTGAGTTGAATAAAACCAGAAAGTTCAGGGCAAGAATCCGCCAACAGAGCAAAATCATAACGCGCACGATGCGGGTTACGAGGATGAAGCTCTAATTTATTGTTGCGTTTGCTTTTCGTATTCTTGCTTTTTAAGACCACTGTAATGCCATTGTTTTAAACCAAAATGCGAGTATAACCGAATTCCTCGGCTTGGACTAAATGTGCTGAGATGTCACAGGGCTAACTCGTAATAACTCTAAAAGTTACGACTCAGGATAAGGAATCAAGCCTTTTACCACTTCTTCGGTTAATCGTCTAAACCATTCAACGGCTGGGTCACGTTCGATACTTTTTGGCCAGCTTAAAAAATACTTAGAATCAGGAAACTCAATAGGCAGCGGCTTCATAGTGAGATTAAACTGTTCACAGAAACGCTCAGCAAGTAAACCACTGGTACTAATCAGCAACGAGGTGCGACCTACTGTTTCTAGTGCCGACAAAAAATACGGTGTGCGAAAAGCAAAACGCCGCTCATGTGCCCTATCCGCCAAGACCAAATCACTCACTACGCGCCGATTTCCACCCATACTCACCAAGACATGAGAAAAGCTTAAATACTCATCAAGGCTGATCTTATCTTGTTTGGCCAGCGGGTGGTTATTCGACATGATGCAGCGAAATTTTTCGCGTCCCAATAATACTTTGCGATAGGTATTGGGGATTTCAATGTATTCGCTACACAATACGACATCGGCAGAATGCTCAGTTTGACTGACCAAGCTGGTCTCTGTGATCGTCGTCGTTTCCAACGAGGCTAATGGCGCTTCTTGGTAAAAGCGTTCAGCGATTGCTGGCACGTAAGCTTGGGCCTGATAGTGCGTTGTTTGTAAACGAAATACACGATTACTACTTTGCGGCTGAAAGTCTGGCGGGGATTCCAGCCCTGAAATCTGTTCTAGCATTAACTTTAATGGTGCTTCTAACATTAAGGCTTTTGACGTGGGCACCATGCCTTTTGAGGTACGAATAAACAAAGGATCGTCAAAAGCATCACGCAGTCGATTTAGCAACCGACTCATAGCAGATTGGCTTAAATACAATCGATCTGCCGCCCGTCCAACATTACGCTCTTCCAATAAGTACAAAAGCCCAGTTAAAGACTTAAGATCCAAGTGTTGAAGTGAGTTGGGGATCATGACTAAATCTCGATTTATGCATAATGATTAGAACTATTATGCATTGGATTTAATAAAGAGGAAAAGCCATTATGAACTCTCCGTCTCTTTTCATATTAAAAGGTCATAGCCATGCCAACTGCCAAACAGACTTTCTTATACGGACTATTATTTAGCTCCGTCACAGTGCTGTTTTGGGGAATGCTGCCCATCGCTCTCAAGCTGTCTGGTGGTTTTTCCGATCCTATCACGCTGACTTGGTTACGCTTTTCAGTTGCGGGGATCATTTTGGGGTTATGGCAATGGCAGCGTGGAAAATTAGGCGAATTTAAGTCCCTGTCTAAAAATGACTGGCTGCGCCTTGTTGCTGCTGGCACGTTTTTGATTGTGAACTACACCAGCTTTGCGTGGAGCTTAAATTTTTTGTTACCCGGCTCGGCACAACTGAGTTTTCAAATTGCACCGCTATTTCTCGCCTTGGGCGGTTTATTCTTTTTAAAAGAAAGCATTAACTGGCAGCAATGGCTATGTTTTGTGGGAATAGGTTTGGGCATGCTAGTTTTCTTCCACCCTATTTTTGGGCAAGGTGGTCAAGGCTCTATCTGGGTAGGCTTCGCTATTGTGCAAATGTCTGCCGCGGCTTGGTCAATGTACGCGTTACTGCAAAAGTCCTTGTTCAAACGTTTAGCGCCTTCCAATATTTTACTGGCGATTTATGCCTACGCTTTGGTCGTTATGCTGCCGTTTTCGTCACCAAGTGAACTACTGAAAATGTCTTCTGATGAGGTTTGGATTGCGGCATTCTGCTGCCTTAATACACTCATCGCTTATGGTGCATTTGCGCAAGCCATGCGCTATTGGCAAACCGTCCAAGTAAGCGCTTCCGTAGCATTAACACCTGTAATGGCGTTCATTCTAACGGAATCCTGTGTCGCCCTTGGTTGGTGGAAAAACAGTATTAGCTCATCTCATGCTGATTGGCTAAGCTTATTTGGCATGTTGATTGTTATCGTCAGCGCGATTAACGTTCAATTGATTAGTGCTAGAGCTCAGCGTAAAGCCGCAGTAATAACATTGTCATTAAATGAAGCAACTTAGCTTTTCATTGATGGTGCTTTCTATCACAACACTTAGCGATTAAAGCCATAACGTAAATGGAATGATGGAAATACCTAAAATAATCAACACAGCAATCAGAGTAAAAAACGCTTCTGCTGGATTTTGACGAGCGTGTTGTAAATATCCCAATATCCATTGCCCAAAAGTGATGGGGCGCATGGTTTGAGCACGAGCCATTTGGTCTTGATGAATCAACTCCCGCGCTTTAATGGCTTGTTCTTTGTCTTTTACCCACAACCCAGCCATGGAAATTTGCCAGCGTCCTGCGGTAGTTTCATAGAAGGCAATATCATGATCAGCTAATAATTGACGAATATCGTCCGCTTCTTCATCCGGGACATATTTCAGCCGAAAAACCAGAGTTGCCATATGATAAGACCTTGAGCATAGAAATTGAGCGGTAGAGGGTAAGAGAAGCCGACTCAGAATACAATCTAGTATTATGGCAGTGCGTTTATTTTGTGGTGTTTTCTTCGAGCCAAGTAATCACTTGATCTTTTGGTAGTGGGCGACAGAAGTAATAACCTTGTACTCTATCCACTCCAAGCTCTCGAACCGCATTTAATTGATCTTCGCGTTCAACCCCTTCAGCCACCAATTCCATGTTTAGCTCTTTTGCTAATTTGGTAACCGAGGTAAGTATCTGACGAGTAAATTGGTCATCTTTTAAGCTGGCGATAAATATTTGATCTAACTTTAATGTGTCGTATGGGAAACGGCGTAAAAAGTCCAACCCAGCATAACCAGTACCAAAATCATCGACGGATAAGCCAATCCCCATCGCTTTAATGTGTTCAAAACGACTCACCATCAAAGGTAACTCAGCAGAATCTAGCGCGCTGGTTTCGGTTACTTCAAGACCAAGTCTACCTTTTAATTCAGGATACTCATCAAGAATATGAGACAAATTCAGCGCAAAACATTCTTTAAGTAAACTATGCCTATCAACATTGACGGAGATTTTAATGTGTTTTAGTTGCTCAGGGTATTCTCGATAAAATTCCCCAACCTTACGAACCACCATCCAAGTAAGATCATCAATCAAGCCAAGTCTATCCGCCATATCAACAATCACTAATGGTGAAACCTGACCATGACGAAAGGAACGCCAGCGGATCAGCGCTTCCATTTCATGAAACCCACCGTCTTTTAAAGACACAACAGGCTGGAAATACACCTCCATAGCATTTTTCTTTATTGCCCGTTTAATACAGTGACGCAAAGAACGACGATAATAAATCAATACTAAATGACCAATATAAAAAGCCGCGAACAAGCCTCCCCAGCTCAATAACATAAATGGCCAAAGCGAACATAAACTCTGCCAGTACAAGCTCGCTGGGAAAAACACAGTTAGTGTCATTGACCAATCAGCTAACGACACCTCCTGCTTAGCAATTACATTCGAATCCATCCCTTCTCTATTTGAAGAGAAGACTTGCTTGCCAATCATCAATTCATAGAAATAATCAGGTAATAAAACTTGGTCCACACTAACAGCAATACTCTCTGGCGGCGCTAATCCATTTACACCAAGGCCATCCATTCTTTGATAAAAAGCAAAGAACGTTGACTCACTCAGCGTATTAGACTTCACCAAAGAGACCGTTTTACGGCCTTCACTATTGGTGATTCTAGAGGCTATAGAGTCATAAATTGTGATCTTAGTTGGCCCTAGACTTGAACAGTACACAACAAAATTCGAGTTGAATAAGCCAATTTCTTTTAAGGTAGGAGAATAAAACGTGGCGCGCCGTAAGCGCTTTAAATCAGGCTTTTCACAGGACAAACGACTATCTTCTGCAACTTGTTTTAACTCAGTGAAAATATTATCCATTCTATCTGACAAAGCTTTTTTCGCCGCCTCCGTACGAGCGTCTAAGTCATTCAATAAAGATAAATACAGGCCGAGGGTAAAAGCGAAGAGGATAATAAACAAAGAAAAGAAGCCATAAAAAAAGGTGACCCTTTTTCTCGAAGGCACTACTTCTATGATGTTTTTAAACACTAAGCAACCCCTTTTGTCCTTACCCTCTGATCTAAAAAAGCACTTTTTTACAGATATATTGTATGCATATGTTGATAATTACATAGATATTGAAATGTACCAATAAAAAAGGCTACCCGAAGGCAGCCTTTTATTAATATCATCGAAAATAAGTGCTTTACCCGATACCTCTATTCAACTAATTGATAAAGCGTTGGAAGCATTATTCATTTTTGTATGAGTTGTTAGGATTCGCTCAAATAACGAGCGTTACTGTGGCGTTTTTTGTATAACAATCGACAAGTAGCCTACTTCAAAACCAAACTTAGTCATAATTGATTCATTCATCACGACACCGTCTTTCACCATGTACATGCGATCGTCCACATTCACTTCTATTAAATCACCATCGTAAGGCACTTGTAGAACATACTTCATAAACAAGGCATTGCCAGCAATTTTAATGTCACCTTTCCCGATCACATCATTTGCGGTTGCGGTGTATTTACCTTGCGCATCTGGTGTCATTATCCAGGTTCTTTTTTGCACTTCACCATCATCAAACACAAACACTTCAGCAAGCGTTCCAACCCCTTTATCCCAGCTACCTTCTAAGGTTGCATTGAAATAGCGAGTTACTTCGCCACTGCGATTTTTCAGGGTGCCATGAGCGGTTAAAGAACCAGAAAAAAACGACTGAATATCAAATTTAGGTTCATTCTTGGCATATAAAGACACCTCAGGTGTAGAACAAGCCGTCAGCAACAACGCGCACAATAAAATAGACATTTTGCCCGAAATTGATCGCCATAAGTAACTCATATTGCTTCCCCTATAAACTAAATAAACAACTACATGTAATGATATTTAATATCCGCGGTTAAGTACTTACCCTGCTCATCACAAATATTGGTTCGTCCTGTAAATCGCAATAGCCTCTTATCGACTGGATCATAAGCGACCACAATAGGGTCTACCGCCATCCTAACAAACCAAGAAACAGGCTTGAGGGCAAAACACATAGCCCCCTCTTTTGTACCGTCTACACAGGTAATCTGACTAAAACGAAAACTAAAAGTTGACTGCCTACTGGGCACAAGATACTCAATGTCCATCTCTTTTCCAGAGATTAAGGTATCCCAATATTGTTTTACAAAAGCATCAAAGCCCGCATCAACCACCATGCCTTGGGCCAATGTCACCGAGTCTTTTTCAACTTTTTCGTTACTGTTTTCTTGATAACGTATTTGGAGTTGATTACCACTCTGAGTGACATCAATTTTTTCACCGTTACGTTTATTAAGCTGTGAAAAACTAGGGGTGGTTTGTGACTTGGAAAAATCGATCGTTTTATTCGCAAACACTCGTCCATCAGGCTCAGAGTATTCAACTTTATAAATATCTTTGCTGATTTTTTGATGTGTTTCTCGATAAAGCAAGGCCCCGGTTTCGATATTGTAAGCACTACCAACCAGTTTAGAAAAAGCGTCATCAGCGAAACTAAAAGAACTACATAAAGCAGCCAACGCAACAATAACAAGAGACCGCGTTGGTAACGGTAGAGCAGGAAAACCTTTCATTACCTTTTTTCTCCTTCTTTTGGAAATAATGCCCATTTTTCACAAAGCCATACGCCCAGTGGTAACACCATAGACCAGACGATAGCGACAACGCACAAACTCAAAATAACAGGCTCAGCCAATGCAATACCTGCTAGATTTGCCCCAGCAAAATAACTCATTGTTGGCCCAACCGCGCCAAGTAACGCACTGAAAAGATAACGTGAGCGTAGAAAAGTCAAACTATGAGCAAACAAGGTACCGACACTAACCCAAAGGCACAGTAACCACACAGGTGGTACTTTAATATCACTTAGCACCTCGGTGCTTGTCGAGAAAATACCTAGTTGAAATAGGCTTCCGTCTATCAGTAAACCAAGGATTAAGAAGACAAACAACAAACGCCACTCTCTTCGATCCGTCATAAAATAGCGATGATGTAACGACAAGTAGCAAACCGTCGCGATAAGCGCCCAAGCGCTACCCGCCAATAAACAGACGAACCAAACGACTTGAAACAAAATGGCATTCATCACAGGTTTCATGCCATTTACTCCTTTCATACCCGTTAAATCGACAAACGATGATCAGGTTTGGCAAAAACAAACTGCCCAGTACTGATCGCTCGTTCTTTAAAACCACCTTCACAGTAGGCGAGATAGAAATCCCACATGCGACAAAACACATCGTCAAATCCCATATCGGTCACTTCACGACGTGCCGCATGAAAACGTGTGCGCCAATCGGCAAGGGTTTTCGCGTAATGTTCAGTAATGTCTTCTAAGCCGACGATCTGCATGTCAGTTTTAGAAGCAATCTTATGAGCGATCACTTGATTGGATGGCAAACAACCACCTGGAAAGATGTAGCGCTGAATGAAGTCCACTGAACTGCGAGCATAATCGTAACGCTGATCAGCAATGGTGATGGCTTGGATCACCATTACTCCGTGCGGCTTCAATAGTGCACTGCATTTGGAGAAATAACTGTCGTAGTATTCGTGACCAACGGCTTCAATCATCTCGATCGACACTAGCTTGTCATATTGGCCTTGCAGATCACGATAATCTTCAAGCAATAAAGTAACCTTGTCTTGCAGGCCTTCCGCTTCCACTCGAGCTTTGGCAAATTCGTACTGCTCTTTCGATATTGTCGTCGTCGTTACTTGGCAACCATAGTGTTTTGCGGCATGAATCGCCATTCCCCCCCAGCCAGTACCGATCTCTAACAAGTGATCCTCTTTGCTAAGCTGAAGTTTTTGGCAAATTCGATCCAATTTATTCACCGAGGCTTCTTCTAAAGAAGAATTCACCTGAGGATATACCGCAGAGGAATACATCATGGTCGGATCTAAAAACAATGAGAAGAAATCATTACCCAAATCATAATGGGCAGAAATGTTATCTTTTGAGCCTTTCTTCGTATTGGCATTTAACTTGTGTACAATTTTGGCACCGATACGGCTCCAGATAGGGCGTTTCGCATCCATTTTATTAATTAAATTCAGGTTAGCGACCATCAAACGAATAACACCAACCACGTCTGAAGAAGACCACCAGCCTTTCATGTAAGCTTCACCAGCACCAATACTGCTATTTTGGAATACATCGCGGTAAGCATGAATATCGTGAACATGAATATGAGCAATATATTGAGTATGATCTTTCGATTCCCCAAAAGAATAAGTTTCACCGTTCTCTTCTAAAGTAAGATGACCCACTTCTAATTTGCCCAACATAGTAAAAACCATCTTACGGGCCACATTATCAAACCATGTTGTCGTGCGATTTTTTCTCACTTTTTGATTATCCATACTGACGGAGTTCATACTTGTTAGTCTCCTAATGCATTTTGCTACTTATTACTTTTGTTAGTAGCCGTGTTAGACGATGAATTCGGATGTGAATAAAAAGGGACTTTCTTCATCCAAAGCTTAAGTGCTTGCCAATAAATACCAAATGCCACTTGCATGGTCATGACTGGATAACGAAACAACACCCTAGCCATAGAGCTTGATGTTAGAGTCATTCGAGTTAGCGACAATGTGGCGTCAAACACACATTGCTCACCCTCTAATTCTTTGTTCTGCATGTGTACCGCTAATTTTTTACTCGGAACACTGCTGCGCCAATCATAAAAATGCTCCATCGGGTGAAACGGAGACACATGCATTGCCTTATTGAATTGAATACGCTGCATTTGATCACTTGGATCACATTTTAAAACGTAAGGGATTTTCTCTTTCCAAGGAGTGTTAGTCACTTCAAGCAACATGGCTTGCAGTTGCTCATTTTCATCAAAGCAGTAATAGATGGTAATGGGGTTAATGATGAAGCCAAAGTAACGGCAATTGGTCAGCATACGAACTGAGCCCGATAAATTCAGCCCCAGACGATCATTCACTTCCGACAACACCGCTTGTTTAATGGAAAGAGATTGGCTCCCGAAATAATCCTTTCGCGAGAATCGAGCGAGAGACCAATTCTTCATTGACCACCAAGGACTCATCGCCAGCACATCGTCTAACTCGTCTAAATCGAAATACATCATAAAAACACGATAGCGGAACGCATGTGCGCGTGGGGTAAACCGGCGGTGTCGCACCATGCCGTGATAAATAGCACTGTGCTTAGGAACAAAATCTACCATGAAATACCTAGTCCATTCGCAACACGAACACCGCTCCAGCAACCATCTTCATGGAAGCCGTTACGCCAATACGCACCACAAAACCATGTTTTGTTGACACCATTAATCTCTGACCAACGATCCTGAGCCTTGATACCTTCCAAAGTAAAGGTAGGATGAGAATACTGAAAGCGCCCAACTATTTTGTCTTCCGCGATCATATCCGTCTGGTTTAAGGTGACGACATAGGTTGTATCACTGGAAAAGTGCTGCAGAATATTCATGTTATAACTGAGGGTTGCTGGCTTAGTCCGATCAGAACCCAAATGATAGTTCCAGCTCGACCAAGCTAGTTTTTTCTTTGGCAATAGTCGTGTGTCTGTGTGCAGTACCACATCGTTATTTCGATAAGGAATCGCGCCCAAAATGGCTTGCTCATCGGCAGACGGGTCCCCTAACAAAGCCAACGCTTCGTCACTGTGACAAGCAAACACCACTTGATCAAAAATCTGTGCAGAGCCATCACCAAAATGAATGATGACTTTATCTTCAGAGCGGTGAACTTGAGTAATATCCGCCCCAAGCTGGATACGATCTTCGAATGTTTCCACCAATGGCTGCAAATACGCCGACGATCCGCCTTCAATAACACGCCATTGTGGGCGATCGTTCACACTTAACAAACCGTGATTTTTAAAGAAACGAACGAAAAACACCAATGGAAATTCCATCATTTCATCCAAAGTAGACGACCAGATAGCGCTGCCCATAGGAATGAGATAATGGCTCGCAAACCGATTGCCATAACCTTTTTCTTTTAGATATTCACCAAGCGTCACGCCTTCTTTCAATTGGCCGCTTTCTAAGTCTAGGATGGCTTCTTTGTTAAAACGCAAGATGTCTTTTAACATCCCCATAAAAGAGAAGTTCAACAGGTTGCGACGCTGAGCAAACAAGGTGTTTAGATTATTGCCACCATACTCTAACCCTGTACGCTGACAGCTAACACTAAAGCTCATTTCGGTGGCTTTAGACTTCACTCCCAACTCGTCCATCAAACGAATAAAGTTTGGATACGTCCAGTCATTAAAGACAATAAAACCGGTATCAATTGCCCGAGTACTGCCGGCTTCTTCTACTTGTACCGTCGCAGTATGACCGCCAATACGCTCTGCGGATTCAAACACCGTCACATCATGTTGTTGCTGTAAAAGATAAGCACTGGTCAGACCGGAAATCCCTGATCCAATAATGGCAATTTTCACTCATTGTCCCCTTAAAACATATTTTTATGACCAGCCAAACTGGTTTTTTTAAATGTGAAATCGTTATTTTTTCGGCGCTAACTTATCAAGCCATAACTTTGGAAAGTGTCGTCCAACCCATAACATAGCGGTTAATCGCTTAGGAAAAGCAAATTCATACGGACGAGATTTCAAGGCGCCAAACATGCGCTTTGCGGCTTCTTCAGGCGACATCAAAAATGGCATATCGAAAGTATTTTTTTGTGTCAAAGGCGTATCAACAAACCCAGGTAACAGACAGGTAACATCCACATTGAACTGCTTCAGATCCATGCGTAAAGAAGATAAGAAATATCGAATAGCCGCTTTACTAGCGCCATAGGCTTCTGCTTGAGGGAAAGCGGCTTGTACCGCTTGAGAACTCACCCCCACCAAATGCGGACTTGATGCGTTTTTAAGCAAAGGCAAACACACTTCAACACTGTTCACTAAGCCCAAAAAATTAACCGACATAATGCGATCCATCATTTTCCAATCTGGCTCATTAATCTCTAAATATTCACATGTTCCGGCATTCAATACAGCACAATCTAAATGAGCAGAATAGGAACTCAAAGTATCGTGAACGGCTTCAATCTGACTGTCATCAGTCATATCAAAGGGCACAAAGGTTAAACTATCAAAGGCTTCCAATAGACCCTCAAGCTCACCGGACTTTCTTGCGCTGGCCAACACTCGCCAGCCGTCTTCTAGATAACGCTTAGTTAAAGCAAGTCCTATACCAGAACTCGCTCCGGTGATCCAAACGACTTTTTTATCCGTGGCATGACTCATAATGCTCTCCTTAATTCGCTAGGCGCTTCTTTAGGCCTTTCACCATTGCACCCAACAGGGGCACATGTTCATAAATCAACTGGCCCAGGTCATAAACATCTTCATGAAAGTAGATACGGTCATTAAATTGCACCTGACTGATGCCACGCACCGTAATGGTTTTATTACCTAATTTTGGGTGTTTAAAATGCATGTTCCATTTTATGTACGCCGTATTTTCGGACACAATTTGATCCAAGTATTCAAAGCGGCCACTGTGAACATTGACACACATCTCAGACAAATAAGCATGTAACTTGTCTGCGCCACGTAACTCATGGACAGGATCTTTGAACAATACATCTTCTGTGTACACTTCATCTATTTTGTCGAGCTTTGGATGTTTCACATCAAGATAAAACGCCTTAAAACGCTCTATCAACAAAGAATTGGGATCCACTTTAGAGTCCGCCATGTCCATCACTTACCTTAGCCATCTTGATATGGAGAATTGACCGAGAATCAACTCGTTTCATTTATTCTGATTAAACGCACTGAAGCCAATTATGGATCACTCTATTTTCACGAATTGAAGAGCTGAAATTTTTTACTATTAAATAGATAGAATGTGATCCATGCTTCTATCTATCACGTATATCTTAGAAACAACATGTCAGCCTTCCTTTTGGAGCAATAAATGGAACGCGCAATACAAACAGAACCAGATGAACAACGCGTAGCGGACATCTTTGCGATTGCACAACACAGAGACCAAACGGCACTCGTTCGCCTATTTGATCACTATGTTCCAAAAGTAAGAGCGTTCTGTCTCGCGGCACAACCTGGCGCCAACTTAATGGCCGATGACATTGCTCAAGAAGTGATGATTCGCATATGGAACAAGGCTCACACATACAAGCCAGAATCCGCGTCTTTGAACACTTGGGTGTTTACGCTTGCAAGAAACGCACGTATCGATTATTTGCGTAAAAACAGCCGCCATCAGTCAGATATTGACCCAGAGTATCTTTGGCAAAATGTTGTCGACGAAAATGCCGACCCATTTAAAGACGCTCAGCAAAAAAGAGATCAAGAACGGATTCAACAAGGCTTAGACAAATTGCCTGCGGATCAAAAACAGGTTTTGGCCAAAGTCTACTTAGAAGGCAAAACCCACAAAGAAGCAGCGGAAGAGTTATCTCTTCCTCTCGGAACGATTAAGTCTCGAGTTCGCCTTGCTTTGCACAAACTCACTATTTACGTTAAGAGGTAGTATCGATGATTAACTACCATCCATCGATTGAAATATTGACCGACTACTCCGCCGGCTCATTACCATTAGCTCATTCTTTATGTGTTTCTACACATCTGGAACGTTGCCATGAATGCCAACAGCAAATTCGCAAGCTGGAGATGCTTGGCTCACACCTTTTTGATCAGACGAAGACAGACAGTCGTCAGCTGAGCAACTTAAAAGACAGCTTTTTCGAAAAATTAAATGCACAGGCCGAGCAAGTAAACGAGACGCAGCAGATCGAAGAAGAACCCACTGCGGTTGATTGGGACAGCTACACCATTCCTAATAGTCTTCGTCAATTTATCAAAAAAAGTTATGACGACCTAAATTGGATGCGCTTATCGCCTTCTTTCAAGATCGCCACACTTTATAACGAAGAAGGCGGCGCTCAGATTGCACTGACCAGAGTAAAAGCAGGCGCTCACATGCCAACTCACACTCATACAGGTGATGAAATTACCCTTGTATTAGAGGGGGCTTTTTCCGATGAAAGCGGTGTCTATCGTCAAGGTGATTTTATTAATCGTGACGCTAGCCACAAACATAAGCCAATCGTCACCAAAGATGCAGAATGCATCTGTTTAACCGTGTTAGACGCACCGATTGAATTTACTGGCTGGTTAACGCGCCTACTGAATCCTATCATTCGCCGATACCATCCGCATTCCGCTTAATGCAGACACTGTGCCTATCAGTAAAGCCAACGATAGGTACACGTTTGCAGACGTTAGCCAATAACAAGCAAATATTGTGAAAATCTGGTATAGTCCTTGTTCAAACTAAAAACAAGGACTATTTATCATGGCAACTAAGAAGAAACAGCCGGCCGCTTCGGAAACCTCGGAATCCATTGAAAAGCAAATGCAAGAGTTTCTAGCTCGCGGTGGACACATAGATAAAATCGATTCAGGAGTTAGTGGACAATCTCAGCTAACAGGATCACGTCACATTTCCCTAGGAAATAGCAAAACGAAAGCACAATAAGCTTTGGGGATACTTTACTAACGGTAAATATCCCTCGCTATTTTCGTTTGTACGCCAACTCTATAAACGCGATTTCAAGGCCTTCCTGTAAAACGTAAATAGATTGGCGAATCAAATAGTTAGTCTATAAAAGTGACTAACAATATGTAAGAAAACAATAATAGAATTTTTATTGATACAGGAACATTATGCTGAGCGAATCTGATCGCGCGTTTTTCCGCCCTAAATGGCGTCGAGTCACTGTGACTTTATTCTGTTTCGCATGGACGATTCTTGAATGGGTATCGAATGAACCTATTTGGGCGATGATTGCAGCGGGCATCACGCTATATTGTCTATGGAACTTCTTTTATAAGTTTGAAGAAGAAACAGACGAAGACAACACACCAGCAAGCTAATCAGCAAAGCAAGCGTCTAAATAATCTAGCCTTATTTATTATTTGGCGGCTTTTCACTAATGGTTGGCGAAAAAATAGTCGCAAACGTCTTTATTAACTGGTCATAATTTCGACACATAAACGTCACGACGCTGTCATATTAACGCTCTACTCTCATTAATAAGATACCTAAAAACTTATTAGAGCGGAGCGTCACTGTGATACAAGTCGAGCAAATGATTGCCAGTAAATCTCCTCACTTTTTCGACAAAAGCCCATTTATCACTCGCCCAACGTTAAGCGTGTTAAAACGCTTATTCCACGAAAGTGAAGTAAACCAATTCCTGGAAAAAAACCACGGCTGTGTCGGCTTCGAATTTATTGATCGAGTTCTGGATCACTTCAATTTTAGCTATCAAGTAAGCCAAGTTGATCGTCGAAACATTCCCGCCAGCGGCCGGGTAATGATCATCGCTAATCACCCTCTTGGCGCCTTAGATGGCCTCGCTTTACTCAGATTAATCGGTGAAATCCGCCCAGACGTGAAAATCGTAGCTAATGATTTATTAATGGGATTTGACGGTTTAAAACAACTTGTCCTTCCCGTCGATAATCTCGGTGGAAAAACCGGACGCCAGCAACTCAAAGCCATCATGAGCTGCTTACATAATGAAGAAGCGGTGATTATTTTCCCTGCCGGCGAAGTATCTCGCATGTCGCCAAGCGGCGTAAAAGATCAACAATGGAATCAGAACTATCTAAAGCTGGCGCAAAAGACCAACAGCCCGTTACTGCCGGTTCATATTGGCGGACGAAACTCCATGTTGTTTTACACCAGCTCGCTTTTATATCGACCACTATCAACCATTCAGCTCGCCAACGAAATGTTTCGTCAACGCAATCGCAAAATTCCCATGCAAGTTGGCCAAGCCATTCCTATTCAAGAGCTAGCCCAACTTCCACTAAGCGATAAAGAAAAAAACAAACTCGTAAAGCGCCATTTATACCGTATTGCCAAAGGCAAAAAACCGCTACTTAAAACCGAAAAGACCGTTGAGCATCCGCAAAATAGACAGATGATCAAACAAGAACTAAAAATAGCCGAACATCTTGGTAGTACCAAAGACAACAAGCAAATCTACCTGTTTGATTACGACCCAATGTCGGTGACGATGAAAGAGATTGGGCGCTTACGCGAAATTGCCTTCCGAAAAGTAGGTGAAGGTACTGGCGAGCGTTCAGATTTAGATAAGTTCGACCAATACTATCGCCATTTGATTCTATGGGATGAAGAAGAGCTAGAAATTGTTGGTGCTTATCGTATTGGCGAAGTCGCACGCTACATGAAGTCAGACAAACCAAATCGCATCTATAGCTCTGAGCTGTTCCAATACTCGTGCGACATGGAACCTTATTTTGAACAAGGTATTGAGCTCGGGCGTAGCTTTATCCAACCAAAATATTGGGGCAAACGCAGCCTAGATTATTTGTGGTATGGCATTGGCGCCTATTTAGACAGACACCCTGAAATTCGCTACATGTTTGGGCCTGTGAGTTTGAGCAACAGCTACCCTCAAGTGGCAAAAGATTTCATTGTTTCCTTTTACCAACTCTATTATGCCGATAAGGAACACTTAGCGCGCTCTTTCACGCCTTATCAAGTTAACACAGAACACGCTGATATTATTTCAGCCATGTTCAGCGGCGATAACTATGAAGAAGACTTTAGGATACTAAAAGAGCAGCTCAGCCACTTTGGCGCCAGCGTACCAACACTGTTCAAACAATACAGTGAATTGTGCGAAACGGGCGGAGTTCGCTTCTTAGACTTTGGTGTCGATGCCGACTTTGGCTACTGCGTGGACGGTTTGGTCCTAGTAGACCTGAATACAGTCAAAGAAGCGAAAAACAAACGTTACCGAGGTCACAACGATGGCTCTCAAGCTTAGTTAATAATCACGAATCATGGTGATGATCACGATAATGACGACTGTGAGAATGATGAACGCGCGAATGATGAACGCGCGAATGATGGTCATGGAAATGATCATCCGCTTCTTGTTCAGAATGCTTAAAGACAACCAAATAAACAATCTTAATGACCAGCATAATACTTAACACAATAAGAACGACCATTTGAATATCCATAAAAACACCTCATTATTTTTGTTGGTGTCATTTGAGTATAGGACATGAAAACGGCGTTGAATGTGAATTTACGTCTTAAGTTTGTAGGGATTTGTCTTAAGCCCTGAAATAGCGCATTTAGCGTTATTTCAGGGACTAAAGTGGTTATAAAGGGCTAACCTAAATCGTAGGCATAACGGTTTTTAATATTGAAATTAATCAGTTAGAAAATATGGCGTAAGCTTTGCTTCACTTCTAAAAGAGTCTTTAAAAAAGAGTTCATTCTAAACGCCTGCTTAATCGCAGGGCTCAACAACGACCTCAGGCTTTTGCAGTAGCCTTACACATTTGTCTATCGTTAGACCATGGAGCTGGAAATGATTGAAAAAACGTATTTGAAAACAAAGCCCGAATGCAAAGTAAAATTCGCCTTACCTGCGGACGTTATTGGCGATGCCAAGCATGTCTCTGTGGTTGGAGACTTTAATAATTGGGACAGTTCAGCCAACCCGATGAAAAAGCAAAAATCAGGTGTTTTTGCGTCAACGCTTAACTTGGATATCGAAACCTCGTACCAATTTCGCTATGTTCTGGACGACACACAATGGCTAAACGATGACATGGCTGATGCCTATGTTCCCAGCCCAATAAGCTACGACACAAACGGCGTCATCAGCCTGTAATAGTCGATTTTAGCTTAAAAGAAGCCACTGGCAATGCGCCTCCATATTTCACGTGGAGGCGTTAACCTCTCGATTTCCCTCTTTTTTCCTCTCAAATTCGCCCTTAACAGCGGACACCATAACGTCATTTTTTTGCTCAAAGACACTAATTCATGGATTCGAGCTGCAATTTATAGCCAAAATATGTACAATTGTTTTTATTGAACGCGCGTTTAATAAAAAATCAAATACCTTAACAACTCTAAACAGAGTCGTTAAAACAGACTTAAAGAGGCACATCATGGCACATCAGCAGCAATACATTCACGGCCGCTACCATGCATCCACCAGCGGAGAACACTTTGAGACGATCAACCCAGCCACAGGCGAAGTGATTGCAACAGTCGAACACGCAGGACAAGCTGAACTAGATGCTGCTGTAGAGTCTGCAAAACAAGGTCAAAAAGTATGGGCAGCAATGAGCCCAGTAGAGCGCGGCCGTATTCTAAAAAGAGCGGCGGAACTATTGCGTGAAAACAACGAAGAACTTGCCCGTCTAGAAGTATTAGACACAGGCAAGCCACTTCAAGAAGCTATTTGCGTAGACATTCAAACAGGCGCTGACGTAATCGAATATTACGCAGGTCTTACCGACAAGATCCAAGGCGATTACCAAGACCTTGGCAATGGTAATTTCTTCTACACTCGTCGTGAGCCATTAGGTATTTGCGCTGGCATTGGCGCATGGAACTACCCAATTCAAATCGCCATGTGGAAATCTGGCCCAGCGCTGGCAGCGGGTAACGCCATGATCTTCAAACCATCCGAAGAAACGCCGCTTACCGCTCTTAAATTAGCTGAAATATTTACCCAAGCAGGCTTGCCCGACGGCGTTTTCAACGTCATTCAAGGCGATGCTCGCACCGGTCAAATGATCACAGCTCACCCAGGGATAGACAAAGTCTCTTTCACTGGTGAAGTGGGCACAGGCAAAAAAGTCATGACGGCTTCTGCGCAATCCTTGAAGCAAGTGACCATGGAACTTGGCGGTAAATCGCCTATGATCATCTTCCCTGACATGCCAGTAGATCAAGCCGTTTCTGCCGCCATGCTCGCCAACTTCTACACCCAAGGCGAAGTATGTACTAATGGTACTCGAGTTTTCGTTCACGCCGACATGTTGGACGCTTTCACCAAGGAATTAAAAGAACGCACCGAAGCTATGATCATTGGCGACCCGATGGACATGGACACGCAAGTGGGTGCCTTGATTTCCAAAGACCACATGCAAAAAGTACTTGGCTACATTCAAGCCGCTAAAGACGCAGGCGCGACATTATTGTGTGGTGGTTACCAAGTCACGGAAAACGGCTTAGACAAAGGCGCCTTTGTTGCTCCGACTGTGTTCACGGATTGCACCGACGACATGCCACAAGTTCGCGACGAAATCTTCGGCCCAGTAATGTCTGTACTTAGCTTCACCGACGAAGACGAAGCCATCGCTCGTGCTAACGACACCAAGCTAGGCTTGGCCGCTGGCGTATTTACTAAAGACTTCGCTCGCGCTCACCGTGTAATTAACCAGCTACAAGCCGGTATTTGCTGGATCAACTCATGGGGTGCTTCACCCGCTGAAATGCCTGTAGGTGGTTACAAAGAATCTGGTATCGGTCGTGAAAATGGCATCGAGACCTTGTACCACTACACTCAAAACAAAAGCGTCTTTGTCGATCTGAACGACATTCAAAGCCCTTACTAGGCGGGTCGCTTAACTTTTAATAGATGAGAAAGGTCATGGCAAACGAAACGTACGATTACATTATCGTCGGTGCTGGCTCCGCAGGGTGTGTGCTGGCAGACCGACTGACAGAAAGTGGCGAACACAAGGTATTGCTACTGGAAATGGGCGGCTCAGATAAGAGCGTCTTTATCCAGATGCCAACCGCCTTGTCTTATCCAATGAACACGACAAAATACGCGTGGCAGTTCCACACAGACAAAGAGCCAGGTCTTGATGGTCGCGAAATGCATTGTCCACGCGGCAAAGTATTAGGCGGTTCGTCATCTATTAACGGCATGGTCTATGTGCGTGGCCACGCCTGTGATTTCGACCAATGGGAAGAAAACGGCGCCAAAGGCTGGAATTACCAAACTTGCCTGCCTTACTTCAAAAAAGCCGAAACATGGAAAGGCGGTGCGGATTTATACCGTGGCGGCGAAGGCCCATTGTCGACCAACAACGGCAACGACATGACTTACAACCCGCTTTACCAAGCCTTTATCGATGCAGGCGAAGAAGCAGGTTACGGCAAAACCGACGACTACAACGGTTACCGCCAAGAAGGCTTTGGCCCAATGCACATGACGGTAAAAAATGGTGTGCGTGCTTCTACGTCGAACGCCTATTTACGTCGTGCCATGCAACGCCCTAACCTGACACTCAAAACGGGTGTATTGAGCCACAAAGTCATCTTTGAAGGTAAAAAAGCCACAGGCATTGAGTTCAGCAAAAACGGCCAAACTCAGCAAGCTATCGCCAGCAAAGAAGTGATTCTATCGGCTGGCTCAGTTGGCTCACCACAGTTATTACAACTGTCTGGCATAGGTCCGAAAGACGTCTTAGATAAAGCCGGCGTACCAGTGCTTCACGAACTGCAGGGCGTTGGTGAAAACCTGCAAGACCACTTGGAAGTCTACTTCCAATACTACTGTAAGAAGCCTGTGACGCTAAACAGCAAGCTTGGTTTGATCAGCAAAGGCTTGATCGGTACACGCTGGATGCTTTTCAAAACGGGCCTTGGCGCGACTAACCACTTTGAATCTTGTGGTTTTATTCGCTCTCGTGCTGGACTAAAAGCGCCAAATATCCAATACCATTTCTTGCCAGCGGCCATGCGTTACGATGGTCAAGCCGCAGTTGAAGGTCATGGTTTCCAAGTACACGTTGGTCCAAACAAACCTGAAAGCCGAGGAAAAGTGTGGATTGAATCTGCTAACCCAGCGGCGAAGCCGCGTATCTTGTTCAACTACATTTCGACCGAGCAAGACAAACAAGACTGGCGTGATACGATTCGCCTAACTCGTGAAGTGCTGCAACAATCTGCACTAGACGATTACCGTGGCGATGAAATTCAGCCGGGTATGAACGTCCAAAGCGACGAAGAAATCGACCAGTGGGTAAAAGAAAACGTCGAAAGTGCTTATCATCCATCTTGTACTTGTAAGATGGGCGATGACAACGACCCAATGGCCGTGCTGAACGAGCAATGCCAAGTGCGCGGTATCGAAAGCCTTCGCGTGGTGGATTCGTCTATTTTCCCGACCATCACCAACGGTAACTTGAATGCGCCAACCATCATGGTGGCAGAAAAAGCCGCCGACATGATTCTTGGCAAAGCAGCGTTACCAAGCTTAGATGCGCCCGTTTGGATTCACCCAGAGTTTGAAAGCAAACAGCGCTAATAACAAAGTAAAAAAGCCCATAAAAAAACGCCTGCTAAATCCTAGCAGGCGTTTTTCGTTTAAGCGCTTCGCTCTATTTCAATAGCCGTTATTTCAATTCAGCTATTTAATCTGAAACACAGCAAAACCATTGTCGTCTAAAGACTGGTAGGACATGTTTTTACTCGCTGCCTCTTTGGCTTTTGGCGACGTAGTAAACAACACCTTCGCTTTACCGAAACTCGCAAACGTCCAGTTACCGTCGGCCGCTGGATTTATGGTTGTCTGGCTCAATAAGTAATTTGCCACCACATCGCGGTTCTTATCTGGCGCATCAATAACAATGGTCTCGCCATTAAGGTTAGGGAAATGGCCACCACCGCCCGCACGATAATTGTTGGTTGCCACCAAGAACTCATCTTTCATTCTTAACGGTTCACCGTTAAACATCGCCTTGGTAATGCGATGTGCGTCTTTATTAACCACCTCACCGTCCGCATTGTAACGAGCAGGCTGGGTGACATCGATCTTGTACGAGATACCGTCGATTACATCAAAGTTATAAGTTGGGAAAGATTGATTTACCAGTTCTTGTGACTTAGCAGAGCTAGCATCGATTTGATTAAACTGGCCGGCAGCCGCTTCTAACCACTCAACTACTTGTTCGCCAGTCAACTTCACGACTTTTAAATCGTTTGGATAGATGTACAAATCACTGACGTTTTTCAACGCAATGTCACCCTTTGGCACATCGGTATAATACTCTGGACCGCCGCGACCACCCGCCTTAAACGGCGCTGCGGCAGACAAGATAGGCAAACCTTCATAAGACGTACCACGAACAATATTTTCCACGTACCAAATCTGCGCATTATTCACGATCTGGATCGATGGATCATCTTGCACGAGAGCAAAGAAGCTATTAATGTCTGCAGTGGATTCACCCACTTTGCGACGCATATAAGCCAAAGTACCTTCGTGTTCGGTTTTCACCGCGTCATTAATGCTCGCATCGGCTTCAACCAAAGCCACCGTATTACGGCCTTCACGACGCGCAATGGCGCGCACTTCTGCTTTGCCACCGGCGACTTTCCAACCATTGCCAGCAGGCTCAAGTTTCAGATCAATCACCCCAAGGTGAGAACCCCAAAAACCGGGCATAGTTGCAGGTTTCCCAAATACCGTGCCTTTTTCGCCATCCACACCTTCAAAGGCGTCTAATGCTTTGTCGCCAGGGAATATTCGATGCGAGTGACCAAACAAAATCGCATCAATACCATCGACTTTTGCAAGATGATAAGACGCGTTTTCTTCGCCTTTCATATAAGGGGAATTCATCATGCCACTGTGCGGAATCGCGATAATCACATCCGCGCCTTTGGCTTTCATTTCAGGAATGTATTTGTTGGCGGTTTCGATAATGTCTTTGGCGATGACTTTATGGGTTAAATTGTCTTTATCCCACGTCATAATTTGTGGTGGCACAAAGCCAATGTAACCTACTTTGACCGTTTGTTCTTTGCCGTCAGAATCGACGAAGGTTTTGTCTTGAATCAGATAAGGCTGGAAATACGGCTGATCGTTAGACGCATCGTTGTCACCGTCGTCTACATACACATTCGAGTTAACATAAGGGAAATTAGCGCCACTTAAACTTTTCATTAAAAAATCTAAGCCATAGTTAAATTCGTGGTTACCGATATTACCCACATCGTAATCCAACAAGTTCATCGCTTTAAACGCCGGGTGCGTTTCACCGAAGCGCAATACACGACCTTTCGCCACATAATCACCCAACGGCGTGCCCTGTAATAAGTCACCGTTATCCACCAATACAGAGTTCGTCACTTCCCCACGCGCAGCTTTAATCAAAGTCGCCACACGAGACAAGCCAACTGCATCGCTTTGCTTATCGCCGTAGTAATCGTAATCCACTAAATTCATGTGAATATCTGTGGTTTCCATGACTCGCAGGTCAATGGTAGAAGCCTGTGCCATCGCAGCAAACAGCAAAGAAGAGGCGAACACAGTCGCGCCCTTAGGAACAAAAAACGTCATGAAAATACTCCATTCACAAAGATCTTTCTTATTAAAAAATACTAACCAAAAAGTCAGTTTTTATAGTAAGACGATTTTATGCGAACTTCATGCCTTTTTTGTGACAGTTGGTTTTGAGAAGGTTTAGTTATTTCAACTAAAGACCTCTTCTTTAGTTGATGTAGTTATTAATCTAAAGTAAAGCAGTTTCAATTTTGGTAAAAATGTCACGAAAATCAGTTTCGAAATTTTGTTTAATATTCGAAGTTAAAATTTGAATGCAATGTAATTCGTCGAAGCCTAATTGCTCAGCGATCTCATAAAATTCATTATGTTTTCCGGCCTGAAGACCATATTCCAAAAATTCACATAGCTCATCCTCATCCGCATCTACTTGCTGAGCTAAAGTTTGCGAAGTTTCAATGTTCTTTTGAACGATCCAAGCTTCTGGCCAAGTATCTCCAGGCAAAAAAGATACTTTTTCTTTAAACCATTCAACAAACTCAGGGCTGCTTGTTTCCGACATATCTTTTGCATGCTTCAGCAGCTGATTGTATTTATTTTTTTGGTCGCCATCGAATATAGCCAACACTAATTTCTCAGGATGTCTAAGGAATGCAGCCGCAAGCTGTCTTGATAATGCAGCAGCAGACCCAATCACTCGAATTGACACCCTTGATCTAAGCTTTGTTGGTAGTAACGCAGAAAGAAGAGACTTTGCCACTCCATCTTCAACGAAAATTTCTAGCTCTTCGTCCTCTTTAGCTCCCATCTTTGCCATAGCAAACTCAGGAGAAATAGAATACGTTACTTTGGTTTTACCACCAATCGCTTCTATATATCTACGCCCATCGGGAGGTAATTGTTGGAAAACAATCTTAGAATGTGTAGTGCATATGACTTGCGATTTTTGTTTTATACAGGACTCTTTTAACTTCTGAATTAGCTTTCGCTGAGCGTCAGCATGAAGCCCTAATTCAATCTCATCAATAACGAGTAAGGCCCCCTTACCTGCAGAATATAAAACTCTAAAAATTTCGAATAGCGCGTTTTCACCTGCTCCCATATTCAAACCTGAATATTTCACTCCTGCCACCTCCACAACTGGTAGTGTATATTTGGAGTGTTCTAGGAACCTCAATGATTCGTAATTTTTACCTAAGATATAGCCAACAGTATCTTTGACTTCATCTTCCCATCCAAGTGGAGCCTGTTCCGAAAACTGTTTAGAGTATGATCGTGATTGGCTTCTTTCACTATGAGGAACTACACGGCTAATACCAATAAAAACAACAGTCCTATGAACACGACCAGCATAGTAATTCCATTTACCAGCCTCCTTCTTAAAACGTTTTTGTACTCCAACACCCAAACCGTTTGGTAGGCTTGGTGATTTTTTCCAACTATCAAAGGCAATAGAATAGTTGATTTCAACCCCTACTGGAGAAATTTCGCTACTATGCTGAATAAAAAAATCTGAAAAAGTATAATAAGTAGCTTTTCTATCTTTGAGCTTATATGCCTTTTTTTTGTTATGGAAAGCACAACAAGCTAAAGCTAAAATAGTTGATTTGCCGGCTCCATTTTTTCCCGCTATCGCAGTAATTGGGTAATCAAAGCTGAGATCCATTTCACTCAAGCCTCGCAGCTTACCTTTCTTTAGCTCAATTCGTTTGAGAAGTCCGTGACTGTAGTCATTTGAAAACCAATCTCTTAGCTTTTTATCTTTATCGCTTTCTCGGTATTTCATGAATATTCCTATTTTGAGCTAATCATTAATCCTTATTCACTGATACTAAAACGCTTACCTACTTTCTACCAGTAAAAAGCGAGCAAGAACCAAACGGCGTTTTGATGAGGTAGGCGGTAGTTTCGAAGATAAACGCCGTTTGGTTCGAGTATTGTGAGGACGTGACATGTCGGATCACGGTCGTGCCTCCCTCATCCCGACCTACGAGGTGGGGGGAAGAAGTAAGTTATCGCTTAAACCAGCGCCATACGAAGAGTACTTTGATAAGTGCGGCAGCGACGTAGGTCATGGCGCAGGCGGTGAGGATTTTCTTCACTTTGGGTAGGTCTTCCTGTGGGATGTAGTTGCCTTCTCTCAAAATGGGAAGTGCTTTGTTGAAGCTGGCGTCCCATTCTTCTGGCAATATCGCTAGTTGCACGATAACCGCTAATAATCCGGATAAACCAACAACCAAGGCATGCAAAGGCACAGCGTAGGGAATATGTAGCAGCAAGCTCAAGGCGGGCCAGCCAAGTAATAAACCTGCGGTGATTCGTCGAGCAAAATGCGCCAAGGGCAAATAGCGAGTGCTGAGGTGGGAAATTTTTTGCTTCTTCTCGTGGGCAATGGCATGTCCTACTTCGTGAGCCGCCACAGCAACCGCCGTTAAAGAGCGACCACTAAGGACACTCGGACTAAGGCGAACCGCATGTTGACCAAAGTCAAAATGATCATGGCCTTCTTGTGCGGCTTCTACTTTTACTTCATTTAGTTCAAAGCGTTTCACCAAATGTGTCGCCAGCTCACCGCCTGTTCCAGGTAAATCTTCGCGATCCGTGGCGTAGCGCTTTAAGGTATATTTTACCCACGCGCTTGGCCCAACAAACAATAAAAGAGCGATAACAATACCCACAATCCATAACATAACGTTGTCTTTCTATTACCCAAGTTAAAAAAGTTCCGGCTCAACTTTGACCATTTTTAGGTTCATCACATACACTGTAGTAAATACCTAAAGTATACGAGCTAGATATGAAAAATCCTTTAGTTGGTCCGATTCTCGCGATCCTAAAAAACCACCCAAATGGTATGAGTGAGTTTGACATACTAAAAGAGCTAAAGATCCAGCTAACAGAATTTAGTCAGCTCGCGGACGATCCTAATTTACAACTGTTTCGTCAGCACTTTCTCATTATGAATGCTTTGTATCAATTGCAAAGCAGTCTCTGGCAAGAAGAAAAGCTGATGCTAAACATCAGTGCACTTCGAATTCACCTAGTTAGCGCATCCGATATTCAATTGTCTGCTAGTACCAGTTTAAACGACAGCGTCGATGCAAAGTTAGCGGCTTACTACTTAGACTGGGAAGAATACGAAAAAACCGATGAAGATGAAGTTTCTCGCCTTCTTAATAGTTTTTACAAAGGAATAAGCTTATCGGGCAATCGAGATTCGGCCTTAAAAACCCTGCAAATAGACAGCAACAACCCTACCAAGACGATTATCAAGCAACAGTATCGTAAGCTCGCACAGAAGCATCACCCAGACAGAGGTGGCGACCAAGATATCTTCATTGGACTCAGACAAGCCTATGAATACCTCATGTTCTGATCTCTATGGCGTTGGCAAAGTGTAAAAGCCTTTCCCTATCGTTGCTTTCATTTCTATAAAAACACAAGATGAACCTCGCCCGCTATTCATTGTCAAAACAGGCGTGGTCAAAACTCAACTATTTATTATTTTACCGATTCATTTTATAGAAATAGGGCTTATGATTTTTTCTTCTTTTTTACGACACCTTTTACCGCCTAAAACACATCGCCGCTTCCTAATTCGTCCTCTTTGTCTCATTTCTTTTACCTTATTGAGCAGCTGCAGTGTTAACGAGATTGATAGCTCCAATGACTTTGAAAACAATGGCCGAGACACAACGTCACTGAAACGTGAGACATTGTATTTGAAAGAAAGTCTGCCACCGGGCTTGCCCATGCCTGACGAGAGCTTCGAAAATGGCTTACAGCAACAACTAAAATACTTGAACCGCATTGGCGATAAAGATTTCGTACTTGAGAACACGCAAACCAGTGCGGCAGATTTAAAAATCGTTGCTCAAGAAATTGGTAAATGGTTGCACAACCCCGCACAACAGCCGCAACTCATTGCTCATCAATTATCAGGGCAAGACCAAAGAGGCAACGTGCAAATCACAGGATACTATGTACCTGTTTTACCGGTGCGACACTTACCGGATGAGGTCTATCGCTACCCACTTTATCGTAAACCGGCACAACGAAATGTTGACGGAACTTACCCTTCTCGCGAAGAAATAGATTTTGAAAATGCCCTCGCAGGACAAGGATTAGAAATTGCTTACACCTCTAGTTTGGTCGACAATTTTTTCTTGCATGTGCAAGGTTCTGGCGTCGTTCAATATGAAGATGGTGAGCAGAAGCTCTTGTCTTGGGGCGGAGTAAACGGTCATGCTTATCGCAGTTTAGGAAAAGAACTGATTGAGCGAGGTGAAATCGATCGAGCCCATATTTCCGCCCAAAGCATTCGCCAATGGCTAAGTGATCACCCAGATAGAAACCGTGAAATTTTATCCACTAACCCAAGTTATTTGTTTTTTAGCGAAGGCCCCAAAAGCCCAGTTGGTGCGGCTAACGTGCCATTAACGCCTTTGTATTCCGCCGCAGTTGACCCCAATGTCATTCCACTTGGCTCCATTTTATTGGCACAAGTTCCGAAGCTAGACACTTACGGTAACCTAGTTGGCCATGAGTTTCGTCTTTTGCTAGCGCAAGATAAAGGCGGTGCGATCAAAGGGCCGGGGCACATTGATTGGTACCAAGGGATAGGCGAAGAAGCGCACTTCCATGCGGGCCAGCTAAAGCATTTTGGCAAGGTTTGGTTATTACTACCAAAGAATCCAGCGCCGAAAATTCTCATTGCTCAGTAAGCTATTTTTGAAACAAAAACGCCGCGCTTTGAGTATTAAAGTGCGGCGTTTTTATTCTTCAGTATCTCAGGTTCACTATCTTATCTAAGATCACTTAGCTTAAAGGACACTGGCAAGTTAATTCGCAATTCCGTTTCAACCATATCCTTTGAGAATTTAGGCAAAGGCGTTGAGCGTTTTATCATGTCCAATACCGCATTATCCAAACGCTTATGGCCAGAACTCTCTGTGATTTTTACATTTGATACAGAGCCATCCGCATGCGCCACGAATGATAAGGAAACAACGCCTTCTTCATTACGACGACGAGACGCTCTTGGGTAACGTTTATTCTGGGCTAAAACCGATGTTAGCTTGGTAAAATAGTTTGCTTTAGCGCCTGGATTACCGCCACTGGTTGCAGCCGCTGCGCTTCCCGTTGTGGCTTTTTGGTTCGCCATTGATGGTGGTGAAACTTGCTTAGGAGCCGCTTTAACAACTGGCGCTTCTTTTTTCGGCTCTGGTTTAGGTTCTGGCTCTGGTTTAGGTTCTGGTTTAGGCTTAGGCTTAGGCTTAGGCTTAGGCTTAGGCTTAGGCTCTGGCTTTTTCACTTCAATTGGAGACGCCTGCTTAACTTCAACAGGCTCAGGTTCTGGTTCAACAACTGGCTTTGGTTCAACTACAGGTTCTGGCTCTGGCTCAACTACAGGTTCTGGCTCTGGCTCAACCACAGGTTCTGGTTCTGGCTCAACAACGGGGTCTGGCTCTACCTCTTCTTGAACCTCTTCCTTTTCAATCGGTTCTTCTACTGCTTCATCAACTTCTTTCACTTCTTCTTGAGCGGCTGTCGATTGAGCTGCAGCACCAAGATCACCAACCATGCCTAGATCGAACTCAATACCTTGTGAACCCACAGACTGACTACCTACGGATGGCGCGTAAAATACCGCATAGAAAGCAGCTGTATGAACAGAAATAGCCAAGCCACCTGCAATAATCCAATGACGTGTGGAAATCATTTATTTTCCCGCTCAAGCTGTGTCGCCAAGCTGACTTTAGTAAGACCCGCTAAACGCACTTGATTAAAAATGGGGCGAAGTTTTTCTAACGAAATGGCACCATCGGCTTTAATTTGCACCCAAAAATCGTCCTGATCGGATGATGCAGCAAATGCTTGTTCTAAATAGGCTTGAATATCGTCGACGACAAATAGTGCATCATCCACATATAAGCTGTCATCCGCACCCAGTACAATCTCAATATTTGGGTCCGTTGCCGCTCGGTTATCGTTAATCGATTGAGGTGGAATAACGGCGATAGGATCAGCTTTTTGAATTTGCCCCGCGACCATAAAGAATACCAACATCAAGAACACCACGTTAATCAGTGGCACCATATTGTCGTCGTTGCTGGCGTTTCTCGCAGCGTATTTTTCACCTATCTTCATTTCGCCTCCGGCATAGCAAAGGCATTCGCAATCGATACGGTTTTTGCACCATTAAGTTTTAAGCGATCAGCAAGATGCATCAAGGTCTGTAGAGTCACACCATCTTCCGCTTTGATGACAAAAACGCCCTCATTATGATCTGTGACGAGCGCTTGAAAACGAGATTGATCGGAGAAACTAATGGCTTGGTCATCAACCCAAACCTGATCGTTATTTTGCTTCAAGGTCAGAATTAGGTTGTCTTTCTCTTGCGGCGGAGTCTGAACATCGGAAGCGACAGATAACGGCGTATCGACAATACGCCAAGGTACAAAAGTCGAGGTCAGCATGAAGAACAGTAGCAATATAAACACCACATCGATCAGTGGTGTTAAGCTAATCGCATTCTTACGCTTTGGTTGAGACAAATTAAGCGGCATGCAACATCTCTTGAGCAGCCTTTTCAACAAGGTGCTTGGCTTCTTTACTGGTAAAAACCTGTGTAACTGCGTCATTCATATTATGAGCAATACGCTCTACTTTGCGCTCTAGCCAGCTTTGTAATGTCACAACAGGAATCGCTACTGCTAGACCGACTGCTGTGGTTAACAACGCTTGCCAAATACCGCCCGATAGAACGGAGGGATCTACTTGGTTACCAGCACCTTCCATTTGTTGGAAAGCCGTTATCATGCCTAATACCGTACCGAGCAAACCTAGTAATGGGCTCAAAGTCGCAATAATTTCTAAAGGGCGAAGATAAGAGCGCAGCTGATTCAATTGGTTCATAGCGCGACGCTCTACCTCTTCACGAATAAGATCCGCTCGAGTATTGGTCGCTAGCAAGGCACGCATTGTGTAAGCAAGTAATGCATCAATTGGACGTTTTTCATCGAGTTTTTCGAGTGCGTCTTCGCCACTACCTTGACGCCACTCACTCAAAGCCAAATTACTTGTCTTCAAGCTTTCCGCGCGAAGTGAAGAGAATTGCCATAGCTTTAACAAAACAATTGTCAGAGCAACGACAGAAAATACCATCAGTATCCACACCACAGGTCCACCGACCTGTAAAAAGTCGACTATTTTCTGTTGAACTGAATCTTCCACGACACTCTCCAATGAATAAAAAACACTAAACAAATGGTAGTCATTCTCAACCACGTTTTCAATAAGTAATTACTCAAATAGAAAGATATACAGACTAGAACAGTCTATTAACAAGAAAATACACAGGGAAGTAGACAGAAGAACGGCATGATCTCATAGGTATCTATTAAATCATGCCGTTTTATAGTGGTAACGTATTAAGAAATCTTATAACCAGCCACGGTGTTTAAAATACCAATAAGGCGCAAACGCAGAAAATACCATTAGCCCTAATGCTGCTGGATAACCAAAATCAAAGCCAAGCTCAGGCATGATTTTAAAGTTCATTCCGTAAATACTGGCAACCAAGGTTGGCGGCAAAAACACAACAGAGGCAATAGAAAAAATCTTGATGATTTTATTCTGCTCAATATTAATAAAACCCTGAGTGGAATCCATCAAGAAGTTAATTTTGTCGAACAGAAAGGTTGTATGAGACATCAAGGTTTCAACGTCACGCATGACCTCACGTAAGGTTTCTGAATAATCTTGTCGATTAGGCAAATGTCGCAACAAGAAAGAGATATTACGCTGCGTATCCATCAAACACAGGCGAATTTTTCCGTTACTGTCTTCTAGACGCGCTAATTTTTCGATAATGGTATCCAGCTCGGTTTCGTCATCCTCTAACACTAGGTGGCTCACGTCTTCCAACTGACGATGAGAATCTTCTAGCGTATCCGCGTGGTTCTCCACTTTATTCTCAAGTAAAGTCACTAATAAATGAGCTGGAGAATCGACAATAATTTGCCCGCGACGAGCACGCATACGCAACAACCTGAAATCGGCTAACTCTGTTTCACGGATAGTGATTAGCCTGTCTTGCTGCAAAATACAGGCAACCGTAGATGTTTTATGACGCCCTTCCGTTTGGTTCAAAAATAAAGAGTGGACATGAATACCGGCTTGGTCGACAAAACAACGGGCAGAGGCTTCAATTTCTTCCACATCATCGGATTCAGGAAGGTCCGTTCGTAATAACGCCTTTAGTTGCAAGCGTTCATCATCATCCGGCTCGGCAGCATCAATCCAGTTGGCTTCTTTTTGAAGGGTGGCAAAGTTCTCGTCTTCTTTGGAAATCTCTTGAATCAATCCATTGCGGATTTTAAAAAATCTTAACATGCTACATCCTCGATATGCTCGGCACCTTATTTCAGCCTAATCACGTAATTTGGCACGGCTCGCAACCTTTAGAATAAACACTGGAGATGTGTGTTTTATGACGTTGAAATAGGTTTGTGTGGTTGCAAGAGCACTTATTGTATCTCACGCAGGAAAGAAACAGCAGGACAAAAAGGTACTTTCGAGGTTGGAGAGATGCCCAATAATAACCCCTCCCGGTAGAATTATCGGGAGGAGTTATGAGAGGGCTTATTTATCAAGAAAGTACTTAGTACTGCTGCATGAAGGCGATTTCGCGATTTTGGTCGTTAATAACCGCTTTGGCCATTTTTATTAGCGCTGGGTCACGGCTAAATTCAAGAAGTACTTTTGCCATGGCAACAGCCGCTTCATGGTGTGGGATCATGCCTGCGACAAAGTCACGATTCACATCGCCACTTGCTGACAACTGATTCATATCCAACATCATTTTTGCATTAATAGCAGCATAGGCGGCTTTAATTTTTTCAGCGTCAGCAGATGGTCTCGCTTCCTCATGGCTTGCAAGCCAATCTCGCATAAACGTAATTTCGCTCGATTGCGCCGCCACAATATCAACCGCCAAAGGCTTCAACTTGTCAGAAACCTGCGCTGATGCAAGCAACTGCGTCGCCATATCAATCGCACCTTGGTGATGAGGAATCATGCCAACCACAAAGTCGTAATCAACATCACCGGTCAGTTCCGCAGAATGCATATCCATCATCATTTGCTGGTTGCCTTGCATAAACTGAGAAGCATGCTCGGAATGATCCATTTGATGATGATCCATATCGTCCGTTGATGACGAAGCGGTACAGCCAGCAATCGCCAAACTCATAGTTAGCATCGCTGCAGCAAAAAAATATTTTTTAAAAAGTGTCATAGTTTTATCTCTCGTTATTGAGTACTTACAAACAGCTCAGACGTTATTCAGCATTATGAATAACGCTAAGACCATCAGTGATATTAGATGCTGTTAAATAGACAGCTAATTCGCAATTAACGCAGATAAACGGGGAGGAGGCGTGACTAGTTCTAAGGAATGATATCGCCATTTTTCAATCAGCGACAAAGCAGGCCAATACACAACAGTAGAAGCCAGCAACAAAAGCACAGGAGGCAAAACTGCCAACGCGCAATGATCAACACAATCAGAGTAACTCATATTTTTAGCATGATCATGCGAGGCAGAAGTAAGGTTCATATCAGACATTGACGACTGAGACATTGACGCAATGTTCTGATGCGAAGCGTGCGAAGAATTCGTATAGGACAAAGATGCATAAGAAGTCGCCTGTGTCGCAGCGGATAAAAACAGCCACAATCCAGCTAAACAACACATCATAATCCAGACGACTCGCGGCACGCTCAACACATCATCAGTCCTACCGATAAAAACATCTGAACAGCATACCCCTCAAATATAAAATCGACAAATATCTCTAAGAAAAATCCCTTGTATTCAGTATCACTTTTTTGATTTCTCCTATTTTTTAGGGAAGGCACTCAGTTCTTTAGCAAAGGTAAATACATTACCTTTGCTCACTTCGGCCTCAAAGCTGTCTTGCATGATGCCCATGTCTTTGCGCAGTTCATGGGACAGAGACGCAAGCTTCTTACGAGATAGGTAACGCTGAAAACACACCGAAAAGTGCTGTAGTAATGCAATGATGATCATACCAACCTCCTGACTCAATAAACTGTCTTAGTGAGTAATGATAGATGGCTTACTACCAGCTAAACAGACGCAGACAGATCATTAAAAAGGCATACAGACGACAATACAGATCATCTGTATTGGTGATTTTTAGTTATTCTGTTTGCTTGTATTAAGCAAAGATAAATCGATAAGCCACATAAAATAATAACAGCGCCATAATACGATTCACCCACGCCATGATTTTAGGGTTCATTGCGGCTTTTTTTAGTTGAGAGCCCGCTAACAAGTAAGTACTTGGTGCTCCGCATGCCATAACGGCAAGCCCCAATGACCAAACGGCAATTTGACTGCCTTCAATATGAAAGCGAGGAAATTGCACGCTAACAATCGGCACAATGGCCACTAACGATTTAGGGTTACACAACTGAAGAATCAGACCCGTTTTAAAACTCACTGCCTTGTCTTGTGATCTCACCTCTGCCTGCTGAAAACTCGCTTTCAGAATTTTCACTCCTAGATAAGCAATATAAATTCCACCCAAAATGGCGATAATCGATTGATATTTAAGAGGAATAATATCACCCCCTAAATAGCCAATCAGAAGAAATAAGATCAGCATGGCCAACCCGACGCCGACACAATACAAAAAAGCACGCCAGCCTTGGCCATTTACGCCAGCCAAAAGTGCCAACATATTAGCAGGGCCAGGACTGTACATAACGCCAAAGGCATAGATGATTATTGCGAGCATGAGAGTTCCTCAAATGGATATTTGATACAAAGACGTAATAGAAAAAGAATTAGCTATAAGGTGAAGTTTGCCGCTAAGTACGCAGCAAAGTACGCCTAAATTGATAAGGCGTGAGCCCAAACATGGGCTTAAATCGACGATTAAAATAACTCAGGTCGGTGAAGCCAAAGGTAAACGCCACGTCGGCTGGAGACATTCCTAGCTCAAGCGCGTCTTTGGCGCGGTTCATTCGATAATTTTGCCAGTATTGGTGAGGCGTCATACCAAAATAATCACGGAAGCAGCGCAATAAATGGTACTTCGACATATGCGCCACTTGGCTTAATTCATCAAGTGACACTTCTGCACCCACATGAGCATGTAAATACTCGCGCACTCGTTCAAAAACAGGGTCTTTCACGCGCTGCTTAGCTTCTATTTGAATGCCCTTTTGCCGTGCCAAATATTCAGCAAATTCAAACAAAGCAGAGGAATACTCCAGCGCAGACGTAGCAGAACTTTCTACCAAAGCAGCCAAGCGCAAAATGTGTGCTTTGAGTACGGCATCATGCTGCACAGGAAGTTCGATACGAAAGTCTTGCGCGCGACGAATACCAGCACTTTCAAGCATGGGAGTTAATTGATCAGGATGGACATAAAGCATCTTGTAGTGAAGAGGATCATCCGCACCAGAATGACCATCGTGAGCTTCTTCCGGATTAAACACAATCACATTGCCAGCATAGCTTTTGTGATGTTCACCTAAAGCAAAAAAATCCTGACGACCAGATAAAGTTACGCCGAAAGAAAACTCCTCATGGGCATGAGTGCCATAAGAAAAATCGCTCATAGAGGCTTCCAGCAACATCACCTCATCGAGGGCTGCACTTTTCGCAAACTGAAAATGATTTTCTACTGACATCACAACCTCCCGAAACTAGCCTAATCAATAACAATAGACTAACCAATAACAAACAGAAAAGATTGGACGATATTGCGGTATTACAACTTATTCCGCACTAGCTCAGTATCAACTTGTTATTGCGCTATATCCAATCTTGCTTCTCGAATGATACCGTTACTTCACTTTCAAGTTTGCCAGTATGAGCTGTCGATAAAGGCTCAACCATCATAAAATGAGTATCTTTTTTTGCTTTAGGGCAATGCTCTACACCCTTAGGGACAACAAACATTTCACCAGTGTTGAGTACAACATCTCCGCTTCTCATCTGCAAAGTCAGTTGCCCTTTGAACACAATAAAAAGTTCATCTTCATGCTCATGTGTATGCCAAACAAGCTCATCACTTCCTTTTGCTATTTTAACTAGTTGGCCATTTGATTCCGCAATAATCTTCGGAGCCCACTCCTCTGTGAACAATCCAAACTTTTCGTTAATATTGATTTTATTCAATGCATTACTCTCCGGAACAAGACTACTTTTGATAGTACGTAGGCACGCACATTTCACGCTTACCCAAAGAGAAAGCGTCTAACAAAAGACTAAAAAAACGGTTAATTGATGAATTCTTAAAGGCGCATCTAAGTCTAAATTTCTTGTAACTTAAATTCATAAGAATGCGTCAGGATCAGACTTAAGCCCCTGAAACAATAGATATAGACTAACCAATAACAAACAGAAAAGATTGGACGATATTGCGGTATTACGTCTTATTCTGTACTAGCTTTTTCTCAACCTGTTCAAGCGCTCTGCGATACATACGCCAAGCACAAATACCCGCAAGAACATTACCGATCAAGACGCCGAAGAACAGCCCTTTAAGTCCGGCTAATTCAGAACCAATCCATAGACAAGGCAAGAAGAAGGCAAACAGTCGCAATGCAGATATTGTCAAAGCGGTATAAGATTTACCAAGCGCATTAGAGATCGACACCATCAACATACAAATGCCGAGTAGGCCTAAACTCACCGGCACTATCATCAAATGCCAATGCAAAATCATCGATACTTCTTCATCACTGGTCATCAAGTTCGCCAACAGACCCGAGACGAAGAAAGTAACCACTGCAACCAATAGTTGAAATGATAATACGAAACGACAGGCTAAACGCACAACATAACGAACATCATCTAAACGCCCTTCGCCTAACAACCGTCCGACCATGGGTGGCATCGACATAGTCAGCGCCAACACGGCCACAATAGAGAAAAATTCAAAGCGCGAGCCCAGCGCCCAAGACGCTACCGCTGCCGTACCAAATCCAGCAATCAGCTTAGTCGCCAACATAGAAGAAACTGGCGGCAGCAGCTGGCTCACCATCGCAGGCCCCATAATATGACCTATCGACGTCAAACTTTTGCCGACATTGAGATCTTGCCAATCAAAGGTAATCCAGTGCTTACGAGCGACTTGCGGCGCAACAATCAAAGTACCTAAAGCAAACGCCACCGTGGTTGCCATCGCGGCGCCATTCAAACCAAGATCAAAAGTGAAGATAAAAATAGGATCCAGCACCAAGTTAAGCACGCTGGTCACAATCATCATGATACCTGGCAACATGGTATTACCATTAGATCGACAAATGCTGTAATAAAAATAGATGAGCGCCCCGACCCAAGCGCTGAGTAACCAGTGAGGCCAGTAAGAATCGATAACAGGATAAACAGAATCCGGCGCACTCAATAACGCCAAAATAGGATGACGTGAGAACCAAATGATCACACTAAAGAAAGCAATCCCCACACTCCCCATCATTAATACCAAACCACCTAATTGCTTGGCATAACGCGTATTCCCTGCCCCTAAAGCACGAGAAATAATCGCCGTTGTTGCGATCCCTAACCCGACTTGCAGACCAATGACAACCATCTGAATGGGCAGAGTAAAACCCTGTGCAGCTAAGGGCAAAATACCTAATTGTCCGATAAAGGCACTGTCCACCAGCTGAAAACTCATCAACGACAAAATGCCAAACATCATTGGCCATGTCATGGAAAAGAGTTGCTTCGCTAAGGAATCAGATTGGGATATTTGAGATGACATAGAAATAGGTATGCTCTTACTTAAAAACTGAGCTTACATTCTAACCTATTTTGGTGAACACTGGATGACACCCACCTTCACCCAACCAACTATGCGCTGAAAAACCTTATTCTACGGTATGACGCTGGCTGTACTTGTACCCATACCTCAGCATCACAAAAGCAATGATAGAAAAAATAACAAAACCGCTTGCCAATGGCGTCACAGTAAAGTGATAAAACTGCCCAATCACGGTCGATAAAATAATCGCCAGAAAGCTGGATAACGATGAAATAACGGAAGCCCCAAGCCCCGCCATTTTTCCTAGCGGCTCCATCGCCATGGCGTTTACGTTTCCAAACACCATACCGAAGCAGGAAAACATCACCATTCCCAACCCCATAAAGAGCACAAACGGCGGCACACCATCAAAGTAAAAAGTCGATAACAGCAAAACAAAAGAAGAAGTTAACAGTACGCTCAACGCACTTATCACACAGCGCAGCATACCGATTCGCAGTACAATCTTGCCGTTTGAGAAATTGATAACAGCAGAGCCAATCGCCAACATGGCAAAGAACAAAGGAAAGCGATCGCCCGTGTCATACACATCCTGAAAAATGGATTGAGCAGTGCTTATATGCAACATCAAACCACCAAAAATACAGCCCAATAACACAGTATAGGCCATGACATCACCGCGGCTAAGTATGATACGAACATCGGCCACTAATCGTTTTCGGTTGAGTGGAATACGGTTTTCTTTCGACAAAGTTTCAGGCTGACGCAGCAGCAACCATAATCCCGCAATGGTTGCTTGAGTCATCAACAAACCAAAAATCCAACGCCAATCTGCGACTTGTAACACGAGCTGCCCAATAGAGGGAGCAAGCATAGGCACTAAAATAAACACCATCATCACAAAGGACATAATGCGCGCCATCGCCGCGCCTTTGTACATATCTCGTATCAAGGCACGAGACGCTATTTTTGGCCCTGCAACGCCAAACCCTTGTATCATGCGACCCAGCAAAAACATCTCGATAGACGACGCCAACAACGCCACCACTGAACCGACAAGATATACAGAGATACCAAGTAAAATACTCTTTTTGCGGCCTATGGCATCGGACAAAGGCCCAAAGAAAATTTCCCCAAAGACCATGCCCAAAATCATTGCTGAGACGATCCACTGGGTTTTCTGATAATCCACCACCGCCAGAGACTCGGCAATGAAAGGAAACGCCGGCAACATGGCATCCATACTCAACGCCGTCAGCGACATCATCAGAGCAAACAAAGCCACCAATTCTTTTTCAGCCAAGCGCTTTACATGCAATCCAGTGGGTTGTGATGAATGAGAAAGTGACATCCTATTCCTTAGCAACGAGTAAAATGGATCAATAGTTTACTCGTCCGCTACTCTATCTCCAATTAATTCACTGAGAATCTCACAATCAATTCACTGGCGATTTCGCTAACAACGCCAACACAGCGGCTTTTATATCATGCACTAACTCGGCTTCATCCACGCCCAGCACTTGGCCGTTTTCAACCACAGGTTTACCATTCACAAAGCTGTGTTTAATCAGTGCTGGCTCACCACATAAGATTGGCGTTTCTAACGGGCTGTGTACGCCCGAAAAACGCGGCGCATCAAGGGAATACAACACCAAATCCGCAGCATAACCTTCGGCTATTTGACCTGTTTTAAGCCCCAAAAGATCCGCGCCATTTTGTGTTCCCCATTTAAGTACTTGTGTCACGTTCGTTGCTGTTGGACCACCCTGAGTGCGATGTAACAACCACGCGAGATTCAACTCTTGTAGCATAGAAGCGTTTTCACTGGATGCCGATCCATCCACTCCAAGAGTAATGGGAATACCCGCCTTTTCCATCGCTAACACTGGTGCAATACCACTTCCAAGGCGACAATTTGATGTTGGACAATGGGCAATTCGAGTCTTGGTTTGCGCCAGCAACTCAATCGCATGGGCATCAGCTTGCACCAAGTGAGCAAACCACACATCATCGCCTAGCCAATCACAATGACCAGCGTAATCAATCGCGCTCATACCAAAGTTTTGTTGCGCCATCTGCTCATCAAAAGACACTTCTAATAAATGCGAATGGCGCAGTAAGTTTCGCTCTTTTGCCCACTGAGCATAACCACGTAAGTCTTCTGCTGGTGAGGTGTGAACCAAGCTAGTCGGCGCAACAACCAAGCGTCGCATACTGAGTGGACTAGCGTCATGATAACGTTTGTAGGAAGCATCAAGACGATCCAGTGACAAATCCAATGACTCTGGAACAATGCCGCTGTCTTGCATGCCTTTATGGCTGCCTTGCACCGTCGCACCACCGCGACACAACACCAAGCGAATCCCTAAGTCTTCCGCTGCACGCCAAACAGCGTCTTCCAACTCCGGCGATGTACTCGCATGGTACAAATAATGATGATCTGCACAGGTGGTCACGCCAGAACGCAGTTGTTCGTACAGGCCTAATTTCGCTGCTACATACATTAAATCTGGCGTGATTTGTGGCCAAAACCGATATGGTACGCTGGCTAACCATTCTCCTAAACCTTGGTTTAAGCCTGCTGGAACGCCTTTTAGAATAGATTGGGCAAGGTGATGGTGAGTATTTACAAACCCTGGATAAAGCACACACTCTGACGCATCGATCAACTCGTCATCAGGCTCGCGTTCTAATGTGGAAGAAATGGCGGCAATCACGCCATCTTTAATACGGATATCTTGAGGAAGCTCATAACCTGCAACGGCTTTGGCTTGGCGAATCAAATACTGGGGCATAACACTCTCCTTATTTAGGAAAGAGCAATGTCCAGGCCACAAGGCTTAACCGCTTCTACTCTTCATTTCATCAATAATCTAACCTCTTTAACAAGCAAACCTTGTACCAGCCTCATCAGTGACCATAACGACACAGCACACGCTTATGAAACGGCTTAGTTCTCTCACTGTGAGATATATTCTTGGTGCAACTTTCTCACAACTCGCCCAATTCAAGTGCAGAACAGAGCGCTAACAACCGTATTATTGCCGAATTTATAGGCAAATTTATTTGGCCTGCTTGTTGCTTAGTCATAAGTAGCGCAAATAGTTTGCGTGACGCAATGAGTAGAAGCGGTCAAATTTGGTGTCGGGTTCCAACAAACCAAGTTCGGGCATTGCTCACTGCCTTATCGACAACCCAAAGAGGATGTCGAAAGGGAAGTGACAGCCGTATCTACCTAATTCGACTGTGTACCCAGCCCTCTCGCTCTTTCCTCATCTTGTATTCTTTGTGGTTGTTTCACTAACTGAGCTTGGCTTGCTTTGAAAAGCACAGCCAGATCTATGATGAAACATGGAGAAAACAATGAACAAGACAACCCTATTTCGTAATCTATGCCTAGCTGGGGCCGTGGCAGTGAGTGCTTTAAGCGGAACTACGGTTTTCGCCGCTGATAAAGTAAAGTTTCAGCTCGATTGGTTACCTGGTGGCGATAAAGCACCCATTTATGTGGGCATCAAAAAAGGCTTTTTCGAAGACGTTGATTTAGACGTCTCTGTGGCAAGCGGCCGAGGTTCAACCGACGCGATCAGCAAACTCGCCACCGGTAATGCCGACATGGGCTTATCTGACTTGGTCGCTTTATTAATGGCAAAAGCACAAAATGATGTGCCGGTATCAGCGGTGTATTCTGTTTTTAGCAAAGCGCCTCATGCTTTCTTTGTACCTGCTGATTCAGACATTAAAAGCGTCAAAGACGTCGCAGGAAAACGCATAGCCACCTCGCCTTATACGTCTTCAAATGTTTTTTTACCCTTATTGTTAGAAGTGAATAACGTTGATCCAGACAGTATCAAATTGGTCAAAGCAGACGCTGGTGCGCTAAACCCAATGTTACTTTCCGGTAACACTGACGTGGTTATTTCATGGATAACCGATACGGTAATTTATCAGCAACAAGCCAAAAGCGCCGGTCAAACTTTGCGAGTATTGCCATGGTACGATGCCGGTTTAGAGTTCTACTCGACCTCAGTTATTGCATCTGACCGCTTTATTAATCAACACCCAGATACAGTCAAACGCTTCATTGAAGCTTACAAAAAAGCCATTGCATACACTTGGGAACACCCAGAAGAAAGCGGACAAATCGTTCATGACATAGTGCCTGAAGTTGATGCTAGCACTGCAACAGATACGATTAACTCAATAAAATCCTTGGTATATAACGCCGTCAGTGATCAAGATGGCTACGGCGCATTTACCAAAGAACGACTCGCCACCACATGGAAATGGACAGCCGAAGCGCAGAATATTCCTGTCGGAAGTTTTGACCCTGAAAGCGCTGTAAACCGCCAATTTATCCCTTAATTCACATCATAATTCAATGAACTCAAAAACTCTTCAAAAGCCCATTTATTTGGGCTTTTTTATTGCTATTAGACGCAAATAGCTTCTATTTAGAGTAAGATATCTTCATTAAAAACAATAACAGAGGTCGATATGGACATAGGTCTGGCCAAGCATTTAAAACTCAATCAACTGCGTTTAATTTCGGTTATTTCCGAGCATGGTCAATTGGGCATTGCCGCCGATGAAATGGCAATGACACAGCCTGCTGCGTCACGCATGTTGAGTGAAATTGAACAAACAATCGGTACACGTTTATTTATTCGTCACGCCAAAGGCATGGAACCAACCTTAGTTGGTCAAGCTGTGGCACGTCGGGCGCACAACCTCTTGGTTGAGTTACGCGATCTTGCCCGTGAAGTGGATGAACTAAAAGAAGGCGGCGGTGGAACCACCGCCATTGGCGCGGTAACAGGTGCGGCCGTCGGTTTTGTCATTCCCGCTATTCAGCAACTGCGTGCTATCGCACCCAAAGCAGAAATTGATATTAACGTCGATACCAGTGATGTTTTGGTGCGCGATTTAGTCGCTGGACACAATGACTTCGTGCTTGCCCGTATTCCCAAGCAATACGACGCCAACGAATTTGAGATTTACCCAGCGCGCACAGAATCGGTCAATTTATTAGTTCGTAAAGACCATCCATTAGCTCACTTAGATGTCGTCAAAGTAAAAGATTTAGCTCATTTTGAATGGGTCATGCAGTCTCATCGCGCTCCCATACGCGAAGCGGTTGAAGCCGCCTTTATGGAAGAACGCGCCGAATTGCCATTAAGTATCACCAACAGCACGTCATTATTGGCATTGATCGCGATTCTAGTTTCTTCTAACGCCATTGCACCTATGGCAAGAGAAGTGAGCGACTTGTTGGTTGGTCATAAAGTAAAAGCCGATTTAAAAACGCTTAAACTAGACCGAAAAATAATCATGAGTCCTTATTATTTATTACAAATGCGTGGTCGCCAATTATCGCCTCTTGCCAATCAGCTCAAGCGTTTAGTGCTTGCCGAGCTGGAACAAAAGCCAGCGAACACGTAACCCTTAGTGATTAACTTGACCAAGAAGCAAAAAAAAGCGAGTCGGTTGATTTAACAACCGAACTCGCTTAATAACCCGCCTTGGGATATTTAATTCATCACCACTAGCCTGCTAAATCTTTTGGCAACAGAGCTTTTGGAATATTTTGATAACACACTGGGCGCAAGAAGCGACGAATCGACAAGGTGCCAACTGAGGTTGCACCGAAGTTTGTCGACGCCGGATACGGCCCGCCATGTACCATGGTATCGTTCACTTCAACACCTGTTGGGAAACCATTCGCTAGCAAACGACCCGCTTTGCGCTCCAACACTGGTAGAAGTTTCTGACAAGCTGCATGATCGCCTTCATCAAGATGAATAGTACAGGTCAGCTGGCCTTCCAAATGACGAGCCAACTCAACCATCTGCTCGACGCTTTCCGCCAGAACCACCAAACCAAGAGGACCAAAGACTTCTTGATGAAGAGTTGGGTGATCTAGCCATGCTTGACCCGTTACCGTGAACAAGTTTGGTAATGCCGTTCTATCTGTTGTGTCTGCGTTACGAACAACCGACTCAATACCTGTTTTTTCTATTGCCGCCACACCTGAGCGGTAAGCATCAGCAATGCCATCCGTTAGCATGGTTTGCGCAGAGATCTCAGATAGAGCCGCACTCGCTGCTGCAATCATGGCTTTTGAATCGGCGTTGTCTAACATCACCGCAATACCAGGGTTTGTACAGAACTGCCCTGCGCCCATAGTCAATGAACCCGCCCAGCCTTTACCTAACTCTTCAGCACGGTTTTTCACCGCTTCCGGCATCACAAACATTGGGTTCACAGAACCCAGTTCGCCAAAGAAAGGAATCGGCTCTGGACGCGCCGCACACAAATCAAACAAAGCACGACCACCCGCCAAACTGCCAGTAAAGCCAACCGCTTTGATTAACGGATGCTGAACTAAAGCTTGACCAACTTGACGGTTACCGCCTTGGATCAAAGAAAAGACGCCGGCTGGCATCTTGCAACGTTTTACGGCCGCATCAACGGCTTGAGCGACTAATTCACCCGTTCCCGGATGAGCTGAATGACCTTTCACTACAACAGGACAACCTGCTGCTAATGCCGCTGCGGTATCGCCGCCCGCTGTTGAAAACGCCAATGGAAAGTTAGACGCGCCGAACACAGCAACAGGACCAATTGGACGCTGCACCATGTACATATCTGGACGTGGTAATGGGGCACGATCTGGCAAGGCTTCATCAAAACGACGATCCAAGTATTCACCAGACAAAATACGCTCAGCGAATAAACGTAGCTGACCTGTTGTACGGCCGCGTTCGCCTTGCAAACGTGCGACTGGCAAGCCTGTCTCTTGCACGCCAACCTCAGTAATTTGATCGCCTAACACATCAATTTCATCAGCAATCGCATTCAAAAAAGCAGCACGCTCTTCACGAGTGGAATAACCAAATTCCTCAAAAGCAGCTTCGGCTGCTTCTACCGCTGCATCCACATCTGACACGCGACCAACGGCAAATTCATGAGAAGGTCCTGTAGCAGGCGTTGAAGAAAATGTTGCGTCGCCCTTTACCCATTTACCGGCAATAAAATGCTGTCCCGTTAACATACTCACTCCTCTCTTTAATAAATGAAATTCAATACATTAAATTAAATTAAGCTCTGAAGTAGCCTAGCGATGGCAAGCATCAAGCCCAAGGATGGGCGTTACGCCCCTCGCGGACAGGGATGTCCGTTGGGGCGGTGCTGCCATCACAAGGCAGAGTCAGACTTAAAAAACTTAATTTAATGGCTGTCTTTTGGCACCGCAGCGCCTCGACAACCTTTTAGGAAGTCAAAATCAGCACCGGTATCGGCACCCTGTACGTGGTCATGGAATAATTTGATATAACCACTTTTTGGTGCTTCCAAATGACTTTTCCAGTTCGCTAAACGTGTTGCCATTTCTTCATCCGAAATGTCCACATGAAGTCGACGATTTTCCACGTCTAATTCAATCATGTCGCCATTTTGAATAACGGCTAATGGTCCACCCGCAGCGGCTTCTGGCGTAGTATGTAAAACCACGGTGCCATAGGCGGTTCCTGACATACGAGCATCAGAAATACGCACCATGTCTTTAATGCCCTTGCGTAACACTTTTGGTGGCAAGCCCATATTGCCGACTTCAGCCATGCCTGGATAACCTTTTGGCCCACAGTTTTTTAGCACCATGACGCAGTTTTCATCGATGTCCAACGCTTCGTCATTGATCTTAGCTTTGTAGTCATCAATGTCTTCAAACACAACCGCGCGGCCACGGTGTTGCAATAAATGCGCCGACGCTGCGGAAGGTTTCAATACCGCTCCTTGTGGCGCAAGGTTGCCTTTCAATACAACAATACCGCCCTTTTGTGTCAGTGCTTTTTCAACGGGCAAAATAACATCTGGATTCCAGTTACGAACCTCTTTTACTTCTTCCCAAATGGATTCACCAGACACGGTAATGGCGTTTTTATGCAGTTTGCCAGCTTCAGCCAAATGCTTGATTACCACAGGCAAGCCGCCTGCGTAGAAAAACTCTTCCATCAAGTATTTGCCCGACGGCATTAAGTTCACAATAGTGGCGATTTCTTGGCCCAATTTGTCCCAATCGTCTAGGCTTAAATCCACACCAACACGACCAGCAATGGCCAATAAGTGAATCACGGCATTGGTGGAGCCACCAATTGCACCATTAACTCGAATCGCATTTTCAAACGCTTGGCGAGTCAAAATATCAGACGGTTTCAAATCGTCTTTGACCATATCGACAATACGACGACCAGTAAGGTGCGCCATCACTCGACGTCGGCTATCTACCGCCGGAATCGCTGCGTTGCCAGATAACGCCATACCCAAGGCTTCGGCCATCGATGCCATGGTGCTAGCGGTTCCCATGGTGTTACAACCACCAGCAGAGCGAGACATAGATTGCTCAGCTTCAAGGAAATCTTCTTGCGTCATCTTGCCAGCTTTAATGTCTTCCGACATTTGCCACAAAGCGGTACCAGAGCCCACACGCTCGCCTCTGAAGTAGCCATTCAACATTGGGCCACCAGATACGACAATCGATGGAATATCGACACTACACGCGCCCATAAGCAGCGCTGGAGTAGTTTTGTCACAACCTGCCAACAAGACAACACCGTCGAGCGGATTCGCACGCAAGGCTTCTTCCACGTCCATGGCCGCCATGTTGCGATACATCATAGCCGTTGGGCGAAGTGAGCTTTCACCCACAGAAAACACAGGAAATTCCAGTGGCAAACCACCCGCCTCATAAATACCATGCTTCACTCGATCAGCAAGATCGCGAAGATGGGCGTTACAAGGTGTTAGCTGCGACCAAGTATTACAAATACCAATTACTGGACGGCCATCAAACAAGTCCGCCGGTAAGCCTTGGTTTTTCATCCAGCTGCGATGGTAAATGTGATCACGTGATGTCCCACCAAACCATTCAGTGGAACGTAATTTACGCGGCCATGTTTTTGGTACGAACGTGCTTTTCTTAGAATCACTCATACCCAACCTCCATCAACAATAAAGTTCTGCGCCGAGCACATTGCCGCCGCATCGGACCCTAAGAACAACGCCATGTTGGCGATGTGTTCGGGAAGCACTTTGCCTGCTAGGCATTGGCTTTGTTTAATCTTTTCTTCTGCAGCATCATCAACCCACATGCGCAGCTGTTTTTCTGTCATCACCCAACCCGGCACCAAAGTATTCACTCGAATACCTGCACCACCTAAATCACGGGCAAGAGAGCGAGTTAAACCATGGGTCGCGGCTTTGCTCGTACCATAAGTTGGGTAGCCTGCTGTCGGCATCATCCAGCCCACAGAACCAAAATTGATAATCGAGCCACCACCCAGTTTGCGCATCATTGGCGCGACAGCTTGCGCTGCGAACATAGCGTGCTTGATGTTCACACCAACTAATTCATCGAAACGCTCTTCGGTCAGCGATTCCAAAGAATGACGCACATCGTTGGCCGCGTTATTCATCAATACTGAAATTGGGCCAAAAACCTCTGCTGCCGCACGGATTTTGCTTTGATAATCTTGGATATCCGTGATGTCACACACGTCAAAGCGCACTTCGTAGCCTTCTTTGGTAAGACGTTTAGCAAGCGCAGAGCCGGCTTTTTCATCCAAATCCACAAAGGCCGTTTTTGCACCTTGTTTGGCATACGCTTCAACAATGGCGGCACCGATACCTGTCGCACCACCAGAGATAAACACAGAACGATCTTTTAAGTCGGGGTAAACGGCCATTGGCTTTTTCATAGCACGTCTACCTCAGTGGATAACTCTGCTTCTTTCGCCAAGGCGTTACGTAATGGCAAGCCAAAAGTAGGAGAGGAAATTTCAAATACATCGCCTTCTTTAACCTGAACACCATCTGCAAACGACAAGGTCGCTGTGCCAAACATATGCACATGCAGATCGCCTGGTTGGCGGAAAATAGAGTATTTAAAATGATGGTGTTCTAGGTTCTTAAAGGTGTGTGACATATTGTCCTCACCAGATAAAAAGCCTTTCTCCCAAAGCGTTTTCTCGCCACGTTCGATACGTGAATGACCATCAATGTGCATTGGCAATTCGCCCACTAGCAATTCAGGACCAAATGACGCTGGACGCAATTTTGAATGAGCCAAGTACAAATAGTTCTGGCGCTCTGTCACGTGATCGGAGAATTCATTCGCCAAGGTATACCCAAGACGATGCACTTTGCCGTCATCACCCACCAAGTAAAAACCAGCGATTTCAGGCTCTTCACCGCCATCTAATGCAAAGGATGGTGAAGGCAAAGCATCACCCGGCGCAACCACGCCAGCGCCATTGCCTTTATAAAACCATTCTGGCTGTACACCCTCTTCACCGTCTTTTGGCTTGCCGCCTTCAACGCCCATTTGGAAGATCTTCATCGAATCCGTTAGCTCTTCACTTTTTGCATGCATGGCGTTTCGCGTTGCAGCAGAGCCTAAATGGGTCAAACCCGTTCCAGTTAAATACATATGTGCAGGATCTGGATGGCGTACAGGACAATCTAATTGGTTTTTGTTAGCAAGTTCGGCCAAATTGATCGCCTCACCTAGACCATGTTTTTCGATAATAGACTTCAGCGGCACGCCATTTTTAACGGCTTCTTTTGCGAGTTCATAAACACTCGATGCATGAAGAACAAGGTGTGCCTCATCGCCTTCACGACAGACCACACCACCTTGTTTAATTTGAGATAAAAACAACATAAATCGCTCCTTAACCCGCGTTCTTAGCGCGCTTTTTGTTTGTTGTAGACGTCGAAGATAACCGCTGCAAGCAAGACCAAACCTTTGATAACTTGCTGCCAATCAATCCCAATACCTAAGATCGACATCCCGTTGTTCATTACACCCATGATGAAGGCACCAATCACCGCACCGATGATTTTACCGACACCACCTGTCATGGAAGCACCACCGATAAAGACGGCGGCAATAACATCTAGCTCCATGGCGAAACCGGCTTTTGGCGTCGCTGTATTCAAACGTGCCGCAAAGATTAAACCAGCCAGTGCGGCTAACATGCCCATATTGGCAAAAGTCAAAAACGTTAAACGTTCTGTATTAATGCCCGACAACTTAGCGGCCTTAACATTGCCTCCCAAGGCGTAAATACGACGGCCGATGGTGGTGCTGTTGGTTAAGAATGTATAAACCGCGATCAATACAGCCATTGTCATTAAAACGTTTGGCAAACCACGGTAAGTACTTAATAGGTAAGACAAGTAAATAATAGCGATGGCAACCAAAGCATTTTTTACGATAAAGAAAGAGAAAGGCTCATCTTGAATGCCGTATTTCAACGCTCTAGATCGGCTACGTGCCGCCAAAAACACAATGGCACTCGCAGCCAATACGCCTAATACAAGCGCAGTGACATTTGGACGACCCACACCAAATACATCAGGGATAAATCCCGTACTTAATAGCTGAAAACTTTTCGGAAAAGGGCCAACAGATTGACCTTCTAGTAACGCCAGTGTCAAACCACGGAACACCAACATACCCGCCAAGGTCACGATAAAGGCCGGAATTTTCCAATAGGCAATCCAATAGCCTTGCAAGCCACCAATGATCAAACCAACAACAAGACACACAGGCACAACCAGAATGGTTGGCAAGTCATAGTTAACCGACATCACCGCAGCCAATGCCCCAATAAAGCCTGCCACAGAGCCAACCGACAAATCGATATGGCCAGCGACGATAACCAGCAACATGCCAATCGCCATGATGATGATGTAGCTGTTTTGTAGGAATAAGTTAGTTAAGTTAACCGGACGCATCAGAGTGCCATCGGTCAAAAATTGAAACATGCCCATGATCACAACCAGTGCGATCAACATACCGTAATCACGCATATGCGACTTCAAGTAGCTGGTAACAGAAGGTGCCGATTGGACCACTGTAGAGGTTTCTTTTGTTGTCATTATTATTACTCCGTTACGCTTTCACTATCATTGACATGATTTTTTCTTGGCTCGCATTCGCTTTGTCTAACTCACCAACAAAACGGCCTTCGTTCATCACGTAAATACGATCACACATGCCAAGCAACTCTGGCATCTCTGAAGAAATCATCACCACACCTTTGCCATCATCGGCAAGTTCATTGATGATGCTGTAAATTTCAAACTTGGCACCCACGTCAATACCGCGAGTTGGCTCATCTAGAATCAATACGTCTGGCTGTGAATACAGCCATTTACTCAACACCACTTTTTGTTGATTACCACCAGATAAATTCATCACTTTCTGGAACACACTTGGCGTACGAATATTAAGGGCTTTGCGATAATCTTCTGACACTTGGCGCTCGATGTTTTCATCAATCACGCCATTTGAGGACACACGATCTAAGTTGGCTAAGGTGGTGTTGGTTTGAATGGTTTCTTCAAGAATCAAACCCAATTCTTTACGGTCTTCCGTTACGTACGCCAAACCACTTTTTATCGCTTTAGGTACCGTGGACAAATCAGCGATGTCGCCACGTAAGCGCACTTCACCTTGAACATTTTTACCGTAACTTTGTCCAAATAGGCTCATTGCTAATTCTGTTCGACCCGATCCCATCAAACCCGCAATACCAACAATTTCACCGGCATGTACATTGAAGGCGATGTCATGAATTATTTGACGATCTACCGCTTCAGGATGCCAAACATTCCAATTGCTGACTTCCAACAAGGTTTTCCCTAAGTGACCTTCTTCAGTTGGGTTATTTCTTGCTGGGTAGCGGTTTTCCATATCGCGTCCAACCATGTCGCGAATAATGTCTTCTTCACTGATGCTTTGCGCACGGCAGTCTAATGTCGATACAGAGGCACCATCACGAATAACGGTAATACTGTCTGCAACACGGCTGATTTCGTTTAATTTGTGGGTAATCAGGATGGAGGAAATACCCTGAGCTTTAAATTCCAACAATAGATCAAGCAACTTAGCGCTGTCGTTCTCTTGCAGCGCAGCCGTTGGCTCATCCAGAATCAACAGCTTCACATCTTTAGCAAGGGCCTTGGCAATCTCAACAAGTTGCTGCTTGCCTACGCCTAATTGACCAACCAAAGTGGAAGGAGACTCTTTTAAACCAACCTTTGCTAACAGCTCTTGCGTACGAGAATAGGTTTTTGGCCAATTAATGACACCACCTTCAACATTCTCATTGCCTAAAAATAGATTCTCAGCGATAGATAAAAGCGGCACGAGCGCTAGCTCTTGGTGAATAATGATAATGCCTTTCTTTTCGCTGTCCGTTATGCCGGAAAACGCGACGGTTTCATCATTAAACAGAATATCGCCATCATAACTTCCGTGTGGATAAACCCCACTCAACACTTTCATGAGAGTCGATTTACCCGCGCCATTTTCACCCACTAAGGCGTGGATCTCGCCCGAACGAACTTTAAGGTTCACAGCGTCGAGGGCTTTTACTCCAGGAAACGTCTTGGTAATGCTGCGCATTTCCAAAATAATATTTTCCATAAAACATCCCATTAGCAGGTGCGCCATTACCGCATTGATTCACGGTCAATAGCGCACTTGCTGTTTTATTATTGTTGAGTTAGGACAAATAAAAAGTTCTTACAGAGTATTGATAAGCACAGTAATCGTGCGCTTATTCGATCTGAGACTTCGTATAGTAGCCACTGCCCAATAGCACATCTTGCCAGTTGGATTTGTCTACTGTTACAGGCTCAAGCAAATAGCTAGGAACGACCTTGATACCATTGTCGTAGGTTGTCGTGTCATTGATTTGAGGCTTCGCATCATTCAACACCGCTTGCACCATACCAACAGTCACATTGGCTAACTCACGAGTGTCTTTGAAAACAGTAGAATACTGCTCACCGGAAATGATGGATTTCACTGATTGTACTTCCGCATCCTGACCAGTAACAATTGGCATTTTTAGATTGCCAGAACCGTAACCGACACCTTTAAGGGATGACAAAATACCAATAGAAATACCGTCATATGGTGACAATACGCCATCTACACGTTTGGTTGTGTAATGGGCAGACAGTAAGTTATCCATACGCGCTTGAGCGGTTGCACCGTCCCAACGTAGGGTACCAACTGTGTCCATGCCCATTTGACCAGAAACAACATTTACTTTGCCAGAGTCAATCATTGGCTGAAGTACAGACATGGCACCGTTATAGAAGAAGTAAGCATTGTTATCATCAGGAGAGCCCCCGAACAATTCAACGTTGTAAGGGCCTTTACCGCGTTTTTCCATGCCGCTCACCAAAGACTTAGCCTGCAACACACCCACTTTGAAGTTATCAAATGTCGCGTAGTAGCTAACATATGGGCTGTTCTTAATTAAACGGTCATAGGAGATAACTTTAATCCCAGCCGCATCAGCATTTTCCAATGCGTTAGATAAAGTCGTGCCATCAATCGCAGCAATGACAAGAACGTCAACGCCTTTTACGATCATATTTTCAATTTGGGAAAGTTGGTTAGGGATTTCATCTTCTGCATATTGCAGATCGACTTTGTAACCCGCATCTTTGAAGAGTTGCACCATGGAATCACCATCGGTGATCCAACGAGCGGAAGACTTAGTTGGCATAGCAATACCCACATAACCCTCTGCAGCCAAGACACTAGCGGAACTCAGCGCAGTGGCACCTAGTACTAAACCAGCAATGGCGTTTTTTAGATAGTTCATTAGCTTCTCCTGTTACAGCCAAGGCAAGTACCATGAAGGAACAAGCTTCAGTGACCGTAGATTTTTTATGATTATTTTTTCGAGCCAATCAGGTCTTGAAAAACCTATCATCCAGAGTAGGCAAAATGTACATACCAATCAAATAGAATAAATGTTTGTCTTCATATCATTTTTGTTATGTGTATCGAATTGTAAGGACGCCTCCAAATAGCCATATTACGTGCTGCACGCCTCAGTCAAATTTCGTATGATAAAAGCTCTATTTACCGACTCTCTAACATTAGAAGGAATCTATGGAATTCATTTGGATCTTATTCGCATTCGCCTGCGGACTGGCCGTCAAGTTGATCAATTTACCGCCACTAATAGGTTTTTTGTTGGCTGGCTTTCTACTTAATTACGCAGGATTAGAGCCAAGCAATACTCTGGATTCTCTTGCCAACATTGGCATTACGCTGATGCTGTTTAGCATCGGCTTAAAATTGCATGTTAAGGACCTTTTAAAACGGGAAGTCTGGGCATCAACACTTAGTCATATGGGCATAAGCACCATAGTGTTTGCAGGTATTGCCTTACTACTTGGCACATTAAGTCTGCCTTACTTTGGCGTGCTGGATTTCAAAACCGCGGCGCTTATTGGTTTTGCGCTCAGCTTCTCCAGTACCGTTTGCGTTATGAAACTATTAGAGGAAAGTAGCGAATTAAAAACCCGTCACGGACAATTGTCTCTTGGCATTTTGGTTATGCAGGACATAGTGGCGGTTATTTTCCTTGTCGCAGCCACAGGTAAGGTTCCGTCTATCTGGGCTCTTGGATTATTTGGCCTACTGCTGATTCGCCCTGTTATTAACAAGATCGTCGACAAAGCTGGTCACGGAGAAATGCTTCCGTTAACTGGGCTTTTTCTTGCACTAGGTGGCTACGAGCTATTCTACTTGGTGGGCGTTAAGGGCGATTTAGGGGCGCTGATTTTCGGTATTCTGTTGGCCTCTCATTCTAAAGCCGCTGAAATGAATAAGTCCCTAATGAACTTCAAGGACCTATTCTTGATAGGCTTCTTTTTATCCATTGGTTTTACCGCCCTACCAACATTAAGCATGATCGGCATCAGCCTGATCATTACCTTAGTCATTTTGGCAAAGTTCGCACTCTTCTTCTTGCTACTAACCAAGATGAAACTACGCGGTCGAACATCCTTCCTGTCGTCAATGATTCTGTCAAACTACAGCGAATTTGGCCTCATTGTCGTTGCTCTGAGTGTGGCGAACGGCTGGTTAGAAAAGGAATGGCTAGTTGTTTTGGCTCTCGCCGTTTCGTTCTCTTTCGTCATCACCAGCGTGCTTTATCGCAACGTTCACCGTATGTACCGTAAAAACAAAGACGTCATTCGCCGGTTTGAAAGCGCAGATTGTTTACCTGAAGACCGTTTCGTACAGCCGGTCAACAGCGATATTTTGGTGGTTGGTCTAGGTCGAGTTGGCCGTGGTGCGTTTGAATCGTTAAAAGGCTTTGTTGGAGATACCGTAGCCGGTATGGATGCCGATCGGAACCGTATTAACCAAATGCAAGCCGACAAAGAAAACGTCTTCTACGGGGACGGTGAAGACGCCGACTTATGGGAGCGCTTGGACACCACTCGCATTGATTTAGTCTTGCTTGCCCTACCAGCAGCAGAAGACACCACCAATGTCGCCATCCAGTTGCGTAAAGCCAATTACACGGGACAAATCGCCGCGATTGCCCGTTACCAAGATGAAAGAGAAATCCTCATCAACAGCGGCATAGACAACGTCTTCAACTTCTACACCGAAGCCGGTACAGGTTTCGCAGAAGAAAGCTTGGCACTGATTCGGCCAATGGACAACGCCACACCGTCTTAGTCATTAAAAAGAGCCAAGCGCTCACAATTTATGCACTAAAACTACAAACGCGGTGCCATTAGCATGGCACCGCGTTTTTTATCACTCGACCTATGCAGACTTAGCTTCGTCTATTTTGGCTTTCACTACTTCGGCTTTTTGCGTCAATTCTGAATAGAGTCTGATGTCACCACCGCGCTGTGCTTGCATGGCTTTTTCCAATAGCTCTCCATATTCTTTATCGAGCTTTTTAATCGGGTCGGATTTAAGAAAAGAAAACATAATTAGCCTATGGTTATGAGTTAATAAAGTTCATACGAAGTGGATTGTGATTTAGATTACTTGCTATAACAAATCACCAAAACAAAAGCGCCAATCAGATTGCTCTGATTGGCGCTTTGACTCAAAACTCGACAAGGTCACGAGCGAAGCTATCGCACTTAGACGTCTAGGAAATCCATAATCCCTTCAGCAGCCTTGCGGCCTTCATCGATAGCGGTTACCACTAAGTCAGAACCACGTACCATGTCGCCACCAGCAAAGATCTTCTCGTTGGTAGTCTGGAACATGAATTTGCCTTTCTTAGGTGCGACAACACGGCCACGAGCGTCAGTCTCGATGCCGAATTTTTCGAACCAAGGCGCTGGACTCGCTTGGAAACCAAAAGCGATCAATACGGTGTCTGCAGGAATGATCTGCTCACTGCCTTCTACAATCTCAGCCGTACGGCGACCGTTTTCGTCAGGCGCACCCATTTGTGTTTCGACAACCTTGATACCTTCCACTTTACCATCACCAATGATTTCTACTGGTTGGCGGTTGAAAAGGAACTGAACGCCTTCTTCTTTTGCGTTTTGTACTTCTTTACGGGAACCGGGCATGTTTTCTTGGTCACGACGGTACGCACACGTCACGCTTTTCGCGCCTTGACGAATCGCAGTACGGTTACAGTCCATCGCCGTATCACCACCACCCAAGACAACGACTTGCTTGCCTTTTAAGTTCACGTAATCAGCTTCGTCTTCTTCGAAGTCTAGGCAATGATTAACGTTGGAAATCAGGTAATCCAAGGCGTCATGAACACCTGGTAAGTCTTCGCCTGGGAAACCGCCTTTCATGTATTTGTAAGTACCCATGCCAAGGAACACGGCATCGTACTCTTCCAATACATGTTCAAACGGCACATCGTCACCAACAGACGTTCCAAGTACAAACTCCACGCCCATTTCTTCAAAAATTTCACGACGGCGTGTCATGACGCTTTTTTCCAGTTTGAATTCTGGAATACCAAAGGTCAGCAAACCACCGATTTCTGGGTACTTGTCAAAAACCACAGGCTTGATGCCGTTACGCACCAAGATGTCTGCACAAGCCAAACCTGCAGGGCCTGCACCAACGATCGCAACGGTTTTGTTAACCGGTACAACGTTGGACATATCTGGACGCCAGCCCAAAGCAAACGCGGTGTCTGTAATGTATTTCTCAACAGAACCGATTGTCACGGCACCAAAACCACCTTCACCAAGCGTACAAGCGCCTTCACAAAGACGATCTTGTGGACAAACTCGACCACACACTTCTGGCAAAGAGTTAGTTTGATGACTCAACTCCGCGGCTTCTAAAATGCTGCCTTCGCTAACTAGCCTTAGCCAGTTAGGAATGTAGTTATGCACTGGGCATTTCCACTCACAATATGGGTTACCACACTCTAGACAGCGGTGCGCTTGATCTTTCGCTCCGGTCTCTTCGAATGGTTTATAAATTTCGACGAATTGCCCTTTACGCGTAATTAAAGGCTTCTTTTTCGGATCCTTACGATCCACTTCGACGAATTGAAATGCGTTGTTCAAGCGCTCAGACATAAGCTGCTATCTCCTCGGCCGCCTGTAAACAAGCGGCGCTTCTCTCAAATGGGTCAGACTGATTCGTTCACAACGCTTGGTTCGTTTCATTACAAACCAAGCGCTATAACAGCGTGTTTTATTCCGGACGTTGACGAGTACTTGCCAATAGCGCGCCTAAACTGGCGGCTTTTGGCTTCACTAGCCAGAACTTGCCAATGTAGTCATAGAAGTTTTCTAAGATCTCTTGGCCCCATTCGCTGTCAGTTTCTCGGACGTATTCTTCGATCACAGAGCGAAGGTGTGAACGATACTCTTCCGTTAATTCCGTACCGATACGGTGAATTTCCACCAATTCATGGTTGTACTTATCCACGAAGGTACGGTCTAAATCGAGTACGTAAGCGAAACCGCCTGTCATACCCGCACCAAAGTTGTAACCGGTGTTACCAAGTACTGTCACCATACCGCCGGTCATGTATTCACAGCAGTGGTCGCCTGCACCTTCAATAACGGTATGAGTACCTGAGTTACGTACCGCAAAGCGCTCACCAGCCGTACCCGCTGCAAACAATTTACCGCCCGTCGCACCGTACAAACAGGTGTTACCGATAATGGCAGAATCTTGTGATTTGAAGACAGATCCTTTTGGAGGACGAATAATCAACTTGCCACCGGTCATGCCTTTACCAACGTAATCGTTCGCATCACCTTCTAGGTACATATGTAAGCCGCCAGCATTCCATACACCGAAACTCTGACCCGCTGTACCGGTCAGTTTCAATGTTAGTGGCACATCAGACATACCTTGGTTACCGTAGCGTTTCGCAATCTCACCCGACAAACGCGCACCGATAGAACGGTCACAGTTGGTCACGTCAAAAGCAAACTCACCGCCTTCTTTCTCTTCAACCACTTCTTTTACCGTATCCCACATTTTCAAAGCTAATAAGCCTTTATCGTGTGGTGGGTTAAATGGCGTCTGACAGTACTGTGCTTTGTCTGCTGAAATCAGATCGTTTTGCAATATTGGTGATAGATCCAAGTTGCGTTGTTTGTCCGTTTCACCCGGCAAGATAGATAATAGATCTGTACGACCAATCAAATCTTGTAAGCTGGCAACACCCAACTTCGCTAACCATTGACGAGTATCTTCAGCCATAAAGCGGAAGAAGTTTTTAATCATTTCAACGGTGCCGATGAAATGCTCATCGCGCAGCATTTGATCTTGAGTCGCCACACCTGTCGCACAGTTATTCAAGTGACAAATACGCAAGAATTTACAACCCATGGCAACCATTGGCGTCGTACCAAAGCCAAAGCTTTCCGCACCCAGAATCGCCGCTTTCACAACATCCAAACCGGTTTTTAGACCACCGTCTGTTTGTAGACGAATGTTGCCGCGAAGATCGTTAGAACGAAGGGCTTGTTGCGCTTCTGCTAGACCCAACTCCCATGGCGAACCCGCATGGCGGATCGAGGTCATTGGCGACGCCGCTGTACCACCATCATAACCAGAGATGGTAATCAAATCCGCGTAGGCTTTTGCAACACCTGCCGCAATCGTACCAACACCTGGTTCAGAAACCAGTTTTACTGATACCAAGGCATCTGGGTTAACTTGTTTCAAATCGAAAATCAGCTGAGCCAAATCCTCAATAGAATAAATATCATGATGCGGTGGAGGTGAAATCAAGGTAACACCCGGAACTGCGTAACGTAGACGAGCGATTAAGCCGTTTACTTTACCGCCAGGCAACTGACCACCTTCACCTGGTTTGGCGCCTTGCGCTACTTTAATCTGCAACACTTCTGCGTTAACCAAATACTCTGGTGTGACACCAAAACGGCCAGAAGCGATTTGTTTGATCTTAGAACGACGTTCAGTTCCGTGACGAGCAGGATCTTCACCACCCTCACCAGAGTTTGAACGACAGCCTAATTCGTTCATCGCTTGCGCCAAGGCTTCATGAGCTTCTGGGGACAAGGCCCCCAAAGACATGCCAGCAGAATCGAAGCGAGGAAGAATAGCCTCAATAGATTCAACATCGTCCAACGCAATGGCTTTCGCTTTATCAGATAAAGTAAACAAGTCACGCAACATAGACGCAGGACGATTGTTCACTAGATCAGTGTATTTGGTAAAATCTTCAAAGCGCCCACTGCCTACAGCAACTTGCAAGTTACGCACCACATCTGGGTTAAAGGCATGGTATTCCGCTTCATGGACGTATTTTAGATAACCACCCTGTTGAATCGGTTTACGCAACTTCCAAGCATTGTTCGCGATGGATTCTTGATCTTTTTGGAAATCTTCAAAACGCGCACCTTTAATTCGACTTGGAACGCCTTTAAAGCATAGCTCGACCACTTTCGTATCCAAACCTACGGCTTCAAATAACTGCGCACCACGATAGGAAGCGATCGTTGAAATACCCATTTTAGAGATGATCTTCATCAAGCCCTTGTTAATACCTTTGCGGTATTTAACGTGGCAAGCAATTGGATCACCCAAAACTTCGCCTTTATCGACCATGTCGTTAATCAAACGATAAGAAAGGTATGGATAAACCGCTGTCGCACCAAAACCTAACAACACAGCAAACTGATGAGGATCACGAGCAAAACCTGTGTCTGCAATGATATTTGAATCGCAACGCAAACCTTGCTTAGACAAATGATGGTGCACAGCACCCACTGCCATTGGTGCAGGGATAGGCAAGTGGCCTTTTTCGATATCACGATCCGTCAAGACCAAGATAACTGCGCCATTACGTACCACCTCTTCCGCTTTTACTTGCAAGTCTTTAATCGCTTGCTCAAGGGAAACTTTTTCAGGATTGTAATTTGTATTCACACGAACCAAACGGAAACGGTGATCATCTAATGCCAACAAACGGCTGTATTTGCGTGGTGACAATACAGGTGAAGACAAGATAATTCGATTGGCGTGTTTTGGCGTTTCTTCAAATAAATTTCGCTCTACACCGATGCACGTTTCCAACGACATCACCACAGATTCACGTAGTGGATCAATTGGTGGGTTGGTCACCTGTGCAAACTTCTGACGGAAATAATCTGTCACTGGGCGAGTTTGGCTAGACATAACGGCCATCGGCGTGTCATCACCCATAGAACCAACGGCTTCATGACCGCTTTCAGCTAAAGGGCGGAAAATTTGCTCTCGTTCTTCAAAAGACACTTGGAACATCTTTTGATAAGTGGACATTTCTTCTTTAGTGAAAGGTTCAAACTCAAGAGACGATTCTTCCAACAAAGATTCAATACGAATCGCTTCCTGCTTCAACCATTTTTTGTATGGGTGCATGGATTTAAGGCGATTATCAATGTCATCCGTGTGCAGCACCTTGCCGTTTTGCGTATCAATAACTAGCATTTGACCAGGACCAACACGCCCTTTTGATACAACATCTTCTGATTTGTAGCCATAAGTGCCGACTTCAGAAGCCAGCGTAATAAAGCCATTCTTAGTAATAACCCAACGAGCTGGACGCAAACCGTTACGGTCAAGCATACAAACCGCATGACGACCATCGGTCATTACCAAGCCTGCTGGGCCATCCCAAGGATCCATGTGCATAGAGTTGTACTGATAGAAAGCACGCAACTCTGGATCCATGTTTTCAACGTTTTGCCATGCTGGTGGAATAATCAAACGTGCCGCACGGAAAATATCCACACCACCCGTGACCAAGACTTCCAACATGTTATCCATAGAAGAAGAGTCAGAACCTGTTAGGTTAACAATCGGCTGAAGGTCTTGGAGTTCTGGAATCAACGGCGTGCGCAGCTTGCTGCTACGAGCCAGTGCCCAGTTACGGTTACCTTCGATAGTATTGATCTCACCGTTGTGCGCCAACATGCGGAACGGTTGCGCCAACGGCCACTTAGGAAGCGTATTAGTAGAAAAGCGTTGGTGGAAAACACAAATCGCAGTTTGCATTTTTTCGTTGCCCAAATCTTTATAAAAGAAAGGCAAATCCACTGGCATCATAAGGCCTTTATACGCCAACACTTTGTCGGACAAAGAACAGATGTAGAAGTTTTCGTATTGCGCCAACGCGATTTCAGCTTGGCGACGAGCGACAAACAAACGTGTTGCAAAAGTACGAGCATCCATACGATTGCTGTCGACAAATACTTGCTCAATACGAGGGAGGCAATCCATCGCGATAACACCAAGGCAAGACGCATCGATTGGCACTTCACGCCAACCAACAACATTCAACCCTTCGTCGGTCAGCTTTTTTGTTAAGGTTTCACGCTGTTCACTTGCCAGCGCGTCATCTTGATCAAGGAACACCATGCCGATACCGTAAAGGTCAGACAAGGTATGATTAAATAAAGCGTGTGCTTCACCACGTAAAAACAGATCCGGCTTTTGGATAAGAAGACCACAGCCGTCACCCGTTTTGCCATCAGCAGCGATGCCGCCACGGTGTGTCATACATGTCAAAGACTCAATGGCTGTCTTAAGTAATTCATGGCTAGTATTGCCTTCCATATGAGCAATTAAGCCAAAGCCACAGTTGTCTTTGAACTCGCCAGGACGATAAAGGCCTGCATTCATACACCAACTCCCACAGTTGAAACGTAAAATAAATAAAGATTAGATATAAATTCGATTATCAGGCGGCTGGGCTAAAAAGCGAAAGCGTGAAAGAACTCGCTTCGAGAATGACTATCATCTACCCAAAATACCACCGAAATGGACGATCATACTACCCTGACGCAGAGCACTACTCAAACGAGCATAGGCATGCTTTATGTTATTTTGGCGTTTTTTATAGGGGTTTTAGCGGCAAATAACGCGGACTTAGAGAATTATCTATGGCTGGAGTTTTTGCAAACAGAAAATTCCACTGTTCATTCATGTTTTTCAGTGGATTACAGTTAATTTTACTAAATTTATAAATTTGCCATACAAAAAGCTCACAAAAGTGTCTTTTAACGACATATTTTCGACTCAAATACATGGCGAATGGCTAGGTCAACCCAGACTGTAGCTGCCTTGGCACTATTTCGGGTGATGCAAAATCACTGAGCTTTCTTAATATCGTCCTGTATGCCACGAGCACTTCGTGCCCAAGGGTTAAGATCTCGAATATCTTTAGGTAGGGTTTCTGCGGCTGCGATAGCTTCACTACGGTTACGATAAGTGCCATACACAACGACGAACCAATCTTTGCCATTGTGTTTTGATTTAAAGTAGCCAAAAGCATCCACTCCGCCCTGATCACGAATAAAGTCCTGAACAGTACCTTTATTGTGTGTCCCTAATAACTGCAAGGTATAACGATTTGGGTTCTGCGATAACCACCACTCCGTCTTATCAAAACGATCTTGTGAGACTTTTAGATTAGCTTGCTCGTTTTTAGGTGACACTTCTTCTGCTGGAGCATCAATAGTAGGTGCTGCTTGCGCTAAAGGAGCTTCAGCACGAATAGGAGCCGTTGAGATAGCAGGTGCCACCATTGAAGGCGTGTTCGACTGCTGTGCCATTTGGCCATTTGAAGTACTTATCGGTGGTAATGATGTCCCTGCTGGGATTGGTGGAAGTATGATCTCACCTTCCTGACCTATCTTACGCTGCATAGCATCTATACGGGCAATCGTGTCAGGAGATGACTGTCCTTGCCTTGGACTCAAAGGAATAACATTACTCGTTCTATCCGCTGCAGAGGATGACGTCGAAGGTTTATCAGACTGCTTATCAGAAAATAACACTGCAACCAAAATCCCCAACATAACCACGGAAAGCAGCGCCATGTGCGCTAAAGGAAAGCCAATAGCGAGGTTGAAACGCATACCTGATTTTACGGGCTTATCACCATTGCCCATCATGGCTTGGGCAAGTTGGTTGATTCGACCCGGGTAACCACCAGATTCTTGATAAATCTGTTTCACTTGCTTGTCATTAAATGGCAAATTAATCCCGCCACCGACCGCACGAACACGATGCAACAGATAAGCACGAGTTTGCTCTAGTGAATAAGGCGCTAAGGTAAAGGAATGGCTCAATTGTTCATAACGAGATCGTTGGTACGCATCTAGGTTGCGCGAAAGAGGATATTCACTAAACAGGACAATATGAGGCACCGTTTGATTTTCTGTTGCCAACGACATCATATCGAGCAACATGCTCACCGCATCGGTATTTAGCTCTTGGGCATTATCAATTAAGACTAAGGCCGCTTGACCTTTCTCATCTAAATCATGAGAAAACTTAAGCAAGGGGCCGAAGGTGGTTTCATTTGGCGGCTGTGTAAAATGACTCGCAAAACCAGCATAAATAGCCTGCAGCAACTGCCCAGCCGTCATCAGCATAGTGCCTTTAACATGGCTAACGACCGTCGTGTCATCTTGGTGGCGAGCGAACTCCATTAAAAAACGACTTTTACCGCTGCCTTGCGGGCCTTGGACGACAGATAATAAACTACTGTATCGACTCAAGTGCTCAAGCAACGCCAGCTGTTGATTGCCTTCCTCGGACGCAAAATACAGTGATGCGTCTTTCGAGCCAAAAGGATCCCTCAGCGTAGCTTTTGGCGGCTGATTAAGCGCATCCTCTAGATCAAACTGAAAGTCTGGCTTAGGCATAATCGTCCTTTAACGTTAAATAACTAACAAAAGTCAGCAAGATTAAACAAGGCTAGCTTGCTTACTCGCTTCAAGTGCATCTAGAAGACTAGAGTTAAAGTCTTCCATCGGAAAATCCGACGTAACAATCGCGTAGCCCAATGCACCAAGCAATACCAAACGCAAGCTACCATCCAATACTTTTTTATCCAGCGCCATACGTTCAACAAAACTCTCAACCGTCATTTCGACAGGTGGTAAGACTGGCAAGTTTGCGGCTTGAAAAAGTGCCACAGAACGGCTGACATCTTGTTCTGATAGATTACCCATACGCCAAGAAAGATCGACCGCTAACATACTACCAGCAGCAACGGCTTCACCGTGCAACCATTTGCCATAGCCCATTTCAGTTTCAATCGCATGACCAAACGTATGGCCTAGGTTTAAAATAGCACGAATGCCACCCTCTCTCTCGTCTTGAGCAACGACATTCGCCTTTGCTAAACAAGATCGGTAGATAGCTTCACTAATTTTATCATTGTCTAATGCCATCAGTTGGGGCATTTCTTGCTCTAGCCAATCAAAAAACGGCACATCGCAAATCAAACCGTATTTAATGACTTCTGCCATCCCTGCGGACAATTCACGCTGGGGCAAGCTCAATAATGTTTCTGTATCGATAATCACGGCTTGAGGCTGATAAAACGCACCTATCATATTTTTTCCAAGCGGATGGTTCACGCCTGTTTTTCCACCGACAGAAGAATCTACTTGAGATAACAAAGTTGTTGGCACTTGAATAAAAGGCACACCGCGCTGATATGTCGCCGCAGCGAATCCAGCCATATCACCCACTACGCCTCCACCTAAAGCTATAACCGTAGTAGTTCGATTGTGCTTTGCTTCCAATAAAGCAGACATGATCATGCCATAGGTTTCTAACGTCTTATACACTTCACCATCGGGTAAAATACAGGTGTCAACTTTATACTCCGAAGATAACATAGACACCATAGACTCTAGGTATAAAGGAGCAATGGTGTCATTGGTGACTATCATGACTTGTTTACCATGAATGGCATCATCAAAAAGAGCTTTCTGCTGACGGATACCACTACCAATAAAAATAGGGTAGCTACGATCGCCAAGATCAACGGTTAACGTGCGCATTAGGATACAGTTATCTCCATTTTAAGATGGCGCTTGATCGCATCGAGCACCTTATTAGCAACAGAACGGGGATGACGAGAGTCTGTTTCAATCACTAAAGTCGCCACCTCTCTATAAAGAGGGTCACGTACTTCAAATAGTTTTTTTAATGTAGCTCTCGGATCACCAGTTTGTAAAAGTGGTCGATGAGTACTTTTTGAGGTGCGATACAGTTGCTGCGCCACGGAAGCGTACAAATACACCACCAGCGCATTCTCTCGAAGAATGTCTCTGTTTTCTTCGCGCATCACGATTCCACCACCGGTTGCTAACACGCAGTCACCTTTGTCAGATTCAGCGATTGAGGCCAGTGCTTGCGTCTCGCGTTTACGAAAACCGTCTTCTCCTTCCCGTTCAAAAATCCAAGGAATGTCTGCGCCGGCATTATCTTCTATAACTTTATCAAGGTCATAAAATTCTTTATCCAGCGATTGAGAAATCAAACGGCCTATCGTCGTTTTTCCTGCGCCCATCGGGCCTACTAAAATAATATTGGGGGCTTTTATCATTGTATTCAATTACGTCGGGGTTAAGCAGATTTAGACTGCGGCCTAGTTAACTGACATTTGTAGCAGCTTTGGTGTAATAAATACAAGTAATTCAACCTTTTCTTGCTGCTCTGAACGTCTTTTAAACAGCTCACCCAGCAAAGGAATGTCACTAAAGAAAGGCACTCGACTCTCTGATTCAAAGCGTTCTTCGCGAAAAATCCCACCTAAAACAAGTGTTTCTTGGTTTTTCACCACCACCTGTGTTTTTAAACGATTGGTTTTTAAGCTAGGAACACCATTAACTAATTCGCCAACAGAATCTTGATGAATATTTAACGATAACAAAATATGTTCGCCGTCTTTTACAAACGGCGTCACTTCTAACATGAGCGCTGCTTGGCGAAATTCAATACTCACTTTATCGTCACTAACCGTTTGATAAGGTACTTCCGTTCCAGACTCAATTCGAGCCGGTTGACCTTCCGATGTCACAATTTTAGGTTTTGACACCACATCAGCTAAACCTTCGCTTTCCATCATGTCCAAAGTGAGCGCCAATAAGCTAGATCCGCCAAGACTGGAAAAGTCTAAACTCGTCGTTGGCGTCAAGGCACCTAAATCAATAGCGCCACCCATCGATGATCGAACCCCATCAGACAACTTAGCTTGCCAGTTTACTCCAAATTGCGATTGAGCAGTTCGACTCACTTGAGCGATTTGTGCGCTGATTTCAATTTGTCTTAACGGTGAATCTAACCAAGCAAGCGTTTCCTGAACGCCTTCGAAGGCAGCACAAGAATTAAGTAATAATGGAATTGGTTCGCTCATCGACCACTAAAGAAATATCAGGGTATAACGTTTTTAAATGCAAACCGACGTCTTTTGCTTTGGCATGTTTCAACAACCAATAGGACCTCTGGCACTCAGCTGCCACATTCCCAGCACCTTCCACCAATAAGGTTTTCGCTGGCATAAGAACAGCCACCGGCCCTTGCCACTCAAGCTGAATATGGGGTTGTTGGGCAACGGCCTCCAACACATCTTTCCAGCTGGCATCCTTTATCGAAAGGGTTAATACGTCATCGATTTCCGGGCTAATCACCACACTTTCATTCATCTGCGATGCCAACCAAGGTAACATTTCTTGTATTGGTCGCGACTCAAAATATACGTCCATCGCCAATATACTGCGAGGCACCATGAGGGAAGACACAAGCAAGCATTGGATTATCAGTCTATTCATCGCTCTCTTCCTTTTCACGTACAACCAATGCTTTTTCCGAACCATCTTTGGAAATCAAGGTAACGCGATCAAAAGAGACACCATTAACAGTTACACCTGCATCAGGTAACCAACTCCCCTCGCTCACCCAATGACGAGTATCTTTGTAGGCGACTAAAGCGGACGTTTTATCGCCCATTCGCATGGTTGACAGTAACTGCCAATCATTCTGCTCAAAGCGGCTCATACGTAATTTGGTCGGTAACCAATTATGGTACTCCCTGTTCGCCTTGGGGGCCTCAAGAGAAAACAATAAATGGCCTCGCCAATCCCCGTTTTTGTCTCTTTGCCAAGATGCCGCCAGTAACCCCAGTGCATATCGCTCTTCCACTTTTTCAAGCACCGCTTGCCATTCATTAAGAGATGCCGCTCCCCTTATAGACCATTGCGTTGGAATACCCTCTTCAGAGTCTTCCACTCTGTGTTGCACCCATGGCTCATCAAGCAAACTCATATTGCGTAGTCGATTCGCTTGTTGCTGCGTTTTTGTCCAGTCGGCCTCAGCTCGCGCTTTCAATTTAGCCTGTCTATTTAGCTCATCTTGAGCTTGAGACAAGAATGGATACCAGATAGCAGTTTGCACGAGAATCAGCAGTGATACCGCTGAGCCATTGATATTGCTTAAAGAAGATTTACTCGCTTTTAAATACTTTGATAGAGACATCCACCACCTCCTTTTGAGCCAATGGAGAAGCAAGGTGATGTGGCTTTTGTTCAACTTCCCAGCGCCAATCTGAATTATGTTGCCGCCATACCACTAACAAGAGCGCCAAGTCTTTTGCAGGCAATGTCATTTTCAGGAAAGCTCGTTGATCTTCACTTTCAAAATACCCGAGACGAGCCGACATAGGTAAAGCTTGAATTAAGCCCAATACTGAGGCAGAAAATTCATTACTATCATGACTAGACGACCACGCAGACTGAGTGGCTTGTATCGCTTGACGCTCGGCCTGTGCATATTTCGACTCTTGTTCTAAAAAGAAAAAATAAGCAGAGGCCGAACTATGCAGCAGCAAACTCAATACCACCAAATACCAACAAAGCCGTCGAGTTTTTAAGCGCTTCTGTTTTTCCGGCTGATACAATGACAAAGCGCGCAAAGAGCAAGATAACCAAGAGCGCTTACGCGGTGATATTGCTTCCCATTGCCCTATTGGCATAAGCAAACACGTCTTAGAAATCGATAGAAAGGGCAAACTCAGTTGCTCCGCCCACCCGCTTGAACAAGCATAAACGGCCAACTGGGACTGTTGCGCTGATAACGCCTCATATTGATAACTAAACAGTAAACTATCAGGTGGCGAAAATGTCGTCTCCACGGCATAACTCAATGCGGCCAAAGGACGTAACGAAGAAGGTATAAGGTGATCAACTCTATGCTGTGACACAGATAACCAAGCATCAGGCACTAAAATAATGACTCGAGAACAAGCAAACTCTTGATCGTTTTTTAGGCTGTTATGGATGGCATCTAATTGCTGCGAATCGGGCAGTGGGGCATTTCTTGGAGCGGAAAGGTCCGCTAAATTGGCCGTTTTGCTAGAACTATAAAATTTGCATTCCTGAGCTGAATAAACAGCCACAGAATAGTCAGACATAAGCTTCATCATTCGTCCTTGAAATAATAAGCAACCGTGTAAAGTTTTTAGTTAGGCTTCTATGCCAAAATTTTTATCAAGATAACACGATTTGCTGCAAAGTTAACCGCCTATTCTGTGATCATCTTAGGTATAATGCCACTTTCTCATTCTGTATTACTTGAATTTATATGGCTAAGACACTCAAAATACTATTCTTTCTAGGTCTTTTTGGAGCACTGTGTGCAGCAGGAATCACCTACGCGGTTTATTACAACGTAAAAGACCGTATCCCTACCGTTGCTGAATTAAAAGACATCGAGTTAAGGATACCACTGCGTATTTACACCGCCGACAACCAACTTATTGGTGAATTTGGTGAGCAACGTCGTAGCCCGATCAATTATGCAGAAATCCCTCAAAACTTAGAACATGCTATTTTGGCAGCCGAAGACACCAACTTTTATCACCACCCAGGCGTTGATATTCTTGGCCTAGGCAGAGCGGTTTTTCAGCTCATCACCACTGGGCAAAAACAAGGTGGCGGCAGTACCATTACTATGCAGGTAGCACGAAATTACTTCCTGTCTTTTGAGCAAACCTATACCCGTAAGTTTACCGAAATCTTTATCGCCTTAAAGATGGAACGGGAACTTAGCAAACATGAAATCCTTGAGCTTTACGTCAACAAAATCTACCTAGGTAATCGCGCTTATGGCTTCGAAGCCGCCGCGCAAGTTTACTATGGTAAAAACCTAAGCGAGCTTGATCTTGCACAATTGGCAATGATCGCTGGCCTGCCAAAAGCGCCCTCTCGCTTTAACCCAGTGGTAAATCCTTCTCGAGCCTTGATTCGTCGTAACTGGATTTTGCAGCGTATGTTGTCGCTCGGTATGATTGATAAAGACGCCTACCAAAACGCCGTTGAAGCGCCAATTACTGCAAAGAACCACGGCGTTATGCCTGATATAGAAGCGGGCTACATTGCCGAAATGGTTCGCTCTGAACTTTACAGCACTTTTGGGGATGACCTTTATAGCACTGGCATGACAGTCTATACGACAATTGATTCTAACCGCCAAAAAGCCGCTAATGAGGCCGTTTTCAATGGTGTGCTAGATTATGACATGCGTCACGGTTACCGTGGCTCTATTGAGACCCGTATTGACCTGATTGATGCACCATTAGAAGAACAAGAAAAAGCCCTACAAGACGTAGAGCGATTTAACAACTGGCAAACAGCATTGGTTATTTCAACAACAGAAACCACTGCTGACGTTCGTTTGGCGAACGGCCAACGCGCGACCCTGCCGTGGGATGCTATGAAATGGGCAAAACCATATATTAACGAAGATGCACAGGGTAAATCGCCTTCCGTTGTATCGGATGTTTTAGTGCCTGGTGATATTGTTCGTTTGCGCCCAGGCAATAAACTCGAATGGTTACTCGCACAAAAACCTGAAGTACAAAGTGCGCTGATCTCGTTGAACAGTAAAGACGGTGCTATTCAAGCTTTAGTTGGCGGCTTTAACTTCTACGAAAACAAATTCAACCGTGTCACTCAGTCCAAACGCCAACCTGGATCGAATTTTAAACCCTTTATTTATGCGAGCGCGTTAAACCGAGGCTACACCGCCGCCAGTATTATCAACGATGCGCCAGTGGTCTTTAACGACTCTAACCTAGCGTCAGCATGGCGACCAACCAACGACGGTGGCAAGTTCTATGGCCCAACTCGTTTACGCCAAGGACTCTATCGCTCGCAAAACATCGTCTCTGTTCGTTTGCTTGACGAAATGGGAGTAAGACCAACTCTCGAGTTCTTACGTCGCTTTGGGTTTGATCCAAATGAGTTACCGCACAACCTATCTTTATCTTTAGGTAGTGCCAACTTATCCCCACTGCAAATCGCCACTGGGTATGCGGTTTTCTCTAATGGCGGTTATCAAGTACAACCTTACTTAATAGATAAAGTCATAGACAGAAACAACGAAACACTATTCCAAGCCAACCCTGTGACGGTTTGCTCAACTTGCACTCCGCTGGAAAAAAGCAACGATGGCGAGCAACAAATGGGATTATTTAACACCCCTGAAGGCATTCGTAGCTTGCCAATAGCACCACAAGTACTCGACCCAGAAGTAAACTATATCACCTACGATATGATGCGAGATGTTATTAAATACGGCACAGGACGACGCGCAAGAGTACTTCAGCGTGATGACCTCGCTGGCAAGACAGGTACCACAAACGATGGTCGTGATGCATGGTTTTCGGGCTTCAACGGTAATTTAGTCACTTCGGTTTGGAGTGGTTTTGATAACTCATCCCCTCTAGGTCGCGGCGAATGGGGTGGCTCAGTTTCATTACCACCTTGGATTGACTACATGCGTGAAGCACTAAAAGGTACGCCTACTGATTTCGTAGCCAAACCGTCCTCTTTGGTCACCGTAAGAATCGATCCAAATACTGGAGAACGTGCATTACCGGGGCAATCTAATGCGATTTTTGAGATATTCAGAAAGGATCATGTGCCGCCACAACGTGACGTAAACCTACCAACCTTTAACAACAATGTTGGTGATGAAGCACAGGAAGAGAAACAAGAAAATAACGTCTTAGAGAATTTATTCTGATCGCAGTTTGTTATTTACACCAAAAATGCCAGCCTAAGTGCTGGCATTTTTTATTTAACAGCCCATTAACTCCACTTAGGCTGAGGTGCTTGATAAGCTTGAAAAGCTGATAAAAGCATCTCTGGTGTGTTGGCTTTAATAATCATGTCAATATAGGACTGCTTCACAAAACCAGCCTGTTGCATACTTTCCACCATAGTAAACATTGGATCGTAAAAGCCATTTATATTATAAAAAGCACAAGGTTTGCCATGTAGACCGAGTTGCCCCCAAGTCCAAACTTCAAACATTTCCTCTAGTGTCCCTACCCCTCCAGGAAGCGCGACAAAAGCATCGGCCAACTCACTCATCTTAGCTTTTCGCTCATGCATATTAGCGACCACATGTAGTGCCGTTAAACCTGTATGAGCAATTTCCTTGGACTCAAGGTGCGCCGGAATCACACCGATAACCTTACCACCAGCTTGTAAAGCTGAATTAGCAATGACTCCCATTAAGCCTACATTGCCTCCGCCATAGACAATGTCCACTCCTTGTTCCGCAAGATATACACCCAAGGCTTTCACTCCATCAGTATATTCAGGAGAGTTTCCCTCAGCAGAACCACAATATATTGCTACTTTCACACTAACGCTCCTTGCTTATAATCAGATAACACCCATTGATTCATTAAGAAAATAAATACTCAAACAATACAAATAAAAAAGGCGACTCCTTATTAGGGAGTCGCCTTTTTAGCAGATCGAGATTCGATTAAGCACCGAAATGATCTAGGCTCTCAAGCGGGTAAAAATCTGGGTATGGAAGCATTGCCACACCTGAATCAACCGCTGCGCGAGCAACCGCTGCAGACACTACGTTAAGCAAACGAGAATCCATTGGTTTTGGCAAGATGTACTCTTTGCCGAAGCTCAATGGCGCGCCACCGTAAGCCGCCACAACGTCTGCTGGGGCTTCTTCTTTAGCAAGGTCTTTAAGTGCATGAACCGCTGCCACTTTCATTTCTTCGTTGATCTTAGTCGCACGAACGTCTAAAGCACCACGGAAAATGAATGGGAAACCAAGAACATTGTTTACTTGGTTAGGGTAATCAGAACGGCCTGTTGCCATGATCAAATCATCACGAGTTGCGCGAGCAAGCTCTGGATTGATTTCTGGATCAGGGTTGGAACAAGCAAAAACGATTGGGTTAGCTGCCATTTTAGCAAGCTGGTCAGCAGACAATAGGTCTGGACCTGATACGCCGATAAATACGTCAGCACCATCAATTGCGTCATCAAGAGTACGCTTATCAGTCGCCGTCGCAAACATGGCTTTGAACTGGTTCAAATCAGTACGGCCAGAGTGGATTACGCCATTACGGTCAAGAACGAAGATATTTTCGCGCTGTGCACCACAAGCAATAATTAGCTTCATACACGCTGTCGCAGCGGCACCAGCACCAAGACAAACGATTTTAGCGTCTGCAATGTCTTTACCTTGAAGCTCTAACGCATTCAAAAGACCAGCGGCAGTAACAATCGCGGTACCGTGTTGATCGTCATGGAAAACAGGGATAGAGCAACGCTCAATCAACTGACGTTCGATTTCAAAACACTCAGGTGCTTTGATGTCTTCTAAATTAATACCGCCGTATGTGTTCGCAATACGAGCAACGGTATCAATAAAAGCTTGTGGGCTTTCAGATTCAACTTCCACATCAACAGAGTTAATGCCAGCAAAACGCTTAAACAATAAACCTTTACCTTCCATTACTGGCTTGCTTGCCAATGGACCTAGGTTACCCAATCCAAGAATTGCCGAACCATCAGAAATAACAGCGACTAGGTTGCCTTTACCTGTGTAGCGGTAAGCCGCTTCTGGATCTTTCGCAATTTCACGACAAGGTTCAGCCACACCTGGGCTGTAAGCTAGAGAAAGGTCACGAGCGGTCGCTGTTGGTTTAGTAATAGTGACGCTCAGTTTTCCTGGAACTGGATACTCATGGTAATCCAGTGCAGCTTGCTTTATATCTTCTGCCATTATGATGTTTCCGTCTATTTGGTGTAATTAATTAGTTTTATCATAGCCAAACTGGGCCTTGTTCCCAAGCCTACAAAAGCTTCGAAAGTGGCACCTTATAATTTTGTTTCGTCAGAATAATCGATCTACTCAATACTTTAAAGCGCAAAACCATAGGAATATTCTATCATTCAATGTTTGACAGAAGCCTTGATTTCAAGCAAATCATTAGGATGTCTTACAGAAAGCACCCAAGATTTAAAGTCAGAATAGCGACTTTTCCTTTGATGTTGCCAACCACGTACTTCAATTTCCTTACCCTCAAGATAAAACACTTTTTGGGCAGGCCAATAATCAGTCACGTATGGTGGTAAATTGATCACTAGATCCTGATCGGTTTCTAGCCACCAACCTCCTCGGTTCCGAGTAATTGAAGTAATATTGACACGGGAGATTGCAAATCCAGCTTTTGGCTGCCATTGCAAATTTTGCTGCCATAATCCCTTATGCGCATTACGAGCTGCGGTTTCAGCCGCCTCAAAACAGTCTTGATAGGCTAAGTTTGGAGGAACAGCAATACGATAACCAAGTCCTTCGGATAGTAACTGACTCGTCAATGAAATACGATCTTTATCGAACAGGTAATACAGATACCGACCGTATCTATCGCGCTCGTTCTTTGCTGTTTGGATGTAAACAAATTGATCAAGACGAGAGCGAAGGAAGTCTGTCGCGGCTACCGCGTAAGGTTCATGGTTGCCTTTTTTGTGATCAAGTTCTGGCGTATCAAGGCCCACCAGCCGAATTTTTCGGCCATCAACAAGGTGTATGGTGTCGCCATCAACCACTCTCTTGATCTTCGCTTTTTCGAGTTCGCCGATTGCCGTACAGGTTGCGGCTGTTGTAGCAACCTGCGCTTGAACGGCTAAGGACAAAAACAAAAAAAGCGCCAAGAGAACTTGGCGCTTTTTTAATGCGATCACTATCATGCCACCAATTACTTAGTAGTACGACGCGCTCCGAAACGTTTGTTGAAGCGATCAACACGACCACCAGTATCAACCATTTTCTGTTGACCTGTGTAGAACGGGTGACAGTTGCTGCATACGTCAACGTGAAGGTCGCTACCTAAAGTAGAATTTAGGTTTAGAGTGTTACCACAAGTACAAGTAGCAGTAACTGCAGAGTAATTTGGGTGGATATCTTTTTGCATGGTATTTACCTTATAGTTTGGTGTGCCGCCACTTGATCGATATAAATGGGCTTTCGCCACGTCAAGCACCGCACGTTTCGTTGTACAGACATTGTACAGTGGAGCCAAGAGTCGCGTATTTTAGGGATCTATTGCCTAATCAGCAACCTTTTTTCATGCTTTTCTCATAAAATTGTGGCTCGCACCGACCCACTACTCTGACGTACACTTACGAAATGATCAAGACTTCCTATTTTTGCTTTACTAAACAAGGTCTAACCTAACGCATGTCAGAGGCGCTTCTTACTCCTTATCCTTTTATCAAAGTCGCTTTGCCAGTGCCAATGCGCACACTGTTTGACTACAAAGTCCCCAAAGCGATTGCATTAAGGCACGAACTGAAGCCTGGTATGCGGGTCAAAGTGCCTTTTGGTAAAAGCAGCCGACTTGGCGTTATTGTCTCACTAAGCGAAACCAGTGATTGGGACCCTGATCAAGTTAAACCACTGACGTCGATGCACGATCAAAGTCCAGTCATTACCAAAGAGCTTATGACATTATGTGAATGGGCGGCACGTTACTATCATCATCCGATTGGCGACGTTATTTTTCACGCTTTGCCTGTTTTGCTTCGCAAAGGTGAAAGTGCCGAGTTCCGCACAGAAAACTGGTGGCTTACTACCCCTGAAGGACAATCTTTACCACTTGAACAACTTAGCAGAGCGCCGCGCCAACAAGACTTCCTAAAAGCGGTACAGCAACATCCTAATGGCTTAAGCCAGCATTCCGTTTCTGTTTTAGACCTTGCTCCAGCAGCCGGAAAAAGCTTAGAAGAAAAAGGCTTATTGCGCCGAGAACCTCGCTCCTTCAACAAAGGCGGCGAAAAGCACGCCCATCAAACTCAGGTCCCCCCAACACTCAATCCGGAACAAATGCACGCTACAGAGCATTTGTTAGATTATCGCCATCAGTTCAATGTGGCGCTATTAGACGGGGTGACAGGCAGTGGTAAAACCGAAGTTTTTTTGCGTGTTATGGAACGCCTGATCGAAGAAGGCAAGCAGGTTCTAGTGATGGTGCCGGAAATCGGCCTAACACCGCAAACACTAAAGCGCTTTGAAATCCGCTTCAACACCGACATCGTCTTAATGCACTCCAATATGAGCGACAGAGAGCGTCTGGATGCTTGGTTATTGGCTGCTAGCGGTCACGCCAAAATTATTATCGGCACAAGATCTGCGGCTTTCATCCCTGCGCCGAACCTTGGCATGATAGTCATTGACGAAGAACACGATACCTCTTATAAACAGCATGAAGGCTTTCGTTATCATGCTCGCGATCTTGCCGTTAAACGCGCCCAAGCACTAAATATTCCTGTTCTACTCGCCTCGGCCACACCATCTTATGAGAGCCTAACCAACGCCCTGCAAAAGCGCTTTGCTTGGCTCAAACTTCGTCAACGAGCAGGCAATGCCCATATTCCAGAAATGGAAAGAGTGGACCTGCGAGGCAAGACTCTCGTTCATGGCTTTAGCGAACACGCCCTCGCGAGCATGAAGCTGTGTTTAGAACGCAAAGAACAAGTCTTAGTATTTTTAAACCGTCGTGGTTATGCACCAACCTTAATGTGTCACCAGTGTGGCTGGATTGCCGCCTGCGATCACTGCGATGTAAATCTAACCGTGCATAAACGTGCCAACAAGCTGCATTGTCATCATTGCGATACGCAAAAAGCACTGATCCGTACTTGCCCTGAATGTCAGTCGGAAGAATTATTTACCGTCGGGGAAGGAACTGAGCAAGTGGAAACTCAGCTTAGTACGCTTTTTAAGGATGTACCGATTTTACGCATTGATCGTGATAGTACTCAGCGCAAATCCGCGATGGCGAAGCTCACCCAAAAAATCCATGAACATGACCAAGCCATTCTTATCGGTACGCAAATGCTGGCAAAAGGCCATCACTTCCCGAATGTCACACTTGTTATCATCATGGACGCTGACGCGGGATTATTTTCTTCCGATTTTCGTGGTATGGAACGAACCGCTCAGCTCATCACCCAAGTCGCTGGTCGTGCCGGTCGCGCAAAAAAACCAGGGCACGTATTACTACAAACCTATCACCCAGATCATGCCGCTATCGAATGTTTATGTAATCTTGGCTACGAACATTTTGCGATTGATGGTTTGGCTGAACGTAAATCTCTTTCTCTGCCGCCCTTTTATCATCAGGTCATCATCAGAGCTGAGTCGGGCAACGAACAAGAAGCCATGCAGCTTTTATCCGCTATGAGAAACGACCTCGAACCCTACTTTGCCAAAGATGTTTATCTCGTTGGCCCGTATGCTGCCATTATTGTGCGCAAAGCAGGACAGCACCGTGCTCTAATTTCGATCAAAGCCGCGCAGCGTGCCCCTTTGCATCAAGCGACGCAAATGATGACTGACTGGTTAGAAAAATCCACCAAACAACATAAAATTCGTTTTGCAATTGATGTCGATCCACTGGAAACTTACTGATCTTGCACGCATAATGTGCGCAACTTTCACTCCGTTTATTTTATTTACGCTAAAGCTAACAGCAAAAAGCCCAAATTATGTTTAATCCTGTTCAAATTGCAGCAAAAGGAAGTCGCCCAAAGAAAGGGGCGACACGTAGATCGCCACCACCGCCAAAACGCAAAACCGCATGGTGGTTATGGCTTCTTGTTCCCGCAATCCTCGTGGCTTTTATTTATGGATTGACGCAACTAAATCAAGTATCGCCCAAGCCCAAACCTAAACAGATAACAATTGAAAAGCCTAAGCCCGCAGCGCCTAAACCCAAGCCGGCCCCAGTAAAAGAAAAAGCGCCAGTGCCTGTGGCTCCGAAAAAAGACACTTTTGAGTTTTATCAAATTCTGCAGGATAGCGAAGTAGATACCAGTCACGTTGATGCCTATCAGTCTACGCCTCGTGGCGAACAAGATTTTTATTACATGCTGCAGGCTGCGTCTTTCCGCAGTCCAGAAGACGCTGACCGTATGCGCGCTAAACTAATTTTATCTGGCATGGTAGAAACCAGCGTTCGCAAAACAATCGGCAAAGGTGAGCAACCTTGGTACCGTGTTGTTCTCGGTCCTTATGAATCACGCTCTAAAATGAACCGAGCAGAAGATAAGCTCGTTTCTATGGATATTGCGTCCTACTCTTATAAAGTCAAAAAAGAGCAATAACCTTCCCTTACCATCTCGTATAGATTGCATACAGAAAGTGAAAGCGGACTCTGTATGCAATCCTTGCTTGAAATCTTCTGGCTTGCCCCCATTTCGTTAGAATCGAAACTGGAGTAGACCATGACAACAATTCTTACTGTACGCAAAGGCAACCAAGTCGTCGTCGGCGGCGATGGACAAGTATCTTTAGGCAACACTGTTATGAAAGGCAATGCTCGTAAAGTACGTCGCCTATACCATGGCGAAGTGATTGCTGGCTTCGCTGGCGGTACAGCGGATGCTTTCACCCTGTTCGAACGCTTCGAAGGCCAGCTAGAAAAACACCAAGGCCAACTTGTTCGCGCCGCCGTCGATCTTGCCAAAGACTGGCGATCCGACCGCGCATTACGCAAGCTAGAAGCCATGCTGATAGTCGCCAACAAAGACAGCACACTGATCATTACAGGAACGGGCGATGTTGTTGAGCCGCAACACGGCGCATTGGCCATTGGCTCTGGTGGTAACTACGCAGAAGCAGCAGCTCGTGCTTTAATCGACAACACAGATCTAACAGCAAAAGACATTGTCGAAAAAAGCCTTAATATTGCAGCAGACATCTGTGTCTTTACCAATCACAGCTTAACTATCGAAGAAATTACTATTGATGCGCAACTTGAAGACAAGTCTAACTAACATGCTTTCAACGCATATCGATAGACTTTAAAACGACGCAGATAACATCATTCAAGAACATAGAAGAGAATTGATAATGAGCAGCATGACCCCAAGAGAGACGGTTAACGCCTTAGACAACCACATTATTGGTCAGCAAAAAGCAAAGCGCGCAGTCGCCATCGCATTGCGTAACCGCTGGCGTCGTATGCAACTTCCAGAAGACATGCGTGCGGAAGTTACGCCTAAAAACATTTTGATGATTGGGCCAACAGGTGTTGGTAAAACCGAAATAGCTCGTCGTTTAGCCAAGCTATCTAACGCACCATTCATCAAGATCGAAGCCACTAAATTCACCGAAGTAGGCTATGTTGGTCGCGATGTTGAATCCATCATCCGAGATCTAGTTGAAATGGCGATCAAAATGCTGCGCGAGCAAGAAACCGCAAAATTGCGCCATAAAGCTGAAGACGCAGCAGAAGACCGTATTCTTGATGTGCTATTACCACCCGCTCGTGGTGGCGATCCTGAACTAGAAGACAACAGCACGCGCCAGACTTTCCGCAAGAAATTACGCGAAGGTCAATTGGACGACAAAGAAATCGACATCGACCTTGCCGATTCTCCAATGGGCGTAGAAATCATGACACCTCCTGGTATGGAAGAAATGACCAGCCAGCTTCAAAACATGTTTTCTAGCTTTGGTTCACAGAAAACCAAAAAGCGTAAGATGAAAGTCAAAGAAGCATTACGCCAAGTTCGTGATGAAGAAGCGGCGAAACTGGTTAACGAAGAAGAGCTAAAAGCCCGTGCGGTTGAAGCGGTTGAGCAAAACGGTATCGTGTTCTTAGATGAAATCGATAAAGTGGCAAAAAGCTCTGAACGCTCTGGTGGTGAAGTTTCCCGTGAAGGCGTACAACGAGACTTATTACCATTAGTTGAAGGCTGTACCGTTAGTACAAAATACGGCATGGTCAAAACCGATCATATCTTATTTATTGCGTCTGGTGCCTTCCACTTATCTAAGCCTTCAGACCTTATTCCTGAGCTACAAGGCCGTTTACCAATTCGTGTTGAATTAGATGCACTAACAGTAAACGACTTCAAACGTATATTGGTTGAACCAAGCGCCTCTTTAACGAAGCAATACGTGGCGCTGGCGAAAACAGAGCACATTAATCTGAATTTTACCGAAGAAGGTATTCATCGCATTGCCGAGATCGCGTTCCAAGTGAACGAACGCACTGAAAATATTGGTGCTCGTCGATTGCACACGGTACTTGAACGCTTACTTGAAGAGGTGTCTTATTCAGCAAGCGATATGCCTGACGATCAGACAGTCGACATTACTGCTGCGTACGTAGATGAACAACTTGGCGAAATCGCCGAAAACGAAGACTTGAGCCAATACATTCTGTAATTGACTCATACTTTTACAAGAAAAGCGTTTCTTTAGAAACAGCCCCTTCATTGAAGGGGCTTCCATAGGACACTGAGATCATGACAACGCCTGCGCCAACTAATATCAACTACCACAAGCAATCTCGCGAGTTGGCCATTACTTTTGCTGATGGTCAAAGTTTTCGCCTTAGCGCTGAGTTCTTACGCATTCACTCCCCTTCTGCCGAAGTTCGCGGTCATGGCTTGCAGATTCCCATTTTGCAATACGGCAAAAAAGACGTTGCGATTAATAACGTCGAAGGCGCAGGCAATTATGCACTGAAGATTTCCTTCGATGATGGCCACGATACTGGTCTCTATACTTGGGAATATCTCTACAATATTGGCAAAAACCATGATGAACTCTGGAAAATGTATCTAGATCGCCTTGAAAAAGAAGGCCAGACACGTGAAACTTCAATGATTCAAATTCACCAAGTTTAGTTTTAACCGCATTTTAGCAATCATTGGAAAATTTCTTATGGGATCACTCAGTTTATCGGCACTCAGCGCCATTGAAAATGCGATCAACCTCGCCCTTAAACAAGACACACCTTCCCAAGATCGCCTAAGCAAATTGGCAGGACAACAAGTCTTTCTTTATGTAGAAGACTTTTCCTTCATTTTGCAGATTCATATTCTAGAGCAAGGTGTGATGCTAAACCGCCCAGAAAGCCTAGACGGGATTGAACTAGATCCGCGACTGGATACCCTTGTACAAGGACCGAGCGCCGCGTACCGAAAATTGCTTGAAGGCGACGGCTTCTTTGATGGCGATTTACGTATCCAAGGAAATGCTCAAGCCTTAATGACATTGCATAAAGTAATGGAAAACTTCGAGTTCGATTGGGAAGGATTGCTTGCTGATCACATCGGCGATTTATCGGCAGCAGCTCTAGCTCGCCTACTTCGCGCCCAATGGTCTTGGAGCAAAGAATTCGCCACCAACGCCAGAATGCAGATGGTTCATCATCTACAAACCGACAGCCAACTGCTGCCAAGCAAAATTGAATTCAACAACTTTGTCGATGAAATAGAGCGCTTTGGTACCTTGATTGATCGTACGGAAGCCAAAATCAGAATCCTTGAGAAGAAAAGCTAAAACCGCCTTTCTTCTCTTTCCTCATGCCTCACTGGTTTTTGCTCGACTGAAATACACACCAACAATCGTTATGACAAAGCCGATAATCTGAATCATGGTCATAGATTCGCTGAACAAAAAGTAACTTTCGACCGCGGCTAATGGCGGGGCCAATAACAGCATTGTAGACACCTGTGATGCGCGGACTTTTCTCAATAACCACACCATCAAGAAAACGCCGCCGCCAGATAAAACCAGTACGCCCCAGATAACGAGTAAGAACGATTCCAACTGCACTGCAAATAAGGTCTCACCGAGTAGCAACATAAAGCCAATCGAGACCACACTCGCCGCGAGATTTTGAATCGCCATTGAGCTGAAAATATCAGACGATGATATCGACATTTTCTGATAGGTCACACCAAGAGAAAGAGTAAATATCGCCGCAAAAGCCAAGGTAAATGTCAGCAAAGTGACGCCACCATGGCTCATATCTAACTCTAGTGCTGGACTGATAACCAACACTAACCCAATGATGCCAACAAGCATGCCGATGACGCCTTTCAGAGACGTTTTTTCTTTGATCAACAAGAAGGCAAGTAGCGCCACTAAGGCTGGCTGTAATGCGCCAATTAAGGCCATAACGCCAGCCGGTAGGCCTTTTGCAATGGCAACATAGGCAAAGCCCAAGTAAAAACCATTCATCAACATACCGGCAATAATATGCTTTGGTAAGTCATTCCACGCAGGAAAGCGTCGACGCTGCCACAAGGCGATGCCAAGAAACAGCAAGCCCGCCAACACAAAACGAATACTTAAAAAAACGTTAGGATCAATCAGACCGACGATAAGCTTGCCAGTGATAAAGCCTGTTGACCAAATCAATACTAAGAGCACATATAAAAATGCCATACAAAATCCCTTTTAACTTCTCGTTATGAGAAGCAGTTTCTAATGTCTTCGCTAGAAGAACCTAAACCTATCAAAAAACTCAATTTCACAAATGCGGCTTCATAAGTCATATCCTCTCCTGAAACTACACCCGCTTTAACCAATGCAGAACCTGCAGCATAAGCGCCTGCCGCCACGCTTCCCGCGCCACATTGACTCACATTGACAATCACCACGCCGCGCTCTGAAGCGGCTTGTAATAGCGCTAAAAGATCAGGATCTTTATCAGGGGCATTACCAGCGCCATAACTTAATAACACCGCGCCTTTTACGTTTTCACTCAACAACCCTTGCCAATGAGCAGCTTGAACACCAGGGAAGACAGGCAAAATAGTTACAGAACCTTCTTGCATTTCTGGAATCTGAATTTGCATTGGTTGCTTAGCAACATCGACAGAGCGCCAGCGCCAATCGATGCCTAACACGCCTCTCTCTGGGCAGTTTGGAGAACTGAAGGCTTGCCAATCACTGGTGTGCGCTTTATGAGCTCGGTCGCCTTCGATCAAACGACCAGCGAAGAATAGAAACACACCTTTTTTATAGTTTTCACAAGTAAGCTCTTCACAAGCAGAGATAGCACCCATCACATTAATCATGGCATCAGTTCGCACCTTATACATAGGCACTTGCGAACCAGTCACAATAATAGGTTTATCACTATGGGCAAACATGAAAGACAACGCCGCTGAGGTATAAGCCATAGTATCTGTGCCATGCAGAACAATAAAGGCATCGAAGTCATGCCATTTGCTTTCTATATCACGAGCGATGGTTTGCCAGTCTTTCGGCGTAGCATTGGATGAATCAATCAAGCTTGGGTAACTAGCGATCACAAAATCGTGAGCAAGTTCATCAGCTGCGTTTAAATGTTGAGTTAAGTGATCTGCAAACGCCGCATCGGGGATTAAGCCTTGCTCTGAAGGCACCATACCAATCGTGCCGCCAGTATAGGCAATATAAATCTTCATATGCTGATTCTTCCTCTTTATTAATCCTATTTTACGTGCGGATTATGTCACTTAAGATTTAAAACATAAAAGGCGCTAATCGATTAGAAAAGCGCCTTTTAATTTATTCGTTAAAGCAGTAGAGAGTTTACATACGCTCTAGCGTTTCAATACCTAATAAAGACAGGCCAAGCTTCAGAGTTGAGGCTGTATTCAAAGCCAATTGCAGACGGCTATGTTTCACGTCATCTTCGGCGTTCAAGATAGGACAGGCTTCATAGAAAGTCATAAAGGTGCCCGCTAAATCGTACAGGTAAGAACACAAGAAGTGCGGCATACCATCATTAGCAACCTGTTGAATGGCCTCTTCAAACTGACACAATTTCATCGCTAAGGCGCGTTCTTGTGGTTCTTCTACCGAAATATCACCTGTCAGACTCGCTAGATCGATTTCAGAGCGTTTAACGATACTTGCTACGCGAGAATAAGCGTACAACAAATAAGGCGCTGTGTTGCCTTCAAAGCTCAGCATGGTGTCCCAGTTGAACACGTAATCACTGGTACGGTTTTTCGATAGGTCAGCGTATTTGACCGACGCAATACCAACTACACGACCGATGTTTCGTAGCTCTTCTTCGCTCATCTCTGGGTTCTTCGACGCCACCAATTGATAAGCACGCTCTTGAGCCTCTTCCAACAAAGAAGACAATTTCGCTACGCCGCCAGAACGAGTTTTGAATGGTTTGCCATCGCTGCCCATCACAGTACCAAACGGCATGTGTTCCAATTGAGTTTCTGGTTTTACAAAGCCTGCTTTACGAGACAAGGTAAAAATCTGCTGGAAATGCAAAGACTGGCGCGCATCCACAAAATACAACACACGGTTGGCATTCAAGGTATGCTGACGGAAACGTACCGCCGCTAAATCGGTTGTCGCATACAAGAAACCGCCACCGGTTTTCTGCACGATAACCGGCGTAATCTCGCCCTCTTTATTAGCAAACTCCTCCATGAACACACACTGTGCGCCATTAGATTCTTGCAACATACCCTGTTCTTTCAGCTCACTAACCACGTTCGCCAAATCATCGTTATAGGCACTTTCAGGCATTACGTGCTGGCGCTCTAAAGACACACCAAGCATCTTGTAGGTTTCTTCACAGTGCGCCATAGAGATTTCGATAAACTCATCCCAAAGCGCCAAACATTCTTCATCACCAGACTGCAAGGAAACAACTAATTCACGGGCACGAGCAGCGAAAGCTTCGTCCTCGTCAAAGCAAGTTTTAGCGGCACGGTAGAAAGTTTCAAGATCAGCAAGGGCCATACTGATCTTGGCATTTTCGGCGCGTAGGCGTTCCATGTACGCCAACAACATACCGAATTGCGTTCCCCAATCACCTACGTGATTTTGACGAACCACGTGATGGCCAAAAAACTCCAGCGTACGAACAACCGCATCACCAATCACCGTCGAACGTAAATGGCCCACGTGCATTTCTTTGGCAAGGTTTGGCGCAGAGTAATCCACCACAACCGTTTCAGGCGCTTCAACTGGATTTACATCAAGACGTTCACTGGTACGCAATTGCACCAACTCTTTACTTAACCAAATATTTTTCAAGAAGATATTGATAAAACCAGGCCCGGCGATTTCGACTTTGTCGGCAAGATCTGAAATATCCAATTTCTCAAGTGTGGCTTGGGCAAAATCACGAGGATTCATTTTGAGCGCTTTCGCCGCGCCCATAATGCCATTTGCCTGGTAATCACCAAATTGAACTTTTGCCGATTGACGCACTAACGCTTGCGCAGTATCAGATGCGCCAGCCGCAACCATAGCCGCTTGAATGCGTTGATTTAGAAGAGTTTGAATATTCACAAGGGAGACCTTTAAACAGTAAATATGTCACTAAGAATAGCGACATATTAGAATCACACAGCCCTCTCACTGTCACCAATGAGAGGGCTGAATTCAAAAAAATAGTTGCGCTAATGATAACCGATTTTCGCGCTTTTAGCGAAAGAACAGCTTACAAGCATCGTTGTTATTTTCGTCTTGATAAGGATAGCCCAGCTCATCTAAGAATTTAGTCACATCGGTTTCTTCGCCTACCGCTTGCAACCCAACCAAAACACGCCCATAGGCATCGCCATGATTACGATAATGGAACATGGAAATATTCCATTGGCCACCAAGCGTGTTTAAGAATTTTAACAAGGCACCTGGACGTTCAGGGAATTCAAAACTGTACAACAACTCGCCTTTATCGCTGCGTAAATGCCCACCAATCATATGACGGACATGAACTTTAGTCGTTTCATCGTCGGTTAAATCTGTGATCTCGTAATCTTTCAGGTCCTCCAATAGCTCTTTACGACTATGGGGGCTGCCACCCAAGGCGACACCTACAAAAATCACGGCTTCTTGGTCATCACCATAACGGTAGTTAAACTCGGTGATGTTACGGCCCACCAAGGCTTGGCAGAAATCTTTGAAGCTACCTGGGTGCTCTGGAATCTTCACAGCAATAATGGCTTCGCGTTTCTCACCCAATTCTGCGCGTTCTGACACATGACGCAAGCGATCAAAATTGACGTTCGCACCACTATTGATGGCGATAAGGGTTTGGCCTTTTGCACCTTCGCGCTCGATGTACTTCTTCAAGCCCGCCAAAGCACACGCACCAGCAGGTTCAGTAATCGCGCGGGTATCATCATAGATGTCTTTGATCGCCGCACACATTTCATCTGTAGTCACTGTGATGACTTCGTCGACGGTATCTTTGGCAATAGCAAAAGTATTTTGACCAATTTCTGCCACCGCTACACCTTCGGCAAAAATCCCCACTGTCGGCAAGCGAGTGGGTTTGCCTTTTTCCAAGGCAATTTTTAGACAAGCGGCATCTTGTGGCTCGACACCAATAATTTTAATGTCTGGACGAAGGTATTTGATATAAGCCGATACTCCAGCGATTAGACCACCGCCGCCGACAGGAATAAAAATCGCGTCGATATTACCTTCGTGTTGATGAAGGATTTCCATGCCGATCGTGCCTTGACCTGCGATCGTGTCTAGGTCATCGAATGGATGAACGTAAACTTGGCCGGTTTTTTCCATAATTTCACGAGATTTTGCCGACGCTTCATCAAAAGCATCACCGAACAAAACCACTTCCGCGCCATGATTTCGCACCGCGCTAACTTTCACTTCTGGCGTCGTTGCAGGCATTACAATAGTCGCTTGAATACCCAGTTTTTTCGCCGCCAAGGCCAAACCTTGTGCGTGGTTACCTGCCGACGCAGCAATAACACCTCGAGCACGCTCTTCTGGTGTTAACTGACAAATCTTGTTGTATGCCCCACGAATTTTGAAAGAGAAAACAGGCTGTAAATCTTCTCGCTTCAAAATAATCTCGTTACCCAATCGATTCGACAATTGATTGGCACGAGACAGTGGTGTTTCTACGGCAACGTCATAAACGCGCGCCTGTAGAATCTTTTTAATCATGGTATGAGGCATAGTGCTTCCTAAACGAATATAAATCGACAACATGATGTTCTAAACGACATCTACGCTGACTGCTAGTCAAAAAAAACCGAGTAGGAAATATACTCTTTCACCTCTCTTGGCGCAAAGACCGATGCTTTCTAAATTCACATCAAAAAGACATAAAACCCATCAATAGCCTAATAAGTTAGGGTAACAATAGAGACATGAAGCGCCTATAATACGACCACCATCAGAGGTGGCTTATCATTATAGGTAAGCCGAATAATACCGCCCCTTGTAAAACTATAATAGAAGGTGAACATCACCATGACGCAAGACGAATTAAAACAAGCCGTTGCAGAAGCTGCGGTAGCTTACATTCTTCCTATGTTAGAAACCGACACTATCGTCGGTGTTGGCACAGGCTCGACAGCAAACCTTTTTATTGATGAATTAGCTAAACACAAAGGCTTATTTGACGGCACTGTAGCAAGCTCTGAAGCATCTGCTGAACGTCTGAAAAAGCATGGCATCCCTGTTTATAATTTAAACAGTGTTGACAGCATTCGTGTGTATGTCGATGGTGCGGATGAGTCGAATGACCACCTGCATTTGATCAAAGGCGGCGGTGCGGCATTAACCCGCGAAAAAATCGTGGCGGCATGCAGTGATGAATTTGTCTGTATCGCAGACGAATCTAAACTAGTAAAAGTGCTTGGTGATTTCCCTCTTCCTGTAGAAATCATTCCAATGGCACGCGGCCATGTAGCCCGTGAATTAGTAAAATTAGGCGGTGATCCGGTTTATCGTGAAGGCGTTGTTACCGACAATGGCAACCATATTTTAGATGTCTATAATCTAGAAATTCTTGATCCTATCGCGCTAGAAAAAAGCATCGACGGCATTGTTGGTGTGGTAACAAATGGCTTGTTTGCAAAACGTTCTGCGGATATTTTGCTGTTAGCCACAAAAGATGGCGTTAAAACACTGAAGAAATAGTGTTGCTGCATTCAAAGCCTCGAAAACTGTCGAGGCTTTGAATCATTTTGATTCTACTTAGTCGTGCATTGCCGTGATAGATAAAGGCAAGCATCTGCTTTTGATTGGCTATCGATAAACCATAGTCGTTACATTTTCTCTAAAATAATCTACCTGACCCTTCAACTCATGAGACACAATATAAGTTCTGCTGTCTACATCTCGTCCTTCTATCCCATACCAAAATGATTGATCAAATGTTGTAATAAACCAGCCATCACCCAATGCTTCTGATGTAAGACTAGTAACATGAGTACCTTTTGGAAAAACTTCCTTACCCAGACGAGTGAGAACTGTTATAAACTCATCTTTGTTCCCACAACTCTGCCAACTAGTGTCTGCATTATCTTTATAATGATCAATACGTAGATCAATATCATTAGCAAGAAATTTTAATAACGTCATATCTCCCGCTTCAAATAAATTTAGAACTCGATGAATAGCAATATCACTGTAGCGCTCGAACATATTGTTTCCCCTAGTGCTGACTTTAATACGATAATTTGTCGTTTACATGCAACTAGGGTATCGACTTTAAACCCATAGATATAATATAGCTTTTATTATTCATCTATAGACAGTTTATATGATAGAAACAAAACCTCTTTATTACTTTGTTGCGGCTTATGAAGAAGGATCTGTCACTGCGGCTGCCTCACGCTGCTTCATCTCCCAGCCATCAATTACTCATGCGATTAAATCACTAGAAACTAGCCTAGGCACACAACTATTTGAACGAAGCAAACAAGGAATAAAACCTACACCGGATGGCAAAAAACTCTATAAGCTAGCAATTGATTTTCTCTTACAAAACCAACAAATAGAAGCAGCCTTCACACCAAGCAATAGAATTGAAGTATCAATTTACATTCAACCGGACATTAATATTGAACGGTATCAAGACATTATAAAACCTTTAAGAAACACGTCATCAATCATTGACCTAATCATTGTCAATGAAATTGAGCAAGCACAGCTAGCAATTATTGATGAAGAAAGGATACCAGCGCAATTCCAATTCAAATCACTCGCTAAAGAGGGCTATAAATTGGTCGTTAGGCAAGACCACCCTTTAACAAAGAAAAAAGCTGTCACCTTAAACGACTTTGAGAAGCTCACATTTATTGCCCGCCCCTATTGCACCAATCAGGCTGCTTTTGAACGCCTTACGCATGAAATAAAAGTTTCTATCACCTACAAAGGTAAAGCGATACATGATCTACAAATTCAAGGATTAGTAAAATTGGGTTTAGGGGTAGCACTGATACCTGAATCATACATCCAACAAGATAATGACTTAAGATACCTTTCTATTATTTTAAAAACGCCTATTAAACGCTCTATAGCACTAGCGTATCGCCAATTACCGAATGAGCTAATAGAAACAATAAATAAAATTGGAGATGCGTCGACCAACCCTAACCCTGTGAAATTTGCTTAACAGACCTACGATTCATAGAATCAAGCAGTGTCTCAAAACCAGCGGCTTTTTCTCATTAACACAAATTGGCCACCGCCTAGTATCACTAAAACGATACAGAATAGCCAAAACGCTGAACCATTATCTGTACCCGGCATACCGCCAATGTTGATACCAAACAAACCGGTTAAAAAGCCTAGAGGCATAAAAATGCCAGACAGAATCGATAGCACGTACATTCGAGCGTTCATCTTTTCAGCCTGTAAATTGGCAAACTCTTCCTGCATCAATAAACAACGTTCACGCAATGACTCTAACCCTTCGACATAACGAGTAATATCGTTGGCGGCTTCATGCACTTGTGATGTTTGATCAGGTGTCATCCAAGCAAGTGACTCTTGAGCTAATTTATTGATCGCTTCTTTTTGAGGTACAAGAAATCGTCTTAAGCGAATCGTTTCAAGGCGACGTTGTACAAGAGAATCACGCTGATCAGCTTCAATCCCCTCTCCAATGCTTTCTTCTAAGTCCGCTAATTCATCCTCTAAGCCATGGATGATTTTCGCCATGCGGCCAGTCAATGTCTCGGTTAAAGTAGCTACGATATCACCAGTATTCGTTGGGCCTTCATTGTTAACAAGATTCTTCACTGTATCTTGTACAGACAAAAGCTTACGACGACGGCTAGACACGATAAAATGTGGCGTTACCCAAAGTCGCAGAGACACCATGTCAGAAGGGTTAGATTCTGGGTTTAAATTAACGCCTCGTAACGTCAGTAATAAACCATCTCCCATCTTTACCGCACGTGGACGGGTTTCTTCAGCAAACAAAGCTTCTACCGCTGTTTCCGGAATCCCCTCTAAGCTTGATAGCCAATCATAACCATCTTCTTGGAGTGCATCCAAATGCACCCAGCGACAGCCCTGCTTGGGTAAGACCTTAGGTAAATCCGAAGCTGTTAGGGACGTTGCACCGCCTTGACCATTTAACTCTAAGTGATGGACGATAAAATCAGCCATAAATATTCCTTTTCAGTATTTTGCGTAGATTATCCGAAAACGTCGGTTTTCCCTATTTATTTTACCTACATATTCCTACCTTGGCTGACACTCAATGTCTAGAGTGGCATAATTTGAGTAACTTCAAATAACAAGGAAATGCCTGATCATGCAAAACTTACCTGATGTTTTAGCATCTAGTGCAACACCAACGTCATTACAAGCAGTGTTAACAGTAACAACTGATACCTGCATCGCGATATCAGATGCACTAAAACAAGGCTCGCTTGCAGGTATTTTAGGTATGGCTGGTAATGAAAATGTTCAGGGTGAAGAACAAAAGAAACTGGATGTTATTTCTAACGACATGCTGAAAGATGCCCTGCTTGCTTGCCCAGCAGTGAGAGCCATTGCTTCAGAAGAAGAAGACTACATAGTTCCTGCTAATACAGATGGTGAATACTTCATCGCCTTTGATCCATTAGACGGCTCTTCTAACATTGATATCAATGCAATGGTTGGTACTATTTTCTCTATCTACCGCCAAAAAGGTGACAAGCCCGCAACCGAAGCTGATTTTTTGATTCCTGGTAAAGAACAAGTGGCTGCCGGTTATGTTTTATATGGCCCATCAACCATGTTGGTTCTTACAACAGGCAATGGCGTCAACATGTTTACTTATGATCCAGTTAACCACGTTTTCACACTAACTCGTGAAAAAGTTCAAGTAGCAAAAGATACTCAAGAATTCGCCATCAATATGTCGAACCAGCGTTTTTGGTCAGCCAATATGCAGAACTATGTGAGTGACTTAGTAAAAGGTAAAGAAGGTACTCGTGATAAGAACTTCAATATGCGCTGGGTAGCAGCTATGGTGGGTGACGTACACCGTATCCTTTGTCGCGGCGGTATCTTCATCTATCCTTGGGATAACAAAGATCCATCTAAAGCTGGCAAGCTACGTCTAATGTATGAAGCGAACCCAATGGCAATGTTGCTAGAACAAGCTGGCGGTAAAGCCCACACTCACACTCAACGCATTCTAGACATCCAGCCAGAAGCTATTCACCAACGCGTTGCCGTCATACTAGGTGCCGCGAACGAAGTGGATAAGTGCCTAAGTTATTAACATTAACTTTGTTTTAAAATAAAAAAGGAGCTTCGGCTCCTTTTTTATTAGTCATTTTCTCATCATAGTCAAACTTCACTAATGTCATATATTTTTCTAAATAGAAACACTGCTTATTAAAAATTATATTTAATACTTTGGCTGAACATGGCCTGACGTTGAATTCCGCGAAATAAAAAGGTTGTATAGATAGATTATGGCAGATAAAACAATAAAACTTGGTTTAATTCATTATCCAGGAACATTACGATCCGCACTTTATGGACTGGAAGAATTATTTTTAATGGCTAGCCAGATCTGTACAGAACAAGGTGTTAATGTCGTCTTCGAACCACAAATTATCGACTCTCACACACTAAGATCTGATGCTAATTTAGATGTGTTGATGCTGCTCCCTAGCTACGATGAAGAGTTTTATATTAATCCTGCACCAGAGTTACTTGATTGGCTAAACTCTCAACATAAAAAAGGAACCATAGTAGCAACAACCTGCGCAGGGGCGTTTATCGCAGCCCGAGCCGGCTTATTAGAAGGTAAAGCATGTACAACTCATTGGAAGCTGGAAAATCAGTTTAAAGAAACTTTTCCTCATATAACCTTAAAAACAGGAGAAATAATAATCAACCAAGGAGATGTTATAACATCAGGCGGAATGATGTCTTGGTTGGATCTAGGTTTTGAGTTGGTTACCCTATACAGTAAATCAAGCGTATTAAGAGAACTTGGTCATATTCTTGTTATAGACACATCCCAACGTGAACAGCGCTATTACCACAAATTCACTCCTCGCCTTAATCATGGTGATGATACTATATTAAATCTACAACACTACCTTGGCACTCACTACCAAGAACACCTCTCCATTACGATGTTAGCAGAGAAAGCCTGTTTAAGTGAACGCACACTCCAACGTCGATTTTTCAATGCAACAGGACTGAAACCTACTCGATACATACAAAACCTTAGGATACAAAAAACCTGTGATTTACTCGAAACCACCTCACAACCCTTCGAAAGTATTGCTTATTCTATGGGCTACCAAAGCGCTAGCGCACTCCGCAAACGCTTTATCGAAGAAATGGGACTAACACCTAAAGCTTTCCGGGAACGTTTTTACCTAGCAAACAAGCATCATCATGAAAAAGAAAGTGGGCCTTTAACATAACCCTTTTCACTCCAATTTCTTCTAATAATAGGAGAGATAAAGACCATTAAAGCAATTGCCAAAAACAAGCAGACACCATATAAGATCAGAAAATGCTGAAAAGATAAATACTCTGCTAATGGACGTGCCACTCCCAAGAAACCAGCAAATGTCCATGAGCATGTACTAATGGCTCCAGGGATGGTCATGACCAGCATATCTGTATAACTTAGTTTAGCTTTCTGGGCCTTTTTAAAAACAATATTATGTATCAGAGTCGCATTAATGGTTAAAACACTCACACAAACCAATTTCGCCAAAAGCTTATCAGATGCAAGAATCAACACTGGGTCAAAAGACGTATCAATAAAAACAACTCCAATCCCTGTAATCCACAACCCACCAAGCAAGAAGCTCATCTGACGTCCCAATAGCTTCAATTCAGATAGATTCGAACGTCGGAAAAACAGATTAAAATCACTTATGTATAATTTACTTATAGCAAACGCGAAAACAATCAAGTGAAGGAAAATTAACACTGTTCGCAATGCATCCATAAAAACTCTGCTCCAATATTTACAAGAACTTATAATCTCGTAATGGCTAACGAAATCGATATAACTTTCGATCTATATTACGGAATGAAGTTTTTTACAAACAGATGAATAAGTGACAAAAAACACTTTGTTTCAGACACTAATAACTTAAGTAAAAGAGAACAGGCACTTTAGTACTGGATTCACGCAGACGCGTTGAGGGGCGAGACAGGCGCAAGCGAACCGAAGGGCAAGGGCAAGGGAATTGTTTCAACACGGATAAGTGCATTTCCTTAAGACGAAAAAAAGCCCTGACAGCGTTAGCTATCAGGGCCTTCTTAATATAAAGCTTGACGACGACCTACTCTCACATGGGATCTCCCACACTACCATCGGCGATGGCGCTTTTCACTTCTGAGTTCGGGATGGGATCAGGTGGTTCAACGCCTCTATGATCGTCAAGCAATTCGTTTTGCGTTTTGTTCTGGCTGGACGTTTAGTCTCACCAAAACACGCGAATACGTGCTTGGATCTTTAACAATTCTTTTTTTGAAATAACGTGTATCAAGGTTAAACCGGATCGTATTATGTGTCTTTGTCATTTTGATGATCTTGAGCTTTTACTCTCTTCATCCAAAACCACTTTGGTGTTATATGGTCAAGCCTCACGAGCAATTAGTATTGGTTAGCTCAATGCCTCACAGCACTTACACACCCAACCTATCAACGTCCTAGTCTCGAACGGCTCTTTAGGGGACTTATGTCCCAGTGAGATCTTATCTTAAGGGAGGCTTCCCGCTTAGATGCTTTCAGCGGTTATCCCGTCCGAACATAGCTACCCGGCAATGCCACTGGCGTGACAACCGGAACACCAGAGGTTCGTCCACTCCGGTCCTCTCGTACTAGGAGCAGCTCCTCTCAAATCTCAAACGTCCACGGCAGATAGGGACCGAACTGTCTCACGACGTTCTAAACCCAGCTCGCGTACCACTTTAAATGGCGAACAGCCATACCCTTGGGACCGGCTTCAGCCCCAGGATGTGATGAGCCGACATCGAGGTGCCAAACACCGCCGTCGATGTGAACTCTTGGGCGGTATCAGCCTGTTATCCCCGGAGTACCTTTTATCCGTTGAGCGATGGCCCTTCCATACAGAACCACCGGATCACTAAGACCTACTTTCGTACCTGCTCGACGTGTCTGTCTCGCAGTTAAGCGTGCTTTTGCCTTTACACTCTATGCATGATTTCCGACCATGCTGAGCACACCTTCGTGCTCCTCCGTTACTCTTTGGGAGGAGACCGCCCCAGTCAAACTACCCACCACACAGTGTCCTCGATCCCGATAAGGGACCTGAGTTAGAACCTCAAACATACCAGGGTGGTATTTCAAGAGTGGCTCCATGCAAACTGGCGTCTGCACTTCAAAGCCTCCCACCTATCCTACACAAGTAGGTTCAAAGTTCACTGTGAAGCTATAGTAAAGGTTCACGGGGTCTTTCCGTCTAGCCGCGGATACACAGCATCTTCACTGCGATTTCAATTTCACTGAGTCTCGGGTGGAGACAGTGTGGCCATCGTTACGCCATTCGTGCAGGTCGGAACTTACCCGACAAGGAATTTCGCTACCTTAGGACCGTTATAGTTACGGCCGCCGTTTACTTGGGCTTCGATCAAGAGCTTCGCTTGCGCTAACCCCATCAATTAACCTTCAAGCACCGGGCAGGCGTCACACCCTATACGTCCACTTTCGTGTTTGCAGAGTGCTGTGTTTTTAATAAACAGTCGCAGCCACCTGGTATCTTCGACCGACTAGTGCTTACGGAGCAAGTCCTTCACACCGGCCGGCGTACCTTCTCCCGAAGTTACGGTACCATTTTGCCTAGTTCCTTCACCCGAGTTCTCTCAAGCGCCTTGGTATTCTCTACCTGACCACCTGTGTCGGTTTGGGGTACGGTCAATGTATATCTGAAGCTTAGAAGTTTTTCCTGGAAGCATGGCATCAACCACTTCGCCCAAAAGAGGGCTCGTCATCAGTTCTCGGCATTCTCTCTAAAAGAGTGACCCGGATTTGCCTAAGTCACTTGCCTACCGCCTTAAACACAGACAACCATCGCTGTGCTGGCCTAGCCTTCTCCGTCTCTCCATCGCAATATACATCGGTACAGGAATATTAACCTGTTTTCCATCGACTACGCATTTCTGCCTCGCCTTAGGGGCCGACTCACCCTGCCCTGATTAACATGGGACAGGAAACCTTGGTCTTCCGGCGGGGGAGTTTTTCACTCCCCTTATCGTTACTCATGTCAACATTCGCACTTCTGATACCTCCAGCCTGCCTTACAGCTTGACCTTCAACGGCTTACAGAACGCTCCTCTACCATGCCTAATAAATTAAGCATCCGTAGCTTCGGTGTACAGTTTGAGCCCCGTTATATCTTCCGCGCAGGCCGACTCGACTAGTGAGCTATTACGCTTTCTTTAAAGGATGGCTGCTTCTAAGCCAACCTCCTAGCTGTCTAAGCCTTCCCACATCGTTTCCCACTTAACTGTAACTTTGGGACCTTAGCTGACGGTCTGGGTTGTTTCCCTTTCCACGACGGACGTTAGCACCCGCCGTGTGTCTCCCGTAATTGCACTCATTGGTATTCGGAGTTTGCATGGGGTTGGTAAGTCGGGATGACCCCCTAGCCCAAACAGTGCTCTACCCCCAATGGTGAGATACGAGGCGCTACCTAAATAGCTTTCGAGGAGAACCAGCTATCTCCGAGCTTGATTAGCCTTTCACTCCTATCCACAAGTCATCCCCAGCCTTTTCAACGGATGTGGGTTCGGTCCTCCAGTTGATGTTACTCAACCTTCAACCTGCTCATGGATAGATCGCCCGGTTTCGGGTCTATTCCCAGCAACTAAACGCCCTATTAAGACTCGGTTTCCCTACGGCTCCACTATGTGCTTAACCTTGCTACTGAAAATAAGTCGTTGACCCATTATACAAAAGGTACGCAGTCACGGAACAAGTCCGCTCCCACTGCTTGTACGTACACGGTTTCAGGATCTATTTCACTCCCCTCACAGGGGTTCTTTTCGCCTTTCCCTCACGGTACTGGTTCACTATCGGTCAGTCAGGAGTATTTAGCCTTGGAGGATGGTCCCCCCATATTCAGACAGGATAACACGTGTCCCGTCCTACTCGTTTTCATGATTAAGGTGTTTTCGTATACGGGGCTATCACCCTCTATCGCGGCACTTTCCAGAGCCTTCTACTAACACCAAAACCACTTAAGGGCTAATCCCCTTTCGCTCGCCGCTACTTAGGGAATCTCGGTTGATTTCTTTTCCTCCGGGTACTTAGATGTTTCAGTTCCCCGGGTTCGCCTCCACACAGCTATGTATTCACTGTGGGATACTCTACAAGTAGAGTGGGTTTCCCCATTCGGACATGTTCGGATCAAAGTCTGTTTATCGACTCCCCGAACCTTTTCGCAGATTACCACGTCCTTCATCGCCTCTGACTGCCAAGGCATCCACCGTGCACGCTTGGTCACTTGACCATATAACCCAAAATAGTTTCGGATCACATACCAAAGAGCTTTTGTGTCTCTCTGGATTTACGATAATAGAAGTCACTAGGTTAAAGTGAACTTCCACCGGTTTAACGCTTGATTCATCGTTATTTCAAAATTCGAATTGTTAAAGAGCAAGTTTAGTGCAAAGCACTAAGTCAGATGCTTGATGGACAAACCATTCAAACCTCTTGCTTAGAACTCTGTGCTAATGCTTTTAAGATAGGTATCAGATAATTTGTGTGAACGCTCACCAGAGGTTTCTATCGTTTAAGGAGGTGATCCAGCCCCAGGTTCCCCTAGGGCTACCTTGTTACGACTTCACCCCAGTCATTGACCACTCCGTGGTAACCGCCATCCCCGAAGGGTTAAGCTAGCTACTTCTGGAGCAATCAACTCCCATGGTGTGACGGGCGGTGTGTACAAGGCCCGGGAACGTATTCACCGTGACATTCTGATTCACGATTACTAGCGATTCCGACTTCATGGAGTCGAGTTGCAGACTCCAATCCGGACTACGACGTACTTTCTGGGATTCGCTTACTATCGCTAGTTCGCAGCCCTCTGTATACGCCATTGTAGCACGTGTGTAGCCCTACTCGTAAGGGCCATGATGACTTGACGTCGTCCCCACCTTCCTCCGGTTTGTCACCGGCAGTCTCCTTAAAGTTCCCACCCGAAGTGCTGGCAAATAAGGATAAGGGTTGCGCTCGTTACGGGACTTAACCCAACATTTCACAACACGAGCTGACGACAGCCATGCAGCACCTGTCTCAGAGTTCCCGAAGGCACTAAGCTATCTCTAGCGAATTCTCTGGATGTCAAGAGTAGGTAAGGTTCTTCGCGTTGCGTCGAATTAAACCACATGCTCCACCGCTTGTGCGGGCCCCCGTCAATTCATTTGAGTTTTAACCTTGCGGCCGTACTCCCCAGGCGGTCTACTTATTGCGTTAGCTGCGCCACTAAGTCATTACAACCCAACGGCTAGTAGACATCGTTTACGGCGTGGACTACCAGGGTATCTAATCCTGTTTGCTCCCCACGCTTTCGCACCTCAGTGTCAGTATTAGTCCAGGGTGTCGCCTTCGCCACTGATGTTCCTTCCTATATCTACGCATTTCACCGCTACACAGGAAATTCCACACCCCTCTACCATACTCTAGCCTGCCAGTATCGGGTGCCATTCCAAGGTTGAGCCCTGGGATTTCACATCCGACTTAACAAACCACCTACGCGCGCTTTACGCCCAGTAATTCCGATTAACGCTTGCACCCTCTGTATTACCGCGGCTGCTGGCACAGAGTTAGCCGGTGCTTCTTCTGGGGCTAACGTCAAAGTAACTGGATATTAGCCAGTTACCCTTCCTCACCCCTGAAAGTGCTTTACAACCCTAAGGCCTTCTTCACACACGCGGCATGGCTGGATCAGGCTTCCGCCCATTGTCCAATATTCCCCACTGCTGCCTCCCGTAGGAGTCTGGGCCGTGTCTCAGTCCCAGTGTGACTGGCCATCCTCTCAGACCAGTTAAAGATCGTCGCCTTGGTAGGCCTTTACCCTACCAACTAGCTAATCTTACGCAGGCTCATCTAATAGCGGAAGGCTCCGAAGAGTCCCCTCCTTTCCCCCTTAGGGCGTATGCGGTATTAGCATGCGTTTCCACATGTTGTCCCCCTCTACTAGGCAGATTCCTACGCGTTACTCACCCGTCCGCCGCTCGTCAGCAGGAGCAAGCTCCCCTGTTACCGCTCGACTTGCATGTGTTAAGCCTGCCGCCAGCGTTCAATCTGAGCCATGATCAAACTCTTCAGTTAAAAAGTTTGCTTACTCAAAATCTATTACACTAACAATAACTTAATCATTCCATCGTCCCGAAGAACAACAAAACAACATAAAGCGAATTGACGTGTTAGACGTTTCGCAAGACTTCAATTTTTTTGATCATCTCGAACCGGTTAAAAACCAATCCGGACAATCTTCTGAAGCCTCCAGCGAGCGCCCACACAAATTATCTGATTATCTATTTTAAAGAGCGTGCTAACTTGAATGGCTAACCAAATTTTAATTTAGTTAGCTGAACTTGGTCTTCGTTGCTCTGAAGCCTTGTCCGTGTCAGCGAGGGCGTATATTAAGGATCTACAGATTTTGTGCAACCCTTTTCGACATTTTCTTTCAATTTATTTTAAATAAAAGCAAATTCGTTCATAAAACCGTCAAAAAACACTCTTTTTGGTTATAAAGCAACCAAATAAAGAGAGTTTACGCATTATCAATCTATCAATTCGGGCATCTCTACTGAAATAGAACGTACTACTTTCATTTCCTGAGTGTCGATAGCCACTTGATAAGCAATTACCTCAACCCCCTTTCCAACTACTTCAACAAATGCCTGAGCATACTTTTTATCAATGTGCGCAGCGGGTGTAACAGAATCAATCCCCGTATGACTCACACAAAAGAACATTACTGCACGATGCCCTTCTTCGACCATCTTCGCCAGCTCATACAAATGTTTACGCCCACGATCTGTAACCGCATCAGGAAAGTATCCTAATCCGTCTTCCTCTAATAAGGTGACATTTTTAACTTCCACATAACACTTGCGGCCATCACCGCCAGTGAGTAACCAATCAATACGACTTTTCTCGCCATACTTCACTTCGGCTTTTTGCTCCGCATAACCGGAAAGCTCCTTCACCACACCTCCAGCAATAGCTTCGCCTACCAATTTATTTGGGTAACCTGTATTGATACAAGCCAAATGCTGGTTATCTACCTCCACCAGCTCCCATGTATAGGCAAGTTTACGCTTTGGGTTATCACTTTTAGATAACCACACGCGCGCGCTATTTTGCTGGCAGCGTTTCATTGATCCAGTATTGGGACAATGGGCCACCACGACCTCACCATTTGGCAATTCAATATCGGACAAAAAACGTTTATAACGTTTAATTAATTTTCCCTCTATTAAGGGCGTTGGAAATTCCACAACAAAACTCCAAAATGTTTTGAGATTCAATACAAACAAAAACAGCCCTCTTTACTATAAAGAGAGCTGCTTTGATAACGATATAGTAAAGGAATATCCTCCCCTACCACAATCGACAAGTGAAACCTTACCCCATTAACTCAAGCAAGCGAGCAGCGGACGCTTTAGGATCATCAGCGCTGCAAATTGCAGAGACCAGCGCTAAACCATGAACACCAGTGGAACAAAGTTCAGGGATATTCCCTTCATGGATTCCTCCAATGGCAACAATAGGTAAAGACGTTACCTTGAGTGCCGCCTTTAGCCCATCTATCCCCCAATGATGCTTAGTATTGAGTTTTGTTGGTGTCGCGAAGATGGCACTTAAGCCAATGTAATCAATCGGCAAAGAATCGGCCTCAGCAAGCTGTTCTTGTGTTTCGATTGATAGCCCTAAAATTTTATCAGGGCCGATTAACTGACGAGCGACCTTAGCTGGCATGTCCGATTGGCCGAGATGAACGCCATCGGCATCCACTGCGAGCGCGACATCTACTCGATCATTAATAATTAAAGGAACGCCTGAGCCTTTAAGAATATCTTTAACGGCCAAAGCTCGTTCAATAAAAGCACGCACATCGCCATGCTTTTCGCGAACTTGAACCATGGTCACACCACCTTCCACCGCCTTGCTTACAACTCGTTTTAAGGTGGCTAAATCTTGTTGGTCATCGGTAACCAAATACAAACGATAGAGATTCATTGTGTTTCCTTTAAGCCAATTGTCATTTCTCTAACAGACTAATCTATTAACTAACCTGAAGTTTGAGTCGCTTGGCTAATGTGGCTTCATCCAACAAATACAACTCATCAATAATGGTCAGCTGTAAGCTACCTGGCCCACGCGCTTGCTCGGCTGCAATTTCTCCGACAACACCAAGCACTGCGGCGGCAGCCACTCCCGACTTATCCCCAACAGCTGCAAACGCCGCCGTTAACGCGCTTAAGGTACAACCCATCCCAGTAACGCAAGGCATCATGGCATGGCCGTTGTTGAGCTTAACCGTTTGCTCACTTGTCACTATGTAATCAGTCTCTCCGGAAATAACGACACTGGCGTTATATTCTTTAACCAAGAAATGCGCCGCGCTCAGTGCGGTATCACTGCTATCTAGTGCATCCACACCTTTGCTTTTGGCTTGTTCATTTGCCAGTGCGATGATTTCCGATGCATTACCACGGATAATCAGTTGATCAGCCAATCGTGCTATTTTACGAGAGGTATCAGTGCGCAAGGCACTGGCTCCGCAACCAACGGGGTCAAGTACGACAACCTTTCCATTCACATTGGCTTGTTCGACAGCAAACGTCATACGTGGAATCCAAGCGCTATCTAGCGTACCGATGTTGATCACCAATGCCCCAGCAAACGCCATCATCTCTGCCATTTCTTGCTTAGAATGCGCCATAATGGGAGACGCCCCAATCGCTAGCAGCGCATTAGCCGTATTGTTCATCACCACATAGTTGGTAATGTTCACGACTAAAGGCTTTTGTTCTCTTACGGCAGTAAGCGCTTGAGTGATTTGTTCAACTAACATTTTCATGCTCCTATCAATGTTACTTAGCGTTTAAGCCTTGTTGCCAAAAAGCGATTTCCATGCGGGTAGCCGTCTTAAATACATCAACTAAATTCTGTCCACGCTGGCTGTTTATATCAATCTCGGACAACAGCTTATTAAAGTGCTCCATTCCTGTCATAACACTCGACTGGTAGTCGTCACCACTATAAAGCTTAATCCAGCTCGCATAAGGGTTACCCTCAATGACGGTACTTTCATCTTCAAGTAGCTGTTTACCAATCACACCGTAACCGACAGAACAGGGCGCTAACGCTGCATAAAGATCGACTAAATCGCCAGTCATACCCGCATCCAATACATAACGGGTGTAGGCCACAGTACCAAAATCTTCCGCTTCGTTTTCAAGATCCGCTTCTGTTAATCCCCATTGTGCGCAATATTCCACATGATGAGCGGTTTCTGAATCTAACAGGTTATACACAGTCGGCAAGGCACGGCGCATATCTTCTAACGTACGCGCTTTGTAAATTGCCAAGGCATACGCACGGGCATATTGCTTGAGAAACAAGAAATCTTGCTTTAGATAATGCAAAAAGCACGGTTGCTCAAGAGTGCCTTTTGCTAACTGCTGCACAAACGCGTGTTCTGTGTAGGCGGTCCAATCTTCCTGACAGGCGGCGATCAAATCTTGGTATTTCATATTACAAATCTCTTAAAGTAAGGTGCTTTAGGTATTAGTCAAAAGTCGGTACGTAATCTTTCGCTTTCGGTAACGTATTAATGACTTTATGGTCGAACAAGAACTGGGCGTAATCGTCATAGCGTTTTAGATCTACCGCGGCTGGTCGTAGCGCAAAGCGGCTCAAGGAATCATTCCAAGCGCGCTTGTTTAACTCGTTATTAAGCGTATCAGGGGCATAAGCAACAAACTGTTCCCACGCTGCATTTGGATGATTGACGATATACGTCGTGGCTTGCTGAATGGCTTTATTAAAGGCTTCTATGTCTTTTTTATTGTAGGTGTTGGCGTTAGCGACAAAGATCAGCTCATCATAAGAAGGCACACCGTGCTCTTCTGGGTAAAAGGCTTTGGCTTTGTATCCCTCTAACGCGAGCTGATTGATTTCAAAGTTACGAAAACCGCCCCAAATCGCATCGACTTTGCCTGAGGCAAGAGACGACGAGAGCGCCCAACCCACATTAATAATGTTCACATCAGAAAATTTAACGCCTTCTTGCCCAAGCATGGTGCCAAGCGTCGCTTCTTCGTTCCCAGCAATAGAGATGCCAATGCTTTTCCCTTCAAGATCCGCAAGGGAGTCGTTTTTACCATTATCAAGCACCAACAGAGTATTCAATGGTGTCGCGATCAAAGTAGAAGCACGGATTAAAGGTAAACCAGCAGACACATCCATGGTCAAATTTGGTTGGTATGACACGGCCAAGTCCACTTTACCTGCGGCGACTAATTTAGCAGGCGTACTTGGATCAGCAGGCTCTTCGATTTTCACCTGCAGGCCTGCCTGTTCAAAGTAGCCACGCTCTTTGGCAATAATGATAGGGCCATGACCTGGATTAACAAACCAATCCAGCATTAACGTTAGCTTCTTTTCTGCCGCCATAACATTATTCGAAACCAGCACCGCAAACAGAGCAATGGCACTCAGCAATGTATTTTTATTCATCGATTTTTTCCTTATATGGTTCTACTTATTTTGCCAAGGGATGGCTTTTTTCAATACTATGTCCGTGCTGAAATACAAGATGATCGAGAGCACCGCGAGAATAAATAAGGCGGCAAACATCTCATCAATAATCATCCGCGCATTCGCTTGCAGCATCAGATAACCCAAGCCTTCGCTTGACCCTACCCATTCGCCAACCACCGCACCAATCGGCGCAATAACAACGGCAACACGAATGCCTGAAGCGAGCGTCGGCAAAGCCGCAGGCAATTGAATATGCCGCAACAATTGCCACTTCGAGGCGCCCATGGTTTTAGCAAGGTCAAGATAACCGGTAGGTGTGTTACGCAGGCCGTCATAACAACAGGTCGTCACCGGAAAGAAGATAATAATGGCCGCAATGACCACTTTTGAGGCAATGCCATAGCCTAACCAGAGCATCATCACCGGCGCGATAGCAAACACAGGAATGGCTTGGCTAGCAATGAGTATGGGGAGCAGCCAACGCTTAAGCGGCTGAAACATCAACATCATCAAGGCAAACAATAAGCCCATGGTTAACCCTAAACCGAGACCGAGCAAAATTTCTTGCGCGGTAACCCAAGTATGCTTGAGCAGCACATCATAGCGGGTTCCTAAACGATCGAGCACCGCGATTGGCGACGGCAAAATAAAGCTTGGCATCTGAAAAGCCACCACCACAATTTGCCAAAGACCAAGAATCACTGCCGTGCTGATCACCAACCGTAGCGCCGAATACGTAATACGCTCTTTCTTACTAAGGCGTGTCGACACAGAATGGTACTGAGCCATATCACTCATAGTCTTTCTCCAACTGATCCAAAATAGCTTGTTGCAAAGCAGCGCATTCAGCATCGAGTTTTCGAGGTGGCGACGACTCAGGAACATCCAACTGCTGAGCTTGGGCTGGCGCACCTTGAAGAACATACAATTGATCTGCCAAACGCACTGCCTCTTGCGGATCATGAGTGATCAATACAACCGTTTTGTCTTTTAACAAGGAGGCGGACAACGTCTGCAACTTGTGCCGAGTAACCGCATCAAGCGCTGAAAAGGGTTCGTCCATCAACACCAGCGGTTTGTCTTGCATTAAAGTACGAGCAAGCGCCACCCGTTGACGCATACCACCGGACAGTTGGGCGGGAGTCATATAGGCATTATCTGCAAGGCCGACTTGCTCAAGCAAAATCAGTGCGCGCTGCTTATCGTGTTCTTTGTTAGGAGCGGCATTGGCAAAGCGTGAGCTTAAACACACGTTGTCCAACACATTTAGCCAGGGAAGGAGCAAATCTTGCTGTGCCATATACGCAATATGGTCATGCAATACTATATTCTCAGCAGATACGTTATTGCCACTAACCGCAATCTCACCTTGCCATTCCACTTGATCGTCTAGTAGACCAGCAAGATAACGCAATATCGTCGTTTTACCGCTGCCACTACGACCCAGCAGCACCGTCCACTGATTCGCCGGAATGGTCATATTCATCCCTGCTAGCGTTGGTACCGGAGTGCCTTTGTATTGAAGGCCCCCATGACGAATCTTTATGCCGATGATGGCTTTAGCGCACATCTTGATGGCCTGCAAAGAAGTGATGAACTGGGCCGTGGCCTTGACCGATATCTAACTCATCCGCATGGGCAATCGCGCCGGTAATATACTGTTTACCTAACTGAACGGATTGCTGCAGGCTATTGCCCTGAGCAAGGTAAGAGGCAATCGCAGAAGACAGTGTGCAGCCTGTTCCATGGGTATTTTTTGTGACTAGCCGTTTAGCGCTTAATAGCTCAAAGCCATCTTGTGTGATCAAAAGGTCGTTACTGTTTTCGTCCGCCTCTAAATGCCCTCCTTTTAGCAAAACCGCCTTAGCGCCCAATGCACGTAAATCCGCCATCATATCGTTCATTTCGACTTCAGATTGAGGCACGGCATGACCGGTTAGCGCGGCCGCTTCAGGTAGGTTGGGTGTAACAATGTCAGCAAGAGGGAGTAATGTCTCTTTTAACGCGGATATTGCCGAGTGCTTTAGCAATAAATCACCGCTAGTAGCCACCATCACAGGATCAATCACGATATATTTCGGCTCGTATTGGCGTAATTTAGCGGCCACGACCTTGATGATACTGACATCAGCCAGCATGCCTATTTTCACCGCAACAATATTAAGATCAGTAAAAACGGCGTCTAGTTGACTCGCGACATGGTCAAGCGGAATCGGATAAATAGCCGAAACGCCTAGCGTATTTTGTGAAGTAATCGCGGTAATGACAGAACAGGCAAAGCTACCCGTGGCGGACATAGCCTTAATATCCGCTTGAATACCCGCACCGCCGCCACTGTCTGACCCTGCAATGGTAAGCACAATAGGAATATTTTTTGACGCGGTTTGATTCGTTTTTTGCTGTTTAAGGTGTTGCTGTGTAGATGGTGCCATTATCGTTCCTATTAAAGACGTATAGGAACTGACTTTGGCCATTCTGGAGGGATCAAAGATCGGACTCGCATAAGATAGCCGTAATTGCTCGGCTAAAGGCAAAGTGCAAATAGTTCCCTACGCCAGTGCTAACTGAATCAGGTTCTGCGGGTCTCTTTCGATCTCAGCCAATGCATTGGCCCCCCGACTATTTCACAGAAAGGATAACAGGACATTCAGGTGAAAGGTATTCTTTTTTAAACAGCCGACACATACAAAAACGGCCCTCTTTACACTAAAGAGGGCCGTTTGATTTCAGAAGTAATGTACCGTAACAAGGATTTACAACAGCCACATAACGCTATGAAATTTCTCGCAAACTAAGCTCTGTCTCAAACGAATAAAATTTCGCACTTAGACCTGCAACACGTACCCCATAAAGGCGCGCGGTATCGAGATCCCCTTGCGACATTTCTTCAGGTCCAGCATCGGCAGCAACTTGTGCCATTGGACCAAGAAATGACCCCATTCGGTTGATATCATCACGCTGTGACGCTTTTGTATTAGAAGACTTCATTCCCATACCGACCCAAATACCTCTATGCTGAGCCGCAAATAAAGTGAAGTATTGCAGAGTCGATAGCTTGTCACCATTGATACTAGAGCTGTTGGTAAAACCGCCGAACACTTTGTTTTTCCATTGATCTTCGAACCACGGCTTTGATGATGCATCAGCAAACTTCTTGAACTGCCAACTTGGCCCGCCCATATAGGTTGGAGATCCTAAAATCACAAAGTGCGCTTTGCTAATATCAGACCACGCTGTTTCGCTTAACTCACCATTTGCATCAATCGGTAGCAGTTTGGCGTTCGCTCCATCCGCAACAGCTTCTGCCACTCGTCGAGTATGGCCATAACCAGAATGATAGATAACTACCCCTTTCAACTCTGAAGAAAAACTCATAACACACCTCTTAATTTGATTGATAAAACTTGCCCTAAAGACAAAACAAAAAACGCCCGGCTTTTCATCACAGAGCACAACGCAAAGGCTTTTGCCTAAATTGAAATAACAGAACTACCAAAACCAACAATGGAAAAATGACATGCAGCCACTGCTGATATAGTACGAGCGTAATAAGCGCCCCCACTAAAACCAAACCACCTAAAGCAAGACCAGCCTGCCGCAATTTAAGCGACGACTTGGTTTGCCAATAAGCACTTAAAAGCTCAAGTGCCGCGGTGATGTAATGGAAACCATCGGGGTAACCCCAACGGCTGTAGTCTTCAAGCAAGGGAGCAGGAGGAAACACATTCAACAATCCCGCAAAGACAAAAAAAGCGACCAACAACCAAGTCATAAAAAATTGGTAAGAAAACAGTTTCATCTGACTACTCTCCTAGCTATCGCAATGTTGGCGTAGTTTGCTTACCGGACGGCATGCGAGTAGGCGCGGTACGTTCAAGCATCCAGCCAGGATATTCCGGAACCAGACGACTAACAGAGTCCAGAATAGTTAGATCTTGCTGATCTAACTGGATCTCTACTGCTGCAAGGTTCTGCTCTATTTGATCGAGGCGTTTTGCTCCTGTAATCACAGACGTTACAAAAGGCTTACTCAATACATAAGCAAGTGCCACGGCAGCAATAGAAGCATCATGTTTTGCTGCAATCGGTCGCATAGCATCAACACACGCCCAAACTTTGTCCCTATCCACAGGAGGAAAGTCAAAATTGGCACGCCGCCCTTCGCCTTTTGAGTCTGGCGAAAATTTTCCTGATAGCAGCCCGCCAGCCAAAGGAGACCAAGCCAGTAATCCCATCTTTTCTTCCATTAACATGGGAGCCATTTCACGCTCTAAATCTCTCCCAGCCAAAGAAAAATAGCCTTGCACCGTTTCAAATCGCGCAAAGCCTTCTCGCTCAGCAATGCCCTGTGCTTTCGCGATCCGCCAAGCCGCCCAATTAGACAAACCGATATAACGAATCACTCCTCGCGAAATAAGGTCATCAAGTGTACGAAGTGTTTCTTCAATGGGCGTAACAGGATCGTTAGCGTGAATTTGATATAGATCGATGTAATCCGTCTGCAAACGTTCCAAACTTGCCTCCACCGAATCCAAAATATGGCCTCGAGAAGCGCCTCTATCATTCGGACCATTGCCCGAAGGATTAAAGACCTTAGTTGCAATGACCACATCTTTACGAGGCACGTTCAGATTTTTTAAAGCTTGGCCTAACATTTTCTCGGAGTGGCCATTTGTGTACACATCCGCCGTATCAAAAAAATTAACACCAGCGGAAAAGCAACAATCCACAATACTGTCTGCTGTCGCCTGATCCATTCCAGCAATATCGTGATATAGACCTTGCTGACCAACCGGACCAAATGTCATAGTTCCAAGGCATATTTCCGACACAAATAACCCAGTATTACCCAGTTGGTTATAGCGCATGTCATTCTCCCAAATAAGTGGAACCAGCTCGCCTGACTCTCTAGGATTCCACTTTACCTTGTGATATTTTTACGATAAAGCACCCTAATAAAAACCCATTGTTATCAAAAAGAGAAACAATGCAAAACCTTGATAATCTAGCTATATTTATTCGTATCTCAGAAATGGGCAGTTTCACAGGCGCCGCAGAAAGCCTTGGCATCCAAAAAGGTCGAGCCTCTAATGTCGTACGCCAATTAGAAGCTCAGGTTGGAACGCGTCTTCTACACCGCTCAACTAGAAAAGTTCAACTCACAGAAAACGGGCGAAATTTTTATCTACGAGCTTGCGCTTTACTCGCTGATGCAGAAGAACTCAATTTTATGTTTGCAAAGGATGATGCTCTGCTTGAAGGTCGAATACGTGCAGATTTACCAACAGAATTCGCGCGCGCGAACATTATTCCTGAATTACCTAAATTCATGGAAAAGTACCCTGGTATTGAACTCGAAATTTCCAGTACAGACCGCAGGGTGGATTTAATAAAAGAAGGAATGGATTGTGTACTTAGGGTCGGAGGTGTTCTCGACGATACACTGGTTGCTAGGCACCTTGGCGATCTAAAAATGGTGAATGCAGCAAGCCCTGAGTATCTTAAACAATACGGAGTCCCGCACACACTGGAGGACTTAATAAGCCAAGGCCATCGCATTGTTCACTACACACCAACATTAGGTAATCGTCCATTCGGATGGGAATATTATGATGGTCAAAGCTATCAATCCCTAGACCTCCCCGGCTCACTGCGTGTCAACAACGTTCAGACTTACCATGGCGCGGGCATAGCTGGACTTGGATTGATACAAGCCGGCCTATCCAGCCTGAAACCATTTTTAAGCGACGGATCTCTTGTTGAAGTACTACCAAGCCTACAATCAGAACCTTTACCTGTTTCTATTGTCGTAGCACACAGACAAAACTTGTCTCGTCGAGTACGCATTTTTATATCTTGGATTGAGGAAGTATTAACGCCTTATCTTGATTAGTTTGACTTCAACAGTGCCCAGATTTTTTAGACAGTAAACACAAACAAAAACAGCCCTCTTACTATAAAGAGAGCCGTTTGATTAAACTATTAACTCAGGAGGATTATTCCCACTCTATCGTTAACGAGAGCCGCAAGCCCTTTAAATACGCCTACTTGGTACTTGGCTCTGTCGTAGTACCATTATTAGTACCACGTTCAGCGCTTTGTTTGGCCTTTTCTTCACGACGACGCTTCAACTCAGCACGTGCCCAAGCAGAGGACTCGGCCATATCGCGGCGGAGTTCATACATCTCTTCTACAGTGAGCAATCTAGCTCTTGATTCACTAGATAAGTTACACATGACTTCTCCGAGCTAGCAATCACATTAGTCAGCAGATAGGTATAAAGTCTTAACGGGGCTTCAAAAATATTAATAACTAAGAACTAGTATTTCATCGTCTAAAACCTCAGCAGTTACAGAGCCATCTTCACTAACGAAAAGCTTCGAAGATACCAAGTCGGGATTAAAACCAACCATAGTCAGACTTTCCTCTATAGCCTCTCTATCTGACTCCATCAACACTTGATCAAACATGAGAGCCTCTCTAATTGGACCGTTATCTCCAAAGGTATATTTATATAACTTTGGCTTTTGAGGCAGTGTTTCTACAATCTGCTCTACCGAGTCACTGGCCATGAAATAATATGAAAAACTGCCAAGACTCGTCTGATAGTTCTCAGAAAAAGCCAGTTTAAGAAGGTAAAATCCAAACATTGAAACACTAAGCAATAGTATTAGAGCCGTCGAATACAAATATTTCTTTCTCATTTAAGAACCTCGAAAAGGCCATCAGCGTTAGAAATATTGATCGTATTTAAAAAGCTTGGCAGATTTTTCTGATCAGGTTGCCCTCTTAAATCTAACGGGAACAAATATGGCTTTATCGTCTTATTTTTGCGCTCACCTACAGGGCCGTAAGTGTCCCAAATTTTCAGAGCTAGGTCTTTTTCAATTGGCTCACATAGTTCAATATAATCAGTAGATGGATCAATTGATCGGTAGACAGATATGAGATTTGAAATCAAATCTTCTGCACTAAACCCACTATTAGTTACGTTTCTGAAAATCCAATTGCCCTGCAAAGCTTCAAAATCATGTGATACATCGAGAACAATGGACATAAATACCGATTTTTTTTGCGATAGGTTAAGCCCTTTTTGTATAGAGTACCTCTTTTTAATTCCTACTGAGATATTTCTTTTTAGAGCTGACATTTTTTGATGGTAAGACACAATAAAATCATCGCCACCAGAAGCAGACTCAGAGCTCTCCCTAAGTATTTTTTTCCAGAGATAAAGAGCCCCATCTCCTCTTCCATTACTAGGGTATGCATGCCCGAGGTCTATCCAGCCACACTGTTTGGTGTAGATAAGACCGTATTTTTATCATCAAATGAATAATCACTTTTTCCTATGATGTCTCCGCGACTAGACATAAAAAACTACTTCCTTGCTTGAATTTTTGTCACATGTAAACCTCATAGGCAATTCTAGTCAATACCTGCATTAACAAACCCTAAAAAGCTTACAAAAAGAAGACATAAATAACCCTTAAAGCTTACACTAGGACAACACTCTATCTCTTATGCCCCCTCACTCATAACCTCCCCACAAAACTCGCTATCTCTTCGTTCCGTTCCCTTTGTTTCTCCTGGGCGTAGTCAACGCAGTCTTCTACATCAAACGTGTATTTGGACTTGCCTGTCGGCGCGAGCCTAGCGGGCTTTTTCTTGACTCGATTAAGATAACAGCATCTTTTCGTAGATAACTCTCGCTCTATTCTTAAACAGTTTTTCGCACCTACATCAAAGAGCATGGATTCCCGCCTTCGCGAGGAATGACGGTGGGCGTAGTTTTCGTTTGCCAGTGCACTAACGACTTCCTTCCCTTATTCTCACCATGACTTATTTTCCTCAGCCAATAAAAAACCCGCTTCAAACGAAGCGGGTTTTTACGTGTTTCTATTTATTCAGTTAAGGCGTACTTAGCTGAATTATTCCCACTCGATAGTAGCAGGTGGCTTGGACGATACGTCGTAAGTCACGCGAGAAATGTGTTCGATTTCGTTGATTATACGACCAGATACTTTCTCTAATAGATCGTATGGCAGATGCGCCCAACGAGCTGTCATGAAGTCGATGGTTTCAACAGCACGAAGTGCTACCACGTATTCGTAACGGCGGCCGTCGCCTACTACGCCAACAGATTTAACTGGAAGAAATACCGCGAAGGCTTGGCTTGTTTTCTCGTACCAGCCCGCGTTACGCAGCTCTTCGATGAAGATAACGCCCGCACGACGAAGGATGTCGGCACGCAAACTTATGACCAAAAGGCAGCTGCGATTACGGCTGCATTCAGTCCTCGACGAAACTCCGCTGCCCACGTAGGTAGTCGATGAATGCTGTACTGAGCCCTTCCTGTCGTAAGTACTCTGGCGAAACCGGCAATGCGGGTGAGGTATAGCGAGCCTCCTTCCTTATGCATTCGGGAAGGTCATGGACAAGTATACCCGCCTTGCCAATTGCCACGTAATCTGCACCCTCGGACAGAGCCCATTCTCCGCGCGCTGCAGTCATGATTCCACCGGCAACCCCGAGCGCACAGTCACCTCTAGGCAGATCAGCAAACAGCGACATAAGGGTTCTGCCCTTATATGCTTTTTCTTCAGGCTCCTTAGTGATATCCCACAAAGACAGGTCGAGGTAGTCCATACCTCCGTCCGCGAAGAGCCGAGACGCGAGGTCGACCATTTCAGATAGGACCAGCCCGAAGCGCTCGGTCGATATGCGGATGCCAATCTGGAAATCTGGTCGGCAGGCAGCGCGAATGCGATGCAGAATCTCGAAGAGGAAGCGGGCTCGGTTCTCGGGGGAGCCGCCCCAACGGTCGCTACGTCGGTTCAACTCGGGCGACAGGAACTGAGCAATGAGGTAACCGTGCCCGCCGTGGATTTGTACGCCATCAAACCCGGCCCGCTCGGCGCGTCGAGCGGCGACGACGAACTCTGCGATAATGTTTTCAATTTCGGCCTCGCTCATCGCCCTTGCACCGGTTTCGGAATGGGCAGAGGGGCCAGCTAGCTCACTTCCGTCTGAAAGTGAGCGGATGCCTCCGTGCTGGAGCTGCAAAGACGAAACCGCACCCTGTGCTCGCAACCCCGCAGCAAGGCGTTCAAGGCCGGGCAGATGGCGGTCATCGAAACAGCCCAGCTGACCCAAGAAAGCCTTGCCCGCGGACGAAACGTGGCTGGCACAGGTTGTCACTAGGCCGAAACCACCCTCTGCGCGCATCGTGAGCCAGCGGTATTCATCGTCGGACAGCGTTCCGTCCTCGCGGCTTTGGGTATTGGTCAACGGGGCGAGAACAAAACGGTTCTTTATCTTCGGGCCGCGCGGCAAGCTGAGCGGGGCGAACAGGTTAGAGTGTGATTTGGTATCAATGGTCATGAAAGTGTCCTTCTATTTAGTATGTTAGTCAGCTGTTCGCTTGGAAGCGCGCCGCGGCAGAACCAGAGTGATGGCGAGAGCGATGAGAAAGAGGCCTGCCGAGACCCCGAACGCAGCGCGATAGCCTTCTATAGATTGCAGGCTAGTATCTGCGGTTGCTGTCGTGGCCATTAGGAAGACTGAGTTGAGCAGCGCCGGTCCTATAGAGCCGCTAACCTGCTGTGTTACGTTGACGAAAGCCGATGCCACACCGGATTCTTCTCTCACACCGTTCAGTGCCGAGCTGGATGCGGGCACGAAGTAGACGCCGAGGCCAAAGATCATGATACATAAGGCCGTGGCGCGGTTCCGATCCGAGGTCGATGTATCTGTCATTTCAAGGATCTCCGGTTTGCTTAGCTCAGTCGTTGCAGGAAGAGAACGTTGTCAGTAACAGTTGCGGTTTGTCCTTCCGGCCCTGTAGCAGTTCGGGCAATGGAACAGAGGCAATGGTGCGCCCATTCCTCGGGGGCGAGCTGCATCGTCGTGAACGTTTCGTGTGCCGAGGGAAAACGGGTATTCTCGGGGGACCAAGACCAAGGCGCACGCGAAGCGTGCTCTACTATCAGAATATGCCCCCCGGGAGCCACGGCCCTAGCAGCTCGCCCCAAAACATCGCCTCGCGGCCATTCCTGAGGCGAATGTAGGAAGCTGGCGGTGACCAGATCGAAGCTCCCCTCCGGAAAAGATAGGGCGAGATTATGCTCCTCAAACCGAATGTGCTCCACGAGGCCAGCCGCTTCGGCGTTGCGGGAGGCGATTCCAAGCGCGACCGACGAGACATCGACCGCCGTCACGTGCCAACCCTTCCGAGCCAGCCAGACCGCATCATCGCCCTTGGCGCACCCAAGCTCCAGCGCCCTGCCGGGACGAAGCGGTCCCGCGAACTGAGACAGTGCCAGACCGGGCATGCCTGACGAGGTCTGTGAACCCTTAGTATAAAGGTCGTTCCAGATAGATTCAGCCTGCATTCTGCTCTCTCCTTCAGATAGTTTCGATAAATTTGGGATCAAAAATCAGTGACCGGTGCGAAGACATTGCATACCGATTACTAGGGGCTGGAAGCCGAAAGACCTACAAAGCTCGTCCCAATAATGATGGCGTCGTAGCTCACAACAATGGTCCCTTAAAAGCCATAATGTAATATCAAATGTTACTTGAAAGAGTAGCACACTTCAATACATGTAACTTTAAATGTTTCAAAATGAATTTGTATGCTACTAAAGCGGTGATAGGGTGCTCGTAGCTAATATGAAGGATCTCACTCTAAGCCTCGCGGCCTGCGTATGATGGGTTGGCTATGCGGTCGAGGCATCGTCACCGCTGAAAAGGGACACGGTGGCACCTGAAAGCCACTCACCCTTGACTGAGGTGGCACTACGAAACTGTTGGCTCGTCTCCCTCCACTAAACCTTGGCGCCAATTCAACCTCATCCGAATGCCTAGTCGAGAAAGTAATGGACGCACAGCTTGACGCCTCATTACGCGATGCCGAGGCTAGCTTTCTGGCGCTATTCTCTAAGGTAAAGATAGAAGACCTGGCGCAAGGCTTCGAGAGTCAGCTTGCGAAAAAACGGCAAGACGTTAGCGATACATGTAACGCAGCAAAACAGCATATTTGAAGCCGCTAGACAGTACCAAATGATTTGGCCATTACATTAGATAACAAAAAGCCCGCTGGAAAGCGGGCTTTAGAATGTTTCTATTTATTCAGTGAAGGCGTACCTAACTGAATTATTCCCACTCAATAGTAGCAGGTGGCTTGGACGATACGTCGTAAGTCACGCGGGAGATGTGTTCGATTTCGTTGATGATACGACCAGATACTTTCTCTAATAGATCGTATGGCAGATGCGCCCAACGAGCCGTCATGAAGTCGATGGTTTCAACTGCACGAAGTGCTACCACGTATTCGTAACGGCGGCCGTCGCCTACTACGCCAACAGATTTAACTGGAAGAAATACCGCGAAGGCTTGGCTTGTTTTCTCGTACCAGCCCGCGTTACGCAGCTCTTCGATGAAGATAGCATCAGCACGACGAAGGATGTCGGCGTACTCTTTTTTAACTTCACCTAGGATACGCACACCAAGACCTGGTCCTGGGAAAGGATGACGGTAAACCATGTCGTATGGCAGGCCTAGTTCAAGACCCAGTTTACGCACTTCGTCTTTGAACAACTCACGAAGTGGTTCAACCAAGGCCATTTTCATATCTTCTGGCAAGCCACCTACGTTGTGGTGGGACTTGATCACGTGCGCGCCACCAGTTTTACCCGCTGCGGATTCGATTACGTCAGGGTAAATCGTACCTTGCGCTAGGAAGTCGATGCCATCCAATTTAGATGATTCTTCGTCGAAGATCTCAATAAAGGTATTACCAATGATCTTACGTTTTTTCTCAGGATCCGCTTCGTTTGCTAATTTGCCAAGGAACAAGTCTTCCGCATCAACACGGATGACTTTAACGCCCATGTTGTCTGCAAACATTTTCATTACTTGATCGCCTTCGTTCAAACGAAGCAAACCGTTATCTACGAATACACACGTCAATTGGTCGCCAATCGCTTTATGAAGCAATGCCGCTACCACTGAAGAATCCACACCACCAGACAAGGCCAACAATACTTTACTGTCGCCCACTTGCTCTTGCATGCGCTCGATAGCATCTTGTGCAATGTTTGCAGGTGTCCACAAAGTGTCGCAACCACAAATATCTACGATGAAACGAGACAGAATACGGCCACCTTGTAACGTATGCGTTACTTCTGGGTGGAACTGTACACCGTAAAACTTCTTCGCTTCGTTCGCCATCGCAGCGATTGGACAGCTATCCGTAGACGCCATCAAAGTGAAGTCTTCTGGCATAGCGATAACTTTATCGCCATGACTCATCCAAACATCAAGCAAAGCAACGCCATTGTTGGCAATGTGATCTTGGATTTCATCGAACAATGCTGGACCGTCATGCTTACGTATTTGTGCGTAACCAAACTCACGAATTTCAGAACCTTGAACCTTACCGCCCAATTGCTCTGCCATGGTTTGCATGCCGTAACAAATACCAAATACCGGCACACCCAATGTAAATACTGCTTCTGGAGCACGAGGAGAACCAGGCTCTGGAACGGATTCAGGGCCACCAGCAAGGATGATACCTTTTGGATCAAAGTCGATGACTTCTTGATCTTCCATATCAAAAGCGCGAACTTCACAGTAAACACCGATTTCACGAACACGACGTGCAATCAGCTGAGTGTACTGAGAACCGAAATCAAGAATAAGAATTTTATGAGCGTGGATATCTTGCGACATTATTAGCCATTCCTTTCACTCTACTCAAAGAATTCAGTCTTATCGTAGAAGTAATCAATAAAATAGTAAGAGCAATAAATAAAGATGGGGCGTCTTAAACGCCCCATCTCGGTTTCAATTTATCTCGCCTTAACCGACGTGATAATTTGGTGCCTCTTGAGTGATAGTCACATCATGGACGTGGCTTTCACGCATACCTGCACCGGTAATTTTAGAAAACTGCGTTTTGGTACGCATGGTTTCAATATCAGCGGAGCCAGTGTAACCCATGGAAGAGCGAACCCCACCCATAAGCTGATGAACAACAGCCACCATTGGACCTTTAGAAGGTACACGGCCTTCAATGCCTTCTGGAACCAACTTTTCAACGCTGCTTGAGTCTTGGAAGTAGCGGTCACTAGAGCCTTGCGCTTGGGACATTGCACCCAATGACCCCATGCCTCGGTAGGCTTTATAGGCACGACCTTGGAACAAGACAACTTCACCTGGCGCCTCATCAGTACCAGCAAGCAGACCGCCAACCATGATAACGCTCGCGCCAGCTGCAATCGCTTTACTGATATCACCAGAAAAACGCACACCGCCATCAGCGATAACAGGGATACCACGAGGGTCCATTACTTCAGCAACATTTGCCACCGCACTGATTTGAGGAACACCCACACCAGAAACGATACGCGTAGTACAGATAGAACCAGGGCCAATACCCACTTTCACGCCATCTGCGCCCGCATCAGCTAGAGCAATTGCCGCTTCCGCTGTCGCGATATTACCGCCAATAACTTGAATATGAGGGAAATGTTCTTTTACCCAACGAACGCGATCAATAACACCTTTAGAATGACCATGCGCCGTATCAACAACAATGATATCAACGCCAGCATCAGACAAGGCTTTCACTCGATCGCCGGTATCTGCGCCAGTACCAACAGCGGCACCAACACGTAAACGACCTTGATCGTCTTTACAAGCATGTGGGAAAGTCGTGGCTTTATTAAAGTCAGTCACCGTCACCATGCCACGCAACTCAAATTGCTCATTAACAATCAGCACTTTCTCAATGCGATTTTCATGTAGCAACTTACGGATAGAGCCAGAAGAAGCACCTTCAAGCGCCGTAACAAGACGATCTTTTGGTGTCATAATGTCAGAGACTTTTTTGTCGAAATCTTTAACAAAACGCACATCACGACTGGTAACAATACCAACCAAATCGGAACCTTGAACAACAGGCACACTTGAGATGCTATTCGCCGCGGTCAAATCCATAAGATCTTGAACGCTGGCTTCAGGATTAATGGTTACAAGGTCACGAACGATACCACTTTCGAATTTTTTCACTCGGCGAACTTCGCGAGCTTGCTCTTCGATAGTCAAGTTTTTGTGCACAATGCCTATGCCACCTTCTTGAGCCAGAGCAATCGCCATGCGATGTTCGGTAACGGTATCCATCGCTGAAGACGTCAGTGGAATATTTAGCTCGATGTCTTTAGTGATTTTCGTTTTGAGGCTAACATCCTTAGGAAGAACTTCGGAATAGCCGGGGATAAGCAGTACGTCGTCAAACGTTAAAGCTTCTTGCACGATTCGTAACATAATGGGGAGTTTCCAATGCCAACAAGGGTGTTAAGATGGCAAGTAATTCTACTCCTTTAGTTGCATTCGGTAAATCAAAACCACGAGAGATTGATGAAAAATTTTACAACTTCTGCGTCACAAGAAACGGCTTTTACCGTATCGCAGCTAAATAGACAGATACAACAACTACTTGAAGCCAGTTTACCGTGGATTTTAGTCGAAGGTGAGATATCCAACCTCGCCAAGCCAGGCTCTGGTCATTGGTACTTTTCACTCAAAGATGACCGTGCACAAATACGCTGTGCCATGTTCAAAGGCAAAAACGCCGCTGTACGCTTTAAGCCCAAAGATGGTGACATGGTTCGCTTGCGTGCTCGCGTCACTTTCTATGGTCCAAGAGGCGACTGCCAACTCAGTGTAGAAAGCATGGAGTCGGCAGGTGAAGGTGCATTACAACAGGCGTTTGAACGCTTAAAAAACAACTTACAAGCCGAAGGCCTTTTCGCACCAGAGCACAAAAAACCATTACCAACTAAACCAGAACGTGTTGCTATCATCACCTCGCCTGTCGGCGCTGCGGTTCGCGATATGATCATCGCCTTTCGTCGACGCTTTCCATTGACAGAACTCACCATTCTACCTTCTTTAGTGCAAGGCCAAGATGCCTCTAAAAACATCTTACGACAACTACAACGAGCCGATGGCAGTGGGCACTTTGACGCTATTATTCTCGGTCGTGGTGGTGGTTCACTGGAAGACTTATGGAGTTTCAACGACGAACCCTTGGCACGCGCTATTTTTGCCGCCAACACGCCGATTGTATCGGCTGTTGGTCATGAAACCGACTTTACCATTGCGGATTTTGTCGCCGATGTTCGAGCCGCCACTCCAACCGCGGCGGCAGAGCTTTTAAGCCCAGACCGCAATCAATTAATTAGACAAATCGAACAGCAAGAAAAGCAGCTTGTTCGACGCATGTCACGCATTCTCGAACAAAGTCAGCAACAGCTCGACTTTATGACCAAGCGCATTCGTCACCCAAAAGAGCGAATCGAGCAACAGCAAACTCAGCTAAACCAGCTTAAGCATCGCTTGCAACAAAGCATGCAACGCAAGGTGCTGGAGCAACAAAACCATACTGCCAACCTAGCTCATCGACTGGAAAGAAACAGCCCAACTCGCCGTATCGATCAGGACAGACAAAAGTTAAAAGACATCGACGCTCGACTTGCTCGTGCACTGAGTAACACCTTAACCAACAAACAAACTGCCTTTGCTCGTATTATCGACAAGCTCAACCTCGTCAGCCCGCTAAACACCCTAGCCAGAGGCTATGCTATTGCCTCGAAAGACGAACAGGTTATTCGTTCCGTTAAAGACGTTAAGAAAGGCGATGCTATTTCGGTAAGGGTGCAGGATGGAGTCATTTCGTGTGACGTAACATCAAGTCAAAGCTAACAATATGCTCCAGTCAGTTTGTACCAAGCTCAATCAATAAGACTTGGTACAGACCATTAAATGCCATCACGTCACTTTGAACAACTCGACTTTATCTTTTAAGTGTCTCATCTCTTCACCAATAGCATTGGTTGCTGCTCGACTTTGATTGAATAATTCGGCTGTCTGCTCGCTTTGTGCCGCCAACATAGACAAATGTTGGTTAATATCTTCCACTGAAGCGTTTTGAATACCCGCTCGTTCGGCGACCTGCTCATTCATATCGAATAATTGCTGCAAGAAGGCATCAAGCGTATTTACTTTTTCTGACACCAGCTTTTGACTGTCTAGGGTCTGAATACTTTTCTCACAGGCAACATCCATCTGCGATGTCACTTGAGTCGATGCACTTCTCAGCTGAGTAATGATACTTTGAATTTCATTGGTGGATTCGCTGGTTCGTTGCGACAGCATGCGAACTTCATCCGACACTACCGCAAAACCGCGACCATGCTCGCCCGCCCGAGCCGCTTCGATGGCCGCATTAAGAGCAAGCAAATTGGTCTGTTCTGAAATTGAGCTGATCACGTCCAAAACAGAGACAATCTTCTCTATGTTGTCATTCAACTCGGTCAAACTGGTTTTGCTTTGTAACATATCGACTTCGAGCGCCTCTAGGAAAAGCAAACTACTCTGGACTTCTTTATTCGCTTGCTGAAGCTCCGCATTACTTTGATCCGACAACTCACCCGCTTTGGTGGCTAAATCTTTTACCTGCGCACTCTGCTCAGTGATGTCTTGGGTAGAGTTAAAGATCTGATCTACCGATTGCTTCTCAGCCTCAGAGGCTTGGGAAAGTTCATCCACCTGTTGATGCAAACCTTCAATCGCACCATCTGTCGTTTTAACCGCGTCATTCACTGTCGTCATTGACCCTTTTAACGTTTGCAGCAGTGAATTAATTGTCTCTGCCAGGTCACCAATTTCCGCTTTATCGGTACTCTTGATTTGATAACTGAGATCTAAACTATCGGACACATAACGAACATCCTTGCCAATAGCGACAATGGGACGAGTCAGAGAGCCTATAACGAAATGAAGAATGAGCAGAGAAATTAGAATAAAAACGATAGAGTAGAGAAACGCATTCTGTAACTGCGTATAAATCGGCGCCATAATTTGCTGTTTTGGTACCGCTAGCATGATATATCTATCTAACACTGACACCCACAATGAGCCAAGGTAATATACCTGTCCATTAATCGTTATATCATCAATGACAACGTCGGTTTTATTGTTAAGCAAGCTAGAAATATGGCTTTTATTGACCATTTCCATAAATGGAGAATCGCCTTTTGCTTGAATTACACCATCACTTGTTACTAACATGGCACGACCTTGCTGGCCTACTTTAAGCTTCTGAACCATATTAATCAGCTTATCCGCTTTAATTCCAAGCCCTGCAACGGAATAGGGTTTATTGGTGTTCGGATCAAGATCATCGCTGCGATAGTTAACAAACAGCATCTTATATTCATATTCTAAATTCAGTTCGTAATCTTGTCCTGTCGCCAAAAAATTTGGATAAAAATCTTTGAATGGATAGTCCGTTAACGGCGTCCTAAAAAAGTCTTTCTCATAGCCAAAATATTCCAAACCATTTGGACCATTTAAAACGTAAAAGGTCGAATCACTTCCTGCGATCTCTTTCACGGATTTCAGCTTAGCTGCTATAAACGCAATCTGGTTATCTGGCGCACCTTTACTCACCCAATCTTCAACGAAGTTGTCGTTTGTCATCAAATGGGAGGCTGTAATTAACGGAGTAATTTCTGTACTGATTTGCGAGGCTAGATTACTGAGATGGGTTGGTAAAACTTCTTTTTTTAGCTGTTCTAGTTCTGTGTCTAGTGTAGAAAGAGCCTGAGTACTGACAGAAACAACAGTACTAACAACAAGCAACACAGCAAGCACAGAAAACATGCGACTTCTAATGGATAGACTTTGCCACTTCATAATAACGTCCTTATTATTCATTCTTATTGTAAAGTTATCGTCAAATACTACACCTCAGTTAATGACAAAAACAAACAATTTTCTTGCAACAAATAACAACGCCATTAACCAAAGAAAGCAATGACTCCAATCAAGAAAAATTTCATCTCTGAAAGTCTTCAAAACCCATAGCGCTCGATTTTCTTAATCAAGCCTTGTCGTGAAATACCCAGTTGCTTGGCGGCTTGAGTGCGGTTGCCTTGGCTTTTTTCTAAGGCTTGGGTAATTAGTCGAATTTCAAGGTCTCTAACTTGTTCATCTAACGTCGCATCGGTTGTTGTTACGCTTGTCATAGCGTGATGAACTGGTTCACCGCTGGGGTAAAGCAGCTGAATGTCTTCCATGGTAATTTGCCCTTGCGGACAAATAGACGCGACGCTTTCCAGCGCATTCTTCAATTCCCGAACATTACCGGGCCATGTTTGATCTCTGAACCATTTCACAGCTTCAGGACTGAGCTGTAATTGCTTAGTTTGCTGACTTTGCAAGCGCTGTAGAAATGACTGTAGTAACACAGGAACATCTTCGAGTCGCTCCGACAGCGCTTGGGTTTCAATATTGACGCCTTTAATGCGGTAATACAGATCCTCTCGGAAGCTGCCTTCGCGAACCTTCTCAACTAAATCGGCATTGGTCGCAGAGATCACTCGAATGTCGATGTGCTTCTGCTCTCGTCCTCCAACAGGAAAGAAGGTACCTTCCTGCAACACCCGCAGCAACTTGACCTGCATGGCTAATGGCATTTCGCCGATTTCATCCAAAAACAAGGTACCGCTATCGGCCAAACTCAATAAACCGACTTTGTCTTTTTCCGCCCCAGTAAAGGCGCCTTTCACGTAACCGAACAACTCGCTTTCTAATAAATCCGCCGGAATCGCGCCGCAATGCACAGAAACAAACGGCTTGGCTGCGCGATGACTCAAGTCATGCAAGGTACGAGAAATGACCTCTTTGCCTGTACCCGATGGCCCAGTCACTAAGACCCGTACATCCGTCGGCGCAATTCGCTCCACCAGCGCCCTGACCTTTTGCGAACTCATCGAATGACCGATATACGCAGACGCACCTTGAGCGGATCCACTCACTTGTTTTAACTGAGTTAATTCACGTTCTAAGGTGGTTTTGGTGATGGCTCGGCGCACTACAACCGCTAACATATCTGGGTCAATCGGCTTAGCAATAAAATCCCATGCGCCAAGCTCGATGGCTTTTAAGGCCAAGTCTCGATCGGCGTGGCCTGTGATAATAATCACTGGGCGGCCAGCGAATTCATCCATAGCCTCCAAGGTCACTTGTGGATCAAAATGCGGTGGCATTGATAAATCCAATAACACCAAGTCTGCATCAAATTCCGCTAAAGCCGATTTGGCTTCGGCTAAACTCGCCGCCGTTTTCACATGGTAATCTTGGTTGGCTAACCAACGGCTCGCCAATTCACGAAATGCGGGTTCGTCATCAACCAGTAATATTTTATTTTGTGTCATGGAATTCTCTATTTGAAAGCGCTGCGCCAGAAAAATGGCGAGGTAAAATAAGTTCAAACGTCACCGGCCAAGCCAAATCAGAGCGGTGCCAAATCTTGCCACCATGGGCATCAACAATACGGCGCACAATGGCTAAACCAAGACCACTGCCGCCCGCTCGCTTAGTCACAAAGGGTTGAAACAAGGCTTCACCTTGTAAGCTTACATCGATTGCTGGTCCGTTGTTGTGGACGCGAATCACAAGCTGTTGGCCCTCTTCTTTGGCTTCAATAAACAACTTGCTATCGGGCGTGGAGCGTAAAAAAGACACGGCATTATCAATCAGGTTGATGAACACCTGCTGCAACCGTTGCGAGTCTGCCTCCAGCTCCAGCGTTTCCTCTATATCAAGCTCATAACTCACGCCTTCAAGCTGAGCTTGTGCCAATACGCTTGCAACCAATGATCGCAATGGCGTGGCAACAATTTGCAATGACAACCCACCTGAATACACCAACATGTCGCTCACTAAACGGTCGGCTCGCTTAAGCTGAGTCTGTATATGCTGGCGCGTATCCACAGGCGCGTCATAAGCGGCCATGGAAATAATATTGAGCGGATTACGCAACTCGTGGGCCATTGCTGCTGACAAGCTGCCTAACTCAACCAAATGCTGTTCATCCATGCGTTTTCGTTCCGCCACCGCCAAGGCCAACGACCTTTCCAACAAACCGCAGCTGGTCGTGAATAAAGACGCAAACACTTCCGCCGTAAGACGCATACCTGGGCTGGCATCTTCCCAACCAATTAATACAAAGTGCCAATCAGACTCCGATCGAGACACCTGTATAGCCAACGCGTTATTCTGCCCTTTTACCGGATAGTCGCCATGTTGCAATTGAATCGCTACATTTTGTCTTATTTGTCGCGAAAGTAACTGCTCACCAACATTCGTCAATTCTGCCCAACCCCGAGCCTCTCTCAATTGTGTTGACCAAGTATCTAACACAGCTTCATTTAATAAAGCACCGGGGTAAATAAGCCGAGAAACCAGACGACTTAGAGGCTGATAAATCACCGCCGCAACCACCAAAATCAGCAAGGAATACAACCAGAGTTGCCAACTGGGTACATTGGCCAGCGCCTGCAAACCAATACGACCAGACACCACGCTGATGACCGCGATCACACAGAGAATCACCAACATCATGGCAACCCAAAGCAAGGCCCGATTGGCAAAGGCATTAACCGACAAAATTTGATAGCGAACTACCGCATAAACCAACAATAGCAAATAGGTTGGCAGTAAGAGCATGGGATAGGGAAACCAGCTAATGCCAAAGGAAGGAAACACAAAACTGGTCGCTAACAACAAGCCCCAAGCGCCAACGCCAAACATGGCGAGAATGGAGCGTTTCTTATTACCAGAATGTCGATACCAACCAAACAACAACACCCCATGAGCCAAGATGCCGATCAACACCGTATAGGCAAGATTCCATGTCCCCGCCTCGGTAAAGATAAAAAAGGAACGCGTGTCTAGCGTACTGATCGCATCTCCAGCGCCAATCCACCAGCTTTGTAATACCACAGCAAAACTGGTCAGATAAAACCAAGGCACTACTTGATATAAGCGTTCCAGCATAGGCTCTTTAACCGAGCCAGAGTTCACAAAACGAATCGCAAAATGTAAGAAGAAGGTCGGCATCAACGGGTTGGCCAGAATGATATGAATACCAATTTGCTCGTAGCCTTGGAACAAGACCACATGCCCAAAGCACCAAATCGCCATCATAATGGCAAAACCTGCCAGAGCTTGTAGATCACTTTGTTTTCTAGCTCGCCACAATAACCAGACCGCGACCAATACGCCGCACACACTGGTCACCAACATGGCCACTTCAAACATCAGGGAAAGTGTCAAAATCGTAAACCTCGTTTACACCTAAAAGTGAGAAAATCGTAAACCTTTTTTACACTTCACGCAAAGACGAAAATTTTTCCTTTAAAATCAACAGTATAAATTTAACTAATAGTTGGCCTGTCCCTTGCTATAGGTAAAGCAAGCTTGATCTAAATCAAACAATTTTCAAATGACAGGACAAACATCATGAATGCTGGCTTTTTAATGACCGAAATCATCGCGCTTTTTAGCATTGTGGGCTTAGCCCTATTGCCTCTAGCGTTGCAACAAATGCGTGCTCAACGCGTTAAGAACAATTCCTAAGTCCATCTTATTTTAAACGGGAGTTGCCATGGACCTCGATGTCGCCATTTTATCTCGCATACAGTTCGCCTTTACGGTGAGCTTTCATATTATTTTCCCTAGTATCACCATTGGTTTGGCGACACTGATCGCCATTTGGGAAGGCATGTGGCTAAAAACACATAATCCTTATTACCTCCAATTGGCTAAATTCTGGATCAAACCTTTTGCGATAACCTTCGGTATGGGGGTGGTTTCTGGCATCGTTTTGTCCTATGAATTTGGCACCAACTTCTCCAAATTTTCGGAGATTACTGGCGCGGTACTTGGGCCGCTGATGGCTTACGAAGTGCTCACCGCTTTCTTCATGGAAGCCGGTTTCCTTGGCGTCATGCTATTTGGTTGGCAACGCGTTGGTCGCAAGCTGCATTTCTTCGCCACTGTCACCGTTATGATAGGTACTTGGATTTCAGCGTTTTGGATCATAGTGGCGAACTCATGGATGCAAACACCAACGGGCTACAAGATTATCGATGGCAAGTTTGAAGTAGAAAGCTGGATGGCGGTGATCTTCAATCCATCCATGCCTTATCGCCTCACTCACATGGTGGTGGCGTCATTAATTACAGCAACCTTCGTGGTAGCAGGCATCAGCGCCTATTATTTATTGAAAAAGAAAAACATTCCTTTTGCTAAAAAAGGCTTATCTATGTGCATGTGGTTTGCTTTGGTGTTAACACCGCTGCAAGCATGGATTGGCGATATGCATGGCTTAAACGTAAGAGAGCATCAGCCCACTAAATTGGCAGCGATGGAAGGCATTTGGCCTGCCGAAGAAGAAAACGTTCCGCTCTTGTTATTTGCTATGCCCAACATGGAGACCGAATCCAACGATTATCAAGTCGGTATTCCAAACCTAGGCAGCTTGATCCTAACTCACTCTTGGGATGGCACGGTGCAAGGTCTAAAAGCGGTACCGCCTGAAGACAGACCGAATGTGCCGTTAGTGTTTTGGTCTTTCCGTGTCATGGTTGGTATTGGAGTTGGCATGATGGGCATTGCTGCGCTAGCCCTCCTACTGCGTCGTAAAGGACGCTTGTATGAGAACAAAGCGTTTCTGTCTCTCGTAACATTATTTACCCCTATGGGTGTCATTGCGGTACTGGCAGGTTGGTATGTGGTCGAAATCGGTCGCCAGCCTTGGATTGTTTATAATCTGGTTAGAACGTCCGAGATCGTATCGCCACTTCCAGCGGAACGAGTGCTCTTTACCTTAACCATGTTTGTCATCATTTACAGTCTGCTGATCGGTGTTTATCTCTACTTCATGCGCAAGCTGATTAAGAAAGGGCCGCCATCAATGGAAGCGCTAGAACAACAACTGATTGGCATGAAAGCGCCGGGCTATGCATTGGCTTGGGTAAAATCGCTAACAACGAAAGAACAGCAATTAAAAGAACAGCAAGCAAACGATCAACCTTCACAAGCACAAGGAGATAAATGATGGATTTGGCTTTTTTCTACTTCCTTGTCTTAGGCTTTGCCATCTTTATGTACGTGCTACTCGATGGCTTCGACCTAGGGATTGGCATTCTCTACCCTTGGTTTAACCAAGAAGGCGAGCGTGATCATTTAATGCGTTCTATTTCACACGTTTGGGATGGCAACGAAACTTGGTTAGTGTTTGGTGGTGTGGTGTTGTTTGCGGCGTTTCCCACCGCTTATGCAGGCATTACTTCGACTTTTTATCTGCCTATTATGCTGATGCTGTTTGCGTTGATCTTTCGTGGTGTGGCGTTCGAGTATCGGTTTAAGTCCGATACGTCTCGACCTTATTGGGATTTCGCCTTTAGTGCGGGTTCGGCTATCGCTGCGTTTTGCCAAGGCATGTTACTAGGATCGATTGTTCAAGGCGTACCAGTCGGTGTCGATAGCTTGTCTAGCCTACACTGGCTAACGCCCTTTTCTATCCTAACAGGCTTTTCTGTAATGGCAGGTTATGCCTTGCTAGCCGCTTGCTATCTGTTTATGAAAAGTCGCGGCCGCATTCAAGAGCACGCGGCAAAATTAGGTAAAAGACTTTTACTAATCACTATTTTAGCCATGGTCATCGTCAGCCTGTGGACGGTGGCTAACCAAGTAGACATTCGTCAACGTTGGTTCTCTGGCTTAAATTTCTTGTGGTTATCGCCCTTGCCTATCATCACCTTAGTGGTTGCATTGTTGGCTTGGAAAGATCTAAACAGTCACGCCACAGGAACCGTTCACCATGAAAGTCGACCATTTTGGTATGCTGCCACCTTGTTTTTATTAGGCTTCGCGGGTCTTGTGGTCGGCTTGTTCCCTTATCTAATACCAAGACAATTAACCTTTATGGAAGCCGCATCGCCTGACAGTAGCTTGCTCTTCTTGCTGCCTGGTATTTGCATCTTCGTGCCATTGATCTGCGCTTATACTTTATGGGGCTACCGTGTTTTTGCAGGCAAGGTGGAAGATTATCAGGAGGGTTACTAATGTCTCTAAAAAGCCTGAAAGAAAAAGCCGCCAAACTCAAATCGTGGCAATGGTTTTTGCTGCTGTACGGCATCGGTTTTATTGCAGTATTAACCGCATCTTATGGAATTAAACTGCTAATGACAGGGTTGCCTTGAGCAATACTATTCGCATAAAAAAGCCCCACACTTTACAACTTTAAGTGTGGGGCTTTTTAGCATTATTCAGTAAAAGATTACGACAATAATGGTTACACTTTAGCCGCTTTAAGCGTATCAGTTTTCGCGCCCATGCTCGCTTTCACAAGCAAAACGGCAAACACCACCACACCCAATACTCGCGCACTGACCACGAACAAGGAAGTGTCCGTAGCAGCCGCAGGCCAAGCAATAAGTACCGCGGCAACAACATATAGTAAACGAGTTACCCAAGATAAATTCTCACGTAACCAGCCAGAAAAGCCGATGCTCATCGATGCTGTTGCCAGGGTAGCAAACAAGATCGCTGCGATCACACTCGCCGTTGTCCCAATCAATAAAATCCCCGGCATGGTCACGAATAAGAACGGAACCAAAAGCTTAACAAAACCTAGTCGCATGGATTCAACGGCCGTTTCATTCGGTTCGGCACCAGAAATTGTCGCCGCCGCGTAAGCTGCTAATGCAACAGGTGGAGTAATGGCAGACACTAAACCAAAGTAGAAAATGAACATGTGCGCCGACAGGGTTTCCATACCAAGTTGTGTCATCGCAGGCGCAACCAATACCGCGAGTAACAAATACGCCGCTGATGTTGGTAATCCCATACCCAAAACAAAAGACGCCAATGCGGTGAGTAATAAGACGGCCCATAAATTGCCATCACCCAGTTCAATAATCAAACCAGACAACATCAAGCCCATACCGGTCAAATTCAGAATACCGATAATCACGCCAGCGGCTGCAACAGCCGCTACAATCGGTAGCGTCGAAGACAAGGTTTCCTTACAAGCCGCAATCAAATCGACCACATTTATACGAGTGGCTTTTTTCCAAGGACAAACGAGCAAACCAGCCAAGATCCCCATAACGGCCGCTTGGGTTGGTGATTTACCTGAAATCATTAGACCGATCAAAACCACCAGCGGAAGCAAAAGATAGCTCTTTGTTCTCAGCGTTCTTAATAACAATTGTAAGCCCGCTTCGGTATCCCTTTCTAAATTAAGGCGTCCAGCTTCTAGGCGTACTGAAATCATCAACGCCAAAATATACAAAAGTGCGGGAACCAAGGCGGCCATTGCGACTTCGGCATAAGGAATCCCAATCATTTCTGCCATCAAGAAAGCAGCAGCCCCCATAACCGGTGGCATAATTTGCCCCGCCGAAGACGCAGCGGCTTCGATCGCTCCAGCCAGTTTTGCGCTGTAGCCCACGCGTTTCATCAACGGAATAGTAAAAGTACCTGTGGTCACTACGTTGGCCACAGCGCTGCCATTAAGGGAGCCAAGCAATGCGCTAGACAAAGCCGCAGATAAGCCAGGGCCACCTTGTACACGTCCAGTCAAACCACGGGCCAAATCAACAAAAACCTCGCCCGTACCAATTTTAGTTAAAATGGCACCAAACAAGCCGAATAGGAAAATATACTCAACGGCGACCCCCATTGGCACACCATAAACCCCTTCAGTCGATAACATCAGAGTTGACGTCAGACGGCTTAGATCATAGCCACCATGACCATATTTACCAGGGATCAAATAGCCAAAATACGCATAAAGAAAAGCGAGGGTCATTAAAATAATCAACGCCCTACCTACCGCAATACGGACAAAGACAAACACCACCACAATCAGAACAATAAAGATCAACCTATCTTGCTCAACCGACATAGCGCCGCGCATGACAATATCAATGTAGTAATGCCACAAGTAAGGCCCCGGAATTAGAGCCAATAGGGCCAATAGATAAAACACACCACGGCCCATGGCACTCTTGTATCTTAGCGCGTAAAACAGCATGGCAGCCCCCGCAACTAAAGAGAAAAACGACGATCTCAATAGCAACGCGGTAATTCCTCCATAATACGCACCATACAGCACAAGACCGGCGATTCCAGCGGCGATCACACTAAACAATAAAGAGACTGCTAGACGTTCCTTGCCACCAGCGAATTTTGATTCAAGGAGCAAACTTTGAAAGCCATTGCTGGAATCTGAGTTCAACATAATGGATCTCCTAGTTTGCGCTTACTTCGTCATAATATTTTTTCGCGCCTGGGTGCAATGCAACAGGAGTGTGTTTTGCGGTTTCTAACGAAATTGCTTTTGCCTGTGGGTGAATTTGACCTAGCTCATCTAAATGAGAAAAAATCGCTTTGGTGATGTTGTAAATTTTGCTCTGATCTTCTTTACCGCTTGTGAACAAAATAGCAGGATCATTAATCATCAAAACCTGTTTGGTTTGATCTGGGTAGGTTCCAGCAGGCAGAGAGTAAGCTTGGTAGAAAGGGTATTTTTGGATCAAACTATCGAGTTTATTAATATCAGCCGACAACAATTTCATGTCGGTTTGTGAGTCGAGATCAATCAAAGAGGAAGTCGGAGCACCTGCCAAAACCACTGTCGCATCAACTTGGCCGTTTACCAAGGCTTTTACCCCTTCGTTATAAGAAAGAAAACGTGGTGTGATATCGTCAAAGACACCATATTCCTGTAACAAACGAGTTGCTAAAACCGCGGCATTACTTCCTGGAGGCCCCATGCTGACACGTTTGCCTTTCAAGCCTTCAAAGGAGTCGACTCCTTTTCCGGAAATCGTTGCGACCTGCAGCACTGCTGGATATAAATAAGCAATACCAGCCACGTCCAAAGGCCCGCTTACTTTAAATGGGCCTTGGCCATTTTTTGCTTCAAACAAAGTTGAAGAAGAAGATAATCCCATTGTCATTTGGCCCGCTGCAACGCGGTGATTGTTTTCCACAGACGCACCCGTTACTTCAGCTCGTGCCGTCGTATTGTCCATGTGTTTATTTAGAGTTTCAGAAATCCCTGCGCCAATCACATAAAACAAGCCGCCCGTTCCACCAGTTCCAATGGATACACGTTCTGCCGCTTGAACAGGGCTATTAATTAAAGTCGCACACAAGGCACTCGCTATAAGCAGTTTTTTAAACATAGTATTCTCCAACTTATTTTTGTTTTGTTATTGCTTAGAACACTCTAGCGAGGAAACCTTTCATGAACCTTTCATGGGTCTTGAATACTTCATAAAAAAATAAAAACTATTGAGAAAGATTGTTAGGCTCAGCAAACATAGCATTGTCCCATTCATGATAAATAAGTTGTTTTTTGGCATCGTCTGTTTGAATAAGCAATTCTAAGCCAAGAGGAATTGGACGAAAAATTCCATGTGGCAATTTACTCAATTCATCTCGACTATATGGACCTTTAGCCTTTGCACTTATTGGCGTAATGCCTGATTGATTAGCAAGTACATGCTGCCCTTCTGGAGACAATAAAAGATCAATGAAGCGCTTCGCCAATGTCGGCTGCTGAGCATCACGAGGAATAAATGCGGTGCGCATTATGATCGTCGTATAATCTGTCGGCATGATGGTTTTAATCCATGCATACTGTTGCGACCACTGATAGGAATAGGCGCCGACAAGATTATAAGCGATGAATATCTGGCCTTTTAAAAGCGCATTTAGCATGGAGGAAGTATCCGTATAAAGCCGAGCTTGGTGCCTCCCGAACGCTTCCAATAACCGACCATAACTACGGGATTGCTGACCGTCATAGGCCCATGTTAGATAACCCAATCCAGATTGCTCAATATTAAATAAGCCCATTTTATCGTCTAAAAGATGATTTTTATTCCGGATCAAATTCAATAACTGCTCACGACTTTGGGGCAACTCGTCACCAGCCAGAATATCGCTGTTTATCGCCGTCACGATTGGTTCGTAGGTAAAACCAAACAACTCATTTCGCCAATGTGAGCCCTTAGGAACATTAACAAGCTCTGGCGAGTTATAACTCAAGGCGTAACCGTCGTTAGCCAACTTAAACTGAAGATCCATCGCTGGGCTAAGCATCACATCAGGTCTAACGTTAGGCTGAGAGATAAATTGCTCGTATAAATGACGAGTATTCGATTCAGTGTAATGAATGGCTACATTCGGATACTTTTCTTGGTATGCCCTAAACAATGGCTCAATTGCTTGATGATTTACAGCTCCATTAATAACAAGCACATCCTCCTGATACGTGGGTTGTTTATTCAGACTTGGAAAAGCGATATAAGAATCTTGCCGCACGGCATCAGCAAATACCATACGACTAACCAAAATTAAACCAAGCCCTAACAGACAACTAACTTTCATACGACAGTCCTTTTCGTTGAGGGAAAATGACTTCTACAATTAATCCGGTTGGCTGATTGTCTTTTAAGTGAAATCTAGCGTCATGGTGTTCCGCCACGTCTTTAGCAATAGATAAACCGATTCCGGAACCTGATGCGAAATTGTCAGGACTACGATAAAAGTACTCGAAAATATGCTCCTTATCCTGATCCGGTACACCCACTCCTTGGTCTCGAATTTGTAGCACAATTAAGGGGACGGATTGTTCAAAAACAATCATCAACTCAACTTCCACCACACCACCTTTTGGGCTGTATTTAATGGCATTTTCGATGACATTTTGCAGCATTTGCTTGAGTGCAAACTCATCTCCATTAATTGTTGCTTGGATATCGCCAACGTATTCAATCTCCACTTCTCGCTCTAACGCCCAAACCACCAGCTCACGGCAAGTTTCTTTGATCACATAGTCCAAAGACACAGGGCTAAAAGGATGACTCTGATAACGATGTGTCAACGTAGCGCGACTAAGAAGCTGATTGACCGTATTGGTCAATAGGTTACTGCTTTCTAAAATATGCTGTAGTTGCTTTTGCCGTAACACTTCATCGGTTTCATCTATTGCGTTTTGCGCCTGTGAATTTAGACCAGCCAAAGGCGTACGGATCTGATGGGCCGCTTCTGCTGTAAAACGTTTTAGTCGGTTTAACGTGCTATCCAGCTGGGCCATAAAATAATTAATGCTTTTTAGTAATGGCGCTATCTCACTGGGCACATTCGCATCTAAAGGAGACAGCTCTTGAGACGAGCGCTCAGTAATGGCTTGCTTGATCGTTTGCAAGGGTTGTAATACTCGCCAAATAACAAAAAGTAATAGAAGTAACGTGATGAAGAAAAATAAGGTTACAAATTGCAATGCCATTTGGCTGATTTCCGTCGCCGCAGCACGTCGAGCATCCAATGTTTGTCCGACGATGATAAAAACATCGTTAACACTGTCTCCCTCTAACAAGCGTTTCCCTAACGCAATAAATCGCACCATCTCATCGTGATACATAGCTTCATAATAAATAGGAATAAATTTTTCTTTCTCGCTGGATTGCTGAAGCAACTGGGTAAACGGAATATTAGGAAGATCGTTATAACCTGTCAGCACCTGATATTGTCCATTCATAATGGAATAAAAGGCGCGATCTGAGGTAGATAAGGCTAAGGTTTCAAATGCCGAAACGGGCAAATCGATAAAATACTGCGAATCCAATATGTTGATATTTTCGGCCATCTGTAAAGCAGAGCCATAAAGAAGCCGATCATAAGACTCTTTCGCCGCTCTATTTGCATAAATATGCGCACTCCAAAGAGCCACTGCGTTAATCACTATCAACACTGTCGCAACCATTAGAATCAATTGCCGGCGAATCGAGGTAGTTGCCTTAGCCATGATGCTTTTCCAACAAGTAGCCAAGGCCTCGAATGGTTCTGATGTTGATGTCACTGCTTTGCAGAGACTTCCTCAAACGAGCTACGTAAATTTCAATGACACTAGGGTTCGGGTTTTCATTAAAATTATAAATATGTTCTATCAAGACTTCTTTGCTTAACACTCTTCCGGTGTGGCTGATGAACACTTCTAATAAACGAAACTCTCGCTGCTTTAACTCGACCAGGTGATCGCCAATAGTCACAGTGCATGCTTGCAGGTCTAAACTAACATTGCCGTATTCTATCGTATTTTGTGCTTGCCCTTGGCTACGACGGAGCAAAGCACGACAACGAGCTTCAAGCTCACCAAAGTCCACGGGCTTGGTCATATAATCATCAGCACCTAGATCCAAAAGCTCTATGCGATCTTTTACTTCATCACGGGCAGTCAGCACAATCACCGGCGTATTAGAGTGTTTTTTTCGAAGCGTTTGTAATATTTGAGCCCCTGTCATATCCGGCAAATTTAGATCCAATAGCATGAGATCGTATTCTTGCAATGCCAACATTTGATTTGCCTGTAAACCAGTTTGCGCAAGATCAAGACCATGCCCCATTCGACTGATTCTTTGGCTAATGGCTTCGCCTAAAATACGATCATCTTCTACTACTAAAATACGCATGATACTGATGCTCTTGTGACTTCTTTATTGTTATAGGGCAGATTGAATGTGCGGTACTCGGTTTGCACTCGGAACCTTGTCAATTTAGACTATATTCCAACATGAATGAATGGACTATCACTTCTATTAATGGATTTGCTGAAAAATGAATACCGTGTATGTCTCAACAATAAGAGACTCTCATGATCTGTGTTCTCCATTCTTCCTTTATCTGTCCATGTGCAAGCTTATCGAAAACACGTAAAGTAGTTGGCTTATTTTCGCCTCACTATGACAAAGTTAAGGACTCAACATGATTCGCAAAGATATGTTTTTGGCGCTGATTATCATCATCGCCTGGGGCTTTAACTTTATTGTCATGCGTTGGGGGCTGGACGAGCTCACGCCGATGATGTTGGGCGGATTACGCTTCCTCGTTATAGGTATGATTGGTTGCTTCTTTTTCTCTCGCCCTAATACACCGCTGCTTTGGTGTATTGGTTATGCCTTATCATTGAACTTCGGCCAATTTGCTTTTTTATTCAGCGCTATATCTTTCGGAATGCCCGCTGGCCTAGCTTCTTTAGTGCTGCAATCCCAAGCAATTTTCACTCTATTATTCGCTATCTTATTGCTAAAGGAAGCCGTGCGACCTTATCAAGTGCTCGCCATTGGTATCGCTATTGGTGGCTTGGCGGTCATCGGATTGGACAATGAAGACTCCACCATGACAGCACTTGGTTTTGGCTTAACTTTAGCCGCAGGATCTAGCTGGGCAATGGGTAATATTTTCACTAAAATCATTAGTCGAAAAGGCTACGATGCCAACCTAAACCTAATTGTTTGGTCGAGCTGGATTCCGCCAGTCCCTTTCTTTATATGTGCCTACTTTATTGATGGCGGCGATGTCATGTGGAGCAACATCATTGAACTAAGCTTTAAATCCATAGCGTCACTTGCCTACCTATCGCTCTTTGCTACCTTGGCTGGCTATGGTTTGTGGAGCTATTTGTTGTCTCGTTACCCTGCAGCAACCGTAGCACCGTTGACCTTGGGCGTACCTGTGGTCGGATTAACATCAGCTGAAATTTTTCTGTCTGAAACGGTTAGCGCTATGCAATGGATAGGGATTTTGATCGTATTAGTAGGGCTAATGCTAAACACATTCGGCGGCCGCTGGTTAAAGAAAGTTAGCCAGCGCACCGCTTGAAGTCGTTTTGAAATTGAAGGTAGGTTAATCTTTTCGATCTTGTTGCGCGTCGATTTTATCCGCAAGACGTGCGACTTGAGCTTGTAACTCAGAAATTTGTGTTACCAAGGCTTGGTGATTGCTCTCTTGATTCTCGTGCTCTTCTTCTGCTGTTTCGCGGGTCATGACATCTAACATCACACCCACCATCATGTTCAAAAACACAAAGGCGGTTAGGAATATGAAGATGATGTAGAAAACCCAGCTAAACGGATACACTTCCATGGTTTCGTACATCACATCCGTCCAATCTTCGAACGTTGCTACACGAAATAATGTCAGCATTGAGATGGCAATATCACCCCAAAGCGTTTCATTTACTTGATGGAAAAAGATCGAGCCGACCGCTGCGAAGATGTAAAAAATGATAAACATCAACAAGGCAATGTAGCCCATTTTTGGGATGGCTTTTAGCAAGGCGTTAATCAAGAAACGCAGATCAGGAATGATAGACACCAGACGTAACACTCGGAACACACGCAGTAGACGTGCGACAAGAATCATTTCGGTCTCTGATATTGGCATCAAACTGCCAACAACAATCACGGTATCAAAGATATTCCAAGGATCTTTAAAAAAGCGACGCTTATCATCACAGGCGATAAAACGAAGTGAGAGCTCAACTAAAAAGAAAACAGTAATAAAGTTGTCGAGAAAATTAATGGCTTTATCAATACCGTAAGGCAAAGAATAGGTTTTAGCGCCAACCGTTAATGCGGCGACCACAATAATGCCAATAATAAAGCCCTGAAACCACGGGCTGCGCTCTATGCGCTTTATCTTGGCAAACCAACTTTCAGAATGATTCATTTCCATGCTTTTCTACACCTAATATGCAACGATCTCGACAATAAACACCTGAAACACTGACAGGAGTCGCCATATTAAGTTCATATCATAAAGAATAAAAGCAGAAGCGAGATAAGTTACAGCACTTGATGGTTAAGTCCGCTTAACGCGCACCACTTTCATAATTTCAACTGGAATTCCCGCGACCATTTCTTGAGTCGGGTAATAGGTGAGATTCACACGAGCACCGCGTAAGGTGCGATATTTGCCTTGGCGTTTAAAGCGAAATGGGACATCGTAGCCTTCGATCATTAAAGTGTGTAGCACCCAGTCTTCTTGAGGGCGTTGGGCATGAGATTTTACTTTCAGCGCATCGGAATGAATCAGCGCATCATTGTTTTTTAACAAAGACTCAGGATCGGATTTCACGAGAGATTTCCTTTCTTAAAGATCAAAGCATCTTAGTATGACACAAAGATCTGAAATCTTAAAAAATTGTTTACTTTTTGCTCAACTTTAAGAAATAGTACTTTGCTGCTCTACTTTATCTTCTGGGGTTCCTGACTCTTTAAATTGACTCATTGCCTGTGCGGCTTCTCGGCTTTCAAAACGCACAACTGCTTTTTGTAGAATCAAGCTATTAGGGTAAGTCACTACATCGCCAGATAGCCGATGAATGATCACATGAAAAGACGATATTTCCATAATTTGCCCCAAAATCTCATCGTCTTTATCGACCACCTTTACCCAATCTCCTACTCGATAAGGAAAACTGAAAAAGATAATTAAACTCGCTGTGATGTTGCTTAAAATGGACCACTGAGCGAATAGCGCCACGCCTACAACGGCAAAAACAGACGAGAAAAAGATCGCCAACTGTCCATAACCAATCCCTAGTACCAAGCAAACCAACATAACAAAAGTCGCGGTAAAACCAAGATTTAGCATTTTCGAAACGTAGGTTATTCGCACTTCGTTGGCGAAACTCTTTTGCCCCAACAACCTTACCGTCGACTTTAAAATACGAGACACAATGACATAAGCCACCACTAATAAAGCGATTAAGCCAATCTGAACCATTACGCTTTTTCTCCTAAAACGAATTTATAAAACATAGAACAACACACCAGGAATAATCCCCACACTCATCAAATTACTGATCAACACAATCGATGCCACTTTATGAGGCTCCTGCTGATAAAGCTCGGCCACCATGTAATTCAACACCGCTGGCGGTAAACAAGCAAAGATAAGTAAGTAGGCGAAATTCTCTGGTGACATACCAACGACGTAATACCAAATGACAGCAATAACCAGACCACTTAATGGACACAAAAAGCCGCTAATCACACCCAGTTTCCATTCACTAAAGTCGACATTCGTCATACGAACGCCGAGCGCAAATAGCATCAGAGGAATAGCGATTTGCCCCATCATATCAACGGATACTTTGACTGCTGGCATAACCGTCCAACCTTGTAGGCTCCATATTAAACCTAATATCGTCGCGATGATCATCGGCATTTTCAGCACATTAAGAAGGTTGGTTTTTGGATTAAGTAAATACATACCAACGGTAAAATGTAGCAAGTTTTCGGTGAGGAATAGCACTACCGCGATCGGCAAAGCGGATTCACCAAAAGCCAGTACAATCAAAGGAATCCCCAAGTTGCCGCTATTGTTAAACATCATTGGAGGAACTAAGGTTTTAGGCGAAATTTTTAGCCACTTACATAACGGCCAAACCAGTAAACCTGACCCCAATACCACCACAGTAGCGGCAATGATCAAATCCACATATAAGGCAATATGGAACTCTTTCGAGGCCATAACAGAAAAAATAAGCGCGGGGCAAAAAACACTGATATTTAAGCGGTTCGCCACCGTCATGTCCGTAGGGCGAACTCGTGCATATAAAAACGCCACCAGCACGATACTGGCCAAAGGGAAAACCGTATTAAAAATTTGTAAAAATAACGTCGAAGTGTCCATTAATAGCCTCTTTCACGAAGGGCATTAGCTTAACGCCCTGCCAACAAAAGACCAAGATGGATTAAAAATTAGTTTTTCTCTATTAACGTTGAAGGAATCAAAATAAAACGCTGAGCAACGTCTTTGCCTTTTAATAAATCCATACCAATTTCAATGGCTTTTTCCGCCATAGGAATAGGACGCTGGACAGCAGTAGCAATCCAAGGGTTCCCCTTTTGCTTAATAATCTCGGCCGCAAATGGCGCACCGTCAATCGACGCCAGCACAAATTCGTCGCGTTTGGCTTGTTGCGACGCCTGTAAAGCACCAAATGCCGTTGGATCATTAATGGTAAATACCGCGTCAATGTGAGGGTATTCTTCCATCAAATACGTCATGGCTTCCATTCCGCCTTCAACGCTGCCAGTACCGTTCATTCGGTCACTCAACAGGGTAATTTGCGGGTATTTATTCAATGCGGATTTACAGCCGGCGACTCGCTCTATAACAGACGATACTAAGACACCATTAATAATAACGAAATTACCTTGGTAACCAATTTTCTCGGCCAGTTTTTCACAAGCAATAGCACCAGCCTGTACATTGTCTGTGGTAATGGTGGCATCTGCACCTTGTGCATTAACATCCACAGCGATCACTTTAATACCTGCTCTTTGTGCTTTAGCGACAACGGCGGCAACCTTGTACTCATCCGCGGCGGTTAAGACGATCAAATCGACTTTTTGCTCGATGAAGTCATTGATTTGACCAATTTGTCGTTGCCAATCATACGCATCTGAGCGAATCAGCATTTTAACGGGCGCACCCGTTAACTCTTCCGCTTTTGCAGATACAGTCTCCACCAGCTGAACAAAATAAGGATTCCCCAAATCGGCTACGCTAATACCAATTGATTTAAGGGGTTGCCGCTCTGAAGATTCCGGCTCTGAGGATTGAGAGGCCAAAGGAGAAAGCGAAACGGCGACAATCGAAACCGCCAATAGGCTTGGCATTAGGCGATAGCCTTTCCAAAGCTGTCGTGCTTTCTGAAAACTCGACATTGACTGTTTAATTAGGCTCATGTTGTTTCCCCTGATGAAAGGCCGCTATTTTGCCCTACCTGATGGCAGATAAAAATAGCGGTTTGGCTTAGGCCGCTTCTTCCTCTGACTCACCAACTGCCATGGCACCCGTCATAATGGCGACGGCGTCCGACATACTATGGGTCTGAGGTGTCACAATCGCCGCGCGCTTACCCAACCGATGGATATGGATACGGTCGGCCACTTCGAATACATGCGGCATATTGTGACTGATCAAGATAATGGGCAATCCACGGTCACGAACCTCTTTGATCAAGTTCAATACTCGGCGAGACTCTTTAACCCCAAGTGCTGCTGTTGGCTCATCCATGATCACCACCTTGCTGCCAAACAAAGCAGAGCGAGCAACCGCTACACCTTGGCGCTGACCACCAGAAAGCGACTCAACGGCTTGGCTAATATTTTGAATAGTCATCAAACCCAGCTCGGTCATTTTATCCTTAGCGCGGCGCTCCATTTCTTTTTTATCAAGCATACGGAAAACCTTGCCTAAAATACCTGGCTTTAACAACTCGCGTCCTAAGTATAAATTATCGGCAATGTTTAACGCTGGCGATACTGCCAAGTTCTGGTAAACCGTTTCGATACCTAATGCGCGAGCTTCCATTGGGGAAGAGAAATGCACCGGCTTGCCATCCAACAAGATTTCCCCTTCGTCCGGAATCAAAGCGCCAGACAAGGCTTTTATCAATGAAGATTTTCCGGCGCCGTTATCGCCAATGACCGCTAATATTTCACCTGGATAAAGTTCAAAATCAGCATGATCAATCGCCGTAACACTGCCATAGCGTTTTACCAAATTCTTCGTTTGTAACACGGGAGTTTTATCGTATTGAGCTACCATTATGCTGTCCCTCTTCGGATCCACTGATCAACACCAACGGCGACAATAATCAAAATACCGACGGTGAACTCTTGCCACAACACATCGACACCCGCGAGTGCCAAACCATTACGAAATACGCCAACAACCAATGCGCCAATCAAGGTGCCATAGATAGACCCTCGACCACCAAACAAACTACAACCACCAATAACCACGGCTGTAATACTGTCTAAGTTTGTGGTGTAACCCGCTTGAGGGCTAACGGAACCAATACGACCAATCAACACCCACGCACCGATGGCACAAACCACACCAGCCAAAATATAAACCGAAAGCAAAATACGATCCGTACGAATACCCGCTAATTTTGCCGCTGCAGGATCATCACCCGTGGCATAAACGTGACGCCCCCACGGAGTCCAATTCAACGCGTACCAGATCACAAAAAAGATGCCCAGCATCAACAAAGAACCATACGTTAATCTGGCACCAAATACGTTGATGGTTTCACCCAACCATTGCAATAAAGGCGCCGCCGCACTGATATCTTGAGAACGAATAGTTTCACTTTTTGAATACCACAAGTTCAAGGCAAAAAAGACGTTCCATGAACCAAGCGTTGCGATAAAAGGCGGCAACTTCATGCGCGTAATCAGCAAGCCATTAATAAACCCTGCAATCGCACCAACGCCAATACCGATCAACAAGGCAAGCCAAGCTTCAAAGCCATAATCCATCGCCATGCGCCCCATGACCACGGACGCTAACACCATGATGGCACCCACAGATAAATCGATACCCGCGGTTAAAATAATTAACGTTTGAGCAACACCTATCACACCAATAATAGTGACCTGTTGCAGAATTAAAGACAGATTAAAAGGTGATAAAAAGCGATCACCGACAATCAAACTAAAGCAAAAAATAGCCAATAAAAGAACAATACTTGGCGCTGCAATTGGATAATGATGAAGAAACTTTTGGAAACGCTGCACAAAGGTTTCTTTACGCTCGAACTTGGCAACATAGGTACTGGCTTGATCCGCAACTTTGTCGTGATCAAGCACCGCTGTAGACGGTTTTGTGTTGGTAGAACTCATAGACTACTCCAGAGAGGAAACATTGCGCTAGATAGAAAAAGTGCCGTTAGCCAAAAGCTCGACTAACGGCAAATAAGGGCGCCTTCACACCCATCTATCATAAGAGATTGATTAGCCCCAACACATGCTCAAGCCAGTTTTAGACGAAACAGATTGAACGCCTTTTACTGGCTCATCAGTAATGAGCTGAACGCCGGTATCGAAGAAATCTAGACCATTTGATGCCGAAGGACGTGAGCCAGATTTAGCAAACTCAACAATCGCAGTGACGCCTTCAGAGGCCATTTTAAGAGGGAATTGCATAGAAGTAGCGCCTATCACGCCATCTTTGATATTACGAACGCCTGGACAACCGCCATCAACAGAAACAATCAATACGTCTTTTTCAAGTCCGAACGATTTCAATGCTTCATACGCACCAGCAGCAGCGGGCTCGTTAATGGTGTAAACCAAGTTAATTTCTGGATCTTTTTGAAGTAGATTTTCCATCGCACGACGGCCACCTTCTTCAGAGCCTTGTGTCACATCATTACCAACAATGCGAGGATCTGTTTCATCGCCCATTCGTTTTGGGTCTTTAAGATCAATACCGAAACCTTGTAAGAAACCTTGGTCACGTGCAACGTCTACGGTAATTTGGCTGGTGCTCAAATCTAGCAAACCAATTTTCGCATCTTTGGCCTTATCACCCATTTTCGCTTTTGCCCACATACCAATCATTTCACCAGCTTTGAAGTTATCCGTTGCAAAGGTCATGTCAGCTGCACTAGCAGGGCTTAAAGGGGTATCTAACGCGATAACAAGCAAACCTGCATCACGTGCTTTTTGGATCGTCGGAACAATACCTGCGGTGTCGCTTGGTGTAATAAGAATGCCTTTCGCGCCAGCGGCGATTAGGTTTTCTACTGCTTGAACTTGAGTTTCATTATCGCCATCGTAGCGACCTGCAAAAGTACGCAATTCAACACCAAGCTCTTCGGCTTTTTGCTGTGCGCCTTCTTTCATTTTCACGAAGAATGGGTTGGTGTTGGTTTTGGTTATCAAACCTATGATTGGGGTTTCTGCCATAGCGACAGTGGACAGTGTGCCTGCAGCCACTAGACAAGCCAGTTTCTTGTACGGAATACGATGCATGAATTTCATTATTTTTATAACTCCAATTTTTGTTTTTATTATTGGCAGCGATGCCATTCAAAAACAGATCCAGCCCCGACTCTGCTTTGATAAAACACTATGAAGATAAAAAACTAATGAATAATTTCATCATTTAATCTTTTTTTGTAATATTTGTAATATTTCAACGCTCAATTTGAAATATTTGGTTCAACTCTTTGATAGTAAAAGGTTTTGAAATAAATAAATCATCGTCTTTTAATTGATATTTTTGTTTTAATTCGTCTTTTGGCAAGCCAGACATCAGCAATATTGGCCCAGTAAAACCAGACAAATCAGAATTCAGACTGTGTGCCAGCTCAACACCGCTCATGGTTCCAGCTAAGTTAACATCCGACACAATAGCATCCGGCACAATGGCTTTATTCAAAGCATTCATCACCGCTTCGGCGCATTCAAAGGTTTGCACCATAAAGCCCATTTTTTCTAATTGTTCACGCATGACTCGACATACTTCTTCGTCGTCTTCTACCAGCCACACCAAGCTCAATTCAGGCAAGACTATCACGCCTTGATTGAGGCCTTTCTCTTCAGCCGCTTCGCCACTATCTAAAATCAAGTCAGGCGATGTAATTTGTTGGGGCAAAAACAAGCAAACACGCGTCCACTTGCCTTTTTCGGAGGTGACTTTGATTTCACCACCACTTTGTTTCACAAAACCATAAATCATGCTCAAACCCAAACCACTGCCTTTGCCGACAGGCTTAGTAGTGAAGAAAGGCTCAAATATGCGGCCAATTACGTCATCATCAATACCGTCACCCGAGTCTTCTACTCGAATACGAATGGCTGGCACGTCGCTGTCTGGTAAAGTGCACAGCTTGGTTGAAAAGGCCAAACGCCCACCATCCGGCATAGCGCTGGCGCTATTTAAGGACAAATTCAACAAGGCATTTTCTAGCTGAGAGGGATCAATCAAACTCACCACATCAGGACATTGCAAATCACTTTCGACGACAATATGCGATCCCACACTGTACTCGACCAAATCCAACATGCCTTCGATCAAGTCATCAATCCCAATCGGTACAGGGAAAAGTTGCTGACGACGACTAAAGGCCAATAAGCGCTGTACCAAGTTGCTGCTTTTCTCAGAAACGACCAAAGCGCGTTCTATGTATCGCGCTTGATCTTCTGTCTGTGGGCGAGAGTCAGACAGCATTTGTAGATTACCCATAATCGCCGCTAATAGATTATTAAAGTCATGAGCAACGCCACCTGTTAACTGCCCTAACATCTCCATTTTTTGCGCCTGACGAAGCTGGCTTTCAACACTCTTACGTTCAGTTAAATCCGTGTATAAGGTAACAAAGCCGCCTTCTGGCATTGGCTTGGAACGAAACTCGATAATTTTCCCCGAATCAAAATGACGCTCAAAACTTTGAAAACGCAAATGACGAGAAACGTTCACTTCTTCCATATGAACTTGCTGATTTTCTAAATTAAGGTTTTTGTGTTGTCCTTGATTAATAAGGTTTTGTACGTCATCAATCGCCATACCGACGTGCAAGTCATCGTCCGACAAATCAAACAACTTCTGATAACCCACGTTCCAAGCCACCAAGGCCCCTTTTGCGGAAAATACACTCAAGCCATCGTTCATATTATCGAAGATGGTTTCCAGCAAACGTTTTTGCTCCGATAGCTCGGCAGTGACTTCCAAACGCCTTAAAGCATCTCGACGAAAAACCTCAAAGGTATCAGCCAAGGTACCAATTTCATCGTTACGGCGTATTCCCGTATGCTTTGAATCTACACGCCCCAAAGACAGTTGCTCCATGTCATTGGTGACGACACCTAAATCTTTGGTCATGCGTTGGCTGTACCAATACAAACGCGTCAAACCCAACAAAAGAAATACTGATATACCGATAATCCAGTTCTGACCACGGGCTACAAAGGTCGATACCTCCTGACGTTGACGGCTCACTTTCTTTTGCAAACCACCAACGAAATCACTGACATGCTTACTCAATTGTTCCGACTTAGCTCGAATTGCAATCAGCAAATAATTTTTGCGCTCTTGTATTTGATTCAAACGTCGATGCGCCATTAGCAAATCATCAGCAATACTCGCCACTTGCTCGTTTTGTTCTGAAAGTTTTAAGCTTTCCAAGATGCTTTCTGGCACCAAACTCGGCGATTCTAGTAATTGCAGTAGCCATACCAAACCTTGCTGATTAGTCACACTAGCGGCATCATCATTTAGCGGCAACTGACGAATCCGAAACTGTTGTGCCAAGCTGTCTTCTCGTAGATACAACTCTTCCCGCACCAAGGCAACAAGCTCCTCAAGAGTGGTTTGCAGATCATCTAATCGTTTATCGATATCCTGTTGAAAGGCTGAATCCGTCAAACTGTCAGCGACGCCACGAAGCTCAAGAATACGACGATGAATGCGCTCAGATTCGGTTTGTAATTGAAAAGGACGCCCAGAACCAGCGGTATAAGGTGCTATCGCGGCCAATTGCGCAACGCCTTCGGCGAGCGTTAAAGAGGTCGAGATTTCAGGTAGGGTTTCTGACTCAAATTCTGACAAAGAAGCTTCACTAACGCGCATGGATTGCCAGCCAATACCCACCATAAAAAACGCTACCAAGCTAATCGCTAAAATAGACAAGGAGGCTTTCTGACGGATACTGGTAAAACGCATTTAATTAATCCGCACTGGGCCTTGGAAAAAATAGCCAAGGCCACGTTGTGTCTTGATGAACTCTGGCGTTTTCGGATTCGTTTCTATTTTTCGTCTTAGACGCAGAATCAATACATCAACTGTTCGATCAAATACCTCAGTTTCTAAGCCTCGGCTTTGCTCTATGAGCTGTTCACGAGAAAAGATACGATCTGGATGGCGAGCTAACACTTCTAACAGCGAGAATTCACCTAAGGTCAAGGTCACTAACTTGCCGCTTGGGTCATGTAAAAGGCGCGCAGTGAGGTCCAACGCCCAACTACCAAATTTCAAACAATCGTGATCTTGATTAATCGTACTTCCCGCTGTTGGTGGGACTTGATAAGAACGGCGTAACAAAGCATGAATTCGCGCCGTCAGTTCACGTAAATTAAACGGCTTCATCATGTAATCGTCTGCGGCTAACTCTAGCCCTAAAATTCGATCTGTTTCATCACCTTTGCCGGTTAACATCATGATTGGCATCGCAAAACGCTCGCGGATATCTCGAGCAAGATTCAAACCATCCTCTTCTCGTAGATATAAATCCATCAATACCAAATCGACAGGCTCAGCTTCAAGGTGAAGCCACATTTGGCTGCCATTTTCCGCTTCCAGTACTTTGTAACCTTTTTGCGACAAGGCGTCACAAAGCAACTGACGAATATCTTGATCGTCATCCACTACCAATAAAGTTTTTTTATGTTGTTCTGTCATTGTCTGGGTTGGAATCCATTATCGTTGTTATTCAAACTAACAAACCGTTATAGCTACATTATTAGAGACCTTTCACGATGTTACGAGCTAAGCTCTCATTAATATCATGTTAAAGTTAATAGACGATTAACAAAAGGAAAAGCTTCTCGTGCAGCAGAAAATCCAACCTCAGAAGAAAAACATCCTGCTCACTTTTTTAGATCCTGAGCAATTCATCCACATAGATCAAGATGAAACCGTCTTGGCCGCGTTAGTATCCGCAGGTATTCCGATCAAACAAGCTTGCACCAATGGCGTTTGCGGTGTTTGTCTGACGCCCTTGCTATCCGGCGAGATTGATTACGCGGATCGGCAACCGCATGGCTTAAACGACAAAGAGAAACGCAATGGCTACTTTCTACCTTGCATCGCCACTTGTAAAACCGATATCTCCATAGACAGGCCTAAAGTGAGACTGCGCTAATAGCCTAAAAACGTTATCATGAGCACAGCGAATTAATGAGCCGTCTTATGTCCAGCGAACTGCCAATTTACCAACTGATTCCTCAGCTAAAACATCAACTATTGCATCACCATGAAGCGATATTAGAAGCCGCTCCCGGTGCTGGTAAAACTACGGTGGTGCCAATTGCCTTAATGGAAGAAGCTTGGCTTAAGGGCCGCAAGATTATCATATTGGAACCAAGACGTTTAGCTGCCAAAGCCGCTGCAAAGCGTCTTGCTGATACCTTGCAAGAGCCGCTTGGAAAACGCGTTGGCTATCGTATTCGTCACGAAGGAAAAGAAAGCGCTCAGACACAAGTTTTGGTGGTCACCGAAGGCGTACTAACTCGCATGTTACACGATGATCCCAGTTTAGATGACATTGCCTTAGTCATCTTCGACGAATTCCACGAGCGTAATTTGCACTCGGACTTAGCCTTTGCCTTATGTTTACAAGCAAGAGAACTGTATCGCGACGAAGACCCGCTTAAGCTCTTGGTGATGTCCGCCACACTCGATACAACAGCACTCGAATCACGGCTCGCTTGTCCGACTCTCACCAGCCAAGGTCGAAGCTTTCCTATCATCATGCGTTATAGCAATAAAGCCCTCAAGACCTTTCAAGTCACCGATGAAGTGATTCGACTCACTTGCCAAGCCTTTAATGAAGAAACTGGCAGCCTACTCGTTTTCCTACCAGGTCAAAAAGAAATTCGCCAAGCGGCAAGCCAATTACAACAACGTTTAGGTCATGAGCCACATCTAAGCATCTTGCCTTTGTATGGCGAACTAAGCCTAAAAGAACAAGAGGCGGTGATTGAGCCAACAACTGCTCCCATTCGAAAAATTGTACTCGCCACAGCCATTGCCCAAACCAGTTTAACCATTGATGGTATCCGAGTGGTGATTGACAGCGGCCTAAGCCGAGAAGCACGCTTTGATGCCAGCACCGCGACAACGCGCCTACATACTCGCCGTGCAACTCAGGCAGAAACGACTCAGCGAATGGGCCGAGCAGGACGTACCGAAGAAGGTATTTGTTATCGTTGGTGGAGCGAAGGTCAACAACATCAACTCGCCCCACAAGCTCAGCCACAAATAGAGATCAGCGACCTCAGCAGTTTAGTGATGGATTTGGCGAAATGGGGCGTACAAGAACGCCTTGAATTGGATTGGATTACACCGCCGCCAAGCAGCCATTGGCAACAATCGATCGACTTGCTAACCAATCTGCAAGCTCTTGAACAAAATCAAACATCACAGCCGTCTTTAGAGTTAAGCCAACTCGGTGAGCAAATGAGCAATCTCGGCATCGAACCCAGACTCGCTCGATTGCTTTTAGATGGAAAACAAAATGGTGACAGCGATTTGGCCAGCGCCATCTGCACCATACTGTCAGAAGGCGATCCCTTTGCTAATCATCATAGCGACTTATCTGATCGTCTTCATTGGTTAGCTGGTCACAATCAGGCACAGAGTAAGCGACCAAGACAGAACTACTTAAAAGCTCAGCAACAATGGCGAAAACGTAGTCAGCAAATCAGCATTCAACAAACTTCGGCGAATAATCAACAGGAAGTCGCCTTTTTATTGATTCGAGCCTTTGCCGACCGCATTGCTCAACGCGTTGGACAAGATCATGACAAGACCCGCTATAAATTGGCCAATGGACGCATGGCGAGTCTATCGTCACTCGACCCTTGTGCGCAAAGCGAGTGGCTTATTGCGCTGGATATCGGCGGCCATCATGGCCAAGAAGAAGATCGTATTTTCCTCGCCTACCCGATCAAGCTTTCCACGTTGATAGATGATTTTGCCGATTTATTAATCATCAAAAACCATCTTGCTTGGTCAAAAAAAGACGCTCGCCTGTTAAGTGAATCACAACGTTGGATTGGCAAACTGTGCATTGATAAACAAACACTGAGCAAGCCATCAGAAGCAGACATCAGCCAAGCAGTTTGCCAGCATATTCGCCAAGAAGGACTGACTGTTTTGCCTTGGAACGATTCCAGCGAACAACTACGAGCGCGTCTGCAATTTGCCTTTATACACGATAAACAAAACCTCTGGTCGGATTGTTCTGATGACGCACTATTAAATGACCTAGAAGAATGGCTCGGGCCATACCTTGGTAAAGTGACCAATCAACAAGCCATGAATAAGCTTCCGTTAAACGATATATTGTTATCTCGGTTAGATTGGAACCAACAGCAATTTCTTAATCAAAAAGTCCCCACGAGAATCACGGTGCCATCAGGCTCAACTCATGCTATTGATTACTGCGAACAACAGCCAACTCTAAGGGTCAAACTGCAAGAAATGTTTGGCTATACAAAGAGTCCAACCGTACTGAATCAAGTCGTACGTATTGAATTGCTTTCACCAGGGCAGCGACCACTTGCTGTAACTCAAGATTTAGCTTTCTTTTGGCGTGAGGCTTACCCTGAAGTTCGCAAAGAAATGCGCGGAAGGTATCCAAAACACCCTTGGCCAGAAGACCCTATGAGTGCAGAAGCCACCGCGAAAACCAATCGAGCGCTAAGATCGTCATAACTGTCTTAGTGCTTGATCCGTTAGTTGCTGGCTAAAAGGTGTGTTCTTGGGATGCGTTGGAGACCAGCCCATAATAAAACGATGGAAATCAGCCCAAGCGATAGGGAATAAATCATGCCACTCTTGAGCCACAGCTTCAGCGAAATCAGGTGATTCCCCCGTCGAAATCAGACAACGAGACAATTCAGAAAAGTAGATATCCAAAAGAAAATCTAAATGCAAACTTAGTTCATCTTCGCTTAAACAACTACCCAAAAAATACGCGACATCTTGGACACCAATACCACGACCAATATATTGAAAATCGACCGCTGCGACCGCACTCAAATCTTCAGAAAAACAAAAATTAGCTAACTTAGCATCACCATGCACAAGCGTTTGGTAACACGCTGTATTGATTGCATCATCTAGTTTTTCAGCGGACTGCTTTAATGATGAATCCATCATAGCTTTCCATTCATCTGGACGTGTCTGTAAATGCCAATAAGTACCTCGCTGCCACAACCCTTCTGGCCAGTCATACTGTCTATCAGACTGTAAAAAACGGGCATGGAAATTTGCTAACCAATGAAGCACAACACTCACTTCTTCTAATTCTAAAGTGGAACAACGTCGAGGATAACCAGCCTCATCTAAATCTTCTAACAAGATATACACCTGACCTTCTTGTTGCCATGACGCAAGACACCTCGCCACTCTCTCACTGTCTTGACAGCACTCGGCCCAACCTTGATACCAGTTTGTTTCCACCTGATAGGAATGAACTTTACGTTTGTGAGCAAAGCTCGACTGCCAACCTCGTGGATGCGCCTTCATTTCACCAAACTGAATAGATTTAAGCACAACACTATTGGCAATTTCAGAGCCTTGAACAGAAAAGCGAACTACCTCGCCATAACCACTCCATAAACTCTGAACTAAATTCTCTCGAGTAACTTGAGTGGCATGCAAAGCGCGTTTAATAAAAATTTCTGGGGTCATAAGATTCGCAAACAATAAAGACATAAGTTAATACTGATTATCTTAACGGAAAAGCAAGGCAGACTCACAATATGAAAAGGAATTGAACAAAATAATGAGCTTATAAAAATGGTCTTTGTTTATTCATCTTTGCCTTTGATTCACACCGACGCTTTGGGCTACGAGATAAGCGCAAGCAAATCAAATAATAAGATGACATTCCTGCAAACGAAAAAAGCCCTGACAGCGTTAGCTATCAGGGCCTTTTAATATAAAGCTTGATGATACTTATCCCCTTGCGGGATGCCTATCCCCTTGTGGGACGACCATCGGCGATGGCGAGCACCCTCGGCGAATAAAGCGTCACTTCTGAACGCCTGTGGCGAGTAAAAAGCGGGATGGGAGAAGGTTGTTTTGATGGCGCTGCTTTTCTCCAGACGAAAAAAAGCCCTGACAGCGTTAGCTATCAGGGCCTTCTTAATATAAAGCTTGACGACGACCTACTCTCACATGGGATCTCCCACACTACCATCGGCGATGGCGCTTTTCACTTCTGAGTTCGGGATGGGATCAGGTGGTTCAACGCCTCTATGATCGTCAAGCAATTCGTTTTGCGTTTGTTTTGAGGTATGCGTTTATTGCATTGTCTTTCGACTTGACTCAAAACACGCGAATACGTGCTTGGATCTTTAACAATTCATTTTGAAATAACGTGTATCAAGCGATAAACCAGCTTATTCAATATCGTATATGTGTCTTTGTCATTTTGATGATCTTGAGCTTTTACTCTCTTCATCCAAAACCACTTTGGTGTTATATGGTCAAGCCTCACGAGCAATTAGTATTGGTTAGCTCAATGCCTCACAGCACTTACACACCCAACCTATCAACGTCCTAGTCTCGAACGGCTCTTTAGGGGACTTATGTCCCAGTGAGATCTTATCTTAAGGGAGGCTTCCCGCTTAGATGCTTTCAGCGGTTATCCCGTCCGAACATAGCTACCCGGCAATGCCACTGGCGTGACAACCGGAACACCAGAGGTTCGTCCACTCCGGTCCTCTCGTACTAGGAGCAGCTCCTCTCAAATCTCAAACGTCCACGGCAGATAGGGACCGAACTGTCTCACGACGTTCTAAACCCAGCTCGCGTACCACTTTAAATGGCGAACAGCCATACCCTTGGGACCGGCTTCAGCCCCAGGATGTGATGAGCCGACATCGAGGTGCCAAACACCGCCGTCGATGTGAACTCTTGGGCGGTATCAGCCTGTTATCCCCGGAGTACCTTTTATCCGTTGAGCGATGGCCCTTCCATACAGAACCACCGGATCACTAAGACCTACTTTCGTACCTGCTCGACGTGTCTGTCTCGCAGTTAAGCGTGCTTTTGCCTTTACACTCTATGCATGATTTCCGACCATGCTGAGCACACCTTCGTGCTCCTCCGTTACTCTTTGGGAGGAGACCGCCCCAGTCAAACTACCCACCACACAGTGTCCTCGATCCCGATAAGGGACCTGAGTTAGAACCTCAAACATACCAGGGTGGTATTTCAAGAGTGGCTCCATGCAAACTGGCGTCTGCACTTCAAAGCCTCCCACCTATCCTACACAAGTAGGTTCAAAGTTCACTGTGAAGCTATAGTAAAGGTTCACGGGGTCTTTCCGTCTAGCCGCGGATACACAGCATCTTCACTGCGATTTCAATTTCACTGAGTCTCGGGTGGAGACAGTGTGGCCATCGTTACGCCATTCGTGCAGGTCGGAACTTACCCGACAAGGAATTTCGCTACCTTAGGACCGTTATAGTTACGGCCGCCGTTTACTTGGGCTTCGATCAAGAGCTTCGCTTGCGCTAACCCCATCAATTAACCTTCAAGCACCGGGCAGGCGTCACACCCTATACGTCCACTTTCGTGTTTGCAGAGTGCTGTGTTTTTAATAAACAGTCGCAGCCACCTGGTATCTTCGACCGACTAGTGCTTACGGAGCAAGTCCTTCACACCGGCCGGCGTACCTTCTCCCGAAGTTACGGTACCATTTTGCCTAGTTCCTTCACCCGAGTTCTCTCAAGCGCCTTGGTATTCTCTACCTGACCACCTGTGTCGGTTTGGGGTACGGTCAATGTATATCTGAAGCTTAGAAGTTTTTCCTGGAAGCATGGCATCAACCACTTCGCCCAAAAGAGGGCTCGTCATCAGTTCTCGGCATTCTCTCTAAAAGAGTGACCCGGATTTGCCTAAGTCACTTGCCTACCGCCTTAAACACAGACAACCATCGCTGTGCTGGCCTAGCCTTCTCCGTCTCTCCATCGCAATATACATCGGTACAGGAATATTAACCTGTTTTCCATCGACTACGCATTTCTGCCTCGCCTTAGGGGCCGACTCACCCTGCCCTGATTAACATGGGACAGGAAACCTTGGTCTTCCGGCGGGGGAGTTTTTCACTCCCCTTATCGTTACTCATGTCAACATTCGCACTTCTGATACCTCCAGCCTGCCTTACAGCTTGACCTTCAACGGCTTACAGAACGCTCCTCTACCATGCCTAATAAATTAAGCATCCGTAGCTTCGGTGTACAGTTTGAGCCCCGTTATATCTTCCGCGCAGGCCGACTCGACTAGTGAGCTATTACGCTTTCTTTAAAGGATGGCTGCTTCTAAGCCAACCTCCTAGCTGTCTAAGCCTTCCCACATCGTTTCCCACTTAACTGTAACTTTGGGACCTTAGCTGACGGTCTGGGTTGTTTCCCTTTCCACGACGGACGTTAGCACCCGCCGTGTGTCTCCCGTAATTGCACTCATTGGTATTCGGAGTTTGCATGGGGTTGGTAAGTCGGGATGACCCCCTAGCCCAAACAGTGCTCTACCCCCAATGGTGAGATACGAGGCGCTACCTAAATAGCTTTCGAGGAGAACCAGCTATCTCCGAGCTTGATTAGCCTTTCACTCCTATCCACAAGTCATCCCCAGCCTTTTCAACGGATGTGGGTTCGGTCCTCCAGTTGATGTTACTCAACCTTCAACCTGCTCATGGATAGATCGCCCGGTTTCGGGTCTATTCCCAGCAACTAAACGCCCTATTAAGACTCGGTTTCCCTACGGCTCCACTATGTGCTTAACCTTGCTACTGAAAATAAGTCGTTGACCCATTATACAAAAGGTACGCAGTCACGGAACAAGTCCGCTCCCACTGCTTGTACGTACACGGTTTCAGGATCTATTTCACTCCCCTCACAGGGGTTCTTTTCGCCTTTCCCTCACGGTACTGGTTCACTATCGGTCAGTCAGGAGTATTTAGCCTTGGAGGATGGTCCCCCCATATTCAGACAGGATAACACGTGTCCCGTCCTACTCGTTTTCATGATTAAGGTGTTTTCGTATACGGGGCTATCACCCTCTATCGCGGCACTTTCCAGAGCCTTCTACTAACACCAAAACCACTTAAGGGCTAATCCCCTTTCGCTCGCCGCTACTTAGGGAATCTCGGTTGATTTCTTTTCCTCCGGGTACTTAGATGTTTCAGTTCCCCGGGTTCGCCTCCACACAGCTATGTATTCACTGTGGGATACTCTACAAGTAGAGTGGGTTTCCCCATTCGGACATGTTCGGATCAAAGTCTGTTTATCGACTCCCCGAACCTTTTCGCAGATTACCACGTCCTTCATCGCCTCTGACTGCCAAGGCATCCACCGTGCACGCTTGGTCACTTGACCATATAACCCAAAATAGTTTCGGATCACATACCAAAGAGCTTTTGTGTCTCTCTGGATTTACGATAATAGAAGTCACTAGGTTAAAGTGAACTTCCACCGGTTTAACGCTTGATTCATCGTTATTTCAAAATTCGAATTGTTAAAGAGCAAGTTTAGTGCAAAGCACTAAGTCAGATGCTTGATGGACAAACCATTCAAACCTCTTGCTTAGAACTCTGTGCTAATGCTTTTAAGATAGGTATCAGATAATTTGTGTGAACGCTCACCAGAGGTTTCTATCGTTTAAGGAGGTGATCCAGCCCCAGGTTCCCCTAGGGCTACCTTGTTACGACTTCACCCCAGTCATTGACCACTCCGTGGTAACCGCCATCCCCGAAGGGTTAAGCTAGCTACTTCTGGAGCAATCAACTCCCATGGTGTGACGGGCGGTGTGTACAAGGCCCGGGAACGTATTCACCGTGACATTCTGATTCACGATTACTAGCGATTCCGACTTCATGGAGTCGAGTTGCAGACTCCAATCCGGACTACGACGTACTTTCTGGGATTCGCTTACTATCGCTAGTTCGCAGCCCTCTGTATACGCCATTGTAGCACGTGTGTAGCCCTACTCGTAAGGGCCATGATGACTTGACGTCGTCCCCACCTTCCTCCGGTTTGTCACCGGCAGTCTCCTTAAAGTTCCCACCCGAAGTGCTGGCAAATAAGGATAAGGGTTGCGCTCGTTACGGGACTTAACCCAACATTTCACAACACGAGCTGACGACAGCCATGCAGCACCTGTCTCAGAGTTCCCGAAGGCACTAAGCTATCTCTAGCGAATTCTCTGGATGTCAAGAGTAGGTAAGGTTCTTCGCGTTGCGTCGAATTAAACCACATGCTCCACCGCTTGTGCGGGCCCCCGTCAATTCATTTGAGTTTTAACCTTGCGGCCGTACTCCCCAGGCGGTCTACTTATTGCGTTAGCTGCGCCACTAAGTCATTACAACCCAACGGCTAGTAGACATCGTTTACGGCGTGGACTACCAGGGTATCTAATCCTGTTTGCTCCCCACGCTTTCGCACCTCAGTGTCAGTATTAGTCCAGGGTGTCGCCTTCGCCACTGATGTTCCTTCCTATATCTACGCATTTCACCGCTACACAGGAAATTCCACACCCCTCTACCATACTCTAGCCTGCCAGTATCGGGTGCCATTCCAAGGTTGAGCCCTGGGATTTCACATCCGACTTAACAAACCACCTACGCGCGCTTTACGCCCAGTAATTCCGATTAACGCTTGCACCCTCTGTATTACCGCGGCTGCTGGCACAGAGTTAGCCGGTGCTTCTTCTGGGGCTAACGTCAAAGTAACTGGATATTAGCCAGTTACCCTTCCTCACCCCTGAAAGTGCTTTACAACCCTAAGGCCTTCTTCACACACGCGGCATGGCTGGATCAGGCTTCCGCCCATTGTCCAATATTCCCCACTGCTGCCTCCCGTAGGAGTCTGGGCCGTGTCTCAGTCCCAGTGTGACTGGCCATCCTCTCAGACCAGTTAAAGATCGTCGCCTTGGTAGGCCTTTACCCTACCAACTAGCTAATCTTACGCAGGCTCATCTAATAGCGGAAGGCTCCGAAGAGTCCCCTCCTTTCCCCCTTAGGGCGTATGCGGTATTAGCATGCGTTTCCACATGTTGTCCCCCTCTACTAGGCAGATTCCTACGCGTTACTCACCCGTCCGCCGCTCGTCAGCAGGAGCAAGCTCCCCTGTTACCGCTCGACTTGCATGTGTTAAGCCTGCCGCCAGCGTTCAATCTGAGCCATGATCAAACTCTTCAGTTAAAAAGTTTGCTTACTCAAAATCTATTACACTAACAATAACTTAATCGACTCATCATCCCTAAGAACAATAAGCCAACATAAAGCGAATTGACGTGTTAGACGTTTCGCAAGACTTCAATTTTTTTGATCATCTCGAATCAGTTAAAAACCAATCCGGACAATCTTCTGAAGCCTCTAGCGAGCGCCCACACAAATTATCTGATTATCTATTTTAAAGAGCGTGCTAACTTGAATGACTAACCAAATCATATTTAGTTAGTTGAACTTGGTCTTCGTTGCTCTGAAGCCTTGTCCGTGTCAGCGAGGGCGTATATTAAGGATCTACAGATTTTGTGCAACCCTTTTTTTAATTAATTTTGAAATTAATTAAAAAGGCATTACACCTCAACAATACGAAGTTCTTTTGGCATAGAGAAAGACACGTTCTCTTCTCTACCTTTTATCTCTTGAGGAGCACTACCGCCTTCTGTAACAAGACGATCAATTACCTCATTAACCAACACTTCAGGTGCTGAAGCACCAGCAGTCACGCCAATACTACGAATACCCTTCAACCAGTCACACTGAATCTCACTAGCATTATCGATTAAATAGGCCTTTGCCCCCATTCTCTCTGCTAGCTCACGAAGACGGTTTGAGTTAGAGCTATTCACAGAACCAACAACAAGGACCAATTCAGATTCTTGCGCTAACGTCTTCACCGCATCTTGACGATTTTGCGTGGCATAGCAAATATCATCTTTCTTAGGACCACGAATCATCGGAAAATGCTTACGAAGCGCATCGATAACAACAGAAGTATCATCCATAGACAATGTTGTTTGAGTAACAAAGGCAAGGCGCTCAGGATTCTTTACTTCCAGCTTTTCCACATCGGCAGGACTCTCTACTAAATAGATAGCACCACCCTGACGATCATCGTACTGCCCCATGGTGCCTTCCACTTCGGGATGACCATCATGACCAATTAAAATACATTCCATGCCATCGCGAGAATAACGCAATACTTCTAAGTGCACTTTAGTCACAAGCGGACAAGTCGCATCAAAGACCTTTAAGCCTCTATTCGTTGCTTCATCACGCACCGCTTTAGAAACACCATGAGCACTAAAGATAACAATGTTGTCATCAGGCACTTGGTCCAGTTCATCAACAAAAACAGCACCGCGAGACTTTAAAGACTCAACGACAAATTTATTATGTACTACTTCATGACGAACATAGATCGGTGCTTCAAAAAGGTCCAAGCAACGATTCACTATATCTATCGCCCTATCAACCCCAGCACAAAAACCACGAGGGTTCGCTAGTTGAATAGCAAAACTCATGCAACCTCCTCTACTGCAACAATCTGAGCTCTAAATGTCAGAGAGCGTCCAGCCAAAGGGTGATTAAAGTCTACCACTACTTCTTTATCGCCAATTTCAGCAATCACGCCGGGCAATTCGTTTTTACTCATATCAGCAAAAGACACTACCATCCCCTCTTCTAGATCCATAGAAAACTGAGAACGAGGCATACGCTGGATGTTACTTTCATTGTGTGCACCAAACGCTTTTTCAGGTGACATAACAAAAGAAGCTTCTTGCCCTGCAGACATCCCCAACAAAGCCGTTTCAAAATCTGGCAATAAACTACCATCACCAAATACAAAGCTTGCTGGAGCCTGAGAAAAATTAGAATCAACAATTTGACCGTCTTCAAGTGACAACTCAAAATGTAGAGTGACTCGGCTTGTTGCCGTAATTACATTCATTCTTTTGTACCTTCCTGCTTTTTGGTCACGAAGCCTTCAAGCAACATTAAAATAACACCGATGGTAATAGCAGAATCCGCTAGATTGAATGCAGGAAAATACCAGGACTGCTGCCAATGAAACTGCAAAAAATCTACAACATGACCATAAACCAATCGGTCATAGAGGTTACCGATAGCACCACCCAACACAAAGGTCAGAGCTAATGATTCCAATCGATTTGTCTCTGATATTTTAACCAAACGCCAACTTATACCAACAACCACAGCCAATGCGATCAAAGAGAAAAACCAGCGCTGCCAGCCACCCGCTTGTGCGAGAAAGCTAAAAGCCGCACCCGTGTTATATCTCAAAGTCAGATCAAAGAATGGGAAGACAACAATCTCTTGCCCATAAAACAAGTTGGACTCAATCGCTTGCTTCGTTACCCAATCCAAAACAAAAAGAATGAGAGCCAGCGCCCACCAGCGCTGAACTCGTTGCCATACAATTAAAGCTGTCATTAGGCGTAAAGGCGCTCTTCGCCTTCCCCATCAGGCAAGTTGGAGATACAACGATCACACAACTCAGGGTGCGATTCTCGTTTACCTACTTCTTCACGGTGATGCCAACAACGTACACATTTAGTGTACTTACTCAGTTCAACATGAACTTTCAAGCCATCAAGGTCAGTTGCAACAGCCTCATCACTCGCTTGAGACAAAGACAAAACCTTAACGTCAGAAGCAATCAAAACGAAACGAAGTTCTTCGCCTAGTCGGGTCAAGGTCGCTTGCAAGGCTTCATCACAATAAAGTGTGATATCAGCACTTAAGCTCGCTTTCATCTTGCCTTCGCTACGAGCCGCTTCTAATACCTTATTCGTTGCCACTTTAGCTTCAAGAACTTGCTTCCAAAATTCACGACCCATTGGCTCATCACCAGATAGTTCTTCTAGGCCTTCGTACCATGTTTCTAAGAAAACAGACTCACCGCGCTCACCTGGCAGCGTTTGCCAGATTTCATCAGCCGTAAAACTCAAGATAGGAGCAATCCAACGGGAGAAGGCTTCCATCACATGATAAAGCGCGGTTTGAGCAGAACGGCGCGCCAAGCTATCTTCTTGTGTTGTGTATTGACGATCTTTAATGACATCCAGATAGAAGCCACCTAAATCAACAGAGCAGAAGTTTTGAATTTTCTGGTTAACAGTATGGAATTGATATTCGTTGTACGCCGCATTTAATTCTTTTTGCAACAAAGCAGCACGATCTACAATCCAACGATCCAAAGCGATCATTTCACTTGCAGGAACCATATGCTCCGCTGGTTCAAAGCCATTTAGGTTCGCCATCATAAAGCGCGCCGTATTACGAATACGACGATAAGAATCCGCAACGCGTTTAAGGATTTCATCAGACACTGTCATTTCAGTGGTGTAATCGGTCGCAGCTACCCATAAACGGATAATGTCAGCGCCTAAGGTATCCATGACTTTCTGTGGAGACAATACGTTCCCCAAAGATTTAGACATTTTGCGTCCGTCGCCATCCACAGTAAATCCGTGAGTCAGAACTTGCTTGTATGGCGGCACACCACGTACTGCAATGGACGTTTTCAAAGACGATTGAAACCAACCGCGATGCTGGTCTGAACCCTCAAGATACAAATCAGCAGGGAAGCTCAACTCGTCACGCTGATCGATAACAGAATAATGAGTAACACCAGAGTCGAACCATACATCCAGCGTGTCAGTGACCTTGCTGTACTTTTCAGCGTCCGCACCCAATAGCTCTTCTGCTTCCATCTCAAACCAAGCGTCGATACCTTCTACTTCGATACGCTTAGCCACTTCTTCGATCAAACGAGGCGTTTCAGGGTGAAGCTCTTGAGTCTCTTTATTGATAAACAACGCAATCGGCACACCCCAAGTACGCTGACGAGACACACACCAGTCAGGGCTGTTATTCAACATCCCTTCCATACGGTTTTGTCCCCAGCTTGGTACCCACTTCACGCCTTCAACAGCATGTTTAGCGGCATCAAGTAAACCTTCTTTGGTCATACTGATAAACCACTGAGGCGTTGCACGGAAGATCAATGGTGTTTTAGTACGCCAGCAATGTGGGTAACTATGAAAGATTTTAGACTCAAACACTAAAGCACTATTACGATTTAACGCGTCAAGTACGGCACCATCTACTTTATAGACATGCAAACCAGCAAATTCGCCAGCCGTTTCGGAGTAAACACCGTTATCTTGAACAAGATTGATTGTACCAATGCCATTTTCACGACCAACATTAAAGTCGTCTACGCCATGATCTGGTGCCGTATGTACGCAACCAGTACCCGCTTCAGTCGTTACGTGCTCACCTAAGATGACAGGAATATCACGCTCTAAGAAAGGGTGATTTAACACAGTGCCCGCTAGTTCAGCACCAACAGCACGACCAACAATGCGGAACGCTGTTACGCCATAGCGAGACATCACACCTTCAACCATGTCTTCAGCAACAATCAAGCGCTCTTTGCCCAAGCCCATATCGACTTCAACTAACGCATAGTTAAATTCAGGGTGTACAGAGACTGCTTGGCTTGCTGGAAGTGTCCAAGGCGTCGTTGTCCAGATCACAACAGACACTTTGCCTTCACCTTCAACATCAGAGAACTTAGCAAGCAAAGCCGCTTCGTCTTGTGGCGCATAACGCACATCCAAAGACAAAGACGTCTTGTCTTGATACTCCACTTCCGCCTCTGCCAAGGCAGAACCACCAACCACACTCCAGTAAACAGGCTTGAAGCCCTTTACCAAATGACCGTTTTCAGCAATTTTACCCAGAGCACGAACAATGTTCGCTTCCGTCTGGAAGTTCATAGTCAGATAAGGATTTTCCCAATCCCCCATCACACCCAAACGGATAAAGTCTTTTTTCTGTTCTTCAATTTGCGTGTAAGCGTATTCGCGACATTTCGCGCGAAACTCTTTATAAGAAACTTTCGTTCCGGCCTTACCTATAAGCTGCTCAACTTTGTGCTCGATTGGCAAGCCGTGGCAATCCCAACCTGGAATATAAGGCGCATCAAAGCCACTAACGGTTTTAGACTTAACAATAATATCTTTGAGGATTTTGTTAACCGCGTGACCAATGTGAATACTGCCATTTGCGTACGGAGGGCCATCATGAAGAATAAAAGATTTACGGCCTTTGCTTACTTCACGTACTTTCTGGTATAGGTCCATATCCTGCCAACGCTTAAGCATTGCAGGTTCACGTTTTGCCAAATCTCCACGCATTGGGAAGTCAGTATCTGGCAAATTCAGTGTCGGTTTATAATCACTCATGGTTTATCGATTCATCCTCAAAGATCATCTTTTCACTGATTAGCAAAAAAGCGTAACGCTTCTTCTTTATCACATTGAATTTGTTTTTCCAGCGCATCTAAGCTGGCCATTTTTCGCTCTGCCCTAATAAAATGACAGAAAGTCACCTGCACATACTTGTCGTACAGGTCACCAGTAAAATCTAATAAATGTACTTCTAATATGGGCGTTTTACCTTGAACAGTAGGACGCACACCAATATTCGCTACACCATTGTGAGAAACACCATCAACCATAAAGGTCACAGCATACACCCCAGACAACGCAGCCTTAATTCCTTTAAGATGAACATTGGCCGTTGGAAAACCTAATTTTCGCCCCAACTGCTGCCCATGTATCACACGACCACTTAACGAGACCGTATGCCCCATGTTCATTTGGGCTGCTGAAATATCACCCCGTTCCAGCGCTTTCCTAACTAAAGTACTACTCACTCGCTCATTCAGAGCATTTAACACCGACGGTGTATTTTCGACATCGAAGCCATGCTGACTACCGAATTCTTGCAAATAATAAAAATCACCTTGTCGATCACAACCAAAGCGAAAGTCATCACCTACTACTAAATGATTTACTGACAAACCGTCTAATAAAATTTGCTGGCAAAATGCCTGCGCGTCTAGTTGCTGGAGCTTAGGGTTGAACGGCATACAAAGTACATAATCAATACCTTGCCCTTCCAACAGTCTAACCTTATCTCGTAGACGACCAATACGGCCAGGCGCAGTCTCCGGAGCAAAAAACTCTCTCGGCTGCGGCTCAAAAATCATAATAGCGGCAGGCGAGTTATATTGTTTTGCCAAGGCTTTGACGCGCGCTAGAATAGCACCGTGCCCTAAATGAACACCGTCAAAGTTCCCTACCGTCAGCACGCACTCTTTATGCTTTGATCGGATATTATGAATACCGCGAATTAACTCCATAGAACCCCGTACAAAACAATTAGACCCAGCGTCGAAAAAATATCATGGATTATATAGCAGTTAACCTGATGAAGGTAGGCCAGAACTTGAACAAGCTGTGCAAACACATAATCAAGGCAAAAATGCGTCAAACAGACCTAATGCTTAAAAATAGAAGGACGCAAACCAGCCGCCACCGCGACCAGAACGTACACCAGCACCCCACAAACAACAACAACCAAGGTACAGCCTACCCGATATAAATCCTCCATTTGAGTCCATTGCCACCCTTGAAGAAGAAACATGTACAAACATCCACCAAGCGCCACGGTAGCACTCAACAATATACGTAACAAACGCCCCCACTGAGCTGAAAATACGTGATATTGCTTTTTATACAAGCCTCGCCATAACAAGAAGGCATTCAAGGCCGCAGAAAGACTTGTCGCCAACGCTAGCCCCACATGCCCAAGCGGCCAGACCAGTATTAAATTCAGCACCATATTCGACACCATCGCAATAATACCGATACGCACAGGCGTTTTGGTATCTTGTCTCGCGTAATACCCTGGCGCCAAGACTTTGATCAACATCATAAACACCAAGCCTAGCGAGTAAGCCTGCAAACTTTGCGCCGCCATATGAACATCATTCACCGTTAATTCACCACGATAAAAGATCGTTGCAATCAAGGGCTCGGCCAACATAAATAGAGCCAGAGAAGACGGAATCGCAATCAATAGTAAAATTCGCAGCGCCCAATCCAGCGTTTCAGAGAACGTCGAAGCTTCACCGCCAGAAAAACTGCGCGACAACGAAGGCAGAATAACCGTACTAATAGCAATAGCAAAAATACCCAGCGGCAGCTCATACAGCCGATCAGACAAATACAGCCAAGTAATACTACCCGTCTGTAAAAAAGACGCCAACACAGTGTCTAGTAGCAAATTGATCTGACCGACAGACACACCAAACAGAGCAGGCCCCATCAAAAGCAGAATCCGCTTCACACCAGGATGGCGAAAGCCTAAAGTCGGCATCGGCAACAACCGCAACCTCGCCAAAAACGGAATTTGAAACATGAGCTGAATCAAGCCCGCAAAAAACACCCCCCAAGCAACCGCCGTTTCAGCCTGAGCCGCCGTGCGAGCAAAAAACAGCGTCGCAATAATGAGTGAGATATTCAGAAAAATCGGCGTAATAGCAGGAACTGCGTATTCACCATGAGCATTTAGAATTCCACCCGCCAAAGCCGTTAAGGAAATGAACAGCAAATACGGAAAAGTAATGACCAGTAACTCTGATGCCAATGCCGCCTGACCATCATCGCCAGTAAAACCTGGCGCAAATACGTAAACAACCCAGGGGGCACATACCATAAAAATCACAGTAATACACAGCAACACCAAAGCAAGCGATCCAGATACCGCAGAAATAAGCGCTCGTACTTCATCCTTACCATCCTTCACCCGGTAATCACTCAACACTGGGACAAACGCTTGAGCAAACGCCCCCTCGGCAAATAATCGACGAAAAAAGTTAGGAATTTTAAAAGCAACGTAAAAAGCATCCGCACTGCCACTCGCACCCAATACATAAGCTAAAGCAGCGTCTCTCACCAAACCAAGAATACGAGAAAGAAAAGTACAAATAGAAACCAAGACACCAGAACGTAACAAAGACAAAGACTTAGACTCTTTATCAAGGGCGGATTTTTTTTCAGACATAAGAAATTACGACTTAGACAATAGACAGATCCACCAAGAATAACACCAGCAACGGCTAGAGCGCAGCCAAATATATAAGCTCATTTGATTAAAATTTGTATAATAGGGTTGTGACTGCGCTAAAAACTGGTAAAATCCGCCGCGAGATTTCAAAGTTAAAACTTGACATTAATTTCATGACACAGCACAGTGCTGGGTCATAACTTATTCCAAATTAAAGGAGCCAGACCGTGGCAAATTCCGCCGGTTCAAAAAAACGCGCGCGCCAAGCAGTAAAAAGCCGCGCTCACAATGGTAGCCTTCGTTCAATGGTTCGCACGTACTTGAAAAAAGTAGATGCGGCTATCGAAGCAGGCAATCAAGCTGACGCACAAGCAGCTTACGTTCTAGCAACTTCTAAGCTAGACAAAGCCGCAGACAAAGGCCTATATCACAAAAACAAAGCAGCTCGTCATAAGAGCCGCTTGAGTGCTAAAATCAAAGCACTGGCCTAATACCTATAAAAAAACCGGCAACTGCCGGTTTTTTTATGTCTTTAATTTATGCCTTCAAAATCCCAGACCTTTCAACCTAGATAACACCATCCAAAAGCACTATTTAATTGAGCTGCATCAGCCAAATAAAACCACCAGCCAAACCACTGCAGCCAAAAGCAACGCCAACATAACGGCCGCCGAACCTAAATCTTTCGCACGACCCGATAATTCATGATGTTCACTACTAATTCGATCGACCACAGCTTCAACACTTGAGTTTAGCGTCTCTACGACCAACACCAAACCAACTGAGAAAATAAGCACCGCACGCTCAAGCCCCGTATCACCGAACCAGATAGCAAAAGGTAAAGAAATCATAAAAAGCACAGCTTCCTGACGAAATGCCGCCTCATGCTTCCATTGCGCTCGCAAACCTTGATAGGAATATTTCGAAGCACTCAACACTCGATCCAAACCCACTTTACCCGGCTTTGCCATGACAACCTCTTTTAAATAATAACCAAATCATCGCGATGAATTAATTCTGGCTCACCTTTGTAACCCAAAATATCACCAATATTAGACGAAGGCTGACCAAGCAACTTCAGCGTTTCAGCCACACTGTAGTTCACTAAGCCTCGAGCAACTAAACCGCCCTGCAAATCCACACAAATAACCATATCCCCACGCGAAAAAGTCCCTTGCGCGTCCTTCACCCCAACAGGCAGAAGACTGGTACCCGCCTTTCGCAATGCCTTTACAGCACCATCATCTAGAATCAAAGCACCGCGACTCTTCAGATGCCCAGCCAACCATTGCTTACGTGCAGCCACTCTTCCGTGCTCCGGCTGCAACCAAGTACCCAGCATTTCGCCTGAAGCAACGCGGACAATCACATTATCTTCACGACCCGAAGCAATCAAAGTATCTGCACCAGAGCGAGCCGCCAAAAGTGCCGCTCGCACTTTTGTTAGCATACCGCCACTACCAAGCACACCTGCACCACCACTCGCCATAGACTCAAGACGTGTATCCGATGCTGAAATATGCGTGATTAATGTTGCATCTTTATGATCACGTGGATTTTTATCATACAGCCCATGCTGGTCAGTAAGAATAATCAACAAATCAGCTTCAACCAGATTGGCCACCAAGGCGCCCAGCGTATCATTATCGCCAAAACGAATTTCGTCGGTTACAACTGTGTCATTTTCGTTAACTATGGGTACAACACCAAAGCCAAGCAAAGTACGCAACGAAGATCGAGCGTTTAAGTAACGTCGGCGGTTAGATAAATCATCATGAGTCAGTAGAATTTGCGCAGTGCATAAGCCATGCTTTTCAAAATGAGACTCATAAACCCCCACCAACTCCATCTGCCCAACGGCTGCCGCAGCTTGCAGCTCATTCACTTGAGTGGGACGAGAAGAAAAGCCAAGACGCTTCATACCAGCCGCAATAGAACCAGAAGAGACCAACACCACTTCTTTTCCTTGCGCCCTTAACTCAGCAATTTGAGCAACCCAAAGACCAATTCGGGCAACATCCAACCCCTGACCATCGTTTGTCAATAACGCACTGCCAATCTTCACAACGACACGCTGCGCCTTAGCTATTTTTTCTCGCATTTCCATGATACTACTTATTCTCACCAATCAGATTAGCTAACGTATTCCACTTCAACATCGTAGTCATCTTCATCGAAATCATCGTCATCAACTAAGAGACCAGCTTTACGACGCTTTTCACGCAATGACATAATACGATTACGGCCTTCTTCATCAATCAAGGTACGCATGGCTTTTTCTTTCTCACGAGCTTCCGGACTTTCTAGTAACAGCTCACGCTTTTCATCAAGCGCCGTCATCAGATCCAAACACAATACTTCCGTACCTTCACCTGATATTGCAGAAATGCGGTAAGCCTTACCTTCCCAGCCCAGCGCATCAATAACACTTTGGCAACGCTCTTCCAACTCATCTTCTGGCACCATGTCAGTTTTATTCAAAACTAACCAACGATCACGCTCTGCCAACGCAGGGCTAAACTGATGCAATTCGTTAACAGCAATAACGGCCGCCTCTGCGGGAGTAATCTCATCCCAAGGCGCCAAGTCTACGATGTGCAACAAAATACGGTTACGTACTAAGTGCTTCAAGAAACGAATACCAAGACCTGCACCTTCAGATGCACCTTCGATAATCCCAGGAATATCGGCAACAACGAAACTCTGGTGCTTTTTCACTTTTACCACCCCAAGGTTCGGCACCAAGGTTGTAAAAGGATAATCCGCAACTTTCGGCTTAGCAGAAGAAACCGCGCGAATGAACGTCGATTTACCTGCATTAGGAAGACCAAGCAAACCAACATCCGCCAAGACCTTCATCTCTAGCTTCAAGGTGCGCTCTTCACCTACCGTACCTTTAGTCGTTTGGCGCGGTGCACGGTTGGTACTGGACTTAAATCGAGTATTACCAAGGCCATGGTGACCACCTTGAGCAACTTTTAACGTTTGACCATCACGAACAAGATCGCCCAGCGTCTCACCAGTGTCATCATCAATAACCGTCGTACCAACAGGCACTTTAATTTCAAGATCAGGCCCTTTCGAGCCAGTCATGTCTCGACCTTGACCACCCTCGCCACTCTCGGCGATGTATTTCTTCGTAAAACGAAAATCGATCAGAGTGTTTAAGGCTTCATCAGCAACCAGTATGACACTACCGCCATTACCGCCGTCACCACCATCAGGACCGCCTTTCGCCACAAACTTCTCGCGCCAAAAACTCAACGCTCCATTTCCGCCTTTACCCGCTCTCACGTAGATACTGGCTTCATCAACAAATTTCACAATAACACCTCTTCGGTGGATTATCAGAATCAACAAACTCTGATTATAGAATTCTTCCAAAAAAAAAGCCCCGCGTCGCGGAGCTTTTTTTAAGTTTTTAGCAAGCGATTAAGCAGCTACGACAGAAACTGTACGACGCTTAAACTTACCTTTCACTTCAAACTTCACTTGGCCTTCGACAACAGCGAACAAAGTGTGATCTTTACCAATTTGAACACCTGCACCAGGGTGGAATTGTGTACCACGCTGACGAACAAGGATGTTACCTGGGATCACAACTTGACCACCAAAACGTTTGACACCTAATCGTTTCGACTCGGAATCGCGACCGTTACGAGTACTACCACCCGCCTTTTTATGAGCCATGACTTACTCCTTAAATTTGAATAGTTAGCGCTTAGTTAATGCCAGTTATTTTCACTTCCGTGAACCACTGACGATGACCCATACGCTTCATAGAGTGCTTACGACGACGGAATTTCAAAATTTTCACTTTGTCACCGCGACCGTGTGCAACAACTTCCGCTGTCACTTTAGCGCCTTCTACAACAGGTGCGCCAACTTTAACGTCGTCGCCATTGCATACAAGAAGAACGTCGTCGAATTGAATCGCGCCACCTTCTTCAACAGCTAATTTCTCAACCTTAAGGGTTTGGCCTTCTTCTACACGGTATTGCTTACCGCCAGTTTTGATCACTGCAAACATGTTCTTCTCCAATGAGATTTACCCGGCTACTGAAATTGAATTTGACCTACTTCTAGTGGCAATAAGTTTTTGACCGAAGCGGACAAAAATCACTAACCATATGATAGGGAGCAAAATGTGGGTAAATCGGACGCGAGATTGTACAAAATCACACCACCCAATACAAGCGAAATGCAATGTCTTTATACATTTTTCGCATTTTGGGTTGACCCTGACACAAGCCTTACCTAGCATGAGGCACACTTGCTGATCAGCTTGGGACTATTTAGCTTCGGAAATTGCATGCAACCAATACAGATACACGATGTTGTGGCCAATGAATTTGGCCAAGTGAATGACTATATTGTGTCACAACTTAGTAGTGACATCCCTCTAATCGAGCAAATCGGCTACTACATTATTAGTAATGGCGGGAAACGATTGCGACCGCTGTTGGTTTTATTGGCGGCAAGAGCCAGCGCAGAACTAGATCAAACAAAACTTGATCAAGCCATTCAAATGGCCACTATCATTGAATTCATACACACATCGACACTATTACATGACGACGTGGTTGACGAATCGGATATGCGCCGCGGCAAAAAAACAGCGAACGAAGAATGGGGAAATGCGCCAAGCGTTTTAGTGGGCGACTTTCTTTACTCTCGCGCCTTCCAAATCATGGTAGATGTTGGCAGCATGCAATGCATGAGCATTTTAGCTAAAACGACCAATATTATTGCCGAAGGTGAGGTCCAGCAACTCATTAATTGCGGCGACCCAGATACGACAGAAGAAAGTTATTTAAAAGTTATCCAATACAAAACAGCAAAATTGTTCGAAGGTGCTGCACTTTGTGGCGCAGTTATATCCGGTGCCAGCACCGAGTATCAAATCGCTTTAAGAGATTTTGGAATGTATGTCGGAACCGCTTTTCAGCTAATTGATGACGTAATGGATTACACCAGTACCGCTGAAGAGATGGGCAAAAGTGTTGGCGACGACCTTGCTGAAGGAAAACCAACCCTACCGCTCATCTTCACCATGAAACATGGCTCTTCAGAGGCAGTGGAAAGAGTAAGGCAAGCAATATTAACCGGTGGCCTTGAGCAATTAGAGACGATTATAAATGATGTGCAAGGCTGCGGAGCTATTGAATACACGCAACAAAAAGCACAAGAACAAGCTGACCTCGCAATAAAAGCCATTGCCCCCTTGCCAAAGTCTGACTATAAGGCCGCACTTATTGCGCTTGCCAATGCTTCTGTGAAGCGCCGCAACTAGCTTTCAGAAAAAAAACGCCAAACATTGGGTTCACTTTAGACTGCAGACCCTGTTTGGCGCTTTTATATTAACTTTCCACTCTCGTTCTTCTTTAATATATCCAACACTACGCGCGCAGACTCAGCCGAATGCTGCTGCATAAAGCAATGACCTCCGTCGACCTCGACCACCTGAATATTCGGGTTCAGCTTTGCCGCCAATCGATATGCCTCTTTGAAATAATCAAACGTGTCTTTACCTTGAATAATGTAAGTAGGCACAGATATGTTAGCAATCGCAGCCCAAAGTCGCTTAGGGTAACTGGAAAAGATCTCCGCCTCCATCCATGATGGACACCCTAATTGGTAATGCCCTTTTTCATCATGTTTAATAGAAAATTCAATATAATCCTCTAGACATTCAGGTTTCCAGCCTTTGAACGTCCCCCTCTCAAAAAAATTACTTTTCACTTGAGCAAAACTTTCCCATTGGGTACGACGGCGACGAGCCTGTTTTACTAGGGGGATTTGGCTTTTTAAGCCTGCCAGCTTTACGCCACGCATCATCCAAATTAAGCGCGGCGGAAAAAGGGCAGGATCCAACAAAACCAATCGATCAAAAAGGGTTGGATCTTGCTCACTCATTAATGCGGTCATGCAACCACCAAAGCTGTGCCCAACACCAATCAACTCATTCTCAGGCAACACTTTTCGCTGCGCCCCCAACGACGCTCTAAAACGAGAAGCAGTGTCATTCCACCCGATAAAGCGCTTGCCTGCGGTCGACTCTCCATGACCGGCCGCATCTTGCAAAATCAAATTATAGCCTTCGAGCTTTTCTAAAAAATGCAAATACGTCTTTACCGCAAAGCCGTTACCATGAAGAAAATGTATCGTCGGCTGACTATTTTTCAATGGACCTAGGTAACCTTGTATATAACCGTCACCCACTTGATACTGCCAAGCCGCTAGGTTTATATTTCTTTGTGAAGACATAAAAGACTCTCAAAACAGCAAAAAAATTACGAACCGAATACTTTAACAGAAAAATATAATGGCGCATGCTAATAAAAAACCACCTTAAAACACGCCACATCCCCCTTCAGAACCCACAAAAGACCAACTACAATGTAAAAATGATCATTTTTCATGCAGCTAATTTGGTTTTTTTCCGTCCAAACATTCATATTAAGGTTTCAAACCGATATAATCAGTTGGATTTTCTACTGCAAACTGGACCACGACAATCCACCAGACTATTTTGAGTCATCGGCTGGATGTGGATATAGGACTATAATGACTACAGCTTCATCTTTTGAAAAAGACGAACTATTAAAATGCGGCCACGGTGAAATGTTTGGTGCAGGCAATGCCCAACTTCCTGTCGGCAATATGCTAATGATGGATCGCATTACTCACATCTCGACCGAAGGCGGGGAACACGGCAAAGGCGAAATTATTGCTGAGCTAGATATCAATCCTGACCTATGGTTTTTTGCGTGTCACTTCCCAGGAGATCCGGTTATGCCAGGTTGCCTTGGCTTAGACGCGATGTGGCAGCTAGTAGGATTTTTTCTAGGCTGGAAAGGAAATAAAGGGCGCGGGCGCGCACTGGGTTCTGGCGAAGTGAAATTCACTGGGCAAATCCTTCCAACAGCGAAAAAAGTTACCTTCCACATTAATCTTAAGCGTGTTATTGAGCGTAAGTTAGTGATGGGGATTGCAGACGGAAGTGTTAAAGTTGATGGTCGTGAAATTTACACAGCAAAAGACTTGCGTGTAGGCTTATTCACTTCAACTGATAACTTCTAAAGATTAAGAATGAAAGAGGCACATTTATGCGTCGTGTAGTAGTAACAGGTCTTGGCATTGTCAGCTGCCTAGGCAATGACAAAGAGAGCGTTCTAAACTCCTTACGCGAAGGCCAGTCTGGTATTCGTTTCGCTGAAGATTACAAAGAACATGGCTTTCGTAGCCACGTTTGTGGTCGTATTGATTTAGATTCAGAAAGGATTGATCGCAAAGTTCGCCGCTTCATGGGCGATGCTGCAACTTACGCTTACGTTTCTATGCAACAAGCCATTACAGATGCAGGTTTAACAGAAGACCAAGTATCCAATATTCGTACAGGCTTGGTTGCAGGATCTGGTGGCGCATCCGCTAAAAACCTTGTTGATTCCGCAGACACACTTCGAGAAAAAGGTGTGAAACGCGTTGGTCCATACCGTGTTACTCAAACTATGGGCAGTACTGTATCTGCTTGTTTGGCTACACCGTTCAAAATCAAAGGCGTTAACTACTCAATCACCTCAGCTTGCTCTACTAGTGCTCACTGTATTGGTAACGCAATGGAATTGATCCAGCTAGGCAAACAAGACATCGTTTTTGCCGGCGGCGGCGAAGAAGAAAGCTGGACTCAAACTTGTATGTTTGATGCCATGGGCGCCCTATCTTCAAAGTACAACGACACACCTGAAAAGGCATCACGCGCTTACGATGCAAACCGTGACGGTTTCGTTATTGCTGGCGGTGGCGGTATGCTAGTTATTGAAGAACTAGAACACGCTAAAGCTCGCGGTGCTAAAATCTACGCTGAATTAGTGGGTTACGGTGCAACGTCTGATGGCTATGACATGGTTGCTCCTTCTGGTGAAGGCGCAGTACGTTGTATGCAAATGGCAATGAGCACAATTGATGGCGACATTGATTACATTAACACTCATGGCACAAGTACTCCTGCTGGCGACATGAAAGAGCTACAAGCAGTCAACGAAACTTTCGGCGATAAAATCCCTCTGATTAGTTCGACTAAATCTTTGTCTGGTCACTCTCTAGGAGCAGCAGGCGTTCATGAAGCAATCTACTGCTTGCTAATGATGGAAAATAATTTCATCACCGCATCAGCAAACGTTGACGAGCTTGATGAAGCAGCAGGCAATATCCCTGTTGTCACAACTCGCAAAGATAATGCAGACTTGAACTTGATTATGTCTAACAGTTTTGGGTTTGGCGGCACTAACGCCAGCCTAGTATTCAAAAAATACTCTGCGTAAATAAAACACAAGTAACAAAAAAGCCGCATCAATGATGCGGCTTTTTTATGGCTTTAATTTAGACTTGGCTAATACAGGAAATCATTTCCTTTGGGGAGTTTCGCCATTTCAGCACGCATCCAAACATCCATCTCTTCATGTAATGCTGAGGTTTTCTTGCCTTCAGACTCGATAATAGGCCCAATAACAACACGGATAGCGCCAGGAAACTTACGCCAACGCTTACCAGGCCAAGTGTAACCAGCATTGTGTACCACAGGCAAAATAGGCACACCAGCAGATGTCGCTAACATGGCAGCGCCTTTGTTAAAGGCTTGCTCTGCATTAGGCGCGATTCGAGTGCCTTCAGGAAAAATTAGCACTGAACGGCCATCATCTAAACGCTCTTTACCCTGACTGATAATTTGCTTCAACGCATTGGTGCGCTGGGAACGGTCAATAGCAATAGGTTGAACCATGCGTAAGCCCCAACCAAAGAAAGGCACGGACAACAACTCTTTCTTCAATACCGTTGATACAGGTGCCATCAATACTTGCAGCACATAGGTTTCCCACTCGCTTTGGTGGTTTGCCACCAGCACAAATGGACGATTCTTATTGATATGCTCTAAACCAATAATTTCAACTTTCACACCACAAAAAACTCGAAAGACAAACAGCAAACCTTTGTTATGCAGATTTAAAACTGGCTGACGAAAATTCTTCGGTAACAAGACAGTCGCGAAAGGCGCAAGGACACCAAATATTATGGTGGATACCATATAGTAAATGGAAAATATTGTTGAGCCGATCCAAGATCTTGCTGACGCCCATATGCTCATTGACGGCTTACTCCCTATAACTATTTATTTAGATATTTTTGTTGCTGCTTCAATGGATTTGCATACATTGCCAACACGGTTTCTTTTAAACTGTCAGGGCATCGCTCAAGATAACTTGAGAATGCACTATCCGTTGAAGGTAAACCTTGCTGTAAGGCAAGTGCTGCCTCATTGGTAGACTGAATCGCATAGTTAGAAATAATTTGTCGATCTACTTCTGCAACAAACTCTTCAGGCGTTTCAAAGCCGTCTTTTATAACATCGCCAAAAGTTACGACAACCTTACCTTTTTGACCGACAATGCCGTTTTTGATGCTGTCTATGTCTTCAAACTCAGCTTTTTCATAATTGCCTGTTGTCGATTTTTGATGCAATTCACGCGCCTTATCAAAAGCGCACGGGTCATACTCATAAGCAATTGAAACAGGAACAATTTTCAAATTTGCCATCGCATCAGAAAAAGGCACTTTTTCTTTCTTCTGGCCCATGAAAAACATTTTTATGATCGCTGGGTCTGTTTGGTCCAAGCCATCTTTGGCACGGCCTTCCTTTTGCGCAATCCAGATATTGGCCTGATCTTTCGTTAACGACTCAGTAATATAAGCAGACAATTGACCAAACGCCGCCATCATCTCTCGAATACCATTCGCAGAACGCTTCACAATAAAGCTTTTATTAAGACGCATAAGGTCGGACACAAAAGGACGGCGCAACAGGTTATCACCGATAGCGATGCGCACCGTGTTCAGTCCAGCTAAGTACAAGCCATAGTTGACAAAAGCCGGATCCATAGCGATGTCTCTGTGATTTGACAAGAATAAATAGCCCACGCCTTTCTCTAGCTTTTCAATCCCCCGATATTCGACATTCGTCGTCGTGGTTTTTATCATGCGTTCCATGTAACTCGCGACGCGCATTTGAAACTCATGAACATTCGAAATATTACCAATCTGGCGTTTTAGCGCCAACTTGACACATAATGCCAATGGCGCTTTCAAAAACTTAGGCCATTGGGCAAAGCGAAAACCAATAATTGTATTAATAAAATCTGGCATTTCGACCAGGTTATTCAACACCTCGGCGACCTCATCGTCGTTGTAAGGGCGTATATCGTGAAACTGATCCATTTAATTTTCCGTCAGTAAGACTGTTTTGTTATTTGTTTTAAATGAGGCCTTTGCACGATAATGCACTCGTCATTTCGTACAAAGGTCTCAGTATTTTTATAGGGTCTGAATATCAAACCCAAGCGTTTCTAGCTCCGCGCGCTTGGACGTGGATGTAACCACAGCGACATTTTCATTTTCTTTGGTTAAATAGGTTTTCGTTACCTGCTTCAACTGCTCAAGCGTCACTGCTAATATCTTCGCTCGGAAGGCTTCTCTATAGGCTAGGCTACGACCATGTAAGTGTACATAGAAATCACTTTGCGCTTCACCTGCTGGCGAGCTTGGTTTATCCATCGAACCAATCACTCCTAAAATAGCTTCTTCAAGCGCATCTTCAGAGTGTGCTTCATTTAGCATCCATTCAATCGAAGCATCAAAGTCCGACAGGGTTTCTGTCAAACGAGGATCACGATAAGAATAGAAGCGGAATGATCCAGTACTGCCATCAAAGGTTGCGCCGCCACCGTAAGCCCCACCTTGCTCGCGAATCACGCGATGCAGGAAACCGTTACGTAAGAAACCACCTAACACGGTCAACGCTGCCACATCTGGGTGTTCGCCAAACGCCGTACGAAAGGCTTTACTGCAAAAGCTCACCTGAGTTGATGTCAACCAAGCAACATTCACTTTCGCGTCAACCGGCGCCATAGAGAATTTAGTCTGCGCGCTACCTGTCGGCAAGCCAGCAAACACAGACTGAACCTCGCTCAATAGATTTGCTTCATGCTGAGGCTCTGCGACCAGTAAAAGCTGCTTGTTCGCTTGCAATAGTTTTTCATGTAAACGTTTGAAGACTGCCAAGACATTATCAATAGTCTTACTGTCTGCTTTCATTGCATCATCTAATGCAATCGCAGAACGAATACCTGACATACCGCTCCAGTTTTCTTGTTGCGCAGCCAAACCAGAAATTGCACTAGACGCTGCCGTCATCGCCAGAGAGTGACCCTGACCAGTAATGGACTGTTCACGACGGGCACGACGATGGGCCACCAGCTCTTTCACGCGGCTTGCTTCGTCAAAACGTACATTAAGCATAGTATCTTTCAACAATTCGCTCATGGCTTTAACATTTGGCACCAAGGCTTTCGATGACAAAATAAAGTAGCCATTTAGCTCTTGGCGATCTTCAATCGTTGCACGAATAGAATTTGAAGCTCCTAATCCGCCACAAACTTGAGCTTGCCGCTCCTGAACAGTAAGGTAATCCTCTGCACCAATACCAAACTCAGTCATCATTGAAGAAAATAACGGCAAATATTCCGTCTCTTCTTCATCCAACTCAGGCAAATCAATGACTAACTGCTGGTAAACCAAACCATTCGTACCTTGCGGGTAGAAAGTAATTGGTAAATCACCTGCTACCTTTTCATTGTCATATTCTGGCAAACGCGCAGGCACATCTTCTAAGCCAACTTTCGGCAAAATACTCATGTCGTCCACTTGGGATTGACGAGCTTTCAATGCCGCGCTGCGAGCTATAATTTGCTGCTTATCAGCATCAGACAACGCGGCTTTGATCTGACTTAGACGATCTTTTTCTGCCTGATTTCGACGCGTTTCAAGAGCATCATCAGGGCTTAATGTGATCGTGACTCGGTGTGCATTGCTCAACAACAAGCTTTTAATCAAGTTCGGAATATATTGTTGATCCTGAACTTTCTCGCGCATTGCATTAATAACAGGATCAAGATCAAGCTGAGCAATCACATCTCCGGCATGAACCGCTGTCGACAAACCAGCCAAAATGAGCTGTAAACCATAAGGATAACTACCGCCACCAACTTCACGCTGGCTCAATTCTAATTGATGCAACATGGCATCAACCATATCTTGAGGTACCCCTTTTTCAGCAATACTTTCCAAGGTCGACAATACCAAGGCTTCAACCTTAGGGGCATCCTCTCGTTTCACGCCTTCCAATCCGCACATGAAGCTCATTTCTTTGTTACTGTCTTCAAGACCACATAGTGGGGATGGTGCACGGCCAAGGTCGCTATTCTCTAAGACTCGCATCAAAGGTGACGCACTGTTGTCCAGCAAGACACTAGACAATAACTGCGCCTCGAACTGTTGGTTTAGATCTGTACTTTCACCCAACAACCAACCAACCACAACATGGCTGCCATCTTCCTTTACTTCATCTGCTGCGTAACCTTCTTCTACTCGCACTGGTGAGAAGTAACGCTTCGCGTTCGGCACACTCACTTGCTCTTCCAAGCGCTCAAATCGATTTAGAACCTTATCTTCAAATTCGGCTTGTAGTGTTTCTGCAGGAATATCGCCAAACGTCATGAATACCGCATTGGAAGGATGATAATGCGTGCGGTAAAACGCCAAAAGATCTTGATAAGACAAATCAGGAATATCCGCTGGCTCGCCACCGGAGTTGAAATGATAAGTATTATTCGGAAACAAATATTTAGTTAGCGTTTGCCATAATACCGACGTCGTTGAGCTCATCGCACCTTTCATTTCATTGAACACAACACCTTTGAATGTCAATTCTGACTCGGCGTTATCTGGCTCAGCGAATTCTAAGCGATGACCTTCTTGGGAGAAATCCAATTCATCTAAACGAGAAAAGAACACCGCATCCAGATACACACCCAATAGGTTATGGAAGTCTTTCTTGTTTTTACTGGCAAATGGGTAAGCCGTCCAATCAGAGGAGGTAAACGCGTTCATAAAAGTATTCAACGAACGGCGAATCATCATGAAAAAAGGATCGCGTACAGGAAAACGCTCAGAACCACACAATACGGTGTGTTCAAGAATGTGAGCGACGCCACAAGAATCCGTTGGAACGGTTTTTAAACCAACTAAGAAGACATTTTCGTCATTCTCAGACGCGATATGAAAATGTTTAGCGCCCGTGACAGTGTGCTCAAACTCTTGAACGGTAACATTCAGAGCATCGATAAATTCACTGCGAAGAAACGTAAACGCAGGATGGTGCGCGGTGCTATTTGCCATTCTCTACCTCGATAAAATTAGAATACGATAATTACAATGTTTTGGGGCAGCTTGGAGACATTCAAGACAGCATAAGTCCAAGACAGCAAAGTGGCGGGATTATAGCAAAAACATGGCTTTTACTGCACGAACTAACGTGATTCCACATGTAAGGCGACACCGCACTCTAACGCTTCTGATGTTTTTCCCAGTCATCCAAGCGTGCTTTTTCCGTCTTTTTGAACAACACATACACAGCCCCCAAACCACCATGATGTCTTTGCGCACTATGAAACGCCATAACAGCGTCCAACTCTCTCAACCATTTATTAATATGACTTTTAATCATGGCTTGGCTGTCCGGATCAGGCGTACGATCACCTTTGCCATGCACAATAATAGCAACGCGAATGTCATTACGCATGCAATCATCAGCAAATTGATATACCTGCTCCCGCGCCTGAGCCACGGTATGGCGATGCAAATCTAAGCGTGCCTCTATGCCATACTTGCCCTGCCTAAGACGTTTAAATACGCCATCTTGCACACCTGAACGCTTATATTCCAACACATCATTGGGCTCGACCTTTTCCACATAGTCTTGTGACAAATGATTCCTGTCCGCCTCTTTAGCGATCAGCGCCGCCTTTTGGCGAGCGGAAAAGTCAACCTGAGGGCCTTTCTTGCCCAGATACACTTCGCTTTTTTTAAGTGGCTTAATACCCGCCACCTCTTGCGCGAACAAAGACGTTTCATCTTCGTCGTTCACAACTTTATCCTCTTTGATTAACTTAGCTTGTTTAACACACCACTATAGAACAATAAAGGCCCCTAAAAGGAGCCTTTATTACTTTAATGGTCGTAAAACATGTCAGTTTTAAAACGGAATATCATCATCAAAGTCATCAAAGTTTGGCGCTTGCTGAGGTTTTGGCTCAGGCGCTGGTGCGCGTTGAGGCGCAGGCTGTGGAGCACGTTGTTGCGGCGCGGCTTGAGCAGGAGCTTGCTGTGGAGCATTCCCCCAGCTACCAAAAGACTGTGGCGCTGCTTGTTGTGGAGCCGCCTGCTGCGGTGCAGCTTGCTGTGGCGCTTGGCCATAACCGCCACCTTGAGGCTGATTAAAACCGCCTTGAGGTGCATGCTGCTGTGGAGCCTGTTGCGCTGGTGCTTGGCCATATCCACCTTGTTGAGGAGCAGACTGTTGAGGTGCATTGCCGTAACCGCCACCACCTTGCATAGAGTCATAACCACCACTTTGCTGTCCAGAGTTATCGCCACGTCCGTCAAGCAATTGCATTTCGTTGGCTACGATTTCAGTTGTGTAGCGCTTAATGCCGTCTTTTTCCCACTCACGAGTTCGCAATGAACCTTCTACGTAGACTTTAGAGCCTTTCTTAATAAAGTCGCCTGCGATTTGACCAAGGCGGAAATTACCACGATCCATGAAGGCAACACGGTGCCATTCCGTACGCTCTTGCATTTGACCAGTTTGCTTGTCGCGCCAGCTTTCTGTTGTCGCTAAGTTAACGTTTGCAACCGCTGCGCCAGATGGCATGAAACGCACTTCGGCATCGTTGCCCGCGTTTCCGATCAAGATTACTTTGTTTATTCCACGTGCCATGACGTTCTTCTCCAACTAAAAGATAGAATAGTGTTTTACTTAAAGACGCACTTGCGGCGCTAAACGCACCAGAGCATCTTTATCTAATATTTTTTTATCGATCTTCAGATAAGCCGTTTGCTCATCTTTAAAAATTTGCATACCTTCCACTCCTTGGATTTGCTCAAGTTGATCTGCCAACCTAGTTACTTCTTCATCAGTCATATTGGGCAGGCTAAACGCCAAACTACTTAACGAACGAGGCGCTGGCTGGATAGCACAAACAAGTGACCATGCCAAAAACACCACGCCGACAACCCAAAAGACACCGCTGTTTGCATGATGTTGCAGCAACCAACCGCCGCCAACACCACCCAAAAAAGATCCCATAAATTGATGGGTAGAGAACACACCCATTGCTGTACCACGATAACCCACAGGCGCCAACTTACTTATAAGAGACGGCAGTACAGCTTCTAGTGAGTTGAAGCCAACAAAATAGACCCACAACAATACCCCAAATACCCAAAGGTACGGAGCCCATTGCAGCAATATTGAGCTTAAACCTAACAAAACCATCACGGCGATTAACACGCCTTTTGTCTTGCCTTTTGACTCAGCAATAATCACTAATGGTAGCATACCTGCGAAAGCAAAACTCATGATCGCTAAGTAAAGCCAGCTATGCTCTGACAAGGGTAAATCAAATTGCTGAATCAACAAATTTGGCACAGTGACAAACAACGCCGTTAGGCTTGCATGCAACAATAAAACACTGACATTAAGGAACCGCAGTTTCGAGTCTTTCAGCACCAAACCAAGAGCCTTAAGGCTCGGGGTCGTATCACGTTTAAAGGTGTGCTGGACAATATTCGGCACAGCAAAAATGATCAAGAGTATGCCCAGTAAAGATAATGCAAAAGACAAATAAAACAGTCCCGAAAGACCAATTAAAGCAAAAATCCAAGGCCCTAGTACCAAAGACAACATAAACGAGGCGCCAATACTAATACCAACAATCGCCATGGCTTTAGTGCGGTTTTGCTCTCTTGTGACGTCACTCAATAACGCCATCAAGGTACTGGCAATAGCACCAGCACCCTGAATTGCTCGACCGACAATCAAGGTATTGATATCAGTGGCATTAGCACAGATCAAACTCCCTACAGCAAACAGCAACAGTCCGATCACAATGACACGTTTACGGCCAATTTTATCCGACCACATGCCCATCGGAATCTGCAAGCTCGCTTGAGTCAGGCCATAGATACCGATCGCTGTACCAATTAACGCGGCATCAGCCCCAGTCAGCCCATCAGCTGCCACACTAATGACGGGCATAATAAGAAACAAGCCCAACATTCTGAATAAATAGATCAGTGCTAAAGCAAGAACTGAACGACGTTCAAGTAGATCCATAAGGAGGTTTCAACCGTTTAACTAGGTGGTTAAGAAAAAAGATTGTCAATTTTACAAAAAATACCGTTGAAGCTCCATTTCAACTACTGTAAAAATAGACAGTTATTTAATTTACTGACAGATTTCTATCTGTTGATCGACTTCACATTGGAGACTCATGGATACCATTACCATACGCGGGGCCCGCACACACAATTTAAAAAATGTGGACCTAGACATCCCAAGAGACAAACTTGTGGTGATTACTGGCCTATCCGGCTCAGGTAAATCCTCTCTCGCCTTTGACACTTTATACGCCGAAGGACAACGTCGCTATGTAGAATCCCTTTCGACATACGCTAGACAGTTTTTGTCCATGATGGAAAAACCAGACATAGACCACATTGAAGGCCTTTCTCCTGCTATTTCAATCGAGCAAAAATCAACTTCTCATAACCCACGATCAACAGTCGGTACAATAACAGAAATATACGATTATCTACGATTGTTATTTGCCCGCGCAGGACAACCACGCTGCCCAGATCATGGTGAGCCATTAGAGGCGCAAACCATATCACAAATGGTCGATAAAGTTATATCGCTCCCAGAAGAAACTAAGATGATGCTGCTAGCCCCTATCGTCAAAGATCGAAAAGGTGAGCACTTACATACCATTAGTGATCTGCTTTCTAAGGGGTTTATTCGCGCTAGAATTGATGGCATTGTCGTTGATCTAGACGATGCGCCAATATTAGAAAAAAATAAGAAACATACTATTGAAGTGGTCATTGACCGCTTTAAGGTACGTTCTGACCTCCAACTGCGCTTGGCAGAGTCTTTCGAAACTTGCCTTGGTCTCTCTGATGGTATCGCCAAAGTCATCAATATGGATGACGAAAAAGAAGAATATATTTTCTCTAGTAAATTTGCCTGTCCAGTTTGTGGCTACAGCTTAACCGAACTAGAGCCTCGACTTTTTTCGTTCAACAACCCAAATGGCGCTTGTCAGACTTGTGACGGTTTAGGCACTCATCAGATGTTCGATCCAGATCGAATCATTCAAGACGAGACACTCACACTTGCTGAAGGTGCCATCCGAGGCTGGGGCCGACGTAGCATCTTTTATTATCAACAACTGAGTGCGCTAGCGAAACATTACGGATTCGACATTGAGTCAAGATATAAAGACATTCCTAGTGACTTTAAAAAGCGAATTCTGCATGGCTCAGGAAAAGACAAGATAGATTTCATTTACATCAATGAACGTGGCGATAAAATGACGCGCTCACACTCATTTGAAGGCGTTATTCCAAACCTACAGCGCCGCTACCATGAAACAGAATCGGACAGCGTACGTGACGACCTCTCACAATACATCAGCATTCAGCCTTGTCCAGATTGTCATGGCTCTCGATTGAATCGATCCGCTCGTAACGTCTTCATTGCTGAGCAAACGCTTCCAGAAGTGGTGACTTATCCAATCGCAGAATGCTTGAAGTATTTCGAAACACTAGAGCTTCCAGGGTCACGCGGTGAAATCGCCTCTAAAATCCTTAAAGAGATTCGTGACCGCTTAACCTTCTTGGTAAACGTAGGCTTGGACTATCTAACTTTAGACCGTAAAGCAGACTCATTATCAGGCGGTGAAGCACAGCGAATCAGACTTGCTAGCCAAATAGGTGCCGGCCTAGTAGGCGTAATGTACATCCTAGATGAGCCTTCCATTGGTCTGCATCAACGCGATAATGAACGACTCATCGCCACACTAACCAGACTCCGAGATTTGGGAAATACCGTTATTGTGGTAGAGCATGATGAAGACGCGATTCGTATTGCAGACTTTGTTGTCGATATTGGCCCAGGCGCTGGTGTTCACGGTGGTCAAATCATTGCAAGTGGCACACCTCAGGATATTATGGATTGTCCTGAATCCGTTACTGGGCAATTCCTAACGGGCAAACGTAAAATTGAAATACCTCCCATTCGCCATCAAGCAAAAGACAAACAATTCCTCAAGCTGATAGGCGCAACAGGCAATAACTTAAATACTGTTGATCTCAACATCCCTGTTGGAGTAATGACCTGTATAACCGGCGTTTCAGGTTCTGGTAAGTCGACTCTAGTAAATGGCACTCTATATCCTCTTGCTGCAACGGCACTCAATGGCGCAACCACATTAAAAGCGGCACCACACGAGCGTATAGAGGGACTAGATTTATTCGACAAGTGTGTAGACATTGACCAAAGCCCTATTGGTCGGACGCCAAGATCCAACCCTGCTACCTACACGGGTATTTTTACTCCAATGAGAGAGCTCTTCTCGGCAACACAAGAGTCTCGTTCACGTGGTTATAAACCGGGCAGATTCAGTTTTAACGTCAAAGGCGGCCGCTGTGAGGCCTGCCAAGGTGATGGTGTCATTAAAGTAGAAATGCACTTTCTTCCTGACGTCTATGTGCCATGTGATACCTGCAAAGGCAAACGCTACAATCGTGAAACATTAGAGATCCATTACAAAGGCAAGAACATTCACGAGTGCTTAGATATGACGATTGAAGATGCTCGAGAGTTTTTTGATCCAGTCCCTTCTATTGCAAGAAAACTGCAAACCTTAATGGATGTGGGCTTAGGTTACATCCGCCTTGGGCAAGCAGCCACAACGCTGTCTGGTGGCGAAGCACAGCGGGTTAAACTCGCAAAAGAACTATCTAAACGCGACACAGGCACAACGCTCTACATTTTAGATGAGCCGACAACAGGACTACACTTTGCGGATATAGAACAACTGCTCAAAGTGCTTCATCGCCTAAGAGATCACGGCAATACAGTCGTTGTCATTGAACACAACCTTGATGTAATAAAAACTGCTGATTGGATTGTTGACTTAGGCCCAGAAGGGGGCAGCGGTGGCGGCTACATTGTCGCTGAAGGAACGCCGGAAGAAGTTGCTCAAGCTGAAAAATCTCATACTGGTCGCTTCTTAAAACAAATGCTTAATTAGCCCTTAGTCAAAAATAAAATACCCGAGAAAAGCTTAACTTTTTCGGGTATTTTTTTGTGTCTGACTATCATATCAGGTAATTTTTTTGCAAAAAAAAGCCGAGCTAATAGCTCGGCTTTTTATTACAAACTGATATTACTCAGCGGCTTCTGTAACTGGACGATCGACCAATTCAACATAAGCCATAGGTGCGTTGTCACCTGTGCGGAAGCCACATTTTAGAATGCGAACATAACCACCAGGGCGAGCTTGGTAACGAGGACCAAGTTCTGAGAACAATTTACCTACTGCATCTTTGCTACGAGTACGAGCAAAGGCAAGGCGACGATTCGCAACAGAATCAACTTTCGCCAATGTGATCAAAGGCTCAGCAACACGACGCAATTCTTTAGCTTTCGGCAACGTAGTTTTAATAACTTCGTGTTCGAACAAAGAAGCAGCCATGTTTTTAAACATCGCTTTACGATGTGAGCTAGTACGGTTTAAGTGACGTCCACTCTTACGATGACGCATTTTACATTCCTTACCAAACTACGGTGGTCAGGGAACAATGACCTAGCGAGCTAGAACTTTGCTATCGTCTTTCAAACTAGCCGGTGGCCAATTCTCTAAACGCATTCCCAAAGACAAACCACGCTGTGCTAAAACATCTTTGATTTCAGTTAACGACTTCTTACCTAGGTTAGGCGTCTTAAGAAGCTCAACCTCAGTACGTTGAATCAAATCACCGATGTAATAAATGTTCTCTGCTTTTAAACAGTTAGCACTGCGAACGGTCAATTCAAGATCATCAACCGGGCGTAGCAAAATTGGATCAATCTCATCCTCTTCTTCTACAACAGGTGCTTCGCTTTCGCTTTCAAGGGCGACAAAAACCGCGATTTGCTGTTGTAAAATAGTCGCTGCACGACGAATTGCTTCTTCAGGGTCGATAGTACCATTAGATTCGATGTCTAAGACTAGCTTATCTAAATCTGTACGCTGCTCTACACGAGCATTATCGACACTGTACGCAACACGGCGAACAGGGCTGAATGAGGCATCCAGTTGCAAGCGACCGATTGGACGAGTCTCATCGTCGCCAGCAACACGAGCATCAGCAGGCTCATAACCACGGCCACGAGCGACTTTGATCTGCATAGTTAACTCTGCAGTGTCATCCAAGTGCGCAATAACATGATCCGGGTTAGCGATCTCTGCATCAGCAACCAACTGGATATCTCCAGCTGTTACGATACCAGGACCTTTTTTACTTAGAGTAAGAGTTGCTTCATCTTGCCCGTGTAGAGCGATCGCAACTCCTTTCAGGTTAAGAAGAATTTCAATTACATCTTCTTTAACCCCTTCGATTGCGCTGTATTCGTGTAATACACCGTCGATTTCGACTTCAACAATCGCACAACCTGGCATTGAAGAAAGCAGGATACGGCGCAGTGCGTTACCTAAAGTATGACCAAAACCACGTTCTAGTGGTTGCAGTGTAACTTTAGCGCGACAGTTGCCTAATTCCTGAACTTCAATGTTGCGTGGGGTTAACAATTCGCTCACTGAACGCTGCATAGATCCACCTATTTCTTAATCCTAATCACCGACTTACTTAGAGTAAAGTTCGACAATTAGGTTCTCATTAATTTCAGCTGATAAATCGGCACGTTCTGGAACAGCTTTGTAAGTTGCTTCCAGTTTAGTTGAATCAACTTCGATCCAATGGATCGGTGCACGACCTTTAGATAGCTCTAGTGCGCTTTGTACACGCAATTGCTTCTTAGCTTTTTCACGGATAGACACAACGTCACCAGCTTTAACTTGGTAAGACGGAATGTTAACCGTAGCGCCATTAACTAGAATGCCTTTATGGCCAACTAGCTGACGAGCTTCTGCACGTGTAGAACCAAAACCTGCGCGGTATACAACGTTATCTAAACGTGATTCCAAAAGTTGCAGAAGGTTTTCACCAGTTGCACCTTTAAGACGAGCAGCAGATTTGTAGTAATTACGAAATTGCTTTTCAAGAACGCCGTACATACGACGTACTTTTTGTTTCTCACGTAATTGTAAGCCGTAATCAGAAAGACGACCGCGACGTGCACCGTGCACACCAGGAACCGTTTCTACTTTACATTTCGACTCAAGAGCGCGTGAACCGCTCTTCAATTGCAAGTCGGTACCTTCACGACGAGACAACTTACAAGTTGGACCTATATAACGAGCCATGTATCTGTCTCCTCAATTAAACGCGACGTTTCTTAGGTGGACGACAACCGTTGTGCGGAATTGGCGTCACATCTGTGATGTTATTGATACGCAAGCCCAATGCATTTAATGCACGAACTGCGGACTCACGACCAGGACCAGGGCCCTTAATCATTACGTCAACGTTTTTAAGGCCGAACTCTTGTGCGACAGTACCGGCACGTTCCGCTGCTACTTGAGCTGCGAAAGGAGTACTTTTACGAGATCCGCGAAAACCAGAACCACCGGCAGTAGCCCAAGACAAAGCATTGCCTTGGCGGTCAGTGATAGTCACGATCGTGTTATTAAATGACGCGTGTACATGAGCAACACCGTCGACGACCGTCTTTTTGACTTTTTTCTTGGTGTTGCGCGTAGCTGGCTTAGCCATATTGCACTTTCCTATTTAATGCTCAGCTCTAGCAAACTTGTGGCTAGAGCGAAACGCGTTTAAATTACTTACGAATAGGCTTACGAGGGCCTTTTCGTGTACGAGCGTTCGTTTTGGTACGTTGACCACGAACTGGTAGGCTGCGGCGATGACGAATCCCGCGATTACAACCTAGGTCCATCAAACGTTTGATAGACATACTGACTTCACGACGTAAGTCACCCTCTACAGTATACTTAGCAACTTCGCCACGAAGTTCATCAAGGATATCATCACTTAATGAACCGATTTTCGCAGTTTCAGCAACACCTGTAGCAGCGCAGATAGCGCGTGAACGAGTGCGACCAATTCCGAAGATGTAAGTCAGAGAAATGACCGCATGTTTATTGTCAGGAATATTGACACCGGCTATACGAGCCATTCACTTTACTCCGTTGTTATTGATGATTATATGTTAATTCATCACTTTACTATCATGAGGGCGGCTGATTATGCCTATCTTTAGGACATAAATCAACCACCCTTTCCCATCATCGAGCGAACTCGCTATTAACCTTGACGCTGTTTGTGACGAGGCTCAATGCAAATCACTCGAACTGAACCGTTACGACGAACGATTTTGCAGTTACGACAGATTTTCTTTACAGATGCACGTACTTTCATGTTCAACTCCAACCTACGCTTAACGCATTAGGCCATTTGGACCATAACCAGTCAGATTAGATTTCTTCATTAATGATTCGTATTGCTGACTCATCAAATGACTTTGAACTTGCGACATAAAGTCCATGACAACTACCACTACGATTAACATAGAAGTACCGCCAAAGTAGAATGGAACATTCCACGCAACAACAAAGAACTGAGGCATCAGAGACACTAGAGTGATGTATAAAGCACCAAACAGTGTCAAACGAGTCATTACACCATCAATATATCGAGCTGTATGATCGCCTGGACGAATACCCGGCAAGAACGCACCGGATTTTTTCAAGTTATCTGCCACATCTTTAGGGTTGAACACTAGCGCCGTATAGAAGAAGCAAAAGAAAACAATTGCTATCGCAAACAACAGCACATAAAGCGGTTGCCCAGGAGCTAGAGCCAAAGAGATATTTTGCAACCATTCCATTCCTTCACCTTGACCAAACCATTGTCCGATCGAAGCTGGGAACAAAAGGATACTTGAAGCAAATATAGGTGGGATTACACCAGCCATATTTACTTTAAGAGGCAAATGACTCTTTTGTGCAGCAAATACTTTTTTGCCTTGTTGGCGTTTTGCATAATTAACCGTAATGCGACGTTGACCACGTTCGATGAAAACAACGAATGCAATAGTCGCAATGGCAAGTATACCAATCAACAACAAAGCTAAAATATTGATATCGCCTTGACGAGCCGACTCAAATGAACGGCCTAAAGCAGAAGGCAAGCCAGCAACGATACCGGCAAAGATAAGAATGGATATACCATTACCAATACCTTTTTCAGTAACCTGCTCACCTAACCACATCAAGAAAACAGTACCAGCAACAAGTGTCACAACAGCAACAGCATAGAATTCCATGCCACTACTAAATGAGATCCCTTGACTTGCCAAGCCAACCGCCATACTGGCAGACTGAACAAGGGCAAGAAGTACAGTACCGTAACGGGTGTACTGAGTAATCTTGCGACGACCCGCTTCACCCTCTTTCTTCAACTGCTCTAGCTGCGGACTCACAACCGTCAATAACTGCATAATAATAGAGGCAGAAATATAGGGCAAAATCCCAAGCGCAAAAATACTCATGCGCTCAAGCGCGCCCCCTGAGAATACGTTAAATAAACTCAGAATAGTGCCTTCATTTTGATCAAACAACGCAGATAACCTGTCAGGATTAATACCCGGAACAGGAATGTGCGCACCGATTCGGTATACAATAATTGCTAGAAACACAAAACGAATACGAGACCAAAGCTCGCCTAAACCGTTTTGCATGCCAGCTGGTAGTGAGCCACGCTTTGCCATTTATTCCTCGACTTTTCCGCCAGCTGCTTCAATAGCGGCACGAGCACCTTTAGTCACTTTAAGACCACGAACTGTGACAGCTTTGTCGATAGAACCAGACAAAATTACACGAGCAGTCTTAATTTGATGACCTAGAATGTCGGCGCTTTTAAGAGCAGCCAAATCTACAACTTCAGCATTTACAGCAGCAAGCTCGTTTAAACGAACCTCAGCAACATACTTTGCCTGACGTGAAGTGAAACCGAATTTTGGCAGACGACGCTGCAAAGGCATTTGACCACCTTCAAAACCAGGTTTTACTGAGCCACCAGAACGAGATTTAAGACCTTTATGGCCTCGTCCGCCGGTTTTGCCCAAGCCGCTACCAATGCCGCGACCAACACGTTTAGGAGCATGCTTGCTACCTTCGCCAGGACGAAGTGTATTTAAGAACATGTTATTCCCCTACCACTTTAACCATGTAATAAACTTTATTAACCATGCCACGTACAGAAGGAGTATCTTCCAACTCACGTGTTTGGCCAACTTTACGCAAACCCAAGCCTTTAACAGTTTCACGGTGCTTTGGAAGACGACCGATCGGGCTGCGGGTTAGTTGAACTGTGATGGTATTATTCGCCATGACACATTACCCCAAAATTTGATCGACTGACTTACCGCGTTTAGCCGCGATTTGTTCAGGTGCTTTCATATCCTGCAAACCTTTGATCGTAGCGCGAACTACGTTTACTGGGTTTGTAGAACCGTAACATTTCGCCAAAACGTTGTGAACGCCAGCGATTTCTAGAACCGCACGCATTGCACCACCGGCGATGATACCGGTACCTTGAGACGCAGGCTGCATGTAAACTTTAGATGCTCCGTGATTCGCTTTAACAGGATACTGAAGAGTATCGCCATCTAGCTTAACAGAAACCATGTTACGACGAGCTTGTTCCATTGCTTTTTGAATAGCTTGAGGAACTTCACGCGCTTTACCACGACCAAAGCCAACTTTACCTTTACCATCACCAACGACTGTCAAAGCTGTGAAAGAGAAGATACGACCACCCTTTACAACTTTAGCAACGCGGTTTACTTGTACTAGCTTCTCTTGGAGGTCGCTAGTTTGTTGATCATTAACTGCCATTTGCTACCCCTTAGAACTCTAGACCGGCTTCACGTGCAGCGTCAGCAAGAACTTGGACGCGGCCATGGTATTTGAAGCCAGAACGGTCGAAAGCGACCGAAGTGACACCTGCTTCTTTAGCGCGTGTAGCAATCAAAGTACCGACTTCTTTAGCCGCTGTTTTGTTGCCTGTCGCTGAGCCACGAAGAGCTTCTTCAAGAGTAGAAGCACTAGCTAGTACTTTACTACCACAAGGAGAAATCACTTGAGCATACATATGGCGTGGTGTGCGATGTACAGTAAGACGATTCGCACCTAAGTCACGAATATGCAAACGAGCACGGCGTGCACGACGAATCCGAGATTGTTTTTTAGTGTTCATGAATGCCTACCTACTTCTTCTTAGCTTCTTTACGACGAATTACTTCGTCAGAATAGCGAACACCTTTGCCTTTATATGGCTCTGGTGGACGGAAACCGCGAACTTCTGCAGCAACTTGACCAACGGCTTGTTTATCAATGCCACGGATCACAACTTCTGTTTGAGAAGCACATTCAGCTGTTACGCCTTCAGGAAGTTCGTAATCTACTGGGTGAGAGAAACCCAGAGATAGGTTAAGTACATTGCCTTTAAGCGCAGCACGGTAACCAACACCTTGAAGAAACAATCTTTTCTCGAAACCCTGACTAACACCAACAACCATGTTGTTAATCAAAGCACGAGTTGTACCAGCTAAGGCACGGCTTTGTTTTGCACCATCGCGCGCAGCGAAGGTGATAACATTTTCTTCTTTAGACACTTGTACGCTTGTGTGAACATTAAACTCTAAAGAACCTTTGCCGCCTTTAACAACAACATTTTGTCCATTTAGGGTTAAATCTACACCACTAGGAAGCGTCACGGGACTATTAGCAACTCGAGACATACTAACTCCTAGAATACTGTGCAGATTACTTCGCCACCGATACCAGCAGCACGAGCTGCACGGTCTGTCATCACACCTTTAGAGGTAGAGATGATTGCAACACCAAGGCCAGCTTCTACTTTTGGTAGAGCACTAGTGCCTTTGTATTGACGCAAACTTGGGCGAGATGCGCGTTTGATTTGTTCGATAACTGGCTTACCTTCGTAGTATTTCAACTCGATAGTAAGCGTCGGTTTTACTGCTTCGTCTACAGAAAAGTCACCTACGTAACCTTCTTCGCGTAGAACAGCAGCAATCGATGTCTTCATTTTTGATGAAGGCATACTCACAGAGGTCTTTGCAGCCATCTGTGCATTACGAATACGTGTAAACATATCCGCAAGGGTATCTTGCATACTCATTTAAGAGCTCCTAATTTAAAAACCATTGTGCAGCAAATAGAGCTCGCGCATAGTACACAGCAGCGAGCAGAATGTCCAGTATTTAGACACTCCACTCACTGCCATGTATTATGATCGCGCTCTACTTGCTTACCAACTAGCTTTCTTCAAGCCTGGTACGTCGCCACGCATCGCTGCTTCACGCAGTTTGATACGAGACAGACCGAAGCGACGGTATACACCGTGCGGACGACCTGTAATTTGGCAACGGTTACGTTGGCGTGAAGAAGATGAATCGCGTGGAAGCGCTTGCAATTTAAGCGTCGCTTCCCACTTTTCATCGTCCGATGCATTAACGTCACTAATGATCGCCTTTAGAGCCGCACGCTTTTCAGCGAATTTAGCTACTAATTTGGTACGTTTTGCTTCGCGCTGAATCATTGATATTTTAGCCATGATTCCTACCTCTTATTTCTTGAAAGGGAAACTAAAGGCTGCTAGCAAAGCACGACCTTCTTCATCGGTACGAGCAGTCGTTGTAATGGTAATATCCATACCACGTACACGATCTACTTTATCGTAATCGATCTCAGGGAAGATGATTTGCTCTTTAACACCCATACTGTAGTTACCACGACCGTCGAAAGACTTAGGATTAAGTCCACGGAAGTCACGGATACGTGGAATAGCAACATCAACCAAACGGTCGAAGAAATCCCACATACGCTCGCCACGTAGAGTCACTTTACAACCGATCGGGTAACCGTCACGGATTTTAAAGCCTGCTACTGATTTACGAGCCTTAGTCACTACAACTTTTTGGCCGCTAAGTGCTTCAAGATCATTTACCGCATGCTCAAGAAGTTTCTTGTCTGCGATAGCTTCACCAACACCCATATTTAAAGTGATTTTAGTGATTTTAGGCACTTCCATCACATTCTTGTAGCTAAAATCTTCTGTAAGTTTTGCTACAACTTGATCTTTATAAACTTGCTTAAGTCTCGCCATGGCTATAATTCTCGCTCTTAGGCGTCGATCGCTTCACTATTTGATTTAAAAACACGCACTTTCGTACCGTCTTCGTTCAATTTAAAGCCGACGCGATCCGCTTTACCAGTAGCATCGTTATAGATTGCTACATTGGAAACCTGGATAGGTGCTTCTTGTTCAACGATACCACCAGTTGAACCCTTCATAGGGTTTGGTTTCTCGTGCTTCTTAACAGTGTTAATGCCAGAAACTAGAACTCGGTTTTCGTCTACTACCTTAACAACTTTACCGCGCTTGCCTTTGTCTTTACCAGCAATTACGATAACTTCGTCGTTACGTTTGATCTTACGCATAATGTCCCCTCTCCCTCTTACAGCACTTCTGGTGCAAGAGAAACAATTTTCATGAACTGCTCTGTACGCAATTCACGTGTTACAGGGCCAAAGATACGAGTACCAATAGGCTGTCCTGAAGCATTCAATAGAACCGCTGAGTTTACATCAAAACGGATTACTGAACCATCAGAACGACGAACACCTTTCTTAGTTCTAACGACAACTGCGTTAAGAACCTGCCCTTTTTTAACACGACCACGTGGGATCGCTTCTTTCACTGTGACCTTAATGATGTCACCGATAGCAGCATAACGACGATGTGAGCCACCCAGTACTTTAATACACTGAACACGCTTTGCGCCGCTGTTATCTGCTACATCAAGCATCGATTCTGTTTGAATCATTACTGCTCTCCAATCAAATTAGATAACAAGTCTCACGAAGGAAGGAGCAGCTTATACAGCTGCTGCTTTCTCTACAACTTGAACCAGATTCCAAGTCTTAGACTTAGAGTAAGGACGTGTTTCAACGACCTTAACTGTATCACCGATCTGGCACTCATTGTTTTCATCATGAGCGTGTAGTTTAGATGAACGACGTACAAACTTACCGTATAAAGGGTGTTTTTCTGTACGTTCAACTAGTACCGTGATGGTTTTATCCATCTTGTCGCTTACTACTTTACCAGTAGCTGTACGCGCTTTTGTTTCTGCCATCTTAGTTACCTGCCTTATCGTTTAGCACGGTTTTAACACGTGCGATATTGCGGCGAACTTGCGAGAGCAAATGAGTTTGCGCTAACTGACCAGTGGCTTTCTGCATGCGCAGAGTAAATTGCTCACGTAGCAGTTCAATCAAGGTCGCTTGTAGCTCAGCTACAGACTTTTCTTGCAGTTCTTTTGCTTTCATCTACATCACCGTACGCGTTACGAAAGTTGTGGACAGAGGAAGCTTAGCAGCAGCCAACGCGAATGCTTCGCGAGCTAACTGTTCTGAAACGCCCTCAACTTCATAAAGCATTTTTCCAGGTTGAATCTGTGCAACCCAGTATTCTACGCTACCCTTACCTTTACCCTGACGAACCTCAAGAGGTTTCTGAGTAATCGGCTTATCAGGGAACACACGAATCCAGATTTTACCGCCACGTTTGATATGACGAGTCATTGCACGACGCGCCGCTTCAATTTGACGAGCAGTAAGACGACCACGTTCAGTGGACTTCAATCCGAATTCACCAAAGCTAACTTGGTTTCCGCGAAGAGCAAGACCGCGGTTACGGCCTTTCTGCATTTTGCGGAACTTAGTACGTTTCGGTTGTAACATGACTTACCCCCTACTTAGACTTCTTCTTTTGTGCGCCTTTGTCAGCTCGCACTTGTTCAATACCGCCCAAGATTTCGCCTTTGAAGATCCACACTTTTACGCCAATGATGCCGTAAGTTGTAGCAGCTTCATAAGTAGCGTAGTCAATGTCAGCGCGTAGAGTGTGTAGAGGCACACGGCCTTCACGGTACCACTCAGCACGTGCAATTTCTGCACCGCCTAAACGACCACTTACCTGAACCTTGATACCTTTCGCGCCTGCACGCATAGCATTTTGTACTGCGCGCTTCATAGCACGACGGAACATTACGCGACGCTCAAGTTGGCTAGCAATATTTTGCGCAACCAATTTAGCATCCATTTCAGGCTTGCGAATTTCTTCGATGTTAATGTGGACAGGTACGCCCATCATTTCAGAAACTGCATTACGTAGTTTCTCAACATCTTCGCCTTTCTTACCAATCACAATACCCGGACGGGCAGTGTGAATTGTAATACGAGCTGTCTGAGCAGGGCGCTGAATCTCAATACGAGAAACAGAAGCCTGGACCAATTTTTTCTCCAGGAACGCACGAACCTGAAGATCGTTTAATAACAGCTTAGAGTAGTTTTGATTATTAGCATACCAAGTAGAAGTATGATCTTTAACTATCCCTAGGCGTATACCAGTTGGATGAACCTTCTGACCCATTGGGTTTCTCCTAATTAGTCAGCGACTTTAACTGTAATATGGCAACCGCGTTTTAGAATACGGTCAGCACGGCCTTTGGCACGTGGCATAATACGTTTCAGAGTCATTGCCTCATCAACGTAAGCCGTAGACACACGCAAGTCATCTACATCAGCACCTTCGTTATGCTCAGCGTTAGCTATAGCAGACTCTAGTACTTTCTTGACAATTACTGCCGCCTTTTTAGGACTGAACGTTAAAATGTTCAGTGCTTCGCTAACAGATTTGCCGCGGATTTGATCTACAACCAAACGGGCCTTCTGCGCTGAGAGGCGAGCACCCTTCAATGAAGCTTTTACTTCACTCATGTTAATACCCCTTATTACCGTTTGGCTTTCTTGTCCGCAGCATGACCACGATATGTACGGGTCGGAGCGAACTCACCCAATTTATGACCGACCATATCTTCAGTTACTAGAACTGGAACATGCTGGCGACCATTATGGACAGCGATAGTCAACCCTACAAAATCAGGGAAGATAGTAGAACGGCGTGACCAAGTTTTAATTGGACGACGATCATTTTTCTCTACCGCAGCCTCTACCTTTTTCAACAAATGAAGGTCGATAAAAGGACCTTTTTTTAGTGAACGTGGCACAGTCGTTTCCTCTTATTACTTAGTACGGCGACGTACAATAAGTTTATCAGTACGCTTGTTGCTGCGCGTTTTGTAACCTTTAGTAGGCACACCCCATGGTGTAACTGGGTGACGACCACCTTTGCTACGACCTTCACCACCACCATGTGGGTGATCAACTGGGTTCATCGCCGAACCGCGAACGGTAGGACGAACACCACGCCAACGCGTAGCACCAGCTTTACCAAGAACTCGTAAGCTATGCTCAGAGTTTGATACTTCACCTAAAGTAGCGCGACATTCTGTCAATACTTTACGCATTTCACCTGAACGTAGGCGAAGAGTAACGTAACGACCTTCACGAGCAACTAGCTGAGCAGAAGCACCAGCGGAACGGGCAACTTGTGCACCTTTACCTGGCTTAAGCTCGATACAGTGTACAGTACTACCAACTGGGATATTTTGCAGAGGCAAAGTATTACCCGCTTTGATAGGTGCATCTGCACCACTAAAAACGATATTGCCAGCGACCATACCTTTGGAAGCGATAATGTAACGACGCTCACCATCAGCATATCTAATCAATGCAATATTTGCAGAACGGTTTGGATCATATTCCAAACGCTCAACTACCGCAGAAATTCCATCTTTATTACGACGAAAATCAACCATACGGTAATGCTGCTTATGACCACCACCTACGTGACGCGTAGTGATGCGTCCGTTATTGTTACGTCCACCAGATTTGCTTTTTGTGTCTAGCAAAGGTGCATATGGTGCGCCTTTGTGCAAATCGTTGTTGGTAACTTTAACAACGTGACGACGGCCTGCAGACGTTGGCTTACTTTTAACAACAGCCATTGACCTATCTCCCCTTATTCAGCGACCATGAAATCAATGTCTTGGCCTTCAGCCAAACGTACATACGCTTTTTTCACGTCTTTACGTTTACCTAAACCACGAACTGTGCGTTTCGTTTTACCTTTATGGTTCAACGTGCGAACAGACTCAACTTTGACTTCAAAAAGCGCTTCGATAGCTTGTTTGATTTCAGGTTTCGTTGCATCACCAGTTACACGAAAAACATACTGACCATTGCCTTCGGCTACGATCGTTGCTTTTTCGGAAATATGTGGACCCAACAGAACTTTATAAATACGTTCGCCGATCATGCTAGTGCCTCCTCAACTTGTTTCAGAGCACCAACTGTCACCAACACTTTGTCGTAAGCAATCAAGCTAACAGGGTCGATAGACGCTGCATCACGTACATCTACGTTAGGAATGTTGCGAGCCGCTAAGAATAAATTGTCATCCAATTGATCGGAAACAATCAAAGCGTTCTCAATATTCAATTCTGCCATTTTTGCTATGAAGAGCTTAGTTTTTGGAGCTTCCAATTTAAGATCTTCTACAACAACAAGACGGTCTTGACGTACAAGCTCAGACCAGATGGTGCGCATTGCTGCACGGTACATCTTCTTGTTCACTTTCTGAGAGTGATCTTGTGGCTTAGCAGCGAAAGTAACACCACCAGAGCGCCATAGAGGGCTACGGATAGTACCTGCGCGTGCACGACCAGAACCTTTTTGTTTCCAAGGTTTGCGTCCACCACCTGCTACTTCAGAGCGTGTTTTCTGTGCACGTGAGCCTTGACGAGCGCCAGCCAAGTAAGATGTAACTACTTGGTGAACCAACGCTTCGTTGTATTCACGAGCAAAGGCTACATCAGAAACTTCTACAGTTCCTTCCGCGCCTGTTAGATTCAAGTTCATTGTCTACCCCTCTTAGCGAGCTTTAACAGCTGATTGAAGAATAACATCACCATTTACTGCACCAGGCACGGCACCTTTCACAAGGATAAGGTTACGTTCTGTGTCTACACGAACCACTTCTAGTGATTGAGTAGTTACTTGTGCAGCACCCATATGGCCAGCCATCTTCTTGCCTTTCCAAACACGACCAGGTGTTTGACATTGGCCGATAGAACCAGGTGCACGGTGAGACAACGAGTTACCATGAGTAGCGTCTTGCATACTAAAATTATGACGCTTGATGGCACCTTGAAACCCTTTACCCTTTGATTGACCAGTTACATCAACCATTTGGATAGATTCGAAATCAGCAACAGTTAGCTCATCACCAACATTGATTTCTTTTTCGTCACCTGCCAGGCGGAACTCCCACAAACCACGACCTGCTTCAACATTCGCTTTTGCATAATGACCCGCAGCAGCTTTGTTAACGCGGCTCGAACGGCGAGAACCTACAGTTACCTGAACAGCTTGGTAGCCGTCAGTTTCTGCTGTTTTCACCTGAGTAACGCGGTTCGGTTCAACCTCGATGACGGTTACTGGCACGGATACACCGTCTTCAGTGAAGATACGTGTCATTCCGGCTTTGCGTCCGACTAATTGAATAGTCATTTTTTACCTCATTTGCCAGTTGTGTATGGGGCTATCACCCGCTACGGCTGATCATTCCAGATCATTCCACTATTGTGCATATAGCCGACTGATAACCAGTCGGTTGTCGCACCCCAAACTTTGAGCTATTAACCCAAAGAGATTTGTACTTCCACGCCTGCCGCAAGATCTAGCTTCATTAGCGCATCAACTGTTTTTTCAGTTGGCTCAACGATGTCTAGAACACGTTTGTGTGTACGGATTTCATACTGATCACGCGCATCTTTATTTACGTGTGGTGAAATCAATACTGTATAACGCTCTTTGCGAGTAGGAAGTGGAATCGGTCCACGCACTTGCGCACCTGTACGTTTCGCTGTGTCCACAATTTCTTGTGTTGAAGCATCGATCAGACGATGATCAAACGCTTTCAGACGAATACGGATTTTTTGGCTTTGCATTTCCAACTCCAAATACAATGTTTTAATGACTTAACTGTACATTTATTAAGCCACAATCCTTTTTTAAGGACGGCGAATATTAGCCATTCAAAAACTGGTTGTCAAGTAACCAATTTCTGAACAAACAAAATAAACCATAAAATAAAAAGGCCACCCGATATGCGAGTGGCCTTTTCTAAATCAAAGTAAGCAGATATTACTATCTAATTACTTAAGGATTTTAGCTACAACACCAGCACCAACTGTACGACCACCTTCACGGATCGCGAAACGTAGACCTTCGTCCATCGCGATTGCATGAATTAGCTCAACAGTCATTTGAATGTTATCGCCAGGCATAACCATTTCTACGCCTTCAGGAAGAGAACAAGCACCAGTTACGTCAGTTGTACGGAAGTAGAACTGAGGACGGTAGCCTTTGAAGAATGGAGTGTGACGACCACCTTCATCTTTACCCAACACGTATACTTCTGCTTCAAACTCAGTGTGAGGAGTGATTGAACCAGGCTTAGCCAATACTTGACCACGCTGAACGTCTTCACGCTTAGTACCACGAAGAAGGATACCACAGTTCTCACCAGCACGACCTTCGTCTAGAAGCTTACGGAACATTTCTACACCAGTACAAGTTGTCTTAGTAGTATCAACGATACCAACAATTTCAACTTCTTCTTGGATGCGGATAATACCACGCTCAACACGACCAGTAACAACTGTACCACGACCTTGAATAGAGAATACGTCCTCGATAGGCATCAAGAATGCACCATCGATAGCACGCTCTGGCTCAGGGATGTACGCGTCAAGAGTTTCAACAAGTTTCTTAACAGCAGTTGTACCCATTTCGTTGTCGTCTTCGCCTTTCAACGCCATTAGCGCAGAACCTGGGATGATTGGAGTATCATCACCTGGGAAGTCGTATTCAGAAAGAAGGTCACGCAATTCCATCTCAACCAATTCTAGCATTTCAGCGTATTCTTCAGAATCCGCACCACCACAATCTTCAGCCAACAAGTCAGACTTGTTCAAGAAAACAACGATGTAAGGAACACCTACTTGGCGAGAAAGAAGGATGTGCTCACGAGTCTGAGGCATAGGGCCGTCAGTCGCACCACAAACTAGGATCGCGCCGTCCATTTGAGCAGCACCAGTGATCATGTTTTTAACATAATCGGCGTGTCCAGGACAATCTACGTGCGCGTAGTGACGAGTTGGAGAATCATACTCTACGTGAGAAGTAGAGATAGTGATACCACGCTCACGCTCTTCTGGAGCATTATCGATACCATCAAAAGCAACAGCTGTTCCGCCGAATACTTCTGCACATACGCGAGTCAATGCTGCAGTTAAAGTTGTTTTACCATGGTCAACGTGACCGATTGTGCCAACGTTAACGTGCGGTTTACTACGTTCAAATTTACTCTTTGCCATGATACATACACCTTAAGAATTAGTAAGTATGATGATTAATCTTCATTTTTGATGATCGCGTCTGCCACACTAGCCGGTGCTTCAGCGTATTTCTCAAACTCCATCGCATAACTTGCACGCCCTTGCGACAAGCTACGCACGTCAGTTGCATACCCGAACATCTCCCCGAGAGGAACTTCAGCACGAATAATTTTACCTGACGGGGAATCGTCCATCCCCTGAACAACACCACGACGACGATTCAGGTCACCCATCACATCACCCATGTATTCTTCAGGAGTTACAACTTCCACTTTCATTACAGGTTCAAGAACGCAAGGATCAGCATCAGCTGCTCCTTTTCTTAGCCCCTGAGAAGCTGCAATTTTAAAGGCCATTTCATTAGAGTCAACATCATGGAATGAACCATCGAACAATACAACCTTGATACCCAGTAATGGATAACCAGCGATCACACCATTCTTCATTTGCTCTGAAACACCCTTTTCTACTGCAGGGATGTATTCTTTAGGAATAGCACCACCAACAATCTCGTTAACAAACTCAAGCCCATCTTTATCAGTTGGGATTAACTTCATTACGACGTGACCGTATTGACCACGACCACCGGATTGACGCACAAATTTGTGATTAACCACCACTTCTTTGCGAATTTTCTCCCGATAGGAAACCTGAGGCTTACCAATGTTTGCCTCCACCTTAAACTCACGACGCATACGGTCGACAAGAATATCAAGGTGCAGTTCACCCATACCGGAAATAATTGTTTGACCCGTTTCTTCGTGTGTCTCCACTCGAAAAGAAGGATCTTCTTGCGCTAATTTACCTAGCGCAACAGCCATCTTATCTTGGTCAGCTTGAGACTTTGGCTCAACAGCGACGGATATAACAGGCTCAGGAAACTCCATACGCTCAAGTACAACAACATCCTTCATATCGCAAAGCGTATCACCCGTAGTTACGTATTTCATACCTACGACAGCAGCAATATCACCCGCCAACACTTCTTTAATCTCTTCTCGATTATTCGCATGCATTTGCACCATTCGACCAATACGTTCACGCTTCTGCTTAACAGAATTATAAACCGCATCACCAGAGCGCAACACACCAGAATAAACGCGAATAAATGTTAATGTACCTACAAATGGGTCTGTTGCAATCTTAAATGCCAATGACGAAAATGGATCTTCATCATTAGCAACACGAGTAACAACCGTTTCACCATCCTCAAGCGTACCCTCAATCGCTTTTACTTCAAGCGGTGAAGGCAAATATTCAACAACAGCATCCAAAACAGCCTGAACGCCTTTATTTTTAAAGGCAGAGCCACATGTCACCAAGACAATCTCATTGGATAATGTACGAGCTCGCAGGCCGCTCTTTATTTCCTCAATGGTTAGCTCACCTTCTTCAAGGTACTTTTCCATCAATACATCATTCGCTTCAGCAGCCGCCTCAACCATGTGCTCACGCCACTTTTGCGCTTCATCAAGCAAATCATCAGGAATCTCTTCTAAAGAGAAACTCATCCCATGATCTTCTTCACTCCACACAATTGTTTTCATCAAAACCAAGTCGATGACACCTCTGAAATCTTCTTCAGCGCCAACATTGATTTGAATAGGAACCGCATTTGCTCCAAGACGATTTTCTAACTGTCGAACAACCGAAAAGAAATCTGCACCTGTACGATCCATCTTATTGACGAACACCATACGAGGAACTTCATACTTATTCGCTTGACGCCAAACCGTCTCGGTTTGAGGCTGCACACCTGAAGAACCACAAAGCACAACAACAGCACCATCTAACACACGCAAAGAACGCTCTACTTCGATAGTAAAATCTACGTGTCCAGGTGTGTCTATAATATTGACACGGTGCTCTTCAAACTGCTTATTCATTCCACTCCAGAAGCATGTTGTAGCCGCTGAAGTTATCGTGATACCACGCTCTTGCTCTTGCTCCATCCAATCCATTGTTGCTGCACCATCGTGCACTTCACCAATTTTATGGGACAGACCAGTATAAAAAAGAACGCGTTCAGTTGTCGTCGTTTTACCTGCATCAACATGCGCACAAATACCGATATTACGGTAGCGGTTGATAGGTGTTTTACGTGCCACTGTGTATCCTTCTCCGGATGATTAGAAACGGTAGTGAGAGAATGCTTTGTTAGCTTCTGCCATGCGATGAACGTCTTCACGTTTCTTAACAGCAGAACCTTTGTTTTCAGCAGCATCTAAAATTTCGCCAGCTAGACGCAAAGCCATGGATTTTTCACCACGCTTACGAGAAGCATCAACCAACCAACGCATAGATAAAGCTGCGCGGCGAGCTGGACGAACTTCTACAGGAACTTGGTAAGTCGCACCACCAACACGGCGAGATTTAACCTCAACCATTGGCTGGATAGATTCCAATGCTTTTTCGAAGATAGCCATTGGCTCTTCAGTTTTAGCGCGAGCTGCTACAGTATTTAGCGCATTGTAAACGATGCTTTCTGCAACAGACTTTTTACCGCTAACCATTACATGGTTGATAAATTTAGCGAGAATCTGGCTTCCGTGTTTAGGATCCGGAAGGATTTCACGCTTAGCGACGACGCGTCTTCTAGGCATATCTATATCCTCTTCAGGTTCGCCCGAGACAATTCAATTATTGCTCGGCCTTACTGTATTAAAAAATTATGTCTAAACGATGAATTAAGCTTATTTAGCTTATTTCTTAGGACGTTTAGTACCGTATTTAGAACGGCCTTGCTTACGATTTTGTACGCCTGAAGTATCCAAGCTACCACGTACTGTGTGGTAACGAACACCTGGAAGATCTTTTACACGACCGCCACGAATCAGCACTACGCTGTGTTCTTGCAGGTTGTGACCTTCACCGCCGATGTAGGAAGTAACTTCGAAGCCGTTAGTCAAGCGAACACGACATACTTTACGCAAAGCCGAGTTAGGCTTTTTAGGTGTAGTAGTATATACGCGAGTGCAGACACCGCGGCGTTGCGGACAAGCTTGTAACGCAGGAACGTCACTCTTTGCCACTTTACGTTTACGTGGTTTACGAACCAACTGGTTAACGGTTGCCATTAGACAAGCTCCACAAATCCAATTCTTATGACGGAAATCGCCAAAATTAAGGAGGCGCAAGTTTAATTTGCGCCTATAAAACAGTCAATAGGGAGGCGACTAAAAAATCACCTCCCTTACGATTTAACAGCAAATAACTAGTCTTTCAGTGCTGCACTCAATGCTTCTTCCACATCTGATGCACTTACTGTCGAACTTCCTTCCTTCGCTGCTAGCGCAAGCTCTTTCTTTCTCTTGCGCTCATTGTGGTAAGCCAAACCTGTACCAGCTGGTATCAAGCGACCTACTACAACGTTTTCTTTCAAGCCACGTAAGTGATCTTTCTTACCAGTTACCGCACCTTCCGTAAGAACTCGAGTTGTTTCTTGGAAAGATGCTGCTGATATAAAGGACTCAGTAGCCAAAGAAGCTTTAGTGATACCTAGAAGCACACGCTCAAACTTGGCTGGGAACTTATTCTCAGCTTCTGCTTTTTCGTTTGCATCTAACAGATGAGTAAACTCAACCTGATCACCTTGGATAAGATCCGTATCTCCAGACTCACCAACCTCTACTTTACGCAACATTTGGTTAACGATAACTTCAATATGCTTATCGTTAATTACTACGCCTTGTAAACGGTAAACTTCTTGCACTTCATTCGTGATGTAATCGGCCAAAGCCTCTACACCTTGAAGACGCAAAATATCATGAGGGCTCAAAGGACCGTCGGCAATAATCTCACCTTTAGCCACTTCCTCACCATCAAAGATGTTGATTTGACGCCATTTAGGAATCAAAGTCTCGACTGGGTCATCACCATTTTGAGGTGTGATAACCAAACGAATTTTACCTTTTGTTTCTTTACCGAAGCTAACCACACCGCTCGTTTCCGCCATAACAGCTGGATCTTTCGGACGACGCGCTTCGAATAGATCTGCCACTCGTGGCAAACCACCGGTAATATCTTTGTTACCGATAGATTCTTGAGGAATACGTGCAAGAACCTCACCTGATTTCACTGTTGCGCCATGATCTAAGCTCAACAATGCTTTTTCAGGAAGCATGTACTGTACTGGTGATTCAGTACCAGGAATCAATACAGGATTACCCTCTGCATCAACAACGGCAATCATCGGACGTATGTCTTTACCAGCCGCAGGACGGTCACGCATTTCCATCACTTCAATCGTAGTCAAGCCCGTCATTTCGTCAGATTGACGACGAATAGTAACGTTCTCTTCCATACCGCTGAATTCAAGACGACCTTCCATCTCAGATACGATTGGGTGTGTATGTGGATCCCAGTTAGCAACGATTTGACCCGCAGTAACTTGATCACCTTCACGAACACTCAATACCGCACCGTAAGGAAGCTTATAACGCTCTTTCTCACGACCAGCTTCATCAGCAATTGCCAATTCAGAAGAACGAGATGCAACGACTAGATGACCTGTGTGGCGCTCGATACTCTTCATTTTATTGAAACGTACCGTACCCGCACTCTTCACCTGAACACTATCAATCGCAGACGCTCGAGATGCCGCACCACCGATGTGGAACGTACGCATCGTCAACTGTGTACCTGGCTCACCGATAGACTGTGCTGCAACAACACCAATCGCTTCACCGATGTTAACCTGATGACCACGAGCAAGATCACGACCGTAACACTTAGCACATACACCATGACGCGTATTACATGTGATAACGGAACGAATGATCATTTCATCCACACCAGCCGCTTCAATAGTACGAACATCATGCTCGTCAATCAAAGTACCAGCTGCAAGAACGAAATCGCCTTTGCCGTCAATAACGTCTTGAGCTACTACACGACCCAATACGCGATGACCTAACGGCACGACCACATCACCACCTTCAATCATGGCTGCAACGGAAATACCGTTTGTAGAACCACAATCTACTTCAGTGATAACCAAATCCTGCGCTACATCTACTAGACGACGAGTCAAGTAACCAGAGTTGGCTGTTTTCAATGCTGTATCAGCTAGACCCTTACGAGCACCGTGTGTAGAGGTAAAGTACTGAAGTACTGATAAACCTTCACGGAAGTTCGCAGTGATTGGTGTTTCGATGATGGATCCATCTGGCTTCGCCATCAGACCACGCATACCACCTAGCTGACGCATCTGCGCAACACTACCACGGGCGCCAGAGTCGGCCATCATATATACAGAGTTGAAAGATTGTTGTTCAACCGTTTCACCTGCTTTGTTGACAGTCATCTCTTTTGCCAAGTTTTTCATCATGGCTTCAGTTACAGTTTCGTTAGTACGAGACCATAAATCGATTACTTTATTATACTTCTCGCCTTGAGTTACAAGACCATCTGCATATTGGTATTCGATTTCTTTAACTTCCGCCTCTGCTTTAGCAATGATCTCTGCCTTCTCTGGCGGGATAACAAAGTCATCAACACCAACAGAAGAGCCAGACGCTGTTGCGTAAGCAAAACCTGTGTACATTAATTGGTCTGCAAAGATACAGCTCTCTTTCAAGCCCACTTTACGGTAACACTCGTTGATCAAGTTAGAGATCGCCTTTTTCTTCATGGTTTGGTTAACCACGGAGAACGGTAGGCCATCAGGAACGATATCAAACAACAAAGCACGACCAACCGTTGTATCTGCAATGAAAGTAGACGGCACTTTGTCGCCTTCAAGCGTTGTATCAACTTGGCTGATACGTACTTTTACTTTGGCATGCAATTCAACTTGTTTCGCACCATATGCACGGTGTACTTCTTTGATGTCAGAAAACGCCATGCCTTCACCCTTGGCATTGATTTTCTCTCGAGTCATATAGTACAGACCCAATACAACGTCCTGGGAAGGAACGATGATCGGCTCGCCGTTTGCTGGTGATAGGATGTTGTTCGTAGACATCATCAAAGCACGAGCTTCTAGCTGCGCTTCGATAGTCAACGGAACGTGAACCGCCATTTGGTCACCATCGAAATCGGCGTTGTATGCCGCACACACTAATGGGTGCAACTGAATCGCTTTACCTTCGATCAACATTGGTTCAAACGCTTGGATACCCAAACGGTGAAGTGTTGGCGCACGGTTCAACATCACTGGATGTTCACGGATAACCTCATCAAGGATATCCCACACTTCAGGCGTTTCACGCTCAACCATTTTCTTCGCTGCTTTGATCGTCGTCGCCATGCCACGAAGCTCAAGCTTAGAGAAAATGAATGGCTTGAATAACTCAAGTGCCATTTTCTTAGGTAGACCACACTGATGTAGTCGCAGTGATGGACCTACTGTGATTACAGAACGACCAGAATAGTCAACACGCTTACCTAGCAAGTTCTGACGGAAACGACCTTGCTTACCTTTGATCATGTCAGCCAAAGATTTCAATGGACGCTTGTTAGAACCAGTAATAGCGCGACCACGACGACCGTTATCAAGCAAAGCATCAACAGATTCTTGCAACATACGCTTTTCGTTACGTACGATAATATCTGGTGCTGAAAGCTCTAACAGGCGCTTTAGACGGTTGTTACGGTTAATCACACGACGATAAAGGTCGTTCAAATCAGACGTCGCAAAACGGCCACCCTCAAGTGGTACCAATGGACGAAGATCTGGCGGAAGAACAGGCAATACATCTAGCACCATCCACTCTGGGTTGTTACCAGAATGATAGAATGCTTCAACTAGCTTAAGACGCTTAGAAAGCTTCTTAATGCGAGTTTCAGAATTTGTGCTGTTTAGCTCTTCACGCATGCTGTTAATTTCTACAGGCATATCCAAATCGCGAAGCAACATTTGAACCGCTTCCGCACCCATACGGGCATCAAATTCGTCACCGAATTCTTCTAGCGCTTCAAAATACTGTTCGTCATTTAGCAACTGGCCTTTTTCAAGCGTCGTCATACCTGGATCAATCACGATGAAAGATTCAAAATACAAAACACGCTCAATATCACGCAACGTCATATCCATGATAAGACCGATACGTGACGGTAGAGATTTCAAGAACCAAATATGAGCAACAGGCGATGCAAGCTCAATGTGACCCATGCGTTCACGACGCACTTTAGACAGAGCCACTTCAACGCCACACTTCTCACAGATAACACCGCGGTGTTTCAAACGCTTATATTTACCACACAAGCATTCGTAGTCCTTAATAGGACCAAAGATTTTTGCACAGAACAAACCGTCACGTTCTGGTTTGAAAGTACGGTAGTTGATGGTCTCTGGCTTCTTAACTTCACCGTAAGACCATGAACGAATCATATCTGGTGACGCCAAGCCAATGCGGATCGCATCAAACTCGTCAGATTGTCCCTGTGATTTTAGAAGACCTAATAAGTCTTTCATGGATATTCGCCCCACTCGTAAGGCCGGGGAGTCTTGCTCCCCAGCAGGTCAAATGTGATTCGTGCTTATTCGTTTTCTAGCTCGATATCGATACCAAGAGAACGAATCTCTTTCACCAACACGTTGAAGGACTCAGGCATGCCAGGTTCCATACGGTGGTCACCGTCTACGATGTTTTTATACATCTTAGTACGGCCATTTACGTCATCGGACTTAACAGTCAACATCTCTTGAAGCGTGTAAGCAGCACCATATGCTTCTAGTGCCCATACTTCCATCTCCCCGAAACGCTGACCACCGAACTGAGCTTTACCACCCAGCGGCTGCTGAGTAACCAAGCTGTAAGAACCGGTAGAACGTGCGTGCATTTTGTCGTCAACCAAGTGATTCAACTTAAGCATATACATGTAACCAACCGTTACAGGACGTTCAAAAGCATCACCAGTACGGCCGTTAAATAATTTAACCTGACCACTTTCGTTGATTCCAGCTAAGCGCAACATACGCTTGATCTCAGCTTCTTTTGCACCATCAAAGGCGCCAGACGCCATTGGAACACCGCCCGTTAGGTTGGAGGCCAAGGTTAAAATTTCTTCGTCTGTAAAGCTGTCTAGATCTTCCGTACGAGCACAACGCAAGTCGCCTTCGTAGCCATTGTAGATTTCATCGAGGAAGCTACGCAGTTCTGCAACCGCCTCTGCTTTCTCACGCTCCACAACAAGCATTTCGTTGATCTTACGACCCAAGCCTTTAGATGCCGCACCTAAGTGAGTCTCCAAAACCTGACCAACGTTCATACGCGAAGGAACACCTAGCGGGTTCAATACGATATCAACTGGATCACCGTTTTCATCATACGGCATGTCTTCAACTGGCATAATTTTCGAAATTACACCCTTGTTACCATGACGACCGGCCATTTTATCACCTGGCTGGATACGGCGTTTGATGGCAACATAAACTTTAACGATCTTAAGAACGCCAGGCGCTAGATCATCACCTGTTTGTAATTTGCGTTTCTTATCTTCAAATTTCGCATCAAGCTCTTTACGGCGCTCAATCAAAGCGGCTTGTGCTTTTTCAAGCTGCTCACTCGCTTCTTCATTAGCAACACGAATTTTAAACCACTCAGGGTGATCAAGATTCGCCAAGTACTCTTCCGTAATAATCGCATTGCGAGCCAAGCTAGGACCGCCTTCCGCTTGCTGGCCGATTAGGGCTTCAGCTAGACGCTCAAACGTTGCTTTCTCGACAATACGGAACTCTTCGTTCAAGTCTTTACGAACTTGATCAAGCTGCGATTTTTCAATGAACTTAGCACGGTCATCTTTTTCAATGCCATCACGAGTGAAAACTTGCACGTCGATAACTGTACCGCGCGTACCCGTCTTAACACGTTGCGACGTATCTTTTACGTCAGACGCTTTTTCACCGAAGATAGCTCGCAAAAGTTTCTCTTCAGGCGTTAGCTGTGTTTCACCCTTAGGCGTCACTTTACCAACTAGAATATCGCCTGGCTCAACTTCTGCACCGATGTATACGATACCGGATTGATCCAACTTAGAAAGCGCACCTTCACCCACGTTAGGGATATCGGCAGTAATTTCTTCAGGCCCAAGCTTAGTATCACGTGCAACACACGTTAATTCTTGAATGTGGATAGAAGTAAATCGATCTTCTTCTACAACACGCTCAGATACTAGGATCGAGTCTTCGAAGTTGAAACCATTCCAAGGCATGAAAGCAATACGCATGTTTTGACCAAGCGCCAAATCACCCATATCAACAGAAGGACCATCGGCCATAATATCGCCAGAAGCAACCTTCTCACCCTTCATTACCAAAGTACGCTGATTAATACATGTGTTCTGGTTAGAACGTACGTATTTAGTCAGGTTGTAGATATCTACACCCGCTTCACCAGCAATTGTTTCTTCTGAGTTCACACGTACAACGATACGGCTCGCATCAACAGACTCAATCACACCGCCGCGATTAGCAACGATACAAACACCAGAGTCTTTTGCTACATTTTTTTCCATACCAGTACCAACTACAGGCTTATCAGCCTTAAGTGTCGGTACGGCTTGACGCTGCATGTTCGATCCCATCAATGCACGGTTAGCATCATCGTGCTCTAGGAACGGGATCAAAGATGCCGCAACAGAAACAACCTGACGAGGTGACACGTCCATTAGGTTTACTTTTTCTTTTGGAATCAAAGTCGTTTCGTGCATATGACGCACCTGAACCAACTCATCAACCAAACGGCCTTCCGCATCAACATTCGCAGACGCTTGGGCAATAACGTATTTCGCTTCATCGATCGCAGAGATATAAACTGTTTCATCAGTCATCTTGCCATCAATAATCTTACGGTATGGCGTTTCTAAGAAGCCGTAGCTGTTAGTACGCGCATAAGTAGATAGCGAGTTGATCAAACCAATGTTTGGACCTTCAGGTGTTTCGATAGGACAAACACGGCCATAGTGAGTAGCGTGTACGTCACGTACTTCAAAGCCTGCGCGTTCACGCGTAAGACCACCAGGCCCTAACGCTGAAACACGACGCTTATGCGTTACTTCAGATAGCGGGTTGTTTTGGTCCATAAACTGAGACAACTGGCTTGAACCGAAGAACTCTTTAATAGCAGCAGCAACTGGCTTCGCATTCAAAAGATCTTGCGGCATAAGGCCATCAGCTTCCGCCATTGACAAACGCTCTTTCACTGCACGCTCAACACGAACAAGACCAACACGGAATTGGTTCTCGGCCATTTCGCCAACAGAACGAACTCGACGGTTACCCAAGTGATCGATATCATCAACCATGCCGTTACCGTTACGGATATCAAGCAAGGTTTTAAGAACAGCAACAATGTCGTCGTTATCAAGAACGCCAGCACCCGTATCTTCTTCACGACCCAAGCGGCGGTTGAACTTCATTCGACCAACGCCAGACAAGTCATAACGATCTTCAGAGAAGAACAATCCTTGGAATAAGCCTTCAGCAGATTCTTTGGTTGGCGGCTCGCCAGGACGCATCATGCGATAGATTTCAACTAGAGCTTCTAACTGATTACTAGTTGGGTCAATACGAAGCGTGTCAGAAATAAATGGACCATTGTCCAAATCGTTCGTATAAAGCGTTTCAACTTCAGTAATACCAGAAGAAACTAAGGCTTCCAGCAAATCAACAGACAACTCAGTGTTTGCTTCCGCAATCAACTCACCCGTTGAAGGATGAACTAAGTTTTTCGCTGTTACCTTGCCAAGCATGTACTCAAGCGGCACAGATAGGCGCTCAAGACCTGATTTTTCCATCACGCGGATGTGCTTAGCAGTAATACGACGACCTTCTTCTACGATCAGTTCGCCGTTAGCATCAGCAATATTAAACAGTGCAGTCTCGCCACGTAAGCGATTTGCAATTAGATCCATTTCAAAACCATCACGCTTCAAATAGAAACGCGTAGATTCAAAGAAAGTATCTAGGATTTGCTCTGTTCCGTAACCCAAGGCGCGCAACAAAATCGTTGCCGGCAACTTACGACGACGGTCAATACGAACAAATACGCAATCTTTTGGATCAAACTCGAAGTCCAACCATGAACCGCGGTAAGGAATAATACGAGCAGAATGTAGTAACTTGCCTGAAGAGTGTGTCTTACCACGATCGTGGTCGAAGAACACACCAGGAGAACGATGCAATTGAGATACAATAACACGCTCAGTCCCGTTAATTACAAAGGTACCATTGTCTGTCATAAGCGGAATTTCGCCCATGTAGACTTCTTGCTCGCGAATGTCTTTGATTGCCTTGTTGGACGACTCTTTATCATAAATAATTAGTCGTACACGAACACGTAAAGGTGCCGCGTAAGTAACACCACGCAACTGACACTCTTTAACATCAAAAACTGGCTTGCCTAAACGGTAATCGACGTATTCTAGCGCCGCATTGCCGGAAAAGCTGACCATTGGAAAGACAGATTTAAAGGCCCCATGCAGACCTAATTCCCCACGCTCTGCAAGGCTTTTACCTTCTTGCAGAAAATTACGGTAGGATTCAAGCTGAATTGCCAGCAAGTATGGCACATCCAAAACGGGCGGCAGTTTACCGAAATCCTTACGGATACGTTTTTTCTCAGTGTATGAGTAAGCCATCAGCATTCCCCAGCTTGTGCACATTGACGCAAAAGGCCCAAATCAGGCCTTACCATTTATGGGAGCATTATCTCCCACGTGAAAATTCTTCTAAGTTTTATTTGAGTTTTAGAAACCCAAAAAGGCCGGCGACAATAATGTCACCAGCCATTTCGACTATTGGTCGAAATCTGGAAATGCAAGTATCATTACTTGATTTCGACAGATGCACCAGCTTCTTCAAGCTCTTTCTTAAGTGCGTCAGCGTCTTCTTTAGAAGCGCCTTCTTTAACAGTCATTGGAGCGCCGTCAACGATAGCTTTAGCTTCTTTCAAGCCTAGACCAGTTGCTGCACGAACTGCTTTAATTACGTTAACTTTCTTATCGCCTGCAGCAGTAAGAACAACGTCAAATTCAGTTTGAGCTTCAGCAGCAGGACCAGCTTCAGCAGCAGGACCAGCAGCAGCTACAGCTGCAGTTACACCGAATTTTTCTTCCATTGCAGAAATTAGTTCAACAACGTCCATCACAGACATTTCTGCTACTGCATTGATGATATCTTCTTTAGTTAGAGCCATGACTCAGATTCCTAGCATTCTTTATAATCACCCAAGGGTGATAAAACAAAATATTTATCAAGAAACGATACGATAATTCGTATTACGCCGCTTCTTGCTCTTTTTGATCGCGAATCGCTGCAAGAGTACGTGCAAGCTTGCTTGTTGCGCCCTGCATAACACTCATCAGTTTCGCAATAGCTTCGTCGTATGTAGGCAATGTTGCCAAACGATCAATGTCGCCAGCTGGGATCAACTCACCGTTGAACGCCAACGCCTTAACTTCAAGTTTATCATTCGCTTTCGCAAAAGCTTTCAACAAACGAGCAGCCGCACCTGGGTGTTCGTTTGAAAAAGCAATTAACGTAGGACCAACAAAGCTCTCAGCTAGACATTCGAAGTCAGTACCTTCAACTGCACGGCGAGCCAAAGTGTTACGTACTACACGTACATAAACACCTGCTTCGCGCGCTTCTTTACGTAGTGCAGTCATGCTGCTCACGGTAACACCGCGAGAATCAGCAACAACCGCAGACAACGCAGTTTTGGCAACTTCGCTAACTTCGGCGACAATGGCTTTTTTGTCTTCTAGACCTAATGCCACTGGTTTTCTCCTGGATTAGCAGAGGTAAATTACCTCTTATTTTTACCAACTCTTCGATTTCTCGAAGTACTTGCTGGTGAGTTAGATCCAAGTATATCTGAATCGGGCCACACCATCTGCGCAGGACAAACATTTTTCAACGTTGTTATTAAACCGTTAGGTTCCTGCGGTCTTTGACGGCCTGCTCAACAAATTAATGAAGGCAGACCCCAAAGCTCATGATCTAAACATGCTTACTTAGTAGAGTTAAGCGCACTTAGATCAATTTGTAGACCAGGTCCCATTGTAGAGGACAAAGTCACTTTCTTCAGGTAAACACCTTTAGAAGACGCTGGTTTAGCACGACGCAAGTCGGCCAAAAGCGCTTCCAAGTTACCTCTGATAGCATCAGCAGCAAACTCAATAGAGCCAACAGCAGCATGGATGATACCATTTTTATCTGTACGGTAACGAGCTTGACCTGCTTTTGCATTTCGTACTGCAGTAGCAACATCAGGCGTTACTGTGCCAACTTTAGGGTTAGGCATTAGACCACGCGGACCTAGAACCTGACCTAGTTGACCAACGATACGCATTGCATCTGGAGATGCAATAACTACGTCAAAGTCAAGGTTGCCAGCTTTAACTTGCTCAGCCAAATCTTCGAAACCAACAACATCTGCACCAGCTTCTTTCGCAGCTTCTGCATTTGCACCTTGTGCGAATACAGCAACACGAACATCTTTACCAGCACCATGAGGCAATACTGTAGAACCACGAACAACCTGATCAGATTTACGTGGGTCAACGCCCAAGTTTACAGATACGTCGATAGATTCTTTAAACTTAACAGTAGAAAGCTCAGACAATAGAGAAACAGCTTCTTCTACAGAGTAAAACTTAGTTGCTTCTACTTTTTCAGCGATCAAGCGAGCGCGTTTAGTTAATTTAGCCATTAGTTAACACCTTCAACTTCTAGACCCATAGCGCGTGCGCTACCAGCAATAGTACGAACTGCTGCATCCATGTTAGAAGCAGTCAAATCAGCCTGCTTAGCAACAACAATCTCTTCTAGTTGAGCACGAGTAACCGTACCAACTTTCTGAGTGTTTGGACGTGGAGAACCACTCTTCAAGCCAGCTGCTTTTTTAAGCAAAACTGCCGCAGGAGTAGACTTAGTTTCAAATGTAAAGCTACGATCACTGTATACAGTGATAATAACAGGCGTAGGAAGACCCGGCTCAACGCCTTGAGTTTTCGCATTAAACGCTTTACAGAACTCCATGATATTCACACCGTGTTGACCAAGTGCTGGACCAACTGGTGGACTTGGGTTCGCTTGACCCGCTTTAACTTGTAGCTTGATATAAGCTTGGACTTTCTTAGCCATTTTTCAACTCCAATTGGGTCACTGCCCGAAGGCTACCCGTTCAACAAAATCAGGCTTTTTCAACCTGACTAAATTCCAAATCAACTGGCGTAGAGCGCCCAAAAATAAGCACTGCCACTTTGATTCGACTTTTATCGTAATCCACTTCTTCTACAACACCATTGAAATCAGCAAATGGGCCTTCGTTAACACGAACAACCTCACCCACTTCAAACAAGGTCTTAGGACGAGGTTTATCAACCCCATCACTAACACGCTGCAAAATAGCGTCTGCTTCACGACTCGTGATCGGAGAAGGCTTGTCAGCCGTACCACCAATAAAACCAAGCACACGAGACGTGCCTTTAACCAAATGCCAAGAGGCGTCATTCATATCCATTTGAACCAATACATAACCTGGATAGAATTTTCTTTCACTCTTGCGCTTTTTGCCATCTCGGATTTCGACCACTTCTTCAGTCGGCACCAAAATGTCACCAAAATTTTCTTCCTGCCCCATAACCTGCACTCGCTCCATTAGCGAACGCATTACGTGCTTTTCGTACCCTGAGTACGCTTGTACTACATACCATCGTTTGGTCACGAGCAACTCCTAACTAATTACCGAGGAAACGATCCAACCAAGGAACGAATCCACCCCCCATAGCACGAGAGACATAAAAACAACAACCGCTAACACTATTAAGGTTGTTTGCATGGTTTCTTGCCTAGTTGGCCATACAACCCTGCGAATTTCAGTTTTAGCTTCTTTTGCCAAAGTAAAAAAAGCCTTACCTTTCACAGTCTGCAACGCAACAAAACCGGCAACACCAGCCAACACCAAGATAGCGATTAAGCGATACAATAGTGACTCAGCAGAATAATAGTTATTACCAATCACGCCTACCGCAACTAGCAGAACAACAATTACCCACTTAAACACATCTCCGCGAGACGCTTGAGCTTCAGTACTCGAACTCATACTTCAGGTGATCCCTAACTAAGAAATAGGATACGAAAGATGGCAGGCCAAGAGGGACTCGAACCCCCAACAGCCGGTTTTGGAAACCGGTGCTCTACCAATTGAACTATTGGCCTACATTCGTATGGGCGAAGGATGATACCTGAACAAGCTAAATCTAGCAAGGGTATCTGCCCAAAAAACAGACAATAAAAAAGGCGGCTAAACCACCTATCTTTTGCATTGGAAATGCTGGAGCTCATGAGCAGATTTGAACTGCCGACCTCACCCTTACCAAGGGTGTGCTCTACCAACTGAGCTACATGAGCAACTTGGAGCGGGTAGCGGGAATCGAACCCGCCTCTTCAGCTTGGAAGGCTGAGGTAATAGCCACTATACCATACCCGCAATTGGTGGAGGGAGGTGGATTCGAACCACCGAAACTTTCGTGGCAGATTTACAATCTGCTCCCTTTGGCCACTCGGGAACCCCTCCACGTACTCAGCGCTACAACGCAACACCCCAAAAGGTGGGAGCCATTATATGAATCGTCTTGCCAATTGCAAGCGCTAGCAAGGATTTTTTTCTACTTTTATCATCATCTTGGTTAGATCGAAGCGCGACATAAACTGTTCCCAGTCTTTTTCATCAACCGGTTGCGCTATATCTATCTGTTGAAGCGGAACATTTCGCATATGTTCATAAACATCAACAGCATAGCCAGATACGTTTTCAATACGCGTTTTTGCTTGATCCGCTCGTTCTTTTGAAGAGTACAAGCCTAGCGAGATACGATTCTTCATTTCAGCACGGTTAATAACAAAGCTATCAATGGATTTAGAGGCCAATTCTTTAACTATCCGCTCTGCAATGGCGGGCGTTTCAGGTGCCGCAATATAGAGCCAAAATTTAGGCCGTTTACCTGAAACCTCTCTATCCTTATAAGACCAACCGAAACTCTTCAATACTTGGGTAACTTGTTTTTTATCCTCATCTCGCTCTGTTTCTAGACGCGGGCAGAATAATTCAGGCGAATCACCAGAAGCCTCATCAATAACCTTACCAAGCGCCTCTTCAAGACTTTCGTTCGCTTCCGTTCGGGCATTATAGTCTTGCTCTGTCACCGCAGGCGCTTCAGACAATAGATGAATTTTTTCGCTAACAGGTGGACCATAGATAGATTCTTGATTCTTCTCCTGCTTATCCTGAACAAAGCTATGCCAACTCAAAAAGGCAGCATTAAGCAACACTACAAAAAGAAATAGCCACTTCATTTATTGCCTCTTAACCTTTCATCACCAACTAGCTTTGCACCCAACGCCACAAGGTTGGTCTGACACTCTAATGAAATCCCTAAAAAGTCTAACAGTGCTTGAGAATCTCCCCCTGTCACAACCCACTTATACTCTGGGTAACAATGATGGATACGCTCCAAAAAGCCCAACGCCATTTCACGACAACCTTCGGTCACCGCTCTTGCTGTAGAGTCAGGCAACCCAAGACCTGCGACAACCTCATCAGCCTCATAGCGAATCCTAGCCGTTTGAGAAAGCAGTGCGCCTTCCATCATCGCCAATCCAGGAGCAATATAGCCACCTAGATGAACCCCTTTTTTATTGACCACATCTACTTTAATTGCAGTCCCTGCATCCACCACAACGACATCACTTTTCATTAGGTGATGAGCAGCAATCACACCAAGCCAGCGGTCGATCCCCAATCGCTCAGGTTCAACATAGGCATTACGTACCCCGCACGCAATAGCCTGACTCGTCAATGTCAGCCATTCGCTTTGTGGAAACTCGGCCTGAATGTCAGCATGCAATAATGCACTCTGCTCTTTAGACCTTACACTGGCAAAGTAGATGACATCAGGAACAAAACCATATTCTGTAGGACAACTGTCCCCTCGCTCAACCCACAATACTTGCTCACCCTCAAACGCGGTAAACTTGATACTCGTGTTACCGGCATCAACAATCAAAACCCTACCCACGACGGACACTAATCTCTCCTCCATGAAGAGCCACCAGCTCACCATTTTCTTCTAGAAGCAAAGCACCTTTCTGATCGATCCCTCTTGCAATACCCTGACGTTGCTGAGAAACCGTACTGACAGTAACAGGCTGATTAAATAAGACATCGTACGCCTGCCACTGATATTGGAAATGCTTCATTCCATTGCCATCTTCAAACAGTTGACATATATCGATCAACTCTTTGGTTAGCTCAGCCAAAATAACATTTCGACTCGGTCGAGACTTCAACCGAGAAACGAGATCAGTCCAAGGCTGATCAACGAGAGTCATGAAAGCGTCATCCATTTCGACATTAAGTCCGACACCAATGATAACGTGACAAACATCCTGATCAGCAACCATCTCTAACAAAATCCCACAAATTTTTTGACCATCCACTTGGACATCATTGGGCCACTTCAAGCCAGGATTCGGAATACCAGCTTTTTTCAATACCCGCGCCACAGCAACACCAACAGCAAGACTCAACCCTTCTACAACATTTGGTCCATTATCGAAACGCCACGCAAATGAAAATGTGATGTTTTTTGCAACACCAGACTCCCATTGACGCCCACGACGCCCTTTACCTTGAGTCTGACGCTCTACCGAGATCAAAATAGGCAATGACTTACCTTGCGAGATATACTGCTTAACATCACCGTTGGTTGACTCCGTCTCAAACGCTAATTTGATAGCCACCTCATTTGGCACGCCACTTTCTCGCAGCATATCTTCTGACAACAATTCGATTGGCGTTGGCAATCGATAACCACGCCCCTTTACCGAATGAACCGTCAAACCAATAGATTCTAGTTTTTTAAGCTTTTTCCAAATTGCGGCACGAGTCACTCCCAATGCTGCCCCCAACTCTTCACCAGAGTGAAATTCATTATCACTAAGCAGGGCCAAAACAGCTTGCATCAACACGCTCCAATTTCAGTTTTTTTTACTTCGCTTGAAACGGCACAAAAGAAGAACCTTTCGCCGCTTGCAACCAATTTAATTCAGGATACTCACACTCATTATCAACGGCATGGATCGCATAGGCATGGCGAGACTTCCCAGATCGATTAGCATAACTAAGATGCGGAAACTCGCCATTCAAAACCACTAAAGAGCCCTTAGGTACAGGCATGGCCACCAGCTCATCTTTGCACCACTCGTGCTCTTTTAATGTCACCATCTTGGTTTCTATAGAGTCGGCACTGTGGCGTTCAAAGCGTTTTAGCAGTCCATGTTGATGGCCTTTTGGCACTCCCCAAAGGCACCCATTGTCAAGAGTCGCGTCTTCTACCGCAAACCACAAACCAATGACACTCATTGGCGTGGTGTAAAGAAAAGTACTGTCTTGGTGACAATCTACTTCCCCTCCAATACTAGGCTGCTTAAAAATATACATAGATTGTGCAGCGCGCGGCTCAACCATACCTAGTTTATGCAACAATGATCCCCAAACTGAAGACAATGAAAAAGCCTTAAATATTGGGTCTTGGAAGTGAAGACTGTGCCCTACTTTGTTAATCGATAACTCAAGTGGTTGCTTGAGATCACCCGCATCATCAAACGCTTCCTCCTCAAAAAAGAAAGACACTTTATTCGCGGACTCCATGAAGTAACTGTCGGTATGGCGAGATTGCTCTTTAGTTGTAAAAATTGATCGTACTGAATCAGGATCAAAGGCAGCCATCAGTTCTGACATGCGCGTTTTTAAGGCATCACACACACCATCAGGAACAACAGACTCTAAAACCAAATAGCCATCATTATGATATTGATCAATTTGCGATTGGGTTATGTCAACCGCTGAAAGAGCAAGGTTTATATTCTCAGCCATGAGCTATCCTCTCTATCTATTACTGTTAGCGTTTGCCTTGATGAAAAAAGCAACTTCTTGCATCAGTTCGTTGAAATTCGGGTTCCACGACACCCTAGCCGCATGGGGGCTACTTTTTGTCAGTGCATCAGAACCCTCACCAAACCAATTATCTTTGTCTTCTCGACATGCTTGATACAAGGCTTCGTCAGACAAATACCAGCCACAAATACGGTACTCACCCGCCGCTCCATAATAGGTATTTTCAGGATTCCCATGAACCGCCATATGCGACAAGCCTAATATTTTAGCCTCGGGCCAATTTGTATTATGAACCTTTATACGATCCGTGTTGGCGCTCATTTGATCTTTACTATAAAGCACCATCTGACTCTTAGCGCCAATCATACCCTCATTAAATACCTTTTCGGATACAGACGAATCTACCGTTTGGTCGTCTTCTGATAAGGCAATAAACACGGGTAGCTGTTTCGGGTTATCAAGGATCAGATTACGCACTTCTTTAGACAATTTATACACCTGCGCAATAGCAGGCAAAGGGATTGACGCGTATTTAGCAAAGTCATCACTTGGATAATTATCCAACCAGTCTTTCACCATCGCCAACCAAGGCGATAACCAATCTATGCTGCTGTTAACCTTAAATACAGGGGAAAACAAAATAGCACCAGCAACACTCTCGGAGTGCTGCCAAGCATATTCCGCCGCTAATGCACCGCCTGTAGAAAAACCGCCAACATACATAACATCAATTTCTTTGCTGAATTCATCAGCAGCATTTCGAAACGTCATACGCCAATCATCACGAGAGACATGAAGAAGATCCTCTGACTTTGTACCATGACCGGGCAATAAAACGACGCGTACTTGATAACAAGCCGCCTGTAGAGCCTGCGCGGGATCTCTCATCGAGAAAGGAGAGTCAGATAAACCGTGCGACAACAACACACCAATGCGCGCCCGTCCAGCACAGTTTTCTGCATCTGGCAGCAACTCAAAAGGCAAAACCGCAGCAAGCTCTCTCGGCTTATCATCTACCTTAATCCATGTCTTGCGCTCATTTACATATTGCTCTGCACGAGCGACATAATGGGTGAAGGCTTCCTCTGGCTCATAAACAAATTGCGCTTGCTCTTCTGTCGCATACCCTGTGACTGATACGGGCAATGCCAAAACACAGAAGCACCACAACACTAATTTTTGCCGCACAATAATCCCTCCGCTATCTTTCATTAAATTTCGCTAGCACTGTAAAATAATTGATTATGTTATTATCAAACACTTAAATTTAAGCTACACATTTGACTATGAACACATCCTACCCTATCCCAGAACAAGTTCCTTCGCTTTGGTTTCCTTTGGTAAAGAAATTTTATCAAGAACACTATCCAAGCGGTAAACCGAACAAAGCAGACCCAATCTGGGTAATAAGAGAGAAAGGCAAAATTCTTTGCGCCTTAAGACTCAAACAAATAAGCAACTCTCAACTGCTCACTGGCATGGTAACAGAGCCCAACCACCGTAACCGTGGTCTTGGCAGTCATCTAATCAATAGTATTCACCACGTATTGGGAGAAACACCCACTTATTGCTTTGCGTTTACACATCTAGTGCCGTTCTATAACGCTAACCATTTTACGGCCATCTTGGCAGAAATGTTACCAGTAGAACTAGAAAGCCGCTTCACTGCCTACACGACACAAGGTAGAGATCTTACGCCAATGCGCTATAACCGCTGCTAAAAAGACCTTAAAATACACTTAAATCTTCTTAAGTTACTAAAACCACACTCCCATTGTTGACGCTTTTCAGTGTCCTCCAGTACCTTTGAGTACGATACATTCCTTCGCGAAGACAACAAATAGAAAGACTGGGGACAACATGTCAATCACCTTACCATCAAACTCAAAAATGCTTAGCTCTGATTTTATCTTTGGCGTGGCGACTGCCTCCTTTCAGATTGAGGGCGCGACAACAGCCGACAATCGTCTAACTTCTATTTGGGACACTTTCTGTGCAACACCCGGAAAAGTAAAAGGCGCAGATAACGGTGAAATAGCATGCGACCATTACCATCTATGGGAACAAGACATCCAATTGATTAAAGATCTCGGTGTAGATGCCTATAGACTGTCTATTGCATGGCCTCGCGTCATGGACCAAAACGGTGAAGCCAACCAAGCTGGACTAGATTTTTACCGCGCCCTACTGACAAAACTTAAAGCGGAAGGTCTTAACGTATTTGTTACTCTTTATCATTGGGACCTACCTCAATACCTCGAAGACAAAGGCGGCTGGCTAAACAGAGAAACAGCGTACCAATTCAAACGATATGCCGACTTAGTCACATCAGAGTTATCTGAATGGGTCGATAGCTGGGCGACCTTCAACGAACCTTTCTGTGCGGCAATATTAGGTTATGAATTTGGCATACATGCGCCAGGTCTAAGCAAGCCAGAATACGGCAGACAAGCCGCACACCATATCTTACTTGCTCATGGCTTAGCTCTCCCAGTGATTCGTAAAAATGCACCTAAGTCACAGGTGGGCATCGTACTCAACATGAATCGATCTTATGCTGCCAGCGAAAAAGCCGAAGACCAGTTTGCTTGCTTGATGCGCGAAACCCTCGACAATCAGTTCTTTATAGAACCTCTCATGAAAGGCCAGTACCCACAGATCCTCAAAACCGTTGCGCCGCAATATTTGCCTAACGTGTTACCAGGCGATATGGCGATAATTTCTCAACCAATGGACTTCTTGGGCATGAACTTCTACACCTGTAATCATAATGCCTTCGACTCAGAAAACATGTTTAAAGATGTGAAAAACAGCAAAACCGTTGAATATACTGATATTGGCTGGGAAATTGCTCCACACGCCTTTACCGAGCTGTTGGTAAACCTTCATAAACAATATGCCCTACCGCCAATGTACATTACCGAAAACGGTATCGCCTGCGCCGATAATATTATTGATGGGGACATCAATGACGATCAACGCGTGCGTTATTTAAATGACCATCTAAATGCCGTACATCAAGCGATTGAAACGGGTGTGGATATTCGTGGGTATTTTGCCTGGAGTTTAATGGATAATTTTGAATGGGCCGAGGGTTACAGTAAGCGCTTTGGTCTAACTTACGTTGATTATAATACTCAAGAAAGAACCATTAAACGCAGCGGATATGCCTACCGAGACTTTCTAAATAATCGCAAAAGCTAAAATTTTTAGAGTCAATTAATAAACAACTAAAAATGCCCGATGCATAACATCGGGCATTTTTATTGGTAAGAACAACAAGTCCCTTTAGAGAGTTACTTCAAATGACCTGCATTGTGAAGCTCTCTGTCTTTTTCTGCTGGCGGTGTCCACTGATACTGCCACGTCTCAGTCAGCGGCTGCCCGTTGGCTTCCAAATGAACATTTAAGTTAATTGGTTTAGGCTCACCTTTCGGCGGTACCAGATCAAACATCGCACGGTAACCATCAATAGAGTGCAATGGGCGAGCGGATTCGATTTCAACTCTACCTTCAGAAGACGTAATCACCGCTTTCACTTTGGTGTCATTGCCTAACATAGACAAAGAGCCACCCGCGAAATCAACAACAAAACGTTTGCTGTAATACTGACGCTTCTTACCAATTACTCCGCCAATACCTGTGAAGGTGTCCACGACACGAGCACGGTTAGATTGCACAGGAGGCTTACTTCCCCAGTACATGTTGTAGCTATAAAGCAACTCTTGACCCGCCTCAACTGGAGCGGCAGGGTTCCAGAAAGCCACGATATTATCGAAAGTTTCATCTAGGGTTGGAATCTCTACCAATTGCACAGAACCTTTACCCCAGTTACCAATCGGCTCAATCCATAAACTTGGGCGTTTTTCATAGAAAACACCGTCATCCTGATAATGATCAAAGTTACGGTCACGCTGCAGCAAACCAAAGCCTTTCGGGTTGTCATCACTGTAAGCATTAAATTGTAAGTTTGCTGGGTTACTTAAAGGACGCCAGATCCATTCACCATTACCTGTTTGCATTGCAAGACCATCAGAATCGTGGATCTCGGCACGCCAATCGTAATTTGTTCTACGATCATTTTCACCGATCATAAACATACTCGTCATGGGCGCAACACCTAAACGTTCAACCGATTTACGGGGATAAATAGCCGAATCCACTCGCATTTTGAACGGTTCGCCTGGAGTCATATCAAAGCGATAGGCCCCCGTCACACTTGGAGAGTCCATTAACGCGTAAACTGTAACCACATCAGAACCAGGTTTTGGTTTCTCTAGCCAAAAGTCGGTGAAGGTCGGAAACTCTTCAGGATGAGGCATAGCGGTATCAATTGCCAAACCACGAGCGGAAAGGCCATATTGCATTTCACTGCCAACTGCACGGAAGTAACTCGCACCTAAAAAGGCGACAACATCGCGCTGCCAGTCAGTAGCAAACTGCATTCTAAAACCAGCAAAGCCGAGGTCTTTTGGTAATTTCTCGCCATCTACTCCAGATTTACCATAAGTAAACTCAGAAGGCATATAAGGAATCGGTGTCGACTTACCATTTTCAAGCTCATTCATATGAATGGGCGTATCAAAACCTAGGCCTAGGTGGAAAAGCCCGGTACGGAACTCAGACTTTTTATCGTGCCATAACGCAGCGTCTTTATTGAATTGAATTTCTTGATAATCATCCCAGTCTAACCCTTTTAAACTATCGGGCATTTCGCCTTGATGACTTTCATAGGACTTAGTCGACAATTGACGAGCATAGCCTTTCAACCAAGCGTAATTAAACTCTTCACCTTTTTTAGGTTGAGCAATAGAAGCTTGTGAGGATGGTGAAGACTCAGGCTGGGATTGTGCAGCACAAGCAGTAAGGCTAAACAACACGCCAACGGTCAATAAAGACCGACTTGCTAAACGTTGCAAGGTACTAGACACATTTTTTTTCCGGGATTTTCGCAACACCTGCGACCCGACCAAGTTGGAATCCTTCATGGACTCTGAAAAACAATGAGGAAGCATAGAACATGACCCTATCAGCTAAAAAGTTGGTACCTATACTAGCGAATTACAGCGGTGCCTAGTGTTCAGATAGAGTAAATATTTAATACATTTATATGGATAATTTAGGATATCACCTTACTCTCGACCTAAAATCTATTTTCATCGACAGTTTTCACGTCATGAAATTATATAGCTCACAGCGTAATAAATGTGGATAAGCGCCCAAGTTATTCACATTAAAACGCTTAATTATATTTTTGTAGTAAAAAAGACCATCTTAGATGCGTAGAGCTGACCAAGTTAATTACATAACAATACAGAGTATCATCACATGCTATACATCCGACAAAGCAAATTGGGGTTAAAATATCCAGAGAAAAGACGTAGCGATGTGGTTTATACAGCACTCACTCAGCTTCTTTATGTAAGAGTAGTAAGAAATTAAGGTGGAAAACAATGATACATCCATGGGTAACAATATTAGGCTATTTCCTAGCTCTATGTTTTTTACTCACATTGATATACACCTACATCAAAACACAATCTAAAAACCGTGTTCTTATTAAAAAGCTAGAGCATACCGAACGCCATAAAAAGCTGCTAACATCATCGCTAGACATGCTTTCCGATCCTATTTGGATCAAAGACCAAGACCATACCTATATTTATTGCAATGCGGCATTTGAGCAATTTTCTAGTCTCTCAAAACAAGAAATACTCGGCTATAAAGATGAGGAACTTCTGCCCACACATCCTCAGTTTAACCAAAGCGTTTTCCTCACCATCACCTCAACTCAAGAAACAGGAAAAACCGAAAAATACATTGATTCTCCCAGTGGACACATCGATTATTTTCAAGTGAGCATCACGCAGGCACACGACATAAGCACACAACGCTTTTCGTTCGTTGGCCATGCGCAAAAAATAACGCCCTTTAAAGAAAGGGAGAATGAACTGGTCGATGCTGAAATTCTGGTCAATGAAGCGTTAAAGCTAACTAAAGTCGGAATATGGGAATGGAACGTTAGCCAAGATATCTGGTTCGCTACGCCATCCTATTTCACTATGCTTGGCTATACTCCTGTTGAAGGTATGGCAGATAGAAAGGCTGAACTGGAAAAAATACACCCAGAAGATCGTCAACATGTTTTAGACACTATAAACAGTATTTTAACCAGCACAAAAGGACCAAATTACTACAAATATCAAGCTCGTATCAGACATGCAGACGGCAACTATCGATGGATTGGTGTACGTTGTATCGTGACTGAATTTGATCAAGAAGATAAGCCTGCTCGCATGCTCGGAGTGCGAATCGACATTGATGAAATCAAAAGCGCACATGAACAAATTGAATGGCTAGCGCATCATGACTCATTAACCAAACTTCCTAACCGAGTCGCGCTCAATAAAACATTCCATAGAATCATCAAACCTAATGTAAAAATAGCGTTACTATTTATTGATTTAGACCACTTCAAAAATGTTAACGATACACTGGGTCATTGTGTAGGAGATCAGCTACTACTGACTATCGCAGACAGAATGCGAGCTCTAGTTAATAGTATTGGTTACGCGGCACGGCAAGGTGGTGATGAATTTATTATTCTACTGCCTGCAGAAAATGACGAATACCTAATCGAAAAAATCTGTGCTATCAAAGACACTCTATCCGCACGCTATACTATCGATCAAAATCAATTTTTTATCTCACCGTCTATCGGCGTAAGTCTATACCCACAAAATGGAGAAGATTTCGATACCTTGTATCAGAGAGCAGATACAGCCATGTATCACGCCAAGCATACAGGTAGAAATCGATACGCCTTTTTTACGGAAGAAATGCAAGTCACCTCTACACGAGCGCTGACATTAGGCAATGCGCTGCATGATGCCTTAGAACGACAAGAATTCTCCCTACACTACCAGCCACAAGTTTCGCTCGAAACCGGAGAAGTCATAGGCGCAGAAGCACTTATTCGATGGCATAGCAAAGAGTTGGGGCATGTTAGTCCAGGAGAGTTTATCCCTCTTGCAGAAGAAAACGGACAAATTTTACCAATCGGAGAGTGGGTTTTAAGAGAAGCGGCACGCCAATTACAGCAATGGATAGAAGAAGGGGTTACACCAGTAAGAATAGCAGTAAACCTATCTTATGCTCAGTTTCAAGCAAATGACCTTCCCTCTGTGGTGGCAGAAATACTCAGCGAATACTCAGTACCGTCACAATACTTAGAACTTGAACTTACCGAGCACATTGCGACAAAAAATCCAGAGCATACGATCACCATATTAGAGTCCTTTCAAAAGATCGGTATACACACATCGATTGATGATTTTGGCACAGGCTATTCTTCTTTAAGCTACCTACAACGCTTCCCCGTTTATAAACTCAAAATAGACCAGTCTTTCATACGTAGCATGACTGCCAATACCAATGATCAAGTCATCGTTGGCACTATCATTCTACTCGCGCAACAACTTGGTATGGGCTCGATTGCGGAAGGCGTGGAAACAAAAGCGCAACTTGATATGCTGAAAAATATTGGTTGTGATGATGCTCAAGGTTATTACATTAGCCGGCCTATTCCAGCAGAAGAATTTAAAGTCGGCTTTTTACAGAAAAAGTAGATACTTATTTCTGTTGAAGACTAGCCACTAAAAATTAACGGAATAATCACAACAATACACCCCCCCTTCTGGCACTCACTCCAACTTGCCTATAAAATCCCCGCACTTAAACCATTCAAGGATTCTAACTATGAAAAATGCCGTCTTAGGCATTCAAATGCTGTTTGTTGCATTTGGGGCTTTAGTGCTCGTTCCGTTATTAACGGGATTAGATCCCAACGTTGCGCTTTTCGGTGCAGGTGTCGGAACACTCTTATTTCAATTAACCACACGCAGAACGGTTCCAATCTTTCTTGCTTCCTCTTTTGCGTTCATTGCCCCCATTATGTACGGCGTTCAAACGTGGGGGATCCCTGCGACCATGGGTGGATTGATAGCAGCTGGTTTTGTCTATGTTATTCTCGGTGGGATTATTCGTCTCAAAGGCGCAGGCTTTATTCATACCCTATTACCACCGGTTGTTATTGGCCCAATTATCATGGTGATCGGTTTAGGACTAGCGCCTGTTGCCGTCAATATGGCGCTAGGCAAAGCTGGAGACTCACAAGTCATCGATCCCAATATTTCTATATGGATTGCTCTCGCCTCTTTACTTACTACGATTCTAATTAGCGTATTCGCTAAAGGCCTATTTAAATTATTACCCGTTTTTGGCGGTATTATCGTTGGTTATGCCCTAAGTTTATTTTTCGGCATAGTCAATTTTGACCCTATCTACAATGCAGCATGGTTCGCTATGCCAAACTTTAGCGCTCCTGAATTCAACATCAATGCGATCTTGTTCATGCTACCGGTTGCCATTGCCCCAGCAGTCGAACACGTAGGCGATATCCTTTCTATCTCAAACGTGACTGGCAAAGATTACCTTAAGAAACCTGGATTACACCGTACAATCACGGGCGATGGGGTCGCAACAATGGCCGCAGCTATGGTGGGCGCACCACCAAACACAACCTACAGTGAAGTAACAGGTGCTGTAATGCTCACCAAAGCATTTAACCCTGTCATCATGACATGGGCAGCCATTGCGGCCATTATCCTCGCTTGGGTTGGAAAGTTAGGGGCTGTCCTACAAACCATTCCACTTCCAGTCATGGGCGGCATTATGATCCTATTATTTGGCTCCATTGCTGCGGTAGGCTTGAATACTCTAATCAAAAACCAAGTCGATCTTCATAAGTCTCGCAATCTAATTATCGTTGGCGTCACACTGGTATTTGGGATTGGCGGTATGGCATTTGGTATTGGTGAATTTAGCCTTCAAGGCATCAGTCTATGCGGCATCGTTGCGATCACATTGAATCTGATTTTACCGAAAGACATCGGTGACAATCACATTGTTGATAACGCGCAAATGGAAGACTAATTTTTTCATATATAAACCGTTAAAAGAAAGCGGCCCAAAGTGGGCCGCTTTCTTTTACAATAAAAATGCTTCTAGAAATAATATGCTAAGCAAGCATCGGATAGGTAAATAAAAATAAGTGTAAAACGTTCAGCGTAAAATGACAGAGAATAGACCACTCTATTCTCTTAGTTCGATGAAAAATATAGCCATATCCTAACCCTGCGACACCAGCAACAAAGACATACTCAACCCCACCGGCAATATGAGCCAAACCAAAAATTGCAGCAGAAAAAAATGGCGCTATTAATAGAGGCAACTTTCCCTCCAACCAAGCCGACAACCCTTTTTGTAGAAAGCCTCGAAAAAATGCTTCTTCAGCCACACAAGTAAACAGCAGATTAATAGCGAGGAAACTCAACCAGAAACTAGGTAGCTTCAATTCAACTTGAATTAACCCTAGCAGAACCGCCAACCCCAAAGCTAAAAAGAACGTCGCAATAGCTATAACTAGCGACTCTTTAGGCATCTGAAGATTATGGTAATAATCAACTTTTACTTGTCCGCCAAAAAAGTACCCCAACAAAAATAAACCTGCCAACCCCTTATCAAAATTTGCATAGAGACTAAAAGGAATTGCACCGACACTCACTGTCTGCTTTATCACCACTGCATCGTTATAAAAACCTGGTAATAAGTGCAGAGCGAGTGCTAGAGAAAAAGCACCAAACAGACACACAACCGCCTTACGAAGCCAAACGCGCTGCAATGTTAGCGAACTAAATAAAAGTCCAGAATACGCTAAAACAGCAATAACCCCCTGAATATCAAGAACCTTTTCTAGAAATCCAGATATAACTGTCGCTAAGCAAGCTAAACACCACAGAGGCATCTTTGTAATTAAAGGCTTATATGGAATAAAAACCAATAGGATGGATAATCCAAGCAGATAAAAAGTCACAACAACCCTTTTGTATAAGAGATTAATAAAAAAACAAATAATACAGTTGGATCAGTTAGGGATACAGCTATTGCTGCATACCATCCCAAGAAGTACATCTAGATAGTGCTTCCCAGTGCCATTTGGCGTCCTGAGCTAGTTCCTACGGCACATCGCTCAGTCACATGTATCCAGAAGTAGTGAAGATGATAGGTGACGTGGTTCAGTCTCTTCGTATTCGAGTTTTCTCCAGACGAAAAAAAGCCCTGACAGCGTTAGCTATCAGGGCCTTCTTAATTTAAAGCTTGACGACGACCTACTCTCACATGGGATCTCCCACAATGCTTATACTACCATCGGCGATGGCGAGCGCCCGCGGCGAATAAAGCGTCACTTCTGAACGCCTGTGGCGAGTAAAAAGCGGGATGGGATCAGGTGGTTCAGTCTCTTCGTATTCAAGTTTTCTCCAGACGAAAAAAACCCTGACAGCGTTAGCTATCAGGGCCTTCTTAATATAAAGCTTGACGACGACCTACTCTCACATGGGATCTCCCACACTACCATCGGCGATGGCGCTTTTCACTTCTGAGTTCGGGATGGGATCAGGTGGTTCAACGCCTCTATGATCGTCAAGCAATTCGTTTTGCGTTTTGTTCTGGCTGGACGTTTAGTCTCACCAAAACACGCGAATACGTGCTTGGATCTTTAACAATTCTTTTTTTGAAATAACGTGTATCAAGGTTAAACCGGATCGTATTATGTGTCTTTGTCATTTTGATGATCTTGAGCTTTTACTCTCTTCATCCAAAACCACTTTGGTGTTATATGGTCAAGCCTCACGAGCAATTAGTATTGGTTAGCTCAATGCCTCACAGCACTTACACACCCAACCTATCAACGTCCTAGTCTCGAACGGCTCTTTAGGGGACTTATGTCCCAGTGAGATCTTATCTTAAGGGAGGCTTCCCGCTTAGATGCTTTCAGCGGTTATCCCGTCCGAACATAGCTACCCGGCAATGCCACTGGCGTGACAACCGGAACACCAGAGGTTCGTCCACTCCGGTCCTCTCGTACTAGGAGCAGCTCCTCTCAAATCTCAAACGTCCACGGCAGATAGGGACCGAACTGTCTCACGACGTTCTAAACCCAGCTCGCGTACCACTTTAAATGGCGAACAGCCATACCCTTGGGACCGGCTTCAGCCCCAGGATGTGATGAGCCGACATCGAGGTGCCAAACACCGCCGTCGATGTGAACTCTTGGGCGGTATCAGCCTGTTATCCCCGGAGTACCTTTTATCCGTTGAGCGATGGCCCTTCCATACAGAACCACCGGATCACTAAGACCTACTTTCGTACCTGCTCGACGTGTCTGTCTCGCAGTTAAGCGTGCTTTTGCCTTTACACTCTATGCATGATTTCCGACCATGCTGAGCACACCTTCGTGCTCCTCCGTTACTCTTTGGGAGGAGACCGCCCCAGTCAAACTACCCACCACACAGTGTCCTCGATCCCGATAAGGGACCTGAGTTAGAACCTCAAACATACCAGGGTGGTATTTCAAGAGTGGCTCCATGCAAACTGGCGTCTGCACTTCAAAGCCTCCCACCTATCCTACACAAGTAGGTTCAAAGTTCACTGTGAAGCTATAGTAAAGGTTCACGGGGTCTTTCCGTCTAGCCGCGGATACACAGCATCTTCACTGCGATTTCAATTTCACTGAGTCTCGGGTGGAGACAGTGTGGCCATCGTTACGCCATTCGTGCAGGTCGGAACTTACCCGACAAGGAATTTCGCTACCTTAGGACCGTTATAGTTACGGCCGCCGTTTACTTGGGCTTCGATCAAGAGCTTCGCTTGCGCTAACCCCATCAATTAACCTTCAAGCACCGGGCAGGCGTCACACCCTATACGTCCACTTTCGTGTTTGCAGAGTGCTGTGTTTTTAATAAACAGTCGCAGCCACCTGGTATCTTCGACCGACTAGTGCTTACGGAGCAAGTCCTTCACACCGGCCGGCGTACCTTCTCCCGAAGTTACGGTACCATTTTGCCTAGTTCCTTCACCCGAGTTCTCTCAAGCGCCTTGGTATTCTCTACCTGACCACCTGTGTCGGTTTGGGGTACGGTCAATGTATATCTGAAGCTTAGAAGTTTTTCCTGGAAGCATGGCATCAACCACTTCGCCCAAAAGAGGGCTCGTCATCAGTTCTCGGCATTCTCTCTAAAAGAGTGACCCGGATTTGCCTAAGTCACTTGCCTACCGCCTTAAACACAGACAACCATCGCTGTGCTGGCCTAGCCTTCTCCGTCTCTCCATCGCAATATACATCGGTACAGGAATATTAACCTGTTTTCCATCGACTACGCATTTCTGCCTCGCCTTAGGGGCCGACTCACCCTGCCCTGATTAACATGGGACAGGAAACCTTGGTCTTCCGGCGGGGGAGTTTTTCACTCCCCTTATCGTTACTCATGTCAACATTCGCACTTCTGATACCTCCAGCCTGCCTTACAGCTTGACCTTCAACGGCTTACAGAACGCTCCTCTACCATGCCTAATAAATTAAGCATCCGTAGCTTCGGTGTACAGTTTGAGCCCCGTTATATCTTCCGCGCAGGCCGACTCGACTAGTGAGCTATTACGCTTTCTTTAAAGGATGGCTGCTTCTAAGCCAACCTCCTAGCTGTCTAAGCCTTCCCACATCGTTTCCCACTTAACTGTAACTTTGGGACCTTAGCTGACGGTCTGGGTTGTTTCCCTTTCCACGACGGACGTTAGCACCCGCCGTGTGTCTCCCGTAATTGCACTCATTGGTATTCGGAGTTTGCATGGGGTTGGTAAGTCGGGATGACCCCCTAGCCCAAACAGTGCTCTACCCCCAATGGTGAGATACGAGGCGCTACCTAAATAGCTTTCGAGGAGAACCAGCTATCTCCGAGCTTGATTAGCCTTTCACTCCTATCCACAAGTCATCCCCAGCCTTTTCAACGGATGTGGGTTCGGTCCTCCAGTTGATGTTACTCAACCTTCAACCTGCTCATGGATAGATCGCCCGGTTTCGGGTCTATTCCCAGCAACTAAACGCCCTATTAAGACTCGGTTTCCCTACGGCTCCACTATGTGCTTAACCTTGCTACTGAAAATAAGTCGTTGACCCATTATACAAAAGGTACGCAGTCACGGAACAAGTCCGCTCCCACTGCTTGTACGTACACGGTTTCAGGATCTATTTCACTCCCCTCACAGGGGTTCTTTTCGCCTTTCCCTCACGGTACTGGTTCACTATCGGTCAGTCAGGAGTATTTAGCCTTGGAGGATGGTCCCCCCATATTCAGACAGGATAACACGTGTCCCGTCCTACTCGTTTTCATGATTAAGGTGTTTTCGTATACGGGGCTATCACCCTTTATCGCGGCACTTTCCAGAGCCTTCTACTAACACCAAAACCACTTAAGGGCTAATCCCCTTTCGCTCGCCGCTACTTAGGGAATCTCGGTTGATTTCTTTTCCTCCGGGTACTTAGATGTTTCAGTTCCCCGGGTTCGCCTCCACACAGCTATGTATTCACTGTGGGATACTCTACAAGTAGAGTGGGTTCCCCCATTCGGACATGTTCGGATCAAAGTCTGTTTATCGACTCCCCGAACCTTTTCGCAGATTACCACGTCCTTCATCGCCTCTGACTGCCAAGGCATCCACCGTGCACGCTTGGTCACTTGACCATATAACCCAAAATAGTTTTTTACGATTCCAAAATGAAAAGTAGCAACATAAATCAGACCACATACCAAAGAGCTTTTGTACCTCTCTGGATTTACGATAATAGAAGTCACCAGGTTAAAGTGAACTTCCACCGGTTTAACGCTTGATTCATCGTTATTTCAAAATTCGAATTGTTAAAGAGCAAGTTTAGTGCAAAGCACTAAGTCAGAGACTAAAAATCACCCAACACACGAATGTGTAAGATGTTTAGCGTCTTGCTTAGAACTCTCTTCTAATCTTTTACACAGAGTGATTGTCATCAGTAAATGGTGGAGCTATGCGGGATCGAACCGCAGACCTCCTGCGTGCAAAGCAGGCGCTCTCCCAGCTGAGCTATAGCCCCATTACTAACTAGATCGTATTTGGTTGACTAAAGAAGATATCTCCAATCAAATACCAGAATGTCAAGAACAAGGCTTTTAAGATCGACGTTTAGCTTTCTAAACGAGGGCTTAAATAACGCGGTTATTGATATACTGGTGGGTCTGGGCCGATTTGAACGGCCGACCTCACCCTTATCAGGGGTGCGCTCTAACCAACTGAGCTACAGACCCAAATACTTTCTGTGCTTCTTATAAACTAGATATTGTGTCGTTTAAAACACCATCAGATAATTTGTGTGAACGCTCACCAGAGGTTTCTATCGTTTAAGGAGGTGATCCAGCCCCAGGTTCCCCTAGGGCTACCTTGTTACGACTTCACCCCAGTCATTGACCACTCCGTGGTAACCGCCATCCCCGAAGGGTTAAGCTAGCTACTTCTGGAGCAATCAACTCCCATGGTGTGACGGGCGGTGTGTACAAGGCCCGGGAACGTATTCACCGTGACATTCTGATTCACGATTACTAGCGATTCCGACTTCATGGAGTCGAGTTGCAGACTCCAATCCGGACTACGACGTACTTTCTGGGATTCGCTTACTATCGCTAGTTCGCAGCCCTCTGTATACGCCATTGTAGCACGTGTGTAGCCCTACTCGTAAGGGCCATGATGACTTGACGTCGTCCCCACCTTCCTCCGGTTTGTCACCGGCAGTCTCCTTAAAGTTCCCACCCGAAGTGCTGGCAAATAAGGATAAGGGTTGCGCTCGTTACGGGACTTAACCCAACATTTCACAACACGAGCTGACGACAGCCATGCAGCACCTGTCTCAGAGTTCCCGAAGGCACTAAGCTATCTCTAGCGAATTCTCTGGATGTCAAGAGTAGGTAAGGTTCTTCGCGTTGCGTCGAATTAAACCACATGCTCCACCGCTTGTGCGGGCCCCCGTCAATTCATTTGAGTTTTAACCTTGCGGCCGTACTCCCCAGGCGGTCTACTTATTGCGTTAGCTGCGCCACTAAGTCATTACAACCCAACGGCTAGTAGACATCGTTTACGGCGTGGACTACCAGGGTATCTAATCCTGTTTGCTCCCCACGCTTTCGCACCTCAGTGTCAGTATTAGTCCAGGGTGTCGCCTTCGCCACTGATGTTCCTTCCTATATCTACGCATTTCACCGCTACACAGGAAATTCCACACCCCTCTACCATACTCTAGCCTGCCAGTATCGGGTGCCATTCCAAGGTTGAGCCCTGGGATTTCACATCCGACTTAACAAACCACCTACGCGCGCTTTACGCCCAGTAATTCCGATTAACGCTTGCACCCTCTGTATTACCGCGGCTGCTGGCACAGAGTTAGCCGGTGCTTCTTCTGGGGCTAACGTCAAAGTAACTGGATATTAGCCAGTTACCCTTCCTCACCCCTGAAAGTGCTTTACAACCCTAAGGCCTTCTTCACACACGCGGCATGGCTGGATCAGGCTTCCGCCCATTGTCCAATATTCCCCACTGCTGCCTCCCGTAGGAGTCTGGGCCGTGTCTCAGTCCCAGTGTGACTGGCCATCCTCTCAGACCAGTTAAAGATCGTCGCCTTGGTAGGCCTTTACCCTACCAACTAGCTAATCTTACGCAGGCTCATCTAATAGCGGAAGGCTCCGAAGAGTCCCCTCCTTTCCCCCTTAGGGCGTATGCGGTATTAGCATGCGTTTCCACATGTTGTCCCCCTCTACTAGGCAGATTCCTACGCGTTACTCACCCGTCCGCCGCTCGTCAGCAGGAGCAAGCTCCCCTGTTACCGCTCGACTTGCATGTGTTAAGCCTGCCGCCAGCGTTCAATCTGAGCCATGATCAAACTCTTCAGTTAAAAAGTTTGCTTACTCAAAATCTATTACACTAACAATAACTTAATCGACTCATCATCCCTAAGAACAATAAGCCAACATAAAGCGAATTGACGTGTTAGACGTTTCGCAAGACTTCAATTTTTTTGATCATCTCGAATCAGTTAAAAACCAATCCGGACAATCTTCTGAAGCCTCTAGCGAGCGCCCACACAAATTATCTGATTATCTATTTTAAAGAGCGTGCTAACTTGAATGACTAACCAAATCATATTTAGTTAGTTGAACTTGGTCTTCGTTGCTCTGAAGCCTTGTCCGTGTCAGCGAGGGCGTATATTAAGGATCTACAGATTTTGTGCAACCCTTTTCTTAGGTTTTTTATAAATTTGTCATATTTATTTGCTACACCCCCAAAAACTGATCGCCAAACATACAAAAACCATAAAAAAGGCCATTATTCGTACAAATAATGGCCTTTTCTGTTCTTAATAAAAGTTATCTATTTTATGATGAACTGATAGAAAGCTCTCGACGACGCTTCACTTCGTAAATAACAGCTAACAAGATGGTGACAGAAATCATCACTAACCCTAGCGCATTTACCGCAGGTGTTAACCCTGTTCTTACCTTAGAGGCAATGTAAACCGTTAATGTCGTGTCATAGCCTTTAACAAACAACGTCGTGTTATAGTTTTCAAACGATTGTAAAAAAGCAATTGCTGCTGCCGAGAAAATTGCTGGCTTCAAATAAGGCAAAAGAATACGTCGGAACGCTTGCCATTGAGTTGCCCCCAAACTTAACGCTGCATTTTCAAGCGTACGATCAAATCGCTGCAAACGAGCCAATACCATTAACATGACATAAGCAGCAATAAAGGTAGTTTGAGCAACGACGGTTAAGAAGACACCACCACTCACTGACAAGCCCTTCCAGAAGATAAGTGTCGAAATCCCCACAATTACACCCGGTGTTAATAACGGCGACATCATCAACGAATACAAAAAGGTTTTTCCTCTGCCCTGAACTGTTGATAAAAACAAAGCACAGCAAATACCAATCGGCACTGCAACCGCCAATACACCAGCAGCTACTACAACACTTGTCCATAAAGCGGTCCACATGGCACCATCTTGAGCAAGCGCCTCAAACCATTTGAGCGTTGCCCCTTTCCAAGGCGACACAGTAGGAAAACGGCTATCGTTAAATGTTGCCAGCCCCATAATAATAAGCGGCGTGAATAGATAGACAAAAAATACACCAATATAAAAACGTACGGCGAAGCGCATGATAGTTTCAGACTTCATTTTGCAATGTCCCCCAAACCTACTTTAAAAATACGCATCACCAAAGCGATGAAACCGATACAGATAATTAACAGCAAGAAGGCATAGGCAGCCCCTTGATTCCAATCCCCACCCTCAAAGAACCAATTATAAATAATTTGCGTAAACCAACGACTTCCGGGAGAACCTAATAAAGCAGGTACTGCATAACTACCCGCCGCCAGCATAAAGGTCATGATACAGCCCGTCGCAATACCTGGCTTGGCATGCGGAATCACCACACGCCAATGGGTACGAATCCAGCCTGCCCCCAAATTGCGTGCCGCTTTAATCTGATTGGTGTCCAAGCTCTCAATCGCGTTGTATATAGGAAAGATCATAAACAAGATGTAGGCGTAAACCATACCAATGAGCACTCCGCCATCGCCAGATAAAAACCGAATAGGTCGATCGATAAGCCCCAGCCCTAGTAATAGAGCATTCAGCGGTCCTTTATAAGCAAGAATGATGTACCAAGAAAATGTGCGCAGAATTTCATTGATCCAAAACGGGATAATCAACAACAACAAACAGAGCGCCGCTTTTTGAGGTGTTGCGACTTTCGCGAGGTAAAACGCAATAGGATAACTAACAACTAACGTTAATCCCGTTACTAGTACGCTTGACCAGATGGTTTTGAAGAAAATGGCCAAGTGTATTTTATTGCTAAACAGCGTCTCATAATTTGTCAGTGAATAGACGTCTTTTGGCCCGCCTATGTCAGCAGGTAATAGATTCGGGCGAAATGAGTAATCCACCATCAAAATCTGCGGCAAAATTACCAAGCCTATCAACCAGATCGCAATCATACCTATAATGCCAACCGCCAATCCGCTACCAAATCGCGACTTCAGTTGACTAAACATGGTCGCCTCCGGCAATCACAATGGCATCTCGCTCATTATAAGAAAGGCTAACGGGTGCGCCTTTTTTTAACGATTCAGAGTACTGGTGAGTCCCAAGCTGAATAGACAAAGCTTGGTCGGCAGGCGTTTTGGCATTTAAAGTCAGATACGCACCCTCAAAATTAACTTCATCGATAGTCGCTCCTAAGGTGTGCATTCCATTTTCTGCTTGTAATCTAAAGTGCTCTGGGCGAATAAAAAGCGTGGCATCAGTGCCAATAGCAATGTTGCCTTGTGAGCGCCCTGCTAACTTACCCAGTGGCCCACAATCCAATACGACAAGATCAGAGTTGGCTTCAATCACTTTGCCTGAAACGCCATTATTTTCACCCACAAAAGAGGCAACAAATGCGGTATGGGGATCTCTATATAAAGTAATAGGATCAGCAACTTGCTGAATGCGACCTGCAGACATAACAGCCACTCGGTCTGACATAGTCAGCGCCTCGCCTTGGTCATGAGTAATATAGATGAAAGTGATGCCTGTTTTACGCTGAATAGCTTTCAACTCGGTACGCATATGCTGGCGTAATTTCAAATCTAATGCGGATAATGGCTCATCCAATAACAAAACTTGCGGCTCTACAGCTAATGCACGTGCAATGGCAATTCGCTGTCTTTGGCCACCGGATAACTCAGAAACTTTTTTTGCCCCACTGCCTTCAAGGGCCACCAATTCGAGCAAGCGGTCCGAGGCTTTTTTGCGCTCACTTTTCGAAACACCGCGAACCTCTAAGCCGAACTCAATATTTTCGGCCACGGTCATAAGAGGAAAAAGTGCGAGGTTTTGAAAAATCATCGAGGTTGGACGTTTATTGGCCGGCACGCCACGCATGCTCTTACCACCAATTTTAATATCGCCCTGTGTTGGGTCTATAAAGCCACTAATCATGTTTAGGATCGTGGTCTTGCCACAACCTGAAGGGCCTAAGAAACTAAAAAACTCTCCGGATTGTATCGTTAGATCGGTTTTCTGTATGGCGGTAAAGTCGCCGAATTGCATGACGGTATTATCTAAGTGAACACTGCTATCCATATTTCTCTCGCTGGTTATTTTTTCTCGATACAAAAAAGCCCCTTGCGACATAAAGTCACAAGGGGCCTTCGAGGTTATGCAGACAAGTAACGGTCTTGGTATTCGTTACGCAGTGCAACGTACCATGGTTCCTGAATAGGCCACCACCATAGGTTGGCGAGATCTTGCTCGCTGTAAGAGTCTTGGAAGAACTGCTTAGTTTCCGCTGGTAATAAAGCATCCGCACCTTTTGATGTAGAGTTATAACCAGTGGACTTAACAAACATAGCGCCCGCTTCCGGCGTGTAATACCAGTTAATGAATTCATAAACTGAATCCACGTTATTGGCGTTTTTAGGAATAACAAAGCCTTCCATCCATGCCAACGCACCTTCTTTTGGTGCGCCGTAGGCAATAGGCTCGCCTTCTGATTGCAATTTAAATGCGGTGCTGTCCCAAGTTTGACCGATAATTGCGCCATTAGTACGAAATGCACCTTGCGCTTCATTCTCTGTAGACCAGAACTGAGCAAGTGCGCCCTTATGTTCGGCAGCTACTTTTAAGATGACATCAAAGTTAGCACGCATGGCTTTTTCGTTTTTGTACGAGTCCAATAAAGGGAAAGGAAGTTTGCCCGCTTTTTCTAGCCACAAACCAATGCCGACAAGAGCCGAGTGACCACGAACCGTTACACCACCCGCGTTTTCTGGCAACCAAAGGTCACCATAACTTAGCTCTTTACTGATTTTTGCATCATTTTTATTATAAGCAATTGCCTCGGTTCCCCAATCAGATGGGGCGAAGTAACGCTTACCATTTACGATCCCGCCAACATCCGATCCGGATAAAGCGCTCTCCAAGCAGCCATCCCAATTAACTCTTTTCACATCAAGCGGCTGCACTAAATCGTAATCAACATAACCTGGGACACGGTCAACTGTCGGCATAATAATATCGAAGCCGGTTCCATCCGTAGCACGCAAAGAGTTCATCAACTCATCATTGGTACCGTATGGTGTAAACGTCGCGTTAATACCAGTTTTGGCTTTAAAGTCCGCTAACATTTCATCAGTTATATAACCAGCCCACGCATAAATACGTAGCTCTTTATTAGCCGCAATGGCTTTGTTAATCGAAAATGGGGTAGCGGCAACAGCACCTGCGATAGAGGCGCCTTTCACGAATTGGCGACGGGAAAGGGTCATTCTTGAGCTCCTTTATATTTTATGATTAATTGCTATTTCAAGAAAAAGCGGCTTAACAGCCAAAACACTCTTTTAATTAAACGATCGTTTAATTTCTTTTTTAATCTAATACAAAATAATGACGAAAAAGTGACCATGGAAGGTTTTTTTTCCAATTGGACAGAAATTACACCAATTGATGCGCAAAAAGACAAAGATATGTCGTTTTTGGTCAATTCGTTAGATTTAGTACACTCTCTGCTTCGTATATCACACACAGCGTAAGTCACATATTTGTCACATACACATATTAAGGTAGTCGTATTCGTCGTTTTATGTAAATTAAAGTAGGTTCTGAATTGAAAATATCCCATGTCACACGCACAACAACCGCAAGCTATCTGGTTATTGCGGTCATGCTTGTCGCCCTGCTCCTTTGGAGTTTAATGAAATTTCGCAGCGCCTTTGAGCAAAGTGACGCCTACACACAAGTTTGGGAATATTCTTCTATTAATTTAAAGCAGAAAATTGAAGGCTATTTATCGTCAGGGGAAGCATCCGCACTCCAATCTTCACAGGAATTCATCGCGAAACAGATTCGCCCCGCACTTAGCTCACTTCCCGATACGATCAAAGACCCAATTAACAACCAATTAATTGAAATAGAAAAGAGCCTTCAATCTGACGTTAGAGCGGCAGGAAAGCTATCTGGAAATCCCTATGCTTTGATCGAAAACAATGAAAGGCAAACCTTGTTATCACTAAATACCCTGTCGGATAAGATTGCACAATTTCAATCACTGCATGATATGCAATCCGCCGCAGCTTACTTAGCAAGCCAAGCTTTACTGTACGCAGACCTTGCGAATATGAGTGACGCAAAAGATAACTATCTTGCCAAAAACACAGCGGACAATAAACAGCGCTTAGTTCAATCTATTGCAACATTTCAATCTCATATCGCTGACTTTAATACACTCCCCATTCTAGAACTGAATGAAGAACAAGATACTGACTCAGCTGATGACTTGGCGTCATTAATGGGATGGGCAAGCGACGTAGAAGACGCAACCGAAGTAGACGATCCTCTCGAAGAAACCAAAAGCGAACTTCATACTTGGTCAAGCCGATATCTAAAAGACGTTGATTCTAGTCTTATCAATATCCAACAAGCTCTAACCGCACAAAACAAAATTCGGTCATTAATTAGCCAACTTGAAGACATTTTAAAAGCAGGCACTGAAGACATTCAGAAAAGTGCTCAAGAGACTCAACAACAAACCTTGATCGCATTTTCTATCTTTGTCATCCTGATGATATTAACCACTATTTCAGTGCATATATTTCAAAATAGAGTCGTTGTAAAAAGTGCTAGAGACTTATACGCAGCGGTAAAAGACTTGGTTGAACATCAAAACATCAACTCTCTTAAAGTCGGAAAGAATAAAAATGAACTGTCGGACGTAGCACACTATTTAAATCGCTACCTAGAACAAATAGCTGTGCAACGCCAGCAACGGGATACCGAGCTCAGTAACATTTCGACATCACTCAATGACATGCTCAATGCTTTTGGACAAGTACACGAACTGAGCTCAGCATCGCGACAAGAACTGGATGATACGCTTAACATGTCGAATCAAGTAGAGACCCTTGCAGGCAAAGCAGAAGTGCGTGCTCAAGAAGTAGCAAGTTATGCTACCGATACCAATGCCGCGATGACACACAGCGTGAAACAAGCCGCTTCGTTAGCCGCCGCCAATCAAACAACGGTGGATCGACTTAGTAGTAGCAAAAAGGCATTAACCAGTTTAAACTCATCCGTGTCTAGCGCATCGTCGATTGTCGGTGGTATCAAAGACATTTCAGAGCAAACCAATTTACTCGCACTAAACGCTGCCATTGAAGCCGCACGAGCGGGTGAACATGGCCGTGGTTTTGCTGTCGTCGCCTCTGAGGTAAGAACACTTTCAACCCGAACCCAACAATCCCTAGAAGAAATCACTAAGATTTTCTCTCTTCTTACATCGGTGACAGATAAACTGACCCAGAATATCGAACTGATTGAAACGGCTTCGATCGAGCAAATAGACTTAACCCACGCGCTCGGACAGTCCGCTCAAGATATTCTCGAAAAGTCTAAACAATCGAGTCACTTGGCGAAAAAGGCAACAGGCTATGCTGCGGAGCAAAAATTGGGCATGAATAAGCTAAATAGTGCTGTGGTAAAAGTCAGAGAGCAAGCAAACGAATCGGAAGAATTTATGACAGGCGTGACAAACAACATCAAACAGAAGATTCAAGACATCACGACAACCTTAGGAATTAGCTAACTCCCAAGGCTGAATTCTCATCCAAAATGAAAAGTCACAGAAACAAAAAATCCAGCCGTAGCTGGATTTTTTATTAAGAATACAAAGTAAAAGTTTAAAACAAAACGCGTGCTTTAACGGTTCCTTCGACTTCTTTCACTTTCTCAAGCGCTAATTCGCCTTCTTCTGCATCTACGTCCATTACCATGTAGCCAAGCTTCTCCGTAGTACGAAGGTACTGACCCGTGATATTGATGTTGTTCTCAGAGAAGATCGCGTTGATCTTAGAAAGTACACCTGGGCGGTTTTCATGAATATGAAGAATACGATGGTTGTTCGCTTGAGCTGGTAGTGCCACTTCAGGGAAGTTAACCGCTGCGATTGTCGTACCAACATCAGAGTATTTAACCAGCTTATCAGCCACTTCAATACCAATGTTCTCTTGCGCTTCCATTGTGCTACCGCCGATATGAGGCGTTAGAATCACATTGTCCAAACCACGAAGTGGAGAAACAAACTCTTCGTCATTGCCTTTGGGCTCAACAGGGAATACATCGACTGCAGCGCCACCCAAAGCGCCTGTTTTAATCGCTTCTGCCACAGCATCTAGATCAGCGACAGTACCGCGCGAAGCGTTAATAAAAATAGAGCCTTGCTTCATCTGTGAAACTTCTTTTGCGCCAATCATCATCTTAGTAGAATTCGTTTCTGGCACATGCAAGCTAATAATATCGCTTGTGGAAAGTAATTCTTTCAGGCTCTTAATTTGACGCGCATTACCCAAAGGTAACTTGGTGACGATATCGTAAAAGCATACTTCCATGCCTAAGGATTCCGCCAAAACGCTCAATTGAGTGCCAATACTTCCGTAACCAATAATACCTAAACGCTTACCACGAGTTTCGAAAGACCCTACAGCAGACTTAATCCAACCACCGCGATGACATGCCGCGTTTTTCGCAGGAATGCCGCGAAGCAATAGAATTAATTGACCCAACACCAACTCAGCAACACTTCGAGTATTAGAGTAAGGCGCATTAAATACCACAATGCCTTTTTCGCTTGCCGCATCTAAATCAACTTGGTTTGTACCAATGCAGAAACAACCAATAGCAACCAGCTTATTAGCATGCGCTAAGACTTTTTCAGTCAACTGAGTGCGAGAACGAATACCAATAAAATGCGCTTCCGAGATTTTCTCGATCAGCTCATCTTCTGCTAGTGCAGTTTTGTGATATTCAATGTTGGTGTAGCCTGCGTCATGCAATGCGTCCAATGCAGATTGATGAACGCCTTCTAATAACAAAATTTTGATTTTGCCTTTGTCTAGTGAGTTGTTGCTCATGGCTCGTTCGACTTCTCTATTATGGTGGGGGAAATGTATGCGCATATGTTACCACAGAACATTCTTTGTCGTATTCAAGATACAAGAATGTCTTTCATTATGATAAGAATGAAACTCATACAGAATATTGATGCTAATGCAATCTAAGCGTCTTAATAACAAAATGTGAGTCACACTGTGATCAATATAAAAAAAGAGGCATTTCAGCCTCTTTTTTTATATTAGGAATTAAGCTTACGTTCCAAGAAAACGCCAGTTTCCACATGATGCGTATAAGGAAACTGGTCAAACATCGCATATCGAACCACTTCGTGAGTGCTCGATAAAGCTTCTAAATTCGCCTTTAATGTTTCAGGATTACAGGAAATATACAGAATAGAATCTATTTTACGTATGAGCTCTACCGTTGCATCGTCTAGGCCTGCTCGCGGAGGATCAACCAAAACAACGGAGGGCGTCAATTCGCTCACACCAGCCTGAACCAAACTTTTAGGCAACTCAGCATCACCATTCAACGCTGCGGATACATCTTCACTGGCCATTTTGACCACTTGAATATTATGCATTCCGTTGATAGCAATATTTAGCTGAGCAGAGTTTACCGACACTTTGGAGATTTCGGTCGCAACCACGCGGTCAAAACGACGTGCCAATGGAATAGAAAAATTACCATTGCCACAGTACATTTCTAGCAAATCACCCGATGCGTTCTTCGTCACATCCAACGCCCATTCCAACATTTTTTCACTGATACCAGCATTAGGCTGCGTAAAACTATTTTCTACTTGTTGGTAATGAAATTTTTCACCGTTTACCGTTAACGTCTCCATCACAAAATCACGAGTGATAATTTGCTTCTTCTTACGGCTACGGCCAATAAAGTGACAAGCAGGAAAAGCGCTATTTAACTCTTGAACAGCGGCATTCCATTCATCATCAATCGGCTTATGGTAAAGTAAACTAATTAGCGCTTCGCCCGTTGTCGTGGTTAGAAAATCCACTTGGAATAATTTGTAGCGCAAGACTGGAATATCCCGAACCGCATCCAGGAGTTTTGGCATCAGCTCATTAATAAGGCTCGATGCCGCGAGAAATTGATCAGTACGAATCGGTGTTCTTGGGTCGGCAGAATCAAACATCGCATAATATAAATCATCACCATCATGCCAAATTCGGAACTCAGCCCGCATACGATAATGAGAAGGCAGACTCGCGAATACTTCCATCTCAGGCAATGACAAAGTCGCCATTAAAGAAGCGAGATCAGACTGCTTTTTTTGCAGCTGTTCTTGGTACATTTCTGGTTGGATTTGATCCGGTCTCATGGCTGATTCTCTTGAAAGCGATAGATACTGATAGAGCGCGGCATTATACGAGTTCCCCGTATACAAATCTAATCACATGCAAACAAATCAAAAAATAAAGCGGCCTCTTAATGAAGATATTCGGGGCCAAGCAAAATGACTAAAGAGAGGGTCAACGAAAATGTGCCGTCATAATCCTCATCGGCTTCATGAGTAAACTGAGGTTTAATCTGACCAATGAGCCAATCTTTGTATAGAAGTCGTTCGTACTGAATGTTGTATAAAAAACTATCAGGTTCAATCGAGTGTTCTCCAGACTGAAGAAAGCTCAATTGATAGCCTAGGCGGTTTTTTTTATTTATCTCATGTTGAAAAACAAAGTTTTCACGGGCGTAAAACATCCCCTCTTTATCAAGCCAAGCCACACTAAAGTCTGTAGTAAAACTTAACCGAGGCAAAATGGCATACCCCAATCCAATCCCGTAGCGAGCCCCGATACCTTTAGAGTAATAGGCAAACGCTTCTTGCTCCTGCCACCAATCAAAGCGATCTAGAGTTTGTCCTTGCTTTAAACGTATTCTCAAGAAAGGATCTAGAGGGAAATCGACTCGGATACCCGCATCAATATCCATTCCTATATCCTCTTTTATATAGCGTACCGCTGCAGAAATACTCGATTTAAGGGCAGATTTAACAACATTATTTTGTTGCGAAGACTCGCCCCGTAAACTTTCAGGCGCTAACGAGTCTGAGTCAGATTCTACGATCAAACGCAGCCTGTCTTGGGTATTCGGTAATTTCAATTGTGCATTAAAATCAAAAAAGCCAGTTTGCTCCCCCTTATCTTTACTAAGAACCGAACCAAAACGGATTTGTATAGAGCTATCAGATTGTTGATTGCTTGGCCTACCCGACAAAAAAGAATCGATATTTGTTGACCAACTGCCGATTTTTTTAGATACGGTTTCATGCGACCCAATCAGCCAGCCCACCTCCCCCGATTCATCCTCCCTCGTAGCTTCTAAAGACTCATTATTCGTTGTTTGGCTATTCGTATTATCAGTGTTTTCTGCAGAAAAAGCGGCTAAGGGCCAGCCAGTTACCAAGCAAATTGCAACAATATAGCCCTTTTTCAATGGCATTATTTAGCTGCCTTTCAGCATTTGTTGAATCATCAGAGAAGAGTTTTCAGCCGCTACTTTAAGGTATTCTTCAAAGCTTTGAGGAGATTCTTTACCAGCGATATCAGATAGAGAGCGTACTACGACAAATGGCGTTCCAAATTTGAAACACACTTGAGAAACCGCCGCCGCTTCCATTTCAACAGCTACCAATTCAGGAAAAATGGCTCTAACAGCTTCCACTCGAACAGGATCATTCATGAAGCTATCCCCAGTGCCAATCAAACCAACCTTTGCTTGTACTTGAGTGACAGCCTGCAATGCTTGCTTTGCTTTACTCACGAGCGCTTCATCAGCCACATAAGTTGCTGGCATATTTGGAACTTGTCCCATTACATAACCAAAAGCGGTTACATCCACATCGTGATGAACCACTTGATCCGAAATCACGACATCGCCAACCTGTAATTCAGGGTCAAAACCGCCAGCTGAACCAATATTGATGACATACTCCGGTTTAAATTGAGACAACAATAACGTCGTTGAAACCGCCGCATTTACTTTGCCAATACCCGATTTCAACAGAACAACATCTTTACCTTCAAAGTGCCCAACAAAAAAATCACAACCAGCAATGGTCTGTTCACGGACGTCTGTCATCCATTCTTTGATAACCGCGACTTCTTCATCCATGGCACCAATTAATCCAATTACGCTCATTCACTGCTCCTACTGTTTGTATTTTGCTGCATAACTTTTTGTGTAAAAAGTCGTATTTGATCGCCAGAATAAGGCAATGTCATATCGAAAAGCGCCACATTATCCGGCATTTCAGGCCACCTTTGTACCGAAAAAAGTCGACTTGTCGGAAAAACTTCCTGAATAGATAACAAAAGCGACCTAGGCTGAGGCTCAAGCAATACTACGACAGCGTCTGGGTGATAGGACAGCACCACATGATAATTAGACAAATCCGCCAGCCATTGAGTGGTCACGTCATATTTTTCTAATTCGGTATACCAAATAGCCTTAGTAATACGGCTCCCTCCCACCATCACCCAAGATAAATCCCGTTCATTTGAATGGGTAGGAATAACACTCTCTAACTCACAGGCTTTCACTAAGACTTGATGTAAATTGTAATCGAAAGAACATCCCTGCAGCGTAAAAACATGTGGATCAACCTCTATGAGCAAAGTGCTATTAAGCCAAACAATCGGCAGATCATCACGATTGTATTTAAATTTAAGTGCACGTGTCATATCCGCTTGCGCAGCAACATCTTTATCACAACCAATCAATATCGCATCAAATTTCACCACACCACTGGACTGAGTAAAGAAACTGTCTGCGGAGACATACTCTTCCACTTGTAACCCAAGTCGTGCTAAAGCCGCTTTTATTGCGAGAGGGTTTGGGTAATCATTTGCGACCCAAGCTACTACTTTATTCTGTGCTAGTGGCTTGAATGAGGGTGGTGCTTCAAGCCCCTCTACTGTCAAATTAATCTGCATGGCATTATTTTGTAAGGTTTTTTGTTGACCACCCAAGTTCGCCAATAACATCTTAATCATCCAGTGAAACAAAGGCCTGAACGTCATATCATGCATGGCGACCATTTCAAGCCCTAAATCATCGAATCGAATCGTTAATCGACGTTCGGCCATGTCATTCGACATCACCATCATAAACAAGACACGAATAAGACCTCTGAAGTTAGCGTCCATCGCCACGGTTCTTTTGCCAGACTCGACTGTACAATCTAATAACGTTCGATTCGCTTCAACCCCCATTGAGGCCATAACCCGAGCGCTTTCTTGGCAAAAAACATCTCCAATTGCCATATAGGACACGCTATCTTCTACGCTACTAATATCATCTAAGACCGAGATAAGTAACCCAAGCCAGCCTTGCAAGTGCTTACTATCAATATGGCCAGGCAAAACAGACAGGTACATAAGCTCATTTAAAATAGCATCCACATCTACCTTCTTTTGCAAAGCAAAAGACAATGGCTGCAACTGTTTCAACTGCCAGGTCAAACTGGTTTCTTGAGTGACGTTTTGCCCCACCAACAACAAGCCCCGATAGTCACCTTCATTCTTAAATGAATACGCTTTCCATTGATAAATTCGGCCTAAACTATTGATCGTCAAATCAAAAGACACACCGACTTCACCTTTTAACGCCTCTTGGATCGATTGATGACACGAGATCGGCATAAAATCAAAAAGTGTTCGAGCTTTATCCACATCAGGAAAAAGACTCTTAGCCTCCTCGTTAATTAATTCAACTTCTGCTACTTCAGTACAAAAAATAATTGCGCTGTGTATTGATTCTGTAAGCAGCTTAAATCTATGCTCTTTTGATTCAATAAAGGCTTTATATTGTTGGCTTTGCCGCTGTATAGGCAACAACTCACTATAAGGCAGTAAAGTATCTTCGTTACGAAAGGCAATCGATTCAAGAGGCTGAAAAATCAACTCCCTAATTTGACGGAATAATAAAAACCAAGAGCACAATAAAACAGCGGCAATACCAGCGATTAGAGGTAATGCCTTGGTCACCACCGCTGAAGAGAATGCATGTTTCTGGATAATATCTAACTGCAGATCGCCCTGAATAGGCGATATCAAAGGTAAGCGAGAGTGTAATGCCTCTCCAGACATGTCTACACCAACTTTATGCTCTTCAAGCAAGGTTCGATCATTTTCATTATCATGAATTCGAACAGCGCTAACTTGAGCGCTCTCAAGCAACTCATTGGCCAAAGTTAAATTGTCGTTTAAAGAAATAAAACCATACAAAAAGCCGATATTTTCTTGGTCGGCTGAAAAAAGCTGTTTTTTAAACATCAGCAAAATGGAATCGTCTTTCGTTACGATTGATGTCCAACGATTAATAAGCCCTTCCCCCAAAATAGATTGCAAATCCACTTTGGTGAACAACCGAGCTCTAGGATCCATCGCATGCTTGCCATCTCGCCATTCAATATAGAAAAAATCCAACCCCCCAAAAAAAAGTACTTCATGGTGGCTAAATAGCAAATCTAATTCGCGGCCAGCCGCATAATTACTCAAGGAAAGATCTTGGCCAATAAACTTCATTTCATCTTCAGCACGCGCCAAATAGCCATTGAAAGCTTGCTCAACAACACGATGCTTTAATGCTAAGTTTTTTTTCTCTGCACTCTGATTTAATACCTCAATAAAATATAAAGTCATAGCGGTCACGACGACAAAAACAGCCGCAGCCAATATGAATACTTTAAGGCGTAATCGATGTTGTAAACTAATCTCTACTTCTGCCATAGTTCCACCGAATAGTGATGAGCTTGCTGTACCATCAAGCGTAAACTTTCTGAATCTAATTCAGCGGGTACAAGCGAAGAATTAGCAACATAAAGACTTGGCATATTTCTTCCTTCAAGGTCTAACTTAATCGCTTCAGCTACTGCAATAGAAAGATCATCTTTCATAAAAAGAACACTTGCCTTGAGCTTGCGACTTTTTAAACCAGCCATGCCATTCGCTGATAATCCCCACGCATTGGTTTGTATTTTCGAGCCAACCCCCTCTGCTTGTAATGCAGAAACTACCCCCTCAGAAATATTCTGTGAGCAGCTAAAAATAAAATCGGGTGGATTGTTTTTCAGTAATATTTGAGTCGCCTCATAGGCGCTATTTATATCATCGGATACCGCTCTAATACGATCAATGTGACGATTATACTTCGTCATCTCATCTAGAAATAAGTCACAACGCGTATGGCCAAGATAGCCTGTTGGCAAAACCAATGCAGAGATCTTTATCCCCTCAGGCAACTGCCGCTCTAGGTAACTCGCCAGCATAATAGTGGCCTTTTTCTGATCAAAACCTATATACATTAATGGCGGATGATTTCTCCAATGAGTAAGCGGAGAAGCAAAGTCGTACAAAATAACTTTGGGGTTGCCCGAACGTAAAAAACGCTCCAAAAAACGACGTTGAACCGAACCTAACTTAGTCATAACAATATAATCAGGCTGAGCATCGGCCATTTTGAAATACGCGGTTAAATCACCCTCAGAATCAAAACTATCATTATAGGTATCTAAACGATAATCGACATTAAGTTCACGCATTCGCTTTCGAAATGTCACTAAAAGGGATCTGTTCTCGAGAGAGTTCATATCACCAAATAGCAATAACGCGATACGTACTGCTCGCGTTTGAGAAATGCGCATCGGATTAGGAGGAGAGTTAACAATCGTAGTGAACTGTTCAGCCAAAGAACCCTGCCTCGGCATCAGCTGATAAAATTCCTGACTGTCCATGAGGTCAAGCGCAATATTTGCAGTTTGCACGCTTGAAGCGCAACAGCTTAGAACAATCCATGTTAAAAAAAAACGAAATCTTCGCATTACCGAACCCGATGAAACATCATAGAAAGAATTATTCTAACCAAATTAACGAACTTTGGTGATAACAGGAACAAGAAAATACGCTTCATTATGATAAATGTGCGTTTAATAGAATTATTTAGCGAAGAAAAGTGAGCTGCTACTCGCTTAAAAATAACGGCAGGTATAAATAAGGCAAAAAAAAAGCTGACATAAAGTCAGCTTTTTTTAAATTTGGTGCGGAAGGAGAGACTCGAACTCTCACGCCGTGAAGCACTGGAACCTAAATCCAGCGTGTCTACCAATTCCACCACTCCCGCAAGGAATGGCGAGCATTATAGGTAATTGAATTTTCCGGTCAATAGTTTTTTTATATTTTTAGCAAAAAACTTAAAAAAAGATTTCCCTTACCCTATGTACTCACCACTTTTTAAACACAGTAGTGTTTAAAAAACACGACCATTAGCGTATTCGCCACGCTCGTAGCGTACAGCCATCTCTTCCAGATCCATTGTATGAATACGAGAAGCTTGGCCTGCGCAACCAAATGCCTCATAACGGTCAATACAAACCGCCTTCATGGCCTTGATGCTTTCTGTTAAGTATTTACGTGGATCAAAGTTGCCTTTGTGTTCCGCTAAGCTACGACGAATCGCGCCTGTTGCAGCCAAACGTAAATCCGTATCAATATTCACTTTACGAACGCCGTAACGAATCGCTTTAACAATTTCATCTACTGGAACACCGTAAGTCTCAGGAATATCACCACCAAACTCATTGATGATAGACAACCAATCTTGAGGAACCGAAGACGATCCGTGCAACACGATATGCGTGTTTGGAAGTAACTCAACGATTCTTGCAATACGCTCGATATCAAGAATGTCACCAGTAGGCGGACGAGTAAATTTGTACGCACCATGACTGGTGCCAATTGCTACCGCCAATGCATCAATGCCTGTTGCATTCACAAAGTCCACAGCCTCTTGTGGGTCTGTCAGCATTTGATCATGAGACAATATACCTTCAGCGCCAACACCGTCTTCTTCACCGGCCTGACCTGTTTCTAGAGATCCCAACACACCCAACTCACCTTCTACGGATACGCCACATGCGTGTGCGAATTCAACAGTGCGACGAGTCACATCAACATTGTAATCATAAGTAGCAGGCGTTTTGCCGTCAGCCATCAAAGACCCATCCATCATGACAGACGAAAAACCAAGCTGAATAGATCGCTGACAGATTGCGGGAGACGTACCATGATCTTGGTGCATAACCACTGGAATATGTGGGTAATCCTCAATCGCCGCAGCAATCAAGTGACGTAAGAAGTGGGAGCCTGCGTATTTGCGGGCACCAGCAGATGCTTGCATGATAACGGGAGAATTCACTTCGTGAGCGGCTTCCATAATGGCTTTAACTTGCTCCATGTTATTCACATTGAAGGCAGGCAAACCATAGCTGTGTTCTGCTGCATGATCGAGCAATTGACGCATACTAATTAAAGGCATAAAAGATTTCCTCTGACAATTTGTCTTATATTCTATTTATAACGAACAGAGTTATGGTGTTAGGTAACTCTATAATCTTGTAATCATGGCACAGTCAATGACAGGCCATGTGGCTTACGCCTTATCGTTATTGTCATACCCGACTCACGCCGAGTAGGTCACTCTCTAGTTTTGTTTTTCACTAACACCGCTTTCAGCACAACTAACACTATGCTTACACCGATGTTAACGAAATAGGCTTTACGCCTTTTTATTTCTTATAAAGTGCTTTAGAACGATCTTTGTCATTCTTTGATACTAATTTTGCGCGCGAGACTCTAACATCGCAACCGCTGGCAACACTTTTCCTTCAACAAATTCCAAAAATGCCCCCCCCCCCGTTGAGATATAAGAAATCTTATCTGCAAGACCGTATTTATCGATTGCCGCTAATGTATCTCCGCCGCCAGCAACAGAGAAAGCATCGCTATCAGCAATAGCCTGAGCGATCACCTCTGTACCTTTAGAAAAGTTATCAAACTCAAAAACGCCACATGGGCCATTCCATAGAATGGTTTTAGCATTTTTTAGAATATCAGCAAGTACTTGAGCAGAATCCGGACCTAAGTCCATAATTTCCTCGTTATCATCGACCTGATCGACTGGCTTAATCGTTGCAACCGCCGTTTCTGAAAACTCCGTTCCAACACGAACATCTGTCAACTCAGGAATATCTAAGTCCGCCATTAGCTTTTTAGCTTGAGGGATTAAATCTTTTTCATGCAATGACTTACCTACATTGTAGCCACGAGCAGCAACAAACGTATTGGAAATACCACCGCCCACGATCAGCTGATCACAGACTTTCGACAAGGATTCTAATACCGTTAATTTAGTCGATACTTTTGAACCACCCACTACTGCAACCAAAGGACGAGCCGGATTATCAAGCGCTTTACCTAATGCGTCTAACTCTGCCGCCAATAATGGACCAGCACAAGCGACAGGCGCGTATTTAGCAACGCCATGAGTTGATGCATGAGCACGGTGTGCCGTACCAAATGCATCCATTACAAACACATCACACAAAGCCGCCATTTTTTCAGACAAGACTTCGTCGTCTTTTTTCTCACCTAGGTTAAAACGTACGTTTTCAACCAAAACAAGTTGACCAGATTCAACTTCAACACCGTCCAACCAATCTTTTACTAAAGGCACGTCTTGTCCTAGCAAACCAGCAATATGTGTCGCAACTGGTTGAAGAGAAAACTCTTCTTCGTACTGCCCTTCTGTGGGACGACCAAGGTGAGACATCACCATAACTTTTGCACCAGCGGCTAACGCCAACTTAATAGTTGGTAAGGCGGCACGAATACGAGCATCGCTCGTCACTTTGCCATCTTTAACAGGTACGTTAAGATCTTCACGGATCAATACTCTTTTGTTCTTCAGATCCACGTCTTTCATATTAATTACAGTCATGTACGATGTCCTCGTCGTTTAAACTTCTGATGTCTCAATCCAAATTTGATTGTTCAATCACACCTGCCCAATGCTTAGCCACATCCAACATACGGTTAGCGTAGCCCCATTCATTATCAAACCAACACAGTAACTTCACCATTCGCTGATCAATTACTTGGGTTTGTGTACTATCTATAATTACCGAACGTGGATCATGATTAAAATCCACAGACGCATGCGCTTCTTTGGTAAACCCCATCAATCCTGCATATTTTGAATTTGCAGCATGTTCTAACTGGGTATTTATTTGTTCTACAGTCACATTCCGCTCTGTACGCAAAACTAAATCAATTACAGAGACATTTAATGTTGGCACACGTACCGCATTACAACCCAACTTTCCGTCAAGTTCTGGCATCATCCGTGTAATCCCCTTCGCTAACCCTGTATCAACTGGAATAATAGAGCTCAACGCTGCACGGGTTAGACGTAAATCCTTAGTGTGGTAACCGTCAATCACTGGCTGATCATTCATCGCCGAGTGGATAGTCTGCGTCATACCATGTGCCACACCTGCAAACTGCTTCACCACATCCAAAACCGGAATCAAACAATTCGTCGTACAAGATGCCGCTGACACAATGCTTTGATTTGCCTGAATGTCCTGATGATTAAAACCATACACAATAGTCGAATCCACATCCGCCGCCGCAGGCTGGGATAGCAACATTCTGGGAACACCTGCATTTAGATAGGCTTGCGCGCCTTCTCGACTGGAAAAACTGCCTGAACACTCCAACACCATATCCAGTTCAAGAGACGACCAATCCAACTTATCAGGAGTCGCACGAGAAAAACATAAAATGCTATCGTCACCTATAAGCAAGGCATTGCCTTGGGTCGAAACAGGCTTAGGGAATCGGCCATGAGTCGTGTCATAGCGAGTAAGATAACTGATTGTCTCAATATCGGACAATTCATTAATAGCAACCACTTGAATGTGATCGCGGTAGCCGTTTTCATACAGAGCTCGTAATACCGAACGCCCGATACGACCATAACCATTTATAGCGACTCGCAACATATTCCTACTACTTCATCGCAAAGAAAGTGATCAAAAATCACCACCTTCCACCTTCATAAAAGGAAAAAGAGGCATACAAACGTATACCTCTTTTCTTATCAAGCACCAGATTACGCAGCTAGAATTTTCTCAGCAGTCGCAACCACATTGTCTACTGTAAAGCCGAAGTGTTTCATAAGATCGCCACCAGGAGCCGACTCACCAAAAGTAGTCATCCCCACCATAGCGCCTTCGAAACCAACGTATTTGTACCAGTAATCAGTATGAGCCGCTTCGATAGAAACGCGCTTAGTTACGCTACTTGGTAATACAGATTCTTTGTACGCGGCGTCTTGGGCATCAAAGACATCCGTAGATGGCATAGAAACCACACGCACTTTCTTGCCTTTCGCTGTTAGCGCTTCAGCAGAGTCCATTGCTAGGCCTACTTCAGAACCTGTAGCGATCAAGATAAGATCAGGTGTACCAGTGCAATCTTTCAGCACATAGCCACCTTTCGCTGCGTTAGCTAATTGCTGTGCATCACGTGCTTGCGCAGGCAAACCTTGGCGAGAGAATACCAAAGACGTTGGGCCAGTACGACGTTCAATACCGGCTTTCCAAGCAATCGCTGTTTCCGCCGCATCACATGGACGCCATACAGACATATTTGGCGTCATACGCAAATTCGCTAACTGCTCAATAGGTTGATGCGTTGGACCGTCTTCGCCTTGACCAATAGAATCGTGCGTGTAAACAAATACGTTTTGAATGCCCATCAAAGCAGACATACGAACCGCATTACGGGCATATTCCATAAACATCATAAAGGTCGCACCGTAGTTAATAAAACCACCATGCAAAGAAGCACCATTCATGATACCGCTCATACCAAACTCACGAACACCATAGAAAACATAGTTGCCCGCTGGATCATCTTGAATACCTTTTGAACCAGACCATAACGTCAAGTTAGAACCAGCAAGATCCGCAGAGCCACCTAGCAACTCTGGCAACATAGCACCAAAGAAACCAATCGAATTCTGAGAGGCTTTACGGCTCGCAATGCTTTCACCTTTGTCTTGGCTTTCTTGAATGAAAGCTTGTGCTTTGGCTTCAAAATCCGCAGGCAATTCGCCTTTAATCACACGACGCTCAAATTCTGCTGCCAATTCTGGGTAAGCCGCTTTGTAAGCTTCAAATTGAGCATTCCACTGCGCTTCACGAGCAGAACCAGCTTCTTTCGCATCCCAACCAGAGTAAACGTCAGCAGGAATCTCGAACGGTGCATGTGGCCAACCAAGGAATTCACGAGCAGCCGCAATTTCTGCATCGCCTAGTGGTGCGCCATGGCAATCATGACTACCAGATTTATTTGGCGAACCAAAACCGATAATGGTTTTGCAGCAAATCAGAGTTGGCTTAGTTGTTTCCGCTTTCGCCGCTTCAATCGCCGCTTTGATCGCTTCTGGATCATGCCCATCTACATCAGCAATAACATGCCAACCGTATGCTTCAAAACGCTGAGGTGTATTGTCAGTGAACCAGCCCTCAACATGACCATCGATAGAAATACCGTTGTCATCCCAAAACGCAACCAATTTGCCCAAACCTAACGTTCCAGCAAGAGAAGCCGACTCGTGAGAAATACCTTCCATCAAACAACCGTCACCAAGGAAGCAATAGGTGTTGTGGTCGACGACAGTATGCCCTTCACGGTTAAACTGCGCAGCTAACGTTTTCTCAGCAAGAGCCATACCGACAGCATTACTAATACCGGCGCCCAATGGACCCGTTGTGGTTTCTACGCCATCGGTGTAACCGTATTCTGGGTGACCCGGTGTTTTAGAGTGAAGTTGACGGAACTGTTTTAAATCTTCGATAGCCAATTTATAACCGGATAGATGCAGTAAAGAATAAATCAGCATAGAGCCATGGCCGTTTGACAACACAAAGCGGTCGCGATCAACCCATTTTGAATTGTTTGGGTTGTGCTTTAGAAAATCATTCCATAGCACTTCAGCGATATCCGCCATACCCATTGGTGCACCTGGGTGACCAGAGTTAGCTTTTTGTACGGCATCCATACTCAATGCACGTATGGCGTTAGCAAGTTGTTTACGAGACGGCATGGTTATTCCACTCCTGATAGCTTAACGAACAATAGAAGTAACATTCTCTACGGGATAGAACCACGATACAAGGTTGGCACCTTCGTAACGCCCAAACACAGGGCAAAGAAAATGAAATCACATAGAAATCTGCACCATCGTAACAAAAAAACCGCCTTTTGCCTCATTAAAATCCACATACTGGGTTGATATTTAAACAACGCTAGTTCATGATTCGCACTATTAATACAGCGTCGATTTGTCTCGGCTTGCGGGCGCTATATAAACTCAGCTAAACAGATACGCAAGAACCTGTTTAGCACTTTTGATGCGAAGCAGGTTTTTTTATGCCTGTTTAGCGACTAACTCAGCTAAAGAGGAAAGCTCAATATGTCAGAATATTCTTTATTTACCTCAGAATCCGTTTCTGAAGGTCATCCCGATAAAATCGCCGACCAAGTGTCCGATGCCATTCTTGATGCCATTTTGGCAGAAGATCCAGAAGCCCGCGTGGCGTGTGAAACCCTCGTCAAAACCGGCATGGTATTAGTCGCTGGTGAAGTTCGTACCAACGCATGGGTCGACATCGAAGAAATATCTCGTGGCGTTATCCGCGACATTGGCTACAACAGCTCAGACATGGGTTTCGACTGGGAATCTTGTGCCGTCATGAATGCCATTGGTAAACAGTCCTCTGACATTGCCGTCGGTGTCGATGAAGCCAATGAAAAAGAACAAGGCGCTGGCGACCAAGGTTTAATGTTTGGTTTTGCAACAAACGAAACGGACGTACTAATGCCTGCGCCGATCACTTACGCGCATCGTTTGGTTCAACGCCAAGCTGAGGTTCGTAAAAACGGTACTTTAGATTTTCTTCGCCCAGATGCGAAAAGCCAAGTCACTTTCCGTTACGATGAAAATGGCAAACCATGTGCTATCGATGCGGTTGTTCTTTCGACACAACATAGCGCATCCGTTAAACAAGCCGATCTTCGTGAAGCTGTGATGGAAGAGATCATTAAGCCCGTACTTCCTGCAGAATGGTTATCGAAAGACACCAAATACTTTATCAACCCAACAGGTCAATTCATCATTGGCGGCCCAGTGGGTGATTGCGGTCTAACCGGTCGTAAAATCATTGTGGATACTTACGGCGGTATGGCTCGTCATGGTGGTGGTGCTTTCTCTGGTAAGGATCCGTCTAAAGTTGACCGCTCTGCTGCTTACGCAGGTCGTTATGTAGCGAAAAATATCGTTGCGGCGGGACTGGCTGATAAGTGTGAAATTCAAATCTCTTACGCCATCGGTGTCGCTGAACCAACGTCAATCAGTATCAATACCTTCGGTACGGGTAAAGTAAGTGATGCGGTAATTTCACAATTAGTGCGTGAGCACTTTGAATTACGTCCAGCAGGCTTGATTAAGATGTTAGATCTAAAACGCCCAATCTATCTACCAACAGCGGCTTATGGTCACTTTGGTCGTGAAGGTGAAAACTTCACTTGGGAAAAAACAGACAAAGCGGACGCATTGCGCAAAGCAGCAGGTTTATAATTTCCTAATTTTCCGCTATAAAGCCTTCTTCTGCCCTACTATTATTACAGGGTAGAAGAAGGCTTTTTTATTTCTATTCTTTAATACTCTCGAAAACATAAGGCAAAACATGCGTATTCCACGAATTTTTATCGACACAGAACTCAATGAGAATAGCACTCTTGCCCTACCAGACTCCGCGTTCCAGCACCTCTGTAAAGTGCTGAGGTTAAAATCAGACCACCCTATTCGCGTATTTAATGGTCGAGAATTTAACGGCAAAATTGGGCAATTTGACGCAACACTGTGTGATGTTGAGAAGCGTTCGGCAAATATTCATGTGACTAATTTCGAAGCACTAGATAATGAATCCCCCATCCTCGTTACAGTTGGACAAACTTTATCGCGCGGCGAACGTATGGATTACGCTATTCAGAAGTCTGTTGAAGCTGGCGTATTTGCTATCCAACCACTTTTTAGTGAGCGCTGTGAAGTGAAACTACAAGACAGCCGTGCAGAAAAGCGCCAACAACATTGGCAGCAAGTGGCGGTTAGTGCAGCCGAGCAATGTGGCCGTGGTGTCGTTCCGATTGTTCACCCGCCGATAGAATTAAGTGAATGGGTCTCTAATTGTAACGAAATGTTAACACTTACATTACACCATCACAGCGCAAAACCGATTCGCCAATATGAAAAACCCTCCAACAATCAGGTAGCATTATTAATTGGGCCAGAAGGCGGGCTAAGCGAAAAAGAGGTCCAACTATCTGAAAAATCAGGGTTTAATGCCATTACTCTAGGACCTAGAGTATTAAGAACTGAAACGGCTCCCGTGGTCGCTCTAAGTGTTATTAATACTTTATGGGGCGATATTTGATTCATTTGTACATATTGTAAGAACTAACAGAATCGCTACATATTAAGGCACTGAATGGCTTTACCATTTAAGCAGGACTTAATAAAGGACATATGACCACATGTTTAATCGAATAGTTTTGACTTGCTCGGTTTTAATAGGAACAACTTTCCTGCCAGCAATAGCGCACGCAATCACTCTCGAAGAGGCAACATATACAGCAATAGAAAATAACCCTGCAGTAAGGCAAGCTGTTGCCAAATATCGAGAGTCAAAAGAAAATGCCGATATTGCCCGTCGTTCTGGCTATTATCCAAGCGTTGATCTGTCTGCTGGCATAGGTCGAGAAACAACCTACGCAGATGACACTAACCCAAATGATGTAGATCTGACTCGTCGCGAGTTAACACTTTCACTTAACCAGCCTCTATTTAACGGTTTTTCGACAGTAAACGATGTAAAACGCTTAAACAACGAAGCGGAGGCCGATCGTTGGGCCGCACTAATCTCGGTTGAAAATACAGCACTTGAAGTGGCTCAGGTTTACGCCAATATTTTGCGCTACCGTGATATGGTTAACTTAGCTGAGCTTAATCTAAACACGCACGAACGTATTTACGAGCAAATCAAACTCAAAAGTGATAGTGGCATAGGTCGACAATCTGACTTAAGCCAAATAACCGCACGTCTTGCCAAAGCTAATGCGAATTATTTTGCATCCATTAATAATCTCCAAGATGCCGAAAGCAACTACAGAAATGTCGTCGGGGAAATGCCACCCAAAGACTTAATTTATCCTGTGCCTGATAAAGATTTACTGCCAAAAGATCTTGATTCGGCGATCAATGAATCCTTAAAGAAAAACCCGGCCATTGAAGGTGCGCGCTGGGATGTTGCTGCAACAGAAAACTCTCAGAAAATTGCTGATGCAGACAACTACCCAACCATCAACTTTGTAGTAGAACGCACATGGAACAACAATATAGACGGAACGGAAGGGCCAAGCGAAGATTTATTGGCCATGGTTCGACTAAACTACAACCTCTACAGCGGAGGCACACATAAGCGTAAAAAAGAAGCTGCGGATCAACAGAACATCCAAGCTTTGGAAATACGTCGCAAAACCATAAGGGATACAGAACTAACAGCAAGACTTGCGTGGGCAGCATTTGAGGCTACTACCGGCCAAAAAGAACATATAAAACAATACGTCATTGCAACAAAAGAATCACAAGTCGCTTATGAAAAGCAATTTCGCTTAGGTCGACGTACGTTACTTGATGTATTAGACAGCGAAAACGAACTTTTCCAAGCTCGCCAAGATTATGTCAATGCAGACTATGACGAACTTTTTTCCGAATTCCGTTTATTTAATGCCAAAGGCGAACTGATGCGCGCGTTTCGTATCTATCGACCACAACTGCTTGGCTTTAATGATCAATTTGATAAGAAAAAAGCACCACCAGCTACTGAACCAAGCGCTATTGACGAATTGAAAGCTGCTGAAAATACGGTAAAAATCGACAACCCTTCCCAGTCGAAAACTAAGCCTGAAAGTGACTCAAAGAAAACTCAAGCAAATGATATTTTCTTAGATGCCAATGAGAACTCTGGAAGTTGGTAGATAGAGAACGCTCTTTTAAAGCAGAATCATTGATATAAAGCGCTATTTCTAGCGTCTAATGATTCTGCTTTTAATCCAATAAAACACTCAGCTTTAAATACTCTGTATTACAGGCTATTTTCACCACACAGACTTATCATTGTTATATTCCTGCCTACCGAAGCAACTATCTCAAAATTATGGGTGTTTTTTCTTCTCAGCGCCCCCATATTTCTATAGCATCAACACCTATTAACAGATTGAACAAAGCGATGAAACATTGCTTTCGATTTAGGAACCGCCTTATGACTATCAAACTCGGCATTGTTATGGATCCAATCGCATCCATTAACTACAAAAAAGACACTTCACTCGCCATGCTATGGGCCGCCGCAGACAAAGGTTGGCAGCTAATCTATATGGAGCAAAAGGACTTATTTCTAGACAATGGAAAAGCCTATGCCATGACTCGTCCTCTTAGTGTTTATAAAGATCCAGCCCATTTCTATGACCTTGGTGAAGAAACCAAAATGGCCATGGGTGATATAGACGTGATTTTGATGCGCAAAGATCCGCCATTTGATAGTGAATTTGTCTACAGCACCATGATACTAGAGCAAGCAGAAAGAGACGGTGCGCTTGTAGTGAACGACCCCAAAAGCCTACGTGACTGCAATGAAAAACTATTTGCCACTCAGTTCCCTCATTGCTGCCCGCCAGTTTTGGTAACAAGACGAGCTGATTTACTGAAAAGCTTTCACAAAGAACATGGCGACGTGATCTTTAAACCACTAGACGGCATGGGTGGCAGCTCGATTTTCCGTATTAAACCAGACGACTCAAACGTTAGCGTGATTATTGAAACCCTTACCAATATGGGTGTAGAACAAATCATGGCACAAAAATTCATCCCCGAAATCAAAGACGGCGATAAGCGTATTTTGGTGGTAAATGGTGAGCCCGTACCCTTTGCATTAGCACGTATTCCAGCATCTGGAGAAACTCGTGGCAACTTAGCGGCAGGCGGACGTGGTGAAGGCCGACCTTTGACAGATCGCGATCGCTGGATTTGTGAGCAAGTTATCCCTTCGTTAAAAGAGAAGAACTTAATGTTTGTTGGCTTAGATGTGATTGGTGATTATCTCACTGAAATCAACGTTACCAGCCCAACTTGCGTTCGTGAATTAGACACTCAGTTCGATCTAAATATCGCCATGATGTTGATAGAAGCCATAGAAAAACGTCTTCAGTAATAACAGCATGCGACTAGTAGATAAGTTTTCTATCGCGCTTTTCATCGCTATTTGCTTTCATGTGCTAATGGTGATGATTATTGGCTTCGATTTTGCGCTGCCAGCTCCCAAGCCTAAAACGCTCGAGGTCACGCTGGTTCAGCACACGACAAAAGCTCCAGTCGAAGCGGACTTTATTGCGCAAGCTAACCAACAAGCCAGCGGTACAGAATTACGCAAACAAAAGCTTACTACTACAGAAAATGCGCGCTTCTTATCGGATACTATTCAAGAGATATCGCCTCCCGTCCAGCCGCAACTAGCCTCTGCCGAACCGATTGATAAGCCAAGCTTGCTAGCAACAAGAGATCAAGAGGCCGTCTTCGAGATCATCAACGAATCTGAAAATGAACCCAAAACGCTAGAAGAAAAGTTTCGAGGCGAGACCCAAATCCCAAGCCATATATCAAACGATATAGCGACATTAGAAGCCTTGTTGGATCAACAACGTCAATCCTATGCCAAACGGCCAAGGATTCGCCGTTTGACCTCAGTCTCTGCCAAAGCGGCTATTGATGCACAATACTTAGATGATTGGCGCCGACGAATTGAACGTATCGGCAATATTCACTATCCAGAAGAAGCCAAACGTAACCACCTCTACGGAGACCTGCGATTAGCCGTTATCTTATTGCCTAATGGCTATGTTGACGATATTGAGATATTACACTCCTCTGGCATTCGGGTGCTGGATGATTCAGCCATGCGCATTGTTCGCCTAGCAGAACCCTTTCAGGTCTTCCCCAGCGAACTCAAGAAAGAGGTGGATAAACTAGAAATCATTCGTACATGGCGCTTTGTGCCTGGCAACCAACTACAAAGCCAGTAACTACAAAAAACCAACAAGCATAAAAAAGCCCTCACTTGGAGGGCTATTTACATTCAATTATTGCCAGTGGTTAGGCATGATAACAATCAGTCGAACTGACCATCACCCATTGCAAGGCGAATTTTCTTCATGGCGTTCTTTTCAAGCTGGCGAATACGCTCAGCAGAAACGCCATATTCATCGGCCAATTCATGCAAAGTAGATTTTGCATCAGACAACCAACGCTGTACTAGAATATTTCGGCTACGCTCATCAAGGTCCGCCATAGCGACTTCTAGACGCTGATTGGAGTCTTCTTCCCAGTTGCCATTTTCAAGTAAGGTGGCAGGGTCTGAACGATGGTCTTCTAAATATTGTGATGGCGCCTGAAAAGCACTGTCATCGTCATCGTCTGCAGACGCATCAAATGCCATATCAGAAGAACTTAAACGCCCTTCCATTTGACGAACGACTTCAGGCGTCACACCTAAATCACTGGCCACAGACTCAACTTCTGAATTACTGAACCAAGATAGTGACTTTTTCGCACTACGTAAATTAAAAAACATTTTACGTTGTGCTTTTGTCGTCGCCACTTTAACAATGCGCCAGTTTTTCAGAATAAACTCATGAATCTCGGCTTTAATCCAGTGCACAGCAAAGGACACAAGACGAACACCGACTTCAGGATTAAAGCGCTTAACCGCTTTCATCAAGCCAACGTTGCCTTCTTGAATAAGATCGCCTTGAGCTAAACCGTATCCAGAGTAACTTTTCGCAATATGTACAACAAATCTCAAATGCGACATGACCAATGTACGTGCAGCTTCTAGGTCTTCTTGATAATAAAGACGTTCCGCCAACGTTTTTTCTTCGTCCGCGGTTAAAATCGGAATTCTGCTGACGGCTTGTATGTAGGATTCTAGGTTTTGGCCTGGAATCATCATGTCCGTAGGCTGGAGAGCTTTACCCATCTCTATTTCCACCTTTCTAATTGTTCATACTGTGTATGACAAAATACTAACAAGTAAATTCTGCTTGTGTGTGACATAAATGTGAATAAACCATGGCTATTATCTTAGTAGTGATATTAGCCTTTCATTGTCACTGCAGTTCAATAGTCGCGATATGTCGATTAACAGCAATCCATGCGCCAAACACACCAACAAATGCGCTGATAGTTAAACATAAAACAATTTCATCTGCATTAAAAGACTGTAGTTGAAAACCGCTTTGATAAAGATCGATCAACCGTTCTGCGGGCGCACTTACCCACCAGCTAAGCATGAGAATACATAGGCTGGCAAAGAAACCGCCTAATACTCCGAACCAAAAACCCATATATAAAAATGGTCGGCGAATATAAGCATCCGTTGCGCCCACCAGCTTCATAACCAAGACTTCATCTCGACGACTTTCTACGGCCATACGGATGGTATTACCAACAATCAACAGCACCGCAACCACCAACAAAACCGACAGAGCATAGGCAAAGCGTTGTCCAAAACTCAGTATATTTGCAAGACGCTGTAACCATTGTGCATCAAGTTCTGCATAATCGACCTCTTTTTGTGCAGCAAGTTGATCTCGCAATGCCTGCAAACTCGATAATGTCGTGATATCGACCGCTTGTTTAGGAATCACTCGTAAAACAATCGGCAACGGGTTCTCTGGCAGAGCCGACAAAATCTGTTCATAGCCACTAGAACGCTCGAAATATCGCAGCCCTTCTTCCTTAGAAATATACTCTATAGATGCAATATCATCTTGTGCTGAAAGACGATGCGACAAAGCAAGAGCTTGCGTATCTTCTAAGTTAGGAAAAAGATACAAGGTAATGACAGATTGCTGCTCCCATTGGTCGGTCACCGATTGCACGTTTTTCAGTAAAACATACAAGCCCCCCGGCAGAGACAAGGCAATAGCAATCACCATCACCGTCATCACACTGGCCAATGGATAATTCACTAGCCGCATAAAGCTTTCTGTTAGCGTGGCCTGATGCTGACGAAAATATTGACTCGGATTAAAAGACGTACGTGTCGGCCAATTATGCTTGGTCGCCTTAATCGATTCTCTCGTTGCTCCACGTTGATTCGGCTTCTGTGCCATTTAGCCAAACCCTCCATCATTAACCATTCGTCCCTGATTTAACGTTAAAACTCGATGGCGCATACGTGCTACCAGCGCCAAATCATGGCTGGCAACCAAAACAGTCACGCCCACACGATTAAACTCTTGAAACAAGTTCATGATTTCTGCTGACAATTTAGGGTCTAAATTACCGGTGGGCTCATCGGCTAATAGCAACTGTGGTTTATTAACAACGGCTCGGGCAATGCCTACACGTTGTTGTTCACCACCAGATAACGCCATTGGGTTGTATTTCTCTTTATCCAGCAACCCGACTTTGTCCAGCGCAGCACGCACTCGCTTAGCAATTTGCTGATGATCAGCTCCGCTCACCTGCAATGGCAAAGCAACATTATGAAAAACACTTCGATCTAATAACAATTGATGGTTTTGAAACACAACACCAACACGACGTCGATGATGCGGAATCGCTCTGCGACTCAGGGTTCGCAAATCCACACCATCTACTAAAATTTGTCCTGATGTTTGGCGCTCAATCATCATCATGAGTTTCATCAAGGTGCTCTTACCAGCGCCAGAATGCCCAGTAAGAAAAGCCATTTCACCTTGCTGCAAATGAAAGCTCACTTGCGACAATGCTTCTTGTCCACTCTCGTACTTTTTACCCACTCGTTGAAATTCGATTTCCACGCTAATTCAGCATCCTTAAATTAGAAATAAGAAAGGTCTAATCACCACTTACTTTGCCATCCAGCAATTGACTATAAAGCTATTCGCTATCAAATAAGGCGTCGACAAACTCTTGGGCAACAAACGGACGTAAGTCATCGGCTTGTTCACCCACACCAATATAACGTATTGGCAACCCGAACTGTTTAGCGATGGCGAAAATAATACCGCCTTTTGCGGTTCCATCCAGTTTGGTTAGCGTAATACCACTCACGCCAACCGCTTCAGAAAACAGCTTAGCTTGACTGATAGCGTTTTGACCAGTACCGGCATCTAGTACCAACATCACTTCATGTGGCGCGTTTTCGTCAAGCTTCTTCATGACTCGAACCACTTTCGACAGCTCGTTCATCAAATTGGCTTTGTTTTGTAGGCGACCGGCGGTATCGGCAATAACAATATCAACGCCTTTTGCTTTGGCAGACTCAATCGCATCATAGATAACCGACGCGGAATCGGCACCAGTATGCTGAGCAACGACTGGAACATTATTACGCTCGCCCCAAACTTGAAGCTGCTCAACCGCCGCGGCACGGAAAGTATCTCCTGCCGCCAACATAACACTTTTGCCTTCCGCCTGATATTTTTTAGCCAGCTTGCCAATGGTTGTTGTCTTGCCGACACCATTCACACCTACCATTAGAATAACAAATGGCCCGTCTTTACTAACTGGCTCAAGCACTTGTTGTGATTGGCTAAGAATGCCTTCCATGTCGGCTTTTAAATGACTTAACAAGGTAGCGGAGTCTTTTAGCTCTTTTCGGTTTAGCTTATCGGTTAGCGCGCCAATCAAAGTTTGTGTGGCATCGATACCAACGTCGGCCATCAATAATTGAGTTTCTAGCTCTTCCAGAAGGTTATCATCGACTTTTTTATGGCCGCCAATAACAGAAGACAAACCATTGCCTAGTCCGTTACGTGTACGAGACAAACCGGACTTAACACGCTGAGCCCAAGATAATGTCGGCTGCACAGGTTCGCTTGGCACCTCTTCAACCGCTTGCGTTGTGGTGATGATTGTTGACTCATCAGCTTCACTAGCTTGATCGTCAGAAGTCAAAGTTTCCACTGCATCAGATTCATTGTTTACTGAATCTGATGCCTCTATATCCTTTTTCTTGGCCTCAGCGATATCTGCATTCATTTTGCTCACAAAACGACGACGAATAACAAAGGCGATAACCGCTAACAGTGTTCCAATTGCAATAGGAACATAACGCGCATATTCACCAAGATATGGTGTGAAAAAAGCAATAATTTGATTAACAACTTCCATTAAATCAGTCTCTTTATTTTGACTGATGCGATAAACATCAGTGAAATGCTATGATTAGATCTAGCGCCATATACATGAACACTTAAAAACGATTATTTTAACATCATTCTGGCTCGCAAACAGGCTTAGTTTTAACCAAAATTTTCTCAACCCGTAGAGTTTAAGGTTCATTATGTCCGACGATAGCAAACCTCTCTTTAGTCGACCTGTATTGGCTGCTGTCATGTTGTTTTGTACGCTGGCAATTTGGTTGTTAAACCTCTCCGCGACGAGCAGCAAATTACCCACACCTCAAATTGAAAAATGGACAACTACATCTGGCATCCCTGTTGTTTGGCTCAAGCAAACCGAATGGCAAGACAGCAACAAACTGGAAATTCGCTTCTCATTTCGTTCGGCTACCACCAATATAAAATTAATCCAAACCACACTTGCCATGTTAATGAGTGACTCTTTACCCCTCAGTACCGCTTCGATAAACCAAAGACTCGCCCCTTTAGCTGCCAGCGCAAACAGCTATTACGACCATGAAAGCCAAACCATTGGTTTAACACTAAGCAATGAGCCACAATATCTCACGCCGACGCTTTCTCTAGTAACCAATTGGCTTAGACAACCGGATTTCAAACCTCGTACTTTCGATACTTGGCAAACCCAATACCAAGCCAACCCGCCCGTTCAGCATGAACTGGAGAATGTTCTATTTTTTGATAAAACGATCAATATGAACGACTCCATAGCAGACGTGTCTTTAAAACAAGTAACCAACTACTACCAAAGTTTAAAATCATCTGCCGCGACTATTTTTATCGTAGGCGACATGTCACCAGAGACAAAGCAAAACGTCAAAAAGGCAATGAACACCATCAGCGAAGGCTATCAATTATCAAAGACTTCCCCTGAGGCTATTCACTATGAGTCCGTCAGCTCAACGATTCAACAAAATGAAGGCGATCTCTGGCAAACGCGCAGCGCCATTGCATTAATGCCAGTCGCCTCAATTAAAGAATGGATTAGCCTACAAATATGGGGCGCTGATTTGGTTTCTACCCTCAATCAGCAACAACATATTGATTTTGTTCAGCTCGCGTTTACGCTTTCACCGCATCGCCCTTGGGCATGGTGGAATATCCAATACGCAAACGACCTGACAAAAACAATAAACGAACCGAGCGATGATGTCAGTCGTTTAATGAATGCCAAAAGCCTTGTATTCGTTGAGCAAGTTCCCTCGGTAAACGATAAAAATAACTTTAATAAATTGCTAGATAACTTCACACAACAACTCGAACAACAAACATTATCACCAACATGGTGGAGCTATATCGCCACACAAGTCACTCATGAGGATGGGGCACTCACCGTGGAACAATTTGCAAAAGGCTATAAAGAAGCCCTAGACAGCTTCACCATAGAAGATTATCAAACAGCGCTACAACGCTTATTAAAACCATCGTCCTATCAAGAGATCCAGGTTTACCAATGAAGAAAAAAGTTCTAAGTAATATATCAAACAAAAGCAAAGCGAAGGCATCGAGACTTCGTATCATCGCTGGTGAATGGCGTTCTCGCCAGTTGCCGATTCCGGATATTGAAGGCTTAAGACCAACGCCAGACAGAGTGCGAGAAACCTTGTTTAACTGGATTAATGCTTACCTTCCAGGCGCGATTTGTGGTGACCTATTTTGTGGTTCTGGTGCATTAGGATTAGAAGCCCTGTCTCGTGGTGCAAAGCACATGACCTTTGTTGATAACTCACGTGTGGTGTCACAACAAATGACAGCAAACTTAGCGACATTAGGTGCCACAGACAAAGCTAATGTAATCGCACAAAACGCAGCCGTGTTTCTTGATACAGCGACACCTCACGCTATGGACATTGTGTTTCTTGACCCACCATTTCGAAAAGGCTGGTTGGCACAAATCATTCCTTTACTTGAAAAAGGCTGGCTAGCAGATCGGGCGCTTGTTTATATCGAAATGGAGAGAGAGGCCGATCTACCTGCATTACCAAACCACTGGTCTTTATTAAAAGAAAAAATCGCTGGCCAATTGGTTTATCGTTTATTTGAAGTGTCTAAATAATTAGCCTGCAAGCCCTATCCAAAATAGGGCTTACTGATTCGCCGACACATACATCGCACCAAAAATACGCAAAACTCTATTTCCCCTCCTATACTGCTTTCATCAAAACAAGCTATATCAGCCATCGTGATTTGAGCACGATACTTGCATAGCCTAGTAAAATATGTGCCATGAATGGGCACTTCACATAAACTTCGCTACGCGATGGAAGGTATCTATGCTGTCAAACCTATCCTTTAAGACCAAACTGTTCATACTTCTTGTCACTGCGATTATGGGTTTAATTATCGTCACCTTTGTGGCCATGAAGGGACTTTCATCCCAACAAAATGCCAACAATGAACTAAGAAACCTCTCAAAAATTCAATCGTCCAACGACCAACTTAGCATTCACATGCTGGAAATTGCAGATAGCCTACGTTCTATCTCTGTAGAAAATTACCAAGAGTATGTGACAAGCGCAAAAGAACAAATCACACAAAACGCCAATATCATTGCGACGAATATTGAGCAAGCCCACAGCCCAGACTTAAAGCAGACCCTCGAAGAAAACTTAATAGAGCTCAATGAATATAGCCAAGCACTCATCGCACTGATTGAAAAACGCTACATTATAGGTTTCGACTTTTCCTCTGGTTTGCGCGGCCGTATAGATAACATGGGCTCTGAAATCAGTGAAGACGTTAGTAAGCTTAGCTTACTAAAACGAGAGTTCACCAATGTCCGTAAAGCTGAAGCTGGCTACCTCTCCGATCCCACAGCCAGCAATCTAGAAGAATTTACAACAAGCTTTGCACGCTTTGATAATCGAATTGAAAACTTTGGTTTCCAAGGAACCCATGGCGTTAAGGCCAAGGCTTACCGCGAAGCTCTTATGCAATACGGTAAGGAATACGCATCACTTAACGAGATCGAAAATACTTTCACGACGCAAAAAAACCAATTTACTGAAAGCCAACTTAAAGCGAATCAGCTAATTGAAGGCAAGGTTCAACAAGCAGAAGCCAGCGCCGAAGCCAGTTCAACTCAGGCCAACGCCACACTATTGGCCGTCAGTATTAGTATCATTTTAGTGGCCGCCCTACTTATGCTCGCCATTGGCCGCAGCGTGAATAGCACCTTGCAAAATATTATTACCGACCTTAACAAAGTTAAAAAAGGCGATATGTCTTCAAAGGCGGCCGTTAACACCAAACGTAATGATGAATTCGACCAATTGAGCCAATCCCTCAATGAAATGACAAGCGGCTTAGGCAATGTGTTAAAAGACGTGGTATCGACCACTGACAATGTCAGCACCATGTCCACTGATTTAAACAACACCATCAGCAGCATTGCCAGCAGCAACCACTTGGTCAATCAACGTACCCATTCATTGGCTTCTGCCACAGACGATATTTCTAGCCGTTTAACCGAACTGTCTAGCACGACAAACACGCTTCAAGCGCATTCCAATGAAACCTATCAATCCGCTAAGTCTGGTGCGGACACCATTAAATTGGTGTTAAACAGTATCACTGACACTGTTAATATCGTGAACATGACCAGTCAACAACTCGATGAACTTGGCCGCTTATCGAAAAACATCGACAACGTCATTGCCATGATTAACGATCTTGCGAGCCAAACCAACTTGCTTGCACTGAACGCCGCAATCGAAGCGGCTCGCGCCGGCGAAGCAGGACGTGGGTTCTCTGTGGTCGCTGATGAAGTTCGAGCATTGGCCGAAAAAACCGTCGACGCGACCTCAAAGATCACAGACATAGTCAATACCATTCAGCAGTCGACTCAAACCGCTATCAGCACCATGGAAAGCGGACAAGACAACCTGAAAATCATCGGAGAAAATGGTAACAAGGCAGAAGAAGCCATGCGTGATATCGAAAACAACGCCATGACAGGATCAAAATCTACCGACTCAATGGCCAATGCCATTCAGGATGTGGCGACCACCGCGATTCAAATGAGCACAGAGATGGAAGAAATTGCTCGGCAGTTAAACCAAGATACCCATTCCATAGATATTTTGGCTGATAAAACCAAGCAAATTCAGCAAATTTCACAGCAGCTGGCCGTTAAAACGCAGGTATTCACTCTCGTTTAACAAGGTATTGCTGCTTAGATATCCTCAATAAGTAAAACGCCTCTGTCACTAGCTGAGACAGAGGCGCTTTACTTTCATCCATCTAACGCCATACCCAGATTGATGGTGGCATCCACCTCTTGATGACACAGGGCACAAAGGCTAGACTGTGAAACATCTTTCATCGATGAGCCTTCCCACGTCTCTTCACGGGAATTCGAGCACTTTCTTTAGGACTTTTTTAGGATAAACACAAACCTATGCCGGACGTCATTCCAGCCGACTCTGTTGGTATTGTTACGCCACAGATTGCGCAATTCGACACACCGTTGGCGCTTTCTTGCGGACAAACCCTGTCATCGTACCAACTGATTTACGAGACTTATGGAACTCTGAACCAAAGCGCTTCCAACGCTATCTTAATTTGCCATGCGCTAAGCGGAGACCATCACGCCGCAGGCTATCATGCCATGTCGGATACCAAACCAGGTTGGTGGGATACGGCAATAGGGCCAGGTAAAGCCATCGATACAGATAAGTTCTTTGTTATTGCTCTCAATAATTTAGGGGGTTGCAGTGGCTCCACAGGACCAACTAGCACTAATCCAGAAACGGGGCAACGCTGGGAAGCCAGCTTTCCGATTGTCACCGTAGAAGATTGGGTCGAAAGCCAGGCACGCCTAGCCGATTTATTAGGCATCCAAACTTTTGCGGCCATTGTTGGCGGTAGTCTTGGTGGTATGCAAGTACTTGAGTGGAGCATCCGCTTTCCGACTCGCTTGAAGTCTGCGGTCATTGTCGCTTCAGCACCAAAGCTCTCGACCCAAAACATTGCCTTCAACGAAGTTGCACGTCAGTCCATTCGTCGTGACCCTGACTTTTTTGATGGTAATTACATAAACAATAATTCCGTTCCAACCAACGGCCTTGGCCTTGCTCGCATGTTGGGTCACATTACGTATCTTTCAGACGATGCCATGGGCGCCAAGTTTGGTCGCCAAATGCGCCATGACAGCTACCAATACAATTACGGCATTGAGTTTGAAGTAGAAAGCTACCTGCGCTATCAAGGCGAAGCATTCACCAAACGCTTTGACGCTAATACCTACATGCTAATGACCAAAGCACTGGATTATTTTGACCCTGCTGCGCAAACAAATGGTGATCTTTCGGCCGTTCTAAGTCGTGCGCAGTGCGAGTTTTTATTGGTTTCCTTCACCACTGACTGGCGCTTTTCTCCCGAGCGCAGCGAAGAAATCGTCAACGCACTCGTCAAAGCAGGCAAATCAGTTTCTTACGCCAAGATCGAAGCAACGGAAGGCCATGACGCGTTTTTGTTTCCGATCCCACGCTACATGACCGCGCTGAACACCTTTTTAACTCGCATTGCTAGCAACCTTACCACGGAGGTCAAATAATGCGCTCTGATTTAGAAATGATCGATGAATGGGTTCAACCTAATATTAGAGTGCTCGATTTGGCTTGTGGTCCTGGCGAGCTGCTTCATCACCTCATTCAGAACAAGCAAGTAAACGGCTATGGTTTGGAAATTGGTCATGAAGATTTAAACACCTGTATCGCAAAAGGCATTCCGGTTTTAGAGCAAAACATCGATGAAGGTTTGCAGAACTTTGATGACCAAAGTTTTGACTTAGTCTTGATGACCCATGCTTTGCAACAATTTCGTCGCCCTGATTTGCTGATCGATGAAATGCTGCGTATCGGCAAGGAATGCATTATCACTTTCCCGAACTTTGGCCATTGGCGAAGCCGATTGCACTTGGCACTAAAAGGCAGAATGCCGGTTTCTGATTTCTTGCCATATAACTGGTATGACACACCGAACATTCACTTTTTCACCTTTCAAGATTTTGAGCGTTTATGCCGTGAAAAAGACATCAAGGTTCTGCGTTGGGCCGCTGTAGACGGTCAGCTAAAAGACCATTGGTGGATTCGCTCCATGCCAAACTTATTCAGTGAAACAGCGATTTTCCATATCAGTCGCTAAATGACCAACAACCTACATCAAACGATATAATGACAACAAGGCGGCGAATCAGCCGCCTTTTTTTAAAAGTATAAAGGAAAGACCGATGAACACGACCATCGTATTAGCCAGTAATAATGCTGGAAAAATCAAAGAATTCAATGCGCTACTGAGTGATATGGGCATCGATGTCAAACCACAGAGTGAGTTCAACGTCGAAGAAGCCGAAGAAACGGGACTGAGCTTTATTGAAAACGCCATTTTAAAAGCGCGTAACGCTTGTGCCCATACAGGATTGCCAGCTTTGGCCGACGACTCAGGCATTGAAGTCGATTATCTTGACGGTGCTCCGGGCATTTACTCGGCTCGCTTTGCAGGCGATCATGGCAATAACGCAGCAAACAACAAGCTACTATTAGAAAAACTAGACGGCGTTCCTGAGCTAGAGCGTACTGCCCGCTTTCATTGTGTATTAGCTTACATGCGCCACAAAGACGACCCGACACCACAAGTATTTCATGGTGTCTGGGAAGGCCGTATCTTGACCTCAACCGAAGGCCAAGAAGGCTTTGGTTATGATCCAGTCTTTTATGTGCCAGAATGCGCTTGCAGCGCCGCCAGCCTACCAAAAGAAGTGAAAAACCAAATTAGCCATCGCGCCAAAGCCTTGAAACAGCTTTTCACCTCCTTTCAACAAGGTAAACCATCTTGAGCGCTTTGTTACCGCCTCTAAGTCTGTACATACATTTACCTTGGTGTGTACGTAAATGCCCTTATTGCGATTTTAACTCCCATCAAGCGGATCGCTTTGAAGCCAATGGTAAACTGCCAGAAGAGGCCTATTTAGCCCAGCTTTTAGCAGATTTAGACGCAGACCTACCTTATGTGGCAGGACGAGAAATTCAAACTGCGTTTATCGGCGGGGGTACGCCAAGCTTAATGAGCGAAGACTTCTATTACCGCTTAATGGATGCACTACGCGAGAAGCTAACCTGGGCGGACAACGCTGAAATAACAATGGAAGCTAACCCCGGGACGTTTGAACAAGAAAAATTTCGCCACTTTCGTCAGGCCGGCATTAATCGTTTGTCTATTGGTATCCAAAGTTTCCAGCCAAACCTGTTGAAAACCCTAGGAAGAATCCACAACCGCGAAGAAGCAATACACGCTGTGGATAAATCAAGAGCGGCTGGCTTTGATAATATCAACCTTGATTTGATGCATGGCCTCCCCGATCAAAGCTTAGAAATGGCACTGGAAGACTTGTCTCTCGCCATCGACCTTAATCCTGAACACTTATCTTGGTATCAATTGACGATCGAGCCAAATACCGAGTTTTATCGTCGTCCACCAACCTTGCCAGAAGACAACACCTTGTGGGGAATTCAAGACGCAGGACAAGCTTTACTAACCAAGCATGGATATGCTCAATACGAAGTATCGGCCAACTCAAAAGAGAAGCGTCGTGCCGCACACAACCTTAATTATTGGCGCTTCGGTGATTACATCGGAATTGGCGCGGGGGCCCATGGCAAAATCACATTGGTTAATGGTCAAATCTTTCGTACACGAAAGACTCGTCACCCAAATCATTACTTAAGCAACCTGCCTGAAGCCTTAGTTATCAAAGAAGCCATTGAACAAGAAGACCTGCCTCTTGAATTCATGATGAACCGCCTACGTTTATTTGAAACCTTTGATTTAAAGGATTACGAGCGATTTACCTATCAAAATGTCCCTATCTCTCTAATCAAAGCCTGTGAAATGGCAATTAAACAGGGATTATTGGACAACGATGAATGGAAACATCAACGTATTAAAACAACCGAAAAAGGTAAATTATTCCTCAACGAACTGCTTGAGTTATTCCTCCCGTAGTAGGCCATTTTATTTACTATAATTTGACATCTAAGCATTTAGATGCAACTCTTATCGCGCTTAGGACAAGAAGGCCGTCGTAGACGGCCTTCTTGTCCTATCTAAGCAACGCAAAGACTTGTGATTATCTAATAAAAACAATCTTTTTAAACGAAAGATACAGCCCATTGTTTTATTCTAATTCAACAAGTTATTGCTCTCATTTTGTTGTTGAGATGCTAAACAAAAAGCTTATTTTGTTAGTCTAATCATCAACACAAGAATATGCATAAACTGTGAAAACAGAACAAAACGCGTCGTATTAAGAACAATACAAGAATGGAAATTCTTTTAGGGTTAAGTAGCGAAACTGTATAAGAAACGCTCATGTTAATTTTCGTTTAAAAAGATATGAACAGACCTTTTTAATTCCAGTTATCCAACAAAGGTCTCGGGGAAAGTTTTCACTAATTCGGGAGAATGTTTATGAGTAATAAAGTACCTGACAACGGTCGGGCAGAATACAATACGTCATATAAGGTAGGCCAAGATAACATTAAGTTTCTTGGTCTTGACGTACTAAACCCAGTGTTTAGTACCAGCGCGATTATCATATTTGCTTTTATCATTGGCAGTATCATGTTCCCTGCTGATGCTAGTAAAATCTTGTCAGGCGCAAAGAATTGGTCAATCAATAATTTTGATTGGTTCTTTATGGTTGCTGGTAATATTTTTGTCCTCTTTTGTTTGCTTCTTATCCTTCTTCCTCTCGGCAAAATTCGCCTTGGTGGTACTGAGGCTAAATCAGAACACTCCACTATCACTTGGTTCTCTATGCTTTTTGCCGCAGGCATGGGTATTGGCTTGATGTTCTGGAGTGTCGCTGAACCTGTTGCTTACTATACCGGTTGGTATGGCACACCTTTTGATGTAGCCGCTAACACACCCGAAGCTCGCGACCTAGCAATGGGCGCAACCATGTTCCATTGGGGTCTTCACCCTTGGGCTATTTACGCTGTTGTCGGTCTATCATTGGCTTTCTTTGCGTACAACAAAGGTTTACCTCTAACTATTCGCTCTGCTTTCTACCCATTGTTTGGTGAAAAAGTGTGGGGGGCGATTGGCCACGTAATCGACGTTGTTTCGGTTATTGCAACCATCTTTGGTTTGGCTACATCTCTAGGTTTTGGTGCTCTCCAAGCCACAAGTGGTCTAAACTTCCTTTTTGGTATTCCAAATACACTAACGACACAGATTCTTGTAATCTTAGGCGTGACCGCTGTTGCCATTATTTCGGTAGCACGAGGCCTTGAAGGTGGTGTGAAGCTACTTTCTAACGTCAACATGATCATTGCCGCTGTATTGGCCGTTTTCATTGTGATCGTTGGTAACACTGGCGCTATCTTTGCGGCAATTGGTTCTTACTTCTTGAATTATGTTGAATACATCATTCCTCTAAGTAACTGGATTGGTCGTGACGACACAACCTTCTACCATGGCTGGACTGTGTTCTACTGGGCTTGGTGGATTTCTTGGTCTCCATTTGTTGGTATGTTTATCGCGCGCGTTTCACGCGGTCGTACTGTTCGTGAGTTCGTTATTGCAGTGTTACTAGTTCCAACTATCGTATCGCTTGTATGGATGGCTATTTTTGGCGGATCAGCTCTAGACCAGTCTGCTAATGGCATTGGCGCTTTGGCAAACGGAATCTCTGATTCTTCTTTAGCTATGTTCCAAATGTTTGCAAACCTTCCAATGACGTCATTAATTTCCTTTATTGGTATCATTCTAGTATTGGTGTTCTTTGTAACCTCTTCTGACTCTGGTTCTTTGGTTATCGACGGCATTACTGCTGGTGGTAAAACTGATGCACCTATGATCCAAAGAGTTTTCTGGGCCGTTCTAGAAGGCATCATTGCGATTGCTCTACTAATTGGTGGTGGTTCTGAAGCGCTTGGTGCGATTCAAGCGGCCGCGATTACCATTGGCTTACCATTTACATTGCTCATGCTGATCATGTGTGTGAGCTTATGGAAAGGCTTGCATAGTGATATACACCTTTATAAATAATAAAAGTGTAGTGACTTTATAAAGATGCATTGTTATTAAAACAACGCGAGCAACCACACACGGTGTTCGCGTTGTTTTCTTTTAGCAAATACTTTATTATCAGCGTCCTCTTAGGGGAGTAATCTTCTTTGCACTGCAAAGATTCTTTGTCAACATAATCGAGCCTCAAGCTCGTGGCAAAGAAGTCCTGATCCGATAAAGTATCGACAGGGTTGATGAGACTTAAGACAATAACTTGGCTCAGGTGGGCACAGGTTTATTGTCTTTCGTTTATTGCCCACCTAGGACCTTTCAAAAAATGGAAGCACTACTCACTTCTATCTCCACTGTTGCTCTCGCTGAAATGGGTGATAAAACCCAACTTTTGGCCCTCTTCCTTGCTACGCGTTTCGCATCTAAATCGTCTATTGTTCTTGGTATCCTTGCTGCCACATTACTCAATCATGCTTTATCAGCATGGCTTGGTGTTGAAGTAGCTCAATGGATTCCAGAAAGTGCGATCAGTTGGGTGGTTGGTTTAAGTTTTATCGCCGTTGGCTTATGGTTATTGATACCAGATAAAGACGATAGTGAAGATAATAGCATGCTGAAATATGGCGCATTTGGTGCGACATTTGTCTTGTTTTTTCTTGCCGAAATCGGTGACAAAACTCAAATCGCAACCGTCTTATTAGGTGCTCACTATGGTAGTGTTTGGATGGTATTGCTAGGCTCAACTATTGGTATGATGTTGGCAAACGTACCTGTGGTGTTTGCAGGTAACTGGATAATGGACAGGATCAATGCCAACCGCACACGTCAGCTGGCTTGTTTACTATTTCTCATTATGGGGATAGTGACAATCGCGACGCCTCTGCTTCAATAAATAGACTCTTTAAACTGCTTTTTAATAAACAGGAATGGAATAATGGATGTCGAATTAACTGAAATACTCGAAGCACTTTGTCAGCACGCACCATTCAATGAAATGGCCGACGATCCGCAACTCAATGATATGACGAAAGAGATAGAAATTCGTTATGTGCGCACAGGGGAGTGGGTCATTGCCCCAAGCGCCCCTAACAGTACGCTTTATTTTATTCGTAGCGGCGCGCTAGAAGTGCTCAGTAAGGAAAACAAGTTAATTCGACGCATGAATGAAGGCGAATTATTCGGCTATTATTCCTTGCTGCGTGGCGGTAAGTCTTCACAGTCCATGCGAACCATTGAAGACAGTTTATTGTATTGTATTCCGGCTCGATGGTTTCTTAAGCTCTACGAAGAAAACGATATCTTTTCTGACTTTTTTGAATTGGCACGCGAAGTTCGTTTACGTGTTGCGATGGAGTCACAAAACTCGGACGTATCTTTAATGACCTGCCCAGTGGTCAGTTTACTAAGACGACCGCCTATTAGCGCTGACATGAGCTCAAGCATTCGTAATGCTGCCCAAGTCATGGCCGAACACCGAGTTTCTAGCCTACTGATTACAGAAAATGATGAGCTAACAGGTATTGTCACCGACCGAGACTTACGTACCCGAGCCGTTGCTGAAGGACTTCCCTACGACACGCCAGTTTCTGAGATCATGACTCACGACCCTATTGTCATGGACAGCGGAGACTACGCCTCTGAAGCGGTGTTAAAGATGATGGAACGCAACGTTCACCATATTCCCATCGTCAAGAATGGTCGTCCTATTGGTGTGGTGAGTACAGGAGACATCATCCAAAAAGAAAGTCACGGCAGTGTGTATTTGATTAGTGATATTTATAAGCAAACCAGTATAGAAGGCTTACAAAGTATCAGCCGTAAGATGACGCACACCTTCACCCAACTTGTGCTCGCGGATGCCAATACACAAATGATTGGCAACGCGATGTCGCACATAGGCACTGCTTTTGTGAAACGACTGTTGCAACTAGCCGAAGAGAAATACGGCCCTCCGCCAGTACCTTATTGCTTTATCGCCCTAGGTTCACAAGCAAGAGAAGAACAAACCATTAAAACAGACCAAGACAATGCGCTGATTTTGAGTGACAAATACAATAAAAAACTACACGGCGAGTATTTTGAAGCCCTGACAGATTGGGTTTGTAATAATCTTGATAAATGTGGTTATGACTTATGCACTGGTGACATCATGGCATCGAATCCTCGTTGGCGCCAACCGCTCAGTGTTTGGAAAGATAACTTCAGTGAATGGATACAAAAACCTAAGGCCGAGGCGCTACTACGACTGTCTATCTTTTTTGATCTACGTGGTGTCTATGGCGATAAAACCCTTGCCCTACAGCTAAACCAGCACATACGTAAAGAGGCTCAAGAGCATTCGGGCTTTTTAACCTTTATGGCAAGAAATGCCAACCAACGTAAACCGCCTCTGGGCTTTTTCCGACAATTTGTGTTGGATGGCGAAGGCGAACAATCACGCACGTTCAATCTAAAAGAAAGAGGCATTGCGCCAATTATCGACATCGTTCGAGTTCATGCCCTAGCCTGCGGCAGTGACAAACTCAATACGTTAGAACGCATCGAAGATATAGAAGCGGCGGGCTTGTTGCCGAACGGGCGCGCTAAAGATCTTACGCTTGCTTTAGAAATGATTGGTATGATTCGTATTCAGCACCAAAAAGAACAAATCGAAAACGGTGAAGAACCAAATAACCACGTTAATCCTGAAAACCTGTCTTCTTTTGAAAAACGTAATCTTCGTGATGCTTTTCATATTGTTTCGCGCCAACAGGAGTTTATTAAATTCCGTTACGCAGGGAAGCGCAGCTAAATGGGAAAGTTATTAATGAAGAATCAGTCCAAAGAAGGCATTCAAGACTGGCAAGCGATGTTTGCCGAGTGGGCCGAAGAAGCTCCTGAAGGACCACTAAAACGCTATTATCAAGCGGGTATGATTGCGCCGCAAACGGCATTACAAGATACGCCTTTGCTAGCTTTAGATTTAGAAACAACTGGGCTTGATCCAAGCCAAGATGAAATCATCAGTCTTGGCTTAATTCCCCTCAGTCACAAAACCATTCGTTGCCAAGGCGCAAAATACTGGATGGCGAAACCTCAATGCTCATTGAATGCAGAGTCGGTCACCATCCACGAAATCACGCATTCGGAGCTGGAGGAAGCGCCGCGACTGCATGCGATTTTGGATGAAATTTTACTGGCACTGACCCATCAAGTCATCGTCGTGCATTGCGTTGCAATCGAACGTCAGTTTTTACTAGAAGCATCCATGAAGATTTACGGCTACCCGCTGTACTTTCCTGTGCTAGACACCATGGATATTGAACGCCAAGCCACTTTTAAACCTTGGTGGCAACGCTTTGGCAGACGCCCTTCTTTACGCTTAGACGCTTGCCGACAGCGATATAAACTACCGCGTTACAAAGCGCACCATGCGCTTACTGACGCCTTGTCATCGGCCGAATTACTGCAAGCGCAAATTTCTTACCACATGGATCCCAACGCCGATATTTCAAACTATTGGGTTTAATGGCTCCCGCTCGGCCTGCTGCTTGCGGTTACGCGAGCGCAGGCTCAGCAGACACGGATTCAACATGGTTAGATGCCGTAGGGCAGCTTTCACGAATCACCAATTCGGTTTCTAGCACGACGTCTTTAGCCTCTCGCAGCCCTAAAAATACCTCAGCAGCAACACGACCTTTTTCCACTGTGTGTTGGTGAATTGTCGTAATAGAAGGGTGAATATTAGCGCTTTCAGCAATGCCATCAAAGCCAACCACTTGCAGATCTTCTGGCACACGCAAGCCCATATGCAAAGCGGCTTGCACCGCCGCAATGGCAATACAATCACTCATGCACAAGAGTAATTGTGGACGTTTAGCCATAGTCAAAGCTTCACGGGCGGCCTGATAGGCTAACTTATGGTTGTTCTCAGGGATATTCCAAATATGCTCGGATGCAACCGACAGCTGATGTTCTGCCAAGGCATCAAAGTAACCATGCAAACGCTGAATCGAAATAGACGCGGCGCGATCAAACAACTCGTCTTCACGAATGCGACACACACGATCTGTCGCCAACAAACTCAAGCCCAAAATTGCCACAGCCTCAGGCTTATGTTGCAAAGCGTGGCTGGCAATTTGATAAGCGCCACTGTGATTTTCGATATTTACTGACGTTGTACCAGGAATAAAGCTATCCACCGTGATGATGTTTTTATTCGGCATCAACCAAGGCGCATTAATACATTGCTGTGGTTTGTGTCCATAAACAATAAAACCATCCACCATAGAAGATTGCATACGACTTTGTGCATCTTGCTCCACTTGATCAGAAGACAGTAGCAACATATTGTATTCGTTAGCTTCAAAGACTTCCGCCATACCCTTTAAAAATTGATTGGCAACCGGATCCGTTAAGCTGTAACTAAGATCATCAGACAAGACAATGCCGACGATTCCTGTACGGCCAGTACGCAGACTACGAGCCGCGGCATTAGGGCCAAAATAGCCCATTTTTTCGCACTCGCTTAAAATATTTTCACGCAACGTCGCCGACAGCTGGTCAGGGCGATTGAAAGCGTTTGAAATGGTCGCCGTGGAAACTTCTAATCGATCAGCAACGTCTTTTAAAGTCAGTTTTTTTATGTTTTTTGTCATACTAACTACTCGTAACCAGAAAGAGTTTCAACGAACAGGCTAATCCACACAAAGCGTGATTAGCCTGTTTCGTATTAACTCAATAAACTGCGCGCAATACGACTTAAGACAACTTAGCGTAAAACGCTTGATAAGCTGGCAAGGTCAAAATCTGACCGTCCAGAGTTGATTCAAAACCATGCCCCTGCAGCACTTCGGCAAGCTCTACGTTTAGCATCGCTTGCTGCGCTTCACTCGTCATGTTTAGCACTACCAGAAGGCGAACACCGTCGTATTCACGCACCAAAGCAATTAATTGCTCATTACCAAGATCAAGCTGCGACAATTCGCCATTCACTAACGCTGGTTGTTGCTGACGCCAATGAATCAGCTGACGAACCTTGTGCAACAAAGCATCAGGATTCGCTTCTTGTTCAGCCACACTCAACGGCAACTGCTCTTGAGAAACTGGTAACCAAGGCTCAACCGTAGAAAATCCACCCAATGTCGACTTATCCCACACCATCGGCGTACGACAGCCATCACGGCCTTTAAAAACAGGCCATAGCGGAATGCCATAAGGATCTTGAATGCGCTCAAACGGCACGTCAGCTTCAGGTAAGCCAAGTTCTTCACCTTGATACAAACAAACACTACCGCGAAGCGATACGATAAGCGCCAAAGCAATCAAAGGATACGCTTTGCCATCTTCGTCTGCGCCCCAACGAGTGCGAGAACGCACCACATCATGGTTTGATAACGCCCAACAAGGCCAACCATCGCCCACAATGTTATTCATGTCTGCCAAAGTTTTGCGAATGTATTCTGGAGAGTGGGGCTTATTTAAAAAGTCGAAAGTATAAGCCATGTGCAACTTATCACCGCCAGACGTGTATTCCGCCATGCGTTTCAGAGGGAAATCATCACCGATTTCGCCCACCATGGTACTACCTGGAAACTCATTCATCATGATGCGTAAATCTTTTAAGAAATCCAAGTTTTCTGGACGGCTAAGATCGTACACATGACGTTGATAAGTGTAAGGGTTATCGTGTGGCGCACCCATGGTTTTTGGCTCACCAGCTGGCACAGGTGGGTTGTCTTCCAAACCTTCACTGTGGAAATAGAAGTTCACCGTATCCAAACGGAAACCATCCACACCAAGCTCTAACCAAAAACGCATATTATCCAAATGCGCCTGACGAACTTCTGGGTTATGGAAATTAAAATCTGGCTGAGACTCTAAAAAATTATGCAAATAATACTGCAAACGACGGCTGTCCCATTTCCATGCACTGCCACCAAAGATAGACAACCAATTATTTGGCGGTGAACCATCTGGCTTAGGATCAGACCAAACATACCAGTCCGCTTTTGGGTTGGTTTTATCCTGACGACTCTCTTCAAACCAAGGGTGAACATCAGCCGAATGGCTAATCACCTGATCGATCATGACTTTTAATCCCAACTCATGGGAACGATCTACCAAGGCTTTAAAATCAGCCAACGAGCCAAACATAGGATCGATATCACAATAGTCTGATACGTCATAGCCAAAATCTTTCATTGGAGAAGTAAAGATAGGCGACAGCCAAATAGCATCTACACCAAGCGATGCAACGTAATCTAACTTACTTGTGATACCGGCTAGATCGCCAACACCGTCGCCATTTGCATCCATAAAACTACGTGGGTAAATTTGATAAATAATCCCACCTTTCCACCAGTTCAGATTGGTTGTCATCAAGACTCTCCAAAAAAGATAAAACGTGGGGCAACGCCATTGCATTGCCCCATTAAAATAACACTATGACTAGCAGTGCTAGTCACATACAAATTCATTAGCCTTTGCGCAAATAAGACTGCTCATTCTCATCGAACAAATGCATTTTTTCAGCAGGCGCAGATAAATACACTTTATCGCCTCGCTCAATATTCAATGTTCCAGCTTGCTTAGCAATAACCATCTCGTCAGCCCCTGGAATTTTTACATACAGCAAAGTGGCTTCACCAAGGGATTCCACAAAGGCCACCTCACCAGAGAAAAGGCTATCTTGTTCCGCAGACACAACGACCATATCTTCGGGACGAATACCAAAGAAGGCTGGTTTCGCTTGCTCACTTGATTCCGTCACGATAGGGGTTTGAATCGACGCAGAAGCTGACAAAGACACCAAGGTTTGTGCGCCAGTTTGCTCAATACGACAAGGTACGATGTTCATCGCAGGCGACCCTATAAATTTCGCCACAAAAACATTTGCAGGGTGCTCATAAAGCTCTAGTGGTGAACCAACTTGCTCAATGTCGCCGCCGGACAACAACACGATGCGATCCGCCAAAGTCATGGCTTCCACCTGATCATGGGTCACATAAATCATGGTTGAGTCAGGCATGCTGTCTTTCAAATTGGCGATTTCCATACGTGTTGCTACACGAAGCGCCGCATCCAAGTTAGATAAAGGTTCATCAAACAAGAAGACTTTTGGACGACGCACAATCGCACGGCCAATCGCCACACGTTGACGCTGCCCACCAGAAAGCGCCTTAGGCAAACGATCTAGATACGGCGTTAATTGCAGCATATCCGCGGCTTTACGAACTTGCTGGTCAATATCGGCTTTGCTTGTTTTAGCAATTTGCAAACTGAACGCCATGTTGTCATACACCGTCATGTGCGGGTACAAGGCATAGCTTTGAAACACCATCGCAATACCACGCAATGCTGGCGGCACGTCATTAACCACGACGCCATCAATTTCCAATGTACCAGCCGAGATTTCTTCTAACCCTGAAATCATGCGTAATAACGTAGACTTACCGCAACCTGATGGTCCGACGAAAACAATGAATTCGCCCTGCTTGATGTCCAGATTAATGTCTTTTAGTACTTCAACATTATTCGAATAAATTTTCTTAACATTGGTGAGTTTTACATCAGCCATGATTCTACTGCCTCAATCTAAATTCATACCTTTGGTGAGGAGCAAACGCTCGACTCACCTGCCTAGGTTTTGTTACTTCACCGAGCCTGCTAGCAAACCGCGCACTAAGTAGCGCTGTAAACCAAAGAAGACACACAAAGGAATAATAATGGTAATAAATGCCGACGCCGTTAGGATTTCCCAGTTGCCACCACGAGAACCAAGTAATTCACGAAGTTGACCTGTTAATACCATGTGATCCGCATCATTCCCTAGGAATACCATGGCTATTAGCAAATCGTTCCATACCCAAAGGAACTGGAATATGGCAAAGGACGCCAATGCAGGAAAAGACAGTGGTAAAACAATCTTACGGAAAATATCAAAGTCTGAAGCGCCATCCACACGCGCAGATTCAATAATTTCTCTTGGCAAACCAACAATATAGTTACGCAATAGATAAATCGCCAAAGGCAAACCAAACCCCGTATGCGCTAACCAAATCCCCACGTAAGTTTTCGACCCAACGCCAAAAAACTCACCAATCAAGTTATAGGTTTTCAACAGCGGAATCAGCGACATTTGCAGCGGCACAACCAACAAGCCCACCACAGCAGCCACCAGCAGTGCTCGGCCAGGAAAACGCATCCACGCCAACGCATAAGCCGCAAACGCCGCGACAAGAATCGGAATAATGGTCGCGGGAATAGTGACCGTTAACGAGTTGATAAACGACTTACCTAAACCTTCTGCGCTCAATACTTCACGATAGTTATCTAATGTAAAACGCGGGGGAATCTCAGCGGTATAGAAAATACGATCGCCACGAGAGCCTTGCCACTTTACAGGCGAAGAAAATACATAATCGCCATTTTCCATTACTTGCAAAGTCTCGCCTTTTTTAAGCTCAGCAACCTGACCAACGTCAAATTCATCCGGTCTTAAAGAGCTAGAACCAAACTGAGTTATTTCTCCTGGAGAGCCTTCAAAAAGATTACCGCGAATAACAAAACGATCACCTTCTTGTTCTTGTTTTTTCGGCTCGTGAGCACGCGCCACAAGTCGTTGTTCCGACGTCGATAGCGCTGTCCACCAGCCAGATGTAGACAGCTGGCTTTTATCGCGAATCGAAGAAATAAACAAACCCGCCGTCGGGATAGTCCAAATAATCACCAAGAACAAAACAGTCGCATGGACTAAAAACGTTAACGGAGTGCGTTTCGATGACGTAATCATATTAACGCCCCTCCATTTCGGCATTGGCGCGACGAATATTCCACACCATGATAGGGATAACCAGAACCATAATAACCAACGCAATCACCGCGCCACGACCAAAGTCGCCACCGCCATTAAACATCCAACTAAACATCTGATTAGCCAACACTTGAGTGCCCCATTGGGCATTGGTCATCGCCAAAACGATGTCGAATACCTTCAAAACCAAAATGGTAATCGTGGTCCAAACCACGGCGATGGTTCCCCAAATTTGCGGCACCATAATTTTGTAGAAGATTTGAAAGCCATTAGCGCCATCTAACACAGCCGCTTCAATCGTTTCATCTGGAATACCACGTAACGCAGCAGACAGAATCACCATGGCAAACCCAGTTTGAATCCAAATCAAGATAACCATCAGGAAGAAATTGTTCCAAATTGGAATGGTCAGCCATGTCTGAGGTTCACCACCAAAAAACACCACTAAAGCATTTAACAAACCAATTTGATCTTCGCCACCCGTACGAAAATCGTAAATAAATTTCCAAATAACCGACGCGCCCACAAAAGAGATCGCCATCGGCATGAAGATCAAACTTTTAGCGATATTGCCCCACCAAATACGATCCGTCATGGTCGCAATAATCAAGCCAAAAAAGGTTGCCGCCGTGGGTACAACAATTAACCACAGCATGTTGTTACGGAAAGATTCATAGAACTCATCACTGCCAAATAACCATGTGTAGTTTGCAAGACCAACAAAGTCTTCGCCGCTGCGGCCATAAAATGACAAACGAATGGAATCAATAACAGGATAAAAAAGATAAAACGTCAGCAGCAAAACCGCAGGGCCTAAAAACAACCAAGGGCGAATATTGTTCGCCACACGTAAATTGCGTGCGACCACAGCAGGCTCACCGCTTTTGGTTGGGAATATTTTATCTAAAAGGAAGTTTGAACCGTAAAAATACGCGGCACACCCCATAACTCCTAGAATCATGGTCACTAACGCCGAGGCAAGCTGTCCCATAGAATCTCCAAAATATATCAATGCAGTGACGATTAAAAAACGGCAACCGCTTTACTTATAAAACAAATACAAAAAGCCCTAGAGCGAATATTGCTCTAGGGCTTAACAAAGAATTACTTCAAGGCATCCCATGTTTTTTGGATGTCATGAGCCACTTCTTTGGCATCTTCACCACCAGTGTAATCAACCATTCCAGTCCAGAAAGAACCCGCACCGATTTTACCTGGCATCAAGTCAGACGCATCGAAACGGAACGTGGTTGCGTAGCGCAAAATCTCACCTTGTTTCTTCGCCGCTTCACTTGAGTATGTTTCTGGGTTTGCTTTCAAGTGGGCAGAGATAAAGCCAGTTTGTGCCATCCACAACTCATGAGCGATTGGCGAGCGAATGAAATCGATAAACGCACGAGCGCCTTTGGAGTCATTTGTCACGCTCATCAAGGTACCAGCACCCAATACTGGGTTACCTAAGTCTTTCGACGCGTAAGATGGGAAGTAGAAGAAGTCTGCATCTAGACCCAATTTCGTGCCTTCTGGAAAGAAAGCAGGAATAAACGACGCCTGACGATGCAAATAACATTTAGGCGGTGAAGCGAACAAACCTTTTGGACTATCACGGAAGTCTGTAGACGCAACCGCTCCGGCACCACCATCGACAAACTTATCATTACGTGCGAACCAGCCAAATTCTTCAATCGCCCCAACAACACGAGGATCATCGAATTTAATTTCATTCGTTACCCATTTGTCGTAAACCGATGCTGGCTGAGTACGCAACATAAGGTCTTCTACCCAGTCTGTTGCAGGCCAACCCGTTGCCGCGCCGGAACCCAAACCGATACACCAAGGCGTACCACCATCAGCGACGATTTGCTTGGTTAAGGCTTTTAGGCCTTCCATGGTATCAGGCACGTCATAACCAGCATCGTCAAAGTTATCTGGTGAGTACCAAACTAACGATTTCAAATCCGCACGATAAAACACACCGTAAAATTCTTTGTCGCCTTGCTTGTCTTTAAAAGTAGCTAGATCTACCCAAGACTGACCGGCGGCGTAGTCGTTTTTCACGCCATCTTTGACCTTATCGCTAAGTGGTGTCAAAAAGCCCTTCGCTGCTAAGTCAGCCGCTAAACCAGGCTGCGGGAAAACAGAAATATTTGGCGCACTGCCGGCTTGAGTATCAATCACGATTTGCTGTTCAAAAGAATCTGAACCTGCGTATTTCACTTTAGCGCCAGTGGCTTGTTCAAAGTAAGCGGCAACTCGTTCGAAGTTGGTTTTCTCATCACCAGTCCAAGGACCAAAAATAGAGATAGTTTCACCAGATAGCTTATTCGATTTTAGAGCTTCATAGCTGCTCCAACTAAAACGAGAATCTTCACCAGGCTTAAACATGAGGTCAGCTGCATGAACAGCATTTGCGGAAAGTGTCAGGGCTACCGCCATAGACAATAGAGATTTTTTCATCATTGCTCCTTACAGGCTCGCTTGGGAATCCCCTAGCACGCCTTTGTTTTTATTATCGTAGGTCGAAACAAGGTAAACATGTCTTCTATAAGGATTAAGAAGGAATTTGATTATTAACAAACAAAACCCGAGCTTCAAGCTCTTCACGACCTTAATATTGACTTAATTGTTTTTTAAATTTAGTAGATTCTTCAAAAAACGCGAATCTTATTTCATTCACCTTATCTGTATAAAAAAACAGCAAAAAGCGCTTTTAACTATAAATTCAGCCACTTGATGCACAATTTTTAATCATAAGCCAACCGTTTTGTACATTATTTTTGCGCATTTAAAGCGCCTTTTCAGACATAAAAAAAGCGTGGCTAAGCCACGCTTTTCATTTCGATTAACAAACTTAATAGTCTCTTAACCGTTTAACTAAAATCTGCTTTACGATTGCATCTCAATCTTATTCATTAAAACCGCTTTAATTGCGCTTCCGCCTCACCTAGCGAAGGCAAAGAAGGATAGGCGCCTAGTTTCGTCACAGAATCAGCACCGCAAGCCGCAGCAAAACGTACAATATCCACCAACTGCGACTGTGATAACGTCGCCAATGCAGCACGATCACCACCCTGTTCGGCCAATTTATAAAGCAATCCACCAACAAAGGCATCACCCGCTGCTGTAGTGTCTTTTACTTCCACTTTTGGCGTAATCACTTCACTTACACCATGAGTGGCCGTATAAAAGCGGATCGGGTTTCCACCATCCGTTAAGACAAACAAGGTCACACCCGCCGCAAGAGATTGCTCGATAAGAACAAATGGATCTTCCGCTAGCACCGCCAGTTCTTCAAGGCTGGCTTTCACCACATCGCCACTTTGCATCCAATCGATAACTCGCTGGCTATCCACTTGCCCATTTGGCCAAAGGTTCGTACGCAAGTTGACATCAATACTGACAATCCAATTCGCAGCACGAGCCATACTCACACCCGCCAAAGTGGCCTGAGTAATATCGGTATCCGTCAATGTATTTGAACAGGTATGGAAAACCCCTTGGCTATCCGCAAACCAAGCCGCTTGAAAATCGCTTTCACGGAATAAAATATCCGCAGAAGGACTACGGTAAAATTCAAAACTACGCTCACCTGTTTGATCCAAGCTCACAAAAGCCAACGCTGTTTTGGCTTCTTTGGTCATCAGCATATTGCCTGTATTCACACCGTAATCATCAAGAGACGTTTTCAAAAAATGACCAAACGCATCGTCGCCTACTTGGCCGACGAAATGACTGTTACCACCCAAACGAGCCACAGCCACAGCGACGTTCGCTGGCGCTCCACCTGGGAATTTAGTAAAAGATTCAAGCTCTCCTGCTTTAGTTGCTCCATTAGAAAGGAAATCGATCAAGGCTTCGCCGAACGCCATTACTTTTGTTGTCATTTTTGCGGTCTCTTTTTGGTTTGCAGACATAATCTACGCAGATAGAAATAAGGGTAGTCGAAAAATTATGCAGGGCCGAATACATTAAATCAATTTAATTTATTTAAAGGCAGTTCAATTCAACTCGTATATGAGCAATTGGTTCACTGTCAGTTTCTTGCTAGACTCAAAACTGACATGACAAGTTTATAATAGCTAACGACCTAAACCCTCCACTGAGCAAGATAATGACCAACGCAAAATGTATCTATGTTGTAGACGATGACGACGAGATTCGCACCCTGCTCAAAACGTATTTAGAAAAGCACCAGTTCACTGTGTTAACAGCCGATTCTGGGGAAGCCTTCTTAGCTAACTTCAAAGCAGAGCAAGACGTCGACTTGGTGATTTTGGACATCATGCTACCAGGACAAGATGGCTTCGCCGTTTGTCGTGCTTTACGAGCTCAATCACAAGTTCCTGTCATTATGCTGACAGCCAACTCCGACGAAATGGACCGTATCATTGGTTTAGAAATTGGTGCCGATGACTACCTTGCGAAACCATTTAATCCGCGAGAGTTATTGGCACGAATAAAAGCAATCTTAAGACGTATGGAGCACACAGAAGTCGTCGAAGTGACTCCCGTTGCCCATCGGTTCTATCGTTTTGCGCAATTTACGTTAGATACACTGTCACGAGAATTGCACTTTAAAGATGAGAAAGAGTCGTTATCTGGCGCAGATTACAATCTTTTAATGCTGTTCTTAACTCATCCAGGCGCTGTGCTAACCCGCGAACTTATCGCCGAAAACACACGTGGCCGCGACAGCGCGCCGCTTGATCGTTTTATCGATGTGCATGTTAGCCGCTTACGCCAGCGTTTACGTGAAGACGCCCGACAGCCGCAGTTAATTAAAACCATTCGCGGTCAAGGTTATATATTAACCGCTAGCGTCGAAGTTATTAGTGATGCCCAATAACACACCAATTAGTAAACGCTCGCGCCTCAAGCGCTGGTCCCAGTCGCTGACTGGGCAGATTCTGATTATCATGGCGCTGGGTGTGGCCAGTGCACAGTTCATCAGCTCCTCTATATGGCTACGTCAACTAGAGTCTGATACCGAAGAAAACGTGCGTGAAGTGTCTAAACATATGGCGTTTCGTATCGCAGCAACTGTTAGCTATTTCACGTCTTTACCCACCAACTATCGCCATATTGTCATCGATCAATTACAAGACATGGGTGGCACACGCTTCTTTGTGACACTCAACAAAGAAGAAATCCGCATCAACAACATTCCCGACTCGCCGCTCAAAGACATCGTCAAGAACGAGGTTCAGTCGACACTGATCAAGCAGTTAGGCATTCATAACGCCAAAATCTCCTTCTCTAGCCCAAGCGACTTACACGTTATTAACAACCAAACCCGCCTTGTTGATTTACCAGAGCGCTGGGGACATCACAGCTTATTAGTGAAGCCTCTCACACCACCGATTATCGTGATCCAAATTCCAATCAATGACAAAAACTGGCTGTATCTTGCCAGCTTAATGCCCGATCCGTATTTTTTGGATGGCACCACAGCACTCAGTGGCGATCGTTTATTCTCCATGGCCATGTCCGTCATTACCGTTTTATTGCTGAGCATTCTGATACTGCGCCGAGTAACTCGTCCATTAGCGACCTTGGCGCGCGCGGCAGAACGTTTTGGGCAAGGTGATTGGCAACCGATCAAAGAAGTGGGCAGTGTTGAAGTACGCAACACCGCCAAAGCCTTTAACGACATGCAACGCCGTATTCAGCGCTATCTCAATGACCGAGAAAGACTCTTTGCCTCCATCTCTCACGATCTTAAAACACCAATTACGCGCTTACGATTACGCGCCGAAATGTTGGATGAAGATGATATCCGCGACGCCATGATTCGCGATTTAGAAGACCTAGACATGCTGTTAAAAGGCGCACTGCAGAGCGTAAAAGAAACCGATATTCATGAAAACCGTGTCGAAGTGAACATTTCTAGAATGCTCAAAGACATGCAATCTACAGCCAATTTACATGGCGTGAAACTCACCGTCGTCGGCGAATTAGAACATCCATTTATTGGCAAACCCTTTGCTATAAAACGCTGTCTTGGAAACCTTGTCGATAATGCCCTGTATTATGGAAAAACCGCCATTGTGTATATCGAAGACGATGAAGACGAAGTCTGTATTCGAGTTTGTGACCAAGGACCGGGGATTCCGATTGATAAAATGGACAAAGTTTTTCAGCCTTATACTCGCCTGACACCCGATCATTCCGGCCACCCTGGCGGCATGGGGTTAGGGTTAAGTATCGCACGCAATATTGCCCGAGCTCATGGCGGCGAAGTTACCCTGAGCAACCATATACAGCAAGGCTTAGAGGCCAAACTCTGGCTACCAAGGCATTAACTTTCAACAGATAAATAGACATTTTTCATTGCTTGAAAAATGAATAAAATCGTCATTTAAAAAGCAAAAAAAGGTCACTTGGAAATGTCTTTTGCAAGACTTTGTTACAATAGGTTGCTCTACTTTACCCCCCCTTGTCAGATCCTTTGCTAAATTCTGTAACTCGAACACTCGCTTAAGCTGACCTTCAGAAAGCGAAGTCGACATAAAAAATAACGCGACATCAAAGTCTATAAAATGTCTTTGGTTGGATGATATAACAATAACAAAGGTTCCTATCATGAAAAAAATTGCTTTCGGTTTAACCACAGTTGCACTTTCTCTAGCCGCGGCTACTGCTCAAGCTGGTGAAGTAGAAGTTCTACATTGGTGGACATCAGGTGGCGAAGCCGCTGCGATCAATGTACTTAAAGAAGAAATGGTAGACGCTGGCCACACCTGGAAAGACTTCGCAGTCGCTGGTGGCGGTGGTGAATCTGCTATGACCGTTCTAAAATCTCGTGCTATTTCTGGCAACCCACCTTCTGCCGCTCAAATCAAAGGCCCAACCATCCAAGAATGGGGTGACCTTGGTTTCCTAACCAATCTTGATGATGTTGCTGAGGCTAACGATTGGGACGTGATTCTTCCTCAAGTGGTTAGCAATACGATGAAGTACGACGGTCACTACGTAGCTGCGCCTGTAAACGTTCACCGCGTAAACTGGATGTGGGCTAATCCTGAAGTATTCCGTAAATCTGGCGCGTCTATCCCAACGACTTGGGAACAGTTCATCGTTGAAGCGAAAAAAATCAAAGCAGCAGGTTTCACTCCTCTCGCTCACGGTGGCCAAAACTGGCAAGACGCGACTTTGTTCGAAGCCATCGCGTTGGCTAAAGGCACACGATTCTACAACAGCGCGTTCATCGGCTTGTCTGACAAAACACTACGCAGCCAAGACATGATCGACGTATTTGATACCTTCAAGCAAATGCGTGAATTCGTAGATCCAGGTTTCTCTGGTCGTGACTGGAACATCGCAACGTCTATGGTTATCAATGGTGATGCAGCAATGCAAATCATGGGGGACTGGGCGAAAGGCGAGTTCACAGCAGCGGGCAAAAAAGCCGGTATCGATTACGTTTGTTACCCAGCGCCAGGCACAAGCGGCTCTTTCACTTTCAATATCGACTCTCTAGCCATGTTTAAAGTGGATGGCAAAGAAAAACAAACCGCTCAAAAAGACCTTGCTCGTTTGATTCTTGAACCTAAATTCCAAGAAACATTCAACTTGAACAAAGGTTCTATTCCAGTTCGTTTGAATATGCCTCGCGAGAAATTTGATACGTGTGCACATTCTTCAATGGATGCGTTCCTAGCAAGTTCTACTACTGGCAACCTAGTACCAAGTATGGCTCACGGCATGGCTGTGAACTCTATGGTTCAAGGCGCTATCTTTGACGTCGTGACTAACTTCTTCAATGACGAATCTATGACGTCTAAAGAAGCGGTTGATAAACTGGCTCGCGCAGTTAAAGCAAGTATGTAAGATATAAATCTGCAGAACCCTAATCTGCAGTAAACATACGAGGCTGGCCATAGGGCCAGCCTCCTCTTAAGATTTCCCAGAGAATGTTACGAAACACCGCGAGCGAAGATAGATCTGGTTTTAACCACATCATCAAACCCGTCGTTTTGTCAGTCTCTCTTCTAAAGTGAAGCATCAATTATGAACACTAAAGCCGCCAATTCTGGGTCAGGACAGACTCAGTCAGGACGTCCTGCGCGCCTAAGCTTGGCCGATTGGATGCCTAAAATCGTTATGGCCCCAACGGTACTGGTTACCTTGGTGTGCATCTACGGCTATATGATATGGACTGCCGTACTCTCTTTTACTGGTTCTCGTATGTTGCCGTCGTACAATTTTGTCGGCTTCGATCAATACGAGCGCCTATTCAACAACGACCGCTGGATGGTAGCCCTATCCAACCTTGGGATCTTCGGTGGTTTGTTTATTGCTATCTGTTTGTTCCTTGGCGTGACACTTGCCATTTTCTTGGATCAAAAGATTCGCGCTGAAGGCGCGATCCGCACTATCTATCTTTATCCAATGGCGATTTCTTTCATCGTAACCGGTACCGCTTGGAAATGGTTGCTTAACCCAACCAACGGCCTAGAAAAAATGATGATCGACTTCGGTTTTGAAAACTTCAAATTCGACTGGTTGATTAATCCAGACATGGTTATTTACTGTTTGGTTATCGCGGCCGTTTGGCAAGCTTCTGGCTTCGTCATGGCATTGTTCCTAGCTGGCCTTCGTGGCGTAGATGGCGATCTTATTAAAGCCGCACACCTTGATGGTGCCAGCACATTTACGACTTACCGTCGTATTATTTTGCCATCACTTAAGCCTGTCTTCTTCAGCGCCTTGGTCGTTCTGTCGCACATTGCCATTAAGAGTTTCGACTTGGTGGCGGCTTTGACCAATGGTGGCCCAGGCTACGCGTCTGATTTGCCTGCTAACTTCATGTACACCTACACCTTTACTCGTAGCCAAATCGGCTTAGGTTCGGCGTCTGCTATGGTGATGCTAGGTTGTGTATTGGCGATTTTGGTTCCTTATTTGTATTCTGAGTTGCGAGGTAAACGCCATGAGTAATAAAGCCGTTGGCCGTAAAACGTCTGGCCTAGACAAAGCACTACGCGTTGCCCTGTACACGGTATTACTCGTCGTAGCTGCGTTCTATCTGATGCCGTTTATCGTCATGTTACTAACCTCTCTAAAAGACGTTGAAGAAATTCGTACAGGAACACTGTTGTCTTTGCCTGCTACCTTGAATTTCGAGTCTTGGTCAAAAGCCTGGTCAAGTGCTTGTACTGGCGGTAGCTGTGGCGGTATCTCGCCTTACTTCATGAACTCGTTTCAAATCGTCTTACCTGCGGTAGCCATTTCGACTTTATTGGGTGCTATCAATGGTTATGTTATTTCCCTATGGAAATTCCGTGGCAGCGATTTTTTCTTTGCCGCCATGTTGGTTGGTTGCTTCATTCCGTTCCAAGTTATCTTATTGCCAATGGCACAAACGCTAGGCTGGTTAGGCATTGCCAATACCACCTCAGGTTTGGTCTTCGTGCACGTGGTTTACGGTGTGGCCTTTACGACTCTGTTCTTCCGTAACTTCTATCAGTCGATTCCAGGTGAATTGGTGAAAGCAGCTCGCCTTGATGGCGCTGGCTTCTTTACGATTTTCTACCGCATCATTTTGCCGGTTTCTACACCGATTATCGTCGTAACGGTAATTTGGCAGTTTACGCAGATTTGGAATGACTTCTTATTTGGTGTGGCCTTCTCTGGTTTTGATACTCAGCCAGTCACGGTTGCTTTGAACAACTTGGTAAACACCAGCTTCGGCGGTAAAGAATACAACGTCGATATGGCCGCGGCCATTATCGCGGCCCTGCCAACACTGGCCGTTTACGTATTTGCAGGAAAGTACTTCGTCCGTGGTTTAACAGCTGGCGCTGTGAAGGGCTAAATAAAGGCCCTAAGCAAACTAGCGAACAATAAAGACAAAATGCACTCGTGCCTTTTACCTAACGCAGCACGAGTGATCTGAAAAATTCGGAGTAATAACATGGCAAACCTAGTCATTGATAATGTTAAAAAACGCTACGGCGAGACTGAAATCTTAAAAGGCATCAATATTTCCATCAAAGCGGGTGAATTCCTGATTTTGGTTGGGCCATCTGGTTGTGGTAAATCCACTCTAATGAACTCGATTGCCGGCCTAGAAGATGTATCTGAAGGTCGTATCCTAATCGCCGACAAAGACGTGACTTACACCAGCCCAAAAGATCGTGATATCGCGATGGTGTTCCAGTCTTACGCCTTGTATCCAAATATGACCGTAGAGCAAAACATCTCTTTCGGTTTGGAAATGCGCAAAGTACCAAAAGAAGAACGTGACGTAGAAGTTCAACGCGTTGCTGAATTATTGCAAATTAGTCACCTGCTTGACCGCAAACCAGCGCAATTGTCTGGTGGTCAGCGTCAACGTGTTGCCATGGGACGCGCCTTAGCACGTCGTCCTCAGCTTTACTTGTTTGATGAGCCATTGTCTAACCTAGATGCTAAATTGCGTGTAGAGATGCGTACAGAGATCAAGAAGCTACATAAAAAACTGGGCACAACCATCGTTTATGTAACACACGATCAGATCGAAGCCATGACATTGGCCGATCGCATCGCTGTAATGAAAGACGGTGAAGTGCAACAACTTGGCACGCCACAAGAAATCTACGATAACCCAGCGAACTTGTTCGTTGCGGGCTTTATGGGTTCTCCAGCAATGAACTTCATTCCTGCGAATGTCGTTGAACAGGATGGCACGCCAATGTTGGAATTGGCCACCAGCACCACCGTTGCCTTGCCATTCCCGAAACCTGAAGCGCTAAAAGACTATGTAGGTAAAACCATCCTACTTGGCTTACGCCCTGAAATGATCACCGAGCCGCAGCCACACAAAGAAGGCCAACCTTTTGTAACAACCACAGACATAGAAGTGGAAGTAACTGAACCTATGGGTGCCGATACGATGATTTTGACGCGCGTTAACGATGCGGAAATCAACTGTCGTTCTAACCCAATGTACCCAGCTGACGCAGGTTCCATCATCAAAATGATGTTTGATACCTCTAAAGCCGTTGCCTTTGATAAAGAAACAGGTCGACGCCTAGATCTTTAATTGTTCGTACTGCTAGCGGTTCAATACGTTTAAGCAAGCCTGCCACAGAATGGTTTTCACTGTGGCAGGCTTTTTTTGTCTAAAATGCCAAGTAATTGCACAAATGGTCAAAATTACTGCACAGTCTCTCGAACTTGTCATAAATATGAGATACATTTTAAGAACTGTAATCAAACAAGCGACTCTAAAGTGGCCTTTGGTTATCTCGAATTGAAGCACTGTCGACTAATATCATGTAAAGGAATCAAACCATGAATTTTACTAAGCGTTTTATCACGCAGCTGGCCATTACTGGTGTCGCGTTATCTGTGACTGCATGTTCTATGATGGGACCGCAAAAGCCAGATTGGCAAGAAGACAAAGAATATCGAGTCACCATCTTGCACACCAATGACCACCATGGTCGTTTCTGGCAAAACGGCAATGGCGAATACGGCATGGCCGCTCGTAAAACCTTGATCGACAATATTCGTGAAGAAGTGGCATTAGACGATGGCAATTCCCTTTTACTATCGGGTGGTGACATTAATACAGGCGTTCCAGAGTCTGATCTACAAGACGCAGAGCCAGATTTCCGTGGCATGAAGATGCTGAAATACGATGCGATGGCATTGGGTAACCACGAATTCGACAACCCGCTTTCTGTACTGAAGAAACAACAAGAATGGGCTGGTTTTCCTTTCCTTTCTGCGAATATTTTAGACGCGAAAACTGGCAAGCCTTTGTTTGACGCTTACAAAATCTTCCAAGTAGATGACCTCAAAATCGCGGTTGTGGGCTTCACCACTGACGACACAGCTAAACTGGGTAACCCTGAATTTTTAGGCGGCATCAAAATTGAATCGCCTATCACGGTTGCAAAAAAGCTCATTCCTGAGCTACGTAAAAAAGCCGATTTAGTGGTTGCGGTGACTCACATGGGTCACTACCAAGACGGTAACTACGGTGGCAATGCACCTGGCGATGTAACGCTAGCCCGCACCGTTCCTGGCATCGATGTCATTGTAGGTGGCCACTCACAGAACCCTCTTTTCCAACCTGATGAGCAAAACGGCACACTTATTCTTCAAGCACACGAATGGGGTAAATACGTTGGACGCTTAGACTTTGTCTACAAAAATGGCGCGATCGTTTGGTCTGAATACAAACTCATTCCAGTTAACTTGAAGAAAAAAGTCAAAACCGCCGATGGCAAATCTGAGCGCGTCTTCATCGAAGAAGAAATTGCACAAGATCCAACCATGCTTGAAATGCTAACGCCTTTCCAAGAAAAAGGTCAGAAAGAGCTTAATATTGAAATTGGTTTCTCAGAAGCAGATTTTGTTGGCGAGCGCAGCGTAGTGCGTAACCAAGAGACAAACTTGGGCAACTTAATAGCTTTAGCAATGAAGCAAAAAGTCAGCGCAGATATCGGCATCATGAACTCCGGTGGTATCCGTGACAACTTAGAAAAAGGCGTTGTGACTTACAAGAGCGTGTTGAAAGTTCAACCTTTCGGTAACATGGTGTCTTATGTAGATTTCAATGCAGACGAGCTAACGGATTACCTTTCTACAGTGGCAGCAAAACAAGCAGGCACAGGCGCATTTGCTCAATTCAGTGGCGTCTCTTTAACACTAAAAGATGGCAAAGCAACTAACATCATGGTGAATGGTAAAGCATTAGAAGCTGGCAAAACGTACCGCGTCGCGATGAATAACTACTCAGCATCAGGCGGTGATGGCTACCCTAAAATCGTTGATCATCCAAACTACGTTAACTCAGGTTATGTAGATGCTGACGTTCTAGTGGAATACATTCGTAATAACTACCCACTTAAAGGCGCTAAATTTGCCCCAACAGGTGCTGTGAAGCGTTAATCGAAAGATAAGCCTAACCACAAGAACGCCCCAATAGACACATCTATTGGGGCGTTCTTATTAGTCACCTTCAGAGAAACTGCTCAGCAAAAGAGCTACTCTTTTTTATAGGACAAGGACCATGTCAAAGGTGTCGGTAGTTTTTCGGATTCTAGCTTAACCGTAAACAGCAACTCATCATCACTTACTTGTTTCCACGTATTGGTGCGTTTGCCTCGCTCAGATTCAAGCACCACCACCACAGCATCATTCGTTTGCTGGTAAGTGCCAGATATCTCGATGCCCTCTTCATCTTTCTTGATCACTTCGCCATTAGCACTAAGCGGTATGTTATCGGCTTCTTCACTGTCACACTGCCATTGGAACTGTTTAGCTTGCCAACCCAAAGTCCATTGCTGACAAATCTGTGTTTGTTTTTTTAATACCGGTCGCGCCAAAGCACGAATAAAGAAATTCATCTCTTGCGCCACGTTTTCAACCGCTTCGTCCAGCTTGGCTTGCGTGCTATCAGCGTTTTGCAACATCCACTTACCAGCCAGAACATCGCCTGATGCATAGGCACCTGAGCTAAGCGCCATTGTGGCCACAATTCCAATACCAATCAGTTTCTTCACCTTGCTTCTCCTTATTTTTATTGTGAATAGATAATCGCAGAGTCAAAGAAGCTTGTAAGGCGCAAAAACGCGCACAATGACTGACATTTAACGCCATTCTTGCTACTAAGCGTTTTGGGGCTGCAATGGAAACGAGATGTCGCCAGAGAGATATTGTGTCGCCATGTCGGCATTGACAGGTTTAGAAAAGAAATACCCCTGATATTTCTCACACCCCATATTTGCTAGAATGTCTTTTTCTTCCTGATACTCCACCCCTTCAGCCAACACAGATAGATTCATATGAGTCGCCATAGACACGATTGTATTAATGATCACATGGCTCTGTGGATCACTCGTTAAATCACGTACAAATGATTGGTCGATCTTTAATTGCGTAATAGGAAAGTGCTGCAAATAACGCAGTGAAGAATACCCCGTCCCAAAGTCATCAATGGAAAAACGTATATTGTGTTCTTTGAGTTGCCACATTTTCTCAGCAACAGAAGCGATGTTATCCACCAGCATGCCTTCGGTGATCTCTAAATCAAGCAAGCCTGCATCAACTTCGGAACGATCGATCACATCACAGACAATTTCAACAAAGCACTCCTTGGCAAACTGATATGGGCTGATGTTTATCGCTACGCCTTTAAACGTCGATGGCAAGCCCATGTCTTGCCATATTTTCAATTGCTGACAAACATTTTCTAACACCCAGTTGCCAACGCTGTAAATTAAACCAACCTCTTCAGCGACTGGAATAAAGCGATTGGGAGGCACTAACCCAAGCTCTTCATTAAACCAACGAATAAGCGCTTCAAAACCTATTAGTTGCCCGTCTTGGTTCACTTGTGGCTGATACACCAAGTAAAACTCATTATTGCCAATCGCGCTGTGTAAGGCTTTTTCCAACTTAGCTCGCTCGGAAACCTGCTGTTGCATTTCTTGTCTATAAAAACGGTAAGCATTACGACCACTTTCCTTTGCTTCATACATGGCGGTATCGGCTTGGCGTAAAATCTGAGCATCGTTCGCCCCTTCAAACGGAAACAAGCAAATGCCAATGCTCGCTGATATAAATAAATCCGTTTGTTCTAAACAGAACACCTTAGACAACTGTGACAACAAGGTTTCTGCTAACAAAGTTACTTTGCTTTGTGCTTCTTCGAACGTCCTTCCCAACACAGGAATCAATAACACAAACTCATCACCGCCCATTCGAACCGCAATATCCGCGTCCGACAAACAAGCCAAAAGGCGTTTTGAGGTTTCAACCAAAAGGGCATCACCAACGTGATGTCCCATGGAGTCATTAACATTTTTAAAGCGATCTAAGTCGATAAATAACAAGCCACCAACATGATCATTATCCTGTGCGGTGGTGATGACATTTTCGATGTTCTGATTTAAAAACCGTCGATTTGGCAAATTGGTCAGAGCATCGTAATAGACCAAAAACTGAACCTGTTCTTGATCTAATTTTCGTTGTGTAATATCTCGAAAAGAAGCCAAAAAATGCGCTTCATGATCCAAAGTAATAATGTTTCCACATACTTCGACCGGAAAGTCGACACCATTACTTCGACGATAGTTAGTTTCATAGACCTTAGCCTCGCCTTGAGGCCTCTTGGCCCATTCTTTCAACTGCTCTGGTGTATGATCAAAATCGATCTGTTGAATTTTTAACGTCAACAAAGTGGATTTATCGTAAGCCAATAATCGACACGCCTCGCCATTGCAGTCGAGAATTTGACCCTTTAGGTTAGCCAGCAACATACACTCGCTAGACTGATGTAAAACAGCTTTAAAATAGGCTTCGCTTTTTGCCAGCTCAGTTTCGACCTTTTTCCGCTTATGCCAAAGTGCGGTAATAGTACGAGCCAAAATCCCCAACTCATCTTCTCGAGCAGTTTGCTTAAATTGCAGTTGCACAGGATCATTGCCGTCTTTTTCCAACCAACTTAATTGATCAATTAGCCGAGAAAGAGGCCGAGATATTTGTACATAAAAGAGAATAAAGATGGCAGCACCAAGTAGGAACGCAGATAAAAACGAAGTACTAATTAAGCGGATATTACGACGTAAGAAAGCATTCGTTACCGCGCCACTATCGATCGAGACAATAACGGTTCCCACAGAAAAGTGAGTATTCCGCATTAACGTCAAGCGGAAATCCTGTGGCAATTCACTGAACACTTGTTCAGATAATCCCCGCAGAAACATAGGTTGCAAAGGACGATACGTGCTTGCCAGCTCGTTGCCCAAATCATCTTCCAAACGCGTTTTATAAAAACTACCCGAACGCATCAGTCCAGCAAGGACTTTTTTGGCTAAGCCCTCATCCAATAAATAGGCCGCTTCCGTCGCCGCACTCTCGGCAATGTACAATGTCGACATGACTTGGGATTTAATAGTGGCTTTCTCGTCTTGCCAGTCTACAAAAATCTGCAAAGAGCTCATCGACAAGCTCAACAATAAAATCAGTATCAATGCCCATTTGGCCTGTTTATAAGAAAGTCGTTTGCGTAATGCCAACATGCAGAGTTATAAACCTTCTTCCGAATATGGAATACCATAACGAACATAAATCGCTCTGGATTCGCCAGATTGCTTAATTGCTTGCAATCCCTTATTCAATTTGTCTCGCCACATACTAGCTCCCTTGTAAGATTGGCTAAAGCAAACCGTATAATACTTATACTCCATGTCTGTGATGTTATAAAAACTCAATTGATCAGCAATACCCAATGTATTGGCGACATAAGCGATACTTTCTTTCCCTGTCATAAATACATCGTGATTACGGCGCAACAGCAACGTCAAACCTTGTCTATCTTCATTAACAATACTGTAAGGTATTCCATTCGCATCCAAAATATTCATTGGTGCCCAGCCGTTTACTACTAACGTTTTGTATTTTTTTAACTCCTGTAATGAATGGCTGCCGTCTGATAAAAAATTACGTCGTGTGACGAAAGCAAGAGAGGAGCGACTGACTGGGTCGGAGAATAAAGAAAAGGGTTCTCTAGAAGGAAGAGGATGGCATGAAATACCACCAAGAATAAGGCCAGCCTCCACATCTCGCATAACCCGAGTCCAAGGCATTATTTTGTAGCGAACGGACACACCTTGAGTTGCATAGGCAGCACGAATTAAGTCCACATCTAACCCATACAAGCCATCGTCATGTTTGAGCGGCGTAGACGACGGGACTTCTTTAGAATCAATAGTGTAAGGAGGAAAATGCACCGTATAAAGTACAACCTCCTCCGCTTGAACCATTCGGCAGAAAAGAGTCCCAATAATACATAAAGCAATGCAGCAATAGCGACTCATAACTTCTCCAATGAAATCTAGGTAAATAAAATAACCTTATTGATTTTAAAAAGCAGTCGGCCTCAACAATTAACCTATATTAAATATGATGTATAAAACGCAGTACCTCAAGTAAATACAAACGATTACCGCCAAACTTAGGCACAAAAAAACCAGACGCCGTATTTTGACGTCTGGTTTTCATTAATACATACCTGTTCTAAATCTTTATTTGTCGAACAAGGCCGCGCGTTGCGCTTCCATGATTTCATTAATGCCTTTGCGAGCCACGGCCAACATGCCCATCATCTGCTCATCACTAAAGGCTTCGCCTTCGGCTGTACCTTGGATCTCAATAAAACCGCCTTTATCGTTCATGATGACGTTCATGTCTGTTTCAGCGTTTGAATCTTCTGGGTAATCCAAATCCAACACTGGCACGCCTTTATAAACGCCAACAGAAATAGCGGCGATTTGCGATACAATTGGGTTCTCTTTTACCTTCTTGTTCTCGACCAAAACGCGCATCGCGTCCGCCAAAGCAACAAAACCGCCCGTAATAGACGCCGTACGAGTGCCGCCATCAGCTTGAATCACATCACAGTCAATCGTAATCGTATTCTCACCCAATTTTTTCAGATCCACTGCTGCACGCAAAGAACGACCAATCAAACGCTGAATCTCAACGGTACGACCCGTTTGTTTACCACGCGCGGCTTCACGATCCACACGGCTGTGCGTAGAACGCGGCAACATACCATATTCTGCCGTGATCCAACCTTGGCCCTTGCCTTTCAAAAAACGCGGCACGCCATGAACCACAGTCGCAGTACAAATAACTTTCGTGTCGCCACATTCGATCAGCACCGAGCCTTCGGCATGTTTGGTAAAATTACGCGTGATTTTCAGGGGACGTAATTGATCTGCTTCTCTTCCGCTTGGACGCATACTTGCTCTCTCTGTCTGTTAACCATCATAAAGGCGCAATTATAACGAACCCACACAAAATTGCGCCCCCAGCCAAAGGAAAACATGACATTTAGCAAGCCTGTCGAACCCCGCCTCGTTAGGCTACAATATCGCCTTTGTATTGCTCTGAGACCTTTGCACGAAGTCACGAGCGAAGCCAAGACGAGGCAAAAATAGACGAGAAAGCGGATAACTACATGGATGTAGTTATTAGGGCGACGCAGGAAGCCAAAGCCGAGTTATGGGTTATAAATGAGCATTTTTGAGTCTATTTCTAACAAAGTATTGGCAAGCACAGTAATCGTGCAAAGGTCTCTTTATTTATTTTTTACGTAGGTACTTAACATGACAGCAAGCATGACCGCCTTCTCACGCCAAGAAGCCGTATACGATTGGGGCACCATCAGCTGGGAAGTTCGCTCAGTGAATCAGCGCTACCTAGAACCCAGCTTCCGTCTGCCAGAAAACTTCCGCGAACTAGAGTTTGCGTTTCGTGATGTGCTGCGTAAAAAACTCAATCGAGGCAAACTGGAATGCCAACTGCGCTTTCAAGGTGTGGACAAAGCGGCCACCAACTTAACCATTAACCCAAGCAACGCCCAAGCCTTGGCAAGCGCCATCGAAACACTTGGCACTTGGTTTAAAGATCTCGATCCTGCGAACCCGCTCGACATCCTTAAATGGCCAGGCATCCTCAGCGACGAAGGCAGTGACTTTGACCTTATGAAAAAAGCCGTTATGGAACTTTTCAATAAATCAGTCGACGAAATGATCCAAGTTCGCCTACGCGAAGGAGCACAACTAAAAGACATCATCGAACAACGTCTTGATGCCATAGACGCCATCGTTGTAGAAGTGCAAGCCAAACTGCCAGAGATCATCGCGGCGCAAAAGCAAAACTTACTGGATAAACTCGAAGCTGCCAAAGTCGACCTCGACCCAATGCGCGTCGAAGCCGAAATCGTCCTACTGGCACAAAAAGCCGACGTCGCCGAAGAACTGGATCGCCTCGCCACGCACACCAAAGAAGTCCGCCGCCAGCTACAACAAAAAGGCCCCATCGGCCGCCGACTCGACTTCCTAATGCAAGAACTCAACCGCGAAGCCAACACCCTTTCGTCAAAATCCATCGTCGTGGAAACCACCCAAAGCGCCGTGGAATTGAAAGTGTTGATTGAGCAAATGAGAGAACAGATACAGAATATTGAGTGAGGCATTCTTCTATTAAGCTGCCTATAAATGCAGTGAAGAGGTGGACTCCACCTCTTCACTAGCTCTCTGATTCTGACTATGGAATAGCGTTAGCTTAATTTAACTCTGACCCGTTTTATTCTTTTACTTTCATTGAAAAAGCGCTGCATTTTCCTGTTTGCGCTGATCCAATGTCTTAGCAATCGCAGACACTGTTGTTTTACTGATCCCTTGCTGCTGTGCCAGATACGTAAATTGACTGATGGCTTCTGCGACTTCTTCAATGACTTGCCTTGCATCATTCCAATTCGAAAAGCCAGCACTGGTAGCAAGTTTTTGCATCACCTTAAGCGGTGGCGCTTTGCCATAACCTCCGAACGCAGTGGCGTGTTCGTTAAATGGATGCGGGCTGTAGGTAACATCGTAAAAAGGTGCAGGATCCCATTGACCGTCGTCCGCTTGCAAAAACGCCCAGTTTTTACTGTGGTCGTCTTGATTAGACGACAGCAGGTTAAAAACGGCGCGGCGAAATTGCAGTTGTCCAGCCGCTGGAGATTTACACAACTGACGGCTGGCTTTAATTAAATCAATGTAATCTAAACTTGGTGTTCGAAAGTCTGCATCCAGCAGCCCACACGCGCTGTGCATATGCAATCGACCTGAACTACGATTGCTGCCTAAGTCGGCCTGTTCAATGACATAATCAAAACGCTTAAGCGCTAACCACGCAGGCGCACCGCTTGAGGATGGTGCTTCAATGAGTTGCCATAGCGGTGGTTGACACTTAGCTTGCTCAGCCATTTGTAAATAGACTGCCTCACACAAACCTTCTTCATGGCCGAGCGCGAGATTTTTAGAAGTAAATTTAATCAGCCACGCTTCATCACCAGGCTTTGCAAAGGTTCGACAATGCCGAGTTTCTCCAGCAAGCATATAAATCTGTGCCTTGGGTCTTGCCCCACCCGAACTACCTCCGGCGACTAATGCGGCCAACACCTGTTGCGTATGCCCATCCAACTCATCGTGGTTGTCGTCCATATAATCTGACATCGAAGAATCGAACAGCGTTTGTGCTTCTAAGCCCAAAGTTGCTAAATCAATATCCGCATGCGTCGTGGCTGAAAACTCAGATACCGGAGAAAAAGACAATGCTCCCATGCCTTTATCACCGACAAAGGCCAGTCTATCCATCGCCGTTAATTGATTAGGCAGGATGCCCTTTTGCCGGAAAATACGATCTTGTAACAGCATGCCCCAGCCATCAGGTAAACAATCCCCAAATACGCCATGTACACCTTGATGAGGCGCTTTAGGGGCGGCTTGAACTTGCGCGTTCGCTTGCAAGGTAAAAGGTGATAAATTGCCAAACTGCTGCAAATAGCTGTCTGCATACTGAAAAAAAACGCCTTGCCGATTCTGCGCCAAGACCCCGGCAGCGAGCTGCTCGCCAGAGCTTAATCTACGAGTTACATTAAGCTTCTGAATGGGTTTAAAACTCATCTTTTAGCACCTCATCAATACTCGTGGGTATAGTAGCGCGTTCTTTGCTCGGCTGTGTGAGCTGATAAAGCCTATCCAATGAGTCGAGGGTCTGCCATAGCAATAGCAATTGGCGAAATGAAATTTGCCCAGTCAACTCAAACTTCTTAATGGTGGCCGCTGGTACACAGCTTCGCTCAGCAAGCGCCGCTCGTGACAGCTTTGCCTGCTTTCGTAACTCACGTAAATAAGCCGCATAGGCTTGGCTTACATCGGTATCATCAAGTAAAGTAAAATTCATCCGCAAAGACCAAATGGATACAGTTATATCCATTATAGCGAAATAAAACAAAAAGTGGATATTATTGTATCCATTATTAAATGAAGTGTTGAAAAATTACTCGATAAAGCCTTTCAAAACTGCTATTTCTAGACCCTAACAGCAGCATAAAAACGGCGCGGTTTTTCCATTGCTAACCACTAAGATTTAGTAAAAGCCATAGGCAAGTGGTGGGCAGTTTGGTGGGCAAACAGGCATTTTTGAACGGTTTCTTTTCGATAACTCATTGAGTTTGTTAGGGGCTAGGCCGCTACTCAATGAGCAGATCCAGAATATTGAATAGATAAAATATTACTAAGCTTGAAAACAAGGAGATAGGACCTATTGTATTATTTATAACTTATTGATGTAGAGATGAATAATGAGAAATACTATTTCCTTTTCACGTTCCATAGTAAAAACATTGTCTGCTGTAGAAGCGGAACAAGCTCGCTCTAATCAACATGAATTAAATGGTGTTGCTGAACTTAAGAAGCTTCTTGGTGAGAACAAAATTACCTTTCGTGCAACCTTTTCGACAAGAGGAAGTAACGATCAAGTTGATTCAGATTTGACTTGGTATGATGCTCGAGAAGATCACCCCACTCGCAGTGAGTTCAGGCTATATTTTCAGACGAATTCTGTAATGTCGCAAGCCAAGGCTGGGAGCACCCTATATCTTGGTTTTGATGATAACGGTGCTTTCAACGTTGAATTAGTTCCGTAAGTCATATCTAAATTTGGGAAGTGCATTTTTGCGATAGTAAAGATGCACTAAACCTATCTAACTTACTACCATTTACATAGCACTCAATAAGCTCCATTGGATTTTCGACAAGAGGAAGTAACGATCAAGTTGATTCAGATTTGACTTGGTATGATGCTCGAGAAGATCACCCCACTCGCAGTGAGTTCAGGCTATATTTTCAGACGAATTCTGTAATGTCGCAAGCCAAGGCTGGGAGCACCCTATATCTTGGTTTTGATGATAACGGTGCTTTCAACGTTGAATTAGTTCCGTAAGTCATATCTAAATTTGGGAAGTGCATTTTTGCGATAGTAAAGATGCACTAAACCTATCTAACTTACTACCATTTACATAGCACTCAATAAGCTCCATTGGATCAAGGTAAAAACATCTAATCGGAGGATAATCTTCATCTAGAACACCTCTTGATTTACCACGCTCTATCATATGAACCGAATGCAAAGGCCCGCTTCCTGGGAAAACAAAAGCATTTCCCACTTCAGCGTTTTGAGCATAAACCTTTAATGCTTTGGCGTAAAAAAACTGCTTTACAATATCCCCCCACCCAGGAGCACTTTGAATATCACTAGCGCCATAGTACTTAGCATCAATCACTACATACTTATTAGATTTAGGGGCTTTTAAAACGGTATCTGTTCGTTGAGCTTTAGAAGCCGCCTGTTTAAGAGTTCCATCCTTAAAACGATACGAAGGTATCGCTAGCAGCTGGTTGACAGGAAAAACCCACTTCAAAGAACTATCGAGCATTTTTTCCCACATGTAATGAAAATGACGCAGACCAATCAGGCTACCTCTCTCAGCCCCCCTTGTGCTCTTAAGGTATCTAATCATCAAATGTATCAGACGAATATCTCGTTCAGCGTAAACACTTAGCAACTCTTTTTCTAAGACTGCTATCTGAGCTTCTACTTCCATCAGCGAGTCTGGTATATGACTGATTTCACCAGAAATTTCTACATCTGTACCAGTAATGATCCAGCTATAGGATTGATCTAATTTTCTAATAATTTGTGCATGTACCCTAGCCACCTCACAGTCTGAAACATAGTGCTGTCGAGTGCCATCTATATCAAGATAAACGGGGCCCGATTCTCCAATAAACGCCGTCTGAGATGATATAGTTCGCTTCCAGTTAAACTTACCGGTATTTTTAACGTGCTCTCGGAAACGCTTTGAATAAACGCCATTCGTACAAAAGTCTTCCAACAAGTCTGTAACTAGACTTAATTGGAACGCACCAACATCGCCATCACCTTCTTCAGCTGTTTCTATTGATGGTCGTTCGTTGAGATAGCGACGAATGCCTCTCATCAAAAGAGCAGCATTCCGAAGCTTCTGCTTACTTGTCTTTGCACTCAAAGCAGTATTGCGAGGCAAAAATACATGTAACTTATCTTTACCCAATACAAAGCCTGTGAAGTGAACGACATGCTCACCTACTTTCAAGATATTATGTTTTTCGAGCTCATGCCTTACATCAAAAGGCAAACTACTTACTTGCTGCCTATCGTTATAGAAAGCAGGAGCCTGAACCATCTATACTTCTCCGTCATTGTAGACAGCGGGATTCAAATCTCCACTACTGATAGTGCTTTCCAAAGAAGCTAAGGCCTCTTCGATAGAGCTGTTGAATACAGATTGTTTTTCATCGTATGCTCGACTCAACTCTCCAAACGTGTTGATACTTTCTAAAAAGATGAGCCCTTTACGTCCATGTCTCAGCACATCATCCCAAAGGTACATAAAGAGCTTACCTTTAAGAGCGGCTTGAGGATCACTAGCTAGCTCGGCTTCTGATAAGAACCGATGCCCCAGCAACCTGTCCTCAGGAATGTTTTGACTTGATAGGGTCTCGTTAATAACTTTTGCAAAATTAGACCACTCAATACCGATCACACCATCGGCAGTCGGAATTTCTAAAACACCTTTTGGGGCCTTTGAATAATCAATCGGTAAATACCTAAATTCCCAGCGACGCTTAAAGGCAGTATCCAATGGCATAACCGCTTGATCACTACTATTCATTGTCGCGAGTATCGAGAGGTTATTAGGAATAACAAGGCGGCCTAGGGCAAAGCTGTTGTTCGTATTCTGATTTAGGTACGCAAGCATATCGGGATCAGAAATACTTATCGGATACGTACTACAACCGTCAGGAGCTCTATCTAATAGCTGGAAAACCTCACCAAAGACCGCTGCAGCGGGGGCTCGGTTGATTTCTTCGATAACAAGACTAACAAGTCGATCTGGCTCATTAGTGGCTTTTATTATAGCCTCGGTAAAGGGCCCTGCTCGGAAGCCGTAACCGACTTTATCACCGTTCATAACGGGTTTTAGACAGCCAACAAAATCACCATATTGAGTATCAGGATGAAACACTGTTCTGATCGTATTTGCTTCATCTACTTCTTGGGCAATGGAATAACTCTTTCCTGTCCCAGGAGCACCGTAGTAAATTATATTTTTACCTTTGCTCACCAATTTGTATTCACTCCGTGAAAGAAAGCGACTCTCTCTAACTACTAGCTGCCCAGCATCTAATCTAGATAGATACTCCTCTTCATCAGGCAACTGACTATCAATATACTTAATAGCAACTTCTAAATGCTCCCTGGTTAAAGGTAAAAATTTTTCAACGTAATGCAACGAGTTAACAACAGATATAATTTTGTTAATTACAGAAAAAAGAGGGAGAGTTTGAACTGTTGAAAGAGCATTTACGACTTCATCAGACATGAAAGTTGAGAATAGGTCTCTCCACGATTTTTCGACATATTCCCTACTTTCATAAAAATCATCAAAGTTTCTGGATATATCTTTCAATGTTCTGCTCAATTGAACTAATGAAATTGAAAAGCATTTAATAGAGCCGCGTCTACCAGTGTTAGAAAACTCTATTGATGGAGCTACTGATCTATACTTGATTATCATTTGGCTATCTAGCTGACTACAACTTTCTACAAATTGGTCTATACGCATATTCCGTCACTTCAATTCTGAATATTGCCTGAGAATTTATACAGTGTTATTATTGCCCGGACTTAAACCGGATAAATATATAGCTATGTCTAACACTATTACTTTTGAATCTGAATATATCAGAGATTTACGCAAAAACCTTGGTCTTGGGCGAACAGAGCTTGCAAACCTACTTGGTCTGAACTCATCAGGCGAACGCACTATCCGAGGTTGGGAAGAAGGAGAACATAAGCCAAGCCCTAAGAAATGGCAAGATATCCAGAATATCGAGCGTAAGATGAAAGAAGCATTAGAAAATGCACCGTTTCAATACGACAATGATCTAATTGGACAATTTAGTTTTATTGATCTGTTCGCAGGTATAGGCGGTATACGTTTACCTTTCCAACAATTAGGTGGAAAATGCGTTTTTACATCAGAGTGGGATAAATTCGCGCAAAAGACATACTTAGCCAACTTTGGCGAAATGCCTCACGGCGATATAACAGAAATCAAAGCGGCTGAGATCCCTTCGCATGACCTACTCTTAGGCGGTTTTCCATGTCAATCTTTCTCCCAAGCAGGCCTAAAGCAAGGCTTCAGTGATACACGCGGAACCATGTTCTTCGAGATTCAGCGTATTCTAGCAACGAAAAGACCTAAGTCATTTATGCTGGAAAATGTTAAGCAGCTGCAAGGTCATGATAAGGGACGAACTCTACAAACGATTGTAGATATTCTTCGTGGTGAGCATAAACAAGAAGTTCCAGATGATGTTCCGATGAGCGAAGAAGCACGGAGTGCCCTCTCCAAAAGGCTCAACTACTGGGTTGGTTACAAGGTTCTTAGGGCAGCGGATTTTGGCTCACCACAAAACCGTGAGCGTATTTTTATTGTTGGGTTTGATAAAGACCAGTTCCCTGAAACAAACTTTGATGAGACCTTCTCTTGGCCCACAGCACCAAAAACGCCAACTCGTGTCGGTGACATATTGCAATATGATCATGAATTAGCAAAAGAATTCACTTCAGAAGGCAAAGATAAATACACCATTTCAGATAAGTTATGGGCAGGTCATCAGAAGCGCAAAGAAAATCATAAAACCAAAGGTAATGGCTTTGGCTATTCGCTTTTCAATGCAGACAGCGAATACACCAACACTATTAGCGCTCGCTACTACAAAGACGGCTCTGAAATTCTGATTGACCAAAGACACCTCTACAAAAACCCTAGGAAACTAACGCCTAGAGAATGTGCGAGACTACAAGGTTTTCCTGAGAACTTTATCGTTAATGCAGTATCTCAAGGCCAAATATACAAACAATTTGGCAACTCGGTATGTGTGAATGTTATCAACGCACTTGCACAGGAAATGATACACACCTTACGTAAAGCTGAAGACCAAAAGAAAACTACCATTTCTTTCAAAGTAAATTAGCCAGAAAAATATCCAATCAACTTACTAACATGTTCCGATTGAAGAAGAACTTCTTTGGATGAATCGCTGTAAATTTCTGGCGATTCATCATCCCCTTCATTGATAGCAGGACTGATAGTATATCGTGGGGAGTCTTCGTTCTCGCGGTATTGTGGATTCTGGTGTTCGACCCAGAGAAGGTAATAAGCATCGTTCTGTCGAAAGTAGAACGAAGTACAAATGTCGTTTGGTGACGTATTGTTCGTAAGTGCGGCAGGCAAATCGCTTGCGTTAAAGCCGAGTTTTAACTTTTCCATTTTTAGCCTCCATACTGTATATACATACAGAATAAAGCATTCTTTCGTAAAAATCAGGTCCTTTTTACAGGTCAAGGGAAAAACAGCTACCTGAGATTCGGACACTATGAAATCCATTTTGAATGGAAGAGCGGACGTTTTCGAATGGTTTATCTTAGGTAACGTATTAAGTTAATTAGAGATTAGAATTCTACTCAATGAGCGGAGATTCAAAAAATTGAATAATAATTCATTAAAAAGGGTGACAGATTCAACGTTCTAACTTTGTTAGGTGATTCAATCTGTCACCCTTTTTTTCACTGATGTCTTATGAAGAGAGAATCAGTCCATAAGGCTTTTGGATTTGATGGCTGTCTTCGAAAGTTCTTTGGCAAACTCTGCAATGTCAGCTTCAAAGGCATCGACGTTGTCACGAATATCGTCCAGTTTAACTGTCTGCATAACTCGGTTTTCCATGATCACTTTTCCATTCACGATCGTGGTATCTATGTTGCTTGGGTTAGCTTGATATACCAAGGTCGCGTATGGGTTGTAGTTGGGCATCATGTTGGCAGACTGGGTTTCAAAAATGGCAATGTCGGCTTTTTTACCGACTTCCAAAGAACCAATTTGGTCTTCCATATGTAGCGCTTTGGCGCCGCCTAAGGTGGCCATTTCTATCACTTGCTCAGGGATCATAATAGTACGATCAGAATACTTTAGGCGCTGCATATTGGCGGCGTAGCTTAGGGTTTTGACCAAATCCACTTGGTTAGAGCTCATAGGGCCATCGGTTCCCAAACCTATTCTCATGTCTGCACGATACATTTCCCAAGCGGGTGCAATCCCTGTAGCGCCTTTGGCATTCGCCATTGGGTTATATGCAATCCCGACGTCAGCCGCTTTTAAGAGTTTCTGATCGTTTGGCGTTAAATGAATACCATGGGCAATCACAAGGCGTTGATCAAGTACGCCTATTTCAGATAGATACTCAATGGGCGTTTTTGCTTGAGCTTCGCCTTCTAGGCGTTTTTCTTCGTTAGGAAATTCACCCACATGTATTAATACAGGAACATCTTGCTGCTCTGAAAGTGCATGAATCTCTTGTAGTTTTTCCTTACTGACGGTGTAAATCGCATGGGGCGCATAAGCCGGTGTGATCAAAGCGTCACCCTTGTATTCTTCGACAAACTTCTTGCCATACTCCACACCGCCGTAGGGTGTTTTGGCGTCGACCACAGGGAATTTAATCACGGTTTCGCCCAGCACAGCACGCAAGCCCACTTCTTTGGTGGCCTTAGCCATTTCATCCATGTGGTAATACATATCGGCGTACGTCGTCACACCACTTTGAGCCAGTTCAATCGCTCCAAGCTTGGTGGCGTTGTAAATTAAATCACGGCTGAGTTTTTGTGCTTCAAGCGGAAAGAAATAGGCAAATAGACGATTCGAGATACCCTCTTCCCCCAGTCCTCGGAAGGCAATCATAGGAAGATGGTTATGAGCATTTACCATTCCCGGCAGAATGATTCCGTCATGGGCATCAATCACCTTTTTCGCTTGGTATTGTTGCATTAGTTCATGACCACCGACGGCGATAATGGTGTCATCTTTCACCACCACAACCCCATCATCAATCACTTCCATCTCGGTGTTAATGGTTAACACTTGACCATTGTGAATAATAAGATCGGCGTTGTCGCCGCGAGGCATTGTTGTACAACCAGTGAGAAAAAACACGCTGGCGATCCCAACCAAATATTGAAACTTCATTGCTAAACCTTACTGTTTTTTAATCTTTAGGTACTCGGTATTTTAATGATACCTATATAACTATTTACAATATAGACAGTTGATATATAGGGATAATATTTTTACACCTCGCCCTATCTCATTAATATTGCAAACAATCTAGGCTTTTCCCCTGTCGGCATATCGTCACTAAAGTGTCATATTTTCACGCTAGAGTGGCTGCCACGCTCCCGATCTACTAAATCGAATTCAACACACTCTCATGGGTAAGGAAGACTTTATGAAACGCCTTTGCACTCTCGCTTTTTCCTCTGTTATCGCGGCTAACGCTGCGTATGCGGATTTTTCTTTAGATAGCCGCTACGTTGATAACGATAACGATCTCGTGGCGGATATCCCAACGGACAAATCGCAGCTAACTGACCCTAGCACGCTAATTTTTGCCTACACGCCAGTAGAAGATCCAGCGGTATACGAAGATGTTTGGTCCGACTTTCTTGAGCACATGGAAGACGTAACGGGTAAAAAAGTAAAATTCTACCCAGTACAGTCTAACGCGGCGCAAATTGAAGCCATGCGTGCAGGTCGTCTTCATGTAGCGGGTTTCAATACAGGTTCAAACCCTCTAGCTGTTGCGTGTGCGGGCTTTCGTCCCTTCGCTATGATGGCGGCGGCAGATGGTTCATTTGGTTACGAAATGGAAATCATCACTTACCCAGGTTCTGGCATTAATAAGCCAGCAGACATCAAAGGTAAGAAGCTTGCCTTTACATCTCAAACCTCGAACTCTGGCTTTAAAGCGCCCTCTGCGATTTTAAAAGCGGACTTCGACATGCTTCCTGAGCGCGATTTTGAACCTGTTTTTTCTGGTAAACATGACAACTCTATCCTAGGCGTTGCGAATAAAGACTACCCAGCCGCAGCCGTTGCTAACTCTGTTTTGCACCGTATGGTCGAGCGTGATGTCGTGAAAGCCGACCAAATTAAGTCCATTTATAAGTCTCAAACCTTCCCAACTACGGGCTACGGTGTGGCGTATAACCTAAAGCCTGAGCTACAAGAGAAGATCAAAGAAGCGTTTTTCACGTTTAATTGGAAAGGCAGCAAACTGAAGCAAGAATTCAAAAGTGAAGATCAATTCTTACCTATTACATTCAAAGAACATTGGAACGTTATTCGTAAAATTGATACCGCCAATGGCGTTTCTTACAGCTGCAAATAGGCGATCACGTGTTAAAACTTGAACATTTAAAGAAACGCTATAAATCTGGCCCTTGGGTACTGAAAGACATTAGCTTTGAAGTACCTGAAGGAGAAATCGTTGGATTAATCGGCCCCAGTGGGGCCGGTAAATCTACCTTGATCCGCTGTATCAATCGTTTGATTGAACCATCCGAAGGTAACATTTACTTGGCAGACGCTTGCCTTAGCAAGCTGTCCACCAACCAAATGCGTACCCAACGTCGCAAAATCGGTATGATCTTCCAAGAATATGCGCTGGTCGAACGACTAAGCGTGATGGAAAACGTTCTATCTGGTCGATTGGGTTACTTGCCATTTTGGCGTAGCTTCTTGCGTAAGTTCCCGAGCAACGACATAGACAACGCCTTTGAATATTTGGACCGTGTTGGATTAATCGATCATGCCAACAAGCGTGCAGATGAGTTATCTGGCGGCCAACGACAACGTGTCGGCATTGCTCGCGCTCTGGCGCAGGATCCACGCCTTTTACTGGTCGATGAACCAACAGCAAGCTTAGACCCAAAAACCTCACGCCAAATCATGCGTCTGATCCAGTCTATCTGCCGTGAGAACGGTTTGCCGGCCATCATCAACATCCACGATGTGCCATTAGCCCAGCAATTTGTGGATCGTATTATCGGTCTTCAAGGTGGCGAAGTCGTATTCGATGGTAAGCCGGATGAACTGACCGAAGACGTTCTGACGCGTATTTATGGTGACGAAGACTGGCATCCAGAACCTCAGGATGATGCGGATGAACTTGAACAGGCGGAGGTGGCTTAATGCGTACTTGGCAAAGGCCGCATTACCTAGTCCCCAATAAACGCTGGCGCTTAGCGCTGTGGGTTATGTTTATTGCCTATTTAGTGGTTGGCATTGGTAGCGTCGAGGTTAACTGGATGCGTGCTTATGAAGGTTTAGATCGCGGTGCAAAATTCCTTGCTGGCTTTTTACAGCCAGACTTTACCAGCCGCGCGAAAGACATCTACGCTGGGATTTTAGAAAGCCTGACAATGACGGTCACCTCGACCGTAGTGGGCATTTTGCTGTCATTGCCTTTTGGGGTGGGTGCAGCGCGTAATATTTCTCCTAAACCTGTGTACTTGTTCTGTCGCTCTTTCATCGCTTTGTCGCGCTCTATGCAAGAGATCATTGTGGCGATATTCCTTGTCGCCTTGTTTGGATTTGGTGCATTTGCCGGCTTCCTAACGCTGACTTATGCGACTATTGGCTTTCTTGGCAAGTTGCTGGCCGAAGAAATCGAAGGCATTGACCGCAAGCAGTTAGAAGCAATCAGCGCCACGGGCGCCTCTTGGTTACAGCGCGTTCACATGGCCATTTGGCCGCAAGTGATGCCACGTATGATTGGTTTGTCTTTTTATCGTTTTGATATCAACTTTCGCGAATCCGCGGTGATCGGTATTGTTGGCGCTGGCGGTATTGGCGCGACCTTAAATACAGCCATCGATCGCTACGAATACGATTCAGCTGGCGCCATTCTTCTTATCATTATTGTCATTGTTATGGCGTGCGAATACTTATCAGGATGGATTAGAAAATGGGTCAGTTAGATCAATCGACGCTTTGGCATAGCAATAATCGTCGCCACGCGCGGATCGTCTGGGGGTTCTGGTTTATCACTGTGTTGCTAACAGTTTACTGTTGGCAGGTGATGAACGAAGAAACCATGTGGGTGTTTGTCTACGATGCTCCAGAACAAGGTGCAGATCTTCTAAGCAGGATGTTTCCGCCAAACTGGCTTTATATAAACCAGCTGTACGAAGCCTTGTGGGACACTCTCAACATCGCTACGTTAGGTACTTTGCTTGGTGTGATATTGGCGTTTCCCGTTGCGTTTTTAGCGGCCAGAAACACCACACCATCAACGAAGTTTGTTCGCCCTGTTGCGCTGTTTATCATCGCGGCATCGCGTTCTATCAACTCCTTGATTTGGGCATTGTTACTGGTGTCTATCTTAGGGCCTGGGATCTTGGCTGGCATCATCGCCATCGGCTTACGCTCTATTGGTTTTGTCGCCAAGCTGCTTTATGAAAGCATAGAAGAAACCAATGGCACCAGTGTGGAAGCAATCGAGTCTACGGGAGCATCACGCTTTCAGGTGATCAACTACGCAATCATCCCGCAGATATTGCCAGCCTTCTTGAGCATCGCGATCTTTCGCTGGGATATTAATATTCGAGAATCGACGATTCTAGGACTCGTTGGCGCGGGCGGCATCGGCTTGTTCTTATCCTCGTCACTGAATACCTTGGCGTGGCCTCAAGTGACTCTGATCATCCTTGTGATCCTTGCCACCGTGGTCATATCGGAATACTTCTCTGCAAAAGTACGTAGCTTGCTGATCTAAAAAAAACCAAAACACCGTGAAATTGAACATGCTGATAAAGCAAATGAAAAACTAGGTTCAAACCATCGAATAAAAGAACCCTAGTGAATGTCTGAAAACAGATGTTTTCTAGGGCTTTCTTATGATTGTCTTAATCACGCAGCTACAAATTCAAACAATTCACTTACGATGTTTTTTTAAACAATCGGTTAGAATGCAATCCTCAAACAACAGTACAAGATCCAGCTCTCATTATGGAAGATGATTCATGACGTTTAATCACCCAGTATTTTTTACTCGTCTATTTATAATGTTATGGTGTGTTTTTGCCTCTGCTGTAGCTCTTGCCGATATCCCCACACAAGTCATTCAAGGTTCATCTGTAAAATTAGAACAGTTTCAGATGGGATACTTTGTTGATAAAACAGAGAAAATGCGTTTCTCTGACGTGCAACAACAAGCGTTCCAGTTATCGCCAAATGGTGTGTCATTAGGCACAACATCAAAAATAACATGGGCAAAAATCGAAATTGAAAATACAAATACGACGCCCATTAAAGTTTATCTCCATCATCCTTATGCTTATCACAATCACAAAGTAGAACTTTATGAGGTTGTAAAAGGTACGCTAACCCGCGAACGCGTGCTCGATATGGATAGAGAAGAAACACAACAGTGGATGTATCGCGGTAGCGCTGTGTTTGATATCACATTAGAACCCAATCAGCACAAAACATTGTTCGTCAAAAGTCAGTCTTTTTCGCACCAATGGTTCACGCTAAACCTATACGATGAGGATCAATCAAAAAGAGCCTTGTTGGGGTTATACACAGATATCGCCTTGCTCGTTGGTATGTTATTAGCTCTGATAATCTACAACTTCCTGCTGTTCTTTTCGTCTCGTTTAAGAGAGCACTTCTTTTACGCCTGCTATCTAGTTGCTGGCGGTTTTTGGGTTGCACTCTCTTATGGATTACTCGCTGATCTTTTCAATGTCTACGGCTCGATCACTTTAAAATGGCATTTATCACTCGTTGCTATGCCTATATTTTTACTGCTTTTCATGATCAATATTTTTGAAACTAAGAAGAAATACCCTATCGAGCATTGGGCACTGCTTTCCATCCTTACCTTGCTAATTTGTGACTTTGTTTATGGCTTGTTTGATATGATTACGGCCCTTAACTATTCAAGCACGCTAGCAGCCATAATGATGGTCGTCAGTGTTTCTGTAACTATTTCTATGCTGATTCGAAAACACCCTATCGCACCCTTCTTTTTACTGGGGCACGGACTGTTCGCCCTATTTAGCACCATGGCTGTCTTGTTTTACAAAGGCAAAGCCGAATTTACTTATATAAATAGCCACGGCGTTGGTATCGGTATCATGCTTGAGGCATTGGTCTTATCCCTCATCATTGCGTATCGCATTCGTTCACTAGAAACCATGAAGGCCGCGCAAGATGAGCTGAAACTGTTGGCATCAACAGACTCGTTAACACAACTATTCAACCGACGTCACTTCAATACCGAAGCCGAATTTCTATTACAGCAGGCCAAACAGTTCCAGCAACCCGCCGCCATAGCCATGCTTGATATTGATCACTTTAAAAAGATCAATGACACCTATGGTCACAGCTTTGGAGATAAAGTCATCGTTCAAGTTGCCAGCACCTTAAGAGCACAATGCCGAGAACAAGACGTATTAGTACGCTACGGTGGCGAAGAATTTATTATCTTTATGCCCAATACTAAGCTTAATGAAGCATTCATGTTGGTTGAACAGATTCGGCAAGTATTAGAAAAGAAAGCCATAGAGATGAGCAATGGCAAAACCGTACACTTTACTGTTAGTGCTGGTATTGCGGCTACAGATATAGAAAGCCCCAATTTAAAGAGCAGCTTAAACCAAGCTGACAAAGCCCTTTACTGGGCCAAAGAAAATGGCCGGAATCAGTCGCGGGTATATGCAGTATAAAGAGTTAGCACTGTATTTACTCATCTCCTTACTCCCGCGGCTTATTCATGTCACGACGCAATGCCTGTAATTCTTGCTGGAGCTGTTGCATTTGCTCCATTAGCTGTTGCTGTGTCGCTTTTTCAGCGTCTATCTCTTCTTTGTGTTCATCGTCATGCATGGTTTGCACAGCATTGACGATGACAGCGATGAAGAGGTTAAGCATGGTGAAGGTAGCAATCAGAATAAAGGGAATAAAAAACGCCCAAGCATAAGGGAAGGCTTCCATGACAGGACGCGCGATGCCCATAGACCAGCTTTCTAAGGTCATCACTTGGAACAGGGTATACAAAGACGCGCCTAGGCTACCAAACCATTCAGGAAACGCCTCACCAAATAATTTGGTCACCATCACCGCAGCCACGTAATACACCAGCCCCAACACCATAGCGATAGACAACATGCCATTTAGGGATTTGATTAACGCCCCGACAATTTTTCGCATCGATGGCACGAAGGTCAGCACGCGTAAGACCCGCAAGACTCTCAGCGCACGCAACACAGCAAAAGGACCACTAGCAGGAACTAAGGCAATCCCCACGACGATGAAGTCAAAGACATTCCAACCATCTTTGAAAAACGCAAAACGATGTACCAGCAAACGAATGCTGAGCTCAATCACAAACACCGTCAAAATAGCCTTGTCCAATGCAATTAAAAACGGACCAACGGCTGCCATTACTTCAGGCGACGTTTCTAAGCCTAAAAGAACGGCATTGATTAAAATCAGCGCCAATAAAATTCGCTGCACAGTGATATTTTCAATAAACACCTTTAAGCGCTGACGCACGGAACCTGTTGGAACAAGCGATGTACTAGACATGTATAACCTCAATCTCAAGCAACCCAAAACTGGGATTAAATTGACGCCATTCTATGCCAGAGTAGAAGAAGGTCAATCTCTTTTGCTGCAAACACTTGGGGCTGTTTAAGCGTTTTTCCATACGGCTTTTCGACAGAAAGAAAGAGCAACAACCTGTAAAACCCTTTATCCTAAGTTAAATCAAAATAGTGGCTTATCCTTTACAAAGCTTTTTGTTAATCTGTAAAGACTCCTAACAATAAAGAGGTTTGAACATGAAGTTTCCATTATTAGTCATTGCTGTAACACTTGCATTAGCTGGCTGCGCAAATACTTGGGAAGGCGTGAAAGAAGATTCCTCAAAAGCTTACGACAGCACGAAAGAAACGATTCATGAAGCAACCGAATAAATCGTTTTTATAGGTTATGACAGTATTTTAAAAGCCCGCTTCTACGCATGGTAGAAGCGGGCTTTTTCACATACAAAGGTCAGCAGAAAACGCATTTTTACAGGCGTCAAATAACCATTGATGAGCGGGGCCGCGGTTTGCACCTTTTTTGTAAACAAGATCCACCGGAACGGACCAAGGCTTGTGGTCAAAAGTCACGTCGATTTTATGAATGTTGCCGGTTTGAATAAGTGGCTGAACCAAGGATAAAGGCAGGTAAGCCCAGCCTATTTTTTGTTGCATCAATTCTAAAACAGCGTAATAACTTGAACACCACCAGACACTGGGCGTCATGCTAATCAATGCTTGGGGCTCTTTTTTCAAAGTGCCACGTACGGCAATTTGACGATACGGAGCAAGGTCCGATTCCGATAGCAAACTCAGTTCGGCCAACGGAAAATCACGGTGACAAACAGCAATAAAGTCCACACCGCCAACATAGCAAAAATCGACCTGCTTGTTCGCTTCCACTTCTGAAAACATCACGCCTATGTCGACATTGCCATTAGCAACCGCGTGAATAATATCGGATGAGGTTAGAGAAAGAATATCCAGTTGGACATAAGGAAATTCATCAGCAAAAAGTGCGAGCACTGTCGACATATTGGGTACAAACAGCGCGTCGTCAACGGCTATCGTCAATGCGCTTTCCTCATTGCGAATAATAGATTCGGCAATTTTTTCAAGCTCATGGGATTGGGCTAACAGTGCTTTTGCACTGCGGATTAAGCGCTCCCCTTCTGTTGTTAGTCTTGGACTGCGAGATGAGCGATCAAACAGCTCGACTCCCAAGTCTATTTCTAAGTTACTGATGCCATGGCTCACGGCAGACTGCACCTTGCCGAGTCTTCTTGCACACGCTGAAAAAGACCCTAATTCAGCGGATAACACCAGCATATTGATTTGCTCTAAACTCAACATATGAAAAATATCGATAGTTAATAACTTTTTATCATCATAAATATCGATACTATAAAAAGCAACTTCGCCTACTTAAGTGCGAATATTTTTTGTATGGAGTAATAAACATGAGTTGGGTCTATTTGCTATTAGCAGGGCTTACTGAAATCGGCTGGCCCGTTGGATTAAAAATGGCGCAATCAGGCGGATCAAAACTGTTAGGAGTGGCCATTGCCATTTTGTTTATGACGATAAGTGGTACCTTACTTTGGTTGGCACAGAAAGAAATTCCGATGGGGACCGCCTATGCCATTTGGACAGGAATCGGTGCATCTGGTACGTTTTTGTTAGGCATTTGGTTTTATGGCGATCCGACCTCTTTGTTGCGCTACATGGGTGTATTGCTGATTATTCTTGGTGTAGTAGTGTTGAAGTTCGCTCACTAAAACAAGCACTTGCACGATAGATTCCCTTACTTTCCCCACCGCTCGATCCGATATTGCCTTGGTGATTTGCCCAGCGCTTTTTTAAAGAAGGTGATAAAAGCGCTGACGGAGTCGTAGCCTAGCTCTTCGGAGATGGTTTGGATCGGCATGTTGATCGCTAGCTTTTGCAGAGCAAGAACAATGTGAAGCTGACTTCGCCACTGACCAAAAGTGAGCTCTACATGACGCTTAATCATTCGCGCCAAAGTGCGTTCGCTCATAGCGAAGTCGCTGGCCCATTCGCCTAGAGTGCGTTTTTCGTTCGGTCTGGCAATCAGTTCAAGAGCGAGACGGTTGAGTGTTGGTTCGTCTGGAATGGGGAAATCAAACTCTTCCCGCTCCAACTGAATAAGCTGGTCGATCAGGACATCAACCAGCCGATCTGTTGCAAGGTCGGTTTCTTCATAGCGTTGTTGCGAATGCAAATGCAATATCAGTTCACGTACAAAGGGCGTGACCGTCAAGGTACAAGCAACTTCTGGCAGCGGTAAATCACGGCCATCAACAAACAACATACAAACGTCAGCATTGGGCGATATCTGGTTGCGATGCATCTCATTACTTGGAATCCACACTGCGCAACGTGGCGGCACAAGCCACATTTTGTCGTCGATAAAGCTAGTAACAACGCCAGTGAGTGGTAAAACCAGTTGGCCTTTTTGATGTTTGTGCCAAGGTGTTTCTTCACTATGCGGCACGGATTGCGAGCGCAAAACAAGAACGCGATGCGGATAATGATCCGCAAAACAAAGGTCGGTCAGTGTCTCAAAAATGCTTTTGTCTGTATTTCGCAATTTATTGTCCAAGTCTCTCAATTCAGTAAGCAGAGTAACCCATATAATAGCGAATCGACAATATCTCCCGAAAACCTCTTTTTCGAAATGGACGCCATGAAACGAATACTTAAATTAGCGCAACACGACGCGGCATTTTTACTCTTGTTTATTTTTTTGGTGGCGCTGAGTTTACGCGGCCCCGTAACAGGTTTGCCGCCGTTACTCGATAGAATCAGTACCGACCTGCATTTAAGCAGCTCCCAATCTGGTTTGCTCACCAGCTTGCCGCTGCTGGCCTTTGGTTTTTTTGCGCCGGTAGCGTCTTGGCTGACTCGCCATTTTCGCATTGAACGTATCTTAGCTTCTGGCGTGGCTTTGATTGCGATTGGCATGGTGATTCGTGCTTTTGGCTCAATAAGTACCTTGTATGTTGGTGCGATATTTATTGGCGCAGGCATTGCCATTGGTAATGTCTTGTTACCCAGTTTACTGAAACGCGAATTTCCGAATTACGTGGTTCAGCTCACGGCGATTTATGTGCTGATGATGAGCATCGGCGGCTTTTTGATGTCGAGTCTTGCGGTGCCGCTGAGTTTATATGCCGAACAGCCAAGTTTTGACCTACCAATGAGTGGTTGGTCGTTTGCTCTGGCCTGTCAGAGTTTGTTGATTCTGTTACCTCTGGTGGTGTGGTTTAGCTGCAAAATAACCCAACATCAACCGCCGCAAACCGGTAACGTTGAAATACCAACATCCGTCTGGCGCTCTGTCACAGCATGGCAAGTAGCGGGATTTTTGGCGGTCAATTCGCTAGTGAATTACGTAGTGGTCGCTTGGGTGCCGGCTATTTTAATGAGCAACGGTTACACCGATTCAACGGCTGGCTTGTATCAAGGTTATTTGCAATTGGCAGGAGCGGTTCCTTCGTTGATTTTAGCGCCGTTTATCCATCGCTTAGGCAGCCATAGACGACTCTGCTTAATTGCCACTGGATTAACGACATTAAGCTTAGCTGGCTTTTTGTTCATTCCAAGCTGGTCTGGCGTTTGGTCGGTGTCTTTTGGCTTTGGTGTCAGTATGGGCTTTATCTTAGGCTTGTCTTTTGTCAGCTTACGAACCAACAGCCCAAAACAAGCCGCAGCCTTGTCTGGTATGGCGCAGTTAATCGGTTACACACTCGCGGCTATTGGTCCTGTTTTGCTTGGTGCACTTTATGATTGGCAGCAATCGTGGACGGCATCCCTCTATGTCATGTTAAGCATTGGCGTAATTTGGATGGGTTTGGGTTGGATGGCGAGTCCAAAGCCAGACCGTTAAGTTTATGGCGAATGGTAGGCTTGAGTCGGACGGCTCAAGCGCCATAGTCTCACACTACGAGCAGCAAACACGCCACTAAATACGCCATAAAGCAGCGACAATCCATCAACAACAAATGACAAAGTGAGAAAAGAGCTTTGCATGCCTTCCATCACGCCAACCGTGTATTTAATGGTAAAAATTCCCAAAATAAGAAACAGAGGTCGCCAGCTCCCTTGAATATAAAAGCATTGCATCGACTCATCAAAACGAGCCTGCTGCGATGGAAAAATCAATACGCCAATCAGTAACGTCGCCACAAAGCTAACGCCCCAAAACAACAAGGAATCAAAACCACCACCAAAGCTTGATATCACTCCGTGCAGAGAAAATACGATCATCACAACGGGCAAAATAAAGGCTCTATTTTTCGGCACTTGTCGATCACGACTTTGCTTTATGCCTAAATAAACCAGAAAGCCTAACAGCAACCAAACCCATATAGGGGTATGCGTAACAATGTCTAACACCTTTGACTCCTATGAAAAGTTTATTTTAGAGGTAAGTACACATCCGTAATGAGTTCATGCTCAGCCACCTCTGGGAAATGGTTTTGATATTGAAAAAAACATGGCGCATCTCTCGGCTCTTCCCCGCTGCTCGGTAACCATTCGCCATAAAGGAAATACAAGCAACGACTAATACTGTCATAAGGACCAAAATGGCGAACCACGGCGTAGCGACCGCCTTCGAGGGTACTGTTGATGACACCATATTCATTGTCATCCACTTCGCTCATCACTTCTGCTGCAATGTCACAACGAAAATCTTCTGGAGCCACCACGGCGGGGTCTTCATAAACGATATTGAAAGTTCGACTTCTCGATATAGGCAATAAGCCAGATGCTTTGCGCCACTCTCTAAATATGGCGACCGATTCCATAATTCGGCTCGGTGCCCCTCGGTGCTTTAGTAATGCGATCTTTGTCGTATCGAAATGCACGATATCTACTGTCATGTTTGACTCTAGCTGCCTATCTAGCTTATGAAAGTGCAAACCTAATTTTTCTAAGTCTGGATGGCGACGAAAGTCACTTGGAGATTGTGAATAGGCTTTTTTGAAGGCTCTGGAAAAGGATTCTGGATGATCAAACTTTGCGCTCATTGCAATTTCAATAATGCGCTTATCTTTCATAAACACCAACTCATAGGAGGCTCTTTTTAAGCGCAACTGCTGTACAAATTTAAACACGCCAACGCCTATAAAATGCGTAAACTGACGGTGAAAGTGGTATTTAGAAAAACACGCCACATCACACAAAGTTTCGACGCTAAGATCGTCATCTAAGTGTTTATATATGTAATCACATACCGCTAACATGCGCTTTTCGTAATGCTTTATTGATGCCACTTTATGAGCGTTCCGTCCAATTCAGGTAGTTAGGACAGAATACCCTGTTTCTATCTAAGCGGTCATGACAGAAGTTGCTAAAGTTTCTCGCTCTCTGCCTCCTCACTCTTTTGAAGTTGCAATGGAATAGTCAGAGTAAATGTCGTTCCAACGCCCACTTCTGACACAACATCTATCCGCCCTTTCATGAGATTATTAACCCACTGGCTGACTAGGTGGAGTCCTAAACCTGTATGTTGGTTGGTGCGGCCAGTGGTCACAAAAGGCTCAAAAATACGAGCTTTGATTTCTGACGAAATGCCTCTGCCATTATCTTTGATAACAAGAACGAGGTTGTCTTGTTCCTTTTTCGCAACGAGTGTAATCACGCCTTTATCCAGTCGTTGGAAAGCATGATCTAACGCGTTATCGAGAAGATTTTGAATAATTTGAGACATGACGCCAGGGTAACCAGACATATCGATATCTTCTGGACATTCACTCTCAATATGAAGGTCCGAACGTTTTTTCAATACGGGTTTATAAGTAAACAAGATGTCATTGACAACGTTATGAAAGAAAAAATTCTGTGTGTCTTGAGCCGTTCTATCCGACACAATACGTTTAAAGCTGGTCACCACATCTAATGCACGAACAAGGTTTTTTTCCGCGATTAGCAATGAAGCATCTAGTTTTTCAAGCCCTTCGGAAGGCTGTTGCTTGGCCTCTTTATCCAGCCAGACCTTGCACGACGATAACGCCATTCTGACACCACCAAGTGGTGTATGCATTTCATGAGCTAAACCGGCGACCATCAAGCCTAGAGAAGACAGCTTGCTGGTTTCAACTAGCTCGTCTTGAAGGTCTACTAAACGCTTATTCGTCAGACTAAGCTTGCGGTTAGCCTGCTCCGCTTGAGCTTTTTCTTGCTGTACCAATTGAAGTAATCGATAGGTTTCAAATTGAGCGGTCACTTGTCGCCAAACCAACCATGCAATCAAGGCATAGAGAGCGACAGCTCCTCCGATTATGCTAAGAATTAACCTCATTCGCCACGCAGAAAATACGTCAGAATTAGAACGGGCAATAAAATACAAAGATGGCGTTTGCGAACTTTGGACATCCGCCTCTTCATCTATATACAGCTTCAAGAGACTCCATAAACGGCCATCATCGAAAATTCGCTCTAGCCCGTCCACATTATCCATTTCTTGCCAAATAGCCGGAAAATGCGTTTTGATATTAAAGCTCAAGTTGTCAGGATAGAGAATTCCACCCCATTCAAGGTTTTTGTCAGCCGCTAATACCCAATTGCCATTCAAGTCCAATATTTCTAAATACACTCCATCACTGCTAAAGGTCCGAGCAAGCTCAAATAATTTACTCAGATCATAATTCACCACCAAAATTCCAGGTATGTCGCCCTTCACTCTGACGACTCCACGAACCGTTGGCTGAAACGGGCGAACAATTTCTTTATTTTCAATATTCAAATCCAGAGAAGAAACATAGACATCCTGGATGCTATCTGGTGCATTTTTTACATAGTGCCGATCCGCTTTATTCTGTAATTGATCCTCTGGCACACGGGTAACAATGCCTGCTTGAGAGTTGATTCGGATGTGCTCTTGGCCATTTGGCATGATCCAACGAACTTGGGAGATAAGCTTAGAGGTTCGAGCAAATTGAGTGAATTCATCCACCACCTGAGCCTCCCAATCAGCAGGAATTGTTTTTTCTCTCTGTGGCGATGACAAGTCTTGAACCGGGACTGAGTTTTGAACAGCGGCATTCTGAACAGACAAACGCGCATTAATACTATTTCGCAATAATAAAGTAACGCGTTTGATATGCCCCATCTCGCGGCTAAACACACTAGTCCCACGCGACAACACTTCAGATTCATTCCATGCTAATTCACTGATTTTGTTATCTAAAAAAAACCGATAACTGCCCCAGCTAAGCAAAGCGATGATAATCAGAATGCCTGATAAATACATGCAGAGTAATGACTTTTGTGACATCCCTTTACCAAAAATCATATTTTATAATCCTGCTTGAACCCAGTTAATTGTCTCGTCTAATGACATAGGTTTGGCAAATAAATAACCTTGGCCATCCTCACAACCCAAAGCCTGTAAATGTGCTTTTTGTTGCTCTGTTTCAATACCTTCGGCAATAACACTCAGTCCTAACGAATTACCTAATTCAATAATCATCTTTAAAATTTCCCAGTCTTTCTCTGACTCTTCCATACGCCAGACAAAACTATGATCAATTTTGAGAGTTGACACTGATAAGGTAGACAAATAGGCCAAAGACGAATAACCCGTTCCAAAATCATCGATATTAACCCGCACGCCTAATGTTTTTAATGCTGTTAAATGCTTGTTAATGTTGCCTTTTTCTTCAATAAATTGAGACTCAGTAATTTCCAGTTCAATCATCTCATTCGGGACGCCTTCTTCTTCAAGAAGTTTTTGAAAACCCTCAAAATAATTAGGGCGAATGATTTCATTACCAGCAACGTTCACCGAAATAGGCACATTAATACCGATATTTTTCATCGTGTTAATGGCTTGGCAGGACTGCTGCAACATTTGCTGGTCCAATTTATCAATCAGACCACTGCTCTCAGCCAAAGCAATAAATTGATCCGGTGGAATATTGCTGCCATTTTTATGAGTCCATCGTGCCAGCGCTTCAAACCCAATCAACCTATTGTCTTTCAAGTTCATCTTAGGTTGAAAATACGCTCTGATTTCATCGTTTAATATGGCTTCTCGCAGATCTTGTAGCAACTCATAACGTCCAAACATTGCGGATGCCAAGGTTTCAGAAAATGCCAAATAAGATACGCCTTCGTATTTAGCTCGTTCTAAAGTGCTCTTGCCAACACTGACTAATTGCTCGGCTTCATAAGCTGGGAAGTCAGAGAATTTCACCGAGCTGACGGTCAAATCGAGAGAATGTGAGGAGTTTTTTACCTCGATACTGGTATGAATAATGTTTTCGAGTGACGCTTCGTTATAATTCTGATCGTCATACACGATTAACACTAATGTATCCCGCTCAAGTAAGGCGATATCAACCGCTTTGTCAAAGAAGCGACTCAGATAGTCGTACAAAGACAAGGTGAGTTTATCGCAGTATTTTGACCCTAAAACCGACTCGGTATAAGCCAAATCTTCCACGTACAACATTAATAAAGTGGCTTTCTCTCGCTCCCAAGAAAACATATTGCGTATTTCACGCACTAACCAGTTTTTATTATGAATCCCTAATGTTGGTTCAATATAAGCAAGCTCGGTTAATTTGTTATGTAAAGCAACATTACGGAAGCCAGCACTGATGTTTTCACAAAAAACTTGCAGCAGGTTAATTTCATTACTGGCAAGGTGACGATCGAGCTTTACCACCACCATGTATTCTCGATCTTCCAACTCCTTATTCGAGAAATACAACACAGAAAAACCATCCTGAAAAATATGCGCCTTTTGCTTATTGGCTAGCTCTACCGCTTCTTTTAGAAGGCTCTCTTGAATAGCGGATAAAAAATACCGGTGGATATGAGGCGAAAATTCCCCACAAGCCGCCACAATTAAGGCTTTCTCTAAATGCTCTTCTTCAGGGTGGAAGAAACACACAATACCGCCACTGTTCATTTTTAACAGCAGTCCAATTTCTTCCAAAATAGAATGGGTGTAATCCGTTATATCACTCTTTGAGGCGATCCTCTGACTCGCAGCAAGTAACAATTGCATACCATAGCGAGCTTCTTTCATATCAGAAAGGTGCTCCCAAGTACGTAGATTACTTAGCACTATGGTTTGTAAATGCGCCTGAGTGAGGTCTGATTTGCACCAATAGTCGTCTATATCGTATTGACCAATAAGATCATCAACGGGTGCCATACCCGGCTGCCCAGTCAGCAGGACAATACGCACCAGATCATTACCAATTACCTCACGAATAGTACGAATTAGGCGTAACCCTGCAACATCCGTCTCCATCACCACATCAAGAAAAATCACCGAGATATCAGGGTGAGCAGCGATAACCGTTGCAGCATCGCTCGCGGATGAAGCCGTCAGGAACTCCACCTCTTTGCCATCATAATTTAACGCACTCAGGCCATTCATTAGTGCTTCTTGGTAATCAGGATCATCTTCTACAGACAGGACTTTGCAGTAACTTCGCTGTTTAGACATTGTTTGAAATGATATTTGGTCGCAAGGTAAATCCATTGCATTTCCCTTCCTTGTAATCATGCTTTATCTGTTAAGTACTTAATCCTTGAAGCTTAGTCTTGTTTATCAAAAAAGCATCTAGAACAATTAAAAACTTTGTAACGTTTTTTTACCGATCCAAAAAAATAATGATACTTAACAAAAACACTGTGAAAAATTAGCTTACACGTTAGACAAAGACTCCTGTTAAAAACCACTAATATCGACAATAATCTCCGACTAAGAACAGGCATTTTGTTTGTGATATAGTACGACGTTGAAAAGACAAAGACTGGCGGATTAAACAACCCATGGACAAACATAAAGGCAATTTATTCATCTTATCGGCGCCATCAGGAGCAGGTAAATCGACCTTATATAAAGCGCTTCTTAAGCAAGATGATAAGGTGAGAATTTCTATTTCTCATACTACTCGTGCACCACGAACTGGCGAAGAACATGGTAGAGAATATTACTTCATCGATGATGAATCCTTCTTAGACATGATTGCTGAAGACGCCTTCTTCGAGCATGCACAGGTTTTTGATAATTATTACGGCACATCAAAAGAGTCTATTTTTGGTATGCTAGAACAAGGTCTAGATGTGATTTTAGAGATCGACTGGCAAGGCGCTCGCCAAATTCGTCAGCTCTATCCAGAAGCCATCGGAATATTCATTTTACCGCCGTCATTACAAGCGCTTGAAGAACGCCTAAGAAAACGCGCTACAGACTCTGATGAAGTCATTCAGCGTCGTATGGCAAAGGCCGTGAATGAAATGTCCCACTACCATGAATACGATTTTGTCATCGTAAATGACGATTTTGATGCTGCGCTTTCACAAATCTCCGCTGTTTTTCAAGCAATGCGCTCAAAAACAACGGTTATGCAGGAAAAAAATGGCAATCTTATAAATGATCTCTTGTCTTTGTGAGAAGCCGTTAAGTAGAATTACCCTTGGAAAAATAGATAACCGAACACAGAGGTCAAAATGGCTCGAGTTACCGTAGAAGATTGTTTAGAAAACGTTGATAACCGCTTCGAATTAGTGATGGTCGCGTCAAAGCGCGCTCGTCAACTAGCAACGGGTGGTGAAGACGCAAAAGTGCCTTTAGAAGGCGACAAAGTTACTGTAGTTGCACTACGTGAAATTGCGGAAAACTTGATCAACGCAAAAAATGTTGATCAACAAAAACGCCCTTTACACGAGTTTTAATCTCTATGGTGTCGCTCATAGCACAGCTGTCGCGCTTTCTTTTTGCCTTAGTGAGGTGAGCGATGTATACCATTGAAGATTTAGCACTGACCTTGAGTCAGTATTTACCTTACGAACAAGTCGCCAAGGTAAAACGCGCCTACTATTACGCCGAACAAGCCCACGATGGGCAACGACGTAAAAGTGGCGAGCCCTATGTCACCCATCCTCTCGCTGTCGCCGAAATTCTATCGGAACTTCGAATGGATTGTGATGGATTGACAGCGGCACTTTTGCACGACGTTATTGAAGACACAGGCATCAGCCGTGAAGCCCTTACTGAACAGTTTGGTGAAGGTGTTGCGAGTCTTGTGGATGGGGTCAGTAAGTTAACCCACCTTGAATTCAATAGCCAAATCGAAAAGCAAGCCCATAACTTCCAAAAAATGGCCATGGCCATGGCGGATGATATTCGTGTCATCTTGGTGAAGTTAGCGGACAGACTGCACAACATGCGCACATTAGATGCCATGCCAGCCCACAAAAAACGCCGTATTGCCCGCGAAACACTCGACATTTATGCACCGATTGCAAATCGTCTGGGTATGTACAAGGTTCGGGTAGATCTAGAATCTCTTGCTTTCCAAGCGTATTACCCAATGCGCGCACGCATGCTCCACAAAGCCATCCACAAAAAGTATGGCCAGCAGCGCATTAAAGACACTCAAAAGCTTGAAGATACGATCCGATCTGAGCTGGCCGCCGATTACATTGAAGCCAGTATCAGCGTTCGAGAAAAACACATTTACAGCATTTATCAGAAGATGGACAAAAAGCGCCGTTCTCTAGATGAAATAATGGACGTAATGGGCGTACGCATCGTTACCGACCGCCATGACAGCTGTTATCGAATTCTCGGCGTTATTCACGCTCTGTTCAAACCTATTGAAGGTCGCTTTAAAGATTACATTGCGGTACCAAAGTCCAATGGCTACCAATCTCTTCATACAACCGTATTAGGCACCAATGGTATTCCTATGGAAGTCCAAATACGTACTGAAGAAATGGATTTGGTTGCTAATAATGGCATTGCGGCTCATTGGGCATACAAAGTCAGCGGCACATCAAGCATGCCAAGCAACCATGACCGTGCAACGAAATGGGTGAAAAGCCTGTTAGAAATTCAACAAAAAGCGCGGAACCCCGTCGAATTTGTTGATAACGTGAAAAGTGATTTGTTTCCAGATGAGGTGTATGTTTTTACGCCAAATGGACAAATTATTGAATTACCTTCCGGCGCGACACCCGTCGATTTTGCTTATGGTGTTCACACAGAAATCGGTAACACCTGTATCTCTTGCCGAATTAACCGTCGTCTTGCACCACTCAGTACACAGCTAGAAAGTGGGCAAACGGTTGAAATCATTACCGCGAAAAACGCTCAACCGAATGTTGCTTGGTTAAGTTTTGCGATTACCGGCAAAGCGCGCACCAACATTCGCCATTATTTGAAAGACAAGCAGCGAGAAAATGCGATATCTATCGGTCATCGTCTGTTAACTCGCTCCTTAAACGCCTTTAAAACCAATGTTGAAGAACTAACAGCAGAACAAATTGCACAAGTATTAGCCAACCACCAGCTGGAATCCATGGATGACTTGCTAGAATCCATCGGCAAAGGTCGTCATGTTGGTTATCTGGTGGCTCGTGAACTCTTCCCGAATATCGATGAAGACACCTTGGTGACACCAAAATCCTTTAAGGTGAATGGCTCAGAAGGCATGCTTATTTCTTATGCCAAATGTTGCGCACCGATTCCTGGCGACCCGATTGTAGGTTATGTCCAGGTTGATAAAGGCATCATTATTCACCACCTCAATTGCCCTAACGTTCAAGATCATTTATCTAATCCTGAACGCTTTATTCATATGGCATGGGGCAAAGAGATCGAAGAAGAACTACACATAAGCCTGATCGTTACCTACATCAACGAACGTGGCGCCGTGGCAAAAATAGCCAGCTCGATCAGTGATACCGATTTCCAAGTGTCGAATCTCGATATTATTGAACGCGGTAGAGTCAGTCGTTTACGGCTAAGCATCACGATTTCCAGCCGTGTAGGCTTAGCGGATGTAATGCGTCGCATAAAAGCGGTTCGCTGTGTGGAAAAAGTCTCACGCGAAACCATTGTTGGGCGCTAATAAGACTTAATTTATTCTGTTACTTACCATTTCACTTACTAGATAAAGGATACTTATTTATGTCAAAACAAGTCATTCATACTGAAAACGCACCTGCCGCTATTGGCCCATATTCTCAAGCGGTTCGCGCTGGCAACACAGTGTATTTGTCTGGTCAAATTCCTTTGGTACCTGAAACAATGGAAGTCATCAGCGAGGACATCGTTGAACAGACAACTCAAGTATTCAAAAACCTACAAGCCGTTTGTGAAGCGGCTGGCGGTTCTTTAGAAAACGTTGTGAAATTCAACATTTTCATGACAGACTTGGGCAACTTTGCCACAGTTAATGAAGTGATGACGCAATTTGTTAAACAACCTTACCCAGCTCGTGCAGCAATGGGCGTGCGCGCATTGCCAAAAGGCGTTCAAGTAGAAATAGAAGGCATCATGGTTTTGGAAGACTAATCTTCTCGCTTTGATACTGATAAAAAAAGAGGCTCCGGACTCTTTTTTTATCTCTCGTGTTTGTACTTTTATCATTTACTCAAAGAGCGAAATTCACGCAACAGCTCGTGATAGCCAGACACATAGCTCGGATACTGCAAACGCCAACCTTGCGACAATAGATATTGGCCTTGAAGACGTTTACCAGAATTAGGGGCAAAACCTTCACCGCCATTCACCGCGACTTTAGCGTCAAGGCAGGTTGCCAGCCAAAGCTTTACTTCCCACATGGAAACCGGTGTTTGATCAGTCACAATAACCTGTGCAGGCATGTTCTTGTCGCTTAAAGCGCAATTTGCCAACAACACCAGAGCAGACACCACATCGTCTCGATGAATACGATTGGTCCAGCTGTTGCTTCCCCACTCTTTTTCGCTTAATACGGTTTCTAATAGCCTAAAACGCCCTGGACCATAAATGCCAGAGCAACGCACGGCTACACTAGAAAAAGCAGACGCTAGCGATCGTTCTGTTTCCACTAAAACCTTAGCGGTAGCAGATGTAGGCTGTGCTGGTGTGCTTTCATCTATCCACTCACCTTGGCTTTGGCCGTAGACGCTAGTACTGGACACAAAAAACACCTTGGGCTGCTTCGCCATAGCGTTATATCGACGAATCAACACTTGTGCCGTATCAAAATAAGCCGCGCAATACGCTTCTTCATTACGACCATTAGGCGTCATGATCAAAAAAACGAGATCTACATCAGGCAAGTCATCGTCGCTCATGGCAACAAGGTCACCCGTTATGCCAATTACGCCTTGCGGAAATTCATTTTTTGTACGGCGAATACCAGTGACGATATGGCCTTGGGCAACTAACTCAGCAGCCAAACCAGAACCCAAATCACCGCAGCCAGCGATTAAAATGTTTGCCATTTATCTTCCCCCAATAACCTCTGATACTCTTAGTCACTAAAGAACGAGTATACTTTATCAAATTATGTATTATCATAGTTATTAACAATGAATCAGCCGAACGAAAGGTGTGCCATGACATTAACGGAATTGAAATACATTGTAATGCTAGCCGAAGAAAAACATTTTGGCCGTGCAGCAGACCGCTGCTACGTTTCACAACCTACGCTCAGTGTCGCCGTGAAGAAGCTAGAAGAAGAGCTTGGCACTGCCATTTTCGAGCGCAGCAAAAGCTCTGTTTATATCACACCATTGGGCGAGCAAATCATCACTCAGGCCAAGCGGGTGCTGGATCAAGCCAACATGATTAAAGAGCTGGCGACCTCTGGTAAGAACCAATTAAAAGGCCCACTTAAAGTTGGCGCTATCTACACCATCGCCCCGTATTTGTTCCCTTTTATGATTCCTGCCTTGCATAGCGAAACCTCTGGCATGCCATTGATCATTGAAGAAGATCTCACTGAAAACTTACGCCCTAAACTGCGTAACGGCGAATTAGATGCCATCATAGTGGCGCTTCCGTTCCGCGAACCTGATGTTGTCACTCAGCCAATTTATGAAGAAGAATTTGTGGTTCTGATGCCCAAAAACCACCCATGGACAAAACTCTCACACATAGAAACCGACCAACTATCCACTGACAACTTGTTACTGCTTGGCAAAGGTCATTGTTTCAGTGAGCAAGTATTAGAAGCTTGTCCTTTGGTAACAGAAGGCGAATTTGGTGATGGTCGCACTATTGTTAATGGCAGCTCGTTAGAAACCATTCGTTACATGGTAGCGTCTGGTTTAGGGGTAACTGTATTGCCAAAATCCGCCGTCACCAATATTAATCACGATATGTTGGAAGTGCGTCCTTTTACGGATCCCGCACCGAAACGTACAGTCGCTTTAGCATGGCGAGCCAGCTTCCCGCGCCCGAAAGCCATTGAAGCCGTGAGCCAGTCTATCCGTGATGCTTGCAAACATCTGAATTTATAGAGAACAGCATGATCGACGGATTAGACACTCAGGATGTTCGTGAGCTAAAAGGCGTTGGTGATGCCATGGCCGAAAAGCTAGTTAAACTGCATTTGAATACAGTACAAGATCTGCTGTTTCATCTACCCATTCGCTATCAAGACAGAACACGTGTTGTGCCAATCGGCATGCTGCGTTTTGGGGATGAGGCGGTTATTGAAGGCCAAGTCACTGGCGCAGAAATCAAAATGGGCAAGCGCCGCAGTTTGCTGTGTCGGATTAAGGACCATACTGGCACCCTGTGTTTGCGCTTCTTTCATTTTTCCGCCGCGCAAAAAAAACAGCTAGAATCCGGCAAGCGAGTTCGTTGTTTTGGAGAAATCCGTCGAGGCAGTACTGGCTTTGAAATCTATCACCCAGAATACAAGGTGATTGGTGACGACGAAACACAAGAAGAAACGGCGCAGCTTACGCCAATCTATCCGCTAACCGATGGCTTAACACAAACCAAGATTCGCCAACTGTGCGAACAAGCCTTAGAGTGTTTAACCCCATACAATCTACAAGAATGGCTGCCAGACGAAATTCGCACTCAGTTCAATTTACCACCGCTGAGCGATGCCATTCACTTTCTGCATCATCCGTCGCGAGAAGCCAACTTAGAATTACTCAGATCGGGAAGCCATCCTGCGCAATATCGCCTATCTTTTGAAGAACTTATGGCCCATCAGCTTTCCCTAATTGGCAAGCGCATGAAAGCCAAGCAAGATGCCGCGATAAAAGTTCAGGCCGCAGGCGAGCTCAGTCAACGACTCTTACAGCAACTCCCCTTTTCACCAACCAATGCACAAAGTCGTGTTTTCCAGGAAATCCTTAACGATCTCGGCACAGGCCATCCTATGCTGCGTTTGGTACAAGGCGATGTGGGATCAGGGAAAACCTTAGTTGCTGCGTTAGCCGCAGCGTCTGTCGTACAGGCGGGCTACCAAGTTGCGATCATGGCACCGACGGAAATTCTCGCTGAGCAGCATTATATTAATTTCAGTCAATGGTTTGAGCCACTCGGTTTAAAAGTAGCTTGGATGATTGGCAAACTCAAAGGCAAAACCCGCGAGAAAGAACTCGCCGATATCGCATCTGGCGCTGCGCAGATTGTCGTCGGGACACACGCGTTATTCCAAGACACCGTTGAGTTTGATCGTTTAGCCCTCGCCATTATCGATGAGCAACATCGCTTTGGTGTGCATCAGCGTATGGCACTACGTGAAAAAGGCATGAAGCACGGTTTTCAGCCTCATCAGCTTATTATGACGGCGACTCCAATTCCCCGAACCTTAGCCATGTCAGCCTATGCCGATTTGGATTGCTCTATTATCGACGAATTGCCACCAGGTCGAACGCCTGTAAACACGATTGTGGTATCGGATCAGCGCCGACAAGAAGTCATTGACCGAGTGAAAAGTGCCTGCGAAGAAGGCAAACAAGCTTACTGGGTCTGTACCCTGATTGAAGAATCAGAAGCCCTGCAATGCCAAGCCGCAGAAGACACGGCGATTTTGTTACAAGAGCAACTTGGGGGATTATCCATTGGCTTGGTACATGGTCGACTCAAGGCGCAGGAAAAAGCCGATATTATGGCCAAATTTAAAGCGGGAGAGATTCAGCTATTAGTCGCTACAACCGTTATCGAAGTCGGTGTGGATGTGCCAAACTCTAGCCTGATGGTAATAGAGAACCCTGAACGACTTGGCCTTGCACAGCTTCATCAGTTGCGAGGACGTGTTGGTCGAGGACAAACCGCCAGTCATTGTGTGCTACTTTATAAAGCACCACTAGGACAACAAGGCAAAGAGCGACTTTCTACCATGCGAGAAACCAGCGATGGCTTTAAAATCGCAGAGAAAGACCTAGAGTTGCGTGGTCCAGGTGAATTACTCGGCACCAGACAAACCGGACTTTGGGAATTCAAAGTCGCGGATTTGCAGCGCGACAAAAACTTGCTTGATGATGTTCAAAAAGCGGCCACGCTACTTCACCGTCAATACCCTGAACGTGTCTCGCCACTTTTATCCCGATGGTTACCGAACCACGATCAGTATTTGAACGTCTAAATACCTTTCTCGCTGAAATAAAGGCGGTATTAGCTTGCACATGTGCAAAATTTGATCAAAAATTCCGTAAGCTAAAAAGCCGACTTAATCGATTCGCAAGAAGGAACTCACATGAATGCTTTAAACCAAGCACATCTAACGATCCAAGGCTGCGGCTATCGAATCGAAAATGACAGAGTCATTATTACCACTCAGCGTATTAACAGTGATAGGCCAGCGGGAAACCTCAGTGGTACATTACGCATACAATTACGAGCGCTGCGTCAAGATACAGGAAACTCAGAAAGTGTCGTGCTCGCTTCAACTACACTAGGTGAAATGAAAGGCCAGCATTTTCTTTCAGACTGCTCCTATGATTTAGCATTCCAACAACCTCACCCAGGGACTTGGCAGCTCGTATTGCAACTTAGCGAATGGAATGGAGCCGATTACACCTTGTGTGATTCAGCCTATTTCGATGTGCCTTACCACGTTGAAGCGCCTTCAGATTACTCTATTCCGACGATGCAAATTAACGAACCAGAGATAGAAAAGGCAGTATCGACACCAAAAGTAGCAACAGAAAACCCTGCCGTAAAAAAGTCGAAAAACGTAAAAAAAAACGTCACTGGTTACGCCGATGGCTATCTCGTCATCAATAAATCAAAAGTGGACAAGCTTCTAAAAGTGAAAGGCGTGCCGAAGAAAATACTTGAAAAACTCGTTGCAGAGCGCCCTTTTCACTCAGAAAAATCCGTACTTAATGTAAAAGGGATGGGGCCTGTAATGCTGGGAAAAATACTCGCTGAATTGACAAAATGATCCGTATTAAGCCTGCGTAGGCAGGCCACTTTACTAGATTATTTTCTAAGGAATGTTGACTACTGTGGTGTTTTTTACCTCTTCCATTGCGACATAAGTGCGAGATTCTCGAACATGAGGCAGTGTTAGTAAGGTTTCACCAAGCAAAAGACGATAAGAGTCCATGTTGGATACTCGTGCTTTCAAAAGGTATTCGAAGTCACCGGCAATCAGGTGACATTCCAAAATCTCAGGAATTTCAGTCACTGCCGCTTTAAACTCATTAAAACCTTCAGGTGAGGTGGTTTTAAGGCGAATCTCGACAAAAACCAGCAATCCTGCATCCACTTTCTTTGGGTTAACCAAAGCGCAATAGCCCGTAATGTAACCGTTACGTTCCAAACGACGTACGCGCTCCAAACAAGGAGTCGCACTTAACCCGACACGGCTAGCTAACTCTACATTCGATAAACGGCCATTAATTTGCAGTTCACGAAGAATTTTTTTGTCTAAGCGATCAAGCGGTTTTGCTGAGTTATCCATCTGATGTGGATCTCCTTACATGACTTCAATTAATGGTTAAGTCTACCATGCAGATCGCAAATTATGGAAAGCGCTTTATTCAATAAATTGCGTGTGGGTATTCAAATTAAGCACAACAAATTTCATAAAGCACCAAAATGATGCAAAAAATTCATTTAGCACAAAATAGAGCCATCTGTTTCAAATTATGCCCCATATTTGTGCATCAAAATACATGCTATTTCCTCAGAAAGCCTTGTTTTCTCTCGCTTTAATAAAAAGATATATTCAGCTAAGCTGATTAATTAATAGCGCTTTATATGCTCAAAAAGTGTAAAAACTAAGCATACAACACAGCTTTCCTGACATTTTATCCTTGACTACTCCTCAAAAGAGTAATTCTATAGGGGTATGGGATGATCTTTTAGAGGAATCGTCTGCATATACCTTACAACAAGAATAATTAAATGTTGGCACTAACTTTGCTGTGTTTAAAACACAGGTTTGAAAATCTGCAATGTAGAATCAAGCAAGTTACAACATATATAAAAAACGCCTGGGAGGCTCAATATAATGAAATCGAATGTTGGTAAATTACTTTCGACTGCTGCAATCGCAGCAACCATAAGTACCGGTGCTGCTGCGGCAACACTTGATGACGTCAAAGCAAAAGGCTTTATTCAATGTGGCGTCAGTACAGGTGTTCCAGGGTTCTCTAATGCTGATGACAAAGGTAATTGGAGCGGTATCGATGTAGATGCTTGTCGTGCGGTTTCCTCTGCAATTTTTGGTGACCCTCAAAAAGTTAAATTCACTCCCCTTTCTGCTAAAGAACGTTTCACCGCTCTACAATCTGGTGAAATCGATATTCTTGCTCGTAACACAACTTGGACTTACACACGTGACGCGTCTTTGGGTCTAGATTTCACAGCGGTTAACTTCTACGACGGCCAAGGTTTTATGGTTCGTAAAGACCTAGGCGTTAAATCTGCAATGGACCTTGATGGTGCAACGGTTTGTACAGAGCAAGGTACAACAACAGAATTGAACATGGCGGATTTCTTCCGTAAACACAAAATGTCTTATGTACCAGTTGTGGTACAAAAAGCAGATGAAGCGTTGTCAGCATATGACTCTGGTCGTTGTGACGTTTACACAACTGACAAATCAGGTCTTGCGGCTCACCGTACCAAGCTAGCAGATCCATCGGCTCACCTAATTCTTCCAGAAACCATTTCTAAAGAGCCATTAGGCCCAGTTGTTCGTCACGGCGACAACCAGTGGAAAGACATCGTTACTTGGGCAATGTTTGTTCAGGTTAACGCTGAAGAAATGGGTATTTCGTCCAAAAACGTCGCTAAGATCAAAAAAGAGTCCAATGATCCAGGTATCAAACGCTTACTAGGTGTTGATGGTGATATGGGTGCTCAACTAAATCTTCCTGCTGACTGGGCGTATAACATCATCGCTAACGTAGGTAACTACGGTGAAGTGTTTGAGCGTAACGTTGGACCTTCTACTCCTGTAGATCTTCCACGTGGTCTTAATGCACTTTGGACTGAAGCTGGCGGCATCATGTATGCGCCACCAGTTCGTTAATACCTAAAGCAAATAATTCTCTGCTTGGGTATTTACCCAGCGACTAGATCGTCGCTGGGTTTCTTCCCCCTTTCTTACACATCTGACGAGCATTTCATTGCCTGAACCAAGATGAGCGAAAATACAACTCCGAGCAATAACAGCTTTTTGAACGACGCGGGAAATCGTGCGCTTATATTTCAAATTTTGCTGCTAGCGATGGTGGTTTTTGCAGGTTATTACTTATTTAGTAACCTTCAGGCCAACCTCGATAACCGAGGGATTTCCACTGGTTTCTCATTTTTTAATGAACCTGCTGGCTTCCCGATTCTTATTCACCTTATTGAATACACAGAGGCTAATACCTACGGACGAGCGTTCGTTGTTGCCTTAATCAACACCTTTGTTATCTCCCTATTGGGGATTGTCTTAGCCACCATTATTGGTGTGATAATGGGTCTAGCCCGTTTATCGAAAAACTGGTTAGTAGCTCGCCTAGCTACTGTCTATATTGAGACTCTGCGAAACATTCCATTGTTGCTGCAGATGTTCTTTTGGTATTTTGCGGTACTTGCCGCGTTACCTGCACCACGTGAGAGTTATGAGTTTGCCGACTTTTTACTTAATAAACGCGGTATCTACTCACCAAACCCAATCACTCAAGATGGCTTTGGACTGGTAATCTTCGGTTTCATTCTATCGATTGTCGCTTCTATCGCTCTTATCATTTGGGCCAAAAAACGCCAGACAAAAACGGGACTGTGGTTTCCTGCCTACTGGTCTTCATTGGGTGTTATTGTCGGTATTACCTTTATTTTCCTTGCCATGGCAGGGTTTCCAATAGAGTTTGATTTACCGCAAAAAAGTCGCTTCAACGTGACCGGTGGTATGGTGCTTCCGCCAGAGTTTGTTGCGGTGCTCGTCGCTTTGTCTACTTACACGGGTGCTTTTATCGCCGAGATAGTGCGTGCAGGCATATTGTCTGTTAACTGGGGGCAAACTGAAGCCGCTCGCTCTTTAGGCTTACGTGACAATATGACACAACGACTGATTGTCTTACCTCAAGCATTACGCGTCATTATCCCGCCACTCACTAGTCAATATTTGAATTTGGCGAAGAACTCTTCGTTAGGTGCCGCTATTGCTTACCCAGAGCTGGTTGCTGTAGTCATGGGTACGACGCTAAACCAAACAGGTCAGGCGATTGAAACCATTGGTCTTTGTATGTTGGTGTACGGTTCATTAAGTCTATCGATCTCGGTATTCATGAACTGGTACAACAGTAAAATGTCATTAATTGAGCGCTAGGAGGCAGATCATGGCTATTATCTTTAAACCATCACCAAGCCTCCCACCACCAGTAACATCGGTTGGTGCTGTGGCATGGGTGCGTCAGAACTTATTTTCGTCCCCACTTAATATATTTCTAACCTTCTTTAGCATTTATATATTGTATTTGCTTGTTCCCCCTGTCATTGAATGGGCTTTTATCAATGCAACATGGGAAGGTTCATCTAAAGCGGCTTGTACTGCTGGCGGTGCCTGCTGGGCTTTCGTCGGTGTGTACTTTGATCAATTCATGTACGGTTTGTATCCAGAAGCGGAAACATGGCGTATTAATTTAGCCGTGATTCTACTAGTGGTTATGGTAGGGGCTTTTGCCGTTAAGACGATTAATAAGCTGTACCTTTCTATCGCTATTATCGTGGTTTATCCCATTGTGGCTTACTTCTTGTTTGCTGGTGGTGTATTTGGTCTAGAAGTTGTAGAGACCTCTTTGTGGGGTGGCCTTTTCCTTACAGTACTACTGGGTGTTATCGGTATCGTAGCGTCTTTCCCACTAGGGGTTATATTAGCGCTTGGTAGACGTTCGGAGATGCCGATTGCGAAATCTGTTTGTGTGGTATTTATCGAAACCATTCGTGCAGTACCATTGATCACAATTTTGTTCATGGCGTCCGTAATGATTCCGTTGTTTTTGCCAGAAGGGCTGAACTTCAACAAGTTATTACGTGTTCTGATTGGTATTACTTTGTTCTCTGCAGCCTATATGGCCGAAGTGGTTCGTGGTGGTCTACAGGCGATACCTAAAGGCCAGTATGAAGCCGCTGATGCTATGGGTTTAACCTACTGGCAATCAATGGTTCTCGTTATTTTGCCACAGGCATTAAAGCTGGTTATTCCAGGCATAGTAAACTCCTTTATTGCTTTGTTTAAAGATACAACATTGGTGTACATAGTAGGTATGTTTGACTTCTTGGGTCGAATTCAAGCCGCTAACCACGATTCAAACTGGTTGGGTACCACCGTCGAAGGTTATGCTTTCGCCGCTTTGATATACTGGGCAATTTGTTTTGGCATGTCCCGCTACAGTATGTCGATTGAGCGTAAATTAGAAACTGGGCACAAGCGTAATTAGTTAAGAATTTGAGGTCTTTGCAATGACAAATACAGATATGGCTCGTGCCCAACTAGCGGCAGGCGAACAGAACATCATCGAATTTAACGATGTAAATAAATGGTATGGTGATTTTCACGTACTAAAAAATATCAACTTCAGCATCAAGAAAGGCGAGCGCATCGTTGTGTGTGGTCCTTCTGGTTCTGGTAAGTCGACTATGATCCGCTGTATCAACCGTCTAGAAGAGCACCAAAAAGGCTCAATTCTGGTTGATGGCGTTGAGATGAACAACAACTTGAAAAACATCGAAGCGATCCGTAAAGACGTGGGTATGGTGTTTCAACACTTTAACTTGTTCCCTCACTTGACCATTCTAGAAAACCTAACTTTGGCACCGATTTGGGTTCGTAAAACACCCAAGAAAGAAGCTGAAGAAATGGCGATGCATTACCTAGAACGTGTAAAAATAGCTAACCAAGCATTGAAATACCCAGGTCAGTTATCTGGTGGTCAGCAACAGCGTGTGGCGATTGCTCGTGGTTTGTGTATGCAGCCTCGTATCATGCTGTTTGATGAGCCAACTTCGGCACTAGACCCTGAAATGATCAAAGAAGTATTGGACGTAATGGTTCAGTTAGCCGAAGAAGGCATGACCATGGTGTGTGTAACGCATGAAATGGGCTTTGCTAAAACGGTTGCTGACCGTGTTGTCTTCATGGATGCCGGTGAAATTGTTGAAGCCAATGAGCCTCACGAATTCTTCGACAACCCTCAACACGACCGTACGCAAATGTTCTTAAGCCAAATTTTGAATCACTAATCAGAACGAAAACTTAAAAGAGACCTTTGTACGATGTGACGAGCAAAGTCAAGACTAGGCAAAAACAGACGAAAAAGCGGAGTCTATGGGTTATAAATGAGCATTTTGAGTCTGTTTTTAACAAAGTATTGATGAGCACAGTAGTCGTACAACGATCTCTATAAATCTGTTATATTCACAAAGCCCCGCATCGGGGCTTTTTTTGTGTCAGCCATTTTAACAGGAAAATGTATGGAATCTTCCGTAGACCTTCAGCCAAACCAAAGATTACGGGTGGTACATTTAGCCGATCACACAGGTCGTTTGCAGGTTATTTTTCCTGAAAGCAACATGCTAGACATCTCCGCAGTCTCTCGTATTACTAAACGTCGTTTTGAGCCTGTCAGCAATTTTCAAAGCTCAGGCGATCCACTGATCAAGCCAAATAGTGTCGCGACCATACTCGAAGCCAGCATGCTACAAGATTCAACCTATTCGATACGCACTAAAGTCGATGGGCCTTATCACGACATTAACTCTATGGCACTAAAAGAGCTGTTCTCTGGTCCATTAAATCGCTTTGAAAATATTTCCATTAACACGCAGGCGATATCTCGTCCTGTCGATAATCACGAAAACGACGAAGAACAAATTCTTAAAGCACTTGGACGCTTTCAATCTATTCGTCTCAAGCAGCGCATCGAAGAAACATTAGAAATCCCCCCATTACCAGCGTCTTCACATCGTATAATACGCCTTTCAGCCGACAAGACCGCCGGCACAGATGAGTTATGCGAAGTCATTGCACTCGACCCTAGCTTAGCCGCTCAAGTCATCAGCTGGGCGTCATCCCCCTACTATGGCGCCCCTGGCTCTATAGAATCAGTAGAAGATGCGATCATCCGAGTTCTAGGCTTTGATATGGTGATGAATTTAGCGCTTGGCTTATCAATGGGTAATGCCTTTCAAACTCCAGAAGACGGCCCACGTCATTATGAAGACTTTTGGCTCGATTCCGTTTCTAACGCCGTTTTGATGGAATCCTTAGTCAAAACGATGCCGGTACAAAATCGCCCTAAACTAGGTCATGCTTATCTTGCAGGCTTATTACATAACTTTGGCTACTTGGCAATTAGCACTATTTTACCGCCGCACTTTTCGATTCTGTCTCGATACCAAGAAGCTAATGCTCATCTATCGTCTGAATTGATCGAGATGCAAATATTGCACTTTACCAAGGAACAATTAGGCTCTTGGTTGTTACGCTACTGGAGTTTGCCTGACAACATTTGGACAGCTATTCGCTACAGCAAAAAGCCTCATTATTATGGCGAACATGCCATTTTGGCGAAGTTGCTTAACGTTTCGTATCAATTACGCCATAACGACGTCATTGAACCATCCGTATTGTTAGAAGTTGGATTGACGTTAGAAGAAGCGGAAGCTTGCAGAGATGCCATCTATCAAAAATCAACAGAGCTCCACAAGATGGTCGCCTTAATTAATAAAATGAACGCCTAATTAATTATGACGTTAATGAACGCTTCTGCCGCGCAGCAATTTGACTACCGATGGTCGCCCATACACCAAATTAGTAAGGTAAAAGTACCGAAAAATTTATGGCCTTGGCTCGTCACTCAAGACTCTTTAACAGCAAAGCTTAGACGCCTAGGAACATTGACGGTTGATGTGCTTGAAGACTCTTGGGGGATCCCAACAGCAAGAGAACGAAAACGCTTAGCGTTGCGACCAAGAGAAGCGGCACGCATTCGTACTGTCTTGCTTAACGTCGATGGAAGAGCCGTTATTTATGCTCGCTCAATCATTCCGGCGAGGTCATTGAAAGGCCATTGGCGACATGTAAAGCATTTAAAAGACAAGCCATTAGGTGGCTATCTGTTTCAACATAAGGCCCTGTCTCGAAGTTGCATTGAGGTCACTCAGTTACCAAAACGCATGTTTCCAAACCAACCTAATGCTTTGTGGGCGAGACGCTCTGTGTTTCATCAGTTTGGCCCTGGAATATTGGTCAATGAAGCTTTCTTTGATGAGATCAACCAACTAAAACCGCCGTTTGGATTGTTATGAACAAACTTAAAGACTACGCAGAACTCACTCGATTCAACCGCCCTATCGGTTCATTCTTACTGATGTGGCCAACATTATGGGCGCTATGGCTGGCAGCCGATGGTATGCCTCAATGGCATTTGATCGTTATCTTTATCTTAGGCGTTTTTAGCATGCGATCTGCGGGTTGCGTGATTAATGACTACGCGGATCGAAAGGTCGATGGTCATGTTGATCGTACTAAAAACCGCCCGCTACCGTCGGGCCGAGTATCTGAAAAAGAAGCACTTGTTCTGTTTTGTGCTTTGTCGATTTTAAGCTTTGTTTTAGTACTTTTTACCGATCTGCAAACGATTTTACTGTCGTTCGTAGGCTTAGGCTTGGCTGCTCTGTATCCGTTTATGAAACGCTATACCCATCTACCCCAGTTGTTTCTTGGCTTGGCTTTTTCGTGGGCAATTCCCATGGCCTACAGTGCACAGGGAGGAGATTTAACCGATCCTGAGCTATGGATGCTGTTTGTCGCCAATTGCTTTTGGACCATTGCCTATGATACCTATTATGCAATGACAGACCGTCCAGATGACCTCAAAATAGGCATCAAATCCACCGCCATCTTATTTGGCAGATATGATTTATTCGTCATTGTTTGCCTACAAGGTCTAACCTTGTCTTTATTGACCTGGATTGGTCTACTAGCCGGATTACATTGGCTATACTTTGTATCACTCGTGGTGTGTATTGGACTCTTTTATCAGCAATTTAATCAAGCTAAAGAGCGTGATCGACAAGCTTGCTTTCGCTCATTTTTAGACAATAACCGCGTTGGTTACTGTGTTTTCATCGGTCTGGTCGCAAGCTATTTTATGTAATATGTGGCAAAGTTGTGACAATGTAACCGAATTGTCACATTAGATCGCTTTAATGAAACCGTTCCTGAGATGAGGATGAATCCTGTGACCGGTAAAAAAGTATTAATTATTGACGACGAATCTTCCATACGCGAAATGATCGCCATTGCACTTGAAATGGCGGGCTACGAGTATTTGGAAGCAGAAAACATTCAGCAAGCCCATGAAATCATTGTGGACCATCGTCCGGATTTGATTCTTGCCGATTGGATGATGCCTGGCGGTAGCGGCATTGAGCTGACTCGCAGATTGAAAAAAGACCCCACAACGGCAGAAATTCCAGTCATTATGCTGACTGCGAAAAGTGAAGAAGACAACAAAATCCAAGGTCTAGAAGTCGGCGCGGACGATTACATCACCAAGCCTTTCTCACCTCGCGAGCTCGTTGCTCGACTCAAAGCAGTATTACGCCGTGCAACGCCTCAAGGGGTTGATGAGCCAATTGAAATTGAAGGTCTTACCCTTGATCCAATTAGCCAACGCGTTACCATAGGCAGTCGTCCTTTAGACATGGGGCCGACAGAATACCGTCTACTCAAATTCCTCATGACCCACCAAGAGCGTGCCTATTCAAGAGCGCAATTGTTGGATCAAGTATGGGGAGGAAATGTCTACGTTGAAGAACGTACCGTTGATGTTCATATACGTCGTTTACGCAAAGCCATTGGTAGTACTCATGATTTCTTGATACAAACAGTACGAGGAACAGGCTACCGCTTCTCAGCAAAAAGGTCCGTATGAAAACAGTTTGGCGAAACACTATTATTACTTGGCTCGCAGGATTCGCGGCCTGTATTGTAATAGGCCTAGTAATAGGTCAGTTGTTGGGTGTTTTGCTGCTGTACGTTTTAGGTTCCCTGTACTGGCAGCTTTATCAGCTCTACCAATTCCATAATTGGCTTCGTCATTCTGGTCGTGCTGCACCACCAGAGGCCAGCGGAATTTGGGGCGAAGTATTCGATGCGGTTTATCGATTACATAAAAAACAGCGCAAATCCAAGCGTCGCATGCGCCAAGCGCTAACCCGAATAGAAAGCTCCACCACCGCCTTAAAAGAAGGCGTTATCATGGCGGATAACCAAGGCAATTTGGAATGGTGGAATAACTCGGCGGCCCACTTTCTCGGTTTAATGCGCCCCGTCGATCGCGGCCAAATCATCACCAACATTGTCCGTAGCCCAGAATTTTTCCGTTATTTTAGCCAAAAACGTTTTGGTGAGCCTTTGGTCATCAAGTCGCCTGCCAAAGATGGCGTCTATTTAGAAATCCAAACCACGCTGTACGATAAAAATGATCACCTGATTTTTGTTCGTGATGTGACGCGCTTACACTTGCTAGAACAGATGCGCAAAGACTTTGTTGCCAACGCTTCCCATGAATTAAAAACGCCGCTTACCGTTATTAAGGGCTACTTAGAAACCCTCGACATGTTCAAGGACAGTCTGCCAAAAAGCATGCAAAAAGGCATTGTTAATATGTCTGAGCAATCTGAGCGGATGGAACAACTCATCGAAGATCTGTTACTGCTTTCTCGCTTGGAGAGTAATGACAAACGCGAAGAGAACCAATGGCATAAAGTTTCAGACTTAGTACAAACCATTACCAATGCAACTACGCCAGTGTTGACGGACAAACACTCTATTAATTTGCAAATTCCCGAAGAAGCTCGCTTGTACGGCTCTTACAAAGAGCTCTATAGTGCTTTTTCCAATCTGATTTTTAACGCCATCAAATACTCACCAGATGGCGGCGAGATTGAGATCAAATGGGAGTCCAGTGAGTTTAATGGTGTGTTCTCTATAAAAGACTCTGGCATTGGCATAGAGCCAAGATACATTCCTCGACTCACAGAACGTTTCTTCCGAGTCGACAAAGGGCGAGGCTCTAAAACCGGCGGTACAGGTCTTGGCCTAGCCATCGTAAAGCATGTGCTATTACATCACGATGCCAAGCTACAAATTCGCAGTCAGCCTGGTTTTGGAAGTACGTTTTCGTGCCATTTCCCAGCGAATCGAACCAGAAATGATACGATTCCAGCGATCGCATTCAATACCGATGAAACACCGTCAACAGATCAATAATAAAAAAGGGAAGCATGACACTCATGCTTCCCTTTATAGATCATTCAAATCCAACCCAAAAAATACTTATAGAGATCTTTGCACGACGTCACGAGCGAAGGTCTTTTATAAGCTCTCAAACAATTGGCTAATAAAAGCCTCTTTCTCGCTGTCTTGATCGATCAGACTCAAGGTAACGGTTAAAAATGTCGAGTTATGTTTTTTCTCTGTCGTCGCAACGGACTGCACATAATAATTTAAGCGATTCGTCACGCCTTTATGCTCCAAATCCAATACCGATTGCCCCAATACTTGCGGCACGACGTCGTCACTCTTAATCAGCATGGTCGCTTCGGTCTTGCTAAACTGGATAACCATGCAACGGAACTGTTTGCTTTCGAAACGCACCATGGTCGGGATTTTGACATCCTTTACTGATACAACGGGCGCGTCGGGGTTGGTAAACTTAGTGGCTTTTACCGGAGCGGATTTGCCCGCTCCCATCAATACGTCTAGCGATGCTGAGCTGACGCCACCAGGAGAGACAGATTCACGAGATTTCTGTGACGTTAGTTTTTTATCAAGACCATGCTTTTTCGCAGCGGATATGACTTTATTGGCTAACTGCTCACTAGAAAACGGCTTGCCCAAATAATCCGTCACGCCAGACTGCACAGCTTCCACCACATGGCTTTTGTCACCACGGCTAGTAATCATCACAAATGGCACATCTTCTTTTTTGTATTTAGGCTGCTCTCGACACCATTTAAGCAGCTCAACACCAGTCATTTCAGGCATTTCCCAGTCACACAACACCATGTCAAACTGAGACTTTGTCAGCATTTGCTGTGCTTTTCGGCCATTTACCGCTTCTTCTATTTCCACTGCTGGAAATTGCTTTTTCAATGAGCGGCGAATCAAATCACGAGTGAAAGAAGCATCATCTACTACCAAAATTTTTAATGACATTACAAAGTTCCATTAGTGCGATCTAACAAGGCAGAAAAATCCCCATGCTCTGATCTAAAAATCGAAATCCACAAAAGTGTGGCTGCCACTACAGCAATTGGCATAACGAATAAGTTAAAGAAAGGAATCGTCAATCCGACCATTACTATCCCGCCAAATGTCCAACATAACAAAGGTTTAGAGCGTAACGCCATTCTCATATCATGGAATTTAACCTTGTTATTATCGAAGGCATAATCCATATATTGAAGGGATAACATCCAAGCTGAAAATAATAATAACAAAACTGGCGCAATCACATTAACCAGAGGAATAAAAGACAATAACAACAGCAAAACAAAACGCGGTAAAAAATACAATATTTTCTGGCACTCTCTCTGTAAACTACGACCGACAATCGCCATAAGAACGCCAGCAGTCAACGTTTCATCAAAGACTTTCCCCGTTTCTTTCTCTTCTACTTTTTCCGCCAAAAACGCCATAAAAGGCGCCGCTAAGATATTCACCCCAACAGAAAAACTATAGAACAAAAGCACGCTAATAATGGCCGCAAAAATCAAATAAAACAGCCAATTTAAAAAGGAGACCCATTCGGGTAAATACCCCATGGCAGAATCCATTAATGTCTGAAAATAGCTAAAAGCGACCATGTACAATAAGCCGACCAATACAAAATTCGCTAACAAAGGCGCTAATATAAACAGCCTTAAATCTTTTGAAAAAACTAAAGGGAACGCTTTAAAAAAAGCCCCCGCGGCTTTAAATGGGTGTGTAATCACGATGCCAAATCACTCCTAAAGTTGAGGCTTAGTAGACTTATTCGCATCTTCCTAAGCCCCTTCGATCAAATATTATCTAATAACCACAGAATATCATGACGACTTTCTCGGCTCCACAAAGCCTTTCAAATGAAAGGCTATAAACTGAAGCCGCTTCTCGTTCAAGCGCTTTAGATGCCAAACCAGCCATTTCCATCACTCTTTTATAAAACTTACATTTATCAGACGCATGACCTGATACGCAATTTCGATTGTGACCTTTTGTAAATTGGTGAACTATGAAAGCGTAAGACGAATACACGCCAGTGCAGGTACGCGTCTAAATATAAAAAAATTGCACACAAAAGCTAACTAACAAGGGACATACTCAACATGAAAAAGACATTACTCGCCAGTGCCATAATGGCTACTACTCTTTTTGCCATGCAAGCCCAAGCGGCAGACGTACCAGCAGGCGTAGAACTCGCCGCTAAACAAGAACTTGTTCGTGGTGGTGGTGCAGAACCAGCAACACTTGATCCACAAAAAATGGAAGGCACGCCAGGCTCTATTCGTTCAAAAGACCTGTTTGAAGGTTTGTATAACCAAGATGGCGACGGTAACCAAGTCCCAGGTGTGGCAACAAGCTTCGATGTAAACGCTGACAACACGCAATACACCTTTCACCTCCGCAAAGATGCCAAATGGTCTAATGGCGACCCAGTCACCGCTGAAGACTTTGTTTACGCTTTCACACGTGCGGTTGACCCAGCGCTTGCTTCACCATATGCATGGTTCATGGAAATCCCATCGATTGTCAACGCAACTAAAATTATTGCCGGCGAAGCCGATCCTTCTACACTTGGCGTCAAAGCACTAGACCCTTACACATTCCAAGTAACACTTGAGCGCCCTGTACCTTACTTTGTAAAAATGACCGCTCACCAAACCATGTTCCCAGTACCTAAAAAAGTGGTCGAGAAATGGGGCGACGATTGGACAAAACCAGAGCACATGGTATCTAACGGTGCTTACAAAATGGACGAATGGATCGTCAACGAAAAAATGGTCTTCACTCGTAACAAAAACTATTGGAATGATGCTAAAACCATCATTAACAAGGTTACTTATCTACCAATTGAATCCCCTAACGCTGAGCTGAAGCGCTTCCAAGCGGGCCAAATGGATCTAAGCTATGAGATTCCAAATGACCACTTTAAACAACTAATGCGTGATATCCCGGATGAAGTTGTTGTTACACCAAAATTAGGTACTTATTACTATCAGTACAACATAACAAGAGCACCGTACAACGACGTACGCGTACGTAAAGCCTTGTCTTACGCTATCGACCGCGATGTGATCACAAAATTCGTCACAGGCACGGGGGAACTACCTGCATATTCTTTTACGCCAGAAGTGGTAAATGACTTCTCTCCAGCGACACCTGAGTATGCAACTTGGACACAAAAAGAGCGTAACGAGAAAGCCTTAGAATTGTTAGAAGAAGCGGGCTACAGCAAAAGTAACCCTCTGTCTTTCAGCTTGCTTTACAACACCAACGAAAACCATAAGAAAATCGCCATTGCGATTGCGTCAATGTGGAAAAAAACCTTGGGGGTAAACGTCACACTGGAAAATCAAGAGTGGAAAACTTACCTAGAAACGAAAAAACATCAGCAATTTGATGTGGCACGTGCAGGTTGGATTGGAGACTACAATGAAGCCTCTACCATGCTAGATCTTCTAACCACCACTCACGGTAACAACGACGGCAAATACAGCAACGCAGAATACGACAAGCTGTTACACGATGCTCGTACCATGCAGCACCCTGCGGCGAACTACAACAAAGCAGAGGAAATCGCCATTGAACAGGATATGGCCGTTGCGCCTATTTACCAATATACCGAAAAACGTTTGGTAAAAAGCTACCTAGGCGGTTACATGCCTAACCCAGAAGACAACGTTTATGTGCGTGATATGTACATCATCAAACACTAAGATTTTGTCTTCTCGATTAAAAAGTACTTAGAAATTTAAAAAGTACTTAGAAATTAAAAGTACTTTTTGTTAACACCATGCCCAGCGTTTTTGCGCTGGGCATCTCTTAAATTCCCTACAGGTTCCTAGTATTGGCCGTTATTTATAGCGTCTAATCCGGTAATTTTTATGCTGACATTTATTTCAAAACGCATTTTAGAAGCCATTCCAACGTTGTTGATTTTGATTACGGTTTCTTTTTTCCTAATGCACTCTGCTCCTGGCAGCCCATTTTCAAGCGAGCGAGCTTTGCCACCAGAAGTATTGGCGAACATTAACGCCAAATACCATTTAGATGAGCCGGTCATTAACCAATATTTTTATTACCTTGGCGGCTTACTCCAAGGCGATCTTGGACCCTCTTTTCGCTACAAAGATTTCACTATTAATGAGCTCATAGGTCAGAGTTTTCCTGTCTCTGCAGAAATTGGCATTTGGTCTTTTCTGGTCGCCCTTCTCATTGGTGTCGGCTGTGGCGTTATCGCCGCATTACGCCAAAACTCTTGGTTAGACTACAGTGTCATGGGCTTTGCTAACCTCGGGATTGTGTTGCCAAATTTTGTGTTAGCTCCTTTGTGTATCCTATTTTTCTCTATTTATAACCATTGGCTGCCACCTGGTGGCTGGAACGGTGGGGCTTGGCCTTACTTAGTCATGCCGGTCATCGCTATGTCCACCAGCTACATCGCTCAAATCGCACGTATTACCCGTGGCAGCATGATTGAAACTATGCATTCCAACTTTATTCGTACCGCGCGCGCCAAAGGTTTGCCGAAGTATCGCATTATTTTCCAACACGCTTTGCGTCCAGCTATGCTGCCCGTTATTTCCTACCTTGGGCCAGCATTCGTCGGCATAGTGACAGGTTCTGTGATTGTCGATGTGTATTTTGGTACCGGCGGTATTGGTCAGCACTTTATCAATGGCGCACTGAATCGTGACTACTCCATGGTTATGGGTGTGACTATTTTAGTCGGCACATTAACGATTCTATTCAATGCCATTGTCGATATTTTATACGCTGTCATTGATCCAAAAATTCGCTACTAAGGCCACGCAATTATGATTACTACAAAAGACAAAGTTCAGGCCGTCGAACAGTTCGCCGAAAAAGTGGTGGAAGTCGAAGGTCGCAGTTTATGGCAAGACGCTCGTCGTCGTTTTTTTTCTAACCATGCCGCGGTTACCAGCTTAGTTGTTCTAGCCATTATCACCGCCATTGCGTTGCTAGGTCCATTTTTCAGTCAATGGAATTACGACGATATTGACTGGGAAGCGCTATCTGATATTTCAGTATTGGGCCGCCCTAATATTGAAAACGGCCATTATTTTGGTACCGACACCTTAGGTCGCGATATCTTTGTTCGCACTATGCAAGGCGGTCAAATTTCGTTATTGGTCGGTATCATGGGCAGCGTAGTGGCTATCGTGATTGGGACACTTTACGGTGCAGCATCGGGTTACATTGGTGGACGTGTTGATAGCGTGATGATGCGCTTCTTAGAAATTCTTAACTCCTTTCCTTTCATGTTTTTCGTGATCATTTTGATGACGTTATTTGGTCGTCATATCTTTTTGATCTTTGTCGCCATTGGCGCGATCTCTTGGCTCGATATGGCGCGGATAGTTCGCGGCCAAACCTTGAGCCTAAAAAACAAAGAGTACATCGAAGCGGCTTACGCTTGCGGTGTGTCGACTCCGAAAATCATCTTGCGCCACATAGTGCCAAACGTACTGGGTATTGTGGTCGTTTATGCGACCTTGTTGGTACCAAATATGATCTTGTTAGAGTCTTTCATTAGCTTCTTGGGACTGGGTGTTCAAGAGCCAATGACGAGCTGGGGCGCATTGATCTCCGAAGGCGCGCAGAACATGGAAATTGCCATCTGGCAATTGGCTTGGCCACTGAGCTTCTTAGTAGTAACGCTATTTTGTTTTAACTTCCTCGGCGATGGCTTACGCGATGCGCTTGATCCAAAAGACCGCTAAGGAGGTTTTATGAGCTTATCAATGAAAAAGAACTTATTAGAAGTCAATAACTTAAAAGTAAATTTCAGAACACCCGATGGTTTTGTTACTGCTGTGAATGATCTGAATTTCACTTTGGCACAAGGCGAAACCCTCGGCATCGTGGGCGAATCTGGCTCTGGTAAAAGCCAAACGGCGTTTGCCCTAATGGGATTATTGGCTGGCAATGGCGTTATTGAAGGGGAAGCTCGCTTTAACGAGCAAAATATTCTCACTCTGAGTGAAAAAGCCATGAATCGCATTCGCTCTAAAGAGATTGCGATGATTTTCCAAGACCCAATGACGTCATTGAACCCTTATATGAAAGTCGGTAAGCAGCTGATGGAAGTCTTAATGCTGCACAAGGGTATGAACAAAGCCGAAGCCTTTGAAGCCTCAGTAAAAATGCTCGACGCGGTGAAAATGCCCGAAGCGCGCAAACGCATGAACATGTACCCGCACGAATTTTCTGGCGGCATGAGACAGCGTGTGATGATTGCTATGGCCTTGTTGTGCCAACCTAAGTTGTTGATCGCTGATGAGCCAACAACAGCCCTAGACGTCACCGTGCAGGCTCAGATATTAACCTTGCTGAACGAGTTAAAAGACGACTTCAACACTTCCATCATTATGATCACTCATGATTTGGGCGTGGTTGCAGGCTTATGCGACAAGGTACTGGTAATGTACGCGGGACAAACCATGGAATACGGCACTGCAGAAGACGTGTTTTATCGTCCTACGCATCCATATACCCAAGGTTTACTAAAAGCGATTCCACGTCTCGATGCAGAGGATGAGCAACTTTCAACCATTCCAGGTAACCCACCCAACTTGTTACAAATGCCATCTGGCTGCCCATTCCAAGCGCGTTGTGAGTTTGCCAGAGAACGCTGTGGAGAAAGCATGCCGCCGCTAGAAGAGTATGCACCGGGTCAACTACGAGCTTGTCATAAATCCGTTGATGGATGGGTCGCCTAATGAACACTGCAAACAATATTTTAATGGAAGTGAATAATTTAAAAGTTCACTTCAACATCAAGTCAGACAATGCGTGGCCGTGGGAAAAAGGCCAAGCCCTCAAAGCCGTGGATGGCGTTGATTTAACCATCTACGCGGGCGAAACACTTGGTGTGGTCGGTGAATCAGGCTGTGGTAAATCCACCCTAGCGCGCGCTTTATTACGCCTTGTACCCATCACTGAAGGCAATGTGGTTTGGCTGGGACAAGACCTGACAGATTTAGACAAAAAACAAATGCGCGACAAACGCCAAGAGCTGCAAATGATCTTTCAAGATCCATTAGCGTCTCTCGATCCGCGCATGACAGTGGGCGACATCATTGCCGAGCCACTGAAGACCTTTCGACCTGAACTTTCGAAAGACGAAGTCAAAGCCGAAGTGCGCGCCATCATGGATCGTGTGGGTTTATTACCAAACGTGATTAACCGTTACCCTCATGAATTCTCTGGTGGCCAATGTCAGCGTATCGGTATTGCGCGCGCCTTGATTCTGAAACCTAAGTTGGTTGTCTGTGACGAACCCGTATCGGCATTGGACGTGTCCATCCAAGCGCAAGTAGTGAACTTGTTAAAAGAGTTACAGGCGGAAATGGGCTTGTCTTTGGTGTTTATCGCTCACGATCTAAGCGTGGTAAAACACATTTCAGACCGTGTTTTAGTGATGTACTTGGGCAATGCGGTAGAGTTAGCAAGCAAACGCGCACTATACGAAAATCCTCAGCACCCATACACCAAAGCCTTGTTGTCTGCGGTACCTGTGCCAGACCCAAGAGCAGAACGGGGTAAGAAAATTCAGTTATTAACGGGTGACTTACCCTCTCCTATTAGCCCGCCGTCAGGTTGTGTTTTCCGTACTCGTTGCCCTCATGCTAACGAAGGTTGTGCGCAGCAAAAACCAAGCTTGCAGGTGTTATCAGATGAACACCAAGCCGCTTGCTCGCGTTTAGCGGAAATTGCATAACGAACAACTAAAATACAATCACCACCAGCCTACGCCGCTTTAAGATTTTCAATTGAGGAAATCAAAGCGGCGTATTTGTATCTAAAACCCCATGTTCTTTCACTTCAAAGCGAGTTTTCATCGCACAAGACCGTTATTTTTGTCTATCATAGTATCAAATCCCTTTAAGCAACTAAGTTAGGCTCTTATTCATGCGCTTACGCTCTCCCTACACCACTCTAAACCTTTTTCTCTTAATATTTTTAAGTGTCACGTCTGTTTCGACCTATGCCGCAGAAAAACCAAAAGGAAGAGTGTTATTAACCGTGTCAGGCGCGATCAACAATACAGACTCAACACAGAAATCTAAGTTTGATTTGGCCATGCTAAACCGTTTGCCGCAATACACGGTCACGACCCATAATCCATGGACAAAAGGCCGTCACACTTACCAAGGTTTTTCGGCTATCGATTTATTCCCAAATTTGGGTAACTCGAACATCATTTTGCAAGTTACCGCACTCAATGAATACATGACTGAAATTCCACTGAGCGACTTTGCTGACAATGGTGCAATTTTTGCGACTCACATTGATGGCAAACCAATGAGCGTCAGAAATCTTGGCCCTATTATGGTGATCTATCCATTCGACGAACATGAAGAGCTAAAATCTGAAATGTTTTATGGTCGTTCTATCTGGCAAGTTGATCGCATTAAGACCACTATTATATCGGAGTAAACATGGAGCGCTTGTTTAAAGGGAAGACATGGTTATCCAAATTCAAGCTATGGGTGCTGTATGGCTTCATTGCTTTTATTATTGTGATCACCATCGCGGTGTTCGGTATTATCACCTATACCAGTGACAGCTCTAAACACAACAGCCGTCGCGTTTTTGAGAGCTCTTTGTGGAACACCCTGCAACTGCAAATACAGTCCTATCGCTTCCTAAACTATTTAATCGCATTAGACGACAGCGATTACCCTTTGAACGGCAACGCTTTTTTTGAATACGATTTATTGATGAGTCGAGTCGACTTGCTTAGACAGGGTGATGTTGGCTCTCTCATCCGAACGTTTGAAAGCGGACGTACAACGAGACTATTGAATATTATTAATGGTGAATTGGAATTGCTTAGCTTCAATTTATCCAAGTTAGAAAATGGCGACACGTCTTATCTCCCCAACCTAATTGAACGCATTCAACGTATCGAAGATCAAATCAACGAATTTGTTACCTTGGTGAACAAAGGCAGCAATGAGTTCATTAGTAACCAACACAAAACATTGCAGATGAATCTAAATCATATACAGCTGCTTTCCATGGCATTGCTGGTTTGTTTATTGTGCTTATGTTTTTTTACGGTAAAAGGGTTAACCGAGCTTAAGAATGTCATTAGACGAAATGAAGAGCTCCAGCTAGGTATTCAAGCAGTTAATGAAGACAAAGCCAATTTACTCTCTTTCGTCAACCAGGAAATACGTTCTCCAATTAATGCCATTTTAGGAACCGCTAAGACCTTAAACGAATCGGTTTCAAAAAACGAAAAAGACGTTCTATCAAAGCATATTGAAGAGTCTGGGCTGCAACTACTGCAAACCATAGAAATGCTCTCTGACCTATCACTGATCGATGCGAAAAAGCTAACCCTGAATCCAACTATTGAGCACTTACAGCGCAGTATCGAAGATTATTTGGCTATTTTTGAGCCTCAAATGACACGCAAAAACTTGCAGAGTATCCTCTACATTGACCCGCTTTTGCCGAACTATATCAGCCTCGATTTTGTCAGAATCAAAGAAATTATCGTTGCACTGCTACAAAATGCGATTACTCACACCCCGTCAGGGAGTATCAGTTTACAAATTCGACCCTCGTCCCTAAACGCACCTCAAATGGCGCTTCCAACCGATACAACAGAAAGCAGAGTGCTACAAATAGCGCTTAGAGATACTGGGCTAGGCATGCCAAACGAGTTACAGCAAAATTTGAGAGTAAACCCATCCCTACCGATGCAAGAAGAAGGACCATTACCAAGCAAAGTCGGCTTAAGTTTGGCGTTATGTCACAAGTTGGTTTACCTAATGCAAGGCGAACTGCATTTTTCCTGTGCGCCACAAAAAGGCTGTGAATTTTGGGTAGATATTCCTTTTCACATACCAACAAATAGCCCAAGTAACGACCCGGAATCAAAAGGCTCAAGCTTCCAATGCCCCGACAATACTCAAGCTTTAGTCATTGAAACAGACACACATTTGGCTAAAATTATTAGCTTGCAGTTAGCAGCGTTTAACATCGACACCATTCTATCGAAAGATGGCAGCCTGCAAGAATATAAGGACTATGATCTTGTCATTCTGGGCAACACGCCTCGCTTTGAGCGTGACGGCCATGATGCGCTCCAGCAATGGCATACTAAATCTTGCCCTGTCATCAGTTATCACTCTAGCGCCTTGGAAAACACAGCGCACCGAGTTATTCCGATCAGCTTCCCATTAACTCAAAGTAAACTAGAACCACTTATTGCTGGGCTATTTTCCTCAAAGGCACATAAATATGATTGATCACGCCCATCTGAACTCTCTAATCGAACTCATCGGCAAAGAAACCGTTAACAACATACGCTTGGAATTTGTTGAAGACAGCAATGAAAAAATCGCTTTGTTGTTACAAGCTTGGGACAAAAGAGATTATCAAGAATTAAGACAGGTTAGCCATTCACTCAAGTCGGCCAGTTTAAACATGGCTATGCAGGTGTTTGCTAAACAATGTCAGTTGATTGAAGAAGCGGCGGCACAACAAAGTGATCAAGGAGTGCAGGCCATCATGGATAGCCTGCCCGCCACTCACCAGACTTCACTGAAAGAACTTGATGCATACTTTTCCAAGTGAATTAGACAACAACGCTTACTCTTAGATTGACCAAGTGAAGTCTGTGGCTTCAATAAAAGTGGCCACAAAAGACTCCAATCCCGCTTGGTCAACATCAGAAAAACGCCCTACTTTCGGACTGTCCATATCAAACACTGCAAGCAATTTGCCACCAACAATTACAGGAATAACCACTTCACTTGCTGAAGCCGCATCACACGCGATATGACCATCAAAGGCATGCACATCTTCAATACGTTGGGTTTGTAGGGACGTCGCGGCTTTACCGCACACACCACGACCAAATGGGATGCGAGTACACGCCACTTTGCCAACATACGGCCCAAGCACCAATTCCTCGCCACGGGCAAAGTAGAAACCGGACCAATTCAGATCCGCCACCGTTTGCATCACAAACGCGGAAAATTGAGCGGCATTACAGATGAAGTCGCGCTCTCCACTTAGCAATGCAGCTAATTGAGCATTTAACTCACGATAAGATTCTTCGACAGAAGCGGTAGGATTGGTTTCTATGGTAAACATCGTATTTCACACCCGTTAAAACGAAAAGCAGATGATAACAAAGTCGGCCCGATAGCCCACCCATAAACCGTGAAAATTCAATGATTGCAGAGGAGAAATAACGAAGAGTGAATGGAAAATATCGACCTCTTGGCTTTCGAATCAAACCAAGAGGTCGGCAACAAGAGTTATTTCTTATTCATTTCAACAGAAAGATCATTCACATTAACATGACGAACATCGACGCCTTTTACCATGAAGATCAAATGCTGACAGGTATGACGAGCATGATCGCCAATACGCTCTAAAGAACGTAATACCCAAATAACATTAATCACACGAGAAATACTGCGAGGATCTTCCATCATGTAAGTCACCAAAGAACGCATCGCTGTGTTGTATTCTTGATCTACAGCACGATCTTGTTTCGCGACTTTAATGGCAGCATCAATATCTAAACGTGCATAGGCGTCTAAAGAGTCATGAATCATACGCGATACCATTTGACCGATGCGGTTGATCTCTACGTAACCACGAGGAGACTCGCCTTCATTGATCAAATTTAAGGTCAGATTGGCAATTTTCTTCGCTTCGTCACCGATACGCTCAAGCTCACTGACCGCTTTGCTGATCGACAAAATCATGCGTAAGTCAGACGCCGCAGGTTGGCGTTTCGCCAAGATACGACGACATTCTTCGTCGATCAAACCGTCTAGCTGATTCACCGTCGCGTCTTGATTTTTTACGTCTTCTGCCAAAGAGCCATTCGCGTCTAATAACGCTTGTACCGCGTCTTGAACTTGGTTCTCTACGACACCACCCATGGTCAAAAAGTGTTGGCGAAGCAGTTCCAGCTCGTTGTTAAACTGCTGAGAAATATGATCCGTTGTTAATTCTTTCATAATGCGTCCTCCGCCTAGCCGTAGCGGCCCGTGATGTAGTCTTCTGTTTGTTGTTTACTTGGGTTCGTGAACAAGGTGTTCGTGTCGCCAAACTCAACCAAATCGCCCATGTACATAAACGCAGTATAGTCAGAAACACGCGCAGCTTGCTGCATGTTGTGTGTCACAATCGCGATAGTGAACTCGTTTTTCAACTCATGGATCAGTTCTTCAATTTTCAACGTTGAAATAGGATCCAATGCAGAAGCAGGCTCATCCAACAGCAGCACTTCAGGTTTTACCGCCACCGTACGAGCGATAACCAAACGCTGTTGCTGACCACCTGACATGCCCAAGGCACTTTCATGTAGACGGTCTTTTACTTCGTCCCACAACGCCGCTGAGCGAAGTGCCCACTCAACGGTTTCATCAAGCAAGCGCTTTTTATTAATCCCTTGAATACGAAGGCCATAAGCCACGTTTTCGTAAATGCTTTTTGGGAACGGGTTTGGCTTCTGGAACACCATGCCAACGCGACGACGTAACTCAGCTACATCAGTGCCTTTCGCATAGATATTCTCATCTCGTAAGTTGATTTCACCCGTAATACGGCAACCATCAACTAAATCATTCATGCGGTTAAAGCAACGCAATAACGTTGATTTACCACAACCAGAAGGCCCGATAAACGCAGTAACCTTTTTCTCTGGAATGATCATATTCACGCCTTTCAGCGCTTCTTTTTCACCGTAGTACAGGTGCAAATCGTTTACAGATAGGCAAACGGTTTCATCTTCAATGCGCAACGCCTGTTGGCTACGCTGCATTGCTGAAATATCAATTGAGTGTGTTTTAACGTCGCTCATAATAATCTCTTCTCCGCCGCTTACATTTCCAGCGATTTGTATTTTTCACGTAAATGATTTCGGATCGTCACTGCCGACAAGTTTAATAGCGCAATAACAATCACAAGCAATAAGGCTGTTGCGTACACCAATGGTCGTGCGGCTTCTACGTTCGGACTTTGGAAACCCACATCATAAATATGGAAACCTAAGTGCATGAATTTTTGATCCAAATGGATGTAAGGATAGTTACCATCCAATGGCAACGATGGCGCTAATTTCACCACACCCACCAACATCAACGGTGCTACTTCACCCGCCGCTCGCGCTACCGCCAAAATAACCCCAGTCATAATAGCTGGACTCGCCATTGGCAGAACAACACGCCATAAAGTTTCAAATTTTGTTGCACCCAATGCCAAGCTGCCTTCACGTACGTTGCGAGGAATACGTGACAAACCTTCTTCCGTTGCCACGATCACCACAGGCACGGTCAATAAGGCTAGCGTGATAGACGCCCACATCAAACCACCGGTACCAAAAGTCGGTGATGGCAAAGCTTCTGGGAAGAAAGCTTGGTCAATACCTGACCCTAGGAAGTAAATAAAGAAACCTAAACCAAACACACCGTAAACGATGGAAGGCACGCCCGCTAAGTTGTTTACTGCGATACGTATAATACGAGTCACCCAACCTTGCGATGCATATTCACGAAGATAAACCGCCGCAACCACACCAAATGGCGTCACTATCACTGTCATCAGCAGAACCATCATGACCGTACCGAAAATAGCTGGGAACACGCCGCCTTCGGTGTTGGCTTCACGAGGCTCATCAGATAAGAATTCCCACACTTTAGTAAAGTAGAATCCCATCTTCTGACCGACATTCATCGCATTAGGGCGGAAGGCATGAACAATTTTTGCCACTGGCATTTCATGCTCTGTGCCGTCCATCACTTGAACAATGAAGGTATCACGATTGATCTGAGCGTAAAGGTCAATCAGGCTTTGCTGTAAACCTTTATACTCTTCATCGTATTGGCTACGCTCTACTGCCAAATCAGCTTCAGCGGCTGGCGTTAGCTTACCTTCTAACTCTAAACGACGCTGCTCAAGACGAATACGCTCCAATGCGTAGTTGATCTTACCAATGTCTTTTTTCTCAATGACATGAATTTCATCGAAAATTCTCGCAGCACGTTCGATGCTATTCTCAAACGTATTCCAAGTTGCTAACGCAGAATCTGTTGGTGTCAGATCCGAGGTTTGAGACACGATTTTGCCGTCTTCTTTGACCGCTTTTAGGTAACCATATAAGTTACCCCACTCACGACGCTCTGCCGTAAACATCATCTCAGGGCGTTTAGTTTCTGTAAGATACTCATCGATCACCCAACGAAAGTCCGAACCATACACGTCACGGTTGCCGGTTTTCATCAAAGTACGCTGCATTAACTGATGATTGTCAGGTATATCAATCCCAGCTTCGCGCAACTGAGCCGCAGGCACTTCTACGCTTTCAACACGTTCTGCAACTAGATTGTATTCGGACTCACCTGGCAACGCATAATGTGTTTCAACCACATCAGCAGGCCAAAAATGTCCTAGACCACGCACCGCAATCAGTAATAACAAACCGACAACCATGATGACAGAAATCGCCACGGCACCTGCGTTTAACCACACCCATGGATCACCAGACTTCACCCATTCGGATACGGATTTTTTCTTCATTTTCATTTCAGTACTCATTATAGCGACCCGTATTTTTTGCGTAGGTGCTGACGCACGGTTTCAGCGATTGTGTTCACCACGAAGGTGAAGATAAAGAGCACAAACGCAGCTAAGAACAAGATACGATAGTGAGAGCTTCCCACTTCAGATTCCGGCACTTCTACCGCTAAGTTAGCAGCTAGTGTCCGCATACCTTCAAAGATGTTGAAGTCCATAATTGGCGTGTTACCTGTCGCCATCAAGACGATCATGGTTTCACCAACGGCACGGCCCATACCAATCATGACGGCCGAGAAGATACCTGGGCTCGCAGTCGGTAATACAACACGCGTCATGGTCTGCCAATACGTTGCCCCCAATGCCAATGAACCTTGAGTTAAGGCTTTTGGCACACTAAAGATGGCGTCTTCGGTAATAGAGAAGATAGTCGGGATAACCGCAAAGCCCATGGCAAACCCCACCACCAGCGCGTTGCGTTGGTCAAATGTGATACCAAGATCATTGGTAATCCAGCCACGAATATTGCCGTCAAAGAAGCTCAACTCGATGATTGGACTCATTGCCAAACAAAACCAAGCCAAGAAAACGATGACAGGAATCAGCAATAATGGCTGCCAACCTTCAGGCACCATCCAGCGAATTTGCTGAGGCAGACGCGACCAAAGATAAGCAAACAATAGAATACCCACCGGAAGTACGACGAAAATACTGAAGGTCGCCGCTAGGTTTTCTTCTAAGAAAGGCGCGAAGAACAAACCGGCTAAGAAACCCAATATTACTGTCGGTAAAGCTTCCATTAGCTCGATGACAGGCTTGATCTTACGACGCAAGGCTGGCGCCATGAAGTAAGCCGTATAGATTGCACCACAAATTGCCAATGGTACTGCCATCAACATCGCGTAAAAGGCCGCTTTTAAAGTACCAAATGCCAAAGGCATCAAACTGTATTTTGGCTCAAAATCATTATTCGCTGCAGAAGACTGCCAAGTGTAAGTCGGCTCTTGATACCCTTCGTACCAGACTTTGCCCCACAAGGAAGACCAAGACACTTCTGGGTGCTCGTTATCTACGTAGAAGAAATGTAATCCCTTGTCGTCTTCCAGAAGTAAGCCGTTTGCTCGCGGTGCAAAACTGATTAGACGAGCATTGTCATCACTCAATTTTTCGTTTAGCACTTGGCGAGTCGAAGTGGCATTATAAATAGCAACCAAGCCACGCTCATCCAGTGTGGCAAAGCCTTTACGACGTTGTTCCATTGCCAAATCCACTAAAGCAACGGGTTGTTTTACGTCTCGGATGAAGGTGAGTTTTTCTTCATTCGTGTCATCGTTACGTACATTGAACCACTGGCTCACTCGGCCAGAAGTGTCCGCCACCATGATGGATGATTTGCCTAGCAGATACGTCATCGATACCAGCTTGGTATCGGCCTCTTTGATTAAAGCGATCTCGTCTTTTAATTCAATATTATCAAAGTCACGCAGGTCAAACTCGCTCATCGCGCCTGATCGCGTTGCAACATAAAGATAACGTTGATCACCACTCAGCAGCATACTAGCTACATCAGGAACGAATGGTAACGGCTCGCTTTGCTCACTCAATTCCACTTCTTCGGTAATGAAATTGACGTCTTTCGTTACCTTAGTGATCGCGCTGCTTGCATCACCAATCGCAGCAATCGTTAAACTATCACTACCATCACGTAGGGTGAGTTTATTAATCGCGAAATCGGCCACATCTATCGGCTCTTCACCGTATGGGTATTCCACAACTGGGGTGATTTTACGTGTGCCGCCAGGGTAAGAAATTTTGTAATCATGTTTTACGATTAACGCTTTACCATCTTCGTAACCAAATGCAATCAAACGACTGGTATCCGATTCAACCGCAAACGCCGTTACTTTTTCAGTACGAAGGTTTTTAATGGTGTTGATCACGCTGCCGTCAGCAACAGAGAAGAAGACGATACTACCATTGCTTGTCACTCGCATTCCGACTTCGGATTGCTCCTCCGTCGTTAAATAAAGGCTTTTTCCTTGATCCTCTGCAGGCAAAGTGTAACTCGCCTCAAGATCAATACTGGCGCTGGAAAACAAGGGCGCCACTTCATAAAGTAAGTAGAAGCAAATAAGCAGAACAGCCAAAATAACACTGCTGCCCCCCACGGCAATGCCCATTCCAGCCATACGGTCTTTCAGGGCGCGAATTTTACGATGACGCTTTAAAGCTGGCGTATTGAAATCCAGTTCAGGCATCTGATGGTCAGTTGATTTAGTCATCCGCATTCATCTTTGTTGTGTGACGTTTTTATATGACAGTAGTGTGACAGCCTACGAACCAAGAAAAGTAGGAGAGCATTTTGGCCCTCCTACTTTAAGCATATCGTCCGTAGCTCGCTACAGCGTTACTTAGTTAATACCTAAATCTTTCAGGTACTTAGTAGCTACTTTCGCTGGAAGAGGAACATAGCCGTCTTTTACGACAACCTCTTGACCCATTTTAGAAAGTACCATTTTAACGAATTCACGCTGTAGTGGTTCAAGCGGCTTATTAGGCGCTTTGTTTACATAAACGTAAAGGAAACGAGACAATGGGTATGCGCCAGTTGCTGCGTTTTCAATCGTTGCATCGATGAACTTACCACCTTCTTTCTTCGTCAAAGGAACAGCGCGTACAGAAGACGTTTTGTAACCGATACCAGAGTAACCAATACCGTTAAGAGACGTAGAAACAGACTGAACAACAGAAGCAGAACCTGGTTGCTCGTTTACAGAGTTTTTGAAGTCACCTTTGAAAAGCGCGTGCTCTTTAAAGTAACCGTAAGTACCAGATACTGAGTTACGACCAAACAATTGAATATCACGGTTCGCCCAAGCACCAGTCAGACCAGCTTTGCCCCAGTTAGTAATGTCTTCGCTGTGACCACCCTTACGAGTAGAAGAGAAAATGGCATCCACTTCAGGAAGAGACAAACCTTTGATTGGGTTATCTTTGTGTACGAATACTGCTAGAGCATCGATTGCTACTGGAACTGCAGTTGGCTTGTAGCCGTATTTTTTCTCGAACGCTGCGATCTCTTTGTCTTTCATCATACGAGACATAGGACCGAAGTTAGACGTACCTTCTGTCAACGCTGGTGGCGCAGTAGAAGAACCTGCCGCTTGAATTTGAATATTTACATTTGGGTATAGGCGTTTAAAGTCTTCCGCCCACAATGTCATTAGGTTCGCTAGGGTGTCAGAGCCAACACTTGAAATATTGCCAGAAACGCCACTTGCTTTGCTGTAAGACATCAAATTTGAATCAACATCTGCAAAAGCGTTAACAGAAACGCCTACTGCCGCTGTCATCGCTAAACCTGCAACTAGTTTTTTCATCACATAAACCTCAGTGGTTGTAGTCAAATATTTATGAGCAACTGCCCATAGCTCGTTCGATGTTTTTCACTATAAAAGGCTTATGTGACAAAAATGTTAAACAATGAAATATTTCAAAAATAAATGTTGGGGCTTTACACAATTAAGAGAAAACCAATGTAGCCTCAATAAACACTCCTATACTTCCTCTGCGTTGTTTTTATCACAAAGAACCGCTTAATTTCCGTTAAATACCTTCTAACAGGCCTTTCGCGCCGCCTGTAATATTCCCAAGCGTGGCGTTATCCAATAGACTAACGATCCGGATTTTATAGGCACTGTGGGCTCTTTAAACGTCCGATAAAAAATGATTAAAAACTGTGGGTATTTTAATGTTAAACAAACTGGTCAGTTCGGCTGAGGCGATTTCCCATTACATGGGAAGGTGCGTTGCTTGGCTTACATTAGCGATGATGCTGCTTACATGCCTCATCGTACTTTTGCGTTATGGCTTTGATATTGGTGCGATTGCTCTACAAGAGTCCGTGCTTTATATGCATGCTATGGTCTTTATGTTGGGCGCGGCGTATACCTTTAAAGATGATGAACACGTTCGCGTGGATGTTTTTTATCGTGATTTCTCTGTCACTAAAAAAGCGTGGGTGAATATCATTGGCGGCCTTTTCTTCCTTCTGCCATTCACACTTTATACTGCGTATTTGAGTTTTGATTACGTGAGTGCTTCTTGGCGCGTATTAGAGACCTCTCCTGAACCGGGCGGCTTACCTTTTGTGTATCTTCTAAAGACGTTAATTCCCATCATGATGGTGAGTATGATCATTCAAGGTTCGGCTGATATTTTAAAAAATATTGGCATTGTGACTGCGGCTCGCTCCCCCATTAATAGACAGGCTAAAGGACAAAACTAATGGCTGAATTTATTCCTTTATGGCTCTTTGCCGGCGTTTGTGTCTGCTTGCTGTTCGGTTACCCTGTCGCATTTTCTCTGGGTGGTACAGCGCTTATTTTTGCGGCTGTTGGCTCTTTGTTCGGTACCTTTGATAGCGTTTTCCTAGAAGCCTTGCCAAACCGTTTATTCGGTATTATCGGCAATGAAACCCTAATCGCTGTCCCGCTTTTTGTGCTGATGGGCGTTTTGCTCGAAAAATCCAAGTTGGCTGAGAAACTACTCGACTCCATGGCGATGCTATTTGGCACCTTGCGTGGCGGTTTAGGCATTTCCGTTATTCTGGTGGGCATGTTGCTGGCGGCAAGCACAGGTATTGTGGGTGCGACCGTGGTAACTATGGGTATGATCTCGTTACCCACCATGTTGCGTCGTGGTTACGATCCGGCTTTAGCGGCGGGGACTATTTGCGCCACAGGGACATTAGGTCAAATCATTCCACCATCCATCGCCTTGGTTTTATTAGGCGACGTCATGTCCAATGCGTATCAAAAAGCGCAATTAGAAATGGGGATTTTTTCACCTAAAACAATCTCTGTGGGTGACTTGTTTGTTGGTGCCTTAATTCCTGGATTGATATTGGTCGGCCTTTATATTCTTTACGTTATCATGGTCGCTTGGTTGCAGCCGCACAAAGCGCCCGCAGTGCCTCGTGAAGAATTACGTAATGGCTCAAACGAATCCTTAGTCGTTCAACTGTTTAAAGGATTGGTACCGCCTTTAGTACTTATCTTCGCCGTATTGGGGTCTATTCTTAGTGGGATTGCGACACCGACTGAAGCCGCTGGCGTTGGCGCATTAGGCGCCGCTTTGTTGGCGATTGGAAGTGGCAAGCTAAGCCTTCCAACCTTGAAAGACGCTGTGTATTCGACGACTAAAGTCACCTGCATGGTGTTCATGATCCTGATCGGTGCCTCGTTATTTTCTTTGGTATTCCGAGGTTTTGGTGGCGAAGAACTGATTCAAGACTTCTTCTCGCAATTGCCTGGTGGCGTAGTTGGCGCAATGATCGTCGTAATGTTGCTGATGTTCTTCCTTGGCTTCATCTTAGACTTCATTGAAATCACTTTTGTGGTTGTACCAATCGTTGCGCCAGTGCTGCTCGCTATGGGCTTAGACCCAGTGTGGTTGGGGATTATGATGGCTATCAACTTACAGACATCGTTCCTAACACCACCATTTGGATTCGCACTGTTTTACTTGCGTGGTGTTGCGCCACCAGAACTGAAAACTCAGTCTATTTATAAAGGGGTTTTGCCTTTTATCCTTATTCAGGTGTTAGTACTAATCATGTTATCCATTTGGCCAGATCTAGCGACTTGGCTGCCTGAACAGGTCTATGCCGACTAATCTAAGACATAACGTTTGAAATAACAAAAACAGAACGTATTAAGTTAGGACAAAAACATGAAAACAATGCAAATGACAGACTACGGCCCAGCCAGCGATTTATCGCTGGTTGATGCGCCAAAGCCAAGCATCAACGAAGACCAAATTTTGGTTCAAGTCGGTGCGGCTGGTGTGAACCCAGTGGACACTTACATTCGCTCAGGAACCAATAATTACTCAGCCAATTTCCCGCACACACCAGGTTCTGATGGCGCAGGTACGATTGCGGAACTGGGCGCTAATGTTGTTGGTTTCGAGATAGGTCAGCGTGTTTATTTTAGTCGTAACCTAAGCGGTTCCTCGGCAGAGTTTGCCGCTTGCGCGGCAACTCATACGTATCCGCTGGCAGATGCTTTGTCTTTCGAAGAAGGGGCTTGTGTCGGTATTCCTTATACAACAGCGCATCGAGCTTTATTTGGTCGTGCCAACGGCAAAGCAGGTGACAAGGTATTAGTACATGGCGCAACCGGCGCTGTCGGTATTGCCACGGTGCAATTAGCATTGGCTGCAGGCATGGACGTGGTTGCCAGCTCAGGTACGGTAGAAGGTGCTGAATTGCTGCGTCAGCAAGGTGTTACTAACATCATTATGCACAATGAAGCAGACCATCTTGCGCCTTATCAATCGTTAGAGGCGGGTTTTGATATTGTTATCGAGATGCTGGCCAACCACAACTTAGATCAAGACTTAAAAGCCTTGGCCTTTGGTGGTTGTGTGGCGGTTGTCGGCAACCGCGGTACGGTTGAAATCAACCCTCGTGACTTAATGGCGCGTGATGCCTCTGTCGTCGGTGTGGCATTGGCTAATGTGAAACCAGCCGAACTGGCCTTGATTGCAAAGTCCTTGCGTCCATTGTTTGAAAGAGGCGTGCTAAAGCCCGTTATTCGTCATAGCTACCCGCTTACCGAATTAGCACAAGCACACGATGATGTCTTAAAGTCTGGTGCGCTAGGTAACCTTGTTATTCGTATAAGCTAGCACCCTAGTAGAACAAAAAAAGACGGCGCCTTAATAAGCTCTTTATGACGTTGAGCGCCGTCTTTACTTTTCCCTTCCATATGCTTCTTTATTCACTATAAACACTCTATTCATGCGGTAAAATCCGACATCTTCACAAAAATACGCTACTAAAGCAGCCTTAAGGCCGCTATACTTTCTGATTAATGTTTATTTAAAAGGCATATTTTGACTGATTCTGATTCCGATGTTTTCAGCCTGCCTTCCGAAGCCGATGCCCATGATCATGATTATCATCAACTGGTAATCGTGCTGGATGGCAATACCGATTTCGACATAGAAGGCAAAGGCAAGCAACTGCATACTGGCGAAGGTTGTATTCTTCCGTCAGAGAACAGTCATGCGTTTGCGGGTCTGGGAGAAAATCGTATCATGGTGGTTAACCTGCCTGTTCCACCGCAAAAAGGCATTACCGACGAAGAATACGAAATCGTATCGCGTTTGTTTGATCAGGCGGCGTATTTTCAGCTCAATCCTCGCTTGCAAATACTGGCTTCCGCTCTGTCTGGTGAATTACAGCAATACCCAAACGATATGATTCTGGCTCGTGCTTGCGGCAATACCTTGTTAAGCGCCATTCGTCATCAGATCAATAACAAAGATGTACGCTCCCGAGGCAATCATCTCGATATCGATAAACTGGACCAGTTTATCGAGCTAAATTTGTCTCGTCGCGTTCATATTGATCAATTAGCAAACTTTTGCTTTTTGAGTGTCAGTCAGTTTCACGAACGTTTCAAAGATCGTACCGGCATGACACCGCATCAATACTTAATGCGCAAGCGCTTAGAACGTGCTCAAAGCTTACTCGCCGAAGGTTTTCCACCTATTCAAGTGGCCGAAATGTGTGGTTTCTCCAGCCAAAGCGCCATGACTAATGTGTTCTCTCAGACTCTTGGAATTACGCCATTAAAATACCAAAAACAATTTGGTAATCGCTGATTCTCGGTCCTAATTCATAAAACCCAACAACCCTCTCCCACTTATAAGCATTGCCATCACCTCCCAAAACTTCTGCACAAGAATAAATGACTGCTATGCTTATTCTTGTCCAGTCGGACTTTCTTATAAAAAAAAACGACTTTTTCGAAAGACAATTTATCCCTTCTGTCACTAAAGTGTCAGCATTATCCAGACATGCATTTTTTTGATTCAGCAGAGTGAAAAGCAGTCAAAAAAACGCTTAATGCTCTATAACAATATGCGGCCTTACTAAAACACCATGCTGTTTTTTTATGTTAACGCGGGAGAATCCAACCATGTTTAAAGCGATTGAGGTGTTACAGCCTAACTTCATTCAGCGTCCACTCAATGAATTGTGGCAGCTAATTTCCCCTCTTTATAATATGGATGAAGAGAAGTGGTTAAATGAACTATTACCTTTAGCCAAACCCACGGAAGGTGAGCTAGAAAACCAAACCAATGCTGCTGCAAATTTAATTACTGACGTTCGCAAAGACGACGACAGTATGTCAATGATTGACGCTTTGTTATTGGAATACAGCCTAGACACTAAAGAAGGCATCTTGCTGATGTGTTTGGCAGAAGCGCTAATGCGCGTGCCGGACAAAGAAACCGCTGATGCTTTTATCAAAGACCGTTTGAGCGTTGCCGACTGGGCATCTCACGCTAAAAACTCTGATTCTTTCTTCGTAAATGCTTCTACTTGGGGTTTATTGTTGACGGGCAAAATCGTCACGATGGACGAGAACAAAGACGGCACGCCCGCTAACTTGGTGAATCGCATGGTGAACCGTGTTTCTGAGCCGGTAATTCGTAAAGCGATGAACCAAGCGATGAAAATCATGGGGCATCAGTTTGTACTTGGTCGCAGCATTGAAGAGGCCTTGTCCCGTGGCAAAAGCTACCGCGACAAAGGTTATACTTATTCTTTCGATATGCTGGGTGAAGCCGCACTAACCGCTGCTGACGCTGACAAATACCTAACGTCTTATATGAAAGCCGTAGAATCTGTCGGCAAAGACACTTACAGCCAAAAACACCGCCCGACTATTTCTATCAAGCTGTCCGCTCTTCACCCACGTTACGAAGTGGGTTGTGAAGAACGAGTTATGACCGAACTGTTTGAAAATGTTAAGACCTTGATCACCAAAGCACGTTCGTTAAACGTCGGCATCACCATCGATGCGGAAGAAGCAGATCGTCTAGAGCTGTCTTTGCATTTATTCGAAAAACTTTATCGCGACGAATGCACCAAAGGCTGGGGCTTGTTTGGTCTTGTGGTTCAGGCTTACTCAAAACGCGCTTTACCGGTTTTGGTTTGGTTAGCTGCACTTTCAAAAGAGCAAGGTGATCGCATTCCTGTACGCCTTGTAAAAGGTGCTTACTGGGACTCTGAAATCAAGATGTGCCAACAACGCGGCATCAATGGCTACCCAGTTTACACTCGTAAAGAATCCACCGACGTGTCTTACCTAGCTTGTGCGCACTTCTTATTAAGCGAGCATACTCGTGCGAACATATTCCCGCAGTTTGCGAGCCACAACGCGCACACTATCGCGACAATTAGCTGCATCGCCAAGCAACTAGGTGCGACAACAGAAGAGTTCGAATTCCAGCGACTACACGGAATGGGTGATGCGCTGTACAACCGCCTGATCAAAGACAGCGACATCTGTGTGCGTATTTATGCGCCTGTAGGTAGCCATAAAGACTTGCTTCCTTACTTGGTTCGTCGTCTGCTAGAAAATGGTGCCAACAGCTCATTCGTTCACCGTTTAATCGACGCTAGTTACCCTGTTTCTGAGTTGATCGATCACCCAGTAACAACACTTGAAAGCCGTAAAACGTTGGCGAATCCACATATCAGCTTGCCTTCAGGTTTGTTTGACGACCGTAAGAACTCTTTTGGTCCAAACATCGAGATTGACTCTGAATGGACGCCATTCAAAGCAAAAATTGATGTATTCATGGGACAAGACACCCAATGGCGTGCCTTCCCTATCGTTGGCGGCGAAAAAGTCACAACAGGTCAAACGCATTCTGTCGACAGCCCTTACGACCACAGCCAAACAGCAGGTCAAATTGACTGGGCAGACGCAGCGACGGTTACCAAGGCAATTGATCTTGCCGAAGCCGCTTTCCCTGCATGGTCTGCGCGTCCAGCCACAGAACGTGCTGACTGCCTAGACAAAATGGCTGACTTGATGGAAGAAAACTACGCTGAATTGATGGCCCTTTGCCACCGTGAAGCGGGTAAAACGATTCAAGACAGCATTGATGAAGTACGTGAAGCCGTGGATTTCTGTCGCTATTACGCGCAACAAGCCCGTAGCCACTTCGCTAACCCAACGCACTACAAAGATTTCTTAGGCCAAGACAAACAAACCAAGCTAAACGGCCGCGGCGTGTTCACTTGTATCAGCCCATGGAACTTCCCATTGGCCATCTTTACAGGCCAAGTAGTTGCCGCGCTTGTAGTGGGCAACACAGTGGTTGCAAAACCAGCTGAGCAGACAAGCTTAATCGCTTTCCGCGCTATCGAAATGCTACACCAAGCAGGTGTTCCAACAGACGTACTTCACTTGTTACCAGGTGACGGTGCCACCGTTGGTGCTCCACTGACTAGCGACAAACGCATTGCTGGCCTTGCCTTCACAGGTTCCACTGGAACAGCACAATTGATCAACCGTACTCTAGCGGCTCGTGGCGTAGCGCCAGTGCCAGTGATTGCAGAAACCGGTGGTCAAAACGCCATGTTGGTTGATTCTACGTCTTTACCTGAACAAGTAGTGCGTGATGCGGTTCGTTCAGCCTTTGCTTCTGCGGGTCAGCGTTGTTCAGCATTGCGCGTATTGTTCGTACAAGCAGACATCGCAGACCGTGTCATTCCGATGATCAAAGGCGCCATGCAAGAACAAACTGTTGGTTTGCCTTACCTACACAGCACAGATGTGGGTCCGGTTATCGACAAAAAAGCTCAAGACATGTTGCTTAAACACATCGAACGTATGACCAAAGAAAGCAAGTTAATTGCCCAAGCAGAACTGCCAGACTTCGCTAAAAACGGCACCTACGTTGCGCCAACGGCATTTGAAATCAGCAGCATTGACCAGCTAACGGATGAGAAGTTTGGCCCTATCCTTCACGTTGTACGCTACAAAGCACGCGACTTGGATAAGATCATCGACACCATCAATAACTCAGGCTTTGGTTTGACTATGGGCGTTCACAGCCGAAATGAAACCACTTGTGCTCGTATCGCAAGTCGCGCTCGTGTTGGTAACCTATATATCAACCGTGACCAAGTCGGTGCGGTGGTGGGTGTTCAGCCTTTCGGCGGACAAGGCTTGTCCGGCACAGGACCAAAAGCTGGCGGTCCTCATTACCTTCAACGCTTCGCTATTGAGCAAGACCTTTAAGGGGAGACATTACTATGACAATCGTACAACCTATCCAAATTCAGGTCGCTCAAAAAGTCTTCGAAGCATGGGATAAGCTAGGCGTAAATGGTCGTGCAGAAAAACTGCAAAAAGCCCTTAACGTTTTCCCTAGCGAACAAGGAAAAATGGCTGCTTGGCAGATCGACAATGCGAAACAATCTATTTCCGAAACACGCGTTATGCCTGGACCAACTGGCGAACGCAATGAGCTGTCAAACCAAGGTCGTGGCGTGTTTCTTTGCTCATCTTTTTTTGAAGGCGATAACGCAAAAATCGGCTTAGTTGGTCAAGTGTTTGCCGCGCTAATAGCAGGAAATCCAGTGATTACAGTTGGCCCAATGGGACAAGAAATCATGGATATAATTTCCCCATTCGTTGCGGAAGGTGTGGTTCAAAATATTGCAGACTCTGCACAAGACTCGTTGATCGAAGCCGATCACCTTGCTGGTATTGCAACACTTTGCGACCCTGCACAAGCTCAACAACTAAGCCAACGTTTAGCCGCGAAAAGCGGCCTAATCTGCCAATTGGTAGAAGAAACGGATGCAGATAATCTAAGTGTAATTGCCAAACCGCATTACATTCTACGTTTTGTCACAGAGCGTACCGTGTCTAACAACACCACCGCAATCGGCGGTAACGCGACACTGCTTGAATTGGGCAGCATGAACGACTAAACCTGCTCATCATAGATACGCTGTAAAAAAGGGCCCTTCTTGGTAGCAAGAAGGGCCCTTAATTTTATTTATTGCTCAAAAACGTTCTGTTACTCAAGCTCACGAGCATTGATATAAGCCCGCTCAGACACTTCGTGCCACGCTCTTACTTTGCCATTAAACTCTTTAAATGAGTTGTAGACTTTTTGACTCATTGGGTCTGCTTCAGCCACTTCTTCCAAAGTTTCAGCGGAGGCTTTTTTCAATGCTACCAAGACTTCCCTTGGGAAGGCTTTGAAAATAACATGATGTTCGTTCACCAAGGTTTCTAATGCCGCATTATTACGTGCTGTAAACTCATCCAACATATCGGCATTCACTTGGCGAGTCGCCGCTCGAACGATCAGCTGAAGATCTTTTGGCAAAGCCTCAAACGCGTCTTTGTTGTAAATGGCTTCCATCGTAGAACCTGGCTCGTGCCAACCTGGGTAGTAGTAAAACTTCGCCGCTTTATACAAGCCAAAAGCGAGGTCGTTGTAAGGGCCAACCCATTCTGTTGCATCAATAGTACCCGTTTGTAACGCCGTAAAGATTTCACTGCCTGGCAAATTAACCGGTGTGCCACCGACTTTTTTCAGCACTTCCCCACCCAAACCTGGAAGGCGCATTTTCAGGCCTTGGAAGTCTTCAAGTGAGTTGATCTCTTTATTGAACCAACCTCCCATCTGTACCCCTGTATTGCCTGCCGCCATAGGAATAAGATTGAAAGGCGCGTAGGTTTCTTCCCACAATTTGAGGCCGCCACCATAATGAAGCCATGAGTTCATTTCTTGCGCGGTAAAACCAAAAGGAACGGCAGAGAAAAACTGTGCAGCAGGGGCTTTGCCTTTCCAGTAGAAAGCGCCACCGTGACCCATTTGAGCAGTGCCACGAGATACTGCATCAAACACTTCCAAAGCAGGTACAAGTTCGCCTGCAGCGTATACTTTGACCGTCAAACGACCATTAGACATGGCGGTAATGTTTTCCGCTAAATGCTCTGCCGCTGTACCTAAACCAGGGAAATTCTTTGGCCATGTTGTGACCATTTTCCAATGAATAACATCAGCCGTTTTTTCCGCCTTGGCTGTTGTTTTTTCTTCAGATCCACCACAAGCCACCAAGCTTGCCGCCGTCAAACCAACTAAAGCCAGCTTTCCCCACATTTTTATTGTTTTCATTAATTATCCCTAAAAGACTGAATTACTTTATTTTTATATAAGCTTTGCTTGATACCATGAACTAAGCAAAGACGAGTCGACAACCAACTCTATAGCTATAACTTATTTACTAAGTGCTTCTAATAGTATAAAGAGCAATATCAAGCCTCAAGGCTTTTTTTACTTTTATTTATGCGCCACTTTTATAATGCATTAGAAATAAAAAAAGCTCTGTCATCAAGGATAACAGAGCTTTAAGATCAATAAGTTAGTTTACATCAAACGGGATAAAATACGCTTAGTTCAATTCACGCGCATTGATATAAGCACGTTCAGACACTTCATGCCACGCTCTTACTTTCGCACCAAATTCTTTGAATGAATCATAAACTTTTTGGCTCATTGGATCCGCCGCAGCGACTTCTTCTAGTGTTTCTGCTGAGGCCTTTTTCAGAGCTAACAATACGTCATTAGGAAAAGGCTTCAATGTCACGTTATGTTCGTTAACCAGCGTCTGCAGGGCAGAATTGTTCAACGCGGTGAACTCATCCAACATTTCCGCATTGGCTTGGCGCGTTGCCGCACGAACGATAAGCTGTAAATCTTTTGGCAAGGCTTCGAACGCTTCCTTGTTGTAGATCGCTTCCATCGTAGAACCTGGCTCATGCCAACCTGGGTAGTAGTAGAATTTAGCCGCTTTGTATAAGCCAAACGCTAAGTCGTTATATGGGCCAACCCATTCTGTTGCATCGATGGTTCCAGACTGCAAAGCAGTGAAAATTTCGCCACCAGGAAGGTTAATTGGCGTACCGCCCACTTTCTTCAACACTTCACCACCTAAACCAGGAATACGCATTTTTAGGCCTTGGAAGTCCGCCAAAGAGTTAATCTCTTTATTGAACCAGCCGCCCATTTGTACACCCGTGTTACCTGCAGCCATTGGAATCAAGTTAAATGGCGCGTAGATTTCTTCCCACAGTTTTAAACCGCCACCGTGGTGAATCCATGAATTGATTTCTTGAGCGGTGAAGCCAAATGGGACAGCCGTAAAGAACTGAGCCGCTGGCGCTTTGCCTTTCCAATAATAAGCCGCACCGTGGCCCATTTGAGCGGTACCACGCGACACAGCATCAAACACTTCCAAAGCAGGAACCAATTCACCCGCCGCATAGACTTTTACGTTGATACGTCCGCTGGACATCTCATTAATGCTTTTTGCTAGGTTTTCAGCGCCCGTCCCCAAACCCGGAAAGTTTTTTGGCCAAGTGGTGACCATTTTCCAGTTAATGATCTCGGCTGCTTTTTCTACTTTTGCCGTTTCTTTTTCTTCTGATCCACCACACGCCACCAAAGTGGCTGCTGCCAAACCGACCAACGCCAGTTTGCCCCACGATTTTATTGCTATCATTGATTATCCCTCAGGAGACTAGTTATTTTTATTGGACTTAGCGTGCATATAACGAACAACACAACCCTAATAGTGTACGAGCAAGAATCTTAAATAAGGATAAAATTCGAACTCTAGTTCATATTTTATGCACTAAGTGTATTGAATAGTATGAATTGCGCTGCCAGCGCTCAAGACCTTTTTGATATTTATTTTGTCTAGCCACTCTTAATCCTATTAATGCAAAACAAAAAAGCTCCGCTATCAAAGATAACGGAGCTTTTAGTGGTACTAGATAGATGTTTTAAAAGACAGGGAGCTTAATCATCTGCTCGCGCATTGATATAAGCACGCTCAGAAACATCATGCCATTCACTGACTGGGGCTAAAAATTTCTTGAACGACTCATAGACTTTTTTACTTTCAGGATCACCCGCAGCCACTTCTTCTAGGGTCTCAGCAGATGCTTTTTTAAGCGCCTCTAACAAGTCACGAGGGAAAGGCTTAAGAATCACATTATGCTCATTTACCAAGGTTTGCAGGGCGGCATTATTCCGCGCCGTAAACTCATTGATCATATCCAAGTTAGCTTGTTTTACCGCTGCTCGAGCAATCGCTTGTAGATCTTTAGGTAAAGCCTCAAAAGCCTCTTTGTTAAAGATAACTTCAACCGCAGAACCTGGCTCATGCCAACCTGGGTAATAATAATACTTCGCTGCTTTATACAAACCAAAAGCAAGGTCGTTATATGGCCCAACCCATTCCGTCGCGTCAATCGTACCTGTTTGAAGAGCATTGAACACTTCGCTACCCGGCAAGTTAATGGGTGATGCACCCACTTTTTTCAGCACTTCGCCACCTAAACCTGGCATACGCATTTTCAAGCCTTGGAAATCCGCTAACGAATTGATCTCTTTGTTAAACCAACCACCCATTTGCACACCTGCGTTGCCAGCAACCATGGGGATTAAGTTAAAAGGCGCGTAGATTTCTTCCCAAAGCTGTAAACCACCACCATAAGCAATCCAAGCATTAAATTCTTGTGCCGTAAAACCAAAAGGTACGGTTGAGAAAAACTGTGCCGCAGCAATTTTGCCTTTCCAATAGTACGCTGTTCCGTGCCCCATTTGCGCAGTACCGCGAGATACCGCATCAAACACCTCTAATGCAGGAACCAGTTCGCCAGCGGCATAGACTTTAATGTCCAAACGACCGTTAGACATTTCTTTAATATTCTTCGCCAGCGCTTCTGCACCCGTTCCCATTCCTGGGGCGTTTTTCGGCCAAGTGGTCACCATTTTCCAATGAATGACATCGGCTTTTTGCTCGACATTTGCCGCTTTCTTTTCTTCTGATCCACCACAAGCAGCCAAAACCGCAGCCATTAACCCGACGAAAACAACCTTCGCCCATGCGTTTATTTTATTCATTAACTGTATCCATTAACCGATGAATTACACCAATAACCAGCGCTTTGCCTCCTACCGTTCATCTAATAAAAAATGAAGAAAGGCGAATAAAATAAGCCCTGTTATCAACGACAACAGGGCTTATTAGTATTGCTAGTTCTTAAAACGCATTAGTCTGTTGCGCGAGCGTTGATAAACGCACGCTCAGAAATATCATGCCACTCGCTAACAGAGTTTAAAAATCCAGTGAAAGAGTCATAGACTTTTTGGCTCATAGGATCGTTAGCAGCGACTTCTTTTAGAGTTTCATCAGATGCCACACGCAATGCTTCCAAAAGATCTTTCGGGAACTTTTTCAACACAACATTGTGTTCATCGACCAATGTTTTCAATGCCGCATTATTACGCGCTGTTAGCTCGCTCAACATATTCAGATTAGCTTGTTGTGCTGCAGAACGAACGATCTCTTGAAGGTCTTCTGGCAATGCATTAAACGCGTCTTTATTAATCAGCGCTTCAACAGCAGAACCTGGCTCTTGCCACCCTGGGTAATAGTAGTATTTCGCAGCTTTGTACAAACCAAAAGCTAAGTCATTGTAAGGACCCACCCACTCCGTTGCATCAATCGTACCGGTTTGCAGAGCGGTAAACATTTCGCTACCCGGAAGGTTCACAGTCACAGCACCCACTTTCTTCAGCACTTCGCCACCTAAACCTGGCATGCGCATTTTCAAGCCTTGGAAGTCTGCGAGAGAGTTGATCTCTTTGTTGAACCAACCACCCATTTGTGCGCCAGTATTACCCGCCGCCATAGGAATGATATTAAAGGGTGCGTAAACTTCTTCCCACAGTTGTAAACCACCGCCATAAGTAATCCAAGAGTTAAACTCTTGCGCCGTCATACCAAATGGTACAGACGAGAAAAACTGTACGGCAGGCGCTTTGCCTTTCCAGTAATACGCCGAGCTGTGGCCCATTTGTGCTGTACCACGAGAAACCGCGTCAAACACTTCCATAGCAGGGACCAACTCCCCTGCCGCGTAAACTTTAATCTCTAAACGACCGTTAGACATTTTTGTGATGTTTTTCGCTAATTCTTCAGCACTTGTGCCCAAACCTGGAAAGTTTTTTGGCCAAGTCGTGACCATTTTCCAGTGAATCGTTTCTACTTTTTTCTCAACTTTTGCCGTTTCTTCGGCTTTCTCTGATCCGCCGCAAGCGGCCAAAGACAAAGCAAACAAACCAGCAAACGCCAATTTGCCCAATACCATTAAATTACGCATTTTTTTCCCTCAGGGAGCCAGTTACTTTTTAACAACGTAGATGTTCAATCTAGATGAAATGTGTCTGAGACATGGGAAAGCGATGAAAAAGCACCACCATCCATGGAGATTGGATCAATAAAGGCATTAGCGAGATGCCGCCCTTTATTGCCTTTTTATTATAAGATCAGACAAAAAATTGCCCTTTTGCCGCATAAAACAGCAAAAGGGCAGAAGATGATAAGAATTGTAGGAACCTTGCTCAACTCTTTTTTACAATTTCTTGAGACTTATTTTACTCAGCTCCAAAGTGTGGCGTATAACTCCAAGACATGCGTTGACCACTTTCCGCGGATTGCTCCGCCAAACAAATCAAATAAATCAACTGACAAGCCTGCTCCATGGCAACCGGAGCCTCACCTTTACCAAGAATCGAGTCACGTAATTGCGCATAGAACGCGGCATAGTCGCCTTGTGTAGCCGCTTCTTGAATGCTTTCAATATCATCTTGAGAGTGCGCGACAAAGCGCGTAACTCTTTGCTGAGTGGCTTTCGAAGGAAATTCATCTTGCCATGGCATTTGTCCCGACCGTAACGCTTCTTCTTGTGGGTCTAGTCCCACACATTGCCAGCCGCCTTGAGAGAATCGAGCATTAAATCTACGCATTTCTCCCGCTTCAAACGGTGTAGACGCCAAACGCACACGTTTATCGTCATAACCCAACTCTACTTCAAACCAATCGTGTGTTTGGCTACCATCACGTAGTTTATCAATACTGGCATGCAACCACTTAGGTGTCCCAAATAAACTGAGAGCCTGATCCAGTAAATGCGGACCTAAATCCCAAAAGATTCCAGTGCCAACCCCCGGCTCTTCACGCCAACGGGTTTGTACTGTTGGACGAAAGCGATCAAAACGAGAGTCCAAATGCTTCAATTCGCCCAGCTCACCACTTTCAATCAGCGCTTTAAGACGCAAGAAATCGCCATCAAAACGACGATTCTGATACACGCAAAACACCAAGCCGTTTTGCTTCGCAAGCGTACAAAGGGCCTCTATTTGATCGAGGCTCGTCACCGAAGGCTTCTCCAATAGCACATGTTTGCCGTTTGATAGCGCTGCTTTAGCTTGCTCAAAATGCAAAGAATTTGGCGTCGTGATCACTACCAGATCCACATCCGGCGCGGCAAACACAGATTCCGCAGACGACACCACAGACACATCCGGCAGCACAGCCCTCACCTCATCCGCCTTTGAACTGCAAACATACGACATCGTCATGTCAGGATCATTCATCACAAACGGCGCGTGAAACACCCGCCCCGACAAACCAAAACCAATCAAACCAACACGAATCGCCATGTCACACTCCTTATCAGCTAAATACTTACAACTCTAAACAGTCTACAACCAATTTTAAAAAATTGCCGCAATTAAAAACATTTACTAGGTTACAATCGGACAAACGAGAGAAATTGGAAAAAGCAGAACAATGGAATCTACTAAGAAAAACACTAAAGAATGGCAGCAAACACTCGATGCTTTAGAGTCAGTCGCCAAAGGCAAGGTTATCGCAGCAAAAGAAGTGCATGAATGGCTAAATAGCTGGGGAACAGATAATGAACTTGAAGTCCCGAAACTCAAAACCTCAACCGATATGTTAAAGGATTAATAAATGGCTTACCCAGCATCTGAAATGATAGCCAACACTATCGCAGAAGCGATCAATACAGCATCCCAAATGAACGCTTGGGATTATATTAGTGTTGGCGGAGTAGTTACAGCAGGTATTGGTGGTGTAGCAACTGCAGGGCTACTATTTTTGGGAAATTTCCAAGTCTAGAAAAGAAAGAGCTAGGATAAGAAGTCTAGCTATATTGCAAAAAATAGAAAAACAGCATCAAAAAATTATATCTTTTCTTTTTAAAGATAGCCTTCCAAATAACAATCTCCTCTTCTGGAATCAAGCTTACTTGGAAATTCTAAAACTTATTTCTATAAGCTTAATAGAAACCAATGAGATCAAAGAAGAAGCCAAAACAGCACGACAAGCATTTATTGAAACACTCAAGTCTATAGAGTCAAGTGATCCCCAGAAAGAGTCCTTGCGATGGCAATTCTTTACAGGAACGAATAATTGGCAAGAGAATGATCAAACTTGGGAAGAGGTAAATAAAACTACATCCATAGGTATCGCTTTTTTACCAGCAGACAGGTTCGGAAATTTTAATAAGGCGGATAACTTAAAGAACCTTGATCCTGATATAGTTATAGCAATATATAACTACATGTATACAGAACAATGTCCAGAATTAGGAAATATAAACCTTCCTAGTAGGATAAATAATGATCAAGTCAATAATAAGTCTGACATAAAAAGTATTCTGAAAGTAGAAAACAAAACACCTAGTTGGATCGGGCAATCAAACGTAGCTAATGGCCTTATGCATTACTTGTTTGAGTTTTATTGTACGAATCCAAGTAGAACTCCACCAGATAAACAAGATTAGATAGAATCTATATTTTGGGTATCATTACCAGAGGCCTAAGCGCTGGGCTTGAAAAGCAAACTCATATACACTTTTTCTAACTAAACTTAGCAAGTTATCTCGTTGTCTGATTTGCGCCGACGCGCTGAGCTTGCGAAGCAGGCGCAAGCAAATCAAACAACGAGATAACACAACAGATAAACCTAAAGCACTTCCAATTTAGCAAACGACAACACCAGCCACTTGGTGCCTTCATCGTCGAAGTTAACCTGTACGCGTGCTTGTGGGCCTTGGCCTTCGTAGTTGATTACCAAACCTTCACCAAACACCGGGTGATTGACTCGATCCCCCATGTTGACGCTGATTTCTGGCGCCTTGTAACTGTTTAATACATTGCTGTTTTGCAGTTTATTTTTTTCAAAGTTGTAATCTGGACGCTGCATAGACACAGGACGACTTACTTGAGAGCGAAGACGTACTTCTTCTAAGCATTCCGGTGGCAACTCTTTGATAAAGCGCGAAGGGCTGTTAAACGATTCACTACCGAACAAACGACGAGATTCCGCATAGGTGATGTACAGTTTTTCCATCGCGCGAGTAATGCCCACGTAGCAAAGACGACGCTCTTCTTCGAGTCGACCAGGTTCTTCGAAAGACATCTTGCTGGGGAAGATGTTTTCTTCTACGCCCGTTAAGAACACCAATGGGAACTCTAGACCTTTCGCCGAATGCAATGTCATCAACTGCACGGCATCTTGGTATTCGTCCGCTTGCGCATCGCCTGCATCCAATACCGCTTTGTCCAAGAACGCCATCAACGGAGAGCTAAATTCTTCGTCTTCGTCGCTCCAACTGAATCCGCCAGCCGCACCAACCAACTCTTTCAAGTTTTCGATCCGTGCTTCGCCCTTCTCGCCTTTCTCTTTTTCGTGGAAAGGGATCAAGCCGGCTTCCTCGATAATCTGCTCGAAAATATCATTCAGATTCAAATCAGGCTGCTGCACCGTGGTGCTCAAGCCTTCAATTAGATGCAAAAACGCCTTGATGGCATTGGTCGCGCGCCCTGCCATTAAGGACTGACGTACTATTTCTTGCGCTGCTTGCCACATAGAGCAACCATGGTCACGGGCAAACTCTCGTAGCGTACCAATACTGCGTTCACCAATACCACGAGGCGGCACGTTGATAACTCGCTCCATCGCACCATCGTCATTCGGATCCAACGCCAAACGCGCATAAGCCAAGGCGTTTTTGATCTCAAGACGATCATAGAATCTGTGCCCACCATAAATTCGATAAGCAATCTGTTCCCTAACTAAGCATTCCTCGATAACACGAGACTGAGCATTGGAGCGATACAAAATCGCCATGTCCGTCAGAGACGTTCCCTTGTCACGCCATTGTTTGATAATGCCAATGATAAAACGCGCTTCGTCTTGCTCGTTAAACCCTGCATAAAGAGAAATAGGGTCGCCTTCACCGCTATCTGTCCAAAGCTCCTTACCTAAGCGATCGTCGTTGTGTTTGATCAAACCATTTGCCGCATTCAGGATATGACCGGTTGAACGGTAGTTTTGCTCCAATCGGATGGTGCCAACGTCTTTAAAATCTTTGGTGAAGTTTTGAATATTTTCAATTTTCGCGCCACGCCAGCCATAAATCGATTGGTCATCATCGCCTACCGCAGTAATCGTACCTTCACTGCCCACCATGATGCGCAACCACGCGTATTGAATCGTGTTGGTATCTTGAAACTCGTCCACCAGCACATGACGAAAGCGATCTTGATAATGGCGTAGCAACGCCGGCGTACTGAGCATCAATTCATGAGCACGCAATAACAATTCGCCGAAATCCAATAATCCGCCACGTTCACAAGCTTCTTCGTAGTGGTAATACAACTCGCGCATGCCTTTGGAAAAAGGGTCATGGCTGTCTGGCACATGAGCCGCTCGGCGGCCTTCGTCTTTTTGTGCGTTGATAAACCAAGACACTTGCTTAGGCGGCCAGCGAGTATCGTCGATGTTCAGTTCTCGCATGATGCGTTTGATGAGTCGCAGCTGATCGTCGCTGTCCATAATCTGGAAGTTTTCTTTTAGTCCCGCATCACGCCAATGAGCACGCAATAAGCGATGTGCCAAGCCGTGAAAGGTTCCAACCCACATGCCTTGAGGAGGAACGCCCACCAACTGCTCAATACGGCCTTGCATTTCACGAGCCGCTTTGTTGGTAAAGGTTACTGCCATTAAGCTGTAAGGCGACAATTCGTAAGCGTGCATCAACCATGCGATACGGTGCACTAGGACTCGGGTTTTTCCTGACCCAGCGCCAGCCAAAACAAGGCTATTTTGCAGAGGCGCTGCAACGGCTTCACGCTGCTTGTCATTCAATGAGTCGAGGATAAAAGAAACGTCCATTACATTCCGCCATAATAATTAATAAATTTGTCACAAAAAACGCGTAAAAATAGATTGATTTTTAATCTATTTGGGTTTTTTATTAGCTTGAAAATACGTTGTCTGTCTATTTTGACTTTTTTTAACTGTCGATGACAGTGATCTATGCACTTCAATGTCGTCGAACGTCCAAAAGGGTATAACGATGAGCGATTTTGCTGAAACATTAACTGAAGTAAAAACCGACATAATGCATGCGTCCATTAGCTTGGAGAACGAAACAAAAGAACGGAATCAAAAGGAAGACGCAGCACGTATGTTAAAAGCCAGACGTGCAATTGAACAGCATTTAGAAGAAAAACGTCTGCACCATGATATCTCAAACGGCTGGGACGATTAATTTTCCTCCTGATTGATTGAGACTTAAAGTGAACTAAATACGACCTAGCTGTTTGGTTAGGTCTATGTACCTTTTTCACTAAAAAACACACCTCTCAGCAATCTAAGTGTTGTGACACTACTCTGTCAGCCTAAAAAAGCGGCTTTATTTATAATAAGCAGCTACATTTTATACAGTTAATTCTTGCCCTTTTTCTCCAACTTATAGCGGTTACTCACGTGTTGGAGTACCATACAGTCTGATTTTAATATCTTCTAATCCATAATAAAAAAAGAAAATAACCCTCTTGGGGAGTTACCATGTTTGAACAAATCCAAGCTGCTCCAGCAGACCCAATTCTTGGCCTGAATGACGCTTATAAAAATGACCAAAATCCCAATAAAATTAACTTGGGTGTTGGCGTTTACAAAGATGAACTAGGCAATACGCCTATTTTAAAATCAGTCAAACAAGCAGAAGAACGTTTGTTGGCTCAAGAAAAAACCAAAAGCTATTTAAGTATCGAAGGCGCACCCGCTTATCGATCTGCCGTGCAAACGCTTTTATTTGGTAAAGACCACAATATTATTACCAAACAGCTTGCTCAAACAGCCCATACCCCTGGCGGCACAGGCGCATTACGCGTCGCAGCAGAATTCATTAAAAAACATTTACCAGAAGCAACCATTTGGGTCAGTAACCCAACTTGGGCTAACCATCAGGCTATTTTTCAATCAGTCGGTTTGGAAGTTGGAAGCTATGCGTACTACGATGCTGACAGTAAATCCTTAGACTTTGAAGCCATGCTTGCCAGCTTGTCTCAAATTCCTGAAGGCGATGTAGTCTTGTTCCACGGCTGCTGTCACAACCCAACAGGCATAGATCCAACGCCAGAGCAGTGGTATCAACTTGCTAAGCTTTGCAGTAAACAAGGCTTCTTGCCATTGTTTGACTTCGCGTATCAAGGTTTTGGCCAAGGTTTGCAAGAAGATGCTCAGGGCTTGCGTACTTTCTTAGAACACGTGCCAGAGATGCTAATCGCAAGTTCGTTCTCTAAAAACTTCGGTTTGTACAACGAACGTGTTGGCGCTTTGACGATCTTGTGTGAAACAGCAGAACAAGCTGAAGCGACATTTACACAGATCAAACGCTGCATTCGTACCAACTACTCAAATCCGCCATCTCATGGCTCTGCGGTTGTTGCCGAGATTCTGAATGACCCTGAACTGTTTGCTCTATGGGAAAGCGAAGTAAAAGCCATGCGTACTCGTATTCATGAAATGCGTAGCTTGTTTGTGAATACCCTACGAATCAAAGGCGTTAGCCAAGATTTCTCATTCATTTCCAAACAACAAGGCATGTTCTCTTTTTCTGGCCTAACGCCAGATCAAGTCGCTCAGCTACGTAAAGAGTTCGGCATCTACATTGTTGGCTCAGGACGTATCAGCGTAGCAGGCATGACCCATGACAACATGGAACCACTTTGTGATGCTATCGCCGCAATTTTAAAGGGCTAGTCTAATATTTAGTCATCATTATGTGATTTAAAAAAAGCGGCTTCAACTTGAGTGTTGAAGCCGCTTTTTTATACCCATCGTTTTTGTTTATTGGTTGATCCTTGCTGTTTTCTAACTAAAAGGCTGCTACCTTATGGGCTCGCTTTTTTCTACCTTAATAGGAGCTATCCATGACGGCCACACTGATTTACTGCTACGACCCTATGTGCAGCTGGTGTTGGGGATTCCGCCCTACTTGGATCAAACTACAAAAAGCACTACAAGATCTGGTCGATGCGGATCAATTAACCATTCAACCCATGCTGGGTGGCCTTGCCATTGATTCCGATGTGGCCATGTCAGATGAGATGAAAAGTAAACTGGAAGGCACTTGGCAGAATATTCAAAGCTCGCTGGGAACAGAATTCAATTTCGACTTTTGGAGAACGGCCGCGCCACGACGCTCTACTTATCCTGCATGTCGAGCCTGCTATGTCGCAAGAGACACAGGACTAGAGGAAGAAATGTATCACGCCATCCAAGAGGCGTATTACTTAAACGCTAAAAATCCATCAAATTTAGACACGCTCATCGAATGCGCTGAGCATATAGGCATGAATGCCGACGGTTTCAAGAAAACCATGCAACACGTGAAAAATGAGCGTTTATTGGAAGAAGAAATAGAACAAGCTCGACACCTTGGCTTGAACTCTTTCCCATCGTTAGCCTTGCTAGTAGGCGATCAGCTCAAGCCAATCCCTCTCGATTACAAAGACCATTCAAGCATGCTAAATGCTATAAAAAAGGCGCTATCGTAGCGCCTGTTTTATAGTAATAGATTGACCTAATTACCTACTTTTAACCAAAGTCATGATTAATTAAATCTAGCATGGGATTGTAGAGCGGCTCAGTTGTTGCGTTACGAGACTTATTGGTTTCCTTTTCAGAATCGGGTTGCGCTAAATCGCTTTCTATCGACTCAACAATGTCTTCTGTTTGCTCGTTTTCTTCGGTTTGCTCAGCTTGCTCATCGGTTTCTTCAATACTAGGCTCTTCGGACTCATCAACTATTTCAGACTCTGCAACTGGCTCAACTTCATCAACGACTAAATGCTCCGCCAAAGCTTTTGCCAAAGGCTCAACATCGTCCAAAGTGACATTCACTGCTAACCAGTAATTCGCATCCGCTTCATGGCTTACTAACGCGCCAGGCACAATGGCATGGCGAAAACTGGCTAATAAAGCTGTCATGCTGGCAACGTCTAATGGCTTAGACAATTGCATCCAGAGCGACATTCCACCTTTACTGGCCGCAAAACTGACATGTTCACCAAGGCGTGTTTCCAAATGCGCTTTCACTCGTTCTGAATTCGCCCAAACGTCTCGAGCACGTTTGGTTAATGAACGTTTACTGTTTGGCTGTAATGCATCACTCAAAGCGGCCTGCTGCACATCGCTCAACGCCATATCTGCGCCTAAAAAAGCCCCTTCTAACAAGGCTTGATGCTTACCCGGTAAACACCAGCTTGCTGAACGATCTACACCTTTTGATTCTACGCCACCGATATAAACAATCTGATCCGACGAATCCAATGACTTGTAAGTCATCATCGAACCCGCGCGATATGCTAGATGCGAACACAAATCCCACTCAATCACTGGTAACTTGGTTTCTTCGATAATCGCTAACCAACGACGCAAGCTTAAATTACTCACCAATTGACCGGCTGGAAACGAAAACTGCCCCGGCAAGACAATTAGGCGTATGTCTTTGTCACGCAAGCAGCGAATCGCTAAATCAAGATCGACACCGCGCTCGCCAGCAGAAAGTGCAATGACCTTTCGCCCTAAACTCTGCAAAGTGGTCGTGATTCTGGGATCACAAGGCGTTAACACCAAAACGCTATCGCCTCGTTGAGTCAGCGTTTGCACGGTTTGAGTGAACATAGCTAGAGGCGAATACCCTAGCCAAAGGTGAGAAGCATGCGCTTTGATACCAAGCCCTTTCAGATGCTCACTAACGGCTTCACGGGCTGCCAAATGACCTTTGCCTAAGACAGGAAGGCTTACGTCTTCCTGACGTGCTGCAGGGCTTAAAAAGGTGTCACTTTGATCTACCAAAGCGGCACGATGGGCTAGGCACGACCAAGCAGGCTTGGTTCCGTCATTAGCCAACTCACGTAAGTTATCACCCGCCAGTAACAACGCAGGCTTTGTCTCGCTGCGATGACAAACAAAGTAGCCCGATTTAGGACGAGATTCGATCCAGCCATCTTCACTTAATAACTCATAGCCATGAATGACCGTATTTAAGCTAAGACCCAACTGTTTCGATAAAGCTCGCAAGGATGGCATTTTGTCACCGGGCACAATGGCCTCTTGTGACATCTGATCCAAAAACCAATCCACCACACCTTTATATAAAAAATCCGCCACCGTTTTGTACCTTTTCTAGTTTGTCATCTAGTATCTGTTCTCAATCATTATAGCTGTCTTTAAAAAACGCAAGTAAAAGCCCAATAATTCACGATTTTGATGGGGGTTAAGGTACAATTTCATCAATTTAAGGCTGATTACATCGCTTTTAATCAATCTATCATCGGTTAAAATCAGCTCATTGTTCAAACATAAAGTAGAGTATCCATGGCTTTTGACACTTCCTCGCTTCGTCACCTATTCCCAATTTTGGCGCAGCCTGCTTACGATCATCCGTTAATCTATTTGGATAACGCCGCGACGACACAAAAGCCCTTATCAGTATTGGATGCCATTCAAGATTATTACCGCAGCTATAACGCCAATGTCCATCGCGGCGCACACTTCCTGAGCGACCGAGCAACTAACCGCTTTGAGCAGGCTCGTGACACTGTGGCAAGCTTTATCAATGCTCCCGAAAAAAGCCATGTGATTTGGACCAAAGGCGCGACCGAAGCCATCAATACGGTCGCGTTTGGCTTAGAACACCTGATCGAAAAAGGCGATGAAATCCTCATTACCAGTTTGGAACATCATGCTAACCTTGTGCCTTGGCAGCAATTGGCCTTTCGCACTGGCGCTCGATTACGTATTCTGCCATTAACGTCCAATGGCGAATGGGAACCTGAATTCAGCCACTATTTCACCGATAGAACACGTATTTTTGCAGCAACGCAGATCTCCAATGCCATTGGCGCCAGCACACCTCTGCAAACCATGCTTGATCATGCTAAGCAACAAGACGCGTTTACTCTTGTCGATGGCGCTCAAGCCGTGGCGCACTACCCTGTTGATGTACAAACACTGGATTGCGACTTCTATGTTTTCTCTGGCCACAAGATGTACGGACCAACTGGCATTGGTGTGTTATATGGCAAAAGTCATGCATTGGAAGTCTTGATGCCGAACCAAACTGGCGGCGAAATGGTGCGTCATGTTTCTTATCAAGCGACTGAATTCAATGTTTTGCCTTATCGCTTGGAAGCAGGGACGCCGCATATTGAAGGCGTTATTGGATTGGCGACGGCCTGTGATTTTCTGAACGCGCAGGATCGTATCGCCTTGCTAGCTTGGGAGCAATCCCTCGCCTCTCATGTCTATTCGCGTCTTCACAAAGAAGGTGGCATCGATATTTATTCACCAGAGAAAAACACGACTTTGGTTTCTCTAAGTGTACCCAATATTCATACTTTAGATTTAAATGCTTATCTAGATAGCCAAGGTGTCGCGGTTCGAGCTGGCAGCCACTGTGCCCATCCATTAATGGCGCAACTTGGCGTGGCTGGAACCTTGCGCGCTTCGTTTGCCTGCTACAACACCATGGAAGAAGCCAACCGCTTTTGTGACGTACTGCTAGAAGCCATAGACTTATTGAATGATGAGTAACAAGTAATGACAGATTCTTTAAATCAACAAAAGCCTGCAAACATCAAAGAACAACTACAAGCTTGCCGTAGTAAAGAAGAAACCTTCAAAGCCTTGGTAACACTAAGCAAAACCCTAACGCGTTTAACAGCTGAAGAAAAAACCGAAGACAACAAGGTAAAAGGCTGCGAAAGCGCGGTTTGGCTAATCATTGAAGAAAAAGATGGCCAGCGTCATTTCAAAGCCGACAGCGACGCCAAACTTATGCGCGGTGTGCTGGTCGCCATATTGAGCTTGGTAGAAGGAAAAACACTCGCGGCTATTCAGAAAATGGACCTAAAGTCAGAGCTGGGAAAACTTAACTTATCAAGTTACCTCACCAGCTCCAGAACCAATGGTGTATTGGCGATTTTGGATAAAATCAGCGCTATGTGATTCTTCTATTTCAGCATCACAACACAGTCATTATTAAACTCACGCATCGTTTTAGCGACCTTTTGAATACTCTGAGTAAAACTGTATAAAGACTTATGTTGTCGAGCATTAGTTGGGTACGCCAGTCCATAAGGATAATAGATAGCTGGTTCAAACGGACGAATCACCACACCATTCCCTTCCCACACTCGCGCAGCAAAAGGCTCTAAAACCGCCACAGCTAAACCAGCAGCAATCATGGCGTAACCAGTATGTGATGTGTCTATCATGATGCGCTGTTTGATCTGTGATTTTACGGAATTTAAAACCCCACCTAACTCGCTCCAATAGACAGGCGAACTGTCGACCACGGTGAGTACGGTTTCGCCGATTAAATCTTGTGCACAAATCACTTCTTTTTTTGCTAATGGATGATCAGATCGAGCCGCGAAAACAAAGCGAGCATTACCAATAAATTCCCGTTCAATTCCTATTAATTGGGGCAATTCCAATCCTATAGCTAAATCAACCGAGCTCGTTTGCAGTTTCATCACCAACTCAGCCATGCTGTCGGTATGAATGGTAACGCGTTCCTCTGGAAAGAATTTCTTGTGTTCCTGCAAAGCAAGTGGCAATAAAGAGGTAGCAATCGCCGATGTACTGGCAATTTTTAACTCACTTGGCGTTCTTGTTCGAATTTTTGACGCCACCGATTCCAGCTTCTCTAGCCCTAAAAAACTCTCTTCTACAGAACGAAAGAATTCCGTCGCTTCATGAGTTGGGTGTAGTCGCCCTTTACGACGGTCGAACAAAGAAAAACCTAACGAATGTTCAAGATCACTGAGCAAACGGCTCACTGCTGGCTGAGAAACATGCATTTCGGCCGCGGCCGCGGCTGTCGTTCCGCGCAACATGATGTAACGAAACGCCTCTACTTGCCTGAATTTCATACAGCGAGCCTCTTATTTAATAACATTTGTTTATCAAGCATACAATAATATAAGTGGAAGTCATCGAGTTAAATAAACATTATGAAAGTAGGCAAAGAATATGAATTTCGAAAACAACTTAGGTATTTTTATCACACACTCACTTAATCAGGTTGCGAGTTAACCCAAGAGCCTGTGCCAAACGCATTTTGATAGTAAGGATTATTTCGTGACAGACATCCCATCCGCTCCAATACTGACCATCGAAAACTTATCGGTGGAATTCGGTCAATCTCGCGTTATTGATGATCTTAATTTTTCTGTCATGGCCGGCCGAACACTCGCCATAGTTGGGGAGTCTGGTTCAGGAAAATCTGTTACATCTCAATCCATTATGCGTCTAGCAGACACAACAGGAGCATCTTATCCAACGGGGCGGATCCTCTTTTCCACAGAAAAGGGCGAAGTGGATCTACTCTCTCTTTCGCAACAACAAATGCGTTCTATCCGCGGCAAAGACATTGCAATGATCTTTCAAGAGCCAATGACTTCGCTGAACCCTGTTTTCACCATCGGCGATCAAATTTCAGAATCCCTGTCTTTGCATAAGAAGGTTTCAAAAGCTGAAGCCCTAGAAGAAAGCGTCCGACTATTAAAAATGGTACGACTTCCAGACGCTGAAGACATGCTTAAACGTTACCCCCACCAGCTATCTGGTGGTATGCGCCAACGCGTGATGATTGCCATGGCGTTAGCTTGTCGACCTAAAATTCTTATTGCCGACGAGCCAACAACCGCTCTTGACGTCACTATCCAAGCACAAATTCTAACCATCCTGCACGATCTCCAAAAAGAGCTCGATATGGCGGTAATTTTTATCACCCATGATATGGGAGTTGTTGCCGAAATAGCGGACGACGTTGTAGTGATGTGGAAAGGCAAAAAAGTCGAGCAAGGGCCCGTCAAAGAACTGTTCGCCAACCCTAAACATCCTTATACCAAAGCCTTATTATCCGCCGTACCAAAGCTCGGAAGCATGACAGGAGAAGCCTTCCCTAAGCGTTTTCCTATGACGATTATGGACGAAGAAACGTCTCGTATTGTGGGCGAAGAAAAAACACAAGATACAGCCAAATATGATGAAGGTCCTTTATTGTCAGTACGAAATCTAGTGACTCGCTTTGACAGTAAAAAAGGCTTTTTTGGCGGCGTTACGCACCGTGTGCATGCGGTAGAAAAAGTTAGCTTTGATATTTTTCGGGGAGAAACTCTCGCTCTTGTCGGTGAATCAGGCTCAGGCAAATCAACAATAGGGCGAACCATTCAACAACTGCAACATGCCACCAGCGGCGATATTAGCTTCGAAGGCAACCCGTTTGCCACTATGAACAAAGCCGACAAGCAGCGCTTACGCCAGGAAATACAATACATATTTCAAGATCCTTTAGCATCTCTTGATCCAAGAAAAACCATTGGCTTCTCCATTGCAGAACCCATTAAGACTCACAACTTAATTCGCGGTGAAAAGAATATTCAGAAAAGAGTTCATGAGCTATTAGAGCGAGTTGGATTAACGGCTGAACATGCTAAACGTTATCCTCATCAGTTTTCAGGTGGTCAGCGTCAGCGTATTTGTATTGCCCGAGCACTCGCATCAAACCCTAAACTGATCATTGCCGACGAGGCGTTATCAGCGCTTGATGTGTCTATCCAAGCACAGATCATTAACCTCTTTATGGAGCTTCAGGAAGAGCACGGCATCGCCTATTTGTTTATCAGTCACGATATGGCTGTGGTCGAAAAAATGAGCCATCGAGTGGCGGTACTGTATCTTGGGCAAGTGGCCGAACTTGGCTCTCGCCAACAAATTCTAGAAACACCATCTCACCCTTACACGCAACGTTTACTTAGCGCTGTGCCGATTGCTGATCCAACCATTAAACGTGATTTAGGTCGCTTGAGTGGCGAGATTCCAAGCCCTGTTAGACGAGTAGGAGACGAACCTCGCATCCTGCCTCACAAAGAAATCGCGCCGGGACATTTTGTTGCTGACGCATCATAACAATAACAATCTATCCAACTATCACAAAAGAACGGAGCATTGAAAAATGAACAGTAAAAAATCGTTAGGGATGGTATTAAAAACCCTCGCTATTACCGGCAGCTTAACGGCTGCAAGCTTAAGCTTTGCCAGTACATTAACCGTATCTTCACCACAAGATCCAGGAAGTTGGGACCCAATCGATACCTTTTTGGTCAATTGGGCCTCCGTTGCAACCAATATTTATGATGGTTTGACCTATCGTGGCCCAGACCTAAAATTACAGCCAGGCCTTGCTACCTCTTGGGAACAATTGGATAACGGCAAACGCATTCGTTTTACATTGCGCCAAGGCGTTAAATTTCACAATGGTGAAGACTTTAATGCCGCAGCCGTGAAATTTACCTTTGATCGTTTAATGGGTGACGAAGGCAAAAAAGGCCCACAACGTTCCAATTATTCGGCTATTGATTCGGTCGAAGTCATTGATGACTATACCGTCGATTTTCATCTAAAAGCAGCCGATCCAGTGCTACTTACTAAGCTGGCCGGTTACGGCGCCATGATAGTGCCGCCAAAATACATTCAAGAAAAAGGCGAAGACTTTTTCAATACCCATCCAGTTGGCACAGGGCCATTTAAGTTTGCCTCTTACGAGCCAAAAGTAGGTATCAAACTAGAAGCCTACGCAGATCATTGGGGTGGCGCTCCAAAGCTAACCAACCTGAATTATCGTTTTATCAGCGAGCCTTCTACCGCCGTGGCTGAACTACAATCTGGACGCGTTGATTTGGTTATTCCGCCAACCATCCCGATTGGCATGATTACTACTATCGAAAAAGACCCAAACCTTAAAGTAGTCACTACCACCAGCCCAACCGTTTATGCCCTACGTTTTAACACCAAAAATGGCATTACAAAAGACGAAAAAGTCCGTAAGGCATTGATTTATGGGGTAGATCGTCAGGCAATCATTGATTCCATTTTAGGTGGTCAGGCAACTCCAATTGCCAGTTTCCAAAGTGCCATTTCCTTTGGTGACGATCCATCCATGACGCCGCTTCCTTATGATCCAAACAAAGCAATGCTACTTCTTAAAGAAGCAGGTATTAAACCTGGCACTAAGATTCAAATAGACATCCGTGGTAATGACGCCACGTTTAACGAAGTGTCACAAGCCGTTGCTAGCTATCTACAAATTGTCGGTCTAAACGCCACAATCAAGCCCTATGAAACCAATGTGCTGCTGAATGACATTATTCCGGCTGGTAAGACAGGTGAAATGTTCCAACAATCTTGGGGTGGTTGGACACTGGATTACGACAATACGGCGTATTTCATGTACCACTCAGGCGAAAAGTGGAATCCATATGACAGCGACCCAGCATTAGACAAACAGTTGGAGTCTCAGCGCTCTATTACAGATCGCGCTAAGCGAGAAGAGATTCTGCAGTCCATTGCTAACTACACGGCAAACCGCGCTTTAGAAATGCCGCTGTACAGTCTGAATGCTATTTTTGGTGTATCTAAAAGAGTGAAGAACTTTACTCCTGTACCTGATAGTCGTTTGCGCTTAACCGATGTCACTGTCGAATAAGCACTTCTACCTTTCTTAACTCTCTAAGGTAAACAGCATTGCTCAGTCTATTACTAGCTGAGCAATGCCCATTGTTTTTAAAAGGAAAAGTCATGGCAAACTTTTTAATGAAACGATTTCTGCAAGCAGTATTTGTGCTGTTAGCCGTTACCCTAATCGTTGCTTTTGCTATACGTCTAACCGGAGATCCAGCTCTGATGCTGACTCAAGGCGCAGGCAGTGTGACCGAAGCAGATCTGATGTTGATTCGAGAAGCACTAGGCATCAATAAGCCCTTTTTTGTTCAGTACTTTGAGTTTCTTAAAGGCTTATTTAGCTTCGATTTTGGTCGTAGTTTCATGGGCGGAACGCCGGTGGCGGATCTTATCAGTCAATCTTTGCCTGCCACTCTCATGCTTGCGGCATCCGTTATGATTATCTCTATCTTGATTTCCATTCCTTTAGGCATTAAAGCCGCTGTTTCCAAAGGGAAATGGGTAGATCAAACGATTCGTATCCTATCTCTTATTGGTTTGTCTTTTCCAAATTTCTGGTTAGCACTCATGCTGGTTTTAGTCTTTTCTATCTGGCTGCAGTGGTTACCGCCAAGCGGTATGGATGGATTTGCTAGCTTCTTAATGCCCGCATTTACCATGGCCATTATTCTGACTGCTACCAACGTTCGCCTGGTCCGCTCATCAATGCTTGAAACCCTTCAAGCGCAATACATCATGGTCGCTAGAGCAAAAGGGCTTAGCGAAAATAAAGTGCTTTATAAACATGCGTTACGTAATTGTGCGATTCCATTGATTACCTACTTTGGCCTGCAATTCGGTGGCTTATTAGGCGGGATTGTCATCATTGAGCGCGTCTTCAATTGGCCGGGACTTGGCACACTTGCCTTCGATGCGGTAAGTGGGCGCGACTACCCTGTGCTGCAAGCCGTTATCACCATCCTGTCCATGCTTATCGTTAGCGTTAACCTATTGGTTGATATTGCCTATGGCTTGATCGATCCACGCATTCGTACGGAGTAATCACACTATGTCAGCGAATCGTTTTAGTGCCTCTTTTTCTCGCTATAAAAGCTTAGAGTTTATTCTCGGTATTTTATTGACCGGAGGTATTTGTTTTTTAGTCGTGTTTTCAGACTTCCTCTTTCAAGGTGCGGATAAAATCAATTTATCAGCTCGCCTATTAGAACCCTTTACTCATACAGGTCATTTTTTTGGTACCGATCCTCTAGGTCGAGATGTGATGGCCCGTGTTATTTCTGGAGGTAAAATCTCTCTTCAGGTCGGCTTTTTATCTGTCACTGGAGCCGTCATCTTTGGCGTTATTATGGGTTTAGTCTCAGGCTACTATCGTGGCTTCTGGGATGTGATCGTGATGCGCTTTGCGGATGTTCAACTGGCGATGCCCTTTATTCTGTTGGCCATTACTTTTATCGCCATTGTTGGTGGCGGTTTGGCTAATATGATTTTCTTACTGATTATTTCCCAATGGGTTCAATACGCTAGATTGGTTCGTGGCTCGGTTTTGTCTCTTCGTGATCGTGAGTTTATCCAGTCCGCACAAGCCATTGGCGTAAGTCACTTTAGTATTCTGTTCCGTCACTTGCTGCCCAATCTTATTGGTCCTGTCATCGTTTTAATGACACTCAATGTGGCAAACAACATCTTGCTAGAAAGTAGTTTGACCTTTCTAGGACTTGGCGTCGATCCATTAACGCCAAGCTGGGGCGGTATGCTTGCCGATGGTCGTACCTATATTCAAAGTGCTTGGTGGGTCAGTGTCTTTCCAGGCTTTGCTATTTTGTTAACCGTTCTAGGATTGAACCTTTTAGGTGATTGGTTGCGCGACAGCCTTGACCCTACTGGCAGGACTTCACGATGACTCATATTTTCTCCACCACCATTACACCAACTACTCATAAGTTGATCGAAAAATTTGGCAAACCTAAATATCAAGGGCAGCTTATTGAGGCTTGGGTCTTTGCCGATAAAGAGCATCGTCAACAAGCTGAAGCTGCACTATTGGGTTTTGGGGTAAAAGCCAAACTTCGCAGCGCTTATAAGCCACTATTGCACTTCTTTTTAGAAGACATTGATGTGTTATCGAGCCAAATATCTCGTATTGAAGTGCATTACCCTTTGCACGAGGCAGCTTCGGAGAAGCGCTTTTTACTGGAGACTTACCCGTTAACAAGCTTAGTGGGTAAAGCAAATATCCATTTTATTGCCAACCCAAATTCAAGCGATTGTTATGAGGTGATTTTACGTTCAGCAACGGGAGTACAAACACAACATAAGGTTTTTGCTCCTAATCATCTGCACCTAGATCTTATTGATCAAACTCACCTGTCACCAACAGGTTGGCTAAAAATAACGGATTCGGAAGGCAAAATAGCGTTCAACGAACGTCTTATTACCGATTATGAATCTCTGTTCTTAGCTGGAATGAAGGCTACTTCACAATACCCTTGGTCTGATTCAGAACCGTATTTCGAAGAGCTAAATATCCAAGTGTCTTTGCCTTGGCAAGCGCAATACATAGATTACAAACAAGAAACCATCAGCCTAAGTGAAGCGCTACACGAAGATTTTTATTTCTCATTACAAGAATGGTTCAAAATCAAGGCAGGCTATCAGCCAAATGACAGAGAAGGACAACCTGGTCAAATCGTCCCTGAGATAAATCATACTGATGAAAATGTTCTCAGCATCAAGGTCGAAACTCGACCTTATCAAAGACAACATTCAACAGGTCAGCAGATACTAGAAGTAGCCGATGCGCCGATCAGTATGGAACAAGTAGAAATAGAGCTGGCAAAAATAACAGGCGATACTTTCACTGCTAATACAGTGACTGGACGTAAAGTGAATGCTCGCTATCATAAAGGAACAGACTTTCCGGTCATGATCAGTGGCGGACAGCACGCTAATGAAACAACCGGTGTGGTTGGAACGTTACGCGCCGCTCAAATTCTTAATCAACAACAAGGCAGCCACTTTACCATCTCACCACTAGAAAACCCTGATGGCTATGCTCTGCATCAGAGGTTGATCAAAGACAACCCTCATCATATGCATCATGCAGCTCGCTATACCGCCTTAGGTGATGACTTAGAGTATCGTGTGAAAGGAGCACTTTATGAAAAAGAAATTCGCCATAAAGCACGAAAAATAAGCCAAGCACAGTTACATATAAACCTGCATGGTTATCCATCACATGAATGGACTCGCCCGCTTTCTGGCTACGTGCCTCGTGGTTTTGATATGTGGACCATACCCAAGGGGTTTTTCTTGATTTTACGTCACAGTGCTGATGATAAATGGGCAGCTTATGCTGAGGAGTTCGTTCACCAAGTAACACTAAAACTGATTAATATTCCAGGTGTTTTGGCGTTCAACAATGAACAAGTTGAGTTGTACAGAAAGCATGCTGGCGAAACAAACTTTCGCATCATAAACAGCTTCCCTTGCCTGATTTCTCACGGCAAACCCGAAGACATTCCAATGCAGCTTATTACTGAATACCCTGATGAAACCATCTATGGAGAACATTTCATTACCGGTCATGATGTACAAACGACCACAGTCTTAGCGGCTTATGAAGTGCATCAGTTATTGTCTTCGAATCAATGAGAAAAACATAGGGCCAGATAAACGGTATTTGTCAGGCCTTATGACTAAAATCGTTCGTTACCACCCTGTTTTAAGTTATTAATCTTGGTTTTACCTAAGAGTTTCAATAACACGTTACGACAAGATCGTAATATTGGGTACAAAATATCCGAGATTTTTTTGGAGCTAAACAACCAATAGTTCAAGCGGTTAAACAAGCCAGAGCGACTGCTAAGCAAAGCTAAAAGATGAATAGCATCCGCGCCGTAGTAAAGCAGTCCATCCATCTTCAATACCATACCTTGATCTATGTCCAAACCCTCAGCAGTGATTTCTTGCAACACTTCAGGGTTCTCTCTCGCATCAATGAGTACTAGTTCACCGACACTTTGGCGTATACGAACGATCTGGCAATAAAAATGACAAGCAGGACATTCTTTGTCATAGATGAGCAGTATCTGTTTATCTGTCATGCATCAATCAACTGATAAGAGATCAAATACAGCTGTTGGATCCCTGGATAAATATCTTGAATCACTTCCCTTAATTCAGCCAGCGTCATGTTTTCTTGCTCGGCATGATAATCCGATAAAGCATCAAACAAGACAGGCTCGACAGACACTATTTTTAAACGACAAAACTCACGACCCTCTTCGAAAGTAGACACAGTCACCACTGAGTTAGGCACATAGTACCTTTCAGCACCATCACGCAAGGTAATGGTCTTTTTGCCAGATAGAATATCGGCCTCAAAGCGCTCAAAGAACGTCATGGTGGTTGGTGTCATTTAGTTCGCCTTCTGTGCCAGTTTTTCTAATACTCTCGACACGGCCACAAACGCAAAAGAAGCCGTCACTGCGGTACTGGCACCAAAGCCAGTATCACAGTTCATTTTGGTTTCTGTATCGCCTTTTAAGCGCTGATGAGAAACCGTACCGTCGCCTTGTGGGTAGCTCAATTGCTCGGTGGAATACACGCACTCGATATCAAAGCGACGCTTTGGGTTACGGGTGAAGTTGTAATAACGTCGCAGAAAGTTGCGTAATTTAGCTGCGAGCGGATCTTTTTCGGTTTTAGCGAGATCACCGATTAAAATCTTGGTTGGATCCATTTGACCGCCCGCACCACCAACAGTGATGACCTTACGCTTGTTGCTCTTACTCCAAGCCATGAGAGCGGCTTTTGGTTTAATGCTGTCAATGCAATCAATAATGTAATCAAACGGCTCAGAAAGCAGCTCAGTGATGTTCTCGGGGGTAATAAAGTCTTCAATACAATTAACTTGGCAGTCTGGATTAATCAACTTGATTCGTTCCGCCATGACTTCGACCTTCGATTGACCAATATTGCCATCTAGAGCGTGAATTTGGCGGTTCGTATTAGTAATACAAACGTCGTCCATATCGATCAATGTAATGTAACCAATACCGGAACGTGCCAAGGCTTCTGCCGCCCAAGAGCCAACGCCGCCAATGCCGATGACGCAGACGTGTGCTTGAGTAAAAAACGCATACGCGGCATCGCCATATAAACGGCGTATACCACCAAATCGTTGATCGTTTGTCACTTTTCTCTCCTCGCAGCCAGATCGTCCTGCGCTTTTTATATCAATAAGTGTATTCTGTGAGCTTAGAAAATACAGACTACATTCTCTAAATAATTATCATGTACTGTGAGCCGTATGATTCAACAAGCTTTTGAAATGCTTGGTTTGACACCAAGAGAAACGCAACTTTACCAAACCCTATTAAAACTAGGACCTTCTTCGATCAGAGACATTGCCGAACACAGCGGCATCAATCGAGGAACGGCCTACGAGTCGCTAAAACAACTACAAAGCAAAGGTGTGGTCAGCTATTTTCCCAAAGGCAAACGTCGGCTATTTACCGCTGAAAATCCAGATATCCTGTTGAATCTAGCGGAAGAAAAACGCAACCGCTTAGACAAAACCATAGAAAACCTAAAAAACACCATCATTCCAAATTTGCACCAGCAACAACCAGATTATCATCAAACCCATGTACGTTATTACGAAGGTGATGATGGCATAGAGTGGGTTTTACGCGATATTTTAAACGTGGTGTCACAACAAGACCACAAAGAATATTGTGTGTTTTCTTCTAAACCGATTCGTCCTTTTTTGTATCGCCCGTTTCCCAACTACACAAAACAGCGGGTGAAGCTTGGTATTAACGTAAAAGTTATTGCTTTAGGGGATGGTGGTGAAGAAGCACAGTTGTCGGAACGAAAGTGGATTAAAACGGAAGGTTCAGTCGACGCCAGCTATATCGCTATCTATCCGCCAAAGTGTGCGATTATTTCTTTGGCGAGTAATAACTTCCCTTCTGCCGTGGTGTTGGAATCAAAAGACATCGCCAAGGCACAACAGATCATCTTTGACACCCTGTGGAAGATGCTCTAAAAAAAACAACATTGCACTCGAATAACAGGCAATAAAAAAGCAGCTCGAAAGCTGCTTTTTTTGACTTCAAACTCAACATTACCGCTTATTTGTGATCGCGGAACTGCTGAATCGTACGCAAACGCGCAACAGCTTCTGCTAATTCCGCAGTTGCACGAGAATAGTCGACATCAGCTTGCTGATTAGCTATGAGCTCTTTTGCATGCTCTTTCGCTTTTACTGCCGCCTCTTCGTCCAGATCTCTTGCACGAGTGGCTGTGTTAGCCAAGACGGTGACACGGTGCGGTTGAACTTCTAAGAAGCCACCGGACACGAAGATTACCTCTTCGTCACCATTTTCTTTAACCACACGAACAGGACCAGCTTCTAAAGTCGTCAATAATGCAGCGTGACCAGGCATAATACCTAAGTCACCATTATATCCTGAAGCCACAAGAAATTGGACCGAGCCGGAAAAAATCTCTTGTTCAGCGCTTACGATATCGCAGTGTACTGTGATAGCCATAAGTTGCCTCTCTTAGTCATACTTAGTAAAAGCGCCTAATGACGCTTTTACTACGCGTGATGGTTAAAGTTTCTTAGCTTTCTCGACGGCTTCGTCGATGCTACCAATCATGTAGAACGCTTGCTCAGGAAGATCATCAAACTCACCATCCAAGATGCCTTTGAAGCCACGAATAGTGTCTTTCAAAGAAACATACTTACCAGGTGCGCCTGTAAATACTTCAGCTACGAAGAAAGGCTGAGACAAGAAACGCTGGATTTTACGAGAACGGTTAACCGTTTGCTTATCTTCTTCAGATAACTCGTCCATACCCAAGATTGCGATAATGTCTTTCAATTCTTTGTAACGCTGCAATACCATCTGTACACCACGAGCTACGTCGTAATGCTCTTGACCGATAACTAGTGGGTCAAGCTGACGTGAAGTAGAGTCAAGAGGATCGATCGCTGGGTAGATACCCAAAGATGCGATGTCACGAGACAATACAACCGTTGCGTCCAAGTGAGAGAAGGTTGTTGCTGGAGATGGATCTGTCAAGTCATCCGCAGGTACGTATACCGCTTGAACAGACGTGATAGAACCAGTCTTAGTAGAGGTGATACGTTCTTGAAGAACACCCATCTCTTCAGCAAGTGTAGGCTGGTAACCTACTGCAGATGGCATACGACCTAGCAATGCCGATACTTCTGTACCCGCAAGCGTGTAACGGTAGATGTTATCTACGAAGAAAAGTACGTCACGACCTTCGTCACGGAACTTCTCAGCCATTGTCAAACCAGTCAAAGCAACACGAAGACGGTTACCTGGTGGCTCGTTCATTTGGCCGTATACTAGAGATACTTTGTCGATTACGTTCGAGTCAGTCATCTCATGGTAGAAGTCGTTACCTTCACGAGTACGCTCACCAACACCTGCGAATACAGAGTAACCGCTGTGCTCGATGGCGATGTTACGGATAAGCTCCATCATGTTTACGGTTTTACCTACACCGGCACCACCAAACAGACCAACTTTACCACCTTTCGCGAAAGGACAAACAAGGTCGATAACCTTGATACCCGTTTCTAGCAATTCGTTGCTAGAAGACTGCTCAGCATAAGAAGGAGCTGAACGGTGAATTGACCAACGCTCTTCTTCGCCGATTGGGCCTTTTTCGTCAATCGGATTACCTAGAACGTCCATAATACGTCCTAGTGTTTTGATACCAACTGGTACAGAAACTGGCTTGTTTGTGTTTTCAACAACCAAACCACGCTTCATACCGTCAGTAGAACCCATTGCGATGGTACGAACAATACCGTCGCCTAGTTGCTGTTGAACTTCCAACACCAACTCTTTACCCTCAATGGTCAGGGCATCATATACTTTTGGCACGCTATCACGTGGGAATTCCACGTCCATAACAGCACCGATAATCTGTACGATTTGTCCGCTACTCATGTTCGGATCCTCTTAAATACCTAAATACCTTAAACCGCTGCCGCGCCGCTGACTATCTCAGAAATTTCCTGAGTAATCGCTGCTTGACGAGCCTTGTTGTACACCAACTGCAATTCATCAATGATATCGCCGGCGTTGTCCGTTGCGTTTTTCATCGCAAGCATACGAGCTGCTTGTTCACACGCAATATTCTCAACCACTGACTGATATACTTGAGATTCAATATAGCGAACCAATAATCCGTCTAAAATTTCAACAGGCTCTGGTTCGTAGATGTAATCCCAGTGGTGCTGTAACTCTGTATTCTCTTCCGCTTTTAATGGCAAAAGTTGTTCAACCGTCGGGTTTTGAGTCATGGTATTCACGAACTCATTTGAAACCACATAAAGACGATCAATACGACCTTCATCAAATGCGTCTAGCATCACCTTAACACTGCCAACCAAGTCGTCAGCTTTAGGTGCATCACCTAAACCGGTGAAGGCTGCTGCTACATTTCCGCCGTAGTTACGAAAGAATGAAACGGCTTTACTACCAATTGCACAGATGTCGATTTCAACACCAGAATCAGCAAACTGTTTCATATCTTTAATGGCTTTTTTGAACACGTTAACGTTCAAACCACCACATAAACCACGGTCAGAAGAGACTACGATATAACCAACACGCTTCGCCTCACGCTCGGTAAGGTAACGGTGTTTATACTCAGGATTCGCGTTGGCCAAATGACCAACTACTTGGCGAATTCGTTCCGCATACGGACGAGAAGCGGCCATACGATCCTGAGCTTTACGCGTCTTACTTGCTGCTACTTTTTCCATAGCACGAGTAATTTTACGCGTATTGTTAATGCTCGAAATCTGAGTACGTATCTCTTTTCCGACTGCCATAATAGAACTGCCCTTGTGAGAATGTTATTTCACAAACTGCAAGAAAGTGGTGACAGGCTAATTAGCTTGTCACCAAACTCATTACCAAGTTTGCGTCGCTTTAAACTTCTCGATTGCCGCTTTAAATGTCGCTTCAATCTCGCCGTTAAAATTACCAGTTTTGTTAATGTCAGCCATTAGATCAGTGTGTTCACTGTTCATGAAGCCCAACAAAGCAGTTTCAAAACTACCAATTTTGCTTGTTTCAACATCTTCAAGGAAGCCATCATTAGCAGCGTAAAGAACTACGCCCATATCAGCTACAGACATAGGAGAGAACTGCTTCTGTTTCATCAGTTCAGTAACCTGTTTACCGTGCTCTAGCTGCTTACGAGTCGCTTCGTCTAGGTCAGATGCAAACTGAGCGAAAGCCGCCAATTCACGATACTGAGCCAATGCAAGACGAATACCACCGCCAAGTTTCTTGACGATCTTAGTTTGTGCTGCACCACCAACACGAGATACCGAAATACCAGCGTTCATCGCTGGACGGATACCTGCGTTAAACGAGCTCGTTTCCAAGAATATCTGACCATCTGTGATGGAGATAACGTTGGTTGGTACGAAAGCAGATACGTCACCACCTTGAGTCTCGATGATTGGCAATGCTGTCAAAGAACCAGTTTTGCCTTTCACTTCACCATTGGTGAATTTCTCTACGTACTCAACGTTTACACGAGAAGCACGCTCAAGAAGACGAGAGTGAAGGTAGAATACATCACCTGGGTAGGCTTCACGACCTGGTGGACGACGAAGAAGCAAAGAGATCTGACGGTAAGCCCAAGCTTGTTTAGTCAAATCATCATAAATGATCAATGCGTCTTCACCACGGTCACGGAAGTATTCACCCATGGTACAGCCAGTGTATGGCGCCATGTATAGCATTGCTGCTGGATCAGATGCGCCAGCCGCTACTACTGTGGTGTATTCCATTGCGCCAGCTTCTTCAAGCTTACGCACTACGTTAGCAATAGTAGATTGTTTCTGACCGATCGCTACGTACACACATTTAATGCCAGAGTTTTTCTGAGCAATAATGGTGTCGATTGCTAAAGCAGTCTTACCAATCTGACGGTCACCGATGATCAACTCACGTTGACCACGGCCAATTGGCACCATGGCGTCAATGGCTTTGTAACCTGTTTGGATAGGCTGATCAACGGACTGACGTTCGATAACGCCTGGTGCCACTTTCTCAACTTTATCCGTTAATTTTGCATCGATTGCGCCTTTGCCGTCGATTGGGTTACCCAATGCGTCAACAACACGACCAAGCAATTCAGGACCAATTGGAACTTCCAATATACGACCTGTACATTTTACTTTTTGACCTTCTACAAGATCTTGGTATTTACCAAGTACTACTGCACCGACAGAGTCACGCTCTAGGTTCAAAGCAATACCATAAACACCACCAGGGAATTCAATCATTTCCCCGTACATAACGTCTGCCAGACCGTGGATCAGAACGATACCGTCTGCCACGCTGACAATTGTGCCCTCATTTTGGGCATCAGAAGATACATCGAGGTTCTCGATGCGCTTCTTGATAATCTCGCTGATCTCAGATGGATTCAGTTGCTGCATGCTAAATTCCTCAACCCTGGTTTCGATTTAACGAAACACTAGGAGTTTATCGCCTCGGCCAGTTTCGCTAGTTTACCGCGAACTGAACCGTCGATGATTAAGTCACCTGTACGAATAACCACGCCACCAAGTAGGCTTGCGTCTATTTCACTGGTTAAGTTGACAGTACGGTCCAACTTTTTCGCCAATGAAGCGGCTAATGCTTGTGTTTGTTCTGCTGTTAATTCAAATGCAGACGTAAATTCAACATTTACGGCTTTTTCGAAATTCAGTTTGAACTGTAAAAATAGCTCACAAATCATAGGAAGAAGCGCTAAACGCTTATTCACTGCAAGAGTTAGCAAAAATGCTTTGCCTTGCTCTGTAGCTATTTCTGCACAAACGTCCGCTAGAGCGTTTGCCTTCTCTTCCGCACTAAAAGCCGAATTTTTAAGCGCTTTTTTAAGCTTAGGTTCTACTGTTACAGCAGCCAATATGCTTAACATATCAGCCCACTCAGTAATATGACCTTGCTCTCTAGCAACTTCAAAAACCGCTTTCGCGTACGGTCGCGCGACTGTTTTTAATTCAGCCATTAGACCCTCGCTTAAAGCTCTTTGGCGAGCTGTTCAACGATCTCGCTATGTGCTTTTTCGTCAATGGTGGCTCCCAAAATCTTTTCGGCACCAGCAAATGCAAGAACAGAAACTTGAGCACGCAATGCTTCTTTAGCACGCATTACGTCTTGTTCGATCTCTGCTTGAGCTGATTCACGCAGACGTTTGCCATCGGCAATCACCTGCTCTTTTGCCTCGTCGATCATTTGGTTCGCACGTTTGTTGGCTTGTTCAATAATCTCGGCCGCGTTGTCTTTGCTTTCACGTAGAATTTGAGTGGCTTGTTCTTGTGCCAGCTCAAGGTCACGTGAAGCTCGGTTCGCTGCTTCTAAACCGTCTGCTATTTTTTTGCTACGCTCTTCGAGCGCAGCAATCACTGGTGGCCACACAAATTTCATGCAGAACCAGACAAAAATAGCAAACGAGATAGCTTGGCCTATAAGTGTGAGATTTAAGTTCACGCTAATACCCTCGCTTTAGTCGTTCAAAAAATAAGTCACTTACATTAAAGTGAAATATTAGCCTGCAACCAAAGCAACGAATGGGTTTGCGAAAGTGAAGAACAATGCGATACCAACACCGATCATAGATACAGCATCCAAAAGACCTGCAACGATGAACATTTTGGTTTGTAGCATTGGTGCAAGTTCTGGTTGACGAGCACTTGCCTCAAGAAATTTGCCACCCAAGATAGCAAAGCCAATTGCTGTACCCAATGCAGCCAAGCCGATAAGGATTGCTACAGAGATAACAGTTAAACCAACAACAGTTTCCATTTTAACTCCTAGATTTTACAGTTTTAGATTCAAGTTTAAAAAAAATTATTACTATATAACAATATCTTAGTGTTCTTCGTGAGCCATACTCAGATACACAATAGTCAACATCATAAAGATAAACGCTTGCAATGTTATGACTAGAATATGAAAGATTGCCCATGGCACGGACAAGGCCCATTGAACCCCCCATGGCAAAATGGCGATCAATATAAAGATCAACTCACCAGCATACAAGTTACCAAACAATCGCAACGCTAATGATACAGGTTTTGCCAACAAACCAACCATTTCCAATACAAAATTAAATGGAATCATAATTGGCGTGTTGAAAGGTTGAAGTGTCAACTCTTTCGTAAAGCCACTAATGCCTTTCATTTTTATGCTGTAAAAAATAATTAGGAAGAAAACAGATAATGACAAACCTAGTGTGGCATTAATGTCGGTTGTCGGTACTATTTTAAAATACTCCAAACCAAAAATGTCATGCGCAATTCTTGGAATAAAGTCGACCGGAACCAAGTCCATTAAATTCATCAAGAATATCCACACAAAAATGGTTAACGCTAACGGAGCGATAACTTTGCTTTTGCCATGAAAACTTTCTTTAACTGAATTATCAACAAACTCAACCATCATCTCTACAAAGTTCTGTAGACCTGTTGGCGTTGCTACAGAAGCTTTTTTTGCAGCTATACGAAACAACCATAAAAACAGAATCCCCAAACCAATAGAGAACCCCATTGTATCAAGATGTATAGCCCAAAAGCCCATATCTGAAGCTTGCTTAGAAGTCTCCGCAATACCCCAGCTTCCATCAGGATGCTGACCAAAGGTCAAGTTCTGAAGGTGATGCTTTATGTACTCCGCAGCCATTGGATTTTCACTTGCCATATTTATATCCACGCTCTTTTAATGTTAAAAACTACGCGCCTACAATATACGTTATTAACGAATAAATGCAGGGCTGAGCCAGTGACTCAAAATTGCCAAACCAAAGCCTATAAAAAAGCTTCCTGCCGCAAGAGGTTTTACTAGTATAAAGACTAATGATAGCAGTAACGCTGTTATCACCAACTTACCGGCTTCACCTCTATAAAAAGATTTAACAACCTCTTTTGCAGGCAAAATTCTTTTATGGCCAAACACCCGCCAAGCCATATAAATGTTGGGTAAAATACTGGAAAAAGCGCCCAGTAGAAAAGAGTACCCACTCAGACCGCCAGAAAAATAAAAAATTCCCAACGATACGAAAAAAATAAGGAATATTTGTAATTGTAGAAAATGAAAAATAGCCTTCTTTTTAGCGCTAATTATCGCACTCGCGCTTAGTGGCTTTTTCGTCTCCATTACCCAACTCTCTTTTCGCACTATAAAAGTGCAATCAATGTGATGATTTACAAAATTCGAGGCATTATATGGGTAATGGCGGCTGTGTTCAACTTAAACTGGCTATCAAGATCATTTTCTAGCTATCTTGTCTAGATAGCAAAAAGCATTTGTCACGAATTGCTTCATTTCCCTGCAAGCAGCTCGCTAATCAAGAGTTCTAGGTGTTCAGGGTTACGATACTCAATGACCAGCTTACCTTTTCCCTTGGCTGAAGGTTGGATTTTTACCGCCGCATTAATTTTTTGACTGACACGTTCTGCTTCTGCACTTAAATCTGGCAGGGGAGGTTTACTATCTTCATTTTTTTCAACGACTTGAAAGTTTTTCACCAATCTCTCTGTTTCGCGAACAGACAAAGATTTGGTCACAACTTGTGATGCCGCTTGAATTTGTTTGTCATGTTCTAAAGGTAATAAAGCGCGCGCATGACCCATTTCAATATCGCCATGCTCTAACAAGCGACGAACTTCCGGTGTTAATCCTAATAAGCGTAATAAATTCGCCACAGTTGAACGAGATTTACCAACCGTATCGGCAACTTCTTGTTGAGTAAGGTGAAAATCCTCGACCAAACGCTGTAACGCCAAGGCTTCTTCAACTGGGTTTAGGTCTTCACGTTGAATGTTTTCAATTAAGGCAAGAACCACAGCATCGGCGTCTTCGACGTGACGCACGATCACAGGTACTTGTGTTAAATCGGCCAATTTGGCGGCTCGCCAACGGCGTTCACCAGCAATAATTTCGTATTGATTATGGCCGTTTGGTCGCACCACAATAGGTTGCATAATACCTTGATTACGAATCGACGCGGCTAAATCTTCAAGTTGCGCAGGATTCATGTCACGACGAGGTTGGAATTTACCTTTGGATAGCCATTCCACAGGCAAATAAGTCAGGCCTTTTATTTGCTCACTATCAGAGCCACTATCAGCCTCATTGGTTGGCGTTGATTGTGGTGCCAATAATGCATCTAAGCCACGACCTAGACCTCTTTTTTTCATCGTCATTTCATTAACCCTAATTGGAATTAAACTACGCTTATTAAACAGTAATTACGCAACAGATTTTCGAATAAACTCACCCGCTAGTGCAAGGTAAGCAATAGCACCACGAGACTGCTTTTCATAATGCAACACAGGTAACCCATAACTTGGAGATTCCGCTAAACGAATATTTCTAGGGATCACGGTATCATAAACCTTGTCGCCAAAATGCTTGTGAAGCTGGCTAGAAACATCATGCGTTAAACTAGGGCGAGGATCATACATGGTTCGTAAAATACCTTCGACCTCTAGAGAGGGATTTAATGCTTGCGTAATACGATTGATCGTTTGCAATAATGCCGTTAACCCTTCTAATGCGTAATATTCACATTGCACAGGAATCAATACACCTTGAGAAGCCGCTAAGGCATTTACTGTCAACATATTCAATGCCGGTGGGCAGTCAAGCAAGATATAATCAAAGTCATTATCGACTTCATACAGGCCAGCACGCAGACGAGTTTCCTTACTTGGTAAATCAAGTAAAACCACTTCTGCGCCAGTTAAATCACCATTTGCAGGCAATACCCAGTAGTCCCCAGGCATGCTTTTTTTCATGACTTCTTTTACGCCATGAGAACCAATCAATACGTCGTAGACGCTCGTGTCTAACTCTTCTTTGGTGAAACCACTTCCTGTTGTCGCATTACCTTGCGGATCTAAATCGATTAATAACACTCGACGCTTCATTGCCGCCAGTGACGCCGCTAAATTAACACAGGTGGTGGTTTTACCCACGCCACCTTTTTGGTTGGTAACTGCGATGATTCTTGCCATGTTTTATCCTTTACGCGTCATCACTACCATGTGACGCTCCGCCTGAACATTTGGCACATTAAGAGGCTCTACAGATACTAAATCAACCTCTTTCGGTAGCGCCGCTATTTCTTCACTAGGGTAAACGCCTTTCATGGCTAGAAAATTACCAGTCTCTTTGGGGAGAGGTAAAGTCCAATTAATCATATCTTGTAAAGACGCAAAAGCTCGAGAAATGACATGATCGTACTCCCCTTGGTAAGGGTGTTTTTCAACACGTTCATTTGCCACAGTGGCATTATGAATGCCCAACTCCATCTTAACTTGTGTCAAAAAACGGGTTTTTTTGCCGTTACTGTCGAGTAAAGTGAAACGTTTTTCTGGATAACATATAGCAAGCACCATACCAGGTAAGCCAGGACCAGTACCTACGTCTATAATATTGTCACCGGTTATAAAGGGTAAAGTCGCCAAACTGTCTAATAAATGCAAAGAAATCATTTGCTCTACATCTCGAATAGCAGTCAGGTTATAAGCCTTGTTCCACTTTTCTAGCATGGCTAGGTATTTTACAAGAGTCTGAATCGTTTCATCAGATAGAGCAGCGCCCATTTGTTGGGCGCCTTTTTGAATAGTGTCAAAGTGTGTCACAGTCGATCCATTTCTATAAAGATAGCAATTAGGGATTATCGGCTGATGATTCTAGGCACTTTTGCGTGCAATCGCACGTTTTTTCAAGTGAATTAATAGTAAGGATACCGCCGCAGGCGTCACACCTTGGATTCGAGATGCCGCTGCAAGCGTTGCAGGACGCTGTTGAGTCAGCTTTTGCTTGATCTCATTCGAAAGACCTTCCATCTTGGTATAATCCAAATCTTCAGGTAGCTCGGTATTTTCTTGACGACGTAGACGCTCAATATCTTCGGCTTGACGAGAAATATAGCCAGCGTATTTAACGGCTATTTGAACCTGCTCAGAAACTTGTTCGTCCACAGGCTCATCAAGAGCATTTTTCAAATTCGCCACATCGGAATAGACAATGTTCGGACGTTTAAGCAAATCTAACAAGCTGTACTCATGAGTAATTGGCGTCTCAAGCTTTGGATTAATACTTTCCGCTTCAGGCGTATTTGGCACAATCCAACTCGATTTAAGACGTTGCGTTTCTACTTCTATCGCTTCACGTTTTTTGCAGAAGGCAGCCCAACGCTCATCAGAAACCAAACCAAGTTCACGGCCTTTTTCAGTCAAACGCATGTCAGCATTGTCTTCACGCAAGATCAAACGATATTCTGCACGACTAGTAAACATGCGATAGGGTTCTTTTGTCCCCATACTGATCAAATCATCAACCAGTACACCTAAATAAGCTTCATCTCGTCTAGGTGTCCAAGCATCTTTGTCTTGTGCAAGCAAAGCCGCATTTAGACCAGCCAGTAAGCCTTGTGCACCAGCTTCTTCATAACCTGTTGTGCCATTAATTTGTCCTGCAAAGAACAAACCAGGCATGTGTTTGGTTTCTAATGAATATTTTAAATCCTGAGGATTAAAATAATCGTACTCAATAGCATAACCAGGACGAGTAATATGGGCATTTTCCATGCCTTTCATAGAACGTACTAGCTCAATCTGTACATCAAACGGTAAAGACGTCGAAATTCCATTCGGATACAGTTCGTGCGTAGTTAAACCTTCTGGCTCGATAAAGATTTGATGGGAGTTCTTATCGGCAAAACGTACAATTTTGTCTTCAATAGAAGGACAGTAACGAGGCCCAATACCTTCAATAACGCCAGAATACATTGGTGAACGATCCATACCGGCACGAATTATATCGTGAGTCTGTTCATTGGTATGAGTGATAAAACATTCAACTTGACGAGGGTGCATTGCGCGATTGCCCATGTATGACATAACTGGATCAATATCATCGCCAGGTTGTGCTTGCATCAGAGAAAAATCGACAGTACGAGCGTCAATACGAGGTGGCGTTCCCGTTTTTAAGCGATCAACGCGAAATGGCAAAGCACGAAGCTTTTGCGCTAAACCTATGGATGGCGGATCACCGGCACGACCACCTGAGTGGTTTTGTAAGCCAATATGGATAACGCCACCTAAAAAGGTACCGGCCGTTAAAACAACGGTTTTACTATTAAAGCGAATACCTGTTTGAGTAATCACACCACGAGCAGCACCATCTTCAACAATCAGATCTTCAGCCGATTGTTGAAAAAGCCATAAGTTTTCTTGGTTTTCTAACTTATGACGAATAGCCGCTTTATATAAAATGCGATCAGCTTGAGCTCGTGTGGCTCGAACAGCAGGTCCTTTACGAGAGTTCAAAGTACGAAACTGAATCCCGGCTTGATCTGTGGCCAATGCCATAGCGCCGTCTAAAGCGTCTATTTCTTTAACCAGATGGGACTTCCCTATGCCACCAATGGCGGGGTTACAGGACATTTGTCCTAAAGTTTCAATGTTGTGAGAAAGTAACAAAGTTTTAACGCCCATACGAGCTGCTGCTAAAGCTGCTTCTGTACCAGCGTGTCCGCCACCAACCACAATCACATCAAAGCGACTTGGGAAATCCACAGGAACCTCGGTATTACTAAATAAAATGAATAAAAAACGATCAATCATCGATTGAGGCCGCTTAGTATATAGGCTAATTTCCAAAAAGAAAGAGATCGAAACTCTCTTAACCCGGTCATCAATATTAATATATTTAAGTAAGTATATAAGGTCTTTTATGTTTGTTATGTTTATATAGCAAGCTAATTTCTGTGTATAAAGATAAAAAATCCATAATTATTAAATGTTTATAAAGATAACATCTTGTTAAGACTGGGCTGGTTATCTTGTGGTGTGGATAACCTGAACCTGTGCATAAAATAGGGACTTATACAGAGTCGATTTTTAAGGTCCAAGTTGTTAAAAACTGTGCAAAACTTCCTATCAAGCTATCACCATACTTATCAACAAGCTGTTTTTTGTTTTCTGAATACTTTAACTTGTTGTTTGTTATGGTTTTTTGTGTTTTTTACCACAAAAAAAGCCCTTTTTATAAAAAAAATAATCCACAAGCAAAAAAAATAAAATTTTTATATTTTTCGTTTTTTTCTAGATAGACAGTGTGAATAATTACCTTAGATCCTGCTTTTTGTTGATGTTCGAGCCATTGTGGAGAAAGAAAGACAATCTTGAAAAAATCTACCTGTGAGTAACTATTTTGCTTTTATGATCATCTTCGCTGTATAAAGCGACAAATGAGGATGAGGCTATATTTGAGAGAGTGGCTTGTATTGAATTATCAAAAGCGATATCGGCATTCAATGAAACAATGGAGAGAAGTTTTTTGTGCAGTGGCGACGTGGTTAAGAAGAAAACGAGTTGATTACAGGCCTTAGCGCCCTCGCCCTGTTGCGTTTTTTAGTTATCAAACTGGACCGTGATAGAAAATAGAGCAAAAAAAAGCGCCTATCAAAGGCGCTTTTTAAGGTAAGAAGCTATAAAGCGAGGTTAAGCTTCTTCTTTCAAGCTTTTCATATCGATAATGAATCGATATTTCACATCGCCTTTTTTCATGCGCTGATAAGCTTGGTTGATATCCTGGATATTGATCATCTCAGCATCACATTCAATGTTATGCTCTGCACAGAAGTCCAACATTTCTTGTGTTTCTGCAATACCACCGATCAAAGAACCAGTGAGTACACGACGTTTCATCACCAAGTTGGCCGCATGAACCGCTGGTTCCATTGGTTCGATAAGACCGACTAAAATGTGCGTTCCATCGACTTTTAAGCAACCCAAGTACGGGTTCAAATCATGTTGAACGGGAATGGTGTCTAATAAATAGTCGAATGTCATTGCGGCTGCTTTCATTTGTGCTTCGTCAGTTGAAACGATCACATAATCTGCGCCTTGTTTTTTCGCTTCTGCAATTTTACTTTCTGAACGAGTGAAAATAGTCACTTCTGCACCAAAGGCTTTTGCGAATTTCACGCCCATGTGGCCTAAACCGCCCATTCCTAAAACACCGACTTTATCGCCTGCCTTAATGCCGTGATGACGTAGTGGAGAATACGTTGTGATACCAGCACATAATAAAGGAGCGGCTTTACTCAGTTCTAAAGTCTGAGGAATAGATAAGACGAACTTTTCACGCACTACTATGTGATCTGAATAACCACCGTAGGTTAAAGTTCCGTCGATTAGATCGTGAGCACCATAGGTTCCGACTGGACCATTATCGCAATATTGCTCTAAGTCCGCGGCGCAATGGGAACAATGCTGACAAGAGTCGACCATACAACCTACACCGACAATGTCGCCAATCTTATATTTGGATACTTTACTGCCAACTTCGGTGACTTTACCCACAATTTCATGGCCAGGAACGATTGGGTAATTACTTGGTCCCCAATCACTTTCTGCCGTATGAATATCAGAGTGACAAACACCACAATAAAGAATGTCGATATTTACATCGTCTTCACGAAGCGCGCGACGTTCAAATGAAAAGGGTGCTAAAGGGGTTGTTGCAGAGAGTGCAGCATAAGATTTTGCTTGGCTCATAAATAGTTACTCCAGTGTTGGAACATGAAATATGTGTTACCTAGTGTAGAGTAAGCTTTGGTGTTTTGTGTTGTGCATTCTTGCTATTGTTTTGCCTATTCCTCTAAATAGTTAAAACATAACTTTTCCTACACAATCTTGTATGGATAATAACTTCATTGATTTTTATAGACAGATGGATCAAATATGAGCGATAGAAATTTAGTAGATTTGATCAAACCTCTGGTGAGAGAAGATGGTTTCTGCGATACCTTGATTGCCAATGTTCGTTTAATGAAGTGTGAAAAATCTTTGCCTAGAATGCCGCTTATTTATCGGCCTGGACTCACCATTATTGTTCAAGGTCGTAAAATTGGCTATTTAGGCGATCGTGAAATTCACTACAACTCTAGTCACTACTTGGTGCAAACTTTACCCTTGCCTTTCGAATGTGAAACCTTTGCCAGCCAACAAGAACCGCTTTTGGGGATCTCTATTGATATCGATCCTGTTGTGTTATCCGAGTTGGTTTCTGTTTCTTCTGAATATACATCAAATCCATCTGTATCTAACTTTTCCATGTCATCCGTCCCAATGAGTGATGATATGATTGAATCTGTCTCTCGTCTTATCAAAGCCTTACATGATCCATATACCGCAAAAATCATGGGACAGAGTCGGGTTCGAGAAGTTATTTTTGAAGCTTTACAAAGTTCACAAGGCGATGCGTTACGTGCCTTGGTGCTTAATCAAGGACGCTTTTCGCTGATAGTGAATTCCCTCAAACAACTGCATCAGCAGCTGGATCAAGAAGTCCGTGTGGAACAGCTTGCAGACGATGCCAACATGAGCGTTTCAAGCTTCCACCATCATTTTAAAAACATCGCAGGATCGTCTCCATTACAGTACCTGAAGCGTTTACGTCTATTGAAAGCACAAATGCTGTTAAGTCAAGGTCACCTGAATGTCAGTCAAATTTCTCTAGAAGTTGGTTATAAAAGCGTTCATCAGTTTAGTCGGGACTACAAACGCTATTTTGGCGCGCCGCCGACAAAAGACAAATTAAGGGAAGACACCGTAATATGAGACTTTTAGCCTTTTCTTGAATTAGCTTGCTTGAACTAACTTTCTTGAATTAAATAGACGAGTGGTCTAAATTAATGGACAACCATTTTATTGCTTAGGTATTAGACATTGCACTCGGAATCCAATCCAGCCACTAACCTCCCTATTAAGCCTCGTCGAGGGCGGCCAAAAAAAACGTCAGTAGACGCTTTAGATACACGCGACGCTTTATTACGAGCTGGAATGCAAATATTGACAGAATCTGGCTTTATTCGCAGCGGCATTGATCCGATTTTAAAATCTATCGGAGTGCCAAAAGGGTCTTTCTATCATTATTTTCCGAGTAAAGAAGCCTTTGGTTTGGCTGTTTTAGCGCGTTATCGTCGTTATTTTGAAGCAAAATTAGATGGTTTCTTATTGGACGAGTCATTTTCTCCCCTAGAACGATTACAGCGCTTTGCCCAAGATGCCCAAGACGGCATTGTCCGGCACGAATTTAAACGTGGTTGTTTAGTGGGTAACTTAGAACAAGAATCCAGTCTGCTTTCTGAGACGTTTCGAGAGCAACTGCAAGCAACCTATCAAAGCTGGCAAATAAGAGTGGCGACCTGTTTATTAGAAAGTCAAAAACAAGGTGAAACTGATCTTACAGTCAATATTAACGATATTTCTCAAGCATTCTGGATTGGCTGGGAAGGTGCTGTTCATCGGGCGAGATTAGTCAAAAGCACACAACCACTAAGCTTGTTCATGGCGTTTTTTATCCAAGCAATTCAAATTAAAACAGACTAATAACAATAGCCAAGTGAAGCCACTTGGCTTTTTATAAGCTAAAAATAGACGATCGGTCTAAAATTGGAGGACTTATGTTTAAAGGTTTATTGATCACGCAAGAAGACAAAAAAAGTACAGCATCCGTTGTGGAGCTACAGGAAGATCAGCTACCTGAAGGTGATGTGTTGGTTGAAGTTCACTACAGCACCTTAAATTACAAAGATGGTTTAGCCATCACTGGTAAGTCTCCCGTTGTGCGCTCTTTTCCTATGGTGCCTGGAATAGATCTAGTCGGTAAAGTGCTACAAAGTGATTCTGAACGCTTCACTGTTGGTGATTTTGTTGTATTGAATGGTTTTGGTGTCGGTGAAGTGCATTGGGGCGGTTTGGCTCAAAAAGCACGACTCAAAAGCGAGTGGCTCATTCCTCTTCCAAAAGGTATAGATGCTAAGCACTCTATGGCAATAGGTACAGCGGGTTATACGGCGATGTTGTCGGTACTTGCTCTTGAAAAACAAGGTGTTACGGCGGATTCTGGCGAAATTCTAGTGACAGGCGCCAACGGTGGCGTTGGCAGTTTTGCGATTCGCCTACTGAACCGTCTTGGCTATCACGTTGTTGCTTCTACAGGACGAATGGAAGAAAGCGACTACTTGAAAAGCCTTGGAGCAAGCGACATCATCGACCGGAATACACTGTCTGAATCTGGTAAACCCTTACAGAAAGAGCGTTGGGCTGGCGTCATTGATTGTGTCGGCAGTCACACTTTAGTTAATGCCTGCGCCACTACTAAATATGGCGGTGTGGTGACGTGTTGCGGCTTAGCACAAGGCATGGACTTCCCTGCTTCTGTAGCGCCTTTCATTTTACGAGGTATCAAGCTGATTGGCATAGATAGCGTCATGCGACCATTAGCTGACCGCATTGAAGCATGGCAACGTTTGAGTGAACTACTACAGCCAGAGGATTTTGACAGCATGAGCGAAGAAATTGGCTTGGAAGATGTGGTAGAAACGGCTAATAAGCTACTTGGTGGCAAGGTACGTGGTCGTGTATTGGTAAATGTTAAGGCTTCATAACTATATTTTCTGCTTCATTGACGGGTACTAGATAATATTACCTCAACTATCCAATCAGGTGATTTGATTGGATAGTTGATCTTATAGCGAATGAAAACGTTACGGTTTTTTTACGCGCCAATACCTCCGCCCTTTGCTACAGTCTTGCTTGTGCCCTTCCTTACTTAAAAGGCGTTGACAAGCGACACTATGAAACTGAAAACACCAACCATCCCTTCTCACTATTTAGTTGTGTTTGCTATTAGCACGGCTTTGCTAATCAGCTATGGATTAGATATTTGGCTTGGATCCAATATTGCGGTGTTGCTGATCTTGCAACTGGCTGTGGTGGTGGTCGCTTTATCCTGTCGTTCCCGTTGGGTCTATGGCGTGGCTGTACTTGAAGCCTTATGTTTTAACTTCCTGTTTACCGTTCCGCGTTATTCGTTCGAGATGTTTAATGGCGATGACATGGTGAATTTGCTGGTGTTTTTGCTGGTGGCGGTGATCACCAGTAAGCTGGCGGAATTATATCAATATCAGCAAAACCAATTAAAACAAGAGCAGCTGCGTAACAGTATTTTATTGTCGGTTTCTCATGATTTGCGCACACCGCTGTCGACCATTATTGGTACCTTGAGCACACTAAAAGAATACATGGATAAGCTCTCGGAGCAGGAAAAGCAAGAGCTATTAGACAGTGCCACCGTCGAAAGCCATCGACTTCATCAATACATTGAAAATCTGCTACAAGCGACAAAACTGCACCATGGCGTTGTGGTTCCACGAATGTCTGAGCAATCTGCTGTTGCCATTATTCATCTTGTTATGGATCGTTTTAGTGAGCAAAAATCTCGTTTAATTCTGCAGTTAGACGATAAGCTGCCGCTGGTTTTTGTGAGTACTTCGCTTATTCAGCAGGCAGTTTTTAACGTTATCGATAATGCTTTGCGATATTCACCAATAGATAAAACTGTCATCATTTCTATAAAAACATTAGTTACAGATAACAGACGTTCTCTGGTTGTTATTGATGTACGAGACCAAGGGGTTGGCATTAGTTCAGCCCAGTCTGAGACTGTCTTTGAGTTGTTTTACTCGGTCGACTCTTTCAAGCGAAATGACAGCGGCACAGGCTTAGGTTTGGCGGTATCAAAAGGCATTATTGCGGCTCATCATGGTTCAATTCAATCCGTTCCCGTCGAGCAAGGCTGTTTAATTCGTATCGGCTTGCCTGCGTGCGCTGAGCCGTCGATTAACGAAAAAGGTAGTGCATCATGACCTCTTATAAAATCTTGGTGGTTGATGATGAGTCCCAAATCCATACTTTTATTCGGATTTCATTAGCGGCTGAAGGCTTTGAGTATTTCGGTGCTGAATCCATTAGCGCAGCGAAACAGTCCATTGAGCATAATCCACCGCATTTATTGATATTAGATCTAGGCTTGCCAGACGGCGACGGTATGGATTTGGTCAACTATGTTCGAGCCACCAGCAGTACACCTATTCTCATTTTGACGGCCCGAGATGAAGAAGATGAAAAGATTCGGCTGCTTGAAGCGGGCGCAAATGATTACCTAAGCAAACCCTTCGGCATTCGCGAATTAATTGTCCGAGTGAAAGTTTTATTACGAGATTTAGTGAATACCCACTCACCGGCTGATGTCCTAGAAACAGGTAATATTAAGTTAGAAATCAGCACCAATCAGGCTTGGTTACAGGGTTCTCCTTTAGCGTTAACCAAGAAGGAATTCGCCTTTTTACGCATGTTAATGACCACGCCTGACAAACTGGTTATGCAAGAAGAGTTACTGGCAACAATTTGGGGGGTAACCCATACCCGAGACTCGCACTATTTACGGATTTTAGTCAGTCAGTTGCGTAAAAAACTCAATGATAATGCCAATGATCAGCGTGTTATCAAAACGGAACCAGGTCTAGGTTATCGATTGTTATTCGATCGTTAACTCAGCAAAAAACTCTTAAAAGGCATAAATAAAAGGTAATCAATATGGCGCATTTCACGGTGATTGGTTTAGGGCGTTTTGGTATTGCAGCAAGCATGGAGCTTATTTATTTAGGCCATACGGTTACAGGTGTAGATCGAGATTCGAAAATTGCTGAAAAGTATGTCGATGATTTCACCCAAGTGATGATTTGTGACTCCACCGACGAAAACGCGTTAAAAGAGCTCGACCTAATTAACAGCGACGCTGTGCTGGTGGCCATTGGTGAGGACATGGAATCCAGCCTGTTGTGCATCTTGGCGCTGAAAAAGATTGGTGTGAAAGAAATCTGGGTCAAAGCCAGTAGCCGCGCCCATCATACTATTGTCTCTAAACTTGGCGTGTCACGAATTATTCATCCTGAAGAAGAAATGGGTGTGCGTGTTGCACAGGCACTGAATTACCCAATGGTGAACGATTATTTGTCTATTGGGCATGGTTTATACGTGGTGGAGATTCATATCAAACCACAGCTAAACGGACGTCCTCTTGGGGATGTTTTAGACCCAACAAAAGGCAAAGTCGATGCTGTGATGATTAAACGTGAGCAAGAGACGTTTTTGCACTTAGATAAAGCCTTTGTTCTAAAAGAGAAAGACATCTTGTTGCTGTGTGGCCCTCGCAGTGAACTAAAACATATCGCGCCAAGGTTGGCTTAAGATGGTGAATTGGGACCCAGCGGTTGCCGCCATAGAGCGACATCCAAAAGCGGCGAAAAAAATCATGGCGGCACCACCTTTGATTTTATGTGGTGGTTTTTTATTACTGATTATCATCGGTACCTTGTTGCTTAAATTACCGATTGCCACCACACAACCGATTTCTTGGTTACACAGTGTCTTTACTGCCACGTCTGCAGTTACAGTGACAGGTTTAGTTGTCGAAGACACAGGCACTGCTTTTACTTCGTTTGGGCAAGTCGTGATTGCGCTTTTGATCCAATGCGGCGGTCTCGGCTTAATGACTTTCGCTATTGTCACTCTCGTCGCGCTGGGCGGTCGTATTGGTTTTTTACAGCGCACGGTAGCCATAGAAGCATTTAATCAAACAGACGCCTCTAGCATCGTCTCTACGGCCAAGTCGGTATTGCTGTTTTCTTTGATTGTCGAAGTCATCGGTATGCTAATTCTCGCGCTGCACTGGAGTGATACCTTAGGTTGGAAAACCAGTTTATTCCATGGTTTCTTCTACACCATTAGCGCCTTTAATAATGCTGGTTTTGCGCTCTCCTCAGCGAGTTTAATGCCCTATGTGGCCGATCCTATTGTGAATTTTACCATCAGCGGTTTGTTTATCATTGGGGGGTTGGGTTTTTCCGTATGGATTGATTTGATGAAAAATCGCCGCTGGGCGAGACTTTCGCCCTACAGCAAAATGATGATTACTGGCACCATTGTCATCAATCTTGTAGCCTTGCTGACCATCTATTTTATTGAATACAGCAATCCGAATACTCTGGGTCCATTAAGTGAAACGGGCAAGTGGCTGGCGTCTTGGTTTCAAGCAGTGACACCGCGTACGGCTGGGTTTAATACTCTCGCTATTGAAGAACTAAGAGACGCGACGACGTCACTGATGTTGGTGCTGATGTTCATTGGTGGTGGGTCCTTGAGTACCGCCAGCGGCATCAAGGTCGTAACTTTTATGTTGCTGGTCTTAGCAACCTACGCTTACCTGCGCCGTGATGACGAAGTAAATGTGTTTAAGCGCGAAATTCCTAAGGAAGTGATCAGCAAAGCCCTAGCCTTGAGCATGATTTCTATCGGTGTCACTTGGTTGGCTATATTTGTATTGTTGGTGAGTGAAAAACACGCGCAAATGATCGATGTGGTGTTCGAAGCCGTGTCGGCATTGGGCACTGTTGGCCTTTCTCGTGGCTTGACCGGATCATTGAGTAACACTGGAGAAGGCATCATTATCTTCTTGATGTTCATCGGCCGTCTTGGGCCACTGACGCTCGCTTACTTCCTCGCCAGCCCAAGAAGCAAAAAAGTCCGCTACCCAAAAGTCAAAATGACCGTGGGTTAAAAGGCATTTCCACGCTCTAAGTCCAATAACTTGGAGCGTGGAATACGCTATTTTTTCTATTTACGAAATTCTTTTAGCCCTCGAAACTTCCACCGTATTCTTTTGGAACGAGATCCGTCTCTTCATCGCCCGTCTCTATTAGATTGATGATCATTTGTGCGGACAATGATGGTGGTTGAGCAATCGATACGGCTCCTGCTTCTTGTTCTTTTGAGGCGCTTAGGCCGGATTTTACTGAGCCATAAAACTCGGTCGCTGTCATGAAGGGATGTATCAAGGATACGGTGATGCCAGCATCCGCTAGTTCAAGCCGGGCCACTTTTGAGATCATGTTAAGGGCTGACTTTGAACTTGTATAAGCCGCCGAACCTGGGTACGTTGCTAAGGTCGCGCCTGAACTCACATTGATGATGCATCCAGCGCTTTGTTTGCGCATCAGGGGGATGACCGCTTGCATCATAATTAGTGGTGCGATCGTATTTAGATTGAGCAGTTGCTTAAAATCGTCAATGCCGATGTCTTCAATTGCGCCATACAGACCTTGTCCTGCATTGTTGATTAAGACATCGATTCGGCCATATTTCTTTTGTGCTATTTGGACTGCCTTTTGAGCCTCGGCAGAGTTAGTGACGTCGCAGGGTAAGGCTAGAACATCCTCGCCCAGCTCTCTTGCTAAATCGTCGAGCCGATCTTGGCGTCTTGCTAACAATACAGCACGACCGCCAGCTTGAACGACGGCGCGTGCTGTCGCTTCACCAATACCGGATGACGCCCCTGTAATGAGCACGACTGAATTTTTAATTTGCATAGCGTATTTCCTATCTGAAAGACGTGAAGTGGTATTTATAACTGCGTGGTGAAACTGTCGCGTGTCTATTTCAATCTATAAAATGCACATTCCTGCTTAATTTATTGATGCGCCATGTAAGCTATGCTAGAAAGAGTGGTATGAATCATCCCCTTGAAAAACTAAAATCGCTTGTAGAGAAGCGTGCGATATCCTTGCTTACCGAAACTCAGATCTCTCGTTTGGACATTCTCAAGGTTTGCCAACCGACCGAGCTTTTTCCTGAAATATATCAACCCCTGATTAGCCTAATCCTGCAAGGTAGCAAAAGAATTGTTATCGGAGATCAAGTCGTCGACTATCGTGCAGGGCAAAGTTTTATTACCTCGGTCGAACTGCCGGTGATTGCAGAAGTGGTCGAATCGAGCCCGGCCGCACCCTATTTGGCTTTGCGCTTATCTCTTGACCGAGCTTTAGTCACGGAGCTTTTGTGCGAGATGGATAGCCCTTTGAGCCTGTCAGAGACGAGAGGTTTTTGCATTGATCAAGTGAGTGAGGATCTTGCTGATGCATGGTTCAGGATGGTCCGCCTTAGCGATCATCCACAAGATATTGACTTAATTGCACCTCTGATCGAACGCGAGATCCTGTATCGAATGTTGCGCGGCCCGCAAGGCGCAGTATTACGACAAATAGCCGGTATCGATGATCGTTTTTTCCAAATTAGGAATGCTATTACATGGATTCGCAAACACTATGCCACGGCATTTCGGGTGGAAGAACTTGCGGCGACAGTGAATATGAGCCCGTCGGCTTTTCATCGACGCTTCAAGGCGACGGTTGGCTTGTCACCTCTTCAGTATCAAAAGCAGATTAGATTATATGAAGCGCGTAGAATGCTCTTCACTGAGCTGGGTGGTGTAACCACGGTTGCATTATCGGTTGGCTATGAGAGCCTGTCACAATTTAGCCGAGAGTATTCTCGGCTGTTTGGCGCGCCCCCTGCGCGCGACATCAGAACACTGCGCCAAGATGCACAAGGGGGACTACCAAGAGAGCTCTATGGTCCTGACACCATCACGGGCGAGGTGTGACCATGGTTTTACTTACCAATACAAAACGAGCCGAAGATACGTCCTAGCAGGTCATCGCTGGTAAAAGCACCGGTTATTTCGCTTAATGCTTGCTGGGCTTCTTTTAAATCTTCTGCGAGTAACTCCCCTGCGCCGTAGCCGTGCAGTTGCTCGTAGCCTGCGTCTAAAAAGCGGTTGGCTTTGTTGAGGGCTTCTATGTGACGACGACGAGCGATAAAGCCTCCTTCAGTCGTGCTGTCGAAGCCCATGACGGCTTTTAGGTGTTCAGTTAAGTCGTTAACGCCCTCACCTGTTTTTGCCGATAGAGAGACCACAGAGACGCCTGAGATCATCTCTATGCCAGTACTTTCTTTGGTTAAGTCGACTTTGTTACGCACTAAAGTTAGATGTTTGGTATCACCAAGTTTTTCCATAAATTCTGGCCATATTTCGCTTGGGTCTTTTGAATCAATCGATTGGCTATCGACCATCATAAGAATGCGATCGGCTTTGCTGATTTCGTCCCATGCGCGCTGAATACCAATGCGCTCTACTTCGTCTGGACTGTCGCGTAAGCCTGCTGTATCGATAATGTGCAGCGGCATGCCATCTAGGTGAATATGTTCACGCAAGACATCACGAGTGGTGCCTTCGATGTTGGTGACAATGGCGGATTCTTTGCCAGATAAGGCGTTTAGCAAGCTGGATTTACCGGCATTGGGACGCCCTGCAATAACCACGCTCATGCCCTCACGAATCAAGGCGCCTTGATTCGCTTCTTTGAGGACTTCTATTAGCTTATTTTTAATGCCTGCCAGTTCCGCTGCGACTTTGCCGTCACCGATGAAGTCGATTTCTTCTTCTGGAAAATCAATCGCCGCTTCCACGTATATTCTTAGATGAATTAAAGCTTCGACCAGTTCATCAACGCGTTTTGAAAAAGCACCTTGTAAGGAACGTAGTGCGCATTTTGCGGCTTGTTCCGAGGTGCTGTCGATCAAATCGGCAATGGCTTCGGCTTGGGTTAAGTCCATCTTATCGTTCATAAAAGCGCGTTCGGAAAACTCGCCTGGACGAGCTAAACGTGCCCCAAGAGCAACACAATGGCTAAGCAGCATGTCCATAATGACCGGACCACCGTGACCTTGTAGTTCAAAGACGTCTTCGCCAGTAAAGGAGTTTGGTCCTGGGAAATATAAAGCGATGCCTTCATCAAGCTGTTCTTGATTCGTTGTTCTGAACGGTACGTAATGGGCATAACGTGGTTTAGGCTCAAAGCCCACGATTTGCTGAGCAATGGCAAGGCTTTTGGGGCCAGATAAACGAATGATCCCTACGCCACCTCGGCCAGGCGCAGTGGCTTGTGCGGCAATCGTGTCTTGGTCTGTGGCGTATTGGAAATCGGTCATAATCAAACTCTGTGCGGTAAAAGGAAATAAATTGAGGTTATTACTTTTGTTTGTTAGCCATTGTCCGTTAGCCAGACAAGCATGGCAATCTAAACGTAAAAAAGGCCTCCCAATGGGAAGCCTTTTTTGATCGAAACATGGGCCTTTTTAGTATCAGGCTTCTTTTTCGATGCGTTTTGTAATCACATACTGTTGTAATATGGATAAGGTGTTGTTTGTTACCCAGTATAGAACCAAACCTGCTGGGAACCACAAGAAGAAGATGGAGAATGCCACTGGCATGATCTTCATGATTCGCGCTTGCATTGGATCTGGAGGCGTTGGGTTCAATGATTGCTGAACAAACATACTGATACCCATCAAAATTGGCAGTATGAAGTACGGGTCCATCACGGATAGATCATGAATCCATAGGAAGAATGGCGCGTGGCGCAATTCAACGGATTCCATTAATACCCAGTACAACGAAAGGAAAACTGGCATCTGAACCAAGATAGGCAAACAACCACCCAGAGGGTTAATTTTTTCTTTCTTGTAAAGCGCCATCATTTCTTGCGACATCTTCTGACGGTCATCACCATACTTTTCTTTCAGTTTGGCAATTTCTGGTCCGAATTTACGCATTTTCGCCATTGAACGGTAGCTTGTCGCTGATAACTTGAAGAAAACTGCTTTTACACAGACTACGACCAAGATAATCGCGATCCCCCAGTTAATAACGAAAGATTGGATCAAAGTCAGCAACCAGAATAGCGGCTTAGCCAACCACCACAACCAACCATAATCTACGGTTAGGTCAAGGTTTTCTGCTGTACTTTCAAGGTGGTCTTGAAGTTTTGGACCAACATAAAAAGTCGAGCTCAATGTACCTTGTTTACCCGGTGCAATCTCTACTGGCGTGCCAGTGAATCCAATGATGTTAAAGTCACCATTAGTACGAGCTTGTAAGGTGACTTTTTGACCTTGCTCTGGAATCCAAGCAGATACGAAGTAATGCTGAAGTACAGCAACCCAACCTTTGGTTGTGGTTGTTTTAATTGGCTCTTCTTCCATGTCAGAGAAAGAAACCTTGCTGTATTTCGTTTGCTCATCAGAAATAGCACCACCTAGATAAGGCTGTAGGCCCATGCTAGTTGCTTTGCTTGGATCTGGCGTATTGTCACGCTTGATCTGGGCAAAAAGATTGCCGCGCCAAGTATCTGATGATGTGTTGTCTACGGTGATCAATTGGCGAATACGGTATTTACCTTTCATGAAGCGGAAGGTTTTCGTATATTTCACGCCTTTTGCGTCGGTGTAGTACAGGTTCACATCAAGAGAATCTTCACCATCTGCTAAGGAGTAAGCCGTTTTCTCAGATTGGTAAACTGGGCGACCTTCTGGTGAAGCGTCTGGACCATTTTGACCAACCAAACCACTTTGAGTCACGTAAGTGCGCTCGCTGCCATCTTCTAGGATGACAAATGGATCAGGCTTGCCTAATTCTTTTTTGTATTGAAGAAGAGCTGCTTCAACTAAGTCACCACCGATAGGATTGATCGCAACACGAAGGGTATCGGTTGTTACTTCAATCAATTTCCCCGGTGCGATTTTTGTCACACTTTGCGGAATTTCGGCATTGGCTTCGGTTGTGCTTTGAGTTGCCATAGGCAAATCATCGCTCACTTGAGGTTGTGTCTCTGATTGAGACTGAGAGCTTTGAGCTACGCTTTGAGTGGACTGAGGACCATAATCTTGGCTCCACTGTAAAAACAGTAGGTAGCCACTGATAAAAAGCGCACCCCATAAAAAGTAACGTCTGAAATCCATGGTATTCAACTAATTTGTTTGGTTGGACAATAGGTTCACAGAACCCTTATAAAAATCACGCGCTATTAAACCAGCCTTTGGCAGTTTTTTCAGCCTATTTCTGTCTAGTTTGGTCGCGTTTTTTATTTTGAGCAGGTTTTTGTGCTTTTTTTGCCAACTGAGCCCATGCTTTATCGAGTCGGTTGTGCAAATCGGCGTTTTCCAGTTCTTTAATACCGTGTCGTGCTAAGAAGACTATATCAAGACCAGAAAGAGGGATTTTGTTGTGACGAAAGGAATCACGCACCAAACGTTTGATACGATTCCTGCCTACCGCGCGTTTATCCGTTTTCTTAGACACAATAAGACCCAACCGAGTTTGGTCATCATCTCGTTTTCGTGCCAATAAAAGGAATTCGCCTGCGAAGACTTTGGAGGAAGTGCCATTAAAGACAGATTGATAATCCCCGGCATTCAGAAGTCTGACATGCCGAGGAAAACAATATTCGGTCATCAGCGTACTTATGCGCTTAGAACCTTGCGGCCGCGAGCACGACGACGAGCGACGATTTGACGTCCGCTTTTAGTAGCCATACGAGCACGGAAACCGTGATTACGTTTGCGTTTTAGAACGCTAGGTTGGAAAGTTCTTTTCATCTTAATTCTCTCACTGAATGCAGTGTTTGAGTTTTGAGGGTTAGCGACCGCCAAGCCTCTACATTTGATTGGTCAAATCAGGGCGCGGATTTTAGAGCCTTTCCTCAGTAAATTCAATGCTTAGCGCGGCTTAATTGATAAAAAAATAGCTGCACAATCCATTAAACACTTACACACAGACTTCTACTGAGTTAGTGGATAAAGAATATTTCATTTATAAATATTATCCACAGAGAGGTTTTTATTCCAACTAATGTGTATAAAAAACAAAATGATAGTATCTTACCCACATGTGGATTAAATAAAAATAACCGGATTTTTATATGTGCATAACTATGTGGTTTATGCACAGTAATATTATTTTATCTACTGCTGTGTATAACCTTATATGTTATTAACATTTTTGCTTTTTGGGATAAGTTCGGTTTTTTTCCATTTATATGTGGATAACTTTAAATCCCCGATGTAAAATCCGCTTCTTGTCTGTCACTCAACCAGGGAGTACGTCTACA